>NZ_JAQZSM010000027.1 GCF_028745735.1 Roseinatronobacter alkalisoli
CCCGATCCCGTCCCGATCTCGGAAGTTAAGTGCCGCCGCGGCAATGGTACTGCGTCTCAAGACGTGGGAGAGTAGCTCACCGCCAAACCTGAAAAGAAACACAACTCTCTCTCAACGATACAAAAAAACCAGCGCGGGGTGGAGCAGCCAGGTAGCTCGTCAGGCTCATAACCTGAAGGTCACAGGTTCAAATCCTGTCCCCGCAACCAAAAATACACACATAATCAGATACTTACACCGCCCGGCCCTCGCCGGGATTTCTTGCGTTCCGCCATCGTGCGCCACTCGTGCGCCACCGTGACGGAAAACACACGCGCTTTGCACCTTCCCGGTCAAGCTATTAGTTCGTTGAACATAGCCTGTAACCGCGCATCAATAGCAGCCCTTTGCCCGTCAGCGATCAGATTGAGAAACTCCGTCACCTGTTCGTCTCCCAGCGCGAGCATGAAGCCTCGGCCATCCTGCGCGGCGTCGCGACAACGGGCGCAGAGACGGCCATAGTTCTCGACTGTGCGGTACAGTAGCATACCTAGTTGTCCACGATTGACGGCAAAGCGGCCCGAGAGTTGGTCGAGTTCCGGATTGGCTAGGTCTTTGCTGTAGTTCTTGCACTCGACCATGATCATTCGGGATGCGATGTTGTGCGCAGTGTGCGCCCGCCAGAAGAATCCACTCTGTGCCGCATTGGTATATATTATGTCTATTCGCTTCCGCCCCTCGTGGATTTCCTGCTCTTTCTTTGGACAGATCAGGTTCGGCCAGAAAATGAATTCCAGTGCCCCCATGATGAACTTGTGGTAGCGGTCGGCGTTCGCATTGCCCGGCGGTATCGACAGGAGGGTCTCAGCGAGCGCCTGAGCCAACAGCACCTCGTCAAACTCATCATCGAAGTCCTCATGACGAAGCGTCCCCTGTGCCCCTTCGAGTTCCGCATATAGGCGCTTGTATCGGTTCAACACCTCCGGGTGTTCCTCAGAAAATCGCGCTACAAAATCCTTCGAGAAGGGAAAGCGCTCTTTCAATGACTTCTTGGTCGGGGGGCGGCGGGTGCCATCGCGAAGGACGCGCACGAGGGGCGATCCTCGCTGCATCTCTTCCTCTTGAATGAAGTTCAGTATATGCTGTGAATAGAATTCCTGCGAGGTCAGTGCCATCTTCCTACGGACCGTGTATTTTGGCACGAGGATCAGGCGCTTCTGCGCAACAACGGGGAGCCGGACATAGTCGTGCCGCCAAGCTCCGGCGTCGATATCCCAATAGCGGCCCGAAGGATAGTCGCCTTGGAGATCGATGTCGTGCAGCGCGCATTGCTCTTGGGTGTATTTGATCAGCGGGTGGCGAATGATGTTCGTTGTGATATCCGAAATCTTGTCGCTGCCGATGCCGGGAACGAACAAGTCGCATTCAGCCAGTTCCTCGAGAAGACCGCTCTGAGCGGCCTGCGATGCCGCGAGGCTTTCATACAGATCAAACGCTTGCCGTCCGCCAACTCCTCGACCCGCAGGGGCACCTTGGGAAAGGCCAAGACAGGTTTCATTTGGCTCACGCAAGCCATTCAGCATCGCCCGCGCGCTGTCATCGCGCCCGGCTCGAATATGGTCGAGCGCAGTCTGGAAAAAATGGTTGATGTGCTGGTGGCACAGTTCCGACCATGCGTCGCCTTTTAGCGAAATAGCAAACGGGTCGATGAACAGCGGCATGTCACTGTCCGGAGTAATGTCAACGAAGTCGAGTTGGGGCTGCTCAAGCCCTATTCCAAAAATTTCTGAAAACTTCATATTCAATCCAATCTAGCAGCAAGATCCGCGCCCTCATGTTAGGATTATCATTCCTCTTCATCCTCATCGTCCTCGAATAGACC
This sequence comes from Roseinatronobacter alkalisoli, assembly GCF_028745735.1. Lineage (GTDB taxonomy): Bacteria > Pseudomonadota > Alphaproteobacteria > Rhodobacterales > Rhodobacteraceae > Roseinatronobacter > Roseinatronobacter alkalisoli. The sequence continues at coordinate 1,862 of NZ_JAQZSM010000027.1, forward strand.
AAGCTGCCCTTCTGCTGTCTGCTTTGCACCGCCCCGTGCTTTTCTTTCGACATCGCTCGGGGTGGGTAGGTCGCTTGCGAGGAAACATGGTCCTGCGACCACCTTGTCGAGCATAGCCTCTAAAGCGGGTTCCATAGCCAGCGTCGCTTCCAACACCCAGAGCATCTCGAGCAGTTCGTCGCTCATGCGGGCAGTCCACCGTTCGGGTCGAATTTCATCCAAGGGAGAGGATTTCTTGCCCGCCCGCTTTTTCATCCGGTAGCCAAGCCATGATCTCACGACATGCAGGCCTGAAACCTCGAATGCCCAGATCTCCGGTGCCACAGGGCCGAAGCGGCCATCGCCGACGGTAATTTCCTGAGTAGCAGGGTCGTATGCGTATTCCTCGGGGTATCTTTCTAGGTCGTCCGACACGCCCTTGATGATCTTTGCCGTGCCGGGCGGAATTTCATCGCCCCGTTCGGCGCTGCGGAACCGTTCGGAATAGGTGTGTAACCAGATCATCTTGCCGCCCAGAGCAACCGCCTCGTAAAAAATTGCGGCGTCTTTGGTGATAGGCACGCGGGGGCCGGGGGTTTCGAGTTCGTTCCAGAACCGGCGAGTATAGGACTGCCCCGCAAGGACGGCATAGACATAGGCCGCTAGATCCTCCACCGAGGGCGCGGTGTCGAAGGTATCGTCCAACTTCGCAAGCAAACCGGTCGTCACGTTCGGATCGGCCCCGGCTGTATCGTGGTATAGGGGGATCACGTCCTTCCCGCCTCGACCACAAAGGTGGTGAATGTCGGGAACAGCGGTTGAAGCCATAACTGCTTGCCCGAAACCGAAAACCTCCGTGGTCATTGTGGTCAGATATAGCTGACAGTCAGACTGTATGCGCCATAACACTTCGCCCATCCGGTCGTTGAACCGAATGTCTTCAATGGCAAAGTGCCGGTCAAAGGATCGGAACGCATATGGCGAAACTTTTGGCGTTGCCGCGCCCGGCTTCAAACTCGCAATCGACGGCAAAGCCAGTCCTGTTTCGTGGTCTCGATACTCGCGTTCTATCTTTCTGTATTTGTTGCTCTTGAAATGCTTGGCGCGCGATTCACATGGCTCGCCTAGGAGCTTCGCCCAGCGCCGATCAATCAATTCCCTTGTCTCGGCAATAGGCCAAGGCCTGCCGAACTTTGATCCGCTCCTCTGATAGGGGAACAGATCAATCAGCATCGGCCACTGGAAGAAGTCCCCCTTCCCAACCGGAAGGAAGGGTTTGTGCCAGTCATCCGGGCAGTCGCGCCACCGGATGCCCGCAAAGGCCCCGATACCGTCCAGTTGCGTCAGCTTGTCTTCCCGGGTCGCCCCTTCAATCTTCGCATACCGGACCTTGGCGGGCTGGTCGGGCGTCGGCTTGGTCCCGCGAACACCGATGGCGATGGCAACCGGCGTCTGGATATTGAACACATTTGGTGTCTTGCGTGTCCCGAGGTTGTCGCCGCCGAGGTCAATGATCCAGATTTCATCGAAGGTGCGCCGCATCACCTCGCGCACACCAACAAATCCCGGTCCGGCCAGATAGCTGGACGCGGTAATGAAGGTGACGATCCCGCCGCAGGCCTGCTGTTCGAACAGACGCCATAGCGCCCAACGCCAGAAATAGACATAGTCGTTATAGAGGTTCTTGAGGTGGCCGCCTGCACCTACCTTCGATGCGGGTTCGGTAAAGTCTTTGAGTATGGCGCGTTCGCCTTGCTTTTCCTGCTTCGCGCCGCCCTCAATCTGGTCACCAAATCGAACCCAGCCACCTTTGCGTTGTGTTGTCTGGTCGCCTTCTTCGATGGTCTGCCGGTCATAGGGGGGATTGCCTAGACAAACGAGAATATCTTCGCCCTGCTTGACCTTGCGGGCGGCCTCGTGCTCCTGAGTCAAGGCTTTATGTGTGAGGTCCAGTCCACCCGGCGGGGCTTTGTTCGGGCTGGATAGTGTATCTGCTAGATAGATGTTGAGCCGCTTTGCAAGTTTTTCTTCCTGCTCACCAGCCGCTGCCTTAGCGTCATTCATTGCACCTTCGAGCGCCTGTGTCAGCCGCAGATGCGCAACGGCATAGGGGCCAACCAGCACTTCGAATCCGTGCAGGTTCTCGGCCATCTGGCGCGCGCGGGCGGGCACTGCGCCGGGCCCGGATCGTGCGCGCACCTTCTCCAGCCCGTGCTTTACAGCCGCAACGGGATAGGTGCCGGTGCCTACGGCGGGATCGAGGAACACCACCCCATCATCGGCAAAGCCCAGCTTTTTGCCGAACCGGTTGTCCAGAAGTTCTGAGGCAAGGCGAACCTGTAACTCGACAACCTCGCGCGGGGTGTAATACACTCCGTAATCCTTTCGCAGCTTGGGATCATAGGCGGCAAGGAAATCTTCATAGAAATACAGCCAAAGGTCAGGCTTCGATTTCATGAAGTCGTGCGGATCAAGTGCCTCGAGCGAGCGTTGCAGCATCTCGAAACCGACCGCCAGTTGCTTGCGGGCATCTGTATGGCCGAGAAGCTCCAAAGTTCTGGCAAGCAGGCCATTATTTGTGTCAAGCGTCTTGGCAGCCTCTGCCGGATCGAGCTTTGCGGCACCGGACAGACGAGCAAGCAGCATCGCATAGGTCACGGTCTGTGCGTAGGCATCCGCGAATTTAGCATCATCAGAGTCGGGAAAGAAGAACTGCCGCCATTCGTTTGCAAGGAGTTTAACGGCGGAGTCTTCCACCGTTAGTGCGCTCTCAACTTCTGATCGTAGAAACCGGCTGAGCGGCGCGAGGTAACTTGCTAGTCCAGTGGGTGTGTGTGGGACGAGGGGTTTCCATCCGAGGAAGTCGCGCAGCAAGCGCTCCACGGCTTCCTCATTGCCCTTGGCGACTGCAGCCTTGCCCATTGCGCTAGGATCGTCGTGCAGGCGAATAACCGGCTGTCCCTCTGGCCGCGTCCCGGAGCGGTAGAGCGCCCACTCTCGGCCATCTGTATAGATCAGATTGGGCAACCCCTTGAGTTTTTCCCACTGAGCCCTGTTGTGCTTGCCGGTCAGTCGCGGCGCATCTGCGCCTAATCCGGGAGCCTTGAGTTCGATGTAACCGCAGATCAGCCCATCCGCGTAGATGGCAATGTCAGGGCGCACCTTGTGTTCCGCAAGATGTGTTTCGGTCCGCGTCTCGATGACGACGCCATAACCCGCCCCGGCGAGCTTGATCAGATCGGCCACGAGCGGCTTGAGCTGATCCTCGGGCGATGCCTGCCCCGGCAACTGGAACTTGGCTTTCAACTGATCGGCGAAAGATATCAGGTCATCAAATTTCATGGCAGCCTCAAGCAATCAATCACTCGTGGCATCAGACAGCATCCGACCGCGCGGCGCAAGCAATGACGACTGTTTGATAGCAAACACTTGTATGTTCTTGGATCAAGTTGCTTGTGGTTGGTCATCTTCCCAGATGTAGGCCGACTTCTATTCTGCTTGCGTTATTTTCTTCGGAAGCAGTCGACAGAAAAGGGCGGCCCTGACAGGCCGCCCCTATAGACAATCGGCGCAATCGCAGAAGGACGAAGCGATGTCCGAATAATGCGCCGGGCGGCGTTAAAATACAATAGGAGTAAAGCGTTGATTTGTTTCCAACGCCAATTCAAATCTTTCCAGTTTTTTAAGCTACTGAATTAGAAAATACTCCGTCATGTTTTCACAATGAAGGGGGGGGGGTGTTTTTAATGCTTTGCGGAGCATGGGTGGCGAGTTCAATGCTATGGTTTTTCGGTGGGCGCGCGGCACGGGCGGAAGTGGTAGCATATGACCTGACCGCGTCGACCATCTTGCGCCGAGTAACACCCTTGGCTGCGCCACGACGATTCGGCCAGCGACAGCGAGCATGCCGTAGCATGACGAGAATGGACGTCCCATTTTGTTGTGTTAGCGACCCTGCGCAGGAGAGCTTTGAGCCCTAGGCACTACTAGATAGGAAAAAAGGGGAGAGAAGGAGCAAGAATGACACAATGAGCCCACAAGACACATTCATGCACACCGCAGCATGGCCAGCCATTTCGTAGGTGTAGCATCATACTCGAACCATTGCGGACCTCAAGCGAGCGTTGAAATGCCTTCGTATAGAGCAATGGAAACTGACATTAGCCAAGAGTCCGCCTCTGTCTTGAAATTCTTTGCAGCATCAATGGTAAGCGGGCAGACCACATGAACGCAAAGACGCCGACTGAGGCCGTCACGCACGCCAATATCTTCAAATACCACTTGCTGTAATCTGTCGTGTCACCTGCTGTTGTCCAATTGAACAAGAGCGCCAAGGCAAGCGCACAAAAATATATCCAAAAAAACATTAGCTGCCCGCTGGCAAGCGTTTCATCATCGTTCTTAACCAGTTTTGTCATACGCGCGGCCTCGTCTTTATCACCCACTGCATTCTCCGAAACAGAAAACGGCGAGGTAAGTACTGCGATCACCGCTAGTGACACACCAATAAGGATTGAAATGATCGTTGCTAGTAAATCCACGATGACGGCAAATTTCTCGGCATCACCATAGGCTACATAGCCTGCCAGACCGGCAGCGATCAGGCTTACAAACAGCCATGCTATGGAACCAAGCCTTACCATGTCAGGTACCTAACGACGAATCTGCGGTCAGCTCTCGATAGTACGCTTCCAGCTCCATTTTAGCATGATCGAATGAAAAACTGTTCGCGTGCCGACGCAAGTTTACAGTCTTGGTCTTCTTCAACATCGAATTTGAGACTTTGGTTTTGTCTTCGAGAATAATGGTGAAGTTATCGGACGACCCCGCTATCATCAGCTCCTTGCCAATGTTTGTAAGCCATTGGTCTTTCTGAATTTCATCTTTTGTGAAGCGCCCGCGCTTTAATACTAGGCGGCCCATCGCATTGGCACGCTTACGCAACCCCGCATCATCAGCGGGCATTCCAAAAATCATTTGCATGATACGAGAACCGGCCTGCTGCCGAGTCGATATGTTTAAATTTTCCATAAAGGAAGTGATCGAAAAATCAACCTCCTTCACCCCTACCTCTTCGATGCGTGCAAGTGTTGTTTGGTCTGGCACGTCGGCTATCTTCATCTTTACCTCGTTCCCCAAAACATCCGCACGCTGCGCAAGCTGTAGCATATTCGATGCAAAGGTTCCATGTTTGTTCTTGACATTGCAGGCTACTATGTGGTTGCGCACCACGTAAAAAACGATCTCGTCCTTGAGGAAATCCTGCTTTCTTGGATGAAAAAATTCCTCAACTGCAGCGCTGTTGTCTGTTGTGTCGAGATTGATTACTCCTATCGCGCCCCGCTCAAACTCAAGCACCCTGACAAAGATCCCCTCGCCACCTCTGGCGCCCTCAAAGCTCGCAAAGAGCTGGCTTGCAAACAAATCGATCTCAACAATTCGGTCTTTGGCGCTTGGAAGGCTACTGAACGCATTTCGTAGAACTGTTTCCAGCGTGCTGTTAAATCCCTCGTTAAAATAAGCTCTTTGAAGCGAAAGCGTTTTAGACCTGTAGGACATGAAAAACCATTTCTCCTGAATATAACTTAGCATCTCGCATCAAGCACAAGACTTCAAACACTTTTCGTCGCCCAGCAGCAAACTATTTTTTGAATTCCAGTTTCGGTTGCTACAGATGACATCTTTTGCATTCGCAGCTATCTGTCCCTGACAAGATCAATGGCGCTGCCAACATCTTCAAGTGAACCGCGCTGTAATGCGGGATGAGCGCGGCCAGAAGGGCCGCGATCCGCTCTTCTGCGCTCTAATGGTGAAAGGCCCGATGCGCGATAGCCAGCCATGCCAACGGATTGATCCGCGACCCCGACAGGGCCTGATTGGCCCCGACCAACGCGGTTTTTGCGGCCCGCGCCTCACGCGTCTTGATCACGAGATCAGGCATCGCTGTTGGCCTCCGACTTCATCAATGCCGGGTTCGTGCGCGGGTCTGCCGCGAGGGCGCGCATGAGCGCATCTTCATCAATTTCAGGCGGCGGGGTCAGTGCCTCTGCCGCATAGTGCAATAAGTCAACAAGTGCTGGCCGTGCCATTTAATTCCCCTTCCGTTTTTAATGGCCGCTCTGATTATTCTCGTCCATTCGACCGCTTGCAACTGTCTTCGCGGCCTCCATCATTCTGTCGCCCATCCTAGAACGCGCGGCCCTGATTTCGGCCTCGATCTTCCGGCGCATTGGCATGTCCCTCGTAATCCGCGCGGCCATGCCGTCCAATTCCGAAACAACCGCAGCAAAATACTCATCGATAATCTCGGTAGCCTCATCGACCGGGATCAGTTCCCGCAGCCTGACCGAATTACGCAATTCGATTTCTTTTGCCCGGGCGTCACGGACGCGGCTGTCGGCGGCGGACTTGTTCGCTCGCCGGTCTGCATCGTCGCGAAACTTGAGATAGCCCTGCACCGCGCCGACAAGGTGGACGTGGCCGCGCTGGCTTCCTCGCGGGATGTAACCGTCCTTTATCAATTGGCGCACCCTTTCGGCGCTGATCATCAGCAAACGCGCAGCGGCGCTGGTTTGTATCTCTGTTGTGGTTCTCGTTCCGGCATCTTCCGGCATTTTCTGTCCTTTCGATTGTCAGATCAGGGGATCACTTCCAAAACAAAACGCATTTTTTCGGGCCTAAAAAACGCGAAAATTCCGGGGCAAGGCTGCGCCGCGTAAATCCGGCCCCCAGAAAGGTACCTAAATAGGGGGGGGCGGGGGGTGTTGCCCCGCCCCTCACTCGTCAGCGTGTTGCGTTGATCCGCTCGGCTGCGCGCCTGAGAGCGGCCTGTGCATCCGTTGTAGATACCTGCCCGTCGTTGTCCTTGGCCTCGGTGTGCGCTCCGGCGCGCTCATCTTGCGCAGGAGCGGCATCCCCGGCTTCTTGGTTGGTCACCCCCCGGCTGGCGTTTATGCGCCCGACGGCGGCGGAAAGCGCCGCTTGTGCAAGATTGGGCTTCTCTGCCTCGGCCCTCGCTGCCTCCTTGGCCTCGTGGGCGGCGATGCGCTGTCGGGTTGCTTCAAGACTGCGCTCGCGCTGCGCTGCTGCATCTTGCCGCCCATCTGTGAACGCATTCGCGGTCGCAAAGGCGAATTGAATTGCCTTCATTGGTTCGCCGCTGCCCGCTTGATCGGCCTCTGCGAGTGCAGCTTCATAGGCTGCACGCCACGCGCCGTCATTGTGATAGCGTTCCAGTTCTTCCTTCATCATGTCGTTTCCTTTCGGGTTGGTGTGATTTGTGCCGGGGCGCGCGTCATGCCGCCTCAACGTTTCGATGCGGTGGCGACGGCTGCCGGGTGCCGGGGGGGCCGCCGTCGCCGCCGCTCATCCGGCGAAGTGCGATTTTGAGGGCGGCGCGGAATGCGCTGATGTGTTCCTTGACTGCCGCGTCAGGCACCCCCGCCGCGATCAAAGGATCGACAAGCGCATGAGCCGCTGCGCGCCATGCGGCCTGCATGCAAACCTCGTCGGTTGCGTGGAGAATGGCGCGCGCGGTCTCGATGACAAACGGGGACCGGGGTGACGGGGCGAGCGGCAGGATCGCCGCGCGATGCTGGTCACGCTGCATGGTCATCCTCCTCCAACGATGCGCCCCGCATCGCGCGAAGTACGCGGATCACCGAGGCGGCATCGAGGCGCGCGTCGAGATAGCTCGCGTACACGAATTCACGGCAGGACCATGCGTTTTCTTCTTGCATGATTTCAGTCAAGCCTTCGCGGGAGCGTCGGACGCCTTCGGTCCAGTTGGCGGCGTAATTCTCGGCCCATGCCGCGACGGCGGGGTCAGCCAGATTTGCATCAGGGCCGAAACGGTTTTCGGCTGCGATACGTGCGGCGGCACGGGCGGCTTCGGGTGATTTCAACATTTCAATCTCCTCAGATCATCAGAACCAATCGGGATCGGACGGTTCGGGGGTGGGTGTGGGCGGATTGGCGAAAAGCTCATCGCGGGCCTCGACCAGAAGCGCGATGTGCCGCCGTGAGGCGAATTCGACATCGCGCCAGAAGCGCCGGGCGTCGATGCATGCGCGGAGCATTTCCGCAGGCGTGGGCATGAATACGGAGGTTTCTTTTATTCTCCGGGCCGCAACTTGCGCGGTGGGGATACTGAACCCTCGAAACACCGAGCCGTAGATGCTCTCGGTGTCCTCGAAGTCGGCCAGTGTTTCGACAACGGCGCTCACGCGCTCCGGCGCGGGGCCGCCGCCGGATGATTGCAAGACCTTGGCCAAACCCACCACAATCGCCGCGAGGACGTCCCGCCTCGCCTCGGTCTGTGCCGCAGCGAGCGCAAACCTGTTCTGCGCTTGCAGGTCTTCCAACGCTGGCAGCGCCTCGCAAACTGCCATCGCCCACTCGCGTGATCCGTCGAAAACTGACCGGCGGAGACGATGGTTATTGGCTAGGTGAAGCTGCAACGCCTCATTCCGTCGCAATGTCTCCGACGAAGTCGAACGCGCATGCTTCGTGATATCCACAAGTTGGGTGAGTGGCGCAGTCGGTTCTTTTCCGGCGACCATGTCGATAAGTGCCTGATCTGGCATAGTGAGAATTTTTTGGGCGAATCTGTCTGGCTCGAAGATCGCAATCTCTGTGTTCAAAAAGGGCATGAATATTTACCTCCCGGAAGAAGATCCTCGACTGACCAGCTATTCACGATCTCTGCGTCGGTCCGGCGTCGGCCAGCGCCGCCGCCTGCGGGCGTGGTCTGGATTACGTTCCCCTCCGCGTCGAGCGTAGTGGCCTGCGCCGGTGCAGCATCCGGTTCATCGAGCCAAGCCTCGGCGCGCAGCCATGATGCGGCGTGCTTGATGAAGCGGGGCTCGGTGTCGAGCGTGGCGCTCGCATACCGCCGCGCCCCGTCGATCAGGTTCTCGGCGTCGGTCTTTTTCAGTGCCGCCGCAAAGGCGCTGCGAGCCGCGCCCTTGGAGACCCGACGCGGATAGTTTTGCCAGAACCTGTCGAACGCGTCCTCGACTTCATCAGACGAAATCGACTTGCTGGATGATCTCCTTTTACTGTCCGCCGGAAGGCGGGCAGTATTGAGTTCATTACGAGGGTTCTCTCTAAGGGTTCTCTCTAAGAGTTCTGTGCCCACACTGGTGGGCACCCCCTGCCCACGCTGGTGGGCACCCCTGCTCACCCTCGTGGGCACCCTCTGCCCACCCTCGTGGGCCTTTTCCTCCGCATAATGCTCACCCTCGTGGGCCTTTTTAGGACTAAAAGGCTCACGCTCGTGGGCATTTTCTGGCGAATAATGCTCACCCTCGTGGGCCTTTATTGCGAAGAAAGCTGGACGGTATTGGTTCGTTGACCCTCGGCCCTTCTGTACCTCGACCAATAGGTGACCATGCGATACGAGGGCGCGTAGGGCATTCTGCAATCCCGACCGCGACAGACCCGTCACATCGACAAGCCGGGCCTGCGACGGCCATGCTACGCCGCTCCGACTGTTGAAGTAGCGACGCAGCACGATTGCGACCCGCACGGCGACCGGAGGCAGATCGCGGTCGTCCGCGATCTGGTCCAGCCAGCGAAATGATGAGGCCGCATCCATCAGCGGGCCTCGACAATCTCGATTCCCAGAACCGCTCTGAAATCGGCATCCGGTCTGCGCTGCACTTTCTGGCCTCGCGCCTCGGCCTGCATGATGAGCTGCTCTTCGATCCGTTCGATCCGCAAGAGGTCGGCCCGGAGGGCGGTAAGCCGCTTCTCGCGCTGTGAGGCGGTCAATGCGCCGGGGATCGTGTCCGGCACGAGTTCTAGCAAGCGCTCCTCGATGAGGTCGCGCAGCGTCCAGATGAGGAAGTTCGTCCCGCCATCTCCGATCAGGCTGCTGCCGTGGACGCCCAGCATAAAGTGAGATGCGAGGTTTGCCGGATCACCGCTTCGATTGCGCAAATTGATCTGAACATTGGCCCGTTCAGCACGTCGATCTAGCGCGGCGATGATGTCCCGCTTGATCGCGTCCGGATGATTGGGGGCCGCCTCAGCCTCGGCAATCTGGCCAAGGCGGTCGATTCTTTCCGCCCGTGCCGTGTCTAGGTTCCAGCCCGAAGGAATCGGAAGCGGCTTCGCGCGTTTGATTTTCCGCAGACCCGCCACGCCCTCGCGGATCGCCGCCCCAAGAGCACTTGCATCGTTGGCACTTTCCGACGCCGTGCGAAACTCCTCGTCAAGGTCTTTCACACGCGCTTCGATACGGACAATATTGCCCTGCCGCCGCGATATTTCCTCCTCGAAATGTTTCTTGAGCAGGCGTTCTGATGTTCCCGTGCTCAAACGCGCAATCTCGCGTTTGTCGGTATTTTGCTTTTGCTTTTCTTCGGCGCGAGTCTCAGCAATCGCGTTTCGTACCGCGTGTGCTTCGCGGGGCACGTCAACCCTCAGGCGAAGAAACTTCCTGCCGATGTCTTCGCCGACCTGTGCGCGCAGATTCTCGGCGATCTCTTCTGCCGATGCGGAGCCAATTGAAATCAGGGGTGTAACGACGTTCATGCTACTGCCTCCCCATGCGCACCCGTGCGGGCGAGCTTGCGGTTCAGCCAAGCATCGAGGTCGGCGCGACGATACAAAACCTTTCGGGCAGACTGCCTGATGAAGCGCGGGCCATCGTCCGAGTAGCAGCGCAGTTTTGCCAGTGTGCTGGTGGATGTGCGCAGGTAGGCGGCGGCCTCAGAACTGTCGAGAATTTCCAGATTCTTGACATAATCGGGGTCGAGATTGCGGGGTTTCATCTTTTCTCTCCATGCGATTGTTGTTCGACATGGAAAGACTTGCCAAGCTATGCCCCGTTTATCTAGGCGGCGGTTTTCGTCAAAATCGCGCGAAAACCGCCGCCTTGACTAAGTTTTGTTGCTGATCCGGCGCCTCTTTTTCTGCGGGCTGGTCGCCGATTTTATTCCTACGAGATGATCGCGGATGGTGCGACGTTTCCGTCCCTGAATTTTATCCAGCTCTCCATGCGTCGCCGTGTCCTCCGGCGGGACCATTAGACGGGCGCGGGAAACGACATCAAAAATGAAGTCCTCGGCGAAATTCAGCACCGGGTGATCCTCGTCACAGTCGGCTTTTCCGGGCAGAGGTGGCGCGTCCGGAGCTATTTGTGTGAGAAAGTGCCAAACGCCGGTGAGCATCTGAACCTCGGCATTCTTGATGCGTTGCGGCTTCTTGCCGGGCAGATTTCGGGCCAAACGCGCTCGTGCAAGATCGCGTATTTGCACCGCCCCTTTCCGCGTTTCGGCGTCAATGCCTTTGAACACACCAAGATACACCAGACCGGACCGCACAAGGCTACCCGCGCGGCTCATAGGTTCATCTTCAAGTGTTCCCGCCGGATCGGTAGCAATGCACTCTAACTCCGCGCGGCGCTCATCCATTATGCCCGGGTCTTTGAGAAGAGCAGTCTCTAGCTCGCAGACTGCATTTGTGATGGCGTCGCTGAGGGCTTTTGCCCGCGCGGCATTCACCATCAGGCCGAGCGGTTCAAGGAGCTTCGCCGCGTCATCGTCGGAAAGCGGCTTAATCCTCGTCACGCCCCCTTCCCGGTGCCTGAAATGGGGCTGCTTCCATGGCCTAAGCATTTCCTGCACCCCTGCGCATCGGCTTGATCTCGGCGCTCCTGCCCCTGAGCGCGGCGTCGATCCGGTTCCCGACGGTATCCGCCGCCGCGCGGACGGGATCATCCGCGAGGTGTGCATAGCGTTGCGTCGTGGAAGGCTGACTATGGCCGAGGAGCTTGCCGATGACGGCGAGCGGGACGCCGCCGCCAGCCGCGACGCTGGCGTTCGTATGGCGCAGATCGTGCAGGCGGACATCGTCAAGCCCCGCATGGGCGCGGACGGCGTCCCACGGGCGTTTCAGATCGCTCCGGGGGCGGTCCCGGTCGCCGCCGGGGATGACCCAATCTGAAAGCCGTTCCAGATCCTCTAGGAGGGCAAGGGCAGGGGCGTTCAAGACTGCATACCTGCGACCGGTCTTCGTGTCGGCCAGCAGTGCGACCCCGCGCTCGAAGTCGATCTCTGACCAGCGCAGGTGCAGCACCTCGCGCAGGCGCAGCCCGGTCAAGATCAGAAGGCGGATCGCGGCGACGGCATGGCGGTCGATGATCGTGCGCTGGTTCTCTTTCGGCGTGTGCTTGTTGTCGCTCACGCGCCACGGCAGGCCCTCGGTCTCGGCCAGCGCGAGGGTTTCCCCAAGCCGGGCCAGTTCCGCCGCAGAGAGAAACCTCTCGCGGGCATGTTCCTTGAATGCCGTGATGCCCGCCGCCGGATTGTGGCCCTTCTCGACCAGACCGCATGTCGCGGCGTATCTGAAAATCGACCCGATGCATTCGATCAGCCTGTTCGCCGTGACAGGGCTGGTCTTCCCGACCTTCCGGTGGACACGCGCGACCTCGGAGGCCCCGATGGCGTCGAGCTTCGCCGTGCCAAGCGCCGGGAGGATGTGTTTCTTGATATAGCTGCGATAGTTCCTGACGGACGCCGGTTTCAGCTTCGTCTCGGCCTCCTCCTCAAGGTAGCGGGATGCGAAGTCGCGGAATAGCGGCATTTCCCGATCTGCCCGCCGGTCGGCGGCAGGATCAGCGCCAAGCCGGACGCGGGCGAGCAGTTCCTTGGCGCGCTCGCGGGCCTTCTCCGGGTTGAATTCCTCAGTCGTCCCGAGGTTGAGGCGCTTCTTCGCGACACTGCGCCCGCCAGCGCCGGGCCGGTATTCGATGAAATAGGTCATCCGCCCCGTCGGCTCGACCCGTAGGGCGAAGCCGGTCAGGGCGCTGTCGTAATAGACGACACGCTTGTCGGCGGGCTTGATGGCGGTCATTCCCCGCCGGGTGAGCTTCGCAATCGGCATCCTGTTCCCCTCGATCCGCAGCCCCTTGAGGGGCCTTTGTGCGCCACCGTGCGCCACCTGTGCGCCACCGTGACCGGCATAACGTGGCATAACTTGGGGCGAAGCTATACAAAAACAAACTGGATATCAATTACATATGCTATGTTCTGGAAAGGTTCGGAAACACCGGAAACGACCGCTCATATATCTCATAACCTGAAGGTCACAGGTTCAAATCCTGTCCCCGCAACCAAAATACCTATATATATCAACACCCTGCGCCCCGCAACACGCGGGGCTTTTTGCTGTGTTGAGTTCGTGTCCGCACCATGTCCGCAAATGGAAGCGTTACCTCTCCCGCATCATCAATATTTACCGTCACTGCTTCGATCAGTCCTCTGATCGTCTCCAGCGCCGCTGGCCTGATGGCCGGATCGCGCAGGCTTTCTGCCAGCTGTTCGACCTTGCGTCGATAAAGCTCTGACAACCGACATTTTTAATGGCGAATGTAGAGGTTGCGGCCACCTATGAGCTATACAACATTAACCGCACCAAGCTTGAGAACCTGATCCACCGAATTTTCGACCCCGCGCGGCTTGAGATTGAGATTATGGATCGCTTCGGGCGTCCGGTCACGCCCAGAGAGTGGTTTCTTGTGCCGCTGTTCGCGATTAATGATGCGGTAGAGAAGATCAAGGACGGTACGATTGCCAATTTTGTATATGATCCTATGCAGGCGAGGTTCGTGAAGCGCTCAAACCTCTCGATAAACGCGGGTGATGGAGAGTGAATAAAGTGCAGCAGCAGTGCGTTCGCGTGACTTTGACATCAGGCTGGCTTTAAACGTTTTTGCCCAAAAGACGACGCAACGGGCGGACAGCCGCCTGTGACGCTGCGGCATTGCAGTCGCAGAAAACTGTAAAAGCAGTCATCCGTTTTGCATGCTCTACACCCCGGCCTGAAAACCGTCCGGCGAAGGTGCGAATGCGCACGAAGCTACTCCCTCATTGCGCATACTCCTGCATGTTCCCCAACAACACCCCCGTCATGCTCAGGTTCGACGTGTCCGTCACTGCTGGATCAAAGCGGATACCTTCTTCGACCCGCGTATCGTTGCGATCGATATGACTGAGATCGGCGTCGCTATCCATGAAGAACCATCTGGGCTGATTTGCGCTTTGCAGCCCCACAGCAGCGCGCAGCACCTCTAGTGCGTCCAATGCCGTCACCTGCCCATCCTGGTTGATGTCAGCCGCAATGAAGTCCATCGGCGAGGCTGTGCCCCAACTGGGAGAGAGCCCGACGGCCAGACGCAACACGTTTAGAGCGTCAAGGGCTGTCACGTTGCCTTCATTGACGGGGTCATATTCACGAGTGGCAGTTAGTCGCCCGCCGGTACCGATGAGCATATCGAAGCTGAATTCGCCATCTTCATTACTCTGCGCAACTGAAAAATTACCGAAGCTTCGCTCAAGGTTTATGGAAACCCCGTCCAGAGCATTACCTGAAGCAGCTGCTACCTTGGCCTCAACTTGAAATAACATTTCTGGCGGCGGAGCCTCATAGAAAATTGCTGTTCCACCGGGTGCAGGCAAAACGCCGAAAGCATCAAGCGAATAGTCACCTTCCAAACGGATCACGAAGGACTGCGGTTCTTCGGCAGGCAAATCTACAGATAGGATTGCCGATCCTGCTACGATCCCCATCGCGCCAGCGTCAAAAGCAGCCCCTTGGGCAATGATCAAGTCTGTCGTGCCGAAACCTGTGATTATGTCGCCGTCAAGATCTTGGGCACCGCCCAAAACTGTGTTACCTCCACCGCCCATGACGATGTGATCAGGGCTTGGACCTAACAAGAATGCACTCTCGCCTACCATTGATGACAATGTACTGCCCGTCTCGGCAGCGATCATGATGACGCTATGACCTGTCTCATTGACAAGCTCCTCTCCAGATCTGGCGACGATTACCTCTGTTCCCGTCAGGTTGGCGAGCGGATCGCCATCGTTCGGCAGGATAGAGTCGGCAAACAGCTGGAACGACGCCAATTCGCCTAGAAATCGCGCGCCTTCGTCCCAACCTGCGCGTGTCTGGAAATCAAGCTCGGCTGCGCGAAGACGGAGTGCGCGGGCGTCCTCGCTGTATTGCAAAAGCTG
This sequence comes from Roseinatronobacter alkalisoli, assembly GCF_028745735.1. Classification (GTDB taxonomy): domain Bacteria; phylum Pseudomonadota; class Alphaproteobacteria; order Rhodobacterales; family Rhodobacteraceae; genus Roseinatronobacter; species Roseinatronobacter alkalisoli. The sequence continues at coordinate 16,867 of NZ_JAQZSM010000027.1, forward strand.
GTTGGCCATCTCATCTATCTCTTCATCGGTATATCCTTCGCGGTGAAGAGCGCGCCGCTTCATGAAGTTGGACGTTTTGTTCCACGCCCTAAGGTCGAAATATGTCGCGATAAGAATCGGTGCAACATCGAAGATATAATCAACCTGTTCAACAAATGATCGGAATTGAGGATCAAAATAAGTAAAGCTAGGTCTCGAAGCATCATCGGAAGGCATACCTGGAAACTGAATAGCCGTCGTCGGACCGAGGACTGATGTGGTCCAGTGGCCTGTGTGAACATCTTCTACATAGGCTGCAAGCCCAGTTAGCGCCGATCTCAATTGCGATACGTTTCTGAGGCTCACTTCTTGTATGTCGTCAGTTTCTATCCGATAGAGCGTAACCCCGCCCTGCAGATATCCTGATCCCACAAGAGACACGATATCGCCAACCGAGACGTAGTGGCTTACCCGGCCAATATTCGAACCTACATCGTAAGCCAGCGCTGCTGTCGGCAAAGCCGGAGCATTAAATGTGACGACCTGATCCACGTAAATTCCGTTTGCCGCCGCGCGTGCCGCGATGACTTGCGCCTGCGCTCCGGCTTGGCTGTGCCCTGTTATATGCAAAGGCAATGGTGTGCCACCAGCCGCTGAAAGATCGTTCATCCAAGCGAGCAGATCGTCCCAGACGACATCAACCTGCCGGTATCCGACACCGGCGGAATTGAGATTGTCGACCCAGTCCAGCGTCCCGGTCGTGCCGCGCATGACAAGCATCGGATCGCCATTGTCCGACACCAGCCCGATACCCAAAAACCCGTCTTGGGCGACAGTGCGCCCCGGCTCAGTGAAAACACGGTCGACGACATAGCCCTCAGGAATATTGAATATTGGGGCGAGCGCCTCGTATTGCTCCCAGCGACCGGAAGCGGCTGCTTGCAACATTCGGAAATCTGGGGCAGCGTCCAAATCGAAACGACCGTATGAGAGTGCCCGCGCCAAGTATTCGAGTTCGAGATCGGTTGGATAGAAGTAGTAATCCAATCCGCTTTCGGCGATGGCCCACACGAAACTCGCGCTGGTCACGCCGCCGCGGCCATCATCGGCGGTGACGGTGACGGTGTATTCGCCCGGTTCGGCGGTGATGGTGCCGGTCAGTTGGCCGCCATTGGCCATCACGCCTTCGGGCAGGCCGTCAAACCTGAATGTCAGCGGGTCGCCATCGGGGTCGGAAAAGGCGCTGGACAAATCGAACGAGACTTCAGTTCCGATCAGAACGTCGACATCGGGCAGATCGGCGGTGATGACCGGTGGCCTGTTGGTTTGTTAATTGCCACTGAGATTTGACCCGGCAACAGCAGAAATTGTCACTGAGAATTGACCCATGTGCAACCTTTCCCCGGCTTGAACCAGCTGGGGGCAAATGGAGTGATCGACATGGGATTTTTGAAGGTTATCAGGACATGGGCGCTGCGAGACAAGATGCCCATTCGCGAGATTGCGCGGCGCACGGGCATCGCGCGCAACACAATCAAGAAGTATCTTCGGGAGGGGATTGTTGAGCCTGCGTTTCAGACGCCGGATCGTCCGAGCAAGTTGGATCCCTATGCCAAACAGCTGACAGCATGGCTTGTTTCGGATCAGCGCAAATCACGCAAGGATCGCCGAACGGCGAAGCTGATACATGCGGATCTGGTGAAGCTTGGATATGAAGGCTCCTATGAACGGGTTGCGGCCTTCGTTCGGGAATGGAAAGGCGAACGCCAGCGCGCGTATCATACGACGGATCGGGGAACTTTCGTGCCGCTGGTGTTCGCACCAGGCGAGGCGTTCCAGTTCGACTGGAGCGAGGACTGGGCCTATGTTGGCGGAGAGCGGATCAAGCTGCAGGTCGCGCATATCAAGCTGTCGCATAGTCGCGCCTTTCTGGTTCGGGCCTATTTGCTGCAAACGCATGAGATGCTGTTCGATGCCCATTGGCATGCGTTCCGTGCCTTCGAAGGCGTCCCGGGCCGCGGGATCTACGACAACATGAAGACGGCCGTCGACAAGGTCGGACTTGGCAAGAAGCGCGATGTGAATGCGCGGTTCACCGCGATGACCAGCCATTATGTCTTCGATCCCGAGTTCTGTAACCCGGCGGCGGGATGGGAGAAGGGACAGGTCGAGAAGAATGTCCGCGACGCGCGCCATCGCATGTGGCAGCTGATGCCGGCCTTTCCGGATCTGGATGCGCTGAATGATTGGTTGGAAGAGCGCTGCAAACAGCTGTGGGCAGAGACAGCCCATGGCAGGTTGCCTGGAACCATCGCCGATGTTTGGGAAGCAGAGAAGCCAGCGCTGATGGCGCTCCCCACAATGTTCGATGGCTTTGTCGAGGAAAGAAAGCGCGTCTCACCGACCTGTCTGATCAACTTTGATCGCACCCGTTATTCTGTGCCCGCCAGCTTTGCGAACCGGCCAGTGAGCCTGCGCATTTACCCTGAGCGGCTGGTGGTTGTGGCCGAGGGCCACGTGATTTGCACGCATGAGCGCATCATCGACCGGTCGCACCGCCAGCCGGGGCGCGTCATCTATGACTGGCGCCATTATCTTGCGGTAGTTCAGCGCAAGCCCGGAGCGCTGCGCAACGGTGCCCCCTTCGTGGAAATGCCTGAACCCTTCCGCATGTTACAGGCGAAGATACTGCGCCAGCCTGGCGGGGACCGCGAAATGGTCGATATCCTGTCCTTGGTGCTGCACCTTGACGAACAGGCCGTGCTGTGCGCCGTGGAATTGGCTCTGGAGGCGGGCGTGCCGACCAAGACCCATGTTCTGAACCTGCTCCACAGGCTGCTGGATGGCAAACCGACCGACCAGCCGGATGTGAACCCTCCAGCGGCACTGTCGCTGAGCAAAGAGCCTGAGGCCAATGTCGCGCGCTATGATGGGCTGCGCACCCAGAAAGGAACCCGTCATGCGTCATGACCCCGCCGGTGCAGCTCTCATCATCATGTTGCGCAGCCTGAAGATGCCAGGCATGGCGCAGGCCGTGCAGGACTTGCATGAGCAAGGTTCACCCGCCTTCGAATCCGCCATGCCGATCCTGTCGCAGTTGCTCAAGGCTGAAATGGCCGAGCGAGAGGTGCGCTCGATCGCGTATCACATGAAGGCAGCCCGCTTCCCAGCATACAAGGACTTATCCGCCTTCGACTTCGCGGCCAGTGAAATGCGTGAAGCTCTGGTTCGCCAGCTCCATCGCTGCGAATTTCTGGATGGCGCAGAGAATGTGGTGCTGATCGGGGGGCCTGGCACAGGGAAATCGCATGTTGCGACGGCCCTCGGCATCCAGGCTATCGAGCATCACCGTAAGCGCGTGCGTTTCTTCTCAACAGTCGAACTGGTCAACGCCCTGGAACAGGAAAAGGCCCAGGGCAAGGCTGGCAAGATCGCCGATGCGCTGGTGAAAACCGATCTCGTGATCCTCGATGAGCTGGGATACCTGCCGTTCAGTGCTTCAGGTGGCGCATTGCTGTTCCACCTCCTGAGCAAGCTCTACGAACGCACCAGCGTCATCATCACCACCAACCTGAGCTTCAGCGAATGGGCGAGCGTCTTTGGCGACGCCAAGATGACCACCGCGCTGCTCGATCGCCTCACCCACCGCTGCCACATCCTGGAGACCGGAAACGACAGCTATCGCTTCAAGGCCAGCTCCGAAACCGCGAAAAAGAAACGGAAGGAAACAGCAGCATTGACGCCATCATGACGCGCAGAACATAACAACTGGGTGGGTCAGTTCTCGGTGACAATGCCGGGTCAAATCTCAGTGGCAATTAACAGTCCAGCGCCCTGGCCACGGCGAAGGCATCGGCCGCGTAGTGGTCGATGTCGTGACCCTCCGCGACTTGGCTCGACCGTCCATGGCCACGCCGGTCATGCGCGACGACGCGGTAGCCCTTGGACAGGAAGAACAGCATCTGCGCATCCCAGTCGTCCGAGCTGAGCGGCCAGCCGTGGTGGAAGACGATGGGCTGGGCGTCTTGCGGACCCCAGTCCTTGTAGAAAATCTGTATATCGTCGTCGGTTGTGACAAAGCCCATGGTGGGTTCTCCTTCTGGAAGTCCGTGGGTGGATGTTCGTTACATCGCTGCGTCCTGTGGGGCCGTCAGGGCGGACCAGATCATCAGGGCTCCGAAGGCCACGAAGATGATGCCGGTCAGCATTCGTCCGCGTCTTGCATGCTCCGGGTTGCTGAGCAGTCGGACGAAGTGGCGGGCTCCGAAGGCATAGCCACCGAGAACAAGGAGCTTCACGATGACGAAGGTTGCAACCAGAAGGGCGAGGACGGATGGCCCGCTTCCTACAGGGAGGAACTGGGGGAACAGTGCGGCGAAAAACAGAATCGCCTTCGGATTGCTGATCCCGACACCAAAGGAGTGAAGCCAAAGCCCCAAGCTGCTTTCCCCATGAGCTGCCTCCGTGCCCGAAGGGTCCGCTTGCGGCGCGGCAGGGCGCAGAAAGTTCCATCCGAGCCAGATAATATAAGACGCGCCCGCAAGGCGCAGGGCGAGGAACGCAACCGGATAGGCCACAAGCAGAGCGCCCAGCCCGATGATGGAAAACGTGGCCAACAACGCGATAGCGACCAGATCTCCGCTCAGGGCGGCCAGCGCGCGGCGCCACCCGTAGGCAATGGCGTTGTTCACAATGAATACCGTGGACGGACCCGGCGTTGCAGCTTGGGCCGCACTGACGAAGAGAAAGGTCAGATAGACTGGGAGTTCCATTCTCGCATCCTTCGGTGACGCTGACATGGAGGATATGGACAGGACTGAAGCAACCCGTCCGCTTTGCTGCGTGATCTCCTGAGTACGGGGACCGAATCTTCAGGAGAAATAAGCGAAGCAAAGCCGTTGCGAAGGATCATTGAGCGCTCCTTTTCTTGCCCGTCGGTGCGGCAGCGGCGCCGCGAGGCATGCGCCGGATACATTTTTGACTGCATGCAGTTTGCCGTTCCCTTCGGCAATACGGTAGTGCCATACTCGGGCAAACTGCGTCGCGAAACGAGGAACGCCGGAATGGATATCGAGGATCTGCAGACATTCGTCGCCGTGGCCGATGCCGGGGGGGTTTCGGCCGCCGCGCGTCGGCTCGGTGTCTCCAAGTCGATCGTCAGTCGGCGACTCGTCCGGATCGAAGCGGAACTCGGCACCCAGCTCCTCGCACGGACAACCCCGGCGCCGCGCTTACAGAGGCGGGCTCAACCTTCAGAGACCATGCGGCGCGGGCCAGCGCCGAGATCGACATGGCGAGGGAAACGATCCTCCCGACCGGCGATCTGCGTGGCCGCCTGAGGGTCGCCATGCCGCTTTCCATCGGCCCGACCCACTTCGCCCCCGCACTTGCAGAAATGGCGCATCGCCACCCGAACCTTCACATCCAGAGCTCCTACAGTGATCGCTTCGTCGATCTCATCGCAGAGGGTTTCGACTGCGCGCTTCGGGTCGGATATCTTCCGGATTCCAACCTGATCGCGAAGCGCATCGCCACGATCCATGGAACGCTTGTCGCAAGCCCAGACTATATCAAGACGCACGGTTCGCCTCAGACGCCAGACGAGATTGTCGCCCATGAGGCGCTCATGCAGGGAACCGAAGCCTGGCAATTCCAGGATGGGGACAAGATTGTGACGGTTCAGCCGCAGGGCAGGTTCAAGGCCGACAACGCTGTGGCGCTTGCTGCTGCCTCGGCAGGGGGGCTTGGCATCGCCTGGCTTCCTGATTGCATTACCCATGACTATGTCGGGTCAGGCGCCCTCGTCCCGATCATGACGCGCTATCCCCCGCCACCGGCAGGGGCCTTCGTCGTCAGACCGCCGGGCCTGCATCCCGCACGGAAAATCCGCGTCCTCACTGAAACCCTGATCGACTATTTCGCACAAAATCCGGACATTCTGGGCCGTGATCAATGTGTCCCGACCGGCGGATAATGTTCGGCGCAAGCTCATGGCCGACCTTCGAGGCGGCGCACGCGTTCCGCTATCCGCGACACAGTTTGATGCGTGCCAAGACTAGCCGCCGGGTGGCTGAGGCGCCAATCTACACCTCGATCGCACGGGCATCGCCCAACCGCTCGGGCAGTATGGATGTATCGAGATCAGGCACTCGCATCGGCAAATCCGACGCCGACCGCGAGCCAAAGAGAGGAAGACACTCATGAGTTGGAACCCAGCACTCGACCCCGGCTGCCCCGATGACGTGGGCGTCGACGCGATTGAGACGCTCATCATTCCGCGGGCCAGGGATATTGGCGGTTTTGAGGTCCGGCGCGCATTGCCCGCCCCAAAGCGGCAAATGGTCGGCCCGTTCATCTTCTTCGATCAGGCCGGGCCGGCTGAGCTGTTGACTGGTCAGGGCATCGATGTCCGGCCGCATCCGCATATCGGCCTTGGCACCGTGACCTATCTTTATCGCGGCGACTTCCATCACCGTGACAGTACCGGTGCCGATCAGATCATAAGGCCCGGCGCACTGAACTGGATGGTCGCCGGGCGCGGTGTTTCGCATTCCGAACGCACTTCGGCAGCCGCTCGCACCGGTCCGAACAGCCTGTTCGGGATACAGACCTGGCTGGCTCTGCCCGACAGCCATGAAGACATGGCGCCCAGTTTCGAACATCACGGCAAGGCGGCGTTGCCGATGATCGAGGATCACGGGGTCTCCGTGCGGCTTATCCTTGGGAACGCCTATGGCGAGGTTGCGCCTGCGAAGATGCTCTCGGAAACCTTCTACGCCGATGTGACCCTCGGCCCGGGAAGCCGGTTGCCGATGCCGGATGATCACGAGGACCGGGGCATCTATATCGTCGATGGCTCCATCTCGGTTGCGGGGCAGGATTTCGACGCGGGTCGGATGATGGTGTTCCGCCCCGGTGACAAGATCACGGTCGCCGCCGGGGACCGGGGCGCGCGGCTCATGATCCTTGGCGGCGCGACCTTTCCCGGCCCCCGTTACATCTGGTGGAACTTCGTCGCCTCATCAAAAGAACGCATCGAAGCGGCCAAGGCCGAATGGCGCGCCGCAAACTGGGGCAACGGGCGCTTCGATCTTCCGGTCGATGACCGGGCCGAGCATATACCCTTGCCGGATTGACAGGTGCTGATGACATGATCGCCGGGACACGACGCGGGCGACCCACGACCAGATGACCGACACCCGCAAGCGATAGATGCTGAATGGAGAAGACACGCAATGACCAACAAATGGCCCGCCCTCGATTATCTTGGATGGCGCGAGACCTGTTCCGCGCTGCACCTCTATCTGCAGATTGTCGGAAAATACCGGCTCGCGCACACGCCGTGGCTCAACCATTCCTGGAACGCGACATTCTATGTCACGCCGACGGGGCTGGCATCCTCGCCGATACCGGACGGTCCGGGCATCGAGATCCTGTTCGACTTTCGAGAGCACAAGGTCATCGGTACCTGCGGCAACGGCCACCGGGCATCGTTTGATCTCGGGCCGACCACGGTCGCGGCGTTTCGTGCGGAATTTGTGAAGCTGCTCACCGCTCTCGGCGGTACGCCAACCTTCAGCAACATCCCGAACGAGGTACCCAATCCCATCCCGTTCAGCGAGGATCATCGCGACAGGCCCTATGACCGGGACGCGGTGCAGCGCTACCACCAGGCCTTGGTGGCGATCGACAGGGTGTTCTATCGCTTCCGAACCTCCTTCCTCGGTAAATCCAGCCCTGTTCACCTGTTCTGGGGGGCGCTGGACCTTGCTGTGACCCGCTTTTCAGGGCGCCGCGCCCCACTGCATCCCGCGGGGATTCCGTCCTTGCCCGACAACGTGGCGCAGGAAGCCTATGACCGTGAAGTTTCCTCTGCCGGTTTCTGGCCGGGCGGCAATGGCATCGATTACCCCGCCTTCTATGCCTACGCCTATCCTTCCCCCGCCGGTTACCGGAACGCGCCGGTGCGGCCCGATGCGGCCTTCTGGCATGATGGCCTGTCGGAATTCATGCTGCCCTACGACGCGGTGCAGACCGCGCCAGATCCCGACGAAGCCTTGATGGCGTTCCTTATCTCAACCTACGAGGCGGCGGCCGACCTTGGCGGATGGGACCGCGATCTGCTGGAATGCGCCCATGGGCGCCCGCGCGAGGTGCGCGCGCCGACTGCTGCACCGACGACTGCGACCTCGACGACGGACGGCACGGTCGAGCGGGAAGATGGCCCATCGAAGGGGCGTTACCGCCTTGTTGTCGATGGTGTCGAGGCCGAGATGACCTATAGCCGCGTCGGCGAAAGCCAGATCATCATCGACCACACCGATGTTCCCGATGTCTTGCGTGGCCGCAAGGTCGGAGAAAGGCTGGTGCGACAGGCGATCGAGGACGCGCGACGGGACAACGTGGTCATCATCCCGCTCTGCCCGTTCGCGAAGGCGATGATCGGTCGCCGTCCGGAATGGCAAGACGTGTTGCCGCCGTCAAAGACCTGACAGTCACGGATCGACCTTGCAGGTTCACACCTACGGGCGTTTTCTGAGACACAGCTTTCCATGGCCTGTATTTCTCCGATCTGAACGGTAAACTGTTCGAACGGCTACCTTTGAGCAACCGGTGGAAAGAAAGAAGGATTGGGTATGCAAATCAGAGACGCAGTCGTCGAGGACGTCAAGCAGATGAGTGCATTTCTTAAAGAACTGACAGCCTCTGGTAAGCGCACCAGCCGTGACGATGAGAGCTTTGTTCGCGCCCATTATATTGAGGATCCTGGCAAGATCCGATGTTCCGTCGCCGAGGACGAAGGCGTTATTCTGGGTTTCCAATCGCTCAAGTTAGCTGAGCCTGGCAATCAGTGGGGCGTTGAACCGGGATGGGGCATCATCGGCACCCACATAAGGCCCTCTGCCGCCCGCCGTGGGGTTGGACGCGCGCTCTTTGAAGTAAGTCACGCGGCGGCTGCAAAAGCGGGTATCGGTAACATCGACGCGACGATTGCAGCAACCAATCCCGAGGCATTGGCATATTACGAGGCAATGGGCTTTCGAACCTACCGGACCCCAGATGGACTAATCTGCAAGCGTTTGACTGTTGCAGGGCAGAGATCCTAGACGCATGGTTTCGGGCATTGCCACGCGGGCCAGTTTTGAAAAAGCAGAAGTTGCAACAGAAAGGTATCCATCCGGTGAAGGCCGCCGGTGTTCAGGTTTGACGGTCGCGTTCCATGGCGATCATCTCGACGAGAGTTTCTACACCGAACGGGGTGAAAGCGAGGACCTCGACCTCTTCAGTGCCATAGACCCAGATGATGCCATCTTCGGGCTCCATGCTGATGGCGAGATCATGGAGGCGATCGACCGTTTCGCCCAGTTCTGCCGCGACGCGATCGACGGTTTTGACGGCGTGGACCTTGTTTAACTGCATGGTCAGGCAGCCTGAGCCATATATCGGGCCTTCCAGTTCCAGGGCAACAATTCCTGCACGCGCGATACGGGCGTATCCGGCAACCGCGCGAGGACATCGGCCATCCATGCCTGCGGGTCGATGTCGTTCATTTTTGCCGTCATGATGAGGTATACATGAAGGCTGTCCGGTCGCCACCGCGCTCGGATCTTGCAAAAAGCCATGATTTTCTACCCAATGCGATGCCTCTGAGGGCGCGCTCGGCCGCATTATTCGTCAGGCAGATCCGTCCATCATCAAGAAAGCGAGTGAATGCCTCCCAGCGGCCTTTCTCCTCGAACATGTAGTTGATGGCCTTGACGACCGGGTTGTGCTTCGACATCCGGGCCCGCTCCGCCCTCATCCAGTCATGCAGGTCATTGACCATCGGCGCTACCCGCTGCTGCCGGGCTTCATGACGCGCCTCGGAAGTCAGACCAGTGATCTCACACTCGACATCAAAGATAGCGTCGAAGCGTTTGACGGCTTCCAGCGCCATGGGCGATATATTTTCGGCCACCTTTTTTGCCCTTACGGGCTGTGGCTTTGATGTCGGCCAACTCAAAGAACTTGCGCCTGGCATGCGACCAGCATAGCGCGCTCAAAACTGGGGCTGGTTTATGCTGGGCGCTGTAGACGCTGTTATAGCCGCCATAGGCATCGGCTTGCAGGATGCCGGTCCCGCCCGCCAAGTGTTGGTTGGGATGCTCCATTCGCCTGTCCTGTAGAGAAGTAATAGAGGGCTGCAGGTGGCGCTCCGCCCCCGAACGGACGGTCATCACGCACATAGATCCACAGCCGCGCGGAACGGCGTGGAACGGGGCTGGTGGTTGGCTGATCTTCTCGCATGCCCCCAGCCGCCTTCTCGCTGAGCAAGGAGCCCCAGACCAATGTCGCGCGCTATGATGGGTTGCGGGTCCAGAAAGGAGTGCGAGATGCGTCATAATCGTGCTGGAGCTGCCATCGTCCTCATGCTGCGCAGCCTGAAGATGCCGGGCATGGCGCTGGCCGTACAAGACCTACTTGAGCAGGGGTTGCCTGCTTTCGAGGCGGCCATGCCCGGGATATCGGAGCTCTTCAAGCGTCCGGCGGAAGTGTTGTGATGGAATTTGTGGCACGGAAAGATCCAGACAGTCCCCCGTTTTGGCCTTCTGACAAGATGCGACAACACTCTTTATAAAGTAGCGCAAATCTTTGCAGACAAACTGCGCACTGCAGCGTCAAAATATTTTGCGCAGGTAAGCGGGAGAGGGCAGAACCTGTGGGTCATGCTGCAATGGAAAAGGGGCGGTCACACTCGTAACCGCCCCATGTTCCGCCCAGGGAGAAAGAAGACGGAACGACGCTATTGCTGTCGGGCGTAATTGCGCAGGAACGGCACAACATTCCCCGATTGCGGCTGCACATCTACCGAACTGTTGGTGTGGTAGATGTTATCGGGCCTGTACCATGGCGCGAACCATGCATTTTCGACCAGATAGGTGTTGATCTCCTGATAGATTGCAGGTTGATCATCTACGGCAGCATACTGCACCTTGTCGACCAGCCTCAGCAGCTCGGTATCCTCATACCCGACCGGGTTCCACGGGGAGTCGGGTCGCGCGAACTTGTTCATCTCGGCCCAGTCACCCTGATAACCGAAGGGCAGAATGAAAATCGCATACCGCCCGGATCGCAGGTCAGGAATGGTCATGTTGGGCGCAATGGACGCCCATTGAACCGCAACCCCGATTTCGGCAAGTTGCTGTTCGATGACGGGGTTGATATTGGCCATGGACGCAAGCGCAGGCATGGTTACCGAAAACCCGTCAGGAAAGCCGGCCTCTGCCAGCAACGCGCGGGCACCTTCGGGGTCATAAGAATACCGCCCGTTCAACTCCTCGCGATAGGACTGGGCCGTATCGGGAAATATCTGGTTGGTCAGGCTGCCATATCCCAACTGGAAATATTGCAGGATCGCGGCGGAATCGAAGGCCATGTTGATGGCTTGGCGCACCCGCACATCAGCCAGCGCCGGAACGATCTTGCCGCCACGGTCAGCAATGGTCAGGCCCATCCAGTTGACCGGGTTCGTATGCGTATCCAGATTGTTGGCCTGTGCATCAGCGACAGTGCCTGCCTCTCCCAGACCCGCATCCACCTGTCCCGATTTTAGCGCATTCAGCCGCGCAACAAGATCATTGATCGGCGTGATCGTGACACGTTCAAACGGGAACGCATCGGGGTTCCAATAGTCAGGATTGCGGGCATAGACATATTGTCTGCCGCCAACGGATGCGTCCGGATCATAGATATATGGCCCCGATCCGACCGGGTTGACCGAAGCCCCCTCGGTTCCCAGCGTTGCAGGACTTGCCACTGCCCCCGCGACCGAACTGAGGTTCTGCAACAAACTTGGGTCCGGTTCGTTGAGATGCAGGCGCAGTTCGGTGGGCGAAAGAACCTCGATCTCGCTGATCGGGCGGGCCATGAAACTGTTCTGCCCACTGCCTTCACGCAGATATTCAAGATTCGCCTTGACCGCATCTGCATCCAGCGGCGCGCCATCGGTAAAAGTCACGCCTTCGCGCAGGGTCAGGGTCAGTATGTCGTTACTGTCATTATACATGTATTCGGTGGCAAGGTTCGGTGCCACCGTACCATCTGGCTCCTGCACCAGCAGGGTATCAAAGACGGGTTGCCAGAATTGAATCTGGTTTGCGATCATCAACTGGGCGCGGTCAAAGCTGTTATTGTCCAGCAATGCGGCCAGAGCCAGCGTGTCGTCGTCATTCGGCACCTGTGCCGCGACGGGAACTGCCGCTGATGCAGCCATCAGCGCAGTCAACGCGACCAAAGTCTTGCGCATTTTTCATCCTCCCTATGCCGACGGGGCTATCCCGGTCGGCGGATTGTATGAAAGCTCCTCGTCTTTCATGCTGGCGGAAATTAGCACCCGCATTTATAAATTAGAAATGCAACTTTTCGACACACCTATCAGCCCATGTTATACCTGCGCGCTCATGACAATTCGTCTTTATCCACTGACTGGTGACACGACGGGCGGCCTGAACATACCGCGCGCGAAAGCATTGGCGCCCTGTCTAGGCACGCGCATCCGCCTTCGCGCGGTCGACACCCTGCCATGACCGGGACATTTCCCGGCATGGCGATGGGGTCTGCATAACAATGTGGTCAGCAACGAATGGACGACATGCCGCGACGACGCGCGTCAGAACCTTGCATCGGGCAGGCCGCAGAACGGATCGATGGGGTTGCTTGCCGTGAATTTCCCGCTGCCTGTCATCAGTGCAACCACTGCTTCCTGCATCGCATCCAGTGTGCAATAGGCATTGATACAGGTCGGCACGCGCGGGGCGTCATACAGGTAATAGGGGTAGCCGAATGAAATCAATGCAGTGGGAATATCATGCCAGTGACGCTGCATCGATGCGCCAAAATCCCCGCCAAGTTTGGCCCAGTCCAGAAAAATGCGCCCGCGTGTCAGCAAGGTTTCTTCGCCAAACAGGTAAAGCATAAGGTCATACTTGTCGGGAGACACCAGCGTTCCGGGTTCATACATTGTCACGTCGAAACCCTTGTCAGCCAACAGTCCGGGTAGGACCATCGGTGCGGGCGCACCGTGCAGGGGGCTGACAATGCCGCCCGAACAGATCAGCACACGCCTGTGGCTTTCGGGCGAGATCGGGAACAGGTTCTTTGTGTCCTTGACCAGCGTGGGTGCTGCTGCAATGGCCGCGTCGGCCAGCCGCGCCGCCGCAGGTGTGGCCAGCGCGAAGCGCGCATCCGGTCCCGCCTGCCGGTGCAGGTTCAACGATGCCTTCAGCGCCAGAATGCGCGTGACGGCATCATCCAGCCGCGCCTGCGAAATCGTGCCGTCCCTAACCGCTGCCAGCACGGCGTCCATGTCATCCTCGGGGGTGCGGGAAAACAAGATCATGTCACAGCCCCCGGCAATGATCTGCACCTTGCCATCGCGCAGCGGCATCCATGCCCCCAGCCCGGCCATTTCGCTGGCATCGGACACGATTAACCCGTCGAACCCCAATTCTCCGCGCAAAAGGTCTATATTCAGCCGCCGGTTGACCGATGCCGGGCAGAACGCGTCAACGCCCAGATCAGGTTCTTGCGCCTGCATATAGGCGGGCAGCGCGATATGGGCCGACATGACGCATTTCACCCCCGCCGCAATGGACGCACGGTAAAGGCGGCCGAAACTGGCGTCCCATTCCGGCATGGTTTGCGGGTTGATGGTTGTCACCAGATGCTGATCGCGGTCATCATAGCCTTCGCCCGGCCAATGCTTGACCGTCGCGGCGACCCCTAGGTCCTGAAAGGCCGCGATCTGGGTCAACGCATGACGTTCGATCGTGCCGACATCGGACCCGAAACTGCGGGTTGCAACGATCGGGCTGCGAAACGCGGCGTTGATATCTATAACCGGGGTGAACGACCAGTTGACGCCGATGGCGCGGGCTTCTTCCGCCATGATCCGCGCGATATCGCGCGTTGTCGCAAGGTCATCAATCGCGGCAAGGGCAAGCGGGTTGGGCACCTGCGTTCCGAAAGGCAGGCTCATCCTGGAACCTTCAAGATCGGCGCTGACCAGCAGCGGAATATCCGCATCGGCCTGAAGCTCCGCAATCCTGTCACGTTCCGCCGCCCCGTCAGGGCCGAAAAACCGGGTGATGCCGCCGGGGCGAAGCTGCTTGATCCGCGCCTGCTCCTCCGCGTCATCCCCGCGCGAAATCAGCACGAAAAGCTGCGCGACCTTTTCTTTCAGCGTCATTGAATCGCGTGTCAGCGCAACCCAGTGGCGCGCGGCACCATTCAGGTTGAAAGGCGCGCCTGTCAGAAAGTCCCGCTTCGGCATGGTCAAATTTGTCCCTTTACCTGATATCATAAGCCACCCGAAAACCGGTATTCGACCCGGCACTATCGGGGGTCATCGCCATGCGCGCAGCAATCCGGTATCGGTAGCAATAAGTGATGTGGCACAGAAAAGACCCGCCCTTCAGCACCTTTTCGGCATATCGTCTGGAATGCGCATTGCGCAGTTTCGCGGCCTTGGAAACCGACCGGATGCGAAACGGATCGCCAGTCCATTCCCAGACATTCCCGCACATCGCATAGAAGCCCGCGCCATAGGGTCCGAAACTGCGCGCGGGCGCAGTGCGCGCATAGCCGTCCCGGCAGGTATTCACGGATGGGAAACGGCCCTGCCAGATGTTGCAGAAGATGTTGTCGTCATCATCCGGCTCGGTATCGCCCCAAGGGAACCGCTTGCGCACAGTACCATCGCGCGCGGCATGTTCCCATTCCGCTTCCGACGGCAGGCGACCGTCCACCCAGCGGGCGAACGCATTGGCATCATTCCACGACACCTGAACGACGGGATGGTCCATGCGGTTCGCAACCGATGATCCCGGCCCTTCGGGTTGCCGCCAGTGCGCGCCGTCAATCTTGTGCCACCATGGCAGTTGTGACCCCACGCGCGTTGCGGCATCCAGATGCGCGCGGTCGCCAAAGAACACCGCCGACCAGCCAAAGCGCTCTGCCTCGGTCACATAGCCGGTTGCATCGACGAATTCGGCGAAACGCGCGTTGGTCACTGTCGTTGCCTCCAGCGCGTAATCGGCAAGCGTCACGGCCCGTTCCGGCCCCTCGCCATCGTGCGGAATGGCAGGCCGATGGGTGCCGACGAAGGTTTTGCCACCGGTAACCTGCACAGCGTCCTGCGGCGCGCCACCCCCCGGTGCGACGACGGACTGGTCAGTCGCCAGTGCTACAGCACACGGCTGCGACGGGCGTGATGGACCGCAACAAGACGTCATGGCCCAGGCGCGGTCCGATGTGAAGCAGTAGACGACAACCCGGCGCGGATGGTCGCGCTGTCATGTTCGGGCAGATCCCCGATCTCCTGCATCTTCGTGTCCAGGCGGTCCAGCATCGCGGCAAATATATCCTGATAATCAGGGTTGTCAGCCAGATTGTTCAACTCAAACTGGTCGGTCGCGCAGTCGAACAATTCCCATTCAGGCGGGGCATCATTGGGCCGCGCACCAAGCTGGCCCAGATCCTTGTTATACCAGTAGATCAGCTTGTAACGCGCATCGCGCACGCCATAATGGGCATATGCTTCATGGATGCCATCATTATGCATCCAGTAGCGGTGATAGGCCAGATTGTCCCAGTCATCGGGCGTGTTGCCTTCCAGAACCGGACGCATCGAACGTCCCTGCATATAGCTGGGAACAGGCAGGCCCGCATAGTCAAGAAATGTCGGCGCAAAATCGACATTGCATGAAATCGCGTCGCTGGTTGTCCCCGCCTTGATGCCCGCAGGATAGCGGATAAGGAAGGGCATCTGCAAGGATTCCTCATACATGAAGCGCTTGTCGAACCACCCATGTTCACCAAGGAAAAACCCCTGATCCGAGGTGTAGATAACAATGGTATTTTCGGCCAGCCCGGTTTCATCCAGATAATCAAGCAGACGGCCCACGTTCTCATCAATCGACTGCACGGTACGCAGATAGCGCTTCATGAAGCGCTGATATTTGAACTCGGCAAAAGCCTGCGGGTCATCAAAGGTGAAATTCCGTCCGGTATCAGCGCAAATCACGGTAATCTCTTCGCCCGGTTGCAGGTCTGGCACCTTGCGCATGTTCAGATGGCCCACATCCCACATCAACTCTCCTGCAGTATCCGCACCGCCTGATGGCTGAACAAGGCCCAGATCGTCATAGATCATGTCGGACCTGATGCGCATCTTCGCCGCAGCCGCTGCGGCCGCCCGGTTGGAATAGTCATCGTTGAAGGTTGCGGGCAGCGGTATGTCTTCGTCTTCCCAAAGGTGCTGGTGTTTCGGGTGCGGCTCGAAACACCGGTGGGGTGCCTTGTGGTGGCACATCACGAAAAAGGGCTGATCCCCTGATTGCGCGATGAAATCAATGCTCATGTCGGTGATCAGATCTGTGGCATAGCCCGGATACCGCTTGCGCCCCTCTGGTGTGATCATGGCCGGATCAAAATAGTCGCCCTGCCCCGGCAACACGCACCATTCATCAAAGCCGGTAGGGGCATGTGCCGCACCTTCGCCCAAATGCCATTTGCCGAACATGCCGGTGCGATACCCGCCCTGCCGCAGGTGCTTGGCAACATGGGGCAGCCGGTTGTCCAGCCCGGTAAACAGCGTCGTGACACAGTTGACGTGGTTATAGGTGCCCGTAAGTATCGCGGCACGGCTGGGCGTGCAGATCGAATTTGTCACATAGGTCCGGTCATGCCGCAAGCCTTCGTTCGCCAGACGGTCAAGATTGGGCGTGGAATTCAACCCCCCACCATAGGCAGAGATTGCGCGCGCGGCGTGATCATCGCTCATGATGAAGATGATGTTGGGGCGTGATGGTTGGGTCATAGCTGTGGTATCTTTCGTTCTTGGTGATTTCTGGTGCGCGGGCGCTCAGGCAGGCAGTTTGCCCTGCAACGCCGCTTCCAGCTGTTCCAGACCCTCTCGGCCCAGATCAGGCCAGATGCCCGCCAGTTCAATCAGTGTCTTTTCCGACAGCAGCCGGGGCAGTTCCGCAGATTTCAGACGCGGCAGCACCTCGGTCACCACGTTGCGCGTTTCGGGGTCGGCCATCAAGGTGCGCAGCGGTGCCGTGCCGATGATCGCGCCGGGGGCGAAATCGCTTACCCGCAGGGCAGTGCGCTGCCCGGCCTCGACCAGATCCCACTGCGCCTGAACCATCAGATGCGCGGGTCCGACAGCCCCTTCGGCAGGCAGCCCCAGACGTTCATACTGGCAGGGCGGGGCGTCATTGGCGCGCATCAGATCAACCAGCAACCCTGCCATCCGCAATTCCAGCGCCGGGTCGTCCAGCGGCTGCTGTTGGTCGGGATCGGTTTCAAGGTCATACAGCAATGTGCCATATTCCCAGGGCCCCCGGATTGTCCAACCGGGCATGCGCATGACGGGAACGCCCTTGGTAAAGGAAAACCCCGCGACCAGTTCCACCGCAGCAAATTCCTGCGGTTCGAACCGTGACCGCATATGCGTGGGCATCAGCGTGTGTTCATAAAGGGGCGTGTTGGTCGCAGTTGCGGATGACCGCATATAGACATACCGCCCGTCGGTCACGCTGACATGACCACCAAAATTGCCGAACAACGCGCCCTCATGCACCGGCGTATCCTGTGCGACACTGTCTGCAAGGGCCCGCCCCATCATGTCGGGCGTTGGTTCCAGCCCGAAAAAGTCCAGCAGCGTGGGCGCAATGTCAATGGTCTGAACTAGTGCCGAGCGCCGCTTTCCCGCCACCTTCGTGCGGGGGTCCCAAATGAAAAACGGTGTGTGGATTGTCTCGTCATACCAAGGCATCACGGATTTGCCCCACCAGCCCTTTTCACCCAGCATGTAGCCATGGTCGGTGCAGACGATCAGCATGGTGTCGTCCCACATGTCGCGGGTGTCCATCGCATCCAGCACCCGACCCAGATTGTGGTCGCACATCGACAGCAGGGCCAGATAACGGTTGCGCGCGTGCTCCACCTGGTCTGCAGATTGCGTGACACGGGCATAGGGCGGCCAGTCAAAATCCGGCGCGGCGTCGAATCCCGCGTCAGTGTCGGGATAAAGCTTGTGGTAGTGGTCGTAGCTGAAGAACGGCTCATGCGGATCGAATGTTTCGATCTGAAGCATCCAGTTGTCCTGCTTGGCATTCGTGGCGATAAATTCCAGACCGGCATCGAAGGTCTGGGTCTGGCTATGGCCATCCTCTTGCGACATCGCCCGGCGGTTGACCTGATCCTGCGTGACCATGCGGTAATGAATATCGCCCAGCCGGGCGTGGTCCAGGCCGTTCAGATCGGCCTTCCACAGATCGCCTTCCTGCCCGCGCAGAAATTCATAGCTGGAATAGCGATTGTGATAGGTGGCACCGCCATCTTCCCAGTAATGCTGATGGTCGGTCACCAAATGGGTATAGACGCCGTTGTGCTTCAGCATTTCTGGCATGGAATCGTCAAAAGGTTCAATCGGTCCCCAGGACCGATGCAGGAAGTTGTAACGCCCGGTATGCAGTTCACGGCGCGCGGGCATACAAGGCATGGAACCCGCATAGCAATTGTCAAACGTTGCGCTGCGCTGTGCCAGACGTTCAAAATTCGGCGCGTGAACGCCCTTGCCACCATACGGCGGCAGCATGCGGCGGTTCAGGCTGTCATACATTACAATGATGGCACGCATGATCAGTTGCCCTTTTCAAGGGCCTGAAACGCCGCGCGGCGTTCAGCCTGTCTGATCGGGTCGGCAACCGGTGCAGCCAGTAGCAGGCGGCGTGTATAGTCATGCGCGGGGCGGGCCGTTACCTGATCGCATTCGCCGAATTCAACGATTTCACCACTGCGCATCACAGCCACCCGGTGCGAGATATGACGCACCACCGACAGGTCATGCGACACAAACAGATAGGCGACACCAGTGCGTTCCTGAATCTCGATAAACAGATCGAGGACACGCGCCTGCGTTGATAGATCAAGCGCAGAAACCGGCTCGTCGCAGACAATCAGCCGCGGCGACAGCGCAAGCGCGCGCGCAATAGCCACACGCTGTCGCTGGCCGCCAGAAAACTCGCGCGGGTAACGTTGCGCGGCATCGGTGGGCAGCGCCACCTGCTTCAGCAACTTGCGCACCTGCGCTGTCGCGTCCACGCGGGACGCGAGGCCCCGCGCAATCACCGGCTCGATCAGGATATCTTCGATCGTCATCGAAGGGTTGAGCGAACTGTAGGGGTCCTGAAACACAGCCTGAATGGCAGCGGCCTCGCCGGCGCGCGCACCGGGCGGGCACCCGGCAATATCGGTGCCATTGAACAGGATGCGGCCGGAACTGACCGGGCCAATCCCCAGAATGGCGCGGCCCAGCGTTGTCTTGCCCGAACCGCTTTCGCCCACAAGGCCCACGGTTTCACCGGGCCGGATGGTCAGGGATACGTTTTTCAGGACATGCAGCGCCCCGAAATGCGTGTTGACGTCAATGCAATCGACCAGAAGCTGCGGGTTCATGCTGTCACCTCTGGGTTGCGCGGTGCAACATAGCTGCGGACCGTGGTGTCATTCAGAACCGAACCCAGCAGCATTTTCGTATAGGGATGCGCTGGTTCCGCGAAAAGTTTTGTCACCTCCTGCATTTCGACCACGGCACCGTCCTTCATCACAGCCACCCTTTCGCAGCTATCAGCGACTACCCCGAAATTATGCGTGACAAGGATCATCGACATGCCGAATTCAGCCTGAAGGTTGCGCATCAGCTCGAGAACCTCTGCCTGAACGGTGACGTCCAGCGCAGTCGTCGGTTCATCCGCGATCAGCAGGTCGGGCTTGCACGAAACCGCACCTGCAATCAGCACCCGCTGCGCCATACCGCCCGAAATTTCATGCGGATAGGCACTGAACGTGCGCTTCGGGTCCGGCAGGCCCACCCGCGCCAGCAGTTCCAGCGCACGCGCCTTCGCTTCTGTCCGCGATATGCCCAAAACCGCCACCATCGGTTCGACAAGCTGATAGCCGATGCGGAAAACCGGATCGAGGTTGGACATCGGTTCCTGCGGGACATAGGCGATGCGCTTGCCGCGCAGCGGGCGCATTTCCTTTTCAGAGAAATGCGCCAGATCCTGACCATCAAACAATATCGACCCGGATAGCACGCGCCCGCCTTCGGACAAAAGCCCAAGAATGGCAAAGGCAGTCTGCGTCTTGCCCGACCCACTTTCGCCCACAAGGCCAAGCACCTCTCCGCGCCGAAGCGTCAATGACACACCGCGCACAACTTCCGTCCAGCCACCCTTGCCGGGATAGCCGACCACAAGATCGCGCACGTCCAGCAGCACATCATCATCGGGGCTGTCACCGCGCGGGTGCGAAGATGACGGGGCGGGTTTCGGCTTTGGTGTGGTGCCAGCCGTTACCCGGTCGCCCTGTTGCAGCCGGTCGCGGATGGCATTGGCCAGCAGCACAAAGGACGCAACCGTGACCGAAATGGCCAGTCCCGGCCACAGGATCGCCATGGGCGCGGTATACATATTGGCAAAGGCATTTTGCAGCATCCCGCCCCATGTTGGCGTCGCCGGATCACCCAGCCCCAAAAACTCCAGGCCGGCCTGAATGACAATCGCAATCCCCGCGACAATAGACGTCTGAATGACCAGCGGCGCGCGGATAACCCGCAAAACATGCCGCACGATGATGCGCAGGTCTGACAGGCCCGAAACGCGGGCGGCGTCAATATACAGCTCGTGCTTGACGCCATTGACAAGGTTGCGCGTCAGCCGGAAAAAGCTGGGCGACAGCATGATGCCGAAAACAATCATCGACAAATAGATCGACGCGCCAAGCGCCTGATAGAAGGCCAGCAGCACAATCAACGCAGGCAGCGCCATCAGCCCGTCCGACACCCAGCTTAGCACCACATCGCGGTTGCCGCCGAAGTAGCCCGCGATCAGGCCGGTCACCACCCCGATAAGCCCCGCCACGCCGACCGCCACGGCAGCGCCCGCCAGTGTGTTACGGCTGCCATAAATCAGCCGGGTCAGAATATCGCGCCCGGCCCCGTCGCCGCCCAACAAATAACCGTCGCCGGGCGGGGCATTCATCTTGAATATCTGAAGATCGCCGGGCGCATAGGGCGCAATGAACGGGGCAAAGGCCGCCACGCACAACACCGCAACCAGCATCACACAAGCCACCAGTCCAAGCGGGTTTGCAAGAACGGCGCGCGCGAAGGCGAAGCGCCCCTGTTTCGGCGACCGGGAAGTTGGTTCATTGGAAAAATCAGTCATTGCAGGCGTACCTTGGGGTTGACCCATGCATGGATGATGTCAATCGTGACATTGACGATCAAAACGATGATGATGGCAGCGACAACCACACCCATCAGCACGGGTATGTCGCCCGAAAGCGATGCCTGAACCGTCAACGACCCCAGACCCGGTATCGCAAAGACCCGCTCGATGATCGCCGCACCGCCCAGAAGGGCAATGAACTGCACCGATAGCACCGTCAGCGCAGCGGGCAGTGCATTGCGCAGCGCGTGACGTATCACCACCGAACCGGGGCCGACGCCGCGCGCGCGCAGGGTGCGAATATAGTCCTGACGCAGCGCATCCATGACAGCACCCCGTATCTGCTGAGAGGCAGAAGCGATACCCGACAGCACAATGGCTGTCACTGGCAGCGCCAGCGATGCCAGCCAACCCCCAGGTGAGGAGCTGAAGGGAACATAGCCTGTCGCGGGCAGCCAGCGCAGCGTTAGCGCGAAAATGACAACAAGGATCAGCCCCAGCCAGAAGTTCGGCATGGAAAAGCCTACGACGCTGATCACCTGTATCACCTTGTCAGCCCAACCGCCGCGCACTGCAGCGATCACCCCAAGCACCGCCGACACAATGCCAATCACCAAAATCGCCAGCGACACCATCGATAACGTGACAGGCAAGCGATGGAGCAGAATGGTAGATACACGCTCGCTTTGCAGCCATGATGTGCCCAGATCCCCCCTGACCGCTCCCGAAAGCCATTTCCCGTATTGAACATGCAACGGCTGGTCCAAACCAAGGCGCTGTTCGAGTGCAACGATCTGCGCGCTGGTTGCGTTTTCACCCAGAATGTTCTGCGCCACATTTTCCGTTGCGCCAAACAGCATCACGAATGTGATCGTCGTCACGATTGCCAGAAGCACAAGCCCCGAAGCAATCCGTTTGGCCAGATAGGTGATCATGCGGTCGTGCCCGCGCAGAATATGCTGTGCCGGGCAGGGTGTGCCCTGCCTGTAAATAATGTCATCGTCTCCCTCCCTGCGTTCCCGCGCCGCTTGCAGCTTCGGGGAATATGGTGCGTCTGTATCACTTGCTGTGATGCACTAAAAATGCAAAAAGACATCAGGATGATAAAGAGGATTAATCGCTAAGATGCTCGACCAGATTACCCACCTTTTCCGGCTGCGCACCATCCTTGCTGAAGGAAGCCTGCGCCGCGCAGCAGAAAAGCTGAATGTCACGCAGCCTGCGCTGTCGCGGTCGCTTGCACAGCTGGAAGCGCGGTTCGGTCAGCCTCTGGTCGAACGCCACGCGCGCGGTGTGGTTGCAACGGCCTTCGGCACGCGGGTGCTCGCAGTGTCCAACCGGATCGAGCGGTACTGGGAAATTGCCGAACATGAACTGACATCGGACCAGACGCAGTTCAAGATGCGGATGCGGATAGGCGCGGGGCCACTCTGGCGGTCAGGCATCCTGTCACCGATCTTTGTCGAGATGCAGAAACGCCATCCCGAACTGATCTTCGAGGTGGTCCCGCTTACGTTTGGAGAGACAGCGAAAGATCTGGCAGAGGCACGGCTTGACGTCGCATTCAGCGGTATGCTGAGCGGAAATCCGGGGGAAACCGGGAAATACAATCTGATCCGGCACAAGCTGGCAGAAATCAGCAACGAAATCATGGCGCGCGAGGATCATCCGATCTTTAATGATCTGGACAGCGATGCACTTGTCCGTCCCGCCGCCCTTCTTGATTACCCTTGGATCGTCTACACGGAATGGCCGATTTATGGCGAGATCACACAGCACATGATCTATGAACGGCTTGGTCGTAATGCCGATATCCGCATGTTGTGTCAGAACCTGCTTGTTACCCTGACCATGCTGCAACAAAGCGACAATCTATGTTTCCTGCCTGAATTCGCAATAAATTCAGCCCGCGCGCCCCGCGTTGTCCCGGTGCCCTTCACCCTGCATCCCCGACGCGCCGATGTGGGCATCGTGCACCGCAAGGAATTGTCAGACTGGGCACCGATGCAAACCCTGATCGACCTGAGTCAGGAACTGTTCAGCCGTAGAAACAAGAATGTATAAGGAAGGACAAGCGCCAAACCATTCGGGTGAGCTCCTTGTTTACAGCGCATGTTCAGGACCAAAGGCGCGCAGCCTCATTCTGCCTGCTGCAAATGCTGATCAAGAAACGCAATAACATCGGCGACAATGGGATCAGTACTTGCCCCGACAAAACAATGGTTCGCTCCCGCGACCGGCCTGAATTCCGCGGGCACACCAGATAGCTGCAACAGGTCGAACAACTCGCGCCCTTGCCCCGGCGGCACGACAAGGTCAGCGGTGCCATGCTGAATCAAACAAGGTGCTGCGTCAGCGGTGACCCAGGTTACTGGCGACGCCGCCCGCGCGGCGTCCGGGTTCGCAGAAATCGTCTGGCCAAGTAACCGTGATGACGCAGAGTCTGCAGCATCATGTGTAAAGGGCGACCCCGGAATACGCTGCGCATCCAGCGTCAGGAAATCGGTAATACCATACCAGCTGACGACCGCCTGAACCTTGCTGGTCGGTCCGGTCACGCCGACCTCGCCTTCAAATTCCGGCGGAGTATCCAGCCCCAGAAGTACCGCAAGATGCCCACCTGCGCTTTCGCCAATCACACCGATCCGCGCCGCATCTATGCCGAAACGGGCGGCGTGATGGCGCAGATAACGTATCGCGGCCTTCAGATCATGCAACTGTGTCGGAAACTTGCCCTCTGCGCTCAAACGATAGGACGCGCGGGCCACGGCATAGCCCGCGGCATGAAGCTTGTCGAAAAGTGCCATCGCTGCCAGATGCGGATGCTGCACATTGGGATGTCCGAACAGCCAGCCGCCGCCGTGAATATACACAACGACCGGCGCGGGCATGTCACCTGCTGGCACCGTAAGCTGCATTGTCAGGGCGCGGTAACCTTCGGGTTGGGCGAAATACAATTCCCGCCAGTTGCGACCGCCATCGGGAAGATGCGACATCCGCTCAAGGCAGATGTCAAGTTCGCGGGTTATGGAGATCTCGCGCTGCGTTTTCATCGATTCCTCCGACTATGCAGACTGACGGCATATCCCCGCCGCCAGCTTTCTGTCATACTGCAACGGGGTATTGCAACAGGGCGTTCCGGCGATGGAATGGTCGGAATTGATCAGGGCATTGACGGCCACAAAGATGGTTGTAGGCATCAACAGCGGCAGGACAATCCGGCGGGTATAGGTCCAGGGGCTGGCGCCTTCGATATCGGCGGCTTCCTTCAGGTCTGGCGGAATGGTTTGCAGAGCTGCCAGATAGATGATCATGAAGAACCCGGCTTCTTTCCAGATGGTCACGATAATCACCGCCCAAAGCGCGGTTTCCAGACGCCCCAGCCAGTTGACTGACGCGAACCCGAACAGCGCGCCGATCTGGTCCAGCACCCCAAGGCCCGGTGTATAGAAGAACAGCCAGATATTGGCCGCAGCAATCATTGGCAGGATGGTCGGCGTGAAAAACGCAGTGCGCACAAAACCACGCGCGGAATAGTCAGAGAAATATCTTCAACCCCAAGCTGGCCGTTCCAGCGCTTTTCAACGCTTTCGATACGAACGAAAGGGTCAGTCATTCCATCTCTCTTTCTTCTGAAAACACGATCCGATCGCCAAGATCTTCGATCAACGGCGCGAAGGTTGCGACGGGCGGCCGGTCGCAGATCACATGGTCCACCTCGGTGATGGCACAACCGATCGAGGGAGCATGGCGTCCGAATTTGCTGCGATCAATGACCAGAACCGATGTTTGGGCATTCTGCCGCATCCGTTCCGATGCGCGCACTTCGGCCTGATGAAATTCCGACAGGCCGCCATCGATATCCACGCCAGCGGTGCCGAAAATCGCATATTCAGCACGGTAGCGCCCAAAGAAGGATACCACGTCTTCACCGATGAAATCGCGATCCGGCAAGCGCAATTCTCCGCCCGGCAGGATAATCCTGTTCGAGACTTCCTCGCTCAGGGTCATTGCCGCACTCAGGTTATTCGTGATGACTGTCAGTTCGCGGCGGCGACGCAATGCGCGTGCCACACTCAGCGCGGTGGAGCCGATGGACAGAAACAGCGTTGCGCCGTCTGGGATCATGCTGGCCGCCACTTCGGCAATGGCGCGCTTGCCCACCAGATTGGTGCCCGCGCGCTGATCCAATGGGGTGTTCAGCCGATCTTCTGCCAGCTCAATGCGCCCATGGACGCGGCGCATCGCGCCATCATCGCATAAAGTGTCCAGATCACGCCTTATGGTCTGCATCGACACGCCCAGCATATCCGCCAGCGCGCCCACACTAATGCCGCCACGTTCCTGCACAACCTGCTGGATCAAGTAGCACCGTCTGATTTTCTTTGATGCCACGATAAACCTGTTACTTTGTTGTAGGCAGAGCAGACCTAAAACACCAAAGCAACAAAATTTGATGAGATAATACGCATATCCTACGATTTATGCTTAATTTCAGTAAACTTTATGACGATTATATCGTCATCCGACCGGAAAACGCGGTTCATGGCCAACCTACTTTGTCATTTTGTTGTTCTTTCATTTTATCTTGGTGCGCAACCGCTATAACGACAAACACAGCCTAACCAGCGAACGAAGACGGCCCATCGCGCGCATGAATGATGTATCAGACATTTTTAACCGCTACGAAGCGATCCGCCATCGCATGCCGCACGCGCGATTTGGCGCCGCCACCCGCAAGCTGGACTCGTTGCTGGACATTGCTGCGGATGCCGATGCGTTCGTGTTTGATGCCTATGGCGTTCTGAATATCGGCGAAACACCCATTTCCGGCGCAGCGCAGCGGCTGGACGAGTTGCGCGCAGCGGGCAAAGCCATTCGCATTCTGTCGAATGCAGCAAGCTACAGCCATCCAGCCGCCGTGGAAAAGTTTGCCAAGTTGGGCATAAGCGTAACCCCGAACGAGATTGTCACCAGCCGTGACGCGGCTATTTCCGGGCTTGGGTCCGGGCTTTGGGGCTGCATTACTGCCCCGCATGATGACCTTGCCGACATTGACGCCGACATTTGCAGACTTGATAAGAACCCGGAGGATTTCGACCGCGTTGAAAGCTTCCTGTTTCTTTCCTCGACGGCCTGGACGGACGACCATCAGGCCATTCTGACACAAAGCCTGCGCAACCGACCACGCCCGGTAATCGTTGCGAATGCCGATCTCGTTGCCCCGCGCGAAGGTGGTTTTTCCCTTGAGCCGGGCCATTATGCGCATCTGTTGGCGGATGCGGGTCTTGGACAAATGACTTTTTTCGGCAAACCCTTTCCGCAAGTTCACCAGATGATCGAAGCAACCTTGCCAGACACCCCGCCCGACCGGATTGTCATGTCCGGGGACACGCTTCATACGGACATTCTTGGCGCTGCGGCGCGCGGCTGGCGTACGGTTCTGGTCACCCGCGACGGGCTTTTTTCAGGCACAGATACCGAAGATTTTTGTCGCCGCAGTGCCATTTTCCCGAACTGGCGAACTGAAAGAATATAAGTTGACAAGCCACGGTCTGCACCTCTGATCTGGTGCTTAACCGAGGCTTGGCGGATATACGTGTTCAGGTCGGCATTGTTGGGACATCTGCGGGCTTCAAGCCCGGTCAAATCATGGACAAAATGGCCCTCGAAAACCGGCTTGGGCCGCAGGCACGCCACTTCATTCCGTTGCCTCCGTGCGTGGTGATTCAGCGCGTGATTTGAGCTTCTGAAACTTGCCCGACATACCTTCGAGCTTGGCATCCCATTCAGGGTTTGGGGTCTGCCCCTCGATGGTGCGGAAATAGGCTTGCAACAGACAGGCAACCGCCAGCGGCTCAAGCAAGGCCTGTTTGACGGACCATGCCAGAATAAAGGCGATCACGATCCCCATAGCCGACATTCCGCCGGGATACAGGTTGCTGATCAGCGCAGCAGGGGCCAGCATGATAAAGAACAAGGCCACCATCAGCCCATAGACAAATAGCGTGATCCACGCGGCATTTTTCAGCATGGGGCGGTAGTTCTGCGCATACAGCACCAGCGCCGCGCGCGCCGAGGCCCAAGGGTCGGTCGCGCGCGTACGCATGCCATAAGCAAGGATAACTTCATCAATAAAGCCCACCGCGACACGAAGAAATGCGCGCAGAATGGTAATAAGCTGGCGCACCCCCGGAATGGGAAGCAGGGTGAACACCCCACGGATCAGCCCGGTAACCGCGCGCAATACCCCCTTGATCAGTTGATCAATGGCGAACAATACGCTGGCCTCGCCAAAGCGTTCGCGTACCATCGCCTGTGCATGGCCGATCTGGCTCCGCCCGTCCGGCATCGGGCGGTCATCAATCAGTTCCACCATGACCGCGATATGCCCGGCCTTAACCATGTATAGGATGTATTCGCGCAGCCAATACATCACGATCAACACAATGCCAAAGCCCGTTAGTCCGCCAAAAAACGTGGCCGAGGCGCGAAAGCCGTCATCGCCAAGCGCGCCGATCCCCCAGCCAATGCCTGCGCCGGTGCCGGTAACCAGAACATAGGCCAGGGCCGCGCCGAAATAGACAGCCATGCGCAAAAGCACAAATGGCAGGGTTTGCATCATCAGGCTAATTCCGCGGCGAAATGAGAAGTCCCACATGGTTCATATCTTTCGTTTTAAATCAGTTGGTTGATGGCGCTGGTCCGAATCAGCGCAGGCGCGTCTTGATGTCTTGCTGCCACTGGCTGACAGCGTGCGGGCTCTCGCCCACAAGACGCCCGATGACACTTGGATTGGCCGCCATGAAGTCAGCAAGTGTCGTGATACCTTGCGATGTCAGCGCGCGCTGTTGTCGGGGGCTGAAATGATCCCCCGGAAACGCCTGTGTGAAATGATCGCCGGGGAACATGATCTTTCCGCTATGAGGAACACGCGCACTGCCAGTGCTTGTTTGTTCGCCCACAACCCCGTCGATCTGAAGTGCCCTGCTGTCGGTTTTGTTTGTTTGCGAAAGGGTTTGCACCCACACCTCTGAGGGGCCAGACCCGATCAGGGCAGATGCGGCCAGTGAAGTGGCGACCAGCTTTGGTAAGACATGATGTGACATCGGGATTTCCTGTTCATTTGGGCGGTGCGGCACCAACGATGCGCAGCTTTTCGCACTCTAGATGGAAATCCGGCATGTTGCCCCGTCCGAACAGGGGGGTCAGGCAGGGTGGCGCACAGGCAATGACAGCAACAGCGCCACAAGATCGGCCTGCCTGTGCGTGCCGGTCTTGGCAAAGACATTGCGCAGATGAAAGGCGATGGTGGTCCCGGCGACGTCAAGTTCCAGCGCAATTTCATCTGGTCGCAAACCGGATGCCAGATGCCGGGCAACTCGGGCCTCGGTCGGGGTCAGGTCGAACATCGCGCTTAGGGCGACAGATGACAGGGGGACCAGTGCATCCTGTCTTGTCAAAAAGGCCATGACCATCGCCGGGGCGCCTGTAACCGGCGCTGGCGGGCAGGCATGCAGTTGTGCAATGCAGGACGTGGTTTCATCCAGCAACAGTGATCTGACATCTTCGCGCCCGGCACGTGCCTGCGCCCCCAGCGCGTGGATCGACTTTGCCAGAGTGTCGCTGATCTCGGACCCTTTCTCCAAAAGGATTTGATCTGCGATTGCATTGGCCCTGATCAGCGTGCCGTCTGCCGTGAAGATCAGCACCCCAATTGTGAGGTTTTCCAGCAGATGCTGGCCTAGCCCCGCCACATGCGTGATGTTGGCCCGCGCCTGTGTGCTTTGGCGCAGCCGTGCCTCGATTGTGGACAAAAGCAGGTCATAATTTATGGGCTTTGTCAGATAGTCATCCGCGCCAGCGCGCTTGCCTCGGATGATGGCATCGGTCATGGACAGGGCCGACAGAAAGACAAGTGGCACATGTGCCAAATGCGAGTAGTCACGGCGCAGGCGCGCAAGCACGCCGTACCCATCCAATTCTGGCATCATTATGTCACATAACAACAGGTCGGGGTTACAATGCTGTAGGCTGGCAAGCAGTTCTGCACCATTGCGTGCCTCTTGCACACGGTAGCCTGCGGCTTGCAACTCGTCTGATATGTCGCGCAGCAGTTGCGGTTCATCCTCGCAACACAGGATCAGGGGTGGG
The DNA here is from genome assembly GCF_028745735.1 of Roseinatronobacter alkalisoli. GTDB lineage: Bacteria > Pseudomonadota > Alphaproteobacteria > Rhodobacterales > Rhodobacteraceae > Roseinatronobacter > Roseinatronobacter alkalisoli. The sequence continues at coordinate 46,281 of NZ_JAQZSM010000027.1, forward strand.
TCAAGCATTGTATCTGTCCATCATTACTATGCCACAGGCAGCCAGAAGGTGAAAACCGAGCCCTTACCCGGCCACGTCTCGAAGCTGATATGCCCGCCTTGCAGATGCGCAAGGGCTTGCGCCAGCGCCAGCCCAAGCCCGGCCCCTTCCCGGTGTGTCTTGCCGCGAAAATAGCGATCGAACAGATGGGGTTGATCAAAGGCATCAATCCCATCGCCCTGATCAGTTATCGCGCAAGCCAATGCGTTGCCTTGCCGGAACAGGCGCAATTCTACGGGGAGGTCGGCATCACTGAACTTCAGTGCATTCGAGAGCAGGTTGTCTATGATATGGCCGACCAAATGCAGATCACCTTTCGCGGTCAAGGATCCATCGGCGCAAGATATGCGCAATTCCCGGTTTGGATGGCGGTTTTGCGCCTCGGCCACGGCTGAATGGAGAACTTGTTTCATGTCAAGCACCGCGAAATCGGCTTGCAACTGTTCATTATCAAGCCTCGCCAGCAACAGCACCGTATCGCTTAGGCGAATAAGGCGGCCAATCGCATCGCTCACCACCGCGCGCCGCTCGATCACATCATCTGCGGTCACGGCATCGCCCTTGCGTTCAAGCCGGTGCAATGCGCTGTCGATCAGGCTGAGAGGGGTGCGTAACTGGTGTGACACGATGGCGGCGAAATCCCGATACATCAGCGCGACATCCCTTTCCTGTTCCAGCAATTTGGTAGCGCGCAGGTTCTGGACATCGGCAAGATGCAACTGGCGCTGCTTGCGCAACAGTAGCCCAGAGATTGCTAGGGCGGCCAGAAATGCGGCCGTGACCGCTAGTATGACCAGTCGCTGGGTGCTGCGATAGGCATCAAGCCGCGCTGCAGCCCTGCTCCAATCCTCGATCATCACATCATTTGCGATGCGATTTATCTGCGGGTGCAGCCCCTCGGTCAGGCTAAAAAGTGCCTGATGCTGCTGCTTGCCATGCCCAAGAACCTGTGGGTCCAGTTCCAGCAGGGCAGTTGCCATATCGTTGACGGTTTGCAGATGCCCGATCTCATCCAGATATCGCGCCTGCGGCC
>NZ_JAQZSM010000028.1 GCF_028745735.1 Roseinatronobacter alkalisoli
TGTGCCTTGTGGCAAGTCATTCCTATACCTCGGATAATTACGGCACAGGCGGGACCAGGGGCGATGATCTGGCCTATCGCGGGCGCTATGTGCTGATGCCCGGCACAGCGCCGATGCTGCCTGAGAGAAAGACCCCCCTCGCCGATGTGCGCGGCCCGCAAACGGCGATGGTGGTGGGCGCCGAGGGCGAGGAGATCGATTGCGACGAATACGGCCGGATCCTGGTGCGCTTCCACTGGGACCTCAACAAGGCCAATTCCATGCGCTGCCGCGTGTCGCAATCCTGGGCTGGCAATGGCTGGGGCGGCATGGTGATCCCGCGCGTGGGCATGGAGGTGGTGGTCGAGTTCCTCGACGGCGACCCGGACCAGCCGCTGGTGACGGGCTGTGTCTATAACGGGCGCAACAAGGTGCCGTATGAACTGCGCAAGCACAAGACCCGCAGCACCTTCCGGACGGATACGCACAAAGGCGCAGGTTTCAACGAATTGCGGTTCGAAGATGAGGCAGGGCGTGAGGAGATATACGTCCATGCGCAGAAGGATCGGAATGAAAAGGTCCAGAACAACCACTCGGAGCGCATCGATAATAATTGGATCCAGAGCGTGGGTCACAACAAACGAATTGAAGTAGAAGGGTCACATTCCGAAATCATTGGTGGCAATTATGCGTTGCAAGTTGGTCCATCTGCGATAGCTCATTTTATATCAAAAACGATGACAATGCTTTTGGGCGGAGTAGGAAAGGCCGCTTACAGACTTGGTATCCCTGGTATTCTTTCTCCTGGGGAGGGTTCTGCAACAATCGTAATAGAAAAGAACAAGGCTGAAGTCGTCGGACTAGCATCATCTGAAGTCGCGGGGTTTGTGAAGGAAATCATTGCAGGACGCAGAATCGCGATGCGATCAGGTGAAAGTATCGAGATGGAAAGCAGGGATGGTATAGACGTGATCGCAGATCAAACGATCACATTGTCATGCGGGGCTTCGTCTATCACATTGCAGGAAGACGGTACAATTACCTTTATTGGCAACAAGGCTGTTTTTGAAATGAAGGAACATTTCAAGGTTAAATCTGGCAGGGTGGATCTGAACTGATGGCTGACGAAATTGATAGATTTGTTGCAAATCGCTTCTGTTCACTGGGCCAGGAAGCGTGCTCCAACGCAAGAGGGGCATTGTCGCTGAACAGACCTTGGGCAAGCGAGGGTGATTTCGGTGCAGACGGCGCGCTGCAGACAACGATTGAAAATATGAATTTGCCAAGAGGCGGACCGGCATCAGTAGAATCCTTCACAGATCGCTATGCAATATATGCTCGAAGAGCCCTGCAATCCGCCGGAGTAACACAACCCAGTTACAATCGAATTGCTAGTGTCGCCAGACGAGTCCAATATGCCACACGCGGTCTTGGCGCTACTGCTGACGTTTATGAACAACTTACGGTAGGTTGGGCTATGGATTTCAGAGGAAATCAGGTGAAAGCGCTCTGCCGACAGCAGCTTGAAAGCCGTGCGCAGCACCCCGATTTTGTCGAGGTAGCTGCATATATTTCAAAGGTTGATCCATTCTATGATACGGTAGAAGATTTCGTCACCAGTCTTGCAATGATCATTCAGGACGTCCCCTCATGGGATTTGGATAGCTACGCTATATTGGCCGCGTTTGATGCGCATCATATTCCCAAAATCGGCTTTGACGACCTCATGGCAAAGCCTATCAGCCCGTCAGCACAACGAGAGGCACTCGACGAAACTGACATTATGGGGTTGGAAGGAGCATTTGACGAATGAGAATACGGTTTTACCCCTCTCGGCTAAAAGCTGGTTTGCTATCCTTTCTATTGCTGGTTGTCGGTAGCGGAGCTGTCATTGCGGAATCTATCCGGATCAGCGGTATTCTCGAAGAGGATTTTGATGAAGTTATGGCAACGCTGGACAGAGATGCGCTGCTCACTATGCCTGTAAACGATGCAATCTGGTTCATGGATCATAGTCTGGATCTGAGCCTCCATGAAACAGACCTGTTCAACCGTTTCCTAGAGGGGCGTGACGCTCTGCGGGACCTCGTCAATGTCGAGGTATTTTACAAAATAACTTTTGCTGTCTCTCCAGATGTCACGAAAGAGTATTGTCGGAGAATAAGAAGCATCACAGGATTGGAGAGCATAAAGGACGAGTGTCAGGAGGTTGTTGCTGGCTTTCTGACTCGAGGATATGGAGAAAGGTTTGACAAGAGTCTCTATCGCCCAGAGGACCTTGATAAGTTGTATCCTTACACATGGAGCGACCGCGTTATAAGTTCAGATACTATCGGCCCGACATCTGGAGACCGGTTGCGCCGGTTGGCCGAACTCGAGGGGAACCATGTCTATCGAGATTTCCCCGCACTGGTGGCAAGCACGATGCCGTGTTCGCACGCTGCACAACAACAGCCGGAAATTGCCCGCGCGACCGCAGAAGTCTGCAATGGTGGCGAGATTACACAAGAGGCCATAGATGCTGCCGAATTCGCGCCCATCATGCAGGTTGCCCTAGCGTCCTGCCGAGAACGCGAAGACCAGAAACAATGTGTTATTGTGATGGGTAATCGCGCCGTCCACTTGGGTTATTGCTCCCGTCCGCGTAGTCTGGACCCCGCCGTCGATTGGCACAGCACACGCCTTTTCCGTACATGTCTTGCTGGTTATGCTGTGGGCCCGCTAAAACAAGTGGCACCCTGAGATGTGGCGAAACATGCCACTGGTAAATTATGTGATGATCGAAAACGGAGCACGGACCGGCTTGCATCGGTATCAACACAGCCGCATAACTTTTGCAGAGAGGTCCTGAATGCCCGCAATTTCCCGAACAGGTGACATCGCGTCCGGACATGGTTGCTTTCCGCCATCGCCTGCGATCACCGGCAGCCCCGATGTCAATTTGAACGGCATCCCCGCATTACGGCAGGGCGATGCGGTAGCGCCGCATGGGTGCAGCAAGTGCCCGCCACATCCACGCAGCGTGTCCGGCGGATCCGGCAGCGTGTTCGTCAATGGCCGCCCCATCGCGCGGCTTGGTGATTCAATTGATTGCGGCGGGGCGATGGACGCAGCATCGGGCGATGTGTTTGCAGATGATGGGTGAGGAGTGGATCGGCGCGAAGGTTCTGGCGGGATCTGGAAATGGTACGCAAGGGAATCATGCTCCTGCTTAACGGCAATCTTCGGCGATAGTTCTGCGCTTCGGTCCTATGCTGCGCCGCGCCTGAATGTCTGGTTCGGTGAAGCCGCTTTACCGCATGACACAGACACTAAACGGCAGCAGAGGGCCGACCACGTTGAACAGGCAGTCGTCCATGCAAGGTGCAGGAAGCCGCCTGTGTCATCCGATCGTTTCGCGGATGGTCACGGAGCAGGCGGCCATTTCCCCTCGGCCATCATCGCACGTACCTGTTCAGGCGTGTAGACTTGGCTCAACAGCCCTGCCTGCGCTAGATGCGCGCGCACGGCATTCAGAGAGGATCCGAAGATGCCATTGGTGTCCACACGGGTCGAATTGGCCCGATATGGTAGGGTATAGCCACGTCCATCCGCCAAATCCATACGCGCGCCGCGCTCGATCAAATACAGCACCATCGGCCAGTTATCCACGATTGCAGCAGCAAGAATCGGGGTTGCGCGATGGAACCCCTGCGCCTCGATATCGCCACCGGCATCCAGCCAAGCCTCGACGGCGGCCCGATCGCGCTGTTTGATCAGCCAGAAGACCCCCGGCAGCCCATCCGGGCCGTTGGCCGTGATATCGATCTGAGACTTTGCCACGGGCACCCCAGAAATAGACGAAACCAGCGCCACCAGCATGGCGACCATGACGGAGCGTGAGCCCCTCATTGTGGCACAGGCGGCCAACGCCCCTCTGCCAGCAGCCGCTCGACCTCGCGGGGTGGCAAGACTATCCGGATTATGCCGCGATCATTCAGGATCTGGCGAACACGATTGAGCGCCTGACCACCCTTGGTTTCTGGTCGTATACGTGACGTTGCGGCCACCCATAGCACTGTGAAACCGGTTACATCCGCCGCAAGTGGCTCGGCGCCAGCATGTAGCAACACTTCTACCGTCTGCCAGTTCTCGCCCTTCGCGGCAATCAGCAAGGGTGTCCCCTGAGCATTTCCGCGCGCATTTAGATTCGCACCCGCAGCGATCAGATCCTGAACCTTTCGGATTTCCATTCTCTCAAAGGCAGTAAATATCTGGGGGTGGCCATCTGGGCCGGAGGCATCAGGATTTTCGATTTTATCTGGCATGCGCGTTTTCCTGACTCGCGAAATGTACAGCACCTGCTCGCCAAACAACAACACCTTTGATCTTGAAGCGACCAGATAACCCTGTTCTTCAGCCTTCGTCAGAAAGGCTACATAGATAATTATAGGCGCCCCTAGCCCCCAGAGGATCAGCGTGCCGAAGATGCTCCGGTGTACCATGACTTTCGATGTTTTGCCCAAAAGGGGTAGAATAGAGATCGCGACCATGTCTATCATCCAGAAAGAGGGTTGATTGATCAATAGTGGTGTGGTGCCGGCGGCCAACTCGGCGTCCCAATTGCGCAGATCAGACCACCAGCACCACGCTGTGGCAAGAAACAGGACGGCAAGAGCCCCCAGCACACTCAAGGCAAATGAGCGGCGGTAGCGGATAAGACACCCCTTCGGTCTCGAATTTGCGCCACGTGATATGACGTAAGAATGTCCGGTCTGGTGAATCTGCGATGCAGCACCGAGCAAGTCGGCGAGCGGCAGGTAAGGGCCGAGTACGCCGATCTGGCCAACGCCTTCGCACTGGGCGGGAAGCCGACTGATGGCAGTGCAGCATCGCATCCGCAGCATATGACTAAAGCTGCCAGTCGCGATGTCCGCCGTGAAAAGGCCCCAGTGCGCAGGAACCGGTCTATGCAATGTTCCGGTCGCAAAATCAGCATGCAAGGCGCGATTGGTCCACGCGGCCATTTGGCTGCCACAGTGAGACGCCCCGAAGCGGTCATTCATATTCGTTGCAGCGAATTTGGCTCAACTGATCATCGAAAACTTTACGTCACCGCAGCAAAATGAATATGAAGCAGCATTCTGGGCCCCAGTGGGCGCGCTTCCTACTCTTCTGAATTGATCGCACATGAAGCCGTTCGGTCATCTCAAGACTTCGCCGTGTCGCTCCAAAGCTGGCCGAATTTTCTGCAGATCCGCCGTGACAAGGCCCTGGCTCGTCAGTTCGATAGGCATATCGTGGTGGAGCGCGAGGGCAGCGGCCGCTTGACCAAGTGCCGGAGCCATCATGATCCCGTAGCCGCCCTGTCCAGCAAGCCAGAAGAAATTGGGCAGCTCATCATCAAATCCAATGACCGGATTTTCATCCACTACGAAGGACCGCAAGCCTGCCCAGCTGTGGTTTATCTTCTGGATCGTCACCCGGGTCTCGCGTTGAAGCCAGTCAGCAAGCACCGCTATTTCCCATTCATCAGCTTGGATATCCTGAGCATCTACAGCTTCCTGATCACCGAGCGAGGCCATGATCCGGCCACCATCGGGCTTGAAATAGGCATCGCTCGCTGTGAAATCCACAGCGGGCATAGGGCGGGGGTCGAAGTCGGGCGGTGCATCTACGATGATCGCTGTACGGCGCTTGGGGACCAGACCTATCGGTCGCGCGCCCGCAAGTGCGGCCACATGATCGGCCCAGGCCCCGGCGGCATTTATGATGATGCGGGCCTGAAAGCTGCTGTCGGATGTGCGTGCAGTCCACAGCCCCTCGTTGTGGGACAGCCCACAGATCCGTTGCCCGCAGGCCAGAGTGCCGCCATGTCGCTTGACGCTGCGCAAAAAACCCTGATGCAGCGCTGCGACATCTATGTCAGCAACGCCTGGCTCGTGGACAGCCGCGCCAACGCGCTCTGGGCGCAGCAGTGGTACCAGCGCCAGGGCGGCTTCGACGCTGATCTCGTTCACGTCGCGGCCCGGTGCGGACAGGGCCAGCAAGGCGCTAAGGCAATGCTCTTGCCCCGGTTCGGCAATGGTCAGCCCGCCGCGCGGGGACAGTAGTGGCTGAGCGCTGAAGCCGGAGGGTGGTGTTGCGAAGAATTCAGCGCTGGCGCGGTTGATCGCCTGAACAAGGGGCGTGCCTTGATGTGGGGTGAACAATGCCGCCGAACGCCCGGTTGCGTGATAGCCGGGGGTCGCCTCTGCCTCCAGCAGCAGAACGGAGCCATGGCGGACCAGTTCATGCGCGACTGCGGCGCCAGATACCCCCGCGCCTACAACCAAGAAGTCGTACTGCATGATGTTCTCCCCTCGGGCCGCCAACAAGGCGCGCCACAACCAGACGCACGGCAAATCACCTGCGACAAAAGGCATCGCCTTCCGCGCCTACAAGCGCCCCAATCTACTACGTTTGCAAGTAAAATAATTTCGTTGGGATTTTTGCAAGTTTTCTGTCATACAGTATTTAGAACGAAAGGATGCTCCCGTTGCCTGATTCGCTGCGTCATCGCCTCTCGGAAAGTCTCGCGACGGCCTCCAAGGCTGACCGCCTGATCGCGTCTTACATGCTGGCGGAGCTGAACAATTTGCCGTTCGAAACAGCAGCCAGCCTTGCGATGAAGGTGGGCGCGTCCGAGGCAACAGTTGGTCGGTTCTGCCGCACCTTGGGTTACAAAAGCTTTCGGGATCTTAAGGATCACATGCGGCGCGATATCGGTGACCGGCCGTGGCTGATTGCTGATCGCCTGCGTGAGTTTGAGAACCAGGCAAAGGCAGGCGAAGACCAGATCGCACATGGGCTGAAACTGGAAATTGCAGCATTGGTCGCGGTCTATGAGCTGGCACGGACCCCGGAATGGGCGCGGGCGGTCAAACGGCTGGCCTCGGCTTCGGCGGTCTATGCGATCGGGTTTCAGACCGAGCGTGGAATGGCGCAGGTGTTTGTGAACCAGCTGCAGTATATCCGCGACCGTGTGCATCTTCTGGATCTTGCGGGCGGCAATTTTGGGGAACTGCTGGCTGCAGGCCCCGGTTCCCCCTGCCTCGTGATCTTTGAGGGGCGGCGGTATTCGCGGATGGCGCAGCTTCTGGCGCAGGATGCAAAGAACGCGGGAATTCCAGTGACGCTGATCACCGATCCGTTTTGCGACTGGGGCCACTCCCTCGCGGACGAGATGTTCGTGGTGCAGACCGAGTTCAACCTATTCTGGGAATCTGCCGCCCAGATGGCAAGCCTTGCTAATCTTCTGGTTAATGGCGTCTTTTTGGAACTTGGGCACTCGGTTGAGCAACGCATGAATGAAATCGCACGCCTCTATAGCCGCTACACTGGCTATTTCGGCGATCCGACCGGCCCCGCCGGGGCAAGCGGCACTTAAGAAACTTCACGAAAAACTTGAACCAACAAGGGAATAAACTATGCAAACGCTTACCAAGCGTGCCATTGCGGGCACGCTGCTTTCAACAACATTTCTTGTCACTGGCCTGTCCTCGGCGCTTATCGCGCAGGAGGCGACGATGGTGCTGCCCGCGCGCGAAGTCGGCGCGCCAAGCTATGATCCCATCCGCGGCACCAAGCTGAATGTCGCGACCACGTTGATCTATGACCGCATGGTCCTGCAGGACGCGGACCAAAGCTATCATGGCCAGCTTGCGACTGCCTGGGAGACATCCGAGGACGGTATGACCTGGACATTCACGCTGCGCCCCGATGTAACCTTCCACGATGGCGAGCCGTTCAACGCAGAAACAATTGCATGGTGGGTGCCGCAGTTTGAAGGCACCGAAAACGCGTTCATGACTGAAGCCATCGAAAGCGTGGAGATCGTTGATGATCTGACCGTGCGCTTCATCATGAAGAACCCGGACCCGAACCTGTTGTCAAACATGGCATCCAGTTTCATGGGTGTGCCGTCCCCCAAGGCCTATGAAGAACTGGGCGATCAGTACGGTGTGACCGGTGCCATCGGCACAGGGCCGTTCATTCTGGAAAGCTATACTGTCGGGCAGGACACTGTGCTTGTACGCAATGAAGCCTATTCAGCCGCCTCGGCGCTGTCGGTCAATCAGGGCCCGCCGCACCTGGCACGCCTGACCTTCCGCGAGATCGGCGATGACAGCACTGCATTTTTGGAAATGCGCACTGGCGGCGTCGATATGTTGCTCAGCGTCCCGGCCGATTTCCGCAGCATGTTGGACAATGAATCCGACGTGACGATGGTCACGCTGCCCGGTCGGGAATTGTTCTACATGCCCATCAACACGACCGTCGCCCCATTCGATGACATTCGCGTACGCGAAGCCACAGCACTGGCGGTCAATCAGGCAGAGATCGTCGATAATCTCTATGGCGGTCTTGGTGCGGCAGCGGACACATTCCTCAATGACTCCCTGCTGGAATCGAATGTCGATGACGCCCTGCGCATCAGCTACAATCCCGAGCGCGCGCAGGCGCTTCTGGATGAAGCGGGCTGGGTCGTGGGCACGAATGGCGTGCGTGCGAAGGATGGTCAAGCACTGAATGTGAAACTCTGGACCCAGAACGGCACCGAGTTCAGGCGCATCACCGAGGTTATTCAGGCGCAGCTGATAGCAGTGGGGATCAACGCGGATATCACGGTTCTGGACCCGTCGAGCATCAATGCCGAATACCGCAAGGGCACCGAACACCAGCTGGCGGTCCGGTCCTATTCCTGGGAGAACGCGGATATCCTTGACTGGTTTTTCAGTTCCGACCGTATCGGCTACCCGAATGTGTCGATGTGGGACGATGAGCCTGCAGAGGAAATGCGCATTCTGGCCATGACTGGCTCGCGCACATGGGATGAGCGGGTTGCAAATTTCACCGCCTATCATGAATATGTGCTGACGCAGTTCGTCTTTGCGCCGATCTATCAGCCGGTGCAGTCCTTCGCCTATTCCAGCACCACGCTCAGCGTGCCGGAGCAGATCCGCTCCACTCGCGTGCAGAGCCAGACCTTTCTGGACATCGATGTAAAATAAGCCCTGTGGCCGGGCGCGCGTTAGGTGCGCCCGGTCGCGATGCCGAAATCTGGGGGTGTGATGCTTCTGTTCACTGTCAAGCGACTGCTCATGCTGATCCCGGTGTTTCTGGCGATTTCGGTTGTGATTTTCATGCTCGTGCATCTGGTGCCGGGTGATCCGATCGACAACATCATCCGTGTGGGTGCAACCCCGGCGGAAAAGGCAGCGCTGGTCGCGCGCTACGGGCTGGATCAGCCGATTTGGGCGCAATATGTCAACTGGTTCAGCAAGATGGTGCAGGGCGATCTGGGGGATGCGATCATCCTGCGCCGCCCCGTGGCGGACTTAATCGCGCAAAACTTGCCACATTCGCTGGCGCTCGGGTCTCTGGCGCTGGTGTTTTCCACAGTAGTCGGCATAACCGCCGGCGCAATCGCCGCGATCTACCGCGACACATGGTTCGACCGCGGCGTGATGACCGTCATCCTGCTCGGTTCAACCGTTCCAAGCTTCTGGCTGGCCTTGCTGATGATCCTACTTTTCGCAGTCACTCTGGGCTGGTTTCCGGTTTCTGGCGCGCGCACGGCTTCGGCTTTGGTCCTGCCGGTACTGACAATCGGGCTGGGCGGGGTAGCGCTGGTCGCGCGGGTGACGCGCGTGGCCATGATGGACATAGCGCGGCGCGATTTCGTAATGATGCTGCATGCCAAGGGCGTGTCGCGCTGGCGGATTGAACTAGGCTCGGTCCTGCGCCACGCAATGATGCCAGTGGTCACCATCCTCAGCCTTCGGATCGGCTGGATACTGGGCGGTGCCGTAGCGGTAGAGTTTGTCTTTGCGCGCCCCGGTCTGGGGTCGCTCCTGATCACCTCGCTCAACCAGCGCGACTATCCGGTGGTGCAGGGCTGTCTGCTGATGCTGGCGATTGCGGTGATGCTGGGCACGCTGCTGGGCGACATCGTGCAGGCCATAATGGACCCCCGCATTCGCGAAGGAATGAAGTGATGGCATTGCGGTTTCTTTGGGGCGTGGTGCATACCCCGCGCGGCGGGGCCTCGGCATTTGTGCTGATGCTGGTCATCGCTTGCGCGCTGTTTGCCCCACTCATCGCGCCTTATGGCTATGCACTCCAGAACCTTCCGGGGTCCAACACATCGCCCAATGCCCTCCACTGGCTTGGAACCGATGAGTTTGGCCGAGACCTGCTGTCCCGCATCATCCACGGAGCGCGCACCTCGTTGACCGTGGCAGTGACTGCGATCAGCATATCGGTCGTTGTCGGGATGACCTTTGGTGCCATCGCCGGATATTTCGGCGGCATGTTCGACAGGGTCGTGACGGCCGTGGTAGATCTGACATGGTCCTTCCCGGAAATCCTGATTGCGCTGATCCTCATTGCGATTATCGGCACGGGGACTGAGAGCATCATCATTGCCATATCCATCGCCTATCTGGCGCAATTTACCCGGCTGACGCGAGCCCAAGTAATGGCGCTGCGACAAGAGACGTATATCGAGGCGACAGTAAATCTGGGCGCGGGGCATTTCCATGTCATCTTTCGCCACCTGCTGCCCAATGCCATCACGCCGGTCATCGTGGCGGGCATGCTGGCTATCGGTGACGCGATCATACTCGAGGCGACACTTGGCTTTTTCGGCCTGGGCGCGCAGCCGCCGATCCCAAGCTGGGGGGCGATGATGTCGTCGGGCACGGCGCAGATATTCATCGCGCCTTGGATCATCCTGTTTCCGGGGGCGGCCATCGCGCTGACTGTGATTTCCATCAACCTGTTCGGTGATGCACTGATTGACGCGCTGAATATCCGCAGCCGCCTGAGGGATGTGTGACATGGCGCTTCTGACAGTAAGCGGTCTTGGCGTGACCATCGGCACTCTGTCGCCGCTGGACGATGTGTCTTTCGAGGCGCACAAAGGCGAAATCCTTGGGCTAGTGGGCGAATCCGGTTCGGGCAAGTCGCTGACGGCTATGGCGGTCATGGGCCTTCTGGGGCGGATCGGGGGGCGCGTTAGCTCTGGGTCGATCCTGTTTGACGGGCAGGAACTGGTCGGGCTGCGCGACAGCAGCTACCGCCGCCTGCGCGGCAAGCGGATCGCGCTGATAAGTCAGAACCCCATGACCTCGCTCGATCCGATCGTAAGGATCGGCGCGCAGATTGATCAGGTGTCGCTTCTGCATCTGCGTCTGTCAAAGCCAGCGGCCAAAGCGCGCAGCATTGATCTGATGCAGCAATTGCGCATCCCGGATGCAGAGACGTTGCACAGGGCCTATCCGCATCAGCTTTCAGGCGGGATGAAACAGCGCATCGTCATTGCGATGGCGCTGGCCGCAGACCCTGACTTGATCATCGCGGACGAGCCGACGACAGCGCTGGATGTGACCATTCAGGCGCAGATCATCCAGATCATGGTCGATCTGGTGCGCGCGCGTGATCTTGCGTTAATACTGATTACCCATGACATGGGTGTAGTGGCGCAGGCCTGCAACCGGGTGGTGGTGCTTTATGCCGGACGCGTGGCCGAGACGAACACCACGCAGGCTATCTTTGCCAGCCCATGTCATCCCTACACCGCCAGCTTAATCGGCTGCATCCCCTCGCGCGATCAGGCCGAAGGGACGCTTCTGGGCATTCCTGGAACAGTGCCGGGTGTGCTGAACTATCCGAAAGGGTGCCGGTTTCATCCGCGCTGTGGCGATGCGATGCAGGTGTGCGCCCGAACAGTACCCCCGACAACGGCGCAACCCACAGGCAGTGTCGCTTGCCATCTGCACGAGGTGGTCACATGAGCGCACTGGTTTCCCTATTGGGTCTGACACGCGATTTCTCGACCGGGTCGGGATTTCTCAAGGCCCGGCGTGTCATGCGGGCGGTGGATGACGTGACGCTGGACATTCCGCGCGGCAGCGTTACCGGAGTTGTCGGGGAATCCGGTTGTGGCAAATCCACGCTGGGGCGGCTTGTATTGCGCCTGATTTCGGCTTCATCTGGCAGCGTGACCTATGACGACACCGATCTGGGCACGTTGTCCCCCGGCGCGATGCGCAAGATGCGCCGGAATATGCAAATGGTGTTTCAGGACCCCTATTCCGCGATCGACCCGCGCTACACCATCCGCCGCACCTTGTTGGAGCCCTATCAGGTGCAGCGCACGCCGTTGCCCGACGCGGAGGCGCGGTTGCAAGAGTTGATGTCCATGGTCGGCCTGAACCCTGATCTTGCAGCAAGCTACCCGCATCAGTTGTCGGGCGGGCAGAAGCAACGGGTCGGCATTGCCCGCGCGCTGGCGCTGAACCCGTCGTTTCTGGTGCTGGACGAGCCGACGGCCTCGCTGGATGTGTCGATTCAGGCGCAGATCATTGCCTTGCTGGAGGGGTTGCAGCGTGATCTGGGTCTGACCTACCTGTTCATCAGTCATGACCTAAGCCTTGTGCGCTATTTCTGCGATCAGGTGGTGGTGATGTATATGGGTCGCGTGGTCGAGGTACTGCCAAAGGCGCGCGACACGCCGCATCACCCTTACGCGCAGGCCCTGACAAACAGTCATTTCGAACCTGACCCGACCCGGCGAAAACAGGTGCAAATCCTCAAGGGCGAGATTCCCAGCCCCTTCAACCTGCCGCCCGGCTGTGCCTTTGCCGCGCGCTGCCCTGCCGCCACGCCCCTTTGCCACTCTGACCGGCCTGCGCTTGAGAGCGCGTCCAGTGGCCATCAGATCGCCTGTCACCACCCGCAAGGCTGAACACAAGGTGAAGCTGCCATGAGTTTTTCCGTACTGACAGCAGAGTTTGCGCATGAGTCCAATACGTTCAGCATCCGCCCCACGGATATTGACGCGTTCCGCGGGCGGGTGTTTCTGGTCGGGGACAATGCCGTTGCGCAGCGCAGCGACGCCAACACCGACCTTGCCGGTTTTATGGATGTCGCGCGACTGCATGGCTGGAAGACCCGCCACGCCATCAGCACGTCGGCCTCGCCCTCGGGCCCTGTGACGCGAGAGGCGTTTGAAACCATCGCCGGGCACATCATCGCGGCAGCCAGCGCCGGGCCACTCGACGGGATCATTCTTGGCCTGCATGGTGCGATGGTGGTCGAAGACTACCCCGATGGCGAGGGGTTATTGCTGGAACGCCTGCGCGCAGTCGTTGGCCCTGAGTTGCCGATAGCCGTGACGCTGGACCCGCATGCCAATGTCACGGCGCGGATGTGCGCGCTTGCGCAAATCTTGATTTCCTACCGCACCTATCCGCATGTCGACATGCGCGAGACAGGCCACCGCGCGGCGTCAATCCTGCACCGCACCATGAGCGGCGAGATCATCACCCCCCGCACACTGCGGGTAACCCGCCCGATGCTGGAAGAAGCCAATAGTGGCCGCACCGATGTAGGTCCAATGATCGCGCGCCACGCCCTTGCCCGAGAGCATGAGGAAAGTTCAGGTGCGCTGGCAGTCAGTATCAATGCAGGCTTTGGCAATGCCGATATTCCCGAATTGGGGCCGAGCGTGCTGGTCACCTATACTGGCGATGCGGCTGTGCATCTGGCCTTTGCCGAAAAGATTGTCGAAGATATATGGGAGCGACGCAACGAGGTCGTAAACCACTTCCTTACCCCCGATCAGGCCGCCGCCGAAGCGCTGGCGCATTCAAGCCCCGGCCCTCTGATCATCGTCGACTATGCCGACAATCCAGGGGCTGGCAGCTACGGCGATGCGCCGGGTCTTTTGTCGGCCCTCTTGAACGCGGGCGTGAGTGGCGCGTGTTTCGGCCCGATGGTCGACCCCGAGGCTGCAGCCTTTCTGCACACGCAAGCTGTCGGCACCATGGTGACCCTGCCACTGGGGGGCAAGACCGATCCGCAATATGGAGGTGGGCCGATCACCGTGACCGGTACAGTCAGCTTGTTGTCAGATGGACATTACACCGGCGATGGCCCGATTCTGGGTGGCCTGCAAGGCGAGTGGGGGACGACGGCGGTTCTGCGTGTGGCGGGGGTGGATGTGCTGATCGTGTCCAACCCCGGCCAGATGCTGGACTTGCAGCAATTCCGCGCCTTCGGCATTGATCCGGCGCAACACTGTATCGTGGCCCTCAAATCGCAACAGCATTTCCGGGCAGCCTTCGCGCCCATTGCAGACCGGATCATCGTCAGTGACAGCGGCGCGCTCTGCTCTCCGGACCTGCGCAAGCTGACATATCACAAAGTGCCAAGGCCCGTCTTTCCACTGGATTGAGTTGGGATAAGCCATAAATTGCGGACCCCCACTTGCTTAGGGCTCTGCAAATGCCATGTGGCACCGACGAAAGCCCTCCCACCCTTCTCGCATAGGGCCTCTTCAGAGTGAAAGCTGTCCGAGGGGCCATCTTGAAGCTGCTTCCGGTACAACGCTGCGCTTCGTCTGAACGGCAATTGACGGGAAAGCCGCGCCATACGCAGAACGACCGTTTTGGGCCAGACCACGTCAAGACAGAGCCCACCAACGCAGTGGGCGGAATGCCGACTATGACATTGCGGCATTGCATACGCAGCATACTGTAAGCTGTCGGCTGCTCTGGCCGCCTCCAGCGATGGCAGTTCACTGGGAGATAGCAAACTGGGGCTCGTGTCAGATGTCAGCCGTTGTGAATTGAAAGCTGACGTTCTGTACTGCGCTAGCTGAGAATAGATCCCTTGCTGCACGCTGCAATCAATCGCCATAGTCATGATACCTCGCCCTGATCCGGTATTATCCATTGTTTTCACTTCCAAATTGGCTGCGCCAAAAACCACACAAGATCGACAAGCCGAAGGTCTCTACCCCGGGCAAGCCCGACAGTGTCGTCGCGCCTAGTGTCGGGACCAATATCTACCACCCCGATATCAACCTCTACCGGACCCACATCACCGCGGGTGACTGCCTTATTGTGACCGGCTACCAGGACTTTCTGTCTTCGCTTGCCGTCCTGATGAAGGAGGTCAAGGATCTCAGAGACCCTGAAGCCAACACAGACTTGGGCAATCGGATATCGTTCGGCATTGATACGGCAGTTAGTGCCAACGGCTGCTTGGTGACGTCTCGTTGCAGCGACGAGACTTGGGGTGAGTGATCGCTTTGGGCGGATGCTGTTGAAAAACTCACCATCGCGCAGGATGGTCGTTTTGCCAGGAAACCATCCCTGGCAAGGGCGTTTATGGAAACGGCGTTTTCTGAGCAGCATCGTACGGGAACAAATTTCCGATTTTTCAGGATGATTCAGGCCCTGCAGAGTTTTTCAACAGAATAGGCGGAGTGTTGATTTCCACTTGAACAGGTGAGCGGAGTCAAGCTGCCCGCCGCAAAGCTGAAACGCGCCCGCAGCCGCCGTTCAGTTGGGGTGAGAGAGGATGTTTAGAAGCTTTCCCGCCGGATCGCGAACATAGAAGCGGCGGACGCCCCACGGCTCATTGGTGAGATCGTAGATAATGTCATGACCAAGAGCCTTCGCTCGCGCATAAGCGGCATCGACGTCCTCGACTTCTATGGAGAAGTCTGGAACCGGAGTGCCTGACCCGCCTTCCGTGGCAATGCTCAACTGCACGCTTGCCGTCTGGCCCGAAGCCAATGTCACGATCCAACCATGATCCATAACGGCTTTCAGCCCAAACAAATCAACGTAGAATTTCCGAACGGCGTTGACGGACTCCGCGTCAATGTTGGCAACAATGCGTCGAACGGTCATAGCAAGCTTTCTCCCGAACTTTTGGTGTCCTGTCTGCATATCATGGAACATCCTCGGTGGGGCCAGTGGCCTTTGAAAGTGTCATCATTCATCCGGTGGAAGCAGGTCCGGGTTCCAGACGATTTCCCACAGGTGGCCATCGGGGTCGCAGAAATAGCCCGCGTAGCCGCCGTAGAACGTATCCTGCGCGGGTTTGATCACTTTCGCGCCTGCCCCCGCCGCAGCCTCCATGCCCTGATCAACCTCCTCGCGCCGCGCCACATTGTGCCCGATTGTGACGGAAGTCGGGCTGACGGGCTGCATCGGCAACCCGGTATCATAGGCAATGTCGCTCTGCGCCCAAAGGGCGAGTTTCAAACCGCCCGCCAGGTCGAAGAACACGACCGCGCCATGCTCGAACTCCCGCCCGATGATGCCTTGCGTCGGCAGCCCAAGCCCATCGCGGTAGAAAGAAAGCGATCGTTCAAGGTCGGCAACCCCGAGCGTCACAACAGAGATTCTGGGTTTCATGTCATGCCCTTTTCTATCGGCCCCTGCACCGTGCAGACGCCCTGATAGCCTTGGGCCGTTGGCTAGCAACGGAAGGACCCGCAGGGGCGGGGGCCGGGCCAACCTTCCCGAGCCTAACCTGTTTCAGACTGGCAGAAGTTAGGCCGGTGGGTCTGGGCAGTCAATGGACGCTTCTCTAATCGGGCATTTGGGACAAGCCCTTTTTTCTGTTTTCCGTTCTCATGGGATCGATGTCACTCATCCGGGTTGCGCATATCTTCGCAGTCAATTCCGGCCCGTTATTCTCATGGGCTTCTGCATGCATGTGTCGGATTGGCTGTGATGCGCCCCGCTTCGTCTAACGGTTCGGAACCGCGGCACTCCTTTTCGGCGTCATCCACGATGGCATACGGCATAGCAGGTTATGAAGCTCTCCTTTCCCGGGAGCAAGGGACAACATTGGAATGTTTCCGCGCGTCCCATTCCAGGCCCGCAAGCATGGCGACGACGATGGCCTGCACGATTAGGAAGAGCCATCCCAAACCGTTGGGTGCGATCAGTCCGATGATCGGCAGAAGCATGCTGCCCAGAACCCAAAGCACGTTTTACCTGCGACGATCACCTGCAGGGCCCAGGCCGGGACGGTTGAAGTATGGGTGAAGATCGCCATGAAGATCGCAATCGGGAGCAAAAAAAGACCAGCAAGGAACAGGAGCGATCATTGGATCGCCGTCAGGTCTGCGATCGTTCCGGATGCAAGAACCAACAGCATGCCCATAGCCGCACAAGTGGTCGCATCGAAGGCGAGGATGGTCTGCAAGGAGAATCGGCGTTCGAGATTGGTCATGGTAGCCTCCATCTACAATTGGCCACCCATCGCGGGTGGCGGAATGATGGAGCGATCATCGTACAGCCGTGATCGTAGGTCGATTACTTCAGAGGTAATGGTCATGCTGCTTGGTGTTGGTTACTGTAACCAAATGAAAGCGAATACGGATAGTATCGGGTTTCTCCTAAAGCAGTGGCGGCAGCGCCGCCACCTTAGTCAGCTCGCGCTTGCGCTCGACGCGGGCATCTTCCTCACCCGGCACTGGCGGTTGATCGTCACTGGACATTGCTGTCGGCAAACACTGCCGTGTCCCACCTGCTGGCAGGAGTCACCCCTTATCTTCTGGAAGGGGATGTGAATGTTCTGCGCCTGAGCCTCCACCCCGACGGACTGGCGTCGCGCATCCTCAATCTAGCGGAATGGCGCCATCACGTCCTGACCCGCCTCGCCCACGAAATCGAGCGCTCAGCCGATCCGGCGCTTGCCGCTCTCAGAGACGAGTTGGAGGCGCTTCCGCATCCTAGGGTGATGCGGCCTGATCGCGCCGTTCACGGTCACTTCCAGACGATCGCGGTGCCTCTCCGGCTGAAGAGCAGTGCCGGGCCGTTATCTTTCCTGACCACGACAACAGTTTTCGGAACGGCAGTCGATGTCACGTTGTCCGAGGTTACGATAGAAGCCTTCTTTCCGGCCGACAAGGAAACAGCCGATACGATGGCGCTGCTCAATGAAAGGGCATGAATGCCGACATCCGACGCGATGAGTCCACTTCCACCGTCGGAGACTAATTGACCATCAGGCATGGTCTGGAAGCTGCCATCCGTTGCGTCGTTGAGTCAGTATGAGAAAGCGGAGAAACTCCTGATGGCTATCACCAGAACGATCTTCTGGCGGCGCTTGGACACCGACGGGCTGGAGCGGCTCTTGGTTGTGGAGGACGATGCCGGGATTTTCGTCAAAGGGACGATCCTGACAACTGAGGACGGCGGTTGTCGTATCGACCATGACTGGCATCTTGACAGCAAATGGTCAGTTCTCAGCGTTGCCGTTTCACGCGACGGCAATGACGGTCATAAGGCGCTGCGCCTCGACCGGACAGGCGACGGTTGGAAGGTCGATGGCCAGAACCGGCCCGATCTGGACGGAACAAGCGAGGTTGATCTCTCGCTTACGCCTTTCTGCAACACGCTCGCACTGCACAGGCTCATGGGAGCCGATAGCGACACCCTTGTTCTTGATATCGCCTACGTCGATGGTGTGTCGGTGAGCGTCGCACGGTCGCGCCAAGCCTATGATCGAATTGACAACAGGTGCTTTCGTTACCGCGATCTTGGCCTTGCCATGGGGTTCGAAGCGATGATTCACGTCGACG
Organism: Roseinatronobacter alkalisoli; assembly: GCF_028745735.1. GTDB lineage: Bacteria > Pseudomonadota > Alphaproteobacteria > Rhodobacterales > Rhodobacteraceae > Roseinatronobacter > Roseinatronobacter alkalisoli. Next base: position 18,398 of record NZ_JAQZSM010000028.1, read on the forward strand.
ACGCCGGGTTAGTGAAGCGATATGAGGGCCTCTTTGAGCGGGCGGACTAGGCGGTGGGGCATCGGGTTTTCCGAGGACGGACAATATTTCGCCTTCAAGACATATGGCTTGCAGCGCGGCTCTGGCCTGCCCTATGCGACTGTATTTGTCGTCGATCTGACGCAAAATGCATGGGTTTCCGGCACCCCCTTTCGGGCTGGTCGCAACGAATCCTCGATGATCGAGGTCGAAGCCGTCCCGTTCGAGGCGCTGGAGCAAGTGTGCCGTGAAGCCATGGACAGCGCGGCCACCATGTTGCAGGACTTGCGCATTCGCCGCCCCGCTACTGTGCTGTATGCGGCCGACATAGGACAGACGCATCTGCCGCAAGAGGTCATACGCGTTTCCATTCCGAACCGGGATCGCCCCATTGCGCAACCGATGAGGGAGTTTGCGCTCAGGTTGTCTGACCTGTCCGTGCCTGCTGCGGCCGACTACTGTCTGCACCCTGATACGCTGCGCGGGTATCGGCTGGAATTGCTGCAACCCGGTGGCGCTGCCATTGTTTGCATGAGGACCGGCGCATTCCCGCCTCGCGGGGTTGCGCCGAATCCTATCGGATTGATGCTATCGTCTCTGCCGGATATCCGCAAGCAGACACGCCCGTTATCGCACTGATCTCGGTCTGGCGGCAGGGGTTTGAGGGGTTGGAGCGGCATGTCATCGCGGCCCCGGTTCCGCCACGCCCTGACCAAACGACCGCCCTGCCAGCATCCCAACCCAACCGGATCTGAACACCCTGATCGCAGAGTTTCTTGGTGAGTCAGAGGCGCTGGATGTCACCAAACTGGATTCAACACTGCCTGTGCGCAAACCGGCTGATCCCGGCGCATTCCGCTGGCCAGATGCCAATCTGCCGCCCGTCGCCCGCGCGGTTGAGATGTTTTCTGCGCAGGAAGGATGTGTCCGCCACGACCGACTCTGGACAACAGAAAAGATTGTCGAGATCATTCCCGAGGGGGCCGGTTCGTGGTCGCCGCACGCCATGAAATCGCAACAGCTGGCACTCTCGACTGTGGCCCTTAGGTCTGCACCTCTCCCAATCCACTGGATATGGAGTCTTTTGGCCAGTCCTGCACAAATCTGCAACCCTCCGCTGTCAGCGGGGCCGTAACCGAACTGGGACAGGCGCCGACCGCACGGCACGAGGGGGCGCAGGCAACAGAATTGCTGGTCGAGCATGGCCTGTGGCACGCCGATGCGATGCAGATCGTATCTGCCCAATCAGGCACATCGCTGGTGTGCTGGTGGGCCATGCAAAGTCCGGATTATCCCCGACGTCGTCGCACAAAACACCGAACCTGACGCGCCCCATATGTTTGAAGGGGGAAGCATCAGGCTTGCGAGGCTAGAATTCTACCAACATTCACGCAACAAAGGAACCACAGGATGTTCAGAAGCACGATCGCAGTCGTCACGGCCAGCCTGATCGCGGCACTATGCTTAACGGTTGCCGCACAGCCTGTCATGGCACAACCCGCCATCGAAGATGCGGCCCCGCACCCGATGGTGCCCCTTCCTGCCGAAGGCTACATCACCCGTGACGACTTCACCGATTTTGCGGAAATCGAGTTTCTGGCGTCGCCGCATCCGGGTGGCCGCGAGCCAGAATTCGAAGAAACACTGCAAGTCGAGGGCGCGTGGCGCCAGATGGAATACACGGTCGACGGGTTGGAGCTGTCCTTGCTGCGCCTGTATCGTGGCTATCTTCAGCATTTCGAGAGCAGTGAATTTGAAACCATCTTCTCCGGCATAGGTGAAGAACTCAGCATTCGTGACGGTTTCACCTTCATTTCGTACCAGAGCGGCTTCCTGTCCCGCACCCCCAGCACCACGTCAGAGAGCAATGCCTATATCCTTGTGCGCAGTCCAGATGAACAGACCATCATCGGGGTTTCTTTCTTCAGCCGACAGAATGCACGCCGGATGATAATCAATGCTGTCGAGATTGAAGAGATGGCACCGCTGGACCTGTTTTCCCCAGCACCGGAACCCGAGCAGGAACAGGAACCAGAGGTGGTGATGGTTCCACAGGAGGTCGAAGAACTTGAGTCGGGTCTGGTGCGTGACGGTCGCGTCATCGTCAACGCGATCCTGTTCGAATTCGACCGCGCCGAAATTCTGCCGGAATCGGCCCGCGCCCTTGGAACCGTGGCTGACCTGCTGCGTAACAGACCAGAACTGAAGCTTCTGGTCGTCGGGCATACAGACGGCGTCGGCAGCTTCGACTACAACCTCAGACTGTCGGTAGAGCGCGCGCAGGCTGTTGTAAGCTGGCTTGGCAACACAGGGGGCATCGACAGCGCGCGTTTGCGCGCAGCCGGAGCGGGGCCGATGTCACCAATCACCACCAACCGGACAGAGAATGGCCGCGCGCAGAACAGGCGCGTGGAGTTGGTTGAGATTTTCGACTGACGCAGGCTCAGAAATCGCAGAATCTGTTACGCGCGCAGGGCGGAGATCATGAGGAATGCAAGAAGGCCCTGTCCCAACGCTGCGCGCGTTGGCTGATGCGCGCGATGTAAGTCTCCTGGATGATCTGGAATTCTCATCCACAAGCGCCTTCAGCCGCTTTGCCACCGGAACCGTCATGCCGCCCAATTTGGCCTTCCAGTTATAGAAGCTGCCTTCCAACATGCCATGTTTGCGGCACAGGTCAGCGCAGTTCGCATCTGTCACGTGCTTGGCCAAAATGCCGATGATCTGCTCGGCCGTGAATCTCGTTCGCTTCGTTGTCCGTCCTCAGGTTGGGGCGGACTTTAGTCGACGGCGGAAGAAAAATCCCGTGGCAGGTCATCTGCCACGACAGCACCAACTGTCAGCCAGTATTCCATATCGAAATATTTCGATTGCATGCGCAACTGCAATTCTAGGAACACATCCCCTTCAAACAGAGGGGGATCGCCCATTGCGTATATGTTAGCAAAAAGTGTCACCCGCAGAGGATGACCCAAAAACAGTGCCAATTTCTTGGCTCGCGCAACAGATGGCTGACCGAGCGGTCCACCTGTCGCACCTTGTCACCTTTCACCCCCGACCTGGGGTTTTCAATGCTGTGCTCAGGGCGGCAGGTTGGAATCGTTTCGGTTGTGAGCCGGGTCGCGGGAAACACCAAATAGAGAGGCTTTATGTCTATATTTCAACGAAGTTCAATGAGATCAGGGACCAGGACCGGACTGGTGACTGTGACAGCCGCAGCAGCGTTCTCTACAAGTCTGGCGCAACCGGTTCAAGCGCAGGACACAACTCTCATCGCGGCATTCCACCAGAATTTCGACTTTTCCTCTACCACTTTCCTGAACATATTCGGAGAGCCGGGCACAGAAGGGACTATTACGAACAATGCAGGCTTTTCTCAGGCATTCACCATAGATGCTGGCGGGGCCTTCCAGTTAGATCTGGATTTGGCCGACTCGATCATTCCGTTGGATGGCAGTGTTCAGGATAACGCCTTTTTCGTGACCGCAAATAGCCCGATCAGCGCATTGGCAACCAATCTGGCGACTGCATCCAGTGACATGACGTCGCTTTTGTCGACCAATGCGCTGGGTAGCGAATATTTTGTTCTGGGTTGGGAACAGCTTGGTGCCAATCTGTCTTCGCAATTGTCCATCACAGCTGTCGAGGACAACACCGAAGTCAACTTCACGCCTAAGAACCCTCTCAGCGGCTTTGCCGCCGATGAAGCACATACTGTCACCCTGAATGCGGGCGAAACCCTAGGCCTGACAGGTTTTGATGTGACAGGAACCTATATCAACGCCTCTGCCCCTGTCGCAGTTTTCGGGGGCGTGCAATGCGGCAACATTCCCCAAGGCGTCTCGGCCTGTGATCATGTGATCAGCCAGAATGTGGGCGTCGAGAATTTTTCAGATGATTTCCGCATGATACAAACCCCCCTTGCCGGAAGTGATGCCGACCTGATCCGCGTGATCGCCGCAAGTGACAATACCGAGATATCCATCGACGGCGTGTTGCAAGGAACAATCAATCGGGGCGAGTTTCTGACCATAGACAATGTCGGGAATGCCCACATCACCGCCAGCAATCCGGTTCAGCTGGGGCAATACATGCGAGGTGAGTCTGGCAGTCGTAGCTTGGGTGACCCGGCTTTCTCGGTGCTGCCAGGAACAGATCAATGGATCAATTCCTATGTCTTTTCCATTCCCGGCGATGGGACAACACCTGATTTCGAGAGAAACTATCTGATGGTGGTGATCTCTGAACAGGCCGAAGGTTCATTGCTGCTCAACGATGTACTGGTTGAACAAACCGATTATGACGAGCGTGAAATACTGGATGGCTTTGTATATGGCACAATCGAATTGGCCGAGGCAGGTGTTGGAACTGTTAGTGCAGATGAAGATTTCCTTGCCATGATTGCAGGCTTCGACAACTTCGACAGCTATCTGACAACAATCGCCACGCGCTTCGACGCCGGCGCATCGCCAGGGCCAGGCCCAACACCGACACCGGCGGCTCTGCCAACCGCACCCGCCTATGAAGTGCTGCCGCGCCTGATGGCAAATCTTGCCCATACTGGCAGTTTGCGCCAGCGTATTGGCAACCGCCTTGGCGGTACTCCGGTGGACGGCAATGTCACGTTAAGTTCCAGCAATGACCCGAATGCGCCCAGTATGACTCAGGCAGGCTCGGAGCATGGTGTAATCTGGTTATCGACATCGTTTGAGCGATTGCGCCCGCGGTCTGGTGACTTTGCTTTGGCCGATCAGGTACGCCAGTCGATTAATGGTATAAAGTTCGGGTATGATTTGCCCAGTATCCGTATGGATAGTGGAAATCTGGTTCTCGGGGCCTTTGTCGAATATCAGAGAGGCAACAGCCGGGTTGAGAGCACTATTTTCAATAGCAGCCACAGCATCTCGTCAACAGCAAGGGGGCTTGGCGCATCGCTGACCTGGTATGGACATGGCGGAACGTATGTTGACGTCGTTGGTCGGCACATGTGGCTGCGTAATAACATTGATTTCCTGGATGAAAATCAGCGTGGCAGCGCATCGTCGCTTTCATTTGAAGTTGGGCATGAGATTGACATGGGCAATAACTGGCGTGTCACCCCGCAGATGCAGCTAAGCTATGCTTCGGTCAGGTTGAATGACATCACCGGGCCACTTGGCGAAGAGGTATCGTTCCGCAGCATGGACTCAGTACGTGCGCGCATCGGGGCAGAGGTTGACTATTACTTCCAGACCGCAACAGGCGCGAGCGGTTCTGTGTTCTTAAGTGCCAACCTGATTAACGATGTCTCTTTCAGCCCGAAAATCGATGTTACAGCGGGAAATCAGACAACAACTTATGCGCCTAGTGGTTCCAGAACACTTGCCGAAATCGGTGCTGGCGGACAGATCGCCTTGAACGACAAAAGCTATATGAACGGCGGCGTATTTGTCAGCCGGAATATTGGCAGCGGCGGTGGAACGAACGTGCGCGGTCAGTTGGGCCTGAACTTTAACTGGTAACCTGTCAGGCAATGCGGGGGGGCGTCGGGTCCCTCCCCTTCCCTTTTGCTTGCATCCAGGTTGCAAACTCAATCAAGTCTGTGACAGAAACCGGATAGCGCAAGCTGTCATACAAAAAAACGAGGGTGGTTTTGAGACACGCACGAAACTGGACATCTCTGATCGTTGCCTGTGTACTCGGTTTGGGTGCCGCTCACGCACAAACGGGCAGGAATGCAGAATCCGGCCTTTCTGAACAGTTCGAAGACTGGACAGTGCAATGCACTGAAGTAAGCGGCACGATCATCTGCACAATGCTTCAGGATGTGCGGGCTCAGGGGCAGGCCGAAAGGCTTATATCGGCACGGGTTGACCTGCTTGCCGACGATACACCACGCCTTACGCTGATCCTGCCGCTTGGTCTGGACCTTGACGCTGGACTTGAACTTTATCCCGGCACATCGCAAGAGATGATCGCTACCGTATCACCAAGCGTCTGTCAGCAGAGCGAATGCTATGCCTTTCTGTCGCTGATACCGGATTTCCTGCAGGTAGTCAGGGAACGTATCGCCCTGCGCATACGCATGACGCCATTTAACGCGCAGGCGACTGAAGTACCATTGTCCCTTCGCGGATTTTTCGATGCGTTGGAACGGTTGAACAACCTGAAGGAATGACCCCCCAAGTTTATCGCAGCATTGCTACGCCGACTATCCTGCCAATGATTGCTTCGACCAATATCTGGCTGTTCTTCTATACACCGGGCCTTGGGGTGCTGGACCAGATCGGCGCGCTATTCGGGTTCGCGTCGGTCAACTGGCTGGGGCGTCTGGAAACCGCGCTTTGGGCGGTGATTATCGTGACCATCTGGAAAGAAGCCGGGTTCTTCATGATCATCTATCTGGCAGCTCTGCAAACCATTCCGCCAGACCTGAAGGAAGCCGCCGATATCGAAGGCGCCAGCCCCTGGACCTATACCCGCCGGATTGTCCTGCCGCTGTTGATGCCTACAACCATCTTTGTGGCCGTCAATGCCCTGATCAATTCCGTCAAATTGATTGACCACCTGTTCATATTGACGAAGGGCGGGCCGTCGGATGCATCGAAACTGGTGCTGTATCACATCTGGGAACTGGCGTTTTCCTATTTTGACAGGCCGCAGGCCGCGGCGCTGACCGTGATGGTGCTTGCGGTTCTGGGGGTTACGGCCGCGTTCAAGTTCATCATTCTGGACCGCAGGACACATTACCAATGAGCGCGGTCCTCAAATTCGACTAGGCCCCGCTATATGTCATGTCCCCCAAGCGTCGCTTCCGGCCCCGCCTGACACTAGCCCTGGACACGTTCGGGGCATGGACGCTTGCCACCGTGTGGATTGCGCCGCTTCTGTTTGCAGTATGGGCGGCGTTCCATTCCACGTCGGATGCGGTAAATTTTAACCTTGTCGGCGCATTGACGCTCGACAATTTCCGCACGGCCTAGAACGGTGCCCCATGGTTGCGGTATTTCCTGAACACTTTTCTGCTGGTGACTGTGGTGCCGGCGGGGCGGTTGGTGGTGACCACGCTGGCAGGCTACGCGTTTGCACAGTTCCAGTTTCCGGGACGTGATGTGCTTTTCATCATTGTGCTGATGCAGCTTTTCATCCTGCCAGAGGTGCTGATCGTTGAGAATTACGCCATGGTGTCGAGGTTGGGAATGTTTGATACCGTTTTTGGGATCGGCACGTCCTATGGGGCCAGTGCTTTCGGTATTTTCCTGATGCGGCAGGCGTTCAAAAGTGTGCCCAAGGAACTGGACGAAGCCGCGCGCATTGAAGGGTGCAGCTGGTTCGGTGTCTTGTGGCGCGTCTATGTCCCGTCGGCCAAACCGACATATCTGGCATATGCGCTTGTCTCGGTGTCAACGCATTGGAACAACTTTCTATGGTCGCTTATCGTCACCAATTCCGAAACCACACGCCCGCTGACCGTCGAGTTGTCACTGTTTGGTGCGCCCGAGAGCGGCGTGAATATTTCGGTCATTTCGGAAGCAACCATCATGTCGATTGCTCCGTTGCTGATCGCGTTTTTGCTGTTCCAGCACCAGTTTGTACAGGCATTCTTGCGCGCGGGGATCAAGTAAGCCATGGCGCATTTTCTGCAACTTACCGATCTGCATGTAGTGGCGCCCGGCCACTGTGTTCGGGCGTGCTGGACACTGGTGGGATTTTGCGCGCGGCAGTAGACCGCATCCTTACGCAAATGCCCGCCATCGGTCCGCTGGACGGGGTGCTGATCACGGGTGACATCAGCGATGATGGGGGATTCGGATCACGTATTCTCGCAGGTGCAGCGAATGACCGGAGTCCGCCGATGCTGTTGAAAAACTCACCATCGCGCAGGATGGTCGTTTTGCCAGGAAACCATCCCTGGCAAGGGCGTTTATGGAAACGGCGTTTTCTGAGCAGCATCGTACGGGAACAAATTTCCGATTTTTCAGGATGATTCAGGCCCTGCAGAGTTTTTCAACAGAATACGCCCCTTGCAGAGGCGACGATAGGACCTACGTGATCGGCCCACAGCGGACACTCGTGGTATGATTGGAAGCTGCATTGCGGCATCACCGAACCGTCCATTCGTGAATCACGCAGCATTTGGAGCGGTTGAGGGGCAGTGCGGACCTTTCGGACATCCGCTGAACGTGCGCAATCCTAGTTCGCATCTGCGGTATCGTCGACGTGCATCGAGAGCCGACTTTATAGGCGCGGCACTGCATCCGCGGCATCGTGCGAAAACGGACAGTTGCCCTGCCGTCCACGAACGCAAGTTGCGTTATCTTCCGGAGATTTATGTCAAGCGAACGGCTTACTGATCCGTCGGTAGCAAGCTGAATTGCAAGCTAGAGGGATGGTCTGATCCAAAGTAAAGCATGTTCAGCGCTCGGCACTTCACCGCGCTGAGATCATGTCCGACCTCGTGGTTCGGATTGACATCGAAACGCGGAAAGTTCGAGGATGATATTTCAAGCCTGATCCGATGACCGATCTCGAACCGGTTTGCGATGGGGTACAGGCGCACGGTTATTTCGACAACTTCCCCGTCAGATAGGGCGCGCTGTTGCTCGAACCCGTCGCGATAGCAGGTGCGCAAAATTCCGTCTGATAGGTTCATGGCATAGCCATGAGGATAATCCGGCGTCGGGGGATACACATCCACCAGCTTTGCCGTAATGTCAGTGGTCGGGCGGTCTGAACTGATGAACAACCGGACAGAGACATCGCCAGCAATCGTTATGGCATGCTCAAGGGGCGGCGTCTCAAAGACCAGCACATCCGCGCGGCTTGCCAGCGGCATACCAGGGCTGGTGGCACCGAACAGCTCTTGCGTCTCGACCTGATCAAATGCGCCTCCGACCATCAGCGGCGCGCCTGAGGTGATCGGCCCGCCGATTGTGGGTACGGGGTTTGCTTCTGTCGCAAATATCATGGTCATGCGTGTAGCTTGTCAGGATGCAGCGCAGTAAAAAGTGACTTCGCAAGGATGATTGGACGGTGACGATGGTTGACTTCAAGGGCGCGCACTACCCGAAATCGGTGGTCTTGTTTGCGGTGTTTTTCTACCTGCGTTACCCTGTTTCCTATCGTGATCTTGAAGAGATAATGGAAGAGCGAGGTGTTGACGTTGACCACGCAACCTTGAACCGTTGGGTGGTCAAGTACTCCCTATCGATTGCGGCTAAAGCTCAGGCGAAAAAGCGTCCGACGGCCATCTCATGGCGGATGGATGAGACGTACATCAAGGTTAAGGGCAAGTGGATGTATCACTACCGCGCGGTGGATCGGGACGGCCAAACCCTTGATTTCATGCTGTCAGAGCGCCGTGACAAGTCGGCAGCGCGACGCTTCTTCCGGCGTGCGATTGGCACCAACGGTATCCCCGACCGCATTGTTATCGACAAAAGTGGCGCCAATCTGGCGGGGCTGGAGGCGGTAAATGTGATCCTGAAGGTCACTGGAACAGGGCAGACTATCAAAATCCTGCAGGTCAAATACCTGAATAATATCCTCGAGCAGGACCAGCGGTGCATTAAGCGCATCACGAGGCGAATGCTTGGCTTCAAAGCCTTTCATTCAGCGTCCGCAACCCTTGAGGGCATCGAGGCCGCGCACATGATCCGCAAAGGCCAATTCGACAACAATGGCATGACCGCATTCCAGCAGTTCGCCCAGCTCGCAGCATAATTATGTCCAGCGTAAGCCCCCTCTTAACCAATCTGAAAATTTGCGACAGAACCCGACGAGGTCATTGCGCGAACAAGTCGAACAGGCTTGCCGGTGGGTCGGCCTGGAGCCCGTGTTGCAGGCCGGTTTGCGGGGCGGGTTCGATCAGCAGGACCACCTCCTCCTGAAGGGTATTTCCGAAGATATCCGCTAATCCGGCGCCCAGGCGCACGCTGTATGGGGCGCCGGCCTGTGCATGTGCGTCGGGCAGCAGGCTTGCCAGATGTTGCCTCCGGCCCTGATGCAGCTTGAACGGAATTTTGACGCCCTCTGAATCGTGCAGTTGCACTGCCTCGCTCAGGGCTGCTGGATCGATCAGCGTGTCGAACTCCAGCGTAAGCGAACCGCCGGCGGCACCGGCCAGTAGGCGTGGCACCGGAGCACGGTTCAGGCGCAAGGGAAGATCGCGCGCTGCGTGGTGAAACCCGTCATCACTGACGATGCGCAGCGTCGGGGCTGGCCCGGCACGCAAATCTTCAGGCGCAATGGTTAGCGCCTGCTCGTTCTGGCGCAGTGCCAGCACATCCCAGGGCGGCCCGCCGGTGGGGCTGTAGCGGACAGTATGACGCAACTGTCCCGCGCCATCGGCTTCCCAGCTAAGCGTGACCGGCGCTTCGCCTAACTCCAGCGCCGGTGCGTCGTGCAGAACCTCAAGCCTGGGCGGCACGCCTGGTGCCGCGCGTTCGGCCAGCACGGTATCCCCTCGCCGGATCACAAGCCGTCGCGCCTGCGGGTCGGCCTCGAGCGCGACCGAGAAGAGCGGCCAGCGCGCTTCATCGTCATGGTGGTGATGTTGCACGACCTCCGCAGTGTGAGCGTGAGTATGGGCATGATCGTGGTCATGGTGATCGAGCTCTCCGCCGAACCGTGCCTGCGATACCACGCGTCCCTGCACGTCCAGAAGTTCCGCTGTAAGTGGTCCGCGCGACGTCACCTGCGGCGGTGGTCGCAAGGTAATCGCGTCGATCTCCAGCGCGCTGCCGTCGAGCGCGACCACCCCGAGCACTGTCAGATATTCGGGCCTTGGCGCGCGCGCGTCGGTCAGTATCGCTGGCTGGCCGGGAAGGTCAGCGAAACGAATCCCGGAAACCGGAAGATCGCGGCTGCCGAAACGTTCCCAGCGGGTCCCGAAGCTCTGCTGAAGTGCTTCGTACTCCCATTCGGATATCCACACCTGTCGGGCCGAGGTCAGATAGGGCCACATCACCGAAACAAGCGTGTCGTGGCTTTCCTCGTTGCCTTCCTGCGCCGATTTGTTCCACCCGTCGAGCCCCGAGGCATCGATACGAAACCCCTCGATCGTCTGATCGACATGTCCTGTCGCGCTGTTGATGCGCAGGCATTCCTGCACCAGGTCGATCTCGTCGGATTCAGCGGGATTGTGCCACATCCCATAGGTGTGAAGCACCTCGTGAACGAAGGCCATCACATACTCATCCCCGAAATAGCAGACATGATCTTCCGGGCTGAGAAGGGCCATGCGCCGGTCCAGGTCGCTGACCCGCGAGAGCGCGCTGAATGCCAGCCCCGGCCCGGCAAAGGACATGGGCGCAAACAGCATCACGACCTCATTGTCCGACCCCAGGGCATGGGGCAGTTCATTTCGCATGAGATGTTCAAGCTGGTTCAGGTAGTTGCCCGATGTGCCAAGTTGCTCGGGTCCGATCCGCAACCCCAGCCGCATACCGCGCGCTGCGCGCACCGGCATAATCGCCGTCGCAAGCTCTTCGGCATCTGCAATGACGCTGTTAATGACCTGCCGCATTTCGGTTGGTGGGCCGTCCTCCCATTCATTGACCTCGATCACGCCATAGCGAAACACGAGATCATCGGGCCAGACCGGCCAGTTCTCGACCTCGCGCACCTCCTCCACTAGCGTTTCGGGCAGGGGTTGCGGAAAGGGGTCGTATGGGCTGGCGACAAGCTCCAGTTCCGAGGTGAAGCCGTTCCATTCCGGCTCCCAGCCGAAGAAGTTGATCGTATTGCGGGCGTGTCGCCGGTCCTGGTCGCCAAAGCCGGACGAACGGTAGATGCGCAACTCGCCCTCGGCACCGGGCGGCGTGCCCCCCTGCCCCACCAGCCGCGGATGAAGCGGCGCCAGCGCGATGTCCATCGGGTAGCTTTCAGGTTGCCATGCCGGGTGAATGTCATCATGCGGCAGCCAGTCTACATAAACCCGCGTCAGCGTGGGCTTGTCCATCACCAGCGGCGCGTCCCGGACGGTCTGAAAGACCCGCATGTCAAAGGCGGGGTCGTCGGCGGGCGCCTGTTCGTCGAGGTTGATCATCGTCGAGAAGCGCCACCAGTAATCTTCCTCCAGCACCTCGCCGCTGTCGATGGCGCGCACCCCGTCTTCGCCGCCGGTGATGCGCGCCTCATAGATCGTGCCCGAGCGCAGGGGGAAATCGGGCACGAAGGCATAGTCCTGCGCGCCCGCCTGCATCCAGGCGCCATCAACCGTCAACCGCTCGCCCGACGCATCGCGCGTGGAAAGCGAAAAGCCTTCGGTCAGCGAGACAGGTTCGACCGGATCACTGAAAGTGACCTCAACGGCTGGCTCCCGATAGTTGACGTTCTCCCGATCATGCGCCGGTGTCGAGGCAAATACCTCGAGCGGCTCGTAAAGGCAGCTGTCCGGGTCGGTTTCCCAGGCGGCGGCCTCGCAGATCCAGCCAGAGATGCGCGCCCGCCGGCCTGTCGGTTCGCGGTCGTCGCTGTGATACTCGACCACATTCGCGGCGAAACTCAGCCGGTAGGCATTGCCCCGTTCGTCAAGACGCACATGGCCGCCCTCGACCTGCGTGTAGTAATAGGCATCCTCCAGTTCCGTGAAGCTCGGGCTGCGCATGCCCTGAGGTGTTGCAAAGCCGATGATCTGCTCGGCATCGAACATATGGTTCGCAACTGCGCCCACCCCAGTGCCGCCGGTTGAACTGCCTGTGCCCGCGCCTGCGAATTGATGCCACGTGACGCCTGGCCCGTCGTTCGGCACCATGACGAAAACCTGCAAGGGCCAGTCGCGGGCATCCGAGTCGAGAAGCGCGAGAAACTGACGCCCGCTTGAGCGCAGTGCAACATGGTCGAAAACATTGAGTATACCTGCGCCCTGCAGGGTCTCGTTCCAGGCGCCGGTGGCCTGCATCTCCCAGACCACCGGCGCATGTGCCTCGATGGGCGATGCGCCGAGGATCGCTTCGGTCACTGCTTCGGGCAAGGTGCCGGTCCAGTCGGTGCGGGCGATTTCCTCCATCGAGCGGAAAAGCCCCTCGGGCGTCGACAGGTCGATGTCGAATTCCGGCACAGGCAGGTCTGGCAGAGCCTCAATCTGCTGGCGTGGTATCTCGATCGTCTCTTGCGAGAGTGCAGGCGCCGTCGCGGCCATGGCCCCGATACATGCCGCGAAAAGGATAGCTTGCAGGCTGCGCGGCGGCATCGGCCCCTCCCTTCAGAAACTGATAGGGTCTTCTTCCACGAGTGCGGTGTCGAACCTGCCCTCGGCGGTCATGCAATCCGAAAGGTCGGGGCCGTCCATGAGCCGTGCGCCCTCCATCCGGCACAATGTGGCGCTGAAGCTGCCCGTCGCATGGCCGCCACCGGGTTCGAGGTCAAGCCGCTCGAAAGTCACGCTCGCCTCCGAGCCGCCGTCACTGGAGACATAGAAGAGCTGCGGAATGAAGCTGCCCGAGGCCTCGACGAAATAGTTTACCTCGGCTGGAATCGGTGTCCCTATCGGAACATCCATACTGGTCAGGTATACATCGATCGCCAGAACCTGTTCGGTCAGGATATTGGGGCTAGCCGGATCGTGGCCGCTGATGGTCAGGTTGATATGCTCCTGTCCACCCATCGGTTGGCCGGTGATTTGCCCCATCATCTCCGCCATGGGGTTATTCTCGCCCCCGAACATCTCGTCCAGCGCTTCAAGCTGGGCGCGCTCCTCTGGCGACAGCTGATCAGCAATGGCGCCAAAGGAGTCGGCAAAGGTTGGGATCGAGATTTCGGTGCGTTGCCAGTTGGCGCTGGCGCCCTGCCCGCCTTGGATCTCGCCTGCGATGGTCAGCCATTCGTGCGGTTCGCCATCGAGAGTTGCTGTCACGCGACCCAAGACATTCATCGTCACCGGGCTGTCATCGGCAGCCGCGACGTCAGCCGTGGCGCCAGCCTCGGGCGGGGTCTCGACAGGGACCGCAGGGGCGAAGGGTGCAAGCGCGGTATCAAACTGGAAGCTTGCCTCGAAACACTCGGCAGAGACGACATCCGTTTCCTCGCTGTTGATGTCATGGGGGCAGAGCGTTCCAGCAACCATCCCGGCAACCGAGGCCGCCCCTTCCGTGAAATCCAACCTTTCGAGTTCCAGTATCACGTCATCCGTGCTCTGGAACACCAAATCCGGCTCTTCCTCGCCAGCTGACCAGTCGCGCACATAATTCATAATGATTTCGTCTGCTGGGCTGCTGGCATCAAGCGGCGCAGGGGCACTAAACTCCAGTCGAAGGACAGCCATGCCCTGCAGCGGGTGAACCCCGACCGGTGCCTGAAGCGGCAATGCCTCAATGCTGATCAGACCGCCATCGCCGCCAAAACCCGTACGGTAGCTGGCCATGGATCGGATAAAGCCCATGATGGGGCCGTGGAAGATCTCGAGTTCGGCAACCTCGCCGTCAAGCTCGGCGATCAGGTTTCCCATGTGCTGCTTGTCCTGCGCCTGCGCGGCCTCTGCTGGACAAACGATTACGGTCAGAAGCCACGCTAACATACGATTTGTCATCATATTCACTTTCTTGAGATACGCTCAAAAGTTGGTGAAGGCCGTCATCAGACGACAGCTTGAGGTTGCTTGATCCCGTCTCTGAACTCGACATCCTGAATGACCTCGGGCAGACGGTTTGGCCCAGAGATCTTCCGCCACTTCTTCTGTGCTGACATCACCAGCCGGAAGACCATGACGAATGCGATCTTGCTTCTGAACATCCTGTAGTTCCTTCGTTTCGTGAATCTTGCACGAAAGTCTAATCGCACAAGACTGACGTTTCTCCCTTCAAACAGAGGGGCCGGCGCGATTTCTGGTGCATATGGGCAAGTTATCAGAACGGCATGTGCCCGTCAGTCATCGGCAAGCCAGTTTTCGGCCTCTGCGACCTTTTCTACCATGGCACGCTCCTCATCGCTCAGTTGCGACAGGATGCGCAGAAGCGCAGTGGTCTGCTCGCGTCCGGTACGTTCCTCATACTCGACATAGGCGCGCAGCGCCGCGACCGGGTCACGTTCGACCCCGATGCCGTTCAGATAAGCCTCGGACAATCCCTGCACACCAGTAGGCTGGTTTTGCTCTGCCGACATGCGGAACCAGTGCACGGCGCGGGCCGGGTCATGCACGGGGCCGCGCGCAGGGTCCTGATACAGCCGCGCCAGATCGGTCATGGCGCGCACGACATCGGCCTCGGCCGCTTCGCGCAGCAGCGCATATGCGCGGTCGTAATCGGACTCAGTGCCGCGCCCATCAATATACAGCTTGCCCAGCGTCTGCTTGGCATGGATGAACCCCTGCGCAGCCGCTTCCGTATACAGACGATAAGCGGTTTCTGCATCGCGCTCGACCCCGCTGCCCATTTCATAAGCCCATCCCAACCGCCACTGCGCCCGCACATGCCCGGCCTCGGCCAGGGGACGGAACAGTTCCACCCCGCGCTCGGTATCGCGCTCGGGCCCGCCGCGCTGCGCCTGCATGCCCAGATAATACATCTCGCCCAGCTCATACATGGCATCTGCATCGCCGCGCGCGGCGTCGGCTTTCAGCTGTTCATACCGCTCAGACTGGTCCTGCGCGGCGGCGCTTATGCTCATGCCAAGCACAAGGGCGAGTGTCCCAAGGCTGGTTCGAAATACAGGATCGATCATCGGTCATGGCCCTCTGCAAATAACGTCATTGCAAAGGATACTGACATCCGCGCGGCACTTCCCCCTTCAAACAGAGGGGGCGTGCATGGAGGCGGGTGCTTACTTTGCCGTGACCTCCATTAATCGGTGCGCTGGGAAGTCCAGTAACACGCCTACGGTACACCTGCCTGAAAAGCGATGATCTGCATTGCATCGGCTTGCCACAGGCCATGCTCGACCAGCCAATGCAACGTTTGCGCACTGTCATCCTGCTTAGCCAGCGCTTGTCCCAGTTCAGTTGCGGCCCCACTGACCTGAGTTGGCACAAGACTGGCGCAGGGCTGGCCGAGAGTGTCCATACCCAATGGCTCGGGCGAGGCGCAGGCCGAGGGGCCGCAATCCATAGCGGAAACTGACGCGATTTCGTGACGGGGCGCTGCGACGATATCGGCGCGCATATCTGCGCAGTACTGCCGCTCAAGCGCGTCAGGGCGACTGGCCGCTTTCGCAAGATGCTGCGGATGCATTGCTGCAAGGTCACAGTCGGTTGTCCGCCCGTTGCGAAGGTAAAGACAGCATCTACATATACGTCGTCGGCCCTTTGCGGACTGGCGCCCGGTTGATCTGGGTTAGCCGATGCGGTTGCTCAGACACATCGCAGCGAAGGCACGCAACTAGCCGATTTGCGAACCGCAAAGCTGGATGCCACATATGCGTGACGATCGGCAAATCAAGGCAAACAAAATCGATGATAGCTTGCGGCGTCACCTTTTAAAGATAACCTTCGCTTGTCGCGTCGCGCACAACCCCATGTTCGCCGCATATCTCGGCCAGGATCCCATGGAAATGGTTGATAACCGCAGCCCGGCCGGAATTAATCCGCTCGATCAGGCCGATCTGGCGATAAACCTGCGGCTGGCCAAAGGGACGGTAGATAAGGTTTTCAGCTTCTGGTTCGCGCAGCGCTATGTCCGGAACAATGGAAATGCCCATCCCTTCTGCCACGCAATTGATGATGGATGCGATCGAATCCATTTCCGCGATATCCTGCGTTGCGATCTGCAATCGGGCCAGTTCGGTGTCGATGAGCCCTGCCAACGGCACCGGGCTTTGAAAGCGGACAAAGGGCAGAGTTTTGAGCATTGCGACAGGATCATCAGACGCCAGGTCCTTTGGGGCTACTACCCAAAGGGGTTCGCGCAGGAAGGGACTCCAGCGGATCAGTTGCGGGATACTCATATTTTCCGCGACAACAGCTGCATCCAGTCGCCCGGCGGCAACTTCAGCGATCAAGCTGGAGGAATTGCCCACACGAAGATTAATCTTGAGTTGTGGATATTTCGTGCGCATTTTCATGATCGCGCGCGGCAGGACCCCCAACGCACTGGTGCGCACCGACCCAAGAAAAAGCGTGCCATTCACCTGATTGCCTGACAGATCTGTGCGTGTTTCCGTGACCATACGCAGAATATTCGTTGCCATTTCGACCACTTGCAGGCCCTGTGGTGTCAGCGACGGGGGGCGGCAGCTGCGTTCGAACAGCCTTACGTTTAGTTCCTTCTCCAAGGCTTGGATTTGCTGGCTGACCGCCGACGGGGTGATATGGACAACCTCCGCCGCTTTGGCGAAACCGCCATGCTGGACGATGGCCAATAGGGTGCGAAGCTGTCTCGTATCCATATTAATCCAATTTTTCTAAACTTAATATGTCAAAATTGGCGTTTTTGTAAAGCAATATTATTCGATATGACAGGTGGCAGGAGAATGCCAACCCCTTGGGAGAAGGGGCCGACCCAATCAATTATGAGACTCAGAAACAGCAGGGCAACAAGCTCTCTGCGCCAAGGAACATTATGTCGAAATCCATCCTCGTTACTGGACCGAACCTGCACCCCGACGCTGTCAGGTTGGCAACCGCATCGGGATATGCGCTTCACTACGCCCCGCCCTATGCCAGCCCCGACCAACTGGTGGCAGCGCTCGCCGAGAGCGGCGCTGCAGCGATCATCGCGCGGATGGGCCGGATTGATGCAGCCGTGATGGATGCCGCGCCCGGCCTGCGGGTTATTTCCAAGCATGGTGCCGGCGTGGACAATATCGATCTGGACGCCGCCGCCGCTCGCGGTATTCCGGTTCTGGCCGCGACTGGTGCGAATGCCATTTCCGTGGCCGAACACGCGATTGCGCTTATACTTGGGGTTGTTAAGCGACTGGGTCCTCTCGATGCGGGTTTGCGGGCCGGTCGTTGGGAAAAACCGGAGTATTCAGGGCGGGAACTGGCCGGGTTGCGGCTGGGCCTGCTGGGGATGGGGGCAATCGCACAGGCCACAGCGCGAATGGCATGCGGGCTTGGCCTGAAGCTGCACGCCTTTGACCCTTTTGCACCCGATGACGCATTTGCACGCATCGATATTGACCGCTGCAAGACCTTGGCCGAACTGTTGCGCAACTCGGATATCCTGAGTCTGCATTGCCCCTTGAACGACGCTACGCGCGCGGTTGTAAATGCCGCGAACATCGCCCAGATGCCCGCGCGATCCTACGTTATCAATACCGCACGCGGCGGGCTGATCGACGAAGATGCGTTGTTGGAAGCAATCCGGTCAGGTCATCTTGCGGGGGCGGGATTGGATACATTTGCGGTGGAACCCCCGCCCGCGAACCATCCTTTCCTGTCCGATCCCCGCGTTCTGGTCACGCCGCATATCGGTGGTGTCACCGATGAGGCCAATGCCCGCGTCGGCACAGAAGCCGTGAGCGGGATCATCGACATGCTTGAAGGGCGCGAAATTCCCGCGCATCGCATCATGAACCGGCACTTGCTGGCCCAACTGGCTCCGGCGACAGGAGAATAACATGTCCATCGGTTTTCGTATCCTCAACCGTGAACGCGCGGTTTCCACTGATCTGATCGCCCGCTTCGCGGCACTACCCGTAGCAAATGTCAGCGATGCTATGCACCGCATGACAGGGGCAGGGCCGCGCCTGATGCGGATGCATCGCAGCGGCGCAATGGCCGGGCCGGCCATCACGGTCAAGGCGCGACCGGGTGACAACCTAATGCTGCACAAGGCCATCGACATGGCTGGGCCCGGCGATGTGATCGTCGTCGACGGGGGGGGCGATCTGACCAATTCGCTGATGGGCGAATTGATGTTGGCCCACGCAATCAACCGCGGCGTCGCAGGTTTTGTCATTCATGGCGCGATCCGCGATGCAGATGCTATTGCTGAAGCGAACCTGCCGCTTTGGGCTGCGGGCGTTACACATCGCGGTCCCTACAAGGACGGCCCCGGCGAAATCAACGTACCCATTGCATTGGATGGCATGGTCATCGAGCCCGGTGATCTGGTCATCGGCGATGGGGACGGGGTTCTGGCCGTGCCCTTTGAGGTTGCTTCTGAAGTTCTGGAAAAAACGGAGGCCAAGCAGATGGCCGAGGCCAAACTCATGGCGCAAATCACCGCGCGAACAAACGACCGCAGCTGGATAGACGAGACATTGCGCCGCCTTGGCTGCGCGCTTCCCGCTGCCTGAGCAAGACCCTATCGATTACTTAAGGAGGAGAGAAACCATGAAAACCAAACTTTTCGCGCTGGCAGGCGCTGCATTCATTGCCTTGGGGGGAAGTGCTTTTGCACAATCCTATCCCAGCGGAAACATTGACTATATTGTGCCCTATCCGCCAGGCGGTGGCACCGATGTGCTTGCGCGGCAGCTGAATGACCAGATTGCGCGCAGTACCGGCTGGAATTTTGTCATTCTGAACCAGCCCGGCGCTGGCGGGACAATCGGGATGGACCAGTTGTCCCGTGCGGATGGTGACGGGCAGACTATCGGGATGGGGCAGACATCGAATCTGGCCGTCAATCCGGCATTGAACCCCGAGGTGCAATACGATCCGCTGGCGGACTTTACCCCCATCGCCCTGGTCAACACCCAGCCCATGGGGATTATCACCCATAATGACAGCCCGTTTGCGGATTTTGCGGCGGTGCTGGAGGCTGTGCGCGCAGAACCCGGATCCGTCCTTTATGGCACGCCCGGCACCGGAACCGTGTCCCACATGTCGATTGAACGCCTGATGGCGCAGGACGATCTGGTGTTTGAACATGTGCCCTATACGGGTATTGCGCAGGCAATTTCTGATGTGATGGGCGGCGTGGTTGATATCTATGTCGGGTCGCTGCCCAGCGTCATGCAGCATGTGGAGGCTGGAAATGTGCGTCTGCTGGCCGTAACTTCGGCCCAACCTCACCCGCTGGTGCCGGATGTTCCGACTGTCGCCTCGCTTGGGTTTGACGGGTATCTGGCCGAAGACTGGAAGGCAGTCGTGGGTCCGGCCGGTATGCCCGAAGATGCAGTCGCGGCATTGAATCAGGCAGTGAATGACGCCCTTGCAGAACCCGAATTGCGTGCAGCGCTTGAGGCACAGGGTAGTGTTGTCCTTGGCGGCACCGCAGAGGAGTTCCGCGCCTTTCTGGCTGACGAAGTCGCCGCCTGGGCCAACGTTGTTGATGCCGCAGGCTTGCGCTAGAGCGTAAGTGGCAGAATGCGGGCTGTGGCTGACATGCCACGGCCCGCATGTCGTTTCCAATCGGGAGGGGGAGAGATGATCCAGAACGCGCGCGCTGACATAGTTGCAGGACTGCTGATTTGCGCAGTTGGCAGTATCATCGTCATCTATGCCTATGGAAATTATCCGATGGGAACCTTGCGCCGCATGGGTCCGGGCATGTTCCCTGCCGGATTGGGCGCGGTCCTGTCGCTGCTTGGGATGGTGCTTGCGCTCAATAGCTGGCGCAGCTTGCAAGCGAATGCCAGCCATGACTGGCCCCCGGTCCAGTTTGAATTGCGCACAGTCGGCCTGACCGTGGCTGGCGTGGTCGCTTTTGCAGTGTTGTTGCGTCCAATGGGTTTGATCCCTGCGGTAATCGCGGTGGTAAGTATTTCCGCGCTGTCAGATGCACGAAACAAGCCGCTTGGTATCGCGGTGCTGGCGCTTATTCTGGTCGTGCTTGCCACGGTCATATTCAAGTTTGGCCTTGGCCTGTCCTTCTCCCTGATTGCATGGAACTGGTCATGACCTTTTTTGACAACATCTTGCTGGGCCTGGAAACCGCGCTGTCGTTGAACAACCTGATGTGGTGTTTCGTCGGCGTGTTCATGGGCACGCTTCTGGGTGTCATCCCCGGCATTGGCGTTCTGGCTGCAATCTCGATGCTGTTTCCGCTTACCTTCCAGCTTGAACCGACAGCGGCACTTATCATGCTGGCGGGCATTTGGTATGGCACCACCTATGGCGGCAGCACGGCGTCAATCCTTCTAAACGTGCCGGGCACCCCATCAAGCGCCATCACCGCGCTGGATGGATACCCAATGGCACAGCAAGGCCGTGCAGGTGTTGCGTTGCTGATGACGACCTTTGCGTCCTTCTTTGGCGGTTCTGTCGGGATCATCCTGCTGATGGGGTTTTCCGGCACAATCAGCCAGATGGCGTTGCAGTTTTCCTCCACCGAGTATTTCGCGCTTATGCTGCTGGGCCTGATTGCGGCATCAGGCATGTCCAACGGGGCGATGATCAAAGGGTTGATCATGGTGTGTCTGGGGGTTCTGTTCGGTCTGGTGGGGTCTGATATATATTCCGGTGCGCGGCGCTTTACATTCGGGCTTGTTGAACTTGCAGATGGTATTGCACTGGTTGCCCTTGCGCTTGGGCTGTTCGGAATATCCGAGGTGATCGCAAGTGTCGGCAAGATCAGCGCGAAAGGGGTGGACCCGGACGCGGTGCGCTTCAAGGCGATGAAGCCTACGCGGGATGACATGCGCCGTTCATGGTTTCCAATGCTGCGCGGCTCTGCCGTTGGATCGTTTTTCGGAACCTTGCCCGGGACGGGGCCTTCGATTGCCGCGTTTATGTCCTACGCCCTGGAACGGAGGGTCGCCAAGGAACCCGAACGGTTCGGGAAGGGTGCAATTGAAGGGATCATGGGGCCGGAATCAGCCAACAATGCGGCTGACCAGACTGCCTTCATTCCGACGCTTGCCCTTGGTATACCCGGATCCGCCACAATGGCCCTGATGCTGGGGGCCCTGATGATCCACGGCATCGCACCGGGGCCGCAGCTGATGTCAGAGCAACCGGCGTTGTTCTGGGGCTTGGTCATGAGTTTCTGGATTGGAAACCTGCTTCTTCTGGTTCTGAATATCCCGCTGATCGGACTTTGGGTCCGCCTGCTGACCGTTCCCTATCAATGGCTGTTTCCTGCTGTCCTGATGTTCGTCTGCATCGGCACCTACAGCGTCAATAACAGCGGCTTCGATGTGCTTCTGGTCGCATTCTTCGGCATTTTGGGCTATGTGTTGCGCTACCTATCCTTTCCTGCTGCGCCCATGATACTGGGCTTCGTTCTTGGCCCCTTGATGGAGGAGCATTTCCGTCGTGCCATGCTGCTTGGTCGGGGCGATCCGATGACATTCCTTCAGCGCCCAATTAGTGCGAGCGTTTTGTTCATTACACTCTGTCTGCTGATCTGGGGCGTTTATTCTGCAATGCGCAAACGTAGCGCAGGGTCTTAGCAAAGCCAAAAACCGACACCTTCGCTTCCTGACTTTGCAAGCTTCGCCCCTTGCATACTGCTGCCTATCCAGGCCGACATGACAACTGGCAGCTTTAGCAAAATGCTGCAGATGCCATGCTGCAGCTTCACCGTCGGCTTGCCGCGCTCAGCGTTGGGTGCGGTGCCTACTTCCAAGGCAAAGGCAGACCAACAGGCATTGGCCGAGCACTGCGTCTCAAGCGGCTGCACTGCCTGCACCACCCTCCAGAATATCCGCGATGCGTTCAACAGCATTGCAATTCTCGGGTGTTGGCGCGATGAGGTTTGCCTTTGCCAGGATGTTGCTACTGCGACCGCGTCGCACCTTGAGAAGCCGTGTGGTGGTCTTCGCGCGATCAAAGATCGGCTGTGGTGCCTTGGAGGGATCGAAGGCGGAGAGGTCGATGACCTGGGCCGCCATCAATAGCCTGCTCACACGGCGTGGCCTTGGGCTGAGCGCTGTGACGGGCGGGGGTGTGGAGACACTGCCCGCTCCAACCCTCTGCACGGCGATGATACCTTCGGTCTGCCGCTGGACGATGGCCACCACCCGGTCATCGATCTCAGACGCATCCTGCGCATTCAGCTTGCCCCCCAGCGGCAAGGGATAATCCCCTGTCTGCCCCTCGAAGAAATGGCGCAGCTTCGTGTCCTCATAGTATTTGATCCTCTTGGCGCGCGCCGGGTGCTGACCGTCGATCACGAGGATGATGTCATCAAGATCGAGCCGCGCGGCCTCATCCTCGGTCAGCAGCGGGCGTTCCTCGGTCCGCTCGCTGACATTGGTGTCGAACATGCCCCGCCCCATGGAGCGGGATTTCGACACCACACGCTTGGTGGTCATGCCCGCGGATTCACTGACCTCGGTGACCGTGCGCTTCTCGGATGGGGTCATGTAAAGCTTGACCCCGGCACCTCCTTGAAGAGAGAGGCGGGTGTTCTCGCCATAGATTTCGTCGAGGGCTGGGATGGTCTGGGTGATGATTGCCAGATGGCCCCCATAGGAACGCAGGGTCTTGATGCTCTCGGCGACGATCGGCATTTTGCCAAGGCGATCAAATTCATCGAGCAGGATCATCACGGGCCAGGGTTCTTCCTCACCCGGCTCATGGTCCTGCAGACAAGCGATCATATCCGAAAAGAAGAGCCTGATCAGCGGGGCCAGCGGTTTGATATTGTCCGGTGAAACGACCAGATAAACTGTCTGCGGATTGCGCCGGAAGCTTGCGAAGTCGAAATCCGACACAGATGTCGCACGGTCGATGGTCGGGTTGTCCCAGGCGCTGAGCCCCGACGTCATCAGAAGCGAGAGATAGGAAGTCAGTGTGCGGTCATTGGTCGAGGCCAGCCGCTCGAAGATCAGCTTTGCAGGTGCGCTGCGCACTTCCTCTGCATAGCCCGCATATTGCTTGGACTTGTCACCGCCTGAGGAGGCGAGGCGGTAGATTTCGCCAATGGTGGGCTCACCACGTTCCATGGCGAGGATCCCGCAGGCCACGAACAGATCGATGCCGCCCTCTAGGAGGCCCTTGGCATT
>NZ_JAQZSM010000029.1 GCF_028745735.1 Roseinatronobacter alkalisoli
CGACGCGTTGTAGCTGGACCAGTTCGTCGTGCGGTAGCGGGCGGGAAATGGCTTGCTCATGCAGCGCGTCTAACAGCATGGATTCGCGAAGTGAATCCTCCGTCGTCAGACTTTTGCAACAACGCCCCGGATGCGCCGTCGCCGGGGTCGCGTTGCGGGCCATGGGTATCGCGTGACTTTTCGCGCGCCGGTATCTTCTTCATAAGGATCGCGCTTGAAAGCGACTTGCCAGTATTGTCCCGGATCGGTGGCTTCGCTGGACTGAGAATGCCGCGGTCGGCACGAAGGGCCGGTTCGGTGAAACAACGCCACGGCGCGCTGACCCAGCTGACCGCGCATCTGTTCGGAGGGTGATCCATCTTGACGGCCCCAGCATCTTAGGCTTCCTTCGTGGGGTTGAACGCGAGCAGGCGCAGGGCGTTCAGAGTGACCAGAACCGTGGCGCCGGTATCAGCCAATATGGCGATCCAGAGGCCGGTGATGCCCAGCACCGTTGTCACCAGGAATACAGCCTTCAACCCGAGCGCCAGCGTCAGGTTTTGCCTGATGTTGCCAATCGTCGCCCGCGCGAGCCGGATCATGGCCGGAGCATCGGTCACACGGTCGCGCAGAATGGCGGCGTCGGCTGTTTCCAGCGCCACATCGGTTCCTGACCCCATTGCCACGCCTGTCGATGCCTCTTTCAACGCCGGAGCATCATTGATGCCGTCGCCAATCATCATCACCTTGGCGGTCGCGCCCAGTTTGCGGATCGCGGCCAGCTTGTCCTCGGGCATCATCCCCGCCTGAAACCCGAGGTCCAGACGTCCGGCGATTGCTTTCGCGGTGCGAATGTTGTCACCGGTCAACATGGTGGAGGCGATTCCCAGAGCCTTCAGCTGTCGAACCGCCTCCGCCGCATCGGCGCGGG
The DNA here is from genome assembly GCF_028745735.1 of Roseinatronobacter alkalisoli. Classification (GTDB taxonomy): domain Bacteria; phylum Pseudomonadota; class Alphaproteobacteria; order Rhodobacterales; family Rhodobacteraceae; genus Roseinatronobacter; species Roseinatronobacter alkalisoli. The sequence goes on from NZ_JAQZSM010000029.1 coordinate 911, forward strand.
GCTCGTCCCGCATCGCGATCAGCCCAAGTGGCTGCCCGGCGCGGAATACCGCGACAACAGTCGCGCCTTCCTCTTCAAGCGCGATTGCCCTGCTGGTGGCCGCAGCATCGATCCCGCCAATTTCGGCGGCGTAGGTCGGTGAGCACACCCAGGCCCTCTCCTCTCCGACGATGGCCTCGGCACCCTTCCCGGGCAGCACGCGCGCGTCGCGCGAAGGGGCAGCCACCGTGCTATTCTCCTTGGCTTTGCGCAGGATGGCCCGCGCGAGCGGATGGCTCGATCCGGACTCGACGCCAGCGGCGACCGCCAGAAGATCGCCCTCGCTCACGCCATCAGCCGGGGTGATATCCGTGACCGTCGGGTTTCCGCGCGTCAGCGTACCGGTCTTGTCAAAGGCCACATGCGTGGTCTTCGCCGCAGCCTCGATCACGGCGCCACCCTTCATCAAGAGCCCGCGTCTTGCCCCGGCGGAGAGAGCCGAAGCGATTGCGGCCGGCACAGAGATCACCAGCGCGCAGGGGCACCCGATCAACAAAAGCGCCAGTGCGCGATAGATCCAGGTATTCCAGTCCTGATCGAAGGCAAGTGGCGGAATCACGGCCACCAGTACCGCCAGAGCAACAATGGCTGGCATGTAGACCCGCGAGAAGCGGTCGATGAAGCGCTCAGTCGGGGCGCGAGCCTCCTCGGCCTCTTCCACCAGACGAATAATGCGGGCGATGGTGTTGTCGCTCGGTTCCTTTGTGACGCGGATATGCAGCACAGCTTCGGTATTGATCGCGCCTGCAAAGACCGCGTCTCCGGGGCTTCGGCTCCGGGGCATGCTCTCGCCGGTTACAGGGCTTTCGTCAACGCCGCTGGTTCCATCGATGATATCACCATCCGCCGGGATGCGATCACCGGGGCGGACGAGAACAATCTGCCCGATCTGCAGGTTCTCTGCGGGCACGATTCGCGTGGTTCCGTCAACCTCCAGCAACGCCGTCTTCGGCACCAGATCTGCCAGAGCCTGAATGCCTTGCCGGGCTTTTCCGGCGGCGACACCTTCAAGAACCTCTCCCACGGCGAACAGAAAGACGACCAGCGCCGCCTCTTCCGCCGCACCGATGACCAACGCGCCCCCTGCTGCAATCGTCATGAGCCCCTCTATGGTGAAGGGCTGGCCGATGCGCAGGGCTTCAAAGGCGCGTTTTGCAACAGGCGCCACGCCAATCAGACAGGCGGCGACGAAAGCCCAATATCCGGCTTCTGCTGAGGTCAGCAGTTCGATCAGCCACGCGATGGCCAACAAGGTCCCCGTCAGGATAACCAGCCGTCCCTTTGCGGTGTGATACCACGCCCCGTCATGTCCGGCCGGATCATTGTAAACGTGCGCGTGAGGCCGGTCGTTCAGAACGCCGTCGCTCTTGCTTTGCGAACTGTCGTTCACGGGTTCGGCGACAGCAGCAGAATTCGCATCCGGCAGAACGAAAGCCTGCTTGCGCGGTGCAGACGCCCCTTTCGCAACGATGCCGAAGCCCAGCTTGCGAACGATACCTTCGATAACCTCTGGCGCGGTCATGTCTGCCGTCAGATTCAGTGAAAGACGCTGCGCCATCAACGCAACCTTCACCTCGCTCACCCCCGGCAGGCGTTCCACCGCCCGCACCACCTTTGTTGTGCAGGCCGCGCAATCCATGCCCGTCACTGTCCATTCACGCCGCTCTGTCAATTGATCCGTCATTCCCGCTCTCCGACCGGTGTCTTTCATTCTTCGAGTCGGGAAGATAAGATCTCTAGCAACTAGAGCTTCAAGAGGTTTCTTATGCAGAGCATCGGAAAATTAAGCAAGGCGACTGGCGTCAAGGTGCCGACCATCCGCTACTATGAGCAAATCGGCCTTCTGCCGGAAGCCGGTCGCAGTGCAGGTAACCAACGACTATACGATATGAAGGCCCGCGACAGGCTGACATTTATCCGCCACGCGCGTGATCTGGGCTTTTCGCTCAACGACATTCGCGAACTTCTCAGCCTGTCCGACCAGCCGGACATGCCCTGTAGCGCGGCCGACATTATTGCGAGACACCAGTTGGTTTCAGTCAGGAAACGCATCACGCAACTTGAGGCACTGCAGCAAGAGCTTGAGCGCATGCTGGCACAATGTGCGCATGGCACGATCTCGGATTGCAAGGTTATCGAAGTGTTGGGTAATCATGAGCATTGCCTGCATTCGCATCATTGCGGCCTTCAGAGGTTTTGACCATAAGCCTGCGCCCCGAACGAACTTCTCCCTTACTGGAACGCGAGAGGGCTAGATATGGTGGCTTCTGGCCGCAGGCAGAAACGCCCGCGTTATGCCCACCACTGGCGATGCTGCGCGCGCGTAGCCAAAGGGTTGCCCCCCTCAGGCCCTGAAGTTCGCCAGATAAGCGCGGCACATGGTTGTCAGATCCTGTCGCAGGGCGGCTGCCTCCTGATCAGACACCCCACGCTCAAATGCATTGCGCACGGTGCCATAAATCACCGTGACCAGCGCGAGGTTTGCGCGTGGCACGTCAGGGAACACGGCATCGCAGGCGCTTGCCAACATCTCCGTCGTGGCGCGGTCTACCCGTTCGGCGAAGGCGTGGATCAGGACATCGTTGTTCAGCTCCGCGACTGAGCGATAGAGCGCACGCGTGACATCCGCGCGCTCGGTCTTGGCCGTCCAGTAGGTGTTGATCAGCGCCTCCACCATCTGCCCGAGTGGGGCGCCCGCGTGTTCCCGGCATGTAGCCTCGATCCTTGCTGCCAGCGCATCCAGATACCGCGCGTTCAACGCGTAGACCAACGCCTGCTTGTTGGGGAAATACTGATACATGGTGCCGACCGACACACCGGCGCGCTCTGCCACGCGCGTTGTTGTCAGTTCGTTCATGCCACCCCGCAGCAAAACCTGAATGGTGGCCTCAAAAATCGCCTCCACGGTCACGCGCGAGCGGCTTTGGCGCGGTGTTTTTCTGGGCTGTAGGGCCGTCGGGGGCGGGCCGGGCATATGCGAATTCCAAAACCTGAAGCCTTCCTCATATTCTGACGATGTCTCTGGAAAAGGAAAGACCCATGACACAACCACGCATCGCCCTCGTCACTGGTGGCAACAAGGGGATCGGCCTGGAGATCGCGCGACAGCTTGCGCAGGAAGGTCTTCACGTCATCATCGGGGCGCGCGACGCTGCCCGGGCCAGCGGTGCACTGGCGGATCTGGCAAGCGACGGCCTTACGGTTGAGAGCATTGCGCTTGATCTTCTGGACCACACCACGATTACCGATGCGGCATCCCAGATCGAGGCACGGCACGGTCGGCTCGACGTCCTTGTCAACAACGCTGGCATTTTTGATTTTGCCGATGCCACCCCCGGCAAGGCCTCGATTGAGGCTGTCCGGCAGGTGATGGAGGTTAATTTCATCGGCACACTGGCCGTCACGCAAGCCATGCTGCCGCTGCTGCGCAAGGCATCTGAGGGTCGGATCATCAACCTTTCGAGTTCGCTGGGCTCCCTGACCCTGAACGGCGACCCGACCTCGCCCTATTATGCCAACCAGTTCATCGGCTACAACGCGTCCAAGGCTGCGACAAACATGCTGACGGTGCAGCTGCATGAGGAGTTGAAGGGCACCGCGATCAAGGTGAATTCCGTCAGCCCCGGTTTCGTGAAGACGGACCTGACGGGCTACGGCACCATGACGCCCGCCGAGGGGGCACGACTGCCGGTGAGATACGCACTTCGCGGTGATGACAGCGGTCGCTTCGTGGAACCCGACGGCATGACACCCTGGTGAGGCCCTTAGTTCGGGTGATGGCCGCGACCGCGTGCCGCTGCAAGATCCGCGAATGGCCGCTCTGACGGTCTGCACTGCAGCATTGCGCCAGCGCGTGGGTGGCAGCAAAGGGCGTAGGCTGTGTGCAAACTCTTGCTCCACGGGGAGCCTGCGCTCTAGAGGGTTCACGGTGGGGGTTCGGGCTTGATGTTGTAGGCGAGCACGTCCAGCGCCATCTCGGTGCGCACGTTTTTTAGGCGGCGCATCAGGAAATGGGTGGTCCCCATCCAGGCTTTGATCGTCCCGAAGGATGCTCGACCGTGCCGCGGCGCAGGGTCATCGGATCATCGGCGCTGCGCAGACGGTCGCGCATCTCGTCCACCAGATGCTCATAGTCCCATCGGGTGACCCGGCGCTCCGCGCCCGTAGTGCAGCGTGATTTAACGGGACAGTGCTGACATTCTTTGATCCAGTAGCGCGCTACCTGAAGCCCGTCTTCCTCGCGCGTGTAGCGGTAGCTCGATGCCCGATCCAACCATCGCCCGCCGCCCCAACGACAGCCCTGCCAAAGACTGGCTGGGATTCCTCGGTCACCGCTGGAACGACCTGGCGCTGTGGCATCTGTCGGGCGGGCCGTAACGATACTCGGAACTGCTGGCGCTCTTGCCACGCATCTCGCCCTAGGTTCTGACCGAACGGCTGGCGGGCATGACAGCGCGCGAATTGGTGCGGCGGGATGAGACGAAAACCTACCCTCGCGAAGTCACCTACATCCTCACCGCCCGGAGTGAAGCCTTGCGCTACATTATTTCTGACCTCTACGACTAGGCCACCGTTGTCGCTCAAGAGGACGCAGCCACTTTCCGAATCGAGGATGAGCCGAGACGCTAACATTCATTAGGTTTCTGCAAAGCGTTGGCAATGACCGCTATCAAGAGGCCGCATCGCGGCAATACCATGAGGTTTGAAGGGTCGCTTTGGGCCGGGCACGTCGAGAACCGCGACCATGACCCGCGACTTTGCAAACACCGCTTCCTGTCGACAGCCGCCGCTTGTGTCAACCTATGCTGCAGCTGCAGCGAAAGTCCGCATCTACACAAACCAGCCATCAACAACTTGGCAATGCCTTATACAACGATCGAATTTTTGCGCATGTCGGTCAGGACATTGGCTACAATCTCGAACGAACGGACCCGCGCTGTCTGGTCATGGATCATTCCGGTCACCATCAATTCATCCGGCTGGAACGTACTGACAAGCGTGCTCAGTCGATCTTTCACCGTTTTGGCCGCGCCTGTGGCAGAGCATGACAGGGCCTGCTGCACCTGCGCCATGACGGGTGCGGGAATTTCGTGATCCACATCATGGGTTGGATGGGGCAATTTTCCGGGGCGCCCCGTCCGCAAACGCGCGAATGCAAGTAGCTGGGACGAGCGTAGAAACGCCGCCTCTGCATCTGTATTGGCCGCGCAAACACCCGCTGCCATCATCACATAGGGGCGTTCCAGATGGTCTGATGGCTGGAATGTGCTGCGATAGACCGCCAGCGCCTGTTCCAGCATTGCAGGCGCGAAATGTGATGCGAAAGCAAAGGGCCGCCCCAGATAGGCGGCCAGTTGCGCGCCATACAGGCTGGATCCCAGAATCCAGACTGGAACATGCGTCCCCGTCCCCGGTATCGCGCGGACCGGCGTCGCATCCGTGCTTTCGCCGAAATAGCTGATCAGTTCCTGCACATCCTGCGGAAAGCTGTCTTCGGGCGCCATGTGACGGCGCAAGGCCCGTGCGGTGGCCATGTCAGTGCCCGGAGCGCGGCCAAGCCCCAGATCAATCCGCCCCGGATAGAGCGTGGCCAGCGTGCCGAACTGTTCGGCAATGACAAGCGGCGCGTGGTTGGGCAGCATGATGCCCCCAGCACCAACGCGCATGGTTTTTGTCGCGGCGGCCACATGGCCAATCACCACCGCGGTCGCAGCGCTTGCAATGCCGGGCATGTTGTGATGCTCGGCCAGCCAGAAACGGTGATACCCGAACGCTTCGGCTGCGCGCGCCATATCAACGGTCCCGGCCAACGCATCGGCCGCGGTCTTTCCTTCGGGGATGGGTGACAGATCAAGAAGTGAGAAATTTTGCATGGCAGCCTCCGTTAGCGGACAGCTAAGCATCCCGCAGGACAACGCCAAGGGCATCCGCGCACAAGAAAATCGGGCCGGATTCGGCATAGGGCTGAAGGGTCTCAAATGGCCGGTATGCCAGAATCAACATTCCGTCCCCTTCGGGGATAAAACCCAGACAATGCCGACAGGGATTTCCACTGCCGTCAGAGGGTTCTGTCGCAAATTTTCAGATTGGTTGAGAGGAGGCTTTCGCTGGACATAATTATGCTGCGATCTGGGCGAACTGCTGAAATGCATTCAAGCCGTTGGTGCCAAATTGTCCCTTGCGGATCATGTGCGCGGTCTCGATACCCTCGAGCGTTGCTGAAGCGGAATGGAACGCCTTGAAGCCAAGCATTCGCCCTGTGATGCGTTTGATAAATCGGTGATCTTGCTCAAGGATATTGTTCAGATACTTGATTTGCAGAATCTTTATGAACTCTCCCAAACCGGTGAATTTGAGGATCACATTCACAGCCTCCAGCCCCGCCAGATTGGCCCCGCTTTTGTCGATAACGATGCGATCGGGGTCACCGTTGTTGCCGATTGCGCGCCGGAAGAAGCGCCGTGCTGCAGGTTTGTCACGACGCTCAGACAGCATGAACCGAAGGTCCGCGAAGCGAAATCAAGGGTTTGGCCGTTCCGGTCCACCGCGCGGTAGTGAGACATCCACTTGCCCTTAACCTTGATGTAGGTCTCGTCCATGCGCCATGACAAAGCTGTCAGCCGCTTTTTCGTCCGCGCTTGAGCGGCGATCAGAGGTGAGTATTTGATCACCCAACGGTTCAAGGTGGCATGGTCAACATCGATCCCACGCTCCTGCATAATCTCTTCGAGATCACGATAAGAAACCGGGTAGCGCAGATAGAAAAACACCGCGAACACGATCACGGATTTCGGATAGTGCGTGCCATTGAAATCAACCATTTTACTATCCAACCATTGCTGCGAGCTGATCTCCTAACGCAATGCGACCGGGGCACCAACAGCGCCCCCAGAATCTTTGCGACAGAACCTTTGTGCTCGCCGATGCTGTCTATGGTGCGGACACGCTGTTCCGACGCATGCTGGAAGCGCGCCAGCAGCCTTATGTGCTGGCCGTGCGCAGCAATCAGACATTACGCTTCATGGAGAACTGGACGCTGATCCAGACGGACCCGATCACAATGATCGCCGAATTGCCTGATGACGCCTGGACGCCTCTGAGCGCCGGGGAAGGCGCAAAGGGCCCCAGATTGTATGACTGGGCGCGTATCCAGCTCAAATATCAGGCTCCGGAGGGCTTCTCCCGCTGGCTTTTGGCAAGGCGTAGCCTGCGAGACCCGGAAGCAATCGCCTATTATTTTGCCCATGCACGCTCCGACGCATCGCTGGCAGAACTCGCGGCTGCCGCCGGTTTGTGCTGGACAATCGAGGAGTGCTTCCTGCGCGCCAAGGACGATCTCGGCCTCGATCATTTGAAGCCCGCTCATGGCATGGCTGGCATCGCCACATCAGTCTTGTCATGACCGCAGCAGCCTTCCTCACCAGCCTTGGTGCCGATCAGCGCCGTTCAGGTTTCACCGCGCTGAACAAAACGAGTCCGAACATGCTGGCGGCGCCCTGAGCAAGGAACAAACAATGCCCCTCACAACGTCAGAAATCCGATATCTCCTGACCCGCCTGTGGCCGCGCCCCGCGCTGACCGTCGCCTTCATCTGGGCCTGGTCGCTTTGGCGGCGACACCACCAAGCCTGTGCCGCCAATGCGCATCGGAAAAGACGATCCCATATGCAACTTTTGTGGTTGCCGCCCGTAATGCAAGAAGTTTTTGGCCTTATTGGCATGTGATCGAGTGCGAACTTTTGTCAGGCCTCAAGATGCGGCACTTCCAAAAGCCGCGGGCCGGGATGGTGATCAGCGGATCAAGTCCAAATCTGTAGTACGAGCTGAGCGCTCGCAGTTGCTAACTGGTTTTCCCAATCCAAATCTATTCGATCGTTTTGCCCATTCAGGTCGTCGTCTTCTTACACTCCCCTTGCCACCGTCGCTTTCAGTTCGACATAGACTTCATGCCGCGACTGCCAGCGCCGGATCCCTATAATCTTCGTTCTTCGTCAGCATCGCCCAAATCTGGCGGGCCATCTTGTTCGCCAGCGCGATCGCGACCAGCATCTTGGGCTTGTGCGCCAACATTCGTGACCGCCAGCTGCCCTCCGTAATTGTGCGCTGTCCAAGCCAACCCAGCCGCGACATTGCGCCAATGATCAGAAGGCGTCGGATATCAGCTTGGCCAGCCTTGGTCATCCGCCCCAAACGTTCTTTGCCTCCAGATGAATGTTGCTTGGGAACAAGACCCAACCAAGCTGCAAAGTCACGTCCCGTTTTGAACTGCGCCATATCAGGTCCAAACGCCTCTACAGCGATGGCCGTCAGTGGTCCGATACCAGGCATAGTCTGAAGCCTGCGCGCCCTGTCTGACTCGGCTGCAAGTGCCTTAAGTTTTGCGGTTCGCTCAATGATGCGCGCCGTTTTCTCTGCAATCTGCGCCAGCAGGTCCAAGCATTCCTCGCGGATCAATGGCAGCAAGTTGGCAGTCTTATCCTCTACAAGCGCTGTGATGCGATTAAGGCTGCGTATCCCTTGCGGAAACACATGCCCATGCTCATACAACAGCGCCCGCAAGGCGTTCACATCCGCCGTCCGCTGATGCACTAGGCGTTCCCGCCCACGAAAAACTGCCGCGCGCGATTGTTGTTCGACTGTTTTGGCCTCAACAAAACGCATCTCGGGTTGACGAGCCGCGATGACGATCGCCTCGGCATCGGCAGCATCATTTTTCTGGCGCTTGACGAACGGACGAGCGTATTGGGGCGCGATCAGTTTTACCTCGTGTCCAAGCGCTTCCATCTCACGCGCCCAATAATGTGCGCTGCCGCATGCCTCGAAGATAACCAAGCTGGGCTCCTGCTTAGCCATGAACACGGGAAACTGCGTTCGCGTCAGCTTTTTGCGGAACTGAACTTCCCCCGTGCGTAGGGCACCATGAACCTGGAAAACATTCTTTGCCAGGTCGACCCCAATCATCATATCCTCCATCTCGCCGTCATCCTCTTCGCGTGGCGTTCAACACCACGACCTTGGCACATTGCGATGCCGTCTGGGGAGGGCGGCAACCACTCCATCTGTAGTACTAGCTTACTTATGGGGTTAAATGCAGCCAGACAGGCTAGCGAGACATCATTTCCGGCAGGAAAAGGGTGATCCGCGGAAAAACAAGAAGCAGTATCAGCACAACAACCTCCATTGCAATGAAGGGCAAAAGCCCGTGGAAGATTTTCCGCAAAGGAACCTTTGTTTGGGCGGCGGTAACGTATGCATTCAAGCCCAAAGGGGGAGTAAGCAAGCCAATCTCAACCGTCTTGGTTACAATGATGCCGAACCAGACAGGATGAAAATCGAGCGTCATGGCAGCGGGAAACGCCAACGGCATTGCCAGTGACAGAATGGCCAGCTGATCCATAAACATTCCCATGACCAACAGGATCAGTACCATGATCGCCAAAATCGTGTACCGGGAAAGTTCCGTATCAGCGAGCGCTACCAGAATAGCTTGCGTCACACCTGTGAACGCCAGATAGTTCGCAAAAATTGACGAACAAACAATGATCGCGATGATCATGACCGTGGCACGAATTGACCGGCTTAGAGAACTGCCGATCGCTTTGAGGCGTAGCGTGCGCTGACTTAACACGATCAAGAACGCGCCGAGGACGCCCAAGCCCGCCGCCTCTGTCGGCGAAGTCAATCCACCGTAGATCGCGCCGATAACGGCAACAATCAGCAACAACATTGGAATAACATTGCTGCTGACACGAACAGCGTGGCCAAACTGGAACGGCTCGCCTTTTGGGGCATAATCGGTGCGTGCTGCAATAACCTTGATCATAACGAGGATCCCGGCTGCAGTAAGTAACCCCGGAACGATGCCGGCAATGAAGAGTTGCCCGATCGATGTTTCAGTCAACACCCCATAGACGACCAGAACAATGCTCGGTGGTACAACAACGGCCAAGGTCCCGCCAACGCTGACAACCGCTGCGGCCAGGCTGTCGTTATAGCCATGACGGCGCATTTCTGGAAATGCAGACGATGCCATTGCAGCGGTCGATGCGGTAGAGCTGCCGACCAATGCCGCCAGCAAAACCGAAGCTCCAACAGTGGCCATCGCCAAACCGCCTTTAACATGCCCAGTCCAAGCCTGGCAGGCAATAATTGCGCGGCGCGTTACATCACCTGAAGTCAGAATCTCTGCCATCAAGATAAAAAGTGGTATGGCTACAAGGATAAATGAGGACGACTTATCAAAGAAGGAACGCTCCAGCAGCGAGAGGGCGGGCATCGGGCCGATTTGCATCGCCAAACCGATGAAGCCCGTGATCCCCATCGCGAAGGCGATCGGCATTCTCAGCACCATAAGAATTGCGAGGGTGATCAGCAGGAAGAAGAAAACCATTGGGGCATACCTTCACGGTTTGGGAGCAACCTTGGCTGTGGCTGCACCCATTAGATGAACAAAGTGAAACGAGACTTAGCCGCCGGTGAGGTCGCGATAACGCTCAAGCACCTCGCGCGCGGTATCGCTGCCACGACCGATGCGGTTGAACCAGTCTTCCGCGACTTCAGTCATTGCATCGCTTAAGGCTTCAAGCTCGTTGTCGCTCAGGCTGTAGATATCAACCCCTTGCGCGGCCCAGTCGGCAAGAAAGCCAGCAATGGAATCATCCTGCGCGCGTGCGACATGTAGCGCGACTTCATTACCCTGTTCGATCATCGCTAGCTGCACATCTTCAGGCAGGTTCTCGAACATTTCTTTCCGGGCGACCATTACAAAGCTGTACCCGCCGAATGATCCGTTTTGTGAGATATGTGTTACGACTTCTTGCAAGTTATATGCCGCAACCGAGGCCAGAGGGAAAAGAATGCCATCAAGCCGACCGCGTTCTACTGCTGTATAAACTTCCGGGCCAGGAATTGAGACGCCCACGCTGCCAAGGCTCCTTGCGGTCATCGCCTGCGTGGAACCCGCGGTGCGGATATTCAAATTTCTCCAGTCATCGGGCATCCCAAGACGTTTCTGCGCCAGCACCTGATAAGGTGGAAGCACGAAGCCAAAAAGTGGTACAACGCCGGTTTCAAGGATCTCATCGCGCAACGGACCCTCTGCAAGCATCGCTTGGATTGCTTTTGTCCCCTCGACCGCGCTGCCATAAAACCCTGGCAGCCCGACGATGGAGTTCATAGGCAATGTTTCACCGTGGTAAATTGTGCCCACCAGTGCAACGTCAAGAATGCCGTTCTCCACTGCATCCATCAGGGCCGATGCCCGGGCTGCTTGTTCAGACGGGAAGTGTTGGAACGTGACAGCCCCCTCTGTGGCCTCTTCAACCGCAGCAATCCAGCGCGTAGTTCCCTCTTTCGAGACAATATGCGTGGTCGACTGGAAATCACCAAGGCGCAATTGCTGTGCATCGGCTGGAACGGTCGCGAGCGCCGCCACGCTGGCGGTCATTAGTGCAAGTGTTCTGGTGGTTGTGAACAGTTTCATTTGGTTCTCCTCCCTTGAAACTAAGTTGTGATCGTCAAGTATCTGAGCTTTGCGCATTCCTTCTGAATGTTTCGGTGATCAAACGCAGCGCAAGGGCTCCGCATCCGATTGGGACGACGACGTAAGCCCAGCCCAAAGGCCAATCCATTACACCGTATTCGACAGCCCCGCGCTGGAAGGCACGGTATGCAAAGCGCCAAGACATCCAGGTGACCGCGATAAAAAAGCTGGCTGAGAGTGCGAGGATCAATCGACGCACAATTTCGGGGATGACCTGCTCTGGAACGATATCGAGCGCCAGATGCCCTCCGTCTCGAAATACCCGCGCCAACGAAAGAGTCGCCAGCGCAGGCATTAGGTAAAGCTGAGTCATTTCAAACTGTATTTGAACCGGTCGGCTAGCAAAGAACCTAAGCAGGATGTCTGCATTGATTAGAACCACGACAGCAACTAGGCTGAGGCAACCTATCAGATGCAAAACATCCTCTAATTTGTTTTGTGCATTTCCGACCATCAGCTTACCTTCCTGTACGTTGCTCAGCGCTTGGGCAGTTCGACAACAACCGATCCGATAGCTGACAACTCGTCATCCTGCTGTTCAGCACGCTGCTGAATTTCCAGCAAATAACGCCCGTTCTCCTCAAATTTGCGGATCACAGAGCCATTGATCAGAATGAAGTCACCTTCAGGGTTATGTCTGCGGACCTGACACTTTGCTTGACGCAGGAAGCCTTCATCACCCATCCAGTTCGTGACGTGCTGTGTTAGCCATGATGTTCGTTCAGGGCCGTAATCATATGCGCCAGGGGCACCTACCTCGAGGGCAAACTCTTCCTCCCAATGAACACGTTCGGGACAATCGGGAATGCCGTAACGGTTCTTGGGCCCCGCATTAGGATGTTTTTGCTGAAGTTCCCAAGCAAGTTTGTGCGCGCGAATATACAGACCGCCCCAACCTTGCGCATAGGCGATGAACCCGGTCGCGGTCATAGGCCCTTTTACCATCGTTGGCAGGATTTCGCCCTCGGCGACATCGTCCCAATAGCGGGTTTCAGCACCGCGAATTTCTTCCTTGTGGTAATATTTGTAATATTCGTCCAGTTCCTCTTGTGTCCAAACATGGCGACCCTTCGCTTTCGTCTCTGTGTATTTGGTACCGTTCTCGCGTGCTTGATCGCGATCGGTGCGAAAACACCAGCTATCTGCGTCAGCAACAAGATCCCCGGTTTTGGTATCGTAAAAGTCAACATGGTAAATTTGTTGAACCGCTCGTCCTGCAAAGCGGGTCTCATGTTCAATTAGATCCTTGAGATAGGCTTCGGTTCTGAACTCCATGTTGCGGGTGATCGTTTTGTGCCAGTTCCAATTGGCACCGGACCACATGGCATGCACCCCCGGCAAACCACCCACATATCCCGAAATGATCCTGTTCGTTGCAAACAGAAAGCTGGGCAGCGCGATTACATCGCCATACTTCGTGGTTTTAGCGTATTCCGGATCACACCATAGCGGATTATCATCGCCAATCCCGTGAGCATAATGGCGGATGTTGTCGCGCGTTGCTTCGTAGCACCACGGTTCAACTGTCTTTTCGATTTTTACATTGATGCGCTGGCGTAAATCATCCAGCCCTTCTTGGGTAATTTTCGGAAACTTCCGATGGGTCATCTCATTCATTGCGTCTTCTCCTGGGTTTTCTAAAAAGGTCTGCGCAGATCATTCCGCAACCTTTGCTTTCGCCGCTTCCTGATCTCTCAGGATTCTACGATTCACTTTGCCTGCCGGGGTTTTGGGGAGCTCGGTGACAAATTCGATCTGACGGGGGTATTCATGGCGGGCAAGGCGCGCGCGTACATGGTCCTGTATTTCTTTAACTATGCCCGCCGTCTCTTTTTCCCGAAGGATGATGTAGGCCTTGACCACAAGTCCGCGCAGCTGGTCGGGGGTGCCGATCACACCGCACTCAGCAACGGCAGGATGGCTCAGGATCGCGTCCTCGACTTCAATAGCACCGATGGTCCACCCCGCTGATATGATGACGTCATCTGCACGGCCGCCATGATAGAAATAGCCATCTTCATCGACGCGCCCGAGATCTTTGGTTGGGAACCACTTGCCACGTTTTTTTACCATCAGTTCGCCCGCCTCACCCGGGTCGGCAGTTGTGCCATCGGCACGCTGCACTTCGACCTCTACGCCCGGCACTGCCTTGCCCATTGCGCCATCGCGCACTTCCAAATCATCAGCGCCTGGGTAATTGGCGATAATCACCCCAATTTCAGTGGTGCCATACATCGAGCAAACTTTGGTGCCGAAGGTACGTTCGACATATTGCGCTGTTTCCGAGTCGATTGGCTCCCCGGTGAAAGACAGTTTTTCGAAACAGTACGTGTGGTTTGTGGCTTCGCCAGAATTGCGCATCATCCGGTAATGCGTCGCTGCAGCAGTTAGATTGGTAATCTTGAAATCCTGTAGTGCCTTGAGCAGGCGAACCGGATCAAATTTGCCGCTAAAGGTACCTGTCGATACCCCCAGGGACAACGGAGCCAAAGTCCCATGCCAAAGCCCATGGCCCCAAGCAGGTGACGAGGGACAAAAGAAGCGATCTCTTGGGCGTATGCCTGTTGCATAGAGTGCAGCAACCATCAAAGTTACGATGGACTGGTGGTTGTGCTGGACGGCCGCAGGCAACGCACGCGTCGTGCCCGAAGTATATTGTAGAACCGCCAGATCTTGACCTGTTGTGCTCCACTCAAAGCTTGCGGGCAAATCATCGAGCCCCACCAGAAAATCTTGATCAATCACAGTGACGTTTTTTGCACCGCCTTCAATAGCCTCGGGCGCTTTCAGCGCGTTGGTAAAGAAAATCTTGGGATTGCAATCTCCTACGCGCAGCCGAATTCCATCAGGGCCGAACAAAGAGAACATTGGCACAGCTACTGCGCCAGCCTTGATGATGCCAAAGATAGAGCAGTAAAAGGCCAATGAGGGTTCGATCATGACTGCGACTCGGTCGCCTTTGGAAATCCCTTTTGCAGTCAGAAAATGCGCTATCTGTGCTGAGCGGCGCGAAATTTCCTCAAAAGTGATGATCTCGTCGGCGCCATCTGCATGGGCAATTCGAAGGGCCACATTGTCGCCACTGACATGCCGGTCAATGCACTCATGCGCGATGTTGAAACGCTCTCGTGTGCCGTCGAACAATTCCCACAGGCCCTCCTTCGAATAATGCTTCTGCGCATCAGCGTAAGACGTGAAGTCCGTCAGGCGGGTCATTCCTAGCTACCTCTCAAAATCGCGTATCCGGATACATACAGGCGGTTCATCCAACTTGTTGACAACTGTAGAGATTGGCTTCAAATATTGTCAATACGCTAATCTTGTTGTATATATACAATGAAACCAAGCGCATCGAGGGTAAAAATGACAAGCGAACAGACAACTGAAACGACAAAGCGGCAGGTCCCGGCAGTCACGCGAGCCCTTGCAATATTGAGGTTTCTTGCCCGACGGCCCGAACCGGCCGGCGTCAATCCAATTGCTCGGGAGCTGGGTCTCGTGCCCAGCACCTGCCTTCACATACTTCGTGTTCTGCAAGACGAAGGGTTGGTAGATTTTGATTCGGAGACCAAGCGCTACTCAATCGGAATCGGCATTTTGCCACTCGCGCGATCAGCCCTTCAGCGGAATACCTTTTCAACGCTTGTCCAGCCGAAGCTGTCCGAGTTGTCACAGAAATTCGGAGTTACCAGCATTGCAACACAACTGTCCGAACCAGGTCAGATGATTGTTGTCGCGCTTTCACAATCCACCATGCCGTTCCGACTTCAGGTTGACCTAGGCAGCCGCTTTCCGTCTTTAATAAGTGCCACCGGGAGACTGTTCGCTGCCTACAATGTAGCTAACAAAAGCACTCTCAAACCAGAGTTTGGTAAGCTTGTCTGGGACCATCCACCTGACTTTGAAACTTGGCTCGAAGAGATCAATGAGGCTCAGAAACGTGGGTATGCGATTGACAAGGGCACCTACATCTCTGGTGTGACTGTCGTTGCAGTACCGGTATTAGGCAGCAACGGAAAGATGGTCCGTTCCATCGTTGCCATCGGCATTTCGGAGCGATTGAAGGACAATCAAGTCCCCAAGTTGGCAATGGCCATAATGTCAATTCGTGATCACATCCAAAATCTACAAATAGATTCAGGAGGCTAAGACTTAATGACACACATACCCGCACTGAAGGGTTGGAAATCTGTCAACATTGCTGGGTTCATGGAGTTGGTGGGGCCATTACTTCGGTCAACCCGCTCAGAAGAAAAGAACACATATGGGCTGCAGACGACCAACAAACACCAAAATCAGATCGGTTTGGTGCATGGCGGTGTCATGACAACGCTACTGGATCAGGTAATTGCCATCGTTGCATGGGAAGCAGTCGACCGTCAGCCTATCGTGACTGTTCAGATGGACACCACGTTCTTAGGTTCGGCCAAATCCGGGGATTTCCTTGAGGTCCGCGCCACGATTCGCCACATGACACGAACTCTTATGTTTGTAGAAGCTGAAATCAATTGCGGACTGAACTCGATTGCCCGTGCGTCCGCGATTATGAAAATATCCTATAAAGCAGTAGAGTCGAAATGATCAAGTCAATCACCCCTCGAAGCTCCGGGCCGCTGTCTGGAATCAAGGTTCTGGACTTTTCCCGTATTTTGTCAGGACCATATGCAAGCATGAT
The DNA here is from genome assembly GCF_028745735.1 of Roseinatronobacter alkalisoli. GTDB lineage: Bacteria > Pseudomonadota > Alphaproteobacteria > Rhodobacterales > Rhodobacteraceae > Roseinatronobacter > Roseinatronobacter alkalisoli. The sequence goes on from NZ_JAQZSM010000029.1 coordinate 17,166, forward strand.
ACTTGCCGATCTCGGGGCAGAAGTCATCAAGGTTGAACCTATCGAAAAAGGAGACGAAACACGTGGCTTCCCTCCATTCAAAAATGGGCTTAGCCATTATTACATTGCGCTGAACCGTAGCAAAAAAAGTATCGCGCTAAACCTGAAATCGCCTGAAGGAGTGAAAATCGCAAAGGGCCTTGCACGCCAAAGTGACATTGTCCTTGAGAACTTTCGGCCTGGCGTGATGGATCGGCTGGGCTTGGGGTACGACACATTGCGCGCAGAAAACCGGCGGTTAATCTATTGCTCGATTTCCGGATTCGGAACCAACAGTCCCCATGGTGACAAACCTGCTTTCGATATCGTAGCACAGGCGCTTTCGGGCGTAATGAGTGTCAATTGCAAGCCGGGTCAGGCGCCGAACAAGCTGGGCATTCCTTTAGGCGATATGGCAGGAAGCATTTTTTCTCTGTTTGGAATTCTAGCTGCACTTCATGAGCGCAACCTCACTGGCAACGGGCGACATATTGAAGTTGCCATGCTCGACAGCTTGATTGCGATGCAAGGCTATCTGTCACAGATTTATTTCATCACGGGTGAAAGCCCGCAACCCGTCGGCTCCCAGCATCCAAGCATTGTTCCATACGGGTCGTTCCCCACCTCAGACGGGCATGTCATTGTCGCCTGCCTTACAGATCGTTTCTGGCACAATTTTGCGCGCTGTCTTGATCAAGAAGCGCTGATCGAAGACCCTCGCTTTGCAGTATATGAACAACGCTTGGCCAACCGCGATGCATTGCAGGCAATTATTCAAGAGCGGATGACCAAGGATTCCTCAGACTACTGGCTGGAGCGCTTGACGAAGTTCGACGTCCCCAACGCCCCAATTCTGTCTATAGGTGACGCGCTCGAGCAAGCGCATGTCCTTAATCGTGGGTTAATCGAGAATGTTGATCACCCGATAGCTGGCCAAATCAAGATGGTCCGTGGGCCAATTCGATTCGATGGGAAAGGCCCCGATGGCAGTAAAGCTCCCAGCTTGCTGGGGGAAAATACGATTGAGGTCCTGATGGCAAAGCTGGGTATGGATATGAGCGACATAGAAACGCTTCTAGACCAGGGGGTAATCAAGAGAAGTGACTATGACCAGCCGTCCACAGAGGTGGGGGGCTGACTTCTGTGCAAGCATGAAACAGAAAGCGCCGGCTACGGACGCCTCGTTCGATGGCGTCGCAAAGTGCCAAAGATGTGCTGGTTGAAGCCATCACAGAAGGAGAGAGCATTGATGTCCGAAGCTACCGTCTCCGGTCGTGATCCTGAGTGTTGAAGGATTTGTGTACAGAACAAAAAGGACATTTGGTGGCCGTCATCGTCGTCCCGTAGGGCCCAAAGGATATTCTTGTGCGACGTCAACTTGCAACTTGGGCAAGTAGCCTGCACACAGATAAATTAACAAGCACAAAAGGTCATTATGATGGGCGACTCGGCAAACAAAATGGTCGGCCTTCTGCTTTGCGCAATCACAGCCCTTGTTGTTTATAGGGAATGGTAGGCGCTATACGGCATTGACCGCAGGCAGCCAGGCGTTTGCCTTGCTGCTGAATTACGGGGCTCTTCAACTGCTTGGTTCGCTTGCGACCACCAATGCGAACTCCGAACCCAATCTGGAAATCAGAGGGCACCGTACTCGGCGGATGCTGCTGGCGATTCACCGTGGCTTTGTCTCGACGTTGCCATGGTCGCCGCTTTCCTTTGCAGTGGCAATCACCAACGGCGGGGGCGCAACTGATTGTTCCGATGGTACAAGCGAAAGAGTTTGATCCGTCTTACCTACCTTCCTAGAGCATATTGGTCTTGTTGGTCTGGATCATCCCGCTGGCCGGACAGATCGGCATGAACCCAATCCTCGCCGTCACCCTGATCGCGCCGCTCATTCCGGCAGCCACTGAACTTGGGGTGCAGCCGACAGCGATAGTGGTCGCGATCACGGCGGGCTGGGCACTGAGCGGCGCTAGTTCGCCCTTCACGGCGACGACCCTGTTGACCGGATCGCTTGGTGGCATTAGCGCAACTCGCGTCGGACTGGTATGGAATGGTGCTTACACGTTGATATGTGGCTTTGCATTATCCATTTGGGTCATTGCATTCGCCTATCTGATTTAGTCACGCACGCCAGCCAGTTTAGCATGCAGATTTACACCCGACCGAACCAGATATGAGCTAACCGACTTCACCTATCTCAAGGTGATCGGTTGGGGCTAGTTCGAACTGTCCACCGTGCTGGACGACTTATCGCACTACATCGTGGGGTAGAAGCTTTGCACCAACATTGGGGCGGATGCGGTCAGCGCCACCGTGCTGCATAAGCCACGCCTGCTCAGCGACAAGGTCCTAGCTCGAAAACAAACGGTGTGGCGTGAGCGATCGGTTGCGAAACCAACCTGCAACGCCTTCCGGGTCCGCAGGACACGTCCCGAGCGCGATGGTCTGGCCATCATTATCGACAACGCAGATTGAAATTTCTTTCAGTGGCACATCCAAACCGACAGAATGTTTCATAGGTCATTCTCCTCACGGCTTATATCCATGAGGCCAATATACCGGACCTCGTTCGCCAACGGAGAGCGGCCGCCGCAATCACACCATGTCGTTTGGGATGTCAGATCACGGAGCATCCGAGCGACCGGATACCTTCGCAATAGTTGCCTAGGCGCGCTCCGCCGTCAAGAAGTGGTCTCTGCTATAGCAAATACAGTGCCAGCATGGCGGCCGCCCTCACCGTCCTGAAGACGAGATCCTAAATCCCAAGCGGAAGGCCCGAACATTATCTACGAGGTCGCGTTATGCGCCTCCACGGCCCTTTGAGAGTGAGGTCCTTCCGTCTGAGCTCACCCTCTCGAAGAAGGGGCGATAGCGTTCGCCGGATTTGATCACGGCGTGAATGTTGCGTGCCATTTTTGCGGCGATGGCCGTATAAGCCTTGCGGCGCAAATCTTCGTTGTGGCGATCTTGGGTGCTGTAACGCTCGAATTTGTCGCGGAAACTGTTGGTCTTCTTGAGGACCGCTGTCTGGCCCCCAGCGGACTGGATACCACACCCGCAGCCGCGCCGAAGCCAAGATGCGCGGTCTCCAGGCCTTCGGCGAGCGTATCGCCTCACGAGGCCCTGACCGCTAGACCACTGAAATCCTCATCCGCATTGCACTCATGAACCGCTTCAACGCCCTCGGCACCGCCGAGATAGTCCGCGTGGCCTGAGCTTGCGCAGGTAAGGGGCGCTTACTGCTCAGGCCCTCTTTCTCCAACAATGCCGTCACCAGCACAGGACGGAAGGCGTTACGGGTGGCGAACCGCTGCTTGCTCGCGCCGCGGACCCGCTTGCCGGTTTGATATGGAAGATCACATCTCCTGAGATCCATCGGCCTGCAATCAGGTGCTTTCCAATCATATCCGGCGTCATATCAAGTCCTTGAATTGGTGAGTTAGCATTATGAACTGCCCATGCGCCCTGACGGATTTGCAGGGGTCCACCTGACCTCGACACCCGCCCTGCCCATGGCCTGTCGCCAATCCTCTCCAACGCGCCGCCTATCATTGTATCAAGACCGCGCGGAAGTCATTGACGTTTGTGAGCGTGGGACCCGTTCGGATGAGATCGTCGATCGCATTAAATAGGCTGTAGCTGTCATGCCCCGCCAAGTGATGGCCAGGATCGCAGCCTGCATCGCGTGCCCGTTGAAGTGTCGTGGGGTCGATCACCGCACCTGCGGCATCCTCGGTACCGTCGATGCCGTCGGTATCTACGGCTACTGCGTGGACGCAGGGCATGCCGCGCAGGGCGATGGCCATCGACAGCAGGAACTCGGTATTGCGCCCGCCCCGGCCGGGTTTGCGATCTCCGATCGTAACGGTTGTCTCTCCACCGGAGAGCAGAACCGCAGGGCGTTGCGCCGGGGTAGCATGGTCGCCAACCGCACGCGCTATACCAGCCATGACGATCCCCATTTCACGCGCTTCACCCTCCAGCGAGCCCCCGAGAATGACGGGCATTATTCCGCATTGTTTCGCGACTTGCGCGGCTCGCTCCAGTGACATCTGCGGCGTGGCCACCAACCTGTAATCACCAGCTGGCGCGGGCGTGTCCCAAGTCCGTCGATCTGAAAGCGCTGACACCACACGATCCGGCAAGTTCGGACCAAGTCGTTCCATCGCGCGCGCCAGATCGATTTCGGTATCCGGGCAGGGAACCGTCGGCCCGGACGCGATGGCCATCGGATCATCCCCCGGCACATCGGAAATCGCCAGCGTTACTAATCGCGCCGGAGCTGCGGCGCGCGCAAGGCCGCCGCCCTTAATCAGCGAAAGCCGCCTGCGCAGCTGGTTCATTTCGCCAATCGGAAGACCCGAGGCCAGCAGCCTTTGTGTTATGTCGATCTTGTCGTCGAGTGTCAGAGGCGGCACCGGCGCGGCCAAAAGCGCAGAGCCGCCGCCGGAAATCAGCGCTAGGACAAGATCGTCTTCCTTCGCCTCTGTCACGGCCGCAAGTATTTCGGCAGTGGCCGCCTGTCCCGCGCTATCTGGGACCGGATGCGCCGCCTCGCGCACCTCGATGCGGTCGGTAGATACCGCATGGCCGTAGCGGGTGACGACCAAGCCCGACAGATCGACGTCGGGCCAGGCGGCCTCGACCGCCCGCGCCATGGCCGCCGCAGATTTCCCAGCACCGACGACGATACACCGCCCCGCCGGTTTGTCCGGCAGATGACGTGCAAGTACATCCGCAGGATCGGCAGCCGAAATGGCGGCATCCACCAGCTGGCGCAGCAACTTTCGGGCGGTAATTTCGATTGTTCCTGTCATCGTGGCCTCTCTGCCCGGGCCTCAGCCGCCGATCTCGTGCCCGGCCAGCGCTTCTATGGACCTGATCATTGCAGAATGGTCCAGCTCGCCGTGGCCCAGACCCGCGCAGGCGTTGAACAGCTCCTGAGCCTGGGCAGTGGCGGGCAACGCCATCTTGATACTGCGCGCGGATTCCAACGCGTTGTTCAGGTCCTTCTGGTGTAGCGAGATGCGGAAGCCCGGCTCGAAGGTCCGGTCGATCATCCTCTTGCCGTGCAGTTCCAGAATCCGGGACGAGGCAAGTCCGCCCATGAGGGCGTCGCGCACTTTGGCCGGATCGGCACCGGCCTTGGACGCAAAGACAAGGCCTTCGGAGACGGCGCCTATGGTCAGTGCGACGACGATTTGGTTGGCGATCTTGGCCGTCTGTCCGGCGCCGACATCGCCCACAAGCGTGATGTTCTGGCCCATGATCTCGAAGATCGGCAGAACGCGGTCGAAATCCGCTTGCGCCCCGCCGACCATGATCGACAGCGACGCCGCCTTGGCGCCCGCCTCGCCGCCCGAGACCGGTGCATCGAGATAGGCACAGTCCATATCGACGATGCGGTCTGCAAAGTCACGTGTGGCGACGGGCGAGATCGAGCTCATGTCCACGACGATCTTTCCCGCACTCAGCCCGGCGGCAACTCCGTCTTCGCCGAACAGCACGGCTTCGACGTCGTGCGTATCCGGGACCATCAGGATGATGACTTCCGCGTTTTCCGCAACGGCCTTGGCCGTGTGAGCCGCTTGCGCTCCCTGATCGACAAGGTACCGCGACTTGTCCTTGACCCGATACAAAACGACGTCGTGGCCGGCGGTAATTAGGTGTCCAGCCATAGGTTGGCCCATGACGCCCAGACCGATGAAACCGATTTTCATGGTTTATATACCTCTTGTTTGAACTCGCGCAGCCTGCGGGGCCGGATCAGGCCTCGGACCACATATCCTCTGTTCTTATCCGGTTGAGCATATCCTGACCGGCGCGGTACCGCCGGACGTTCTCGAGGATCATGTTCAACGACCTTTCGGACCGGTCCGGCAACTTCGCCGAGAAATGCGGCGTGATGAGCAAGTTTGGCGCGTCCCAAAGCGGGTGCTCAGGCGGCAAAGGTTCCGGGGTCATCACATCGATGCCCGCACCGGCGATCTGCCCTTCGGTCAGCGCAGCAATCAACGCGTCCTGGTCGACGACAGCACCGCGCGCAAGGTTTACAAGATAAGCGGTCTTTCTCATCCGGGCAAACTGCTCCGTCCCGATCATGTGGCGCGTCGCATCCGATAGGTTAATGACCAGCGCGACAATGTCGGACCGTTCGAGTATCTCGTCAATCCCCTCACCTCGGTCGCTGCAATACATATGGTCGACGCCTTCGGGAGGCGGCTCATCTCGGCGACGAAAGCCAAGCACCGTCATGCCGAACGCCTTCGCACGCACGGCCAGAGCCTTGCCTGTATTGCCCATGCCGATGATCCCCATCGTGCGCCCTTTGAGCGCAAAGATTCTGTCCATGTCGGGCAGGCCACGCCATCGGTGACACTTTTGTGCTTCGTAGAATTCCGGGTACCTGGCGCACAGCATCAAAGAGAACATCATGACGTGCTCTGCCAGCGCGGGTCCCGACCGCCCGGCCGAACCGGTGACGATCAGGCCCTTTTCGAACACCTCGGGGCGAGCCGACTTGGTCAAACCCGCATGGTCGCAATGCACCCATTTCAGGTGCGGCGCGTCGATGAAGCGTTGATCGAGGTCGCTGTGCAGGATGGCGATTTCGGCCTCGGCCAGCGCGGCGGCCACGGCCGCATCGTCGCTGGTATCGACGCACAGGATTCGTCCTGGGTAAAGAGCCGCCTCGAGCCGGGACCACTGGTCGGGATCGAAGGGCAAGTTGCTTGATAGGAAGATTGCCTTATCTGTCATTTGCCCGTCCTTACCATCCTTGGCGTAATTGAAGTTACACACTATTTATATTTGTTTATGTATTATATTCAACAAAAAATAGTAATGGAATAAGGGAAAATCTTGTAAGCCTCTGATGTATATTCGCAAAGACGCGCATCCGATGATCCATGAAAGCTCATCGGATACGGACCTGAATTCCGCAGTGAACAACGACATGTACCCGTCAAATCGCGACGGAAAGGCGATTAATCAGGTCGATTGCTTTCGACGTTTCCTACGCAGACGGTCAAGGAAAGTCGCCTGCGCATTGCCAAGGTGTTCCTCGATGCCACGCACCGCCGCTTCGGTTTGACCGTTCTCGACGGCTTCGACGATGCGCCAGTGTTCGTCGGATGACCGCCGCATTTGGGCGAGGTTCAGGGGCTCGGACTTGGACAGGGCTTGAAGCCATCTGTCATGCTTTCGGATGATCGACACAGCTTCGCTGTTGAAGTGATGATCAACCATAAGGTCATGAAACGCCACGTTCGCCTTGTGATAGGCGGCGTAATCACCCTTTTCGACTGCGGCCTCGCAGCCTTCCTGGTGTCGGCGCAACTCGGCAATGTCATCTGGGGTGGCAAACTCGACAAAGGATTTGACGATGTACGCCCAAAGTATGGCACGCAGATCGAAGACGTTCTGCAACATGTCCTCGCTGATTTCACGAACGCTGGCACCACGATTGGGCTCGATAGTGACCAGCCCTTCGCCTTCCAGAACCTGAAGCGCCTCGCGCGCGGGATTGGTGCTCGTACCATAGCGCTCAGCGATTTCAGATACCTTGAGGCGTGCCCCGGCTGTCAGACGTCCGTCGAAGATCTCCTCCCGAATGAGATGTGCAATGCGGCTATAGCCCGGTTCGCGGACTTTCCTAGTCTTCGATAGGCTTGTTGCTTTGCCGCTCTGGCTTTTGACGACCTTGTTCATCTCTCTTCCTTGTCATGCAGCGTGTGTAACCGGATGCTTAGTATATAATCAAACCTTTTTCACACACAAAACCGTCGCACCACAGGTGACCATCAACAGCTGACTACCCGGTTGCGACCTACCAATGACCAGAGCGCAAGGCCGATTATCGCGACACCGCCCAACCCAGTCACAATCTCCGCACCTTGCACGACGGATTGCGTAAGCGTGATGATCATTGACCGAACGTACATGGCCTCGATGCCTAGGCCGATGGCAATTGCCAGCAGGTTCTGCAACAGCGCAAAGGCACCGATCACCCCGCCAAGGATCAGGCCGACAGCCGTGACAAAAAAGGCCCAGCAGGAATGGAATAGCAAGGCAGCGTCGTATTGCCCGGTCGTGTCATGGCGCATCTTGCTTGACCCGACGATAGAAATGGCTGTCGTCCTGCGCGGCAAGCCAAGCCTCGAAGGCGGCGCGGTGTTCGTCCTTGGTGCAGGGATACAGGCCGATGATCGTGTTGCCCTGCTCGACCTGTTCCAGCGCAAATTCCTCATAAGCCGTCATCTCGACGCACTCATCCGCGATTTCGTCTGCGATTTCGGCAGGCACGACGATTACGCTATCGGCATCCCCAACGATGACGTCACCGGGAAAGACCGGAGCATCACCGCAGCCGATCGGTTCATTGATGGCAATGGCTTCGTTGTTGGTCAAGTTGGTCGGACTGGACGGGCGCGTGTGATAGGCCGGGATGTCCAACGCCGCAACGTTCATCGCATCCCGAAACCCGCCATCGGTGATGACCCCGGCTGCACCACGCTTCATCAATCGGGTGATTAGAATATCCCCGGCAGAGGCCGCGTCGGCTTGCTTGCGACTGTCCATGACAAGGACATGGCCTTCGGGGCAAGTCTCGATCGCGACTCGCTGCTTGTGATCGGGGTTGCGAAATACTTCGATCCCGTTGCGGTCCTCCCGCGCCGGCATATAGCGCAGGGTGAAGGCTGGGCCGACCATGTTCGCGCCCTTCCAGCCGATCGGATACGCCCTTTGGATCACCTGATGGCGTAACCCGCGCTTGTACAGCGCCGTTGCGATGGTCGCGACGGAAACATGCTGAAACTTGACTTTGGTGCTCTCTTTCATAAACAGATCCTTTATGTCGTTTGGTAGGTCAAAGCGCCAATACCCAGCTTGGCACCGCGCCTATCTTGAGTCGGCTTGTAACGTTGGGCTGGCCGTCGCGGCCGATACGGTAGGTCCAGACCTCACCGCTCTTTTCTCCAAGTGCGATCAGATGTTTTCCCGTGCGGCTGAGGCCAAAGGCGGACGGACAGTCTGGCCCCGCCACGATGCCGCCTAGACGCATTTCGCCCTCCGCGTCGAGGCTGTAGGTGAAGATCTGCGACGTAGTGCGCTCGGACGCGTAGAGTTGGGTTTCATCCGCCGCAAGCCGCAGTTCGGCGGCCCAGGCCGTGTCTGCCTCCGACAGCAGCGTGACACTCTGGCGGACAGATAGGGCACCGGTTCTGCCATCGACGTTGAGGCAGGTCAGCAGCCCCTTGAATTCCGACAACAGGTAGGCCCGGGTTCCATCCGAAGTAAACCGGATGTGGCGAGGCCCCGATCCAGCGAGCAGATTGAGGCGGGACAGCATTTCAAGATAGCCGCGAATTGCGTCGAACCTGTAGCATTGTACGAAGTCACCGCGCAGGCTGGTGGCATAGACAAGCCCGTTGGGCGCTGGCATCACGCAATGGGCCTTGAACGCCTTCTGCGTCAGAATGGGGTCTCCTGCGCACCCGTTGTCGTCGATCGGGCAGACTGCGATCACACTGCCGGTATTCGAGGAGGTCAGAATGCTCTGGCCGCAGGACGACAGCGTCAGGTAACACATGCTGGCCGGCAGGTGGGTGCTTCCGAGGCAGTTCAGGCGGCGTGCCGCGCGATCCAGAGCAAAACTGAAGAGGCGGAACTTATCGCCCCTCCACGCCAAATAGATCCGCTCCCCATCTGCGCTAGCAGCCATCGGGACGCCCCTGCATGCGCCCTCGGCCCCCGGCAAGGGTTGCTCGTCGATGGTTTCGAGGCTTCCCGTCGCCGGATCCAAAATACAAAGCGCAATCGCCGCCTGACCAGCGAGGGCCACCAGGACGAGGTCACCGCGCGCGGTCAGGAGGCTTTCCGCTGCCCGTTCCATCTTGCCTTAGGCCTCCTCGGTCCGTTTGAGACGCAGCCGAGACCGACGGCGCAGACGTGGTTGGAAATACACACATTCGCCAAAGGTGCCCGGCTCGTAGGCCCCTTCGTTCTGCGGCATCTCCGCGACGTTGCGGCTGCTGGGATACTTCTCGATTTCTTCTTCTACCAGCTCTACCCCCAATCCCGGAGCGGTAGGAACGGGCAATGCGCCATTCTCGGCCTTCAGCATCGGCGTCACGACCTCGTAGCGCCCGTTCCAGTCAATCTCGACCCGTTCCAGCATCAGAATATTGGGGATGGTTGCCATGACATGAAGGGCCGCGAATTCCGCCACCGGCCCCAAAGAGCCGGAATGCGGTGCCATGGTGATGAAGTGGGATTCCGCCATCGCGGCCATTTTGCGCATCTGGGTGATCCCGCCTGCTCGGCCAGTGTCTGGCTGGATCACATCCACGAGGTCACGCTCGATATAAGGTCGGATGCCCCAGAGCGTGCTGACGCGCTCTCCCGCCGCCAAGGGAATGTCCAATGCATTGCGCACACGCTGCAACACATCAAGGTTCTCGGGCGCAACCGGATCTTCGTAGAACAGCAGGTCCAGCTTCTCGAGTTCCCGCCCCACGGCGATGGCGTCGGCAGCGGTCATCCAGGATGGACCATGCGCATCGACCATAACGTCGATCTCATCTCCAACCGTATCACGGATCGACGCAACGAGATCTATGTCCACGGCACCGGTAAAGCCCACCTTCACCGCGCTGTAGCCGCGCGAAACCAGTGCGCGCGCTCGCTCGGGCGTTTTGGCATGGCCATAGACCGGGATGGTACTACGAAACTGACCACCTAGTAGGTTCCAAACCGGCTGCCCAAGGGCCTTGCCCTTGATGTCCCAGAGCGCCATTTCGATACCCGTCAACGCGCCACCACCGACCGTGCCGGTCATGCCGTGTCCCATGGTGGCTATATAAAGCCGGTACCAAAGCCGGTCGATGTCGCGTGGGTCTTCCCCTATTAGGACCGTGGTAAGGTCCTGCACGGCCTGCTCGACCACGCGGGGCCAGCCCGAGCATTCTCCAATGCCATAAATGCCTTCGTCGGTCTCGATCTTCAGGAACAGCCAGTTGCGCGACCCGCGAAAGGACCCGTCCGCCTTGGACAGGCCAGGTCGGGGCCCGACCTGCATTAGGTATGTCTTGATGTCAGTTATCTTCACGGGAGGTCCTCAGGTGGCTTCTTGGTAGCGGACGCGCTGTTTCTGGCCGCGCACACGCGGATCGGCCACGGGCACGGCAGAGAGCAGCGATTGCGTGTAGGCGTGCTGTGGCTTTTGACAGACGGTTTCCGTGTCACCAGTTTCGACGATCTGTCCACGATACATAACGGCGATCCGGTCGCAGAAATAGCGGATCACAGCGATGTCATGGCTGATCAGGATGAAACTAAGATCGAACCGTTTTTGCAGATCAAGCAGCAGATCGAGCACCTGCGTCCTGATGCTGACGTCCAGCGCCGAGGTTGCCTCATCCGCGATAATGACCCGCGGGTTCGGCGCAATTGCGCGGGCGATGGACACGCGCTGTCGTTGTCCGCCCGAAAAGGCATGCGGGTAGCGCATGTAGGCAGATGCGGGCAGCCCCACAAGTTCCAGCAGTTCGTGCACACGGTCGCGGATTTGTTGGCCGGTCAGCTTGCCCTCGACAACCAGCGGTTCACCGATGATCTGGCCAATCGTCATGCGCGGGTTGAGCGAGGAGAACGGGTCCTGGAATACGGTCCGGATATCGCGCCACGGCTCCGCAAGCTGGTCTTCCGTCAGACCCGCAATGTCGCGCTCCTGCCCGGCCTCATTGGTGTATAGGACCCTCCCATCCGTGACTTCGTAGACACGTTGCAGGCAACGGCCCAGTGTTGTCTTTCCGGAGCCGCTTTCGCCGACAACACCGAGGTTTTCACCCTTGCGTAGTTCCAGATTGGCCGTGTTGACCGCCTTGAAGCCTTTCACCTCGCCGCCGAACCATCTCTTGCCAGAGCCAAAAACCTTGGTGATTCCGTCCGACACAAGGATAGGCTCGCCGATCGCCCGGGTTTCACGCATCTCCAGACGCCGCGCCGAAGGATGGTCGAGTTCCCGCACAGAGTTCAGCAGACGCTGAGTGTAGGGATGCTGCGGCTTCTCGAAAATTTCGTAAACGTCGCCGGTCTCGACCACCTTGCCGAAGCGCATCACCGCGATCTCATCCGCGATTTCCGCCACTACTCCCATGTCATGGGTGATGAACATGACAGCCATGTCGCTTTCGTCCTGGATTGAACGGATCAGGTCGAGGATCTCGGCCTGAATGGTTACGTCGAGCGCCGTCGTCGGTTCGTCCGCGATTAGCACGGTCGGGTTGCAGGCCAGCGCCATGGCAATCATCGCCCGCTGCCGCATCCCGCCAGAAAACTCAAAGGGGAATTGGTCGATGGCCTTACCGGGGTTGGGAATTTCCACCTTGCGCAGCAATTCGAGTGTACGTTCTCGTGCCTCCTTCTTCGAGACAGCCTCGTGCAGTCGGATCGCTTCGCCGACTTGATCACCGATCCGGTGCACCGGCGACAGAGAACTCATCGGCTCTTGGAAGATCATGGCGATATCGCGGCCACGCAAGTTGCGGATAGCCTTCGACTTGGGATCAAGCTGCAACAGGTCGATCGTTTCGTCAAAATCGCTACCGCGCGCCGTGCGATGTCGGTGGAGCAGCGCCTGCCCCCCCGTTACACGTCCAGGCGGGTCGACGATTTGTAGGATCGAGCGCGACATCACGCTTTTTCCGGATCCGCTTTCGCCGACGACACAAAGCGTCTTGCCGGCATGCAGTTCCAGCGACACGTCATCCACGGCGCGGAAGGTGCCGCGTTGCGTCACAAACTCGGTGATCAGGTTCCTGAGTTCCAGAACGGTGCTATTGGTCGCGGCGGTCTTGGCCATTGCTGTCATTGGTGGGTATCCTGTGCATAGGGATCGGCCGCATCCCGCAAACCGTCACCGAGGAAGTTCAGGGCGAGTACAGCCAGAAAGACGGCCCCGCCCGGAATGAAGAGCCAAGGAGCTTGGGCGATCGAGCGCACGTTCTGTGCCTCCTTCAGTAAAACGCCCCACGAGATAATCGGCGGCGTCAGGCCAAGTCCGAGGAACGACAACGACGTCTCGGCAATGATCATCACCGGGATCGCCAGCGTGACCGACGCAATGATGTGGCTAACCATCGACGGCATCATATGGCGAAAGATTACACGTTTGCGCGAACAGCCATCCAGCCTCGCCGCGGTGACGAAGTCTTCGGTCCGCAGCGCCAGGAAGCGGCCCCGGACCACTCTCGCAAGTTCAGTCCATGCAACCAGCGAGAGGATGACCGTGATCGCAAAGTAGCGCGTCAGCGGTGACCAGTCTTGCGGCAACGCGGCGCTCATGCCCAGCCAGATGGGAATCGTCGGCAGAGAGATCACCAGCTCGACGATCCTCTGGATGATCATGTCGACCCGACCGCCGTAAAAACCAGAAACGCCACCGAGTATCAGGCCCAATGCAAGGCTAAGCGTCACACCAACCAAGCCGATGGACATGGAAATCCGCGTGCCATAGATCGTCCGGCTGAGCATGTCGCGCCCCAGTCTATCCGCACCGAACATGTAGAACCGTTCGCTGGGGTCTGCGGTCGTCAGGAAGTGACGATCCATCGGGATCACTCCCCACAGCCTGTAGGGATCACCCTTGCCGAAGAATTGAAGGTAAATCTTCTCGTCGGGGTTCACTATGTAGGTGGTCTTGAGCGTGAACTTGTCCCTCTCCGCCGTCAGCGAGCGGACGTGCGGCCGGACCGACCAGCCGCCGTCATCATGCCGGTCTATGAAACGGATCATCTGTGGCGGATGGTAGACGTCTGCCGCAGAGGTCGCATTCGGATTGAACGGAGCTAGGAATTCGGAGAACGCGGCCACGACGTAGAGCATCAGAACGATGATTGCACCGGTCATCGCCAGGCGGTGCCTGCGGAACGCGATCCAGATCAGGCTCCACTGAGACGCAAAGTCCTGGGGCGATTGTACGAGCGCGCGTGGGTCTGTTTCTGTCTTGGAATTCATGGGCATCACCGGAAGCGAATGCGCGGATCAATCACCGCAAGGAGAATGTCTGATACCAGCATCCCAATGATCGACAGGCAGCAAAGCAGTAGGATGAAGGCACCGGCCAGGTACATGTCTTGTGCCAAAAGGGCTTGGAGCATGAGCGGACCTGCAGTTGGCAGCGACAGCACGACAGCTGTGATGACGGCACCAGAAATGAGCTGCGGGAATGCCCAACCGATCGTCGACACGAACGGGTTGATCGCGATGCGCACCGGATATTTCATGATCAGGCGCCATTCCGATAGACCTTTAGCACGCGCGGTCGTCACGTAGGGACGGTGCAGTTCATCCAGCAGGTTTGCGCGCATGATGCGCACCAAGCTTGCTGTCGCGCTCGTGCCAAGAATGATAACTGGTATCCAGATATGCTTTGCAAGGTCGACAAGCTTGGCCCATGACCAGGGCGCGTCCTGATACTCGTCCGAAAATAGGCCTGACACGTCAGCCCCGAAATAAACCACAGCGATGTACATAAGTACGAGCGCAAAGAGGAAGTTGGGCGTCGCAAGCCCGAGAAAGCCAATCGCTGTGACTACGTAGTCGCCGATCGAGTACTTCCGCACAGCGGAATAGATACCGATAGGAAGTGCCAAAGCCCATGTGAACATGAGCGTGGCAAGCGCCAGTGTCACGGACAAGGACATGCGCTCCCAAATTAGCGTTGAGACCGGCTGCTGCCATTCGAAGGAGATGCCAAAATCACCCTGAACGGCGTTGCTGATCCAGTGCCAGTACTGAACCAGAAACGGCTGATCCAATCCGTAGCGTTCGCGCATGGCGTCAAGACGCGCTTGGTCGACGACATCTCCGGACTCGGAAAGCGTTGCAGCGAAACTCGTGATGTAGTCACCGGGTGGTGCTGAGATGAGCGCAAAGGCGATGATCGACACTGCGAATAGGAGCGGAATTGACCAGGCGATGCGCCGCAAAATGTAGAGGAAAAGCATTTCTAAACCACCTAGATGTGCTGCTATTGCATTGCGTTGAGCAGTGCCGCCACCACGGGATCGGCGGCACCGCATTCGATTGTGCTAGCCTACTCTGCCCAGTACCAAGTTTGCAGCAGCGTGGGCGATGGAGTCGGATAGGACCAGGAGCTTGGCATTGACTCCGGCACATTCCTTAAACCATTCTTGATGATGCCATATGTTGGGAGAGCCTTGGACACACCGATCACTTCGAATTCGTCCGCTGCTATGGAGGCAATTTCCAACATTGTGGCACGCCGCCCTGCGGGGTCGGCAATCCCGCGCGCTTTGTCATAGAGTTCGAGGCGCTTCTTGACGCTGACCGGGGGCTCTTCGCCGCGCTCACCGCCGCTTTCGTACCAGTTCACCCATGGAATGCCGTACCGACTGTCATGGCTTACTGGCACAAGTTGGTGCGGCAATTGGCCGGAAACCCAGCTCTGACGACCGTTCCACACAGCAGCGTCATGCTCGTTGCTCTCTGACGTTCGCTGGTAGAAGAAGGTCCGCTCCATGGGGTTGATGTCCATGTCCACACCAATCTCCGCCCATTGCTGCTCGATCAATTGAAGTGCGTCGACC
Organism: Roseinatronobacter alkalisoli; assembly: GCF_028745735.1. Classification (GTDB taxonomy): domain Bacteria; phylum Pseudomonadota; class Alphaproteobacteria; order Rhodobacterales; family Rhodobacteraceae; genus Roseinatronobacter; species Roseinatronobacter alkalisoli. The sequence goes on from NZ_JAQZSM010000029.1 coordinate 32,804, forward strand.
CATGTTGGATCAAAGGTCGGGATTACGTCTACCCTGAACTTGAGCGGCGCTCCGTTCGGCAGCAGGCGCATTCCGTTGGCACCGCGCTCGACCAATCCCAACCCGTCCAGCAGGGCATTCGCCCTCTCCGGATCATGCTCAAGAAACTGCGTCGAGGTTCGCTCGTCGAAGTATGGGTGGGTTTCGAATGGACCGTGTTGCCACGGTTCTCCATCGCCAAGCATCACGGTGTCGATAATAGCTTGACGGTCCATACCGATCGACAGCGCCACACGGAAGTCCCTCTCGTTGAACACCTTCTTCAACTCGGAATTCTTGCTGGTCAGATTTAGATTGATGACCATGTTCGAGCCACCCGGAGGCGCGGCTTCGAAGAACTGGTAGCCGCCCGGTTCGCGGTTTTCGGCCAAGACGGGGCGGTTGTTGGGCGCATCGATGTGCCGCAGACCAAAGTCGATCCGGCCGCCGATGATCGCTAGGATCAGGCTCTCGGTGTCCGCACCGATCGGCATAACTAGCTTGTCGATATAAGGTAATTGGTTGCCGTCGGTGTCAATCTGCCAGAAATACGGGTTCCGCTCCATCACGACGCGCGTCGCGCCGCCGGTATATGGCTCAATAATAACCCATGGATCGAGTGTGGGCCGTTCTGGATTGCCCCAGCGCGCCGGAATTTCCAGATCACCGCACTTCTGCAGGAAAAGGTTCTGCCAGTCTGCCGCGTTCTCGGCTGCAATCAACTCCTCGATGTTGTCGTTATATTTTGGCATAAACCGGCTGCAGTAGTGCTTGGAATACAGGACCGGATTCTGCCCGAGCGGCGCCGCAAGCTCCGCCAGGAAGTCTCCGTAGGGCTGAGCAAAGGTGAACCTGACGGTGTAGCTGTCGAGTTTCTCGGCTTTCAGCGGCTCGCCGCCGGTCGTGTAGCGCGCGGGAATCGGCGCGAATTCATCGTTGAGGATCAAGTCCGTTACGTTGAACATGACATCATCGGCGGTGAACGGCGTGCCGTCCGACCATTTCATCCCTTCACGCAAATGGAAGGTGAACACTTTGCCCTCGTCGTCAACTTCAAAGCTCTCGGCGACGTTCGGGACAACCTCGGTGTATTGCGGATCCCAACGGACAAGGCCCTGGGGCCCGACGACACGCAGGATTCCGTTGTGGTCCGAGCTGCCCCGTAGTCCGGTCCTCAGCTCGCCACCGTAGGTCCCGATCGAGTCAAGCGGCTGGATGACGGCCGGTTCGCTACCGACCCGCTCAGAAACCGGAGGCAGCTCGCCCGCCGCGACCTTCTCGGCCAGCGCAGGCGCCTCACCAGTTGCCCCTTGTCCGGCATCCGACAGCGCCATCAGCGGCGTAATCGCAACGCCAAACATCAGGCCAGCCATCACACGGCCGGACCTCATGCGCACGCGGTCTATAATTCTTTTCATCGATTCCTCCCTGATTTTGCTGCGGGAACTAGCGGCTCCTTCCGGCGGTCCCCTGCAGTGGCAAGGAAACCTTATAATCACCGTTTACATTTTTCAATACATATTATACATTATTTAGCAATGGTACCACTAGGGACGTGGGGCATCATTTGCTAGACTTACCCGAAAGCGAAGATTAATTCTGAAAAACAAAGATGATCACTGGAACAAGCCTACATGACAGATCGAGAGATATCGTACACTATTATTCTAATATCGGCTGGAGTTTTGCTTGGCATCCGCCCTCTTGCGACTCCAAATCCTGCCGAGGGTTTGCAAGGATGAACTCGCAGAAAACGCACGAAATCACCCAACAAAACGCGCTGGACCGGCCGCTTAACCAGTCTCCCAAGCGGATTGCGATTACCGGCGGGTCCGGTCGGGTTGGAACGGCGCTGCGTCGGGCGCTTGCCGGTAAGGTAGCGAGTATCAAGATTGTCGACACAACCAATCCCGGCCCTTTGGACAATAACCAAACTTGGGAGCATGTGGACGTATCCGATTGCGAGGCCCTGTCTGCGAGTATGGCGGAAGTAGACGCCATTGTGCACCTCGCGGGCTACCCAAACGAACGCGGCATCGACGATATCCTGCGCGTGAACATCCTAGGTACTCACAACATGCTCGAGGCGGCCCGGCGTAATGGCATCGGGCGGGTAGTCTTTGGATCGTCCAATCATACGGTCGGCTTCTACCCGCGCCGGACGATCGTCTCCGACACAGACCCGATGCGACCGGATTCACTGTACGGGCTGAGCAAATGTTGGGGCGAGCTGGAGGCAGGGCTTTACTTTGACAAGTTCGGCATCCGCACGCTGAACATCCGCATAGGCAATGCGGGCGAACGGCCCACGGACGCGCGCGCGCTGCGGATCTGGGTCAGTCCGCGCGACCTTGCGCAGCTGGTCCTGATCGGGCTCGAACACCCCGATGTCACCTGCACTACCGTCTACGGAATATCTGATGTGGAAGCCGGCTGGCTGGACAACGGTACGGCGGTGGCCCTGGGCTACAGGCCCGTCGACAGTGCCAAGGCCATGGTCGGGCCGGACAACGCCGAAGAACGCCCGTCGCCGCTACCGCATATTGCCGAGTTCTTCCAGGGCGGTCGCTTTTGCGTGATCGAACACGATGGAACGCTGCGGGACCGCGCAAAATGAAGATACATGGCGCGTCGCGGCCGAGCTCATTGGCGGACCCCGACGGGACGAATATCACGATTCGGAACGACGCTCTGCGGGCAGTCTTCCATCCTGTAGCCGGGGGGCGCCTTGGTTCCCTTCGTCACGCCCGCCACGGTGACTTGATCGTGCCGTTCATAGCTGACACCTTCGACCCATCGACCTGGCCGAAATCGGGCGCGTTTCCGCTGTTTCCGTTCCACAACATGCTACGGCACTCGACGTTTGAACATGAGGGCCGACCGGTCCGCCTGCGGCCCAACATGCCTGGCGGCAAAGACGTGATGCATGGTCCCGCCCACCGCCGCGCGTGGTCTGTCAGCTATCACGGTGAAGAGCAAATCGCGTTGACGCTGGATTACCATGCCGACGGAGACTGGCCGTTTGACTTCAGGGCCACGCAGCGGTTCGAACTTCATCAGGACCAGTTGACCGTCAAGCTTTACCTGACCAATACAGGGCGCGAGCACATGCCCGGCGGTCTTGGCTGGCACCCGTATTTCCGAGCCTCCAAAGACGGGGTGATCGGCCTTGACGCTACGAGACGGTGGACCCCCTTTGGTCCCGCAGGCATGACCCACGATAGCCCTGTCGCGCCCTTGATCCGCCTTGCACTGGGCAGCACATGGCACTACTCTGGATGGACGCAGGCCACCGCCGTGGTCGGCGATGGCGCGCGGATCACGCTGAGCGGACAGGGAGCTCTGACATGCTTCGCCGCCCTGCACAAAGAGGCCTACCTGTGCCTTGAACCGGTGTCCCACGTCGCCGGCGCGCTGGCGGGTCCGCAGACCCCCACCGATACCGGCCTGCGCCATCTGGCACCGAGCGAGAGCATGTGTGGCACGATCATCCTGTCGGTCGCCTAACGCGGTGCCGACCTAAATCAGTGCAAGATCGCAAGCCCCACTTGTAAGGCACCAAGTCCGAAAATCTCACTGCGCATCGACCAAAGTCAGGAGGGCTGCATCTCCAATCCGATAACGAAAAGAAATTAAAGCCTCGAGCCTTTAACTTGATCCATATCCTGCTTCGCAGCAGTAATTCCAGCATTCCTGCGGTGTGAACAGATCGCAGACTTCGGCGAGTGCGTCGAACATCTGGTCGAATGTTCTGGCCCCG
>NZ_JAQZSM010000003.1 GCF_028745735.1 Roseinatronobacter alkalisoli
TGCTTGAAAACGCGCCCTGAGCGCATGCGGCAGTGCTGCTGACATGAAACATCCTCCTGCAAAGGATGAATCACAGATCAAACCGAAAGGGAATCCACCGATTCAAGTTTCAAGTTCGCCGCTTTAAGCAGATTCCGTCATTCATTAAACCGCCAGTTCCGCCCAGATTGGTACATGGTCTGACGGTTTGTCGCCTGCGCGCGCGTCCGTGTCGATCCGGCAGTCGCGCAGCAGATCGGCGGCATGGGCGTTCAGCAGGATGTGGTCAATGCGGATACCATCATTGCGGTTCCATGCCCCGGCCTGATAATCCCAGAATGTGTATTGCCCCGGTGCCTGATTGATGGCGCGAAAAGCATCAGTAAACCCCAGATGCACCATGCGCCGGAACGCCATGCGCGACGGCAGGCGAAACAGCGCATCATCGACCCATGCATCGGGGCGCGCAGCATCTTCGGCCTGCGGGATGATGTTGTAATCGCCCATCACCGCCAGCGGCATTTCCATCGCCAGAAGGTCACGCAGGCGGTCCTCCATACGGGCCATCCATGCCAGTTTATAGGCATATTTCCCGCCCGCCACTGGCTGGCCCTGCGGGTCCAGCTCCACGGGGTTTCCATTGGGCAGATACAACCCGCACACCCGTAACGCCTGCGCGCTGCCTGTGACCGTGGCTTCGATCCAGCGCGCCTGAACATCCGTGTCATCGCCGGGCAGGCCGCAGACCACATCTTCCAGCGGCAGTTTGCTGGCTATGGCCACGCCGTTGAACCCTTTTTGCCCATGCGTGTGCAGGTTATAGCCGCGATCCTCGATCAACTCGCGCGGGAATGTCTCGTCAGTGGATTTGATTTCCTGCATCACCAGCAGGTCTGGCGCGGCCTCGTCCAGCCACCGGGTCAGCGCGCCCGCGCGGGCCTTGATACCATTGATGTTGAAACTGGCGATTTTCATGATCCGGTCCTTTTGCTGGGCGCAGGGATGGGCTGCTTGTGCCAGTTCGCGCCCGTGTTGGGCAAGCGCGAAAGCGCCTGATGAGGGGAAGGAGGGGCGATTATGACCTGAAGCAGTCACCCAAAGGCGCGGAGCAAGGCCGCAGGCCGCCGCACCATCGGCGGGCCGTCCCGCAGCCTGCCGATGACCCGAGGGTAGTTCAAGCCTTTGAAGTCAGGAGTATGCCGCCGGCATAAACTGCATCCCTGTAACGTGGGATCGGCAGTCCCCGGCCCACCGATAGCGCGGGCTTGATCCAGGCACCTACTGGCGCGGGGGGATACGCGCTGACAGGCGTAGCGCATGGGCGGGGTTATCGGCGACAGCGGGCAAAACAGGGTCATAGGCTGCCCGGATGACATCTGCAATTTCGGGCCGCAGGATCGTCTGGTCCTGATGCACAGCCAGTGCAGATATGTCTGTGAATGCGCGTTCGGACCACAGCAGAATGACCTGCACCGCCTGTGACAGTGCCAGCACGTCCGCAGGCACGTGGGAGAGTGACTCATCCATGCGGATAAACACGAAAGCCGCGCGAATGGCGTTCTGGTCGTCAAACCGGAACACACGGTACTGGTTCGCGCCCGCCGCCTGCAACCGCGCGACCAATGGGTCAAGCCCGTCAACAAGCTGATCCAGATTCGGCACTTCCAGCAATTCCGCCCATTCGCGAAAGACGAAGATCATCAGGTTCGCGCCAAGTTCAGGGTCCGTTTCGGCCATTTTGTGACTAGCAAGCGCAACAACGGCTTCGATTGCGCCCTTCATGGTGGCCAGCGTGGCATCATCCACGCCAAAGATGACCGGCACAATGGGCCGCCCCCAGCGCGCGCAAAGGAAGCTGCCATCGGAACGGGTGAAAAGCGGTTCAATCTGGTCTGGTGTCATGGGGCCTCCTGCTGGCGGGTCTGGCATAAAGCGCGGGCCGGCCCGGCGCAAGCTGTCGCAGGGGTGTCACAAAGGCGTGACAGTGCCGCAACCCCAAAGTATAGAAGCGAAATCAGGGAAAAGGCGGGGCCGGGACGTGATCCGAATCTTGTGTGTGACGCTGGCACTGGTGGCCATACCTGCAAGCGCGGATGCGCAGTTGCGCGTGGATGACGCGCTGGTCTATCTGGAGCAGGGCGAAGGCGATACAGCGGTTCAGATACTGGTTCGGCTGGCGGCGCGAGGGGATGTGCTGGCGCAGTATAATCTGGGTGTTCTGGCGCTGACGGGGCAGGGCGGCATGGACAATGAACAGGCCGCGCATTGGTTGCATCAGGCCGCGCAGGCAGGGTATCTGCGCGCGCAGACCGCGCTGGCGGATCTGATGCTTGACCGGCAGGACTGGGCGCAGGCCGCGCATTGGTATGAACAGGCCGCGCAGGCAGGCGATGTGACCGCGCAATTCATGTCCGGTTTTTTCCATGATCAGGCGCTGGCCGGACAACAAGACCTGCATGCCGCTGCGCATTGGTATGAAATGGCCGCAACTCAAGGGCACCTTCAGGCCCAGTTCGCGCTGGCCACCCTGCTGGCGGAACAGGACAAACCTGAACAAGCCGCGCATTGGTTTGAACATGCCGCGTTGCAGGGCCATGCTGTGGCGCAGTTTGAACTGGCGCGCGCACTTGCCGCCGGTGACGGGCTGGCGCAGGACAGAAATGCTGCGCGCGGCTGGTATCTGCGTGCGGCGCGCGCGGGGTTCGGGCCTGCGATGTATAATCTGGCGCTGATGCAGGCGCGCGGGCAGGGCGGGCACCGAAGTTACCGCGTTGCACTGGCATGGGCGTTGAACGCCCAAGCCGCAGGTCATGACCCCGCGCAGGAATTGATATACGCCCTGCGCGACGTCATGCACGCGGATGCGCAGGCAGATGCCGCAGCACTGGCGCAAAGCTGCATGGATATGCAGGCTGAAGCGTGTGACTGACGGCTGCGCTGGCATGTGGTCAAGCGTTGAATGACGGTGGTTCCGGCGTTTCAGATATTGATGCATTCACCAAGCCCGCGCTTTGGGATGTGCATACAAACCGTTTCAAGCAGACCCAAGCAAAAAGGCCGGTGCAGATGCAACCGGCCTTTCCTGTCAGATCACGCGCGCGCAGTGGTCAATGCGTGCGGGAAATCATCATTTTTTTGACTTCGGCAATGGCCTTGGCCGGGTTCAGCCCTTTGGGGCAGGTCTGCGCGCAGTTCATGATCGTGTGGCAGCGATACAGCTTGAACGGGTCATGCAGGTCATCCAGACGTTCACCCGTTGCTTCATCGCGGGAATCGATCAGCCAGCGATAGGCATGCAGCAACGCTGCCGGACCAAGGTAGCGGTCACCATTCCACCAATAGCTGGGGCAGGATGTCGAACAGCACGCGCACATCACGCATTCATAAAGCCCGTCCAGTTTTTCGCGGTCTTCAATCGACTGTTTCCATTCCTTGGCGGGGGTATTTGACCTGGTTTCCAGCCAAGGCTTGACCGAAGCATGCTGTGCGTAGAAATGCGTCAGGTCCGGCACCAGATCCTTGACCACCGGCATATGCGGCAGCGGGTAGATTTTGACATCCCCCTTCACGTCATCCATGCCGAAGATACAGGCCAGCCGGTTCTGCCCGTCGATATTCATCGCGCAAGACCCGCAAATCCCCTCGCGGCAGGACCGCCGGAAGGTCAGCGTGGGGTCGATTTCATTCTTGATCTTGATAAGCGCATCAAGAATCATCGGACCGCAATTGTCCATATCGACGAAATAGGTATCAACACGCGGGTTTTCCCCGTCATCGGGGTTCCAGCGATAGATCTGGAATTTGCGCAGATTGGTGGCGCCATCGGGCTTGGGCCAGGTCTTACCGGTGCGCATCTGGCTGTTCTTGGGCAGGGTCAGTTGGACCATTTTCGCCTCCTTAAAGCAGGAACGGGGCAAGCCCGTCTGTGGCTAGACATCTAATCGTTTCGGGTCGCGTGGCGATTTCGACCACCAGCGCGTTCGTTTGGGGGCTGATGGTGGGTTGCCCCGCTGCCAGTGCAAGCCGCGTCAATTCGCTTGCGCTGGCGTTGTTGATCACGCAATCGCTGGCAGGTTCCAACGGCACGCCGGGAAAGTTATCCGCCAGCGCAGGGCGCACGACACTGCGCGCCGCGTCGCGCGCCAGCTGGTCTTGCATATCGGCACAGGCGGATAGTGCCAGAAGCGCAGCACAGGCCAACCCTATGTGTATTCTCAGACCAGTCAAAACGTGTCTCCTGATGAAAGCCATCGGCGCCCGGCCCGTCAGAACTTGCGCTCGGCGGGGGCGATTTTCTTCAGCGAGATGCCGCCTTCGGATTCGGGCGTCAGCGGGTCGGTATGGACCGGACGGTAATCCAGCCGCACTGTCGCGCCATCCACCCAGGCCAGCGTGTGCTTGCGCCAGGTGGCGTCATCGCGGTCGGGGTAATCCTCATGCGCGTGGGCACCGCGCGATTCCTTGCGCGCCTCTGCCCCCGTGATGGTTGTCAGCGCACAGGGCATCAGGTTGTCCAGTTCCAGCGTTTCCATCAGGTCGCTGTTCCAGATCAGGCTGCGGTCCGTGACCTTCAGATCGCCCATCCTGCCCGCAATTTCCTGCATCTTGCCGCAACCTTCGGCCAGGGTCTTGTCTGTGCGGAACACCGCCGCATCCGCTTGCATCGCCTTCTGCATGTCCAGCCGCAAATCCGCAGTGGGCACTGCGCCGTTGAAATTGCGGAAATTGTCGAACCGTTCCAGCGCCTTGTCCACGCTGGCCTTGTTCAGCACCGGATTGGGTGCTTTCGGGTCCACGACCTGACCGGCGCGGATGGCCGCAGCCCGCCCGAAGACCACAAGGTCAATCAGCGAATTGGATCCAAGCCGGTTTGCGCCATGCACCGATGCACAGGCGGCTTCGCCCACGGCCATCAGGCCCGGTGCCACACGGTCGGGGTTTTCCGCATCCGCGTTCAGCACTTCGCCCCAGTAATTCGTCGGGATGCCGCCCATATTGTAATGCACGGTCGGCAGAACCGGGATCGGTTCCTTGTTCACATCCACCCCCGCAAAGACGCGCGCGGATTCGGAAATACCGGGCAAGCGCAGTTTCAGGGTTTCAGGCGGCAGGTGGTTCAGGTGCAGGTGGATATGGTCCTTGCCATCGCCCACACCGCGCCCTTCGCGGATTTCCATTGTCATGCAGCGGCTGACATAATCGCGCGGGGCCAGATCCTTGTAATGGGGCGCATAGCGTTCCATGAAACGCTCGCCCTCGGCATTGGTCAGATAACCGCCTTCGCCGCGCGCGCCTTCGGTGATCAGGCAGCCCGCGCCGTAAATGCCGGTGGGGTGGAACTGCACGAATTCCATGTCCTGAAGCGGCAGACCCGCGCGCGCAATCATCCCGTTGCCGTCGCCGGTGCAGGTATGGGCGGATGTGGCGCTGAAATAGGCGCGGCCATAGCCGCCTGTGGCCAGCACCACCATTTTGGCGCTGAACAGATGCAACGTGCCATCATCCAGTTTCCACGCCAGAACGCCCTGACACACGCCATCTTCGGACATGATCAGGTCAGTGGCGAAATACTCGATGAAGAATTCGGCCTTCTGCTTGACCGACTGGCCATACAGCGTGTGCAGCATGGCGTGTCCGGTGCGGTCAGCGGCAGCACAGGTGCGCTGCACGGGCGGGCCTTCGCCGAATTCGGTTGTGTGGCCGCCAAAGGGGCGCTGATAGATCCTGCCATCCTCGGTGCGCGAAAACGGCACACCGTAATGTTCCAGCTCATACACGGCCTTGGGGGCTTCGCGCGCCAGATATTCCATGGCGTCCGTATCGCCCAGCCAGTCCGACCCTTTTACAGTGTCATACATATGCCATTGCCAATGGTCCGGACCCATATTCGACAGGCTTGCGGCAATGCCGCCCTGAGCGGCCACAGTATGGCTACGGGTCGGGAATACCTTGGTGACACAGGCGGTTTTCAACCCCTGTTCGGCCATGCCAAGGGTTGCGCGCAACCCCGCGCCGCCCGCGCCGACCACGACCACATCATAGGTATGTTCTTCGATCTTGTAAGCAGACATGTCTTTTCCTCAGGCGCTGAACAGGACGGATGCAACCGACAGGACACCGGCAACGCCGAAGGCCCAGCACAGCAATGTATTGGCCACAAGCGCCACAGTGCGCGCCGATTTGTTTGGCACATAGTCTTCCAGCACAGTTTGCAGCCCCTGCTGCAGATGCGCGAAAACAGCGATGATGAACAACACCGCGACCAATGCGTGCCACAGGTTGGAATAGGTGGCGACGAATGCGTCATACCCCGATCCCAATGCGCGCCCGAACGGTATGATGAACAGCAATGTCAACGGAATCAGCGCAACAGAGGTGATGCGCTGTGACCACCAGTGATGCGCGCCTTCGCCTGCGGAACCGGACCCGTGTACGCGGGCATAATCTGTCTTGAATCCCATGATCCTGCCCTTTCCTAGATGATGATGATCGTCAGAGCTGTCATCACGACAGTCCCTGCAAAGACGACATAGGTTGTCTTTTCAACGATCGCGACACCCATCATGCGGCCAGTGTCCCAGATCAGGTGCCGGATCGAATTCAGCATGTGGTACCAAAGTGCCGCCAGCGACCCGATCAGCACCAGATGCCCCAATATGGAAGTCAGCAGACCATCGACAAATTCGAAATATGCAGGCCCGAATGCCCCGGCGGCAAACCACCAGATGATCAGCATTGCAGCAAATGTCATGCCGATACCGGTAATCCGGTTCAGGATAGACGAAATGGCAGCCAGTGGCAGGCGGTAGATCTGCAGATGCGGGGAAAGCGGGCGGTTGCCCCTGTTCACGTCGGCCATATATGGCTCCCTTCTGTCTGGCGGGCTGCACGCGGCAGCCTGGCTCAAGTGCCTCAGCTCTGGTCCTTTCAATAGCGGATTTTACGCGAATGTCACGCGCCGTGGCAGGTTTGAACCGTAAAATCCGTTACGTTTGCGATAAAATCGCAGGCAAAATGAAAAATGTGATCACACGCCGCCAGCTTGTGATCACATTTCTTGCCGCTATGTGATCACCTGTCCGCAAAACCTCCGACTCGGGCCGCATTCTAGCGTGGGACCAGCACCCAGTAATCCAGATCCAACAGCACATCGGGATGATACTTGCCGTCCTCACCGCGCAATATGCCGGCCGCGCCCCTGGTCGCCACCAGCCGCAACCGCAGCGCGCCGACACCGGGGGCAGGGGTCTCTGCCCGGTCCAGTACTTCCGACCAGGCGCGTACAGTGTCACCCGCAAAACAGGGGTTGGCATGGGCGCCTGCATTGATCGCCACAATCATCTGCGCATTGGCCAGCCCGTTGAACGACAGCGCGCGGGCAAGCGATATGACATGCCCGCCATAGATCAGCCGCTTGCCATCGGGGCGGAATGTGGCGTCAAAATGCACCTTGGCGGTGTTCTGCCACAGGCGCGTGGCCAGCATATGTTCTGCCTCTTCAATGGTGACGCCATCCACATGGTCAATCACCTCGCCCACAGTGTAATCGCCCCAGCGATGCGGCTCTCCCGCGGCGGCGAAATCATAGCGGGTGAAATCCAGCCCCTCTGGCAGGGTCAGATCCTGCGCGCCCACCACCTGCGGCAGATCGGGCACGAGTGTTTCAGGGGCAGGTGCATCCGGATCGCGTTTGCGCACCATTACCCAGCGCACATAGTCCAGCACCACTTCGCCGCGCTGGTTGCGCCCGCGCGTGCGCACAAAAACGACACCGGATTTGCCGTTGGAATTCTGCTTCAGCCCGATGACTTCGGAACTGCTTGTCAATGTGTCACCGGGATAGACGGGGCGCAAAAACCGCCCCGCCGCATAGCCCAGATTGGCCACTGCGTTCAGGCTGATATCAGGCACCGATTTGCCGAATATGATGTGAAAGGCAATCAGGTCATCCACAGGGCTGCCGGGCAGGCCACAGGCGCGCGCAAATTCATCGGATGAATAAAGCGCCCCACGCGCCGGATAAAGCGCATGATAAAGCGCGCGCTCCCCGCCCGAAACCGTGCGCGGCACAGCATGGGAAATCACCTGCCCGATCTGGTAATCCTCAAAGAAATGCCCCGCACTGGTCTTGCTCATCCTGCCCTCTTCATCCTGGAAAAACACTTATTCTGACGGAAGCTTCGTGCCTGTCACAGGCTGCCAAGCCGGATTTCAGGGTCATACTCGCCCTCTACATCCTTTATGACGGCCTGTGCGCAGCGCATGGTTCCCGTGGCCGGGTCATGGGCATAGGCGGGGGAGCCGTGTAATTCCCAGCCCTTGGACAGGGCTTCTGTCACCTTGTGGCAAAAGGCCGCTGTGTCTTCTGCGGTCAGCAAACGATAGGCACGCATGATTTATCCTCCGAACGGCCAGGGGCCAAGCCAGCCATGAATCTGGCCCACGACCAGCATGGCAAACAGCGCGCCGACAATGGCCACGCCTTCTTTCCACATTGCGGAATCCTGCGGGCGTGTCCAGTCGCGGTTGGCACGGTTGATCAGGATGACCGACACCACGGCCCAGGCCAGTAGGCCGCCGAACAGGATAACCCCCTGAAGCGTGCCTACCACCAGCAGATGCGCGACCGCCCAGGCCTTGAATCCCGACAGTTGCGGGTGGCGGATGCGCTGGTGCAGGCCGGTTTGCAGTGCCGACACTGCAAACAGATAGAACGCGATGAACACCAGCAGGTTGTTGACATGCGTCATCCATGGCGGCGACACCCATAGCCAGACCGGGTCCGCCATGCGGTAGCCGATGACCATCAGCACAATAGCGCCCAGCAATGCCAGCGCCACTGCCCCCTTGCCCTTCTCGCCCATTGCTGTGCGCTGTGCCGGTGCCAGGCGCTTGAACAGATGCGCGCCCGCCCAAAGGGCAACGCCAAGGATCAGAAGGGTGGTTCCCATTATGGCTACTCCGTCAATGATGCGATGGCATCTGCCTTCGCAAGGATTTGCTGTGCAGTCACAATATGCAGGTTTTCAACGATTTTTCCATCCACGACCGCCACCCCTTCGCCTTTTGCTGTTGCGTCTTCAAATGCTGCGATCTGGCGGCGCGCGAGGGCAATTTCGTCACTAGACGGGGCAAAGACCTGATTGGCGATGTCCAGTTGCGCGGGGTGGATCAGCGTCTTGCCGTCAAATCCCATATCGCGGCCTTGTTCGCATTCCGCGCGCAACCCATCATCATCCTTGAAGGCATTATACACCCCGTCCACAGCCACAATCCCCGCGGCCTTGGCGGCCATCAGCGGCAGTTGCAGCGCCGACATCAGCGGCAGGCGGTCTGCGCGGAACCGGCAGCCCATATCCTTGGCCAGATCATTGGTGCCCATGATGAACCCTGCCATACGCGGGGCCTGTGCAATCTCCAGCGCGTTCAGCACCCCAAGGGGCGATTCGATCATAGCCCAGATGCGGGTGTCGGCAGTTTCCGCCCGCCCATCCAGCAGGCGGGCCAACGCATCGATATGGGCGGCGCTGTCCACTTTGGGCAGCAGGATGGCTTCTGGCCGCGCGGCAGCGATCACGTCCAGATCATCACGTCCCCATGCAGATGACAGCGCATTGATGCGCACCAGCTTTGCGCGCGTGCCATAGTTCAGGCTGCACAGCTTTTCGGCCAATAACTTGCGCGCATTGGGTTTTTCGTCAATCGCGACAGCATCTTCCAGGTCAAAGATGATGGCATCCGCTGCAAGGCCGGTTGCCTTTTCCAGCGCCCGCTCCCTGGAGCCGGGAATATACAGAACCGAACGAAAGGGGCGCGTATCCATGAGTCTCTCCTCGTAATATAATTGCGCGCAACACAGCAGTTTCAGTCACATTTGGCAAGCCCTGTTTTGCTGCATCGCGGCGTAACTGGCGCGGGCGCGCGGTGCGTTAACCGGGTTTTGGGGCGGGCGTGGCAGGTTGGTCCTGTCCCGAAAACCCCATTTAAAGGATCATAAGATGCGTCTATTTGTTTCTGCTGCTGCGCTCGCTCTCGCGGCGTCCGGTTTTGTCGCGCCGTTGCACGCGCAGGGGATGGCATGCGCACCGCGCGCCGATATGCTGAATATGCTGGCTGACAAGACCCAGACACGCCGTGCCATCGGCTTGTCAGGGCGTGCCGTGATGGAAATGTTCGCCGCAACTGACAGCACCGACTGGACCGTCACGGTAACCTTGCCCGATGGCCGCATGTGCCTGCTGGCACAGGGCACGGCATTTGATGCAGGCTATGAGATGTTTCCCGCGCGCAAGACGATGTTGTAGCTTCATAATATAGCTGCGACACGATAACGGCGATGCATGAAACAATTGTTTTATTATTTGCAATGAATGTTGCGCCAATTGCACCATGTGTTATACTCTTTTGTATCATGCAAAGAATCCAGTCCCGCATAGCAGCCCATCTGCCCAACCTTCCCGGTCAATTGCGTCACGCTGCGCAATGGATTGTGGATAACCCGCGCGATGTGGCGCTTTTGTCCATGCGCGAACAGGCGCGACGTGCAGGCGTGCAGCCTGCATCCATGACACGGCTGGCGCAGGCGCTTGGCTATGAAGGATTCGACGAATTGCGCGCGCAACATGCCGATATTCTGCGCGGTATGGGGCAGGGGCTAAGCGGGCAGGCGCAAAAACGCCTGAAACTGGATGTCAGTACACCGGCGGGTATGGCCGATGCGATGATTGCCCATGCGGCGGCCCAGATTGCGGACCTTGCCAATTCCGATCTGCTGCATGCACTGGAACACGCGGCAGCGCAGTTGTCGCAATCGGCGCGCATATTCTGTCTGGGGCAGCGGTCCAGCCATGCTGTGGCATGGCATTTCTATTATGCGCTGTCGCTGGTCAGTGACCGCTCCGTGCTGCTGGACATGACAGGGGGGACCGGGTTTGACCCGCTGATGCGGGCGGGCGCGGGGGATGCGTTGTTTGTGTGCTGTGTGCAGCCCTATACCCGTGCCGTGGTCGATGCCACTGAACAGGCCCGCCAGCGCGGGTTGCGCATCGTGGCCGTTACCGACAGCCCGTTTTCGCCACTGGTCGGGCCGGATGATACCGCGCTGGTCGTGCCCACTGCCAGTGCATCCTTTCTGCATGCCATGACCCCGGCCTTTCTGATGGCCGATATTCTGGCGGCGCTGGTCGCGCGCGCGGATGACCCCGCGACGCTGGCACGGCTGGACGGGCTGGACCGCCAGCTGGCTACGCTGAACACGTTTTTTCAATTTCCGGACGACAAGGCCGAACCATGACCCATCTGTTGCACCGCACCATCCACACCCCGCCCCGCAAGGCGGTTTCCGCCAGTGGCATTCATTTTACCGATGCCGCAGGCAAGCAGTATATCGATGCATCCGGCGGGGCGGCGGTGTCCTGTCTGGGGCATGCGCATCCTGATGTGCTGGCAGCGCTGCATGCGCAGCTGGACCGGCTGGCCTATGCGCATACCGGGTTCTTTACCTCTGATGTGGCTGAAGAACTGGCCGATACGCTGATCGCCAGCGCGCCAGCTGGGTTAAGCCATGCCTATCTGGTGTCGGGCGGGTCGGAAGCGGTGGAAGCGGCGCTGAAAATGGCGCGGCAATATTTCACCGAAACCGGCCAGCCACAGCGCCGCCATATCATTGCGCGGCGTCAAAGCTACCATGGCAACACGCTCGGCGCCTTGGCAACAGGGGGCAATGAATGGCGCCGCGCGCAGTTCAGACCACTGCTGATGCAGGCCCATCACATCGCGCCCTGCTATGCTTACCGCGACCAGCGCGCGGGCGAAACGGATGCCGACTATGCCCTGCGCGCCGCAGGTGAGTTGGAAGCGAAAATACTGGAACTCGGCCCCGACACGGTTGCGGCATTCGTGGCCGAACCTGTGGTTGGCGCAACGGCGGGTGCTGTGCCTGCGGTGGGGGACTATTTCAAGCATATCCGTGCAATCTGTGACCGTTACGGGGTGTTGTTGATCCTTGATGAAGTCATGTGTGGCATGGGGCGCACTGGCAGCCTTTATGCTTGCGAACAGGACGGTATTGCGCCCGATCTGCTGACCATCGCCAAGGGTCTTGGCGGCGGGTATCAGCCCATTGGCGCAACATTGCTAAGCCGCAAGATATATGATGCCTTCGCAAATGGATCGGGGTTCTTTCAGCATGGCCATACCTATATGGGCCACCCCATGGCTGCTGCCGCCGGTCTGGCAGTGCAGAAAGTGATCGCGCGCGACAATCTGCTGGCCAATGTGCAGGACATGGGCGCGGTGCTGCGTGAAAACCTGCAATCGGCCTTCGGGCAACACCCGCATATCGGGGATATTCGCGGGCGCGGGCTGTTTCAGGCGATTGAACTTGTGGCCGACCGTGACAGCAAAGCGCCCTTTGACCCGGCGCGCAAAATCCATGCCCATATCAAGCGCGAAGCGATGGAACGCGGGCTTATGGTCTATCCGATGGGGGGTACGATTGACGGGGTGCAGGGCGATCATGTGCTGCTGGCCCCGCCTTTCATCGTGACGAAGGCCGATCTGGCGGACATAACGCAGCGCCTGTCAGATGCGGTCAAGGCCGCGCTGGCCGCATGAGTCCGGCTGGTTTTGCCCCGCGACAGGACAGCGACTGGCCCGACATGGTGGCGGACATGCGCGCAGGGTTTGCGGGCCAGCTGAATGTTTACCGCATCATGGCGCATCATCCGGCGTTATTGCGGGCATGGGGTGATCTGCGTACTCATATCGTGCAGAACACAGCGCTTGGTCCACAACGCGCAGAGGTGGTGATTCTGCGGCTCGCGCATCGGCTGGACTGTGCCTATGAATGGAACCAGCATGTGGTCCGGGCACTGGCGGCCGGGCTGGACAAAGGGCGCATCGCGAGCCTGCGCGGATCACTGGCGCAAATGACTGCGCCGGATGCAACGCTGGCCGGGGCCGTTGATGCGCTGGTGGATCATAAACGCCTTGCCCCCGCGCAGCTGGATGATGTGGTGGCGATGGTGGGCAAAACCGGCGCGCTGGACCTGATGGCGACAGTGGGCATGTATATGACGCTGGGGTTCATCCTGAACACGGCACCCCCGGACCTGGAACCTGCTATTGCACAGGCTTTGGCCCAGCAGGCCCCGGAACTGGCGGTCTGACCCCTGTCCTCTGATCATATTGGTTTCAGCCGCAGGCGCTGTTCAAATCTGGCCTGAAGCAGTCACTCAAAGGTGCGGAATCAAGGCCGCAGGCTGGCCCACGCCATAGGTCTGGCCGTTCCGCGGCCTGCCGATCCCGCCCGCGTCATGCCAAGCCTTGGATGTCGGAGTATGCCGCCTGCATAAAGTGAACTTCTCCTACGTGGGACCGGCAGTCCCCGGCCCGACCTGTGGCGCGGGCTTTGTGCATAGGTCAACGTCCGCTTCAGGTCAGAACAGAACCGCCAATGGGCGCGTCCAACGGAAAGCGCCAGCGCATAACAAAAGGCCCGCTGTAGAATGCAGCGGGCCATTGTCTGAAAAATTCGGAAGCTGTCAGCGCGGCGCGATCATCATGATCATTTGCCGACCTTCCATCTTGGGCATGCTTTCGACCTTGCCAAGCTCTTCTATATCGCCCGCGACACGGTGCAGCAATTCGGCGCCGATACTCTGATGTGCCATTTCGCGGCCGCGGAAACGCAGGGTAACCTTGACCTTGTCGCCGGCTTCCAGAAAACGGATGACATTGCGCATCTTGACGTCATAGTCATGCGTGTCGGTATTGGGGCGGAATTTTACTTCCTTGATCTCAATGATGTGCTGCTTCTTGCGCGCTTCGGCCTCGCGCTTTTGCAGTTCGTATTTGTATTTGCCGAAATCCATGATTTTGCAGACCGGCGGGGTCGCATTGGGAGATATCTCGACAAGGTCCAGGCCGGCCTCTTCGGCCAGCATCATCGCCTGAGAGGGTTTCACCACTCCCAGATTTTCACCTTCGGCCCCGATCAGGCGAATTTCCGGTGCGCGGATACGGTCGTTGACGCGCGGTCCAGTGTCGCGTTGCGGCGGGGCATTATGCGGTCTGCGGGCTATGGTAGGATTCCTTCTTACATTTCATTGATGGCGCAAGATAAAGCCGCAAGTCATGTGATTCAAGCGCGAAGATTCAGGTCTATGGGCAGTAACATGCTTGTTTGAAGATTGTTGTCGATCAATGCTTTGCAAGCACAACAAACTCTGCGATAAACCGGCGCCAGTTTGGTATCATGGTAAAGGAAACCACATATGAACAAATCCGTGTTGATCGCTATTGCCGCCGCAGCGGTTGTGGTGGCCATTTGGCTGGGTGTACAGTCGCGCGAAACCGCAGAACCGGTGCCGGCACCTGAACCCGAAACCGTTGTCGAAGACCCGATCGCGGAACCCGCCCCGATGGAGCCGGTTGTCGAAGAAGAACCGACCGTCGAGGACCTGTCCGAAGAAGTGGCCGAAGAAGCTGACGAAACCGTGGATGCAGCTGTCGAAGGGTCCGTAGACGCAGAATCGCAAAGCGTTGAAGATGCTGTCGAAGACATCATCGGTGACGAAGATGCAGGCACCGACCCGGCAACAGTTGATGCAGCTGTCGAGGATGCCGCCGAAGACCTGACGCAAGACGCGGCCGAAACCACAGCGGACGTGATCGAAGATGCAGTTGATGCGCAGGAACTGGGGCTGGACCTGTCCGCTGACGCCATTCGTGCGCAGCTTGAAGCCGCCGGTCTGAGCATGACAGATCGTGTGACCGTTGAAGGTCTGCTGCAAGCTGCGGGTGACAACCCCGAATTGCTGCAACAGGTAGTGGACCGTCTGCGCGAACTGACCGGCAACTGATTTGACTATATTATAAAAAAACAAAGCCCGGATGCATGCGCATCCGGGCTTTTTTATTGCACAAGGGCGGATAATTATCCGCGCTTGCGGCGGCGGCGTCCGCCATCCCCGTCACCACCGCCCGTGTTGAAACTGACATCGGGCAAGGTGACGATCCGCGCCAGTTCGGGAAATGTATCCACGGCATGGGGCAGGGCGCTGGCATTGACGAAATGTTCCTGAAAGCGCGGCTCAATGGCGGTTTCCACCTTGTGGATGCGCCGCACTGTCGCTTCAATCGCCGCGCGCGCCGACACGCTGCACAATGCGATCCGCGCGCCATGCCCCGCGGCATTGCCCGCACTTGTCACCTTGTCCAGATGCGCATCGGGGATCATGCCCAGAACCATGGCATGTCTGGGGCTGATATGCGCGCCGAACGCACCTGCCAGCACCACGCGGTCCACATGGTCAGTGCCGATTTCGTCCATCAGCAGGCGGGCCCCGGCATATAGCGCGGATTTCGCCAGTTGAATGGCGCGGATATCGCCCTGGGTCACGGTAATGCGCGGCCCGCCGGTCGCGCTGGCATCATGGATCAGATAGGCATGTGTGCGCCCTTCGGCCTGACAACGCCAGGTGCCTGTCTGCTCTGCCGAGCCGATCAGGCCCGATGCATCGACCAGCCCGGCCATGCGCATTTCGGCCACCGCCTCGATGATGCCGGAGCCGCAGATACCGGTTACACCGGTCGCGGACGTCGCCTGTGCGAAACCCGGATCGTCGGACCATAGGTCACAGCCGATGACGCGGAAGCGCGGCTCTCGTGTTTGCGGGTCAATGCGAATCGCCTCGATCGCGCCGGGGGCGGCGCGCTGGCCGGATGAAATCTGCGCCCCCTCAAACGCTGGTCCGGTGGGCGATGAACATGCCAGAACGCGGCGCTTGTCGCCCAGCAGGATTTCGGCATTCGTGCCCACATCAACAATCAGCACCAGATCATCGGATGATTCGGGGCTTTCCGACAGGGCTACGGCTGCCGCATCCGCGCCGACATGCCCGGCAATGCAGGGCAGCAGATAGGCGCGCGCAGCCGGGTTCAGTGCGTGCAGATCAAGTGCACGTGCATCCAGCGACAGCGAATCGGACATGGCGAGTGCAAACGGCGCCTGACCAAGTTCGACCGGATCAATGCCCAGAAACAGATGATGCATGACCGGGTTGCACACAATCACCGCTTCCATGATGTCGCGCGCCGTTATGCCCGCTTCGTCGCTCAGCGCCGCGATAAGGGTGTTCATGCCTTCGCGGACAGTGCGTGTCATTTCGACATCGCCGCCGGGGTTCATCATGGCATAGCTGACGCGGCTCATCAGATCTTCGCCAAAGCGGATCTGCGGGTTCATGATGCCCGAAGACGCGACAACCTCGCCTGTGCGCAGATCACACAGATGCGCGGCGATGGTGGTGGAACCAAGGTCAATGGCCAGCCCGTAAAGCCCGGATTCATTCAGCCCCGGCCAGATGTCCAGCACCCGGTACGGCCCGGCCAGATGGTCCTTGTGCAGGGCGACCGTGACCTGCCACGCGCCCTGTCGCAGCACTGGTTGCAAGCGGCGCAATACATCAAGGGACGCGGTGATGTCATCAATTTGCCACTGTTCACGCAGCGCGCGCGCCAGACGTTCAAAATCCCCGGAGGGTTCGTGCATATCCGGTTCCGCCACATCCACCAGATACAGCCGCGTTGCGGGGTCCATGGTGATGGGGCGTGCGCTGGCGGCCTTGCGCACCACCTGCCGGTGAACCTGACTTTCGGCAGGCACGTCGATAACCACATCGCCCATGACCTGCGCCTGACAGCCCAGACGGCGCCCGTCTTTCAGCCCGCGTTTTTCATGGTAGCGTTGTTCAACCGCGTTCCATTCCGACAGGGCATCAGGGGCAACGGTGACACCATGTTTGGAAAATTCGCCATATCCCGGTGAAATCTGGCATTTGGAACATATACCGCGCCCGCCGCAGACCGAATCCAGATCCACGCCCAACTGCCGTGCCGCTGTCAGAACAGGGGTTCCCACAGGAAAACGCCCCCGCTTGCCCGAGGGCGTGAAAATAACCAACGCGTCTGACATCTGCCGCCTCCTGTCTGGTTCCTTTCAGATAACGGCTTCTGCGCGACATGAAAGGCCGGAACGCGGCATGCGGACAGAAAAAACCGTCAGCGGGCAATCAGAACCGAAATCGGGGAATGCCGGACGACGCGCGCAGCAGTGGAGCCGATGAAATAATCGCTCATCCCCGGTTTATGGCTGGCAATCATGATCAGGTCTGCGTTGCAGTCCTTCGCGCATTTCAGAATGTTTTCAGACGGACGCCCACCGCGCAGGTCGATATCCACATTCTTTGCCTTTACCCGTGCGGCCAGCGATTCCAGTTGCGCACGAATGGACTTGCGGTGATTCAGAAGTTGTTCCTTGGACACCGCAGCCGTCAGATAGGCCGGAATTTCGTCCATGACATGAACCAGCGTGACGGAACCACCTGCATCGACAAGTTTGTTCGCCTTCTCGATCATGCCGCGACTCGTGGCACCTTTATTAAATAGCGCCACGGCAACGACGATGGACTGATACATGCGGTTCCTCCCTGAGTGGTGGTTTCGTGAAGGATGGCACAGCCGGTCGCGCAAAGCAAACCCCCCGCATTGTCACCAGTGACCGCGCGGGGGGCGCAGGGGTTCAGCGTGTTACCAGAACGGACACTTGCGCATGCCGGACAATGCGCGCGGCGGTAGAGCCGATGAAATAATCGCTTAGCCCCGGTTTATGGCTGGCAATCATGATAAGGTCCGCGCCCGCTTCCTGCGCGCATCCCAGAATAGACGCCGAGGGTTGGCCCTGACGGATAACAGGTTCGACAGGTATATCGGAAAATTCTGCCGCGATTGCTGCAAGCTGATCCTGAACATCCTTTCTGCGCGCCGAAATATGGGATTGCGGGATCGCTGCGGCAACATAGCCGGGAACTTCGTCAATCACATGAACCAGCGTAATCTTGCCGCCGGGGGAAAGCAGCTTGCGTGCCTTTTCCAGTGCGGCGCGGGTGGTCGCGCCTTCGTTGAATAATGCCGCAGCGATGACAATAGTTGAATACATGAGTCAGGTTTCCTTTTTAGGGTCTGGTTATCGGGTCTAGCGCTGAATCAGCACTGAACAGGTTGCATGACGTACCACGCGCGCAGCGGTGGAACCGATGAAATAATCACGCAGGCCGGGTTTATGACTGGCAATCATGATCAGGTCGGCATTGCTGTCTTCTGCGGCTTTCATGATCTGGCCTGATGCGGCGCCATGGCGCAGATCAGGAACCACGCGCAATCCCGACGCGGGGTCGGTCAATGCCTTCAGCTCTACCATGGCTTCGGCCTTGCGGCGTGTTTCCACATCATGCGGCAGTTCCGCAGCAATGAAGCCCGGCAATTCTTCCAGCACATGGACAAGGCGGATTTCACCGCCCGCATCCAGCAGGGACTGGGCACGTTTGAACAGCGCTTTCGCCTGATCAATATGTTCCAGATCCACAGCAACGATTATTCGTCCATACATGTTCAGGTCCTTCATTGTCCTGTTGCGCTGGTCATAGTGTGGCACCCAGCATCACCCATGACGTTGATTTCTGTCAAACTGGAAAATGATACATACCATTTTATCCCTGTTTCAGACTGAAATCAGAAGTGAAGCTTGGGTGGCTTGCACCCGGTTGGGTAACTGGGGCAGAACGGCGCAAAGAATAATGACAGAAAGAGTGGGCAGTATGTCGGTTTCATTGATCATTCTTGCCGCCGGTCAGGGCAGTCGCATGCAATCGGATATGCCGAAGGTGCTGCATCCTTTGGCGCAGGTGCCGCTGGTGGTGCATGCCATGCGTGCCGGGCGTGCGCTGGACCCGGATCATGTGGTCGTTGTCGTGGGGCATGGGGCTGCGCAGGTGGCCGCTGTTGTGCAGGCCGAAGATGACCGCGCGCAGGTCGTGACCCAGGACCAGCAGCTTGGAACCGCACATGCCGTAGCTCAGGCGCGCCCGGCACTGGAAGGCGTGGGCGGGGATGTGGTTGTCCTTTATGGCGACACACCTTTTATCAGCGAAGACACCCTGCACGCGCTTCGCGATGCGCGCGCCACGCATGATGTTGTCGTGCTGGGGTTCCATGCCGATGATCCGGGGCGCTACGGGCGGTTGATCACGCAAGGCGACCAGCTGGAACGGATTGTCGAATTCAAGGATGCAACGGATAAAGAACGCGATATAACGCTTTGTAACAGTGGTGTTATATGCGCCGGTCGTGCGCAGATATTCGAGCTTGTGGAAAAGATTGGTAATGACAATGCCGCAGGGGAATATTACCTGACGGATATTGTCGCGCGGGCCCGTGCCGCCGGGCTGTCGGCCGGTGTCGTCATCTGCCCCGAAGGCGAAACGCTGGGCATCAACACCCGCGCCGAACTGGCCGCAGCGGAATCCGCCTTTCAGGCGCGTGCCCGTGCGCAAGCGCTGGAAAACGGCGTGGCGATGCAGGCCCCGGACACGGTTATTTTCGCGCAGGACACAGTGATCGGCTGCGACAGTATCATTGAACCCTATGTCGTGTTTGGTCCCGGTGTCAGTGTCGAAGGGGGCGCAACAATCCGCGCATTCAGCCATCTGGAAGGCGCGCATGTCAGCCGTGGCGCGGTGGTCGGCCCCTATGCACGGCTGCGTCCGGGCGCGGAACTGGCCGAAGATGTGCGCGTGGGCAATTTCGTCGAAATCAAGAATGCCACGCTGGATGAAGGCGCGAAGGTCAACCACCTCAGCTATGTGGGTGACGCACATGTGGGCGCACGCGCCAATCTGGGCGCGGGCACGGTGACTTGCAATTATGACGGGGTGTTCAAGCACCACACCAATATCGGCGAAGGGGCATTCATCGGGTCCAGCACCATGCTGGTTGCCCCTGTCAGCGTGGGCGCGCATGCCATGACGGGGTCGGGCTCGGTTATCACCAGCGACGTGCCGGACGGGGCGCTGGCGCTGGGGCGGGCGCGGCAGGACACCAAACCGGGACTGGGTAAACGCCTGATGGACCGGTTGCGCGCGGCCAAAGCCGCCGGCGTGAAAGGATAAGTGCGATGTGTGGTATTGTTGGTGTTCTGGGCAATCATGAAGTGTCGCCGCTGATTCTGGACGCGCTGAAGCGGCTGGAATATCGCGGCTATGACAGTGCGGGTATTGCAACGGTCAATCGCGGGCATCTGGACCGCCGCCGCGCCGTTGGCAAGCTGATAAACCTGTCCGATGTGATGGTGCATGACACGCTGCCGGGGCGGTCGGGGATCGGCCATACCCGCTGGGCCACTCATGGTGCCGCCACGGTTGAAAATGCCCATCCGCATCAGGTGGGGCGGGTTGCTGTGGTCCATAACGGCATTATTGAAAATTACCGCGCGCTGCGCGACGAACTGGGCACGGCCGGCGCGCAGTTCAGCAGTGAAACCGACACTGAAACCATTGTGCAACTGACAAGCAGCTATCTGGATCAGGGCATGACCCCGGTTCAGGCCGCGCGCGCCACATTGAAACGGCTGGAAGGCGCGTTTGCACTGGCCTTCTTGTTTGAAGGCGAGGATGACCTGATGATCGGCGCGCGGCGCGGCTCGCCGCTGGCCATCGGGCATGGGGACGGCGAAATGTTCCTTGGGTCTGACGCCATTGCGCTGGCGCCGATGACAGACCGCATCACCTATCTGGAAGACGGGGATTGGGCGGTCATTACCCGCGCGGGTGCGCAGATTTTCGATGCCGATGACCGCCAGACCAACCGCCGCCTGCAACATATCAATGTCGAAGCGGCGCGCGTGGACAAATCCGGCCACCGCCATTTCATGGCCAAGGAAATCGCCGAACAACCTGCGGTGTTGCGCGCCGCGCTGGAACAATATGCGGGGCCTGCGGGAATCGCGCTTCCTGAAGGGCTGGAATTCGCGCGCGCTGACCGGCTGATCATGGTGGCCTGTGGCACGGCGTTCTATGCCTGTCAGGTGGCGAAATACTGGTTCGAGAAATACGCGGGCCTGTCGGTCGAACTGGATATCGCATCCGAATTCCGCTACCGCGAACCGGTGTTGGGGCCGGATAATCTGGCGTTATTTGTCAGCCAGTCGGGCGAAACCGCCGACACATTGGCCGCGCTGCGCCACGTGCAGGGGCGTGTCGCGCAGGTTATGTCGGTGGTGAATGTGCCGACATCGTCCATTGCGCGCGAAAGCGACATTGCGCTGCCCATTCATGCGGGTCCGGAAATCGGCGTTGCCTCGACCAAGGCGTTTACCGCGCAGCTTCAGGTTCTGGCCTTGCTGGCGCTGCATGCCGGGCTGGCACGCGGGCATATCACTGCGGCAGAACATGCTGAACTGGTTGCGCAATTGCGCAGTGCCCCCGGATTTGTTGCCAAGGCGCTGGACCGGGAGGATGAAATACGCCGCATCACCGAAACCCTGTCCAGGGCGCGCGATGTGCTGTTTCTGGGGCGTGGGGTCATGTACCCCATTGCACTTGAAGGTGCGCTTAAACTAAAAGAAATCAGCTATATACACGCCGAAGCTTATGCAGCAGGTGAGCTGAAGCATGGCCCCATCGCCTTGATCGATGAAGATCTGCCTGTCATCGTTTTTGCCCGCCATGATGATCTGTTTGAAAAGACCATCTCAAACATGCAGGAAGTGATGGCGCGTCAGGGGCAGGTGTTGCTGATATCCGATGCACCGGGGCTGGCCGCTGCCGGGACTGTGCCGCGCAGCCTGCAAATGCCCACTGTGCCGGAACTGATTGCGCCGATCGTCTATGCGGTGCCTGCGCAACTGATCGCCTATCACACGGCGCTGCATCTGGGCACGGATGTGGACCAGCCGCGCAATCTGGCCAAATCGGTGACCGTCGAATGACTGAAACAGCAGCGCAACTTCTGGCGCATCTGCGCACGCTATCCGACCCGGCCAAAGCCGCGGAAATGGCCGATTATCACAAGACCACGCGCGAATTCCTTGGTATTTCCGCGCAGGTTCTGGATGAGCTGGCGCGCGATATGCGCCGCGACCATGATGTGGCCGAACGCTGCGCCATGGCGCGCGCATTATGGGACAGCGACATTCATGAGGCGCGCATTCTGGCCGCCAAATTGCTGACGCAGGCGCGCATGCGCCCGGATGACAGGGTTGCGTGGGATTTGATTGCCGCCTGGGCACAGGATTTTGACAGCTGGGCCTTGGCCGATCATGCCGCAATCGCCGGTGCCAAACGGTTGCAGGCGGATCCCGCCAGGCTGGCGCAAGTGGCGGAATGGATCACACACCCGAATATGTGGACGCGCCGCGCAGCATTGGTCATGACATTGCCATGGACGCGGCTGCCGCACCCGAAGCCCGAAGATATTGCGGTGCGCGAACAGGTGCTGGGCTGGGCAGAACAGCTTGTGCCCGACCGCGACCGCTTCATCCAGAAGGCGGTCGCGTGGTGGCTGCGCGACCTGTCGCGGCGCAACCCCGACCGCGTGCGCCAGTTTCTGGCAGGGCCGGGGGCGGCGCTCAGCCGGCCCGCGCAGCGCGAGGCCGCGCGCAACATGCCGCCGGAAGCATAACCGGGCTAGGCTTTCAGAACCGCCAATGCCTGCGCCAGATCCAGCTTGCCATCATACAGTGCGCGCCCGGAAATCGCCCCGTCCAGCGCCGCGCCACAATCGCGCAGGGCAATCAGGTCTTCCAGCCGTGACACACCGCCCGATGCGATAACCGGAATCCCCGTGGCGCGGGCCAGTGCAGCCGTTGCCGCGACATTCGGCCCCTGCATGGCCCCGTCGCGGTTGATGTCGGTATAGATAATGGCCGCAACGCCCGCATCCTCGAACTGGCGGGCCAGGTCTGTCACCTCGACATCGGTTTCGGTGGCCCAGCCCTTGGTGGCCACGCGCCCGTCGCGTGCGTCAATGCCCACCGCCACTTGCCCGGGAAAGGCCGCGGCCGCCTGCCGCACCAGATCGGGGTTTTCAACAGCCACAGTGCCAAGGATGACGCGGCGCAATCCCTTTTTCAGCCACGTTTCGATTGTCGCCATATCACGAATGCCGCCACCCAGCTGGCAGGGAATATCGACCGCCGCCAGAATGGATTCAACTGCGGCGGCATTGACTGGGGTGCCCGCAAACGCGCCGTTCAGGTCCACCAGATGCAGCCATTCCGCCCCCTGCGCCGCGAAGGCGCGCGCCTGCGCGGCAGGGTCGTCATTGAACACGGTCGCCTGATCCATTTCGCCTTTATACAGGCGCACACATTGCCCGTCTTTCAGATCAATTGCCGGATAAAGGATCATGCGCTGCGCCTCTCGAAGTTGTGCCATTTCGCCGCCTTCTAGCCTGCAGCTATCGGCACGGAAACCGGATTTGGCTTCATCTTGCCAAAAATACTCAAAAAAAGCCCAAGGACTGGCGCATCAGCTGCCTGATTGCGCCTTCATCTGCCATCGGCCGCTTTCTTCAGACCAGTATTCCGCTGGCATGCCTGCGGCTTTCACCGCTTTCCACTGCGCGCGCGCGTGGTCTGTGGCCGCCGCATCATTGCCGTCAAACAATATCCACAACCGTTCCAGCCCGTCGGCGTCCTGCGGGGTGGCGTCGGCCATGTCAATGACCATCAGGCAGGCGGGGTTGTTGGGGCAGGCATGGTCCTGTGTCAGCAGGATGGGCTGGTCGGCATCATGCGCGCCACCTGCCAGCCCATGGGGCAGAAAACCGGCCTTGTCGCCCAGCCACAGCGTTTCATCCAGCCGCGCCAGTACCGCCGGGTCGCGCCCGCGCACTGTGACACGCCATCCCGCCTGATGGGCGCGGTCAAGCAGCATATGCGCGGTCACTTCCAGCGGATTGCGGGTCAGATGATAGAAGATGACCTTGCCCATGGCTTAACCATCCTCGAATGTCGCGCGGATCAGCGCATCCAGCGCCAGCACCCCCCAGCCAGATGCGCCTTTGGGGGCATGCGCGCTTTCGGTTTTCGGCAGTGCGACACCGGCAATGTCCAGATGCATCCAGGGTGTGCCGGGTTTGATGAAACGTTGCAGGAACTGCGCCGCCGTGATCGACCCTGCCGCCCGCCCGCCGGAGTTTTTCACATCCCCGATCCGCGAGGAGATGAGTTTGTCATAGCAAGGGTCCAGCGGCATGCGCCACGCGCCTTCGCCCATATGGTCTGCCGCTTTCAGAAAGGCATTGGCAAGCGCATCATCATTGGCGAAAACCCCGGCCTTGTCATGCCCGAGTGCGACAATGATGGCCCCGGTCAATGTGGCCAGGTCAATGACAGCGCGCGGCGCGAAACGGTCCTGCGCATACCAGAGCACATCGGCCAGCACCATCCGCCCTTCGGCATCGGTATTGATGACCTCGATCATGTCACCCTTCATGGACTGCACCACATCACCGGGGCGTTGGGCGCGGCCATCGGGCATGTTTTCCGCCAGCCCGACCAGCCCCACGACATTGGCGCGCGCCTTGCGTTCGGCCAGCGCCTGCATCAGCCCGACAGTGACAGCCGCGCCGCCCATGTCCATGGTCATTTCTTCCATGCCTGCGCCAGGTTTGATGGAAATGCCGCCAGTGTCGAACATCACCCCCTTGCCGACAATTGCCAGCGGGGCGCCTTGCGCACCCTGCCAATGCAGGATTGCCAGTTTCGACGGGCTGTCAGACCCTTGCCCGACCGCCAGCATGGCGCGCAAGCCAAGGCGGTTCAGGTCATCTTCATCCAGAATTTCCACTTTCAGGCCCAATGCCTGCATGTCGTTAATCTGGTTGGCGAAGCTGGTTGTGGTCAGCACATTAGCCGGTGCGTTTACCAGATCACGGGTCAGGTGAACTGCGCGCGCCAGTGCCAGCGCATCGGCGCAATCTGCGGCCTTGTCCAAATCGCGGACCATGACCGACAGCGGGCCTAAATCCGGTTTCGGGGCGGATTTCTGTGCCTGATACTGATAGGCGCGCAGCGCTGCGGCCTGCAGCATGTCGGGCAGGGGCATGGAATCCGCGCAGATCAGCGCGGGGGATTTCGACAGGGCTTTGCCAATGCTCAGCCCGGCCTTGCGCAGCGCAGCGCGGTCCGCGCGCCTGTTAAGACGGATAATCTGCAAGGCTTCCGCCTGCATGCCTGTGGGCCATTTCAGTACCAGCCCGCTGCCCGGTTCCAGTGCCGCGAAATCCGCGCTGCCAACCGCACGCGATACTGCCCCCCGCGTCAGTTTGTCAGCGCGGCGCGCGGCGCGCGGCAGACGGGCGTCGATATCGGCGAACACGGTGACATGGCCGGAATGGGCCACGATATCGTCCAGATCGAAGGGCAGGAATTCAGGCGACAGCGGGCCGGTTGCAGGGCGGGACGCCGGGCCTGGCGATTCTGGGGTGGGCATGGGCACTCCGATTCGGTTGCTTTGGTCCAAGACCTAGCGCGGTGCCGGGGTAAATGCCACCATCAGAAGGTGTATCACTGCGCGCCCCGGACCGCAGCCTGATCAGATGGCGGCATCCTGTTCGCGGGTGGTTCTGGTTTGGCGTATTCACAAAGCCCGCGCCAGCGGTGGGCCGGGCTACGCCCTTGATTCCGTGCCTTTCGAATGTCCAACGCCGGATCTGGCCGACCTCAATCCCAGCCGCGACCGTCAGAAACGGAAGTTGAAATGCCGCGTAATCCCGATGGACGCGCCGAACTGGTCGCGGCTGCCTTGCTGCACAATCGGGGAACTGGCAGCATCGCCGCGCAGGCGATCATAGCGTAGCGCACCGGTAATACCCCAATCGTCCGACAGCGGCTGATAGACGCCCAGTTCCACCCCCACCGAATGGACCCCGCCGGAAGGGGTATAGGCAGCAAGGCCGGAAGTAACGGATTCAGCCGCACTTACCCCGAAATAGCTGCGCGCAAAGCGGGAATTGCCGGATCCGGCGCGTGGGCCGGCATGCACCACCAGACCATCAGCGCCACGATAGATCGCATTCGCGCCGATTTCGCCAGTCACGCCTTTATGCCCGATCACGCCATAGCGCAGATCAGCAAAGACCTGCCAGAATTCGGTTGTGTGATGTACGCCCGCCCCGATTTCAAGCGCGGCTTTCACGTCATCCATCCCGGCCAGTTCGTTTTCGCCCTTGCGCTTGGGGATATAGCGCAACGACCCGCGCAGCCCGGTGCCAGTGGCAAATTGTGTCGGCCCGTCAGGGTCGCCAAGCTGCGCACTGCCAAAACGCAGCCCCGTGAACCCGAAGGCACCGCCCGGCGCAATGCGGTTGCTGTCCGCCCCGAAATATTTGGGCGCGGTCGCGACCCCACCTGTCACTGAAAATGCCAGCGCGCGGTCCTGCGCAAGCGCAGATGTTGTGGTCATGCTGAGCGCGGCAATCAGAAACGGGGCGAGGAATTTGCGGGTATTGGGGGACATGGGCAGTGATCTTTCATGCAAAGCGGCGCTACAGGGACACAAGACCTGATATAGCGCTGAATCCCGCGCTTTCCATGACGGCTTTTTTGCATCCGCAGAATTCGGCAAAACCGTTGCAGTTGCGTGACAATACAGGCAAGAGGGCATAGTACTTCAGGAGGGGATGATGCAGTTCACAGTTGCCATTGATGGTCCCGCCGCCGCAGGCAAAGGCACGATCAGCCGCGCGATTGCCCGCGAATTCGGGTTCGCTCATCTGGATACGGGCCTGTTATACCGGGCCGTCGGGGCAAAGGGGGGAAACCCCGTTCTGGCCGCACAAGAACTGACGCCTGATGATCTTGCGCGCGCGGATCTGCGTAGTCTTGAAGCCGGCGAAGCGGCCAGCCGTGTGGCGGCGATTCCCGAAGTGCGTGCAGCACTTGTGGCGTTCCAGCGTGATTTCGCGCGCCGCGAAGGTGGCGCGGTGCTGGACGGGCGCGATATCGGCACTGTGATTTTTCCCATGGCCGAAGTGAAGCTGTTCGTCACCGCCACCCCCGAAACCCGCGCCCGCCGCCGTTGGCTGGAAGCCGACGAAAAATCCGCAAGCTATGAAGATGTGCTCAATCAGGTACGAGAGCGTGACGCGCGGGATATGGGGCGCGCCGATGCGCCGTTGCGCCCTGCCGATGATGCCGTTCTGCTTGACACAACGGAAATGAGCATTGCGCAGGCCGTTGACGCGGCCAAGGCCAGTATCGCGCGTAAACTGGCGCAGGTGCAGGCGCAGAAACAGCCCTGACCACCGAAGACGCGGTTTTTTTCGCAGGTCTTGTTCAAAGGGCCTTGACCCTCCATCTACTGGAAGGGCCATGTGGTGTGGCAGATGCCTTGCCTGACGGAGTTGCCGCTGATGAACGTTCACCCTGCCACTATGACCGAAAGCCGGTCTTTTCATCTTGATGGCCTGTCCTGCGCGGGCTGCGTGCGACGGGCGGAAACCGCCCTGAACGCAATTGACGGGGTGCAGGATGCAAGTGTCAATCTGGCGCTTGCGCAGGCGAGTGTTCAGGCACGCCCGGATGTGGCGCTGGACGACATGCAAAAGGCGCTGCGCAAGGCGGGCTATCCGATGCGCGTTGCGCAGATTGATCTGGAACTGGACAATATGACCTGTGCATCCTGTGTTGCACGGGTTGAAAGCGCGCTGGCGGCTGACCCGGCGGTGCTGCGCGCCAGTGTTAACCTGAATACCGGGCGCGCGCAGGTGGATGTGCTGGACGGGCAGGGCGACAGCGCGGCATTGGTGCGCTTACTGGAAAAGGCGGGTTATCCTGCGCGGGTTATATCCGGTGCGGACAGCACGGACCCGCGCGCGCGCCAGCAGCTTGAAGCCGCAGCAATGCGCCTGAAATTCCTGACAGCAGCGGTACTGACCCTGCCGGTATTCGTGCTGGAAATGGGCGGGCATGCCTTTCCACCCTTTCACCACTGGTTGCATCATACCATTGGCATGCAGGCGCTGTGGGTGGTGCAGTTTCTGTTGGCCACTGCCGTTCTGGCGGGGCCGGGGCGGGTGTTTTTTCTGCGCGGTGTACCTGCATTATGGCGTGGTGTACCGGATATGAACAGCCTGGTTGCCGTGGGCACGGCGGCGGCATGGGGCTTTTCGGTCATTGCGACATTCGCGCCCGCATTGCTGCCCGAAGGTACGCGCGCGGTTTATTTTGAGGCCGCGGCAGTGATCGTCACGCTCATCCTGCTGGGGCGCTGGCTGGAAGCGCGCGCCAAGGGGCGCACAGGGGCCGCGATTGCGCGGCTGGTGGGGATGCAGCCCAAAACCGCACGGGTTCTGCGTGATGGCGTGGAGCACGATATTGCAACCGCGGAACTGGAACCCGGCGATCTGGTGCTGGTGCGCCCCGGTGAACGTATTCCGGGTGATGGCGCGTTGACAGAAGGCGAAGCGCTGATCGATGAAGCCATGATCACCGGGGAACCCCTGCCAGTGTCCAAAGGGCCGGGGGACAAGCTGGTGGGCGGCACAGTCAATGGTGCCGGGGCCTTTCGTATGACCATTACCCGCACGGGTGCCGACACGGTTCTGGCGCAGATTATCCGTATGGTCGAAGGGGCGCAGGGCGCGAAACTGCCGGTGCAGGCGCTGGTGGATAAGGTGACGATGTATTTCGTCCCTGTCGTTATCGGGCTTGCGGTTCTGACAGTGCTGGTCTGGCTGGCCTTTGGGCCGGATCTGACATTCGCACTGGTGGCGGGGGTGTCGGTGCTGATCATTGCCTGCCCCTGCGCGATGGGGCTGGCCACGCCCACATCCGTTATGGTGGGCACCGGGCGCGCGGCAGAACTGGGGGTTTTGTTTCGTAAGGGCAGCGCGCTGCAACTGATGGATGGGGTGCGGGGCGTGGCGTTTGACAAGACCGGCACCCTGACCGAAGGCCGCCCCGTCCTGACCGCGCTGGAGGCTTTGGGTGATGCAGATCACGCACTTGCGCTGGCAGCCGCGCTTGAATCGCAATCCGAACATCCGATCGGGCGCGCGATTGTGGCGGCAGCACAGGATAAGGGCCTGACGCTTCCTGCGGTCAGCGGGTTCAAATCGCTGACGGGTCTGGGGCTGCGCGCGGTTGTGGACGGGCGCAACGTGGTTCTGGGCGCCGAGCGGTTGATGGTGCAGGAGGGCATTGATCCGGGCGCGTTGCGGGACAAGGCGCAGGAACTGGCCGGGCAGGGGCACACACCGCTGTATCTGGCGCGCGACGGGCAGGTGCTGGCCATGATTGCCGTGGCCGATCAGCCCAAGGCGGGCGCGCGGCAGATGGTTGCAGCCCTTCGGGAGCGTGGCTTGCATGTGGCGATGATTTCGGGCGATGCCCGCGCGACCGCCGAAGCGATTGCCCGCGATCTGGGCATTGATCATGTCGTGGCCGATGTGATGCCCAAGGGCAAGGTAGACGCACTGGAAAAACTGCGCGCGGACTGGGGCAGCGTGGCATTTGTGGGCGATGGCATTAATGATGCCCCCGCGCTGGCTGAAGCCGATATTGGCATTGCCATCGGCACCGGAACCGATGTCGCAGTAGAAACTGCGGATGTGGTGCTGGCGTCCGGCGATCTGCGCGGCGTGGTGCAGGCGCTGGATGTGTCGCGCCGCACCATGCGCAATATCCGTCAGAACCTGTTCTGGGCGTTTGCCTATAACACAGCGCTGATTCCGGTTGCCGCAGGGGTGTTATACCCGGCCATGGGAGTGCTGCTCTCGCCCATGCTGGCGGCGGGGGCCATGGCGCTGAGTTCGGTTTTCGTGCTGTCCAATGCGCTGCGGTTGCGGTTCATGCCTGCGGTGGCGGGGTGATGGTACTGGTCTTAAGTAACTGTTGGGCAAACACAAAGCCCGCGCTATAGGTGGGCCGGGGTCTGCCGGTTCCACGCTGGATGAGTTCACTTTATGCGGGTAGCATTACCCCGCCATTTAAGGCTTGGCCACACGCCAGCGTATCTGGCAGGCTGCGGGACGGCCCACCGGTGGCGCGGCGGGCTACGCCCTTGATTCCGCGCTTTTGGGAAGGCTCTATAGCGTGTCCGAGAAGCGCAAAACCGGTTCAAACACTATCCCGCCACATGCTTTACGATGCTGATATCACGACAGGAGGATGCATGAATATTTCCGAAGTCGGGCGCAAGGCAGGGCTGCCGCCCAAAACCATCCGCTTTTATGAAGACATCGGGCTGATCCGGCCTGCGCGCATGGATAACGGCTATCGTGACTTCAGCGAGGAAGACCTGCACAGGCTGGCATTCCTGCGCCGTGCGCGCGCGCTTGGTTTCTCGGTCGAGGAATGCCGCCAGCTACTCGGCCTTTATCATGACAAGACCCGTTCCAGCGCGGATGTGAAACAGCTTGCGCGGGAACATCTGCAACGTGTGGATGACCAACTGGCAGAATTGCAGCAGATGCGCGCGACACTCGCGCATCTAATTGATGCCTGCGCGGGCGACCATAGCCCTGATTGCCCGATTCTGGCCGATCTGGCCCAAACCACCAAGGGGTGACACGGCGCGTGCGCCGGTTGGTCGGGCATCAGTCAGACGGGCATTGGTCAGACGGGTACGGAAGCTTTCGTTACCCGTGGCGCCAGTTTCGGAACCGGCCTTTTGGCCTGCGTGCTGCTGCGTGACGCTGGCCGCAGCGTGTTTTTCAGCGACTCTGCCTCTGCCCCGATTTCCGCGGCACTTTCGCGCGGCATGCTGCGCGACATGCTGCACAGCATTCGCAAACAGGTTTCCTGCTGATTCTGATACATTCTGATCCAGAAAACATTTGCCTTCATCCAGAATGAAATGGGGTCCATCATTGGTGTTCCTCCTCCTTGGTCGGGGATTCGCGCACTGGCGACCGATGGCGCTGGTACATCGCAAGATACCATTATTGCGTGAACGCCTTGTAATTTTCTATCGTATACGCGTGTATCACACAAAATTATAACGAGACCTTGACCTGGCGCAAATACCAGCCAGCTGGTGCATAGTAGCGTCTGCCGTCCTGGACAAAGGAAAAAACGAATGCCCAAAGCATACTGGGTGGCCCATGTCGATGTCAAAGATATCGACGCCTATGCAGCATATATCCGCGCGAATGCGGCTGTGTTTGACGAATTCGGTGCGAAATTCATCATTCGCGGTGGCCGACAATACCAAATGGAAGGCACAACCCGTGCGCGAACAGTTGTGATCGAATTCAAGAATATGGCGATGGCGCGGGCGTGCTATGAAAGTGCCGGATATCAGGCGGCAAAGGCGCTGCGCGCGCCCTGTTCCTTTGCTGATCTTGTTATCGTGGAAGGATATGACGACTGACGCGATGTCGTCGGCACCCGCGCCGGAATGTCAGCGAATCACGATTTCATCGGGGCGCATCAGGCCCAGCACATCGCGCGCGCGTTCATCCAGCAGGTCCAGATCCAGATAGGCATCGGACATGCGGCGGGTGCGGTTTTCCAGCTCGGTCAGTTCAATGGCCAGCCTGTCGCGGGTGACTTGCAGATCGGCAATTTCGGCTTCGATCTGAACACGGTTGAACAGGCCAAAGGCCCCTTGCACTGCCGCGAAGGTAAAATAGATCGCCAGCACACTGGCGGTGCCAAAGTAGAAAAATGCACCAATCGCGGGGCGGGGGTTTTTCATCTGTTGTCTGCCTGCACTGGATGGGGTGTTTTTTGTCCCTTGCGCAGAACAATGCCACAGCGCGCGGGCTTTGTGAATCCCCTTCCGCAGGGGTCAGGCCAGAAATACCCCCAGAACCACCATCATCAGGCCCAGTGTCGACACGGCAAGGGCGGCGAAATTGATCAACACCGCCTTTTGCATGCGCGCGCGCATGGCATTGTCATCCAGCCCCGATTTGCGCAGCTTCATGACATACACAATACACCAGAGCAGCCCGGCAATGCCCGCGACTGATATCAGCGCCCCTGTCCAGATCAGATATTCCATTCCTTGTCCTTGTTTGACGCCTGTTCACTGTCCAGCGCTGCCACGCCCGGAAGAGTCTTGCCTTCCATCCATTCCAGAAACGCGCCGCCAGCGGTGGAGATATAGGTGAAATCATCCGCCACGCCGGCCTTGTTCAGTGCCGACACTGTGTCGCCGCCACCGGCCACGGAAATCAGCGACCCCGCAGCGGTCAGGCGGGCGGCTTCCTGTGCGCAGGCGTTGGTCGCCGTATCGAAAGGCGCGATTTCAAATGCGCCCAGCGGGCCGTTCCAGACCAATGTCCGGCAATCCGCAAACAGTGCGGATATGGCGGCAATCGTTTCCGGCCCTGCATCCAGGATCATCGCGTCATCGGGGCATTGATCGACGGGCAGGGTTTCATGCGCCGCACCGGCGGCAAATTCGCGCGCAATGACAATATCGCGGGGCAGGTGAATGGTGCAGCCCGCTTCCTCGGCGTTGGCAAGGATGTCGCGCGCGGTATCAGCCATGTCACGTTCCGCCAATGACGTGCCGATCGCCAGCCCTTGCGCCACCAGAAAGGTATTGGCCATACCACCGCCGATGACCAGATGGTCAACCCTGGTGATCAGGTTCGACAACAGGTCCAGCTTGGTGGACACTTTGGCCCCGCCAACGATTGCCGCAACCGGGCGTTCGGGCGTGCCAAGGGCTGCGTCCAGTGCTTTCAGTTCCGCTTCCATCAGGCGGCCCGCACAGGATGGCAGCAATTGCGCCAGCCCTTCGGTGGATGCATGCGCGCGATGCGCAGCGGAAAAGGCGTCATTCACGTAAATGTCGCCCAATGCGGCCATTCCGGCGACCAGCATGCGGTCATTGGTTTCCTCGCCCGCGTGGAAACGGGTGTTTTCCAGCAGCAGAACACCACCATCCTGCAATTCGGAAACCGCTTTCTTGGCGGGAATACCGATGCAGTTTTCGGCAAATGCAACAGGCTGGCCAAGGGCCGCTTCAAGCGCGGGCCGCACCAGCGACAGGGACATGTCGGGGTCCGGCTTGCCCTTTGGGCGGCCGAAATGGGCCAGCAGCACAACCTTGCCGCCTGCTTCCGTTATGTGCCTGATCGTGGGCAGGATCCGCTCAATGCGGGTGGCGTCGGTCACGCGCCCGTCTTTCAGGGGGACATTGATATCCACCCGCACCAGCGCGGTCTTGCCTGCAAAATCCATGTCGTCAAGTGTTTTGAAAGCCATTACTGCGCATCCCATGTTCGTTCAACTTGCCGCTATCTGGCGTGAAAGGGGGGGCAGGGTCAATGCCAAGTCGTGCCTGCCTGCGACAAGACAGGTATAAGGCGGGGCTTTTCCTTGGGGCCAAGACGCATTAGGTTGCGCGCCAGACCAGATCAGAAGGAGCGCCAGATGGCCGAGATCAAAGACCCCGAAAACACCATCCTGATGGAGTTGAAAACCGGCACTGTCACAATCGAGTTGCTGCCGGATGTGGCCCCGGGCCATTGCGCACGCATGAAAGAACTGGCGCGGGCAGGGGCTTATGACAATGTTGTGTTCCACCGTGTCATCGAAGGCTTCATGGCCCAGACCGGCGATGTGGCCAATGGCAATACCGAAAAGGAATTTGACCTGCGCCGCGCCGGCACCGGCGGTTCCGACCTGCCGGACCTGAAGGCGGAATTTTCCGGCGTACCCCATGACCGCGGCACGCTGGGGGCGGCGCGTTCGCAAAACCCCGACAGCGCCAACAGCCAGTTTTTCATCAATTTCGGGGATAACCATTTCCTGAACCGGCAATACACGGTTTATGGCCGTGTCATCGCGGGGATGGACCATGTTGATGCCATCACCCGTGGCGAGCCGCCGGCGAATCCCGACAAGATGATCAGCGTGAAGGTGGCCGCCGATGCGTGATAAACTGCTGTTTGCAGGGCTGTTTGCGGTTGGTCTTGGGATTCTGGGCGCGTCCTGGCACAGTATCACGCAGGCCAATGCCGACACATCCGTGCCTGCGGACCATTCCGGCCCGGTGATGGTGATCGATGTGGCGGGCGAAGCGAATGGTGTAATCCGCGTCGCGCTGCGCGACGATCTGGCACCAGACCATGTGGACCGCATTGTGACACTGGCCGAACGCGGCGATTATGACGGTGTGGTCTTTCACCGGGTGATTGACGGGTTCATGGCGCAAACGGGCGATGTGGAACACGGCAAGGAAGACGGCAATGCGCGCCGCTGGGGCACCGGGGCGTCTGACCTGCCTGATCTGCGCGCCGAATTCACCAGCCAGCCGTTTGAACGCGGTGTTCTGGGCATGGCACGTTCGCAAAGCCCGGACAGCGCCAATAGCCAGTTTTTCATCATGTTCGCACCTGCGCCGCACCTGAACGGGCAATATACCGTTGTAGGCCAGATGATTGACGGGTTCGACGTGCTGGATGCCATCAAGCGCGGCACTGGCGGAAACGGCGCCGTGGTTGGCACACCTGACCGAATGGCGCGCGTGACGATCGAACGCTAGGTTCTGCGTTAAATTCAAAAATACGGGCGGGGAACATCTGGGTATGTCCCCGCCCGTTTTCATTTCAGTGCATCTTGCAGCGTGTCAGCCGCCCATATGCGCTTCGGTAAAGCGGGCATCGATGCGGGCGGCAAGTTCAGGGTCTTCTGCTGCGGCATTTGCGATGGCGATATATTCGTCCAGTGTAATGCCGGGCGTTTCCTCCACTGCTTCCAGCATGGCGGCATCAGCGGCTTCCAGTATTTCCATCTGGGCGTTCTGGTCTGCTTCGGCCTCGATCTGGGCCATATAACCTTCGCGGACCTCGTTCACAGCCAGCGCGGCCGCGATAAAGGCGTCAACCATGTCGGAATCGGCGGCAATGGCGGCACCGTCAATCTGGCCCTGCTGATCCTGCGCCACGGCCATCGGGGCAAGAAGGGGCGCAGTTGCCATGGTGGCGGCCAGCGCGGTCGTGGCGAGGAATTGTTTCAGACTCATTGCAATCTCCTGTGTCATGGACAGTGCGCGGCAGGTTTGCCGTGCGCTGGCCATTAGCTAGGGATCATGCTGCAACCATGCAAATCGCCCGGCGGAAATATGCTTGGATTATGTTTAATGCGGTGACTCCCACTATGGCATGTCCAGATGGAACGAAAACGGCCATGTTTGTGGGTGGGGCGTGACGCGGCGGGTGTGGCCTTGATTCCGCGCCTTTCCGCCCGCTTCACGCCGGATGCCACCAGCCCTTGTGCGTCCCGTCGAAGGGGCGTTAGCGGCCCAGTTCCCTGATCCCGCGTGTAATGCCGTCAAGGGTCATGGGCACCATGCGCCCTTCAAATATTCTATCAATCATACCAATGGATTGCGTATGACGCCAATGGTTTTCCGGGGTCGGGTTGATCCACAGATTATCCGGCCATTGCACACGCGCACGGTTCAGCCAGACCTGACCGGTTTCTTCATTCCAATGTTCATTCGCGCCGCCCGGATACATGATTTCATAGGGCGACATCGCCGCATCGCCCACGAAAATGCATTTCCAGTCACTGCCATAGCTGCGCAGCAAATCATGGGTCGCGATGCGGTCACTCCAGCGGCGGGAATTGTCACGCCAGACAAATTCATACAGGCAGTTGTGGAAATAATAATGTTCCAGATGCTTGAATTCGGCGCGTGCGGCGCTGAACAATTCCTCGACCACGCGGACATGGTCATCCATAGATCCGCCAATATCAAGTAAAAGCAATATCTTGACGGCGTTTCTTCGTTCTGGCCGTGTCCTGACATCCAGCCAGCCCTGTTCGGCTGTGGCACGGATTGTACCATCGAGATCCAGTTCATCCACGGCCCCGTCACGCGCCCATTTGCGCAGCCGTTTCAGTGCGACCTTGATATTGCGCGTGCCCAGTTCCACGCTGTCATCCAGATTGCGGAATTCGCGCTTGTCCCAGACCTTAACCGCGCGCCGGTGGCGCGATGTGTCCTGCCCGATGCGCACCCCTTCGGGGTTATAGCCATAGGCCCCGAAGGGCGAGGTTCCGGCCGTGCCGATCCATTTATTGCCGCCCTGATGGCGTTCCTTCTGGTCCTTCAGGCGTTGCTTCAAGGTCTCCATCAGCTTGTCAAAGCCGCCAAGCGCGTCAATCTGCGCGCGGTCTTCGGCGCTTAAATGTTTCTCCGTCAGCTTTTCCAGCCAGTCACGCGGCAGATCAACCGCTTCCAGAACCTGATCAAGGCTGATATTTTCCAAGCCCTTGAAGCTTGCAGAAAACGCGCGGTCGAAACGGTCCAGATGGCGTTCATCCTTCACCATGGCCAGGCGGGCCAGGTAATAGAACCCCTCGATATCATAGGTGACCAGACCGGCCTGCATCCCTTCCAGAAAGGCCAGGAATTCGCGCAGGGATACCGGCACGCCATGGTCACGCAGGTTCTGGAAAAACGGCAGAAACATGGGGTTACAACAGTTTTTCCAGCCCGATCGTGGCAAACAGGCCCAGCAACGCGCCGATAATGCCGCCCACGGCGGCATATTGGGCCTTGTCCAGCCGGTTGCCGCCGCGCTGATGCGCGCTGCGCAGCCCCAGAATTGCGCCTGCTATCAATCCGAAAATGACGATCATTGTTCTTCCTCTTCCTTCAGTTCCGCTGCGCAAGGGCTGCGATTTCCTCGCGGCGGCTGTCAACGGCACGTTCCGACCCGAAACCGAAAAGCGCGAAAGGCACGGCGTCACGGCGCAGGTTTTCAGCCTGATCGCGGCGGCCCTGGTGTTCCAGTGATTGCGCGCGCAGCAACATCAGTGACGCGAGCAACGCGCCGTTTTCCGTGCGCCGCGCTGCGGACATGGCAGTGTCGGTCAGGTGCAGCACCAGATTATGCTGGCCGCTGGCCAGCGCCTGCGCGGACAGATGCAAATAGATATGCGCGCGATGCGCTTCGGTGCCGGGGCGGTCGTTATAGATGCGCGCAGCAAGAAGCATGGCATCCAGCGCCTGCGCGCCATCTTCGCGGGGGGCAAAGCGGGCCGACAGGAACAGGCTGAATGCTAGGCGTTCGTCCTTCCAACCCTGTTCCAGCGCGATGGCCAATGCGCGCTGCGCCGCGCGGAAACTGGCCCGCGATGTGCGCCCACCCAGTGCGGATTCAATTGCTTCGGTCCAGGCGCGGGGGGTGGGAACCCGGTCCAGCGGCAGCGCCGCGCTTGCGCCACCGGGATTGTGCCGCGCCAGCAGCGCGGGCAAGCGTTCGGCCACCTGTGCGCGGGTCATTCCGGGCTGAAGGGCCGGGTCGTTCCAGACGCGCAGTACCAGCATGTCAAACCCGGTCAGAACAGTCTGAAGATTGTCGTCATTCCACACGGTTTCTCCTATGCGGAACAGGTCGTTCAACGGGCCAAGGGCCTGCGCGATTTCTTCATGCAGGCAATCGCGCATATCCTGCACAGTGCTGTCTGCAGGGGCAATGACAAGCGCACGGGTGCGGCGTGCAATGCGTGTCCAGTCCAGTGCGGGCGCGCGCGGATCGGCGCGGAATGCGTCCCAGCTGGCGACATTGGGCAGCACGAAACAGGCCGCATCCGGCACTACGCGGCGCAGCGTGGCGCGGGGCACGAATTCAACCACGATCTGGCCCTGTTCGGGTACGCGGCGGATATCCAACCCCGCTTCGCGTTGCAGCCGTGTTATCAGCCGGTCGGTTTCGATAACGCCAAGCGGTGGTATCTGCCCTTGAAGTGACAACGTGACAGGCCCGTCAAAGCGCGAAAACTGTGGGATTTCGCGCCCGGATTCCAGCCGGAACCCAAGTTCAAGAATGTCCTGCGCAATCTGGGCGTTGCTGCGCGCGGGTGCAAAGGGGCGTGGCGGGCCGAACAGGGCCTGCGAACTGATTGCGCGGGTCTGCAGCGACAGGTCCGTCGGTGGCTCTGCCGGCGCGGGTGGCCCCATTCCGCAACCCGCCAGAAAATACCCTGCACAGGCAAGGGCGAATGCAGCCCGCATCATGAGGGGCGTTTGTATTTGATGAAAGGGGTCACTTCGCCCACCTTGTCATAGAGTTTGCGGGCCGTGGCGTTGAAATCCTGTGTCATCCAGTAAACGCTTTTCACGCCGCGCGCATCCGCTGCGCCATAGACCGCCGAAATAAGCGCGCGCCCCACCCCCATGCCGCGCGTTTCGGGGGTGGTGAACAGGTCTTGCAGGTAACACACCCCTTCGGGTTGCCAGCAATGGGCGTGAAACAGGTAATGCGCCAGCCCTGTCGCCTGATCATCCTGCCATGCCATATAGCCGCAAGGGCTGTGCGGGTCATCCGACAACAGCGCGGCAAAGGTCGCGTCATACACATCCAGCGGCAGGGATGTGTCATAAAAATCCAGATAGGCATACCAAAGCTGCGCCCATTGGGGTTTGTCCTGTGCGCTGACGGGTCTGATGTCGAGTACCATGTCAGCGCCCCTGCCTGCGTGCCATGAAGGCAAGCCGTTCGAACAGATGCACATCCTGTTCGTTTTTCAGCAATGCGCCATGCAGTTTCGGAAGCGCATCCTGCCCGTTGCGTTTCAGATCTTCAGGCGACAGGTCTTCGGCCAGCAGTAATTTCAGCCAGTCCAGCACTTCCGATGTGGAGGGTTTCTTCTTCAGGCCGGGCGTTTCGCGCACTTCCAGAAACTGGGTCAGCGCGGTGGTCAGAAGGGCGGGTTTGATGTCGGGGAAATGCACCGCGACAATGGCTTTCAGAGTATCAAGATCAGGGAACCGGATATAGTGGAAAAAGCAGCGCCGCAGGAACGCGTCGGGCAGGTCTTTTTCATTATTCGACGTGATGATGACAATCGGGCGATGCCGGGCGCGGATCATCTCGCCGGTTTCATAGACGAAAAACTCCATCCGGTCGAGTTCCTGCAACAGATCATTGGGAAACTCGATATCGGCCTTGTCGATTTCGTCAATCAGCAGAACCACGCGCCCCTCCGCCTCGAATGCCTGCCATAATTTACCCTTGCGGATATAGTTATTCACATCACCGACGCGCGCATCGCCCAGCTGGCTGTCGCGCAGGCGCGACACGGCGTCATATTCATAAAGCCCCTGTTGCGCGCGGGTGGTCGATTTGATGGACCATTCGATCATCGGCATATCCAGCGCCGCGGCAATCTGGCGGGCCAGTTCGGTCTTGCCGGTGCCCGGTTCGCCCTTGACCAGAAGCGGGCGTTCCAGCGTGATGGCGGCATTGACCGCGATGCGCAGATCGTCGCTGGCAATATAGGATTCGGTGGACGTGAAGCGCATGTGACTGATGTTTTCCCTGAACTGTGCGGCCATGACCGAAACCGAACCTAGCTTGCCCTGACAGGCGCGGCAAGGCGGGTTTAAGAAACCGTGCGAAAGGGCGTGACATTCCTTGGCCCATCAGCTATTTGCCCGTCAGACCGCCGAATATGGGTGCGCGATGGAAGAAGACCTCAAAACCTATCATTCTGCACAGACAGGGGAACGGGGCATGAAGCCAGAATCATTCCTGCCGGATGACTACAGACCGGCCGAAGACGAGCCTTTTATGAATGACCGTCAGGTGGAATATTTCCGTAGAAAACTGATGGTCTGGAAAGAAGATATCCTGAAGGGATCACAGGAAACGCTGGCCGATCTGGCCAATAGCAGCCGTAATATTCCTGACATTGCAGACCGGGCATCGGAAGAAACCGACCGCGCGCTGGAATTGCGCACGCGCGACCGGCAGCGCAAACTGATTTCCAAGATCGATGCGGCCCTGCGCCGGATCGACAATGGCGAGTTCGGCTATTGCGAAGTCACGGGCGAGCGGATTTCCCTGAAGCGTCTGGATGCGCGACCAATCGCGACCATGACATTGCAGGCGCAGGAAGCGCATGAACGCAAGGAACGTGTGCATCGCGACGATTGATCGCGCGCGATGCGGCTGAACTGCGACACCGGGTTCCCTTATGGGCCCGGTGTTTTTATGTTACGCCCCCGCGCAGACAGTATTGCCAGTTGATTTGCCCTGTCACCGGGGCGCAGACAGGGGGATGGCGT
Source organism: Roseinatronobacter alkalisoli (assembly GCF_028745735.1). Lineage (GTDB taxonomy): Bacteria > Pseudomonadota > Alphaproteobacteria > Rhodobacterales > Rhodobacteraceae > Roseinatronobacter > Roseinatronobacter alkalisoli. Next base: position 39,867 of record NZ_JAQZSM010000003.1, read on the forward strand.
GGCGCTTGCAGGTCTGGAAGTCATCATCATCGGCGGCGGTATTGCCGGGCTTTGCGCAGCGGCGGCCTTGCGCCAGCATGGTGCGCAGGTGCTGGTTCTGGAACAGGCCGGCGGGTTCCGCGAGGTTGGCGCGGGTTTGCAGATCAGCCCCAACGGCGCGCGCGTGCTGGGTGCGTTGGGGCTTGCGGACGGGCTGGCGCAATGCGCCATGCGCAGCAAAGCGGTTGTGCTGCGCGCCGGTGCGACCGGGCGTCAGGTCATGCGGCTGGATTTGCCGGATGACGGGGCAGGGTTCCATCTTGTCCACCGCGCGGATCTGATTGCATTGCTGGCGGGCGCGCTGGACGGGGTTGAAACCCGTTTCGTGGCGCAGGTGGCGCAGGTCAGTCCTGATGGCCCGCGCCCCAGTGTGACCTTGCAGGGCGGCGAAACCCTTGCTGCGGATCTGGTACTGGGGGCGGATGGGTTGCATTCGGTCTTGCGGCCCGCGCTGCAAACCGGCGCGGTGGAGGCGCCGTTTTTCACCGGGCAGGTGGCATGGCGCGCGCTTATCCCCGAGCAGCCCGATTGCCCGGCCGAGGCGCAGGTCTTCATGGGGCCGGGGCGGCATCTGGTCAGCTATCCGCTGCATGACGGGCGCCTGCGCAACATTGTCGCGGTGCAAACGCGCCGCGACTGGGTGGCCGAAGGGTGGAATCACCCTGATAACCCTGCGAATCTGCGCGCAGCTTTTGCCGGGTTTGATGGCCCCGTGCCGGGCTGGCTGGCGCAGGTAGAACACGTTTTCCTGTGGGGGTTGTTTCGCCACAAGGTCGCGCGGAACTGGCATAAGGGCCATGCCGCGATTCTGGGTGATGCGGCGCATCCGACGCTGCCATTCATGGCGCAGGGGGCGAATATGGCGCTGGAAGATGCATGGCAACTGGTGCGGTGCCTGCAACAGGCACCGATTCCCGCAGCGCTTGCGCAGTATCAGACAGCGCGGCATGCCCGCGTCGCAAAGGTGATTGACGCGGCCAATCGCAATGCCCGCAATTACCATCTGCGCCAGCCATTGGCACAGATTGCACATGCGGGCTTGCGGCTGGCATCCCGGCTGCGCCCCGATGCGCCATTGCGCCGGTTTTCTTGGATCTACGATTTTGATGTCACGCACCGGTGAAAACTGCTGGTTTTCAGCGCCACCGCCCCCAATTATAAGGGTCATGCGCAAAGAGGGGCATTATGGACAGTGATCAGGTTGCACGGCTGGTCTATCTTGGGGTCTGGGGCACGGTTCTGATCAGTTATTTCCTGATCGCGCGCCAGCAGAATATCGGACAGACGCTGCGGCATGCATTGCTGTGGGGCCTTATTTTCGTGGGTGTGGCCGCAGGTTACGGGTTGTGGCAGGATGTGACGCAGTCAAACCGCGTATCCGTGACCGGTGACGGTGCGATTGTGCTGCGCGCAGCGCGGGACGGGCATTTCCATCTGGATCTGCAGATAAATTCCGAACCTGTGCGTTTCATCATCGATACTGGCGCATCTGATCTGGTCTTGTCACGCGCTGATGCAGAGCGGGTCGGGCTGGACCCTGATACGCTGGCCTATCTGGGGCAGGCGCGCACGGCCAATGGCATTGTCGGGCTGGCGCGGGTCAGTCTGGACGACGTGATTCTTGCGCATGGCGATCTGGAAATCCATGATACAAACGTGCCCGCTTTCGTAAACGAAGGCCAGTTGGATGTGTCGCTTCTGGGAATGGGGTATTTACGCCGCTATGCGCGCATTTCCATCGAAGGCGAGCGGCTGATTCTGGAAAGATAGGCGGGATATGCTTGTCTGACAGGGCGCGCGGCGCTAGGAGTCGCATCAACAACCGTTTGAGGAAACGCGCATGCCTGATGATCTGATCAACTCTTTCATGACCGGCCCTGATGAACAGGGACGGTTCGGCATTTATGGCGGACGTTTCGTGTCGGAAACGCTGATGCCGCTGATCCTGGAACTGGAAGCCGAATATGAACGCGCCAAGACGGATGCCAGTTTCTGGGCGCAGATGGATGACCTGTGGACGCATTATGTGGGCCGCCCGTCGCCGCTGTATTATGCCGAACGCCTGACGGAACATTGCGGCGGTGCGAAAATCTATCTGAAACGCGATGAGCTGAACCATACGGGCGCGCATAAGATCAACAATGTTCTGGGGCAGATTCTGCTGGCCATGCGTATGGGCAAATCCCGCATCATTGCGGAAACGGGTGCCGGCCAGCATGGCGTGGCAACGGCCACGGTCTGTGCGCGGTTCGGGCTGAAATGCGTGGTCTATATGGGCGCGCATGACGTGGAACGTCAGGCCCCGAACGTGTTCCGCATGAAATTGCTGGGCGCCGAAGTCGTGGCCGTGCGGTCCGGTCGCGGCACATTGAAAGATGCGATGAATGATGCGCTGCGCGACTGGGTGACCAATGTGCATGACACGTTTTATTGCATCGGCACGGTTGCAGGGCCGCACCCCTATCCGGCGATGGTGCGCGATTTCCAATCCATCATCGGCAAGGAAACCCGTGAACAGCTGATGGCCCGCGAAGGGCGTCTGCCCGATACGATTATTGCTGCCATTGGCGGCGGATCAAACGCGATGGGGCTGTTCTATCCGTTTCTGGACGATAAATCCGTCAATATCATCGGGGTAGAAGCAGGCGGGCGTGGTGTTGACGACCGGATGGAACATTGCGCCAGCCTGACAGGCGGGCGTGCGGGCGTGCTGCATGGCAACCGCACCTATCTTCTGCAGGATGAACATGGCCAGATTCTGGAAGGGCATTCCATTTCGGCAGGGCTGGATTATCCGGGAATCGGGCCGGAACATGCCTGGCTGAAGGATATGGGCCGCGCGCAATATGTCTCCATCACCGATGACGAGGCTTTGGCCGCATTCCAGACCTGTTGTGCGCTGGAAGGAATCATCCCGGCGCTGGAACCAAGCCACGCATTGGCCCATGTCCTGAAAATTGCACCGGACCTGCCGCAGGACCATCTTCTGGTGATGAATATGTGCGGGCGGGGCGATAAGGACATTTTCACTGTGGCTAAGCATCTTGGCGTGGAAATCAGCGCGTAAACTTAGGTTTATAGGCCGAAAATAAACCCTTTCTTAATAGATTCGTCCACTCAGCGGCGCTAGCTAGGCCGTGCTGAAAGCGAGATATTTTATATCACTTTCAGCACATCGTTGTCTGTGTGTGCTTCCAATTCAGCCGCAGGGCCAAAAGGCGTTTGCGTCAGTTTTATGTGCCAGTTTGTATCAGTGCCTGTGTGTATGAGTATGCGTAAATTGTGGGCTGACGCCGAACGCCGATGGTGTGCCTTGGACTGGGAATCAGGACATCGCATTTATTTGCTGCTGGCTTTTGCATGTGTAATCAGTATCAAGCGTATCGCCGCATCCCGTGAGTATTACACGGGGTGCGGTCGTTCTTTTCGCCCGGTCAGTTGCACCGGGCATGCCATGGAGAATGCGCCATGCTGCGTGGAATCGGGATCATCTGCCTTGCGCTTTCTTTCACCATGTCCCCGGTACATGCACAGCACGAAGACTCGCAGCCCCGTATCACACCCGAAATGGTCAGTGGTGCGCTGCGGGATCAGGGCTATACGATCGAATCCGTCACCCGGACCATGTTGGGCCGTGTTCGCGTTGTCGCGTCTTCAGGGCATATCTGGCGCGAGGTGGTGCTGGATCTGTCCGCAGGGCAGATCCTGCGTGATTATGCCGTGGAATTTGCCCCGGATAAAATCCCGCCCCGCATAAGCGGTGAAATGCCGCGCGGTGGCACAGTGCTTGATGACGGCGTGCTGCCTGGAATCAGGAAAAATATTGAATGACCTGTCTTTCTTGCCAATCCCGACTTCTTGCTGCCCCCCCTGGACGAGGTGCGCGGTGAAGCTGAAATTTATAATCCTTTTTATGGTTTTGATTCAGGCAATAGGGGCGCTGTTCTTCATCAGCGAGATTGTGATGTCGCTTCTGGGAATTGAGCGCCAGCCCATCGACTGGCAATTGCGCGAGATGATGGAAATCGGCGCTGCGGTCGCCTTGATCATCGGGTTGGTCATGTCGGCGGTGCTGCTGATGCAGTCCCAGATCAGGCTTGGCCGTGCCGAGGCAAAACTTGAACGCGCGTCCAGTGCGTTTCTGGACCTGATGGACCAGCGCTTTACCGGCTGGGGCCTGACACCTGCGGAACGTGATGTTGCGTTTTTTGTGCTGAAAGGGTTCAGCATTCAGGAAATCGCATCATTTCGCACCACGTCTGAAGGAACGGTCAAGGCGCAGACAAACGCGATTTACCGCAAGGCAGAGGTCAACGGGCGCGGTCAGTTAATGAGCCTGTTCATCGATGATCTGATCATGGACGCCGCGCCGTTGCGCCCTGATGCCAAGACCGCAAAACCCTGAATGATGTTGCCTTCAGCTGCGCGCAGCTTGTCGCTGTTCATTCCGGATCGCGCGCATAGTGTTTCAATATGGCAAGCGGCACAATGTCCAGAGCGCGCTGATGGGTGGAACGCAGGCGTACCAGCGGGGCGACATTTTCGTCATGCGCCTGCAAAAACCGTGCGGCGCACAGGCACCAGTAATCCCCCGGTTGCAGCCCGGGAAAACCATATTCGGGCCGGGGCGTTGACAGATCATTCCCCAGATATTTGGAATAAGCCAGAAATTCCGCAGTCATCCTGACGCAGACAGTGTGGCTGCCCTGATCCTGGGCGCAGGTGTCGCAAGACCCGTTTCTGAAGAACCCCGTCATCGGATCGTGCGAGCAGTTCTCCAATGTGCCGCCCAGAACATTCACGGATGGTGCCATATTCAGACTCATGCGTTTACTCCTGCTTCCTGTGGCCTGCGTTGGTCAGCGTGACAGAAAATCGGCCAAGGGCAAGGCAAAGCGACAATTTCAGGCAGGAAGTGTGGGTGCGCGCCAATCCACCCAGGCGCCATGAAAATCCACGCGCCCGAAATCCAGACATTCGCCGCCAGGCCACAGGGTCAGCGTCAGTTTCGCGCCTGGTTGCTGGCCGTCATCTTCCATGGACAGATGTGCCATCGGCTCATCCGGGCGCAGCCGCGCCCCGGCACGCGCCAGTGCCGCAGTGCCCCGCTCTTGCAGGTCGGGGTCCAGATATTGCCAGACGATGGTGTGATAAACCAGATGCAGCGCCTGTGGCAGGGGACGCGACAGGCGTTGTTCCAGCCAGTCAATCGCGCAACCGCGCGTAATTTCGGGCCGCAACGTCGCGGCCAGTTCCAGCGCCTGCGTTGTCCGGTTCAGCCGGTCACGCTGATCCGCCCAGATATAGCTAAGCAACCGCAGCCTGTCGGTTTCAGGGTCCAGCGGGTTCAGGTCAACGCCCGCACGCGCGCGGATGATGGGCTTCGCCATCGGCGGTGGTGCGCCGTGCCATTTCGGTGTCAGGGTCAGTGCGGCATCATCCGGCCCGTAATCGGCGCCATCCACCTGCAGGGCATAGCGATCCCATATCAGGTTCAGCCCGGCGCTGCTGCCGAGTTCCGACAGCACCAGCGGGCGGTTGAAGGCCGCAGTCAACCAATGTGCAGCGGCAATGACAACACTTGAACGCCGCAATTCATTGGTCTGGGGGGCGTGGTCCAAAGTGGCAAGGATGGTGCTTTCATGCAGGCGCAGCAGCGCGTCAATCGCGCGCCACAGTTGAAGATCGGGCACAGTGTCCGGCGCGGAATACAGCCTTGCCAGAATGGGGGCCTGCCCGCGCAGCACCAGATAATGCAACGCACCGGCAAGGCGCAGCGCCACAGCATCAGGTCTCAGGCGGTTCTGCGGCCAGTACAGCAACCGGTCGGCAACTGCGCGCCCCGGTGCCAGCCGGTCGGCAATAAGTGTCAGAACGCGCGCTGTCAGCGGCGATCCGAGGGCGGCACAGGCGGCTGCCTGCTGGCGCGCATGTTCCCGGAATGTCATTTGAAGCGATCCATCAGCCGTTGCAGCGGGCTTCGCATATCGGCTGGGGCGGCGTCGGGCTGCTGGGGGGTATGCTTTGGCGCATCAGGTTTCGGGGTGGGTTTGCGCGCAGGGGTAGTGCGCAGCGCCACAAGATTGGCGAATCGCGGGCCATCGCCGGTGGCCAGTGCCGCAGCCCCGTCCGCGATACCCTGCAACAGAAGATCCAGCCATTCCTGATCGGATTTTGCGAAATCCGACAATACATAGGCCGACACCCGGTCTTTGTGCCCGGGGTGGCCAATGCCCAGGCGCACACGCGCGTAATCTGCGCCGAGATGCGCGTGAATTGACCGCAACCCGTTGTGCCCCGCATGGCCGCCACCTTGTTTCAGGCGCATCTTGCCGGGGGCAAGGTCCAGTTCGTCGTGGAACACCACCAGATCAGACAGGTCCAGCTTGTAGAACCGCATCGCCTCGCCGACGGATTGCCCTGACAGGTTCATGAATGTTCCGGGCTTCAGCAGGACCAGTTTCTCCGCGCCCAGCTTGCCTTCGCTTACCTCTGCCTGAAACTTCGATCGCCACGGCGAAAAACCGTGTTCCGCCGCGATGCGGTCAACGGCCATGAAGCCGATATTATGCCTGTTGGCGGCGTATTTCGCCCCCGGATTGCCCAGACCGACAAATAGTTTCATATGACATATCCCCTGTCTGCGCCGCAGCATAAAGGTGCAGCGCAGGCGTGAAAAGCGCCGAACGTGCATTACCCCATTCCCGTTACAGGCAATAGCGGTAATCGGCTTGGGAGTCCGTGAAACGACAGGTGCCGAATTATAGACAAAGCCCGCGCCAGCGGTGGGCCGGGGTCTGCCGGTCCGACGTTATAGAAGTTCACTTTATGCAGGCGGCATGCTCCTAAGCTCAACGGCCTGGCATGACGCCAGCAAAACCGGCAGGCCGCGGGACGGCCCACCGGTGGCGCGGCGGCCTGTCGGCCTTGTTCCGCGCTTTGGGGTGGGCGATGGCGCGCGTCGCGCCCTTACACCCCTGCGACCTGAGCCGCACAAAAAAAACGAGGCACCCCGAAAGGTGCCTCGTAATATAACCGGGAATGTCGAAACGGCCTTATTCTTCGGCGGTTTCTTCCTCTTCTTCGTTGTCGGATGCAACCAGCGCGCGCGGCGCGGCAATATTTGCGATCACGAAGTCACGGTCGATTGTCGATTTGGTGCCTTCGGGCAGGTCGATGGCCGAAATCGTGATTGTGTCGCCGATTTTCAGACCTTCCAGATCGAAAACCAGTTTCTCGGGGATTTCGCCAGCCAGCACGTTCAGTTCCACCTCGGGGCGGACAACTGTCAGCATGCCACCGCGTTTCAGACCGACGCATTTTTCATGGTTGATGAATTCAACCGGAATAAACAGGTTGATCCGGCTGGTGCGGCGCAGGCGCATCAGGTCAACATGTTCGGGCAGGCCATTCACGACATGGCGCTGAATACCGCGACAGATCACGCGCACATCTTCCTGACCTTCGACCTTCAGGTTGAACAACCGTGACAGGAAGCGACCAGCCTTCAGCTGCTTGATCAGGTAGTGATAGTTGAAATTCACAGCCAACGGTTCTGCACCGCCACCGTAAACAATACCGGGTACTTTATGCTCACGACGAGCTTGACGAGCGGCCCCCTTGCCTGTCCCCGTCCGTACCTCGGCCAAAAGATCCGGGATCTCACCAGCCATTGGAATTCTCCATATGTTACAAGTTTAAATGCCCGCCTCCAAGGGTGCGGGCTGTAAGTCAGGCGGCTATAGGGCAGATTCGGTGGGTTGAAAAGGAAAAAAGGGTTTTCCCGCCCCTTACGCGCGCCTGAGCGGTCAGGATGACATCACAATGGCACTGTCGGGTCGCCAAAGCCCTGCGGGACATACAGGTTATGCGGCCCAAGGTTACGGATATCGGTTTCCCCGCACAGCGCCATGGTGATGTCCAGTTCCTTATGGATGATTTCCAGCGCTTTGGTGACACCGGCCTGACCCATCGCGCCAAGACCATAGGTAAAGGCCCGCCCGATATAGGTGCCGGTCGCGCCCAGTGCCAGCGCTTTCAGGACATCCTGCCCCGACCGTATGCCGCTATCAAGATGCACTTCCACCTTGTCGCCCACCGCATCCATAATTGCAGGCAACATGCGGATGGAACTGACCGCACCATCAAGCTGGCGCCCGCCATGGTTGGACACAATGATCGCATCCGCGCCGATTTCAACTGCGCGGCGCGCGTCTTCCGGTTCCATGATGCCTTTGACGATCAGCTTGCCGCCCCACCATTCCTTGAATTGCGCGATGCGTTTCCAGTCAAGCGCGACATCGAACGCTTCCGCTGTCCATGTGGACAGTGATGACGGGTCAGTGACCCCCTTGGCATGGCCTACGATATTGCCGAAGAACCGCCGCTTCGTGCCCAGCATTTCCAGCCCCCACGGGACTTTTGTCATCATGTTGGAAATGGATTTCAGGGTCAGTTTGGGCGGGGCCGACAGGCCATTTTTCAGATCCTTGTGGCGTTGGCCCAGAACCTGCAGATCCACCGTAACAACGACGGCCGAACATTGCGCTGCACGCGCCCGCTCAAACAGGCGGCGCATGAAATCATCATCCTTCAGCGTATAGACCTGAAACCAGAAAGGTTTTGTCGTGTGTTCCGCAACATCCTCGATGGAACAGATCGACATCGTTGACAGGGTGAAGGGCACACCGAAAGCTTCGGCGGCGCGGGCGGCCTTGATTTCGCCATCGGCTGATTGCATTCCCGTCAGCCCGACCGGGGCAAGGGCCACGGGCATGGCAACATCCTGCCCGATCATGCGTGACGCGGTGCTGCGCCCCGACATATCAACCGCTACGCGCTGCTTCAGCCGGATATGGCTGAAATCGCGGATGTTTTCGCGGAATGTCTGCTCGGTCCAACTGCCTGATTCCGCGTAATCATAGAACATGCGCGGGGTGCGCCGTTCATAAATACGGCGCAGATCCTCGATATTGGTGATGACTGGCATGATGTCCCCCCGCCTGAAATCGCGAACAACCCGAAATTGGTAAAAAATTATTACCTGATCAGGATGGAACGCGCAAGCCAGTCTCTGCGCAGGCTTCGCGCCAATTATCTGCCAAGAATGCGACTGGTCCAGGATTTTGGTTTTTCAGGCGCTTCTTCAGGCGGTGTTTCAGCGTCGTCATCAGGGGCGGGGTCTTCCGGTCCCTCCAGCTGTGCCTGAAAGCGGGTGAAGAATTCCGTTGCCATGCGGCGTGCAAAGCCATCGACAACCCGGCTGCCCAACTGGGCAAGCTTGCCCCCGACAGAGGCATCAACACCATAGTGCAGTATGGTGCCGCCATCATCTGTCGGTTCCAGCCGCAGCTGCGCCTGCCCCTTGGCGAAACCTGCAACGCCGCCCTTTCCCTCGCCGATCAGGGTGCAGCTTTCGCCCGTGACCACATCTGCCATAGTGACCATGCCTTTGAATGTCGCTTTCACCGGGCCTACTTTCTGAACCACCACGGCTTCATAGCCTTGATCAGGGGTGCCGGATAATTCCTGACACCCCGGCACGCAGGCTTTCAGCACATCTGCATCGAATAACGCATTCCAGACCTGCTGCGGCGAGGCTGCGATCTTGCAAGTATCGTTCATCTGCATCGGGGGAGTCCCTGTCTTTGCCAAACCATAGCCGCAAGCCTAGGGTATTTGCCGCGATCTGAAAATCGCGCTTTGGTCGTAGCAGGTTGCGGGCAGGGATGCCCATGTCAGGACGCGCATTGACGCGACGCTGATTTCGTGATCACAATTTTCCATGCCAAAATCCGTCCTGCGCCCCACTGTTCCCGCCGAATCCGCGCCCTTGTCTGCACATGACAGGGTGTATCGCGGCCTGCGCCAGCAAATCATGCATGGGGAATTGCCGCCCGGACATGCGCTGACCCTGCGCGGGATCGGCAAATCCTTCGGGGTCAGTATGACGCCTGCACGGGAATCCGTGCGCCGCCTGTCGGCGGAAGGAGCGCTGACACTCTCGGCGTCGGGGCGTGTGACCACACCGGAACTCAGCAATGAACGCATTGAGGAGCTGGCCTCGATCCGTGCGCTGCTGGAACCGGAACTTGGCAGCCGCGCCTTGCGGCGGGCGCATCTGGCCTTGATTGACCGGATGGATATCATCAATGATGCCAATGCCCGTGCGGTGAACCAACAAAACCCTGTGGAATATATCCGCACCAATCTGGAATTTCACCGCACCTTGTATCTGCGCGCGCAAAGCCCGGCCATGCTGGGGCTTCTGGAAACAGTGTGGTTGCAGCTTGGTCCGACCATGCGCGCGCTTTACACGCGCTTGCGCCGCACGACAGCACCGCCGCATCACCGCCTGATCCTGGAAGCGTTGCGCGCGGGCGATGATGCCGCGCTGCGCCTGGCCCTGCGCACCGATGTAACCCAGGGGCTGCGGCATCTTCAGGCGTGATTTGACTGCCCGGCGCGGGTTCAACGCCGTTTGCGTGCGGGCGGCGCAAGCGCGTAGCGGGGAATTCCCAAAGGCGCGGAGCAAAGGCCGATAGGCCGCCGCACCACCGGTGGGCCGTCCCGCGGCCTGCCGATACCGCCAGCGTCAATTCAAGCCTTTGATGCCGGAGTTATGCAGCCAGCATAAAGCGCATCCCTATAACGCCGGACCGGCAGACCCCGGCCCACCGGTGGCGCGGGCTTCGTCCGCCACGCGCTGTTTCAGCACTGCTTCGATCCGTTCCATATTTCCACCGGACAGGGCAAGGCGCCAGCAAAAAGCCCCGGCACATGGCCGGGGCTTTTGTTTGTATCTCAGTCCCTTACGCCGAGGGTTCGGGTTCCAGACCGTCACCGCCTTCGTCGTCGCGTTTGCGGCCACGGGTTTTGGGGATTGCCGCAACTGACGGGGTGCCGTTGCTGGGGGTGTCAGCATCATCATCGCCGCGGTTCAGCGGCTCACCACGCATGACACGCGCGATTTCCGGCCCGGTCAGGGTTTCATATTCCAGCAAGCCCTGCGCAAGGTTTTCCAGATCATTGGCATGTTCGGTCAGGATTTGCTTGGCAGTATCATAGCCTTCCTGCACCAGTTCGCGCACCTTGTCGTCGATCATTTTCTGGGTCATGCCGGAATGGTTGGACCCACCGCCATAATTGCCAAGATAGCTTTGCTGTTCATTGGCATAATCGACATAGCCCAGTTCGGGGTCAAAGCCGAATTGCGTGACCATGGCGCGCGCGATCTTGGTGACCTGCTGGATGTCACTTGCCGCACCAGAGGTAACGGCATCCGGGCCGAATATCAGTTCTTCGGCCACGCGCCCGCCCATCGCCATGGCGATCTTGGACTTGTATTTGCGATAGCTTACCGACAACTGGTCGCGTTCGGGCAGGGACAGCACCAGACCCAGCGCGCGCCCGCGCGGGATGATCGTCGCCTTATGGATCGGGTCATGTTCCGGCACATGCAGGCCGACCACAGCGTGGCCAGCTTCGTGATAGGCGGTCAGTTTCTTTTCGTCCTCGGTCATGACCATGGACCGGCGTTCCGCGCCCATCATGACCTTGTCCTTGGCGTTTTCGAAATCTTCCATCGTGACAAAGCGACGGTTGGAACGTGCGGCCATCAGCGCGGCTTCGTTCACAAGGTTCGCCAGATCAGCGCCCGAGAAGCCGGGCGTGCCGCGTGCGATGATACGCAGATCAACATTCGGCCCCAACGGCACCTTGCGCGCATGCACGCCAAGAATACGCTCGCGGCCCTTGATATCGGGATTGGGCACCTGCACCTGGCGGTCGAACCGGCCCGGGCGCAGCAGGGCAGGGTCCAGCACATCGGGGCGGTTGGTGGCCGCGACGATGATGACGCCTTCATTCGCTTCGAACCCGTCCATTTCAACAAGCAACTGGTTCAGCGTCTGTTCGCGTTCGTCATTGCCACCGCCGTAACCCACGCCACGCGACCGGCCCACGGCGTCAATCTCGTCAATAAAAACGATGCAGGGCGCGTTTTTCTTGGCCTGCTCGAACATGTCGCGCACGCGGCTGGCACCGACACCCACGAACATTTCTACGAAATCGGACCCCGAAATGGTGAAGAAGGGCACGCCCGCTTCGCCTGCAATCGCGCGGGCCAGCAGCGTTTTACCCGTACCGGGAGGACCGACCAGAAGCGCGCCCTTAGGGATTTTCCCGCCCAGACGGCTGAATTTCTGCGGGTTGCGCAGGAATTCGACGATTTCTTCCAGCTCGTCCTTGGCTTCGTCAATGCCCGCAACATCATCAAAGGTCACGCGGCCATGCTTTTCCGTCAGCAGTTTCGCCTTGGACTTACCAAAGCCCATTGCGCCGCCGCGCCCGCCACCCTGCATGCGGTTCATGAAATAGATCCAGACACCGATCAGAAGCAGGAAGGGCAGCCACAGCATCAGCGTGGACAGGAAGCCCGATTGTTGCTGCGGACGCGCCTCCACCGGGATTCCGGCATCCAGCAGGCGTTCGGTCAGGCCTGCGTCATCTGGTCGCACTGTCGAATATTGCTGACCGTCACTGCCGACAAACACAATGCGTTCGCCATCAATCGTGACACGGCTGACGGCGCCCGAATCAACCCGCTGCACGAAATCCGAATAATTCACGCTGCGCGCCGATGATGTGCCCTGACCATTGCTGAACATGTTAAAAAGCATGATCATCAGCAAGAACAGCACGATCCAGAAAGCAAAATTCCGTGCGTTACCCACGCGCGTCTCCTTTGTATTGAAAAGTGTGCGGGTCCAGTCCGGCCCAAAAGCACGCAATGCCGCCCACAATTCGCGTTTTTGCCGCACCTGGGGTGCGGATTTACCTGTTTTCGCGCCATCTGGCGCGGTCTGGAATTCTGTCGCACCCCGAAGATGCGCTTATACCCTTGTTACATAGCTATTAGTCTTGTGCAATCAATCCACGATCTGCTCAAATATGCGCATTCAGCCCGTCATGACATGGTTTTGCCTGCCATCCGCAGGCGGTCATGGCCAGTGGCGCGGCAACAAGCGTGGTGTCGCGCCAGATGGCGGGACTGGCCAGCAGCGACGCATAGGGCAGGCGCCACGCGCTGCGCGGGCGGCATTGATCTGCGCCCTCTGGCCCCAGTGCGGCAATATGCAGGTTCTGCATATCATCGGGCGGGGCGGTGACAGGCAGCACGCGCCAGCGCCCGTCCCATGGCGCGCCAAGCGGTGCGCGCAACGTCGCAACGGCGCTGTATTCGCGGGTGATACGCAGCTTGCCCTTGCTGCGTGTCAGGATGCAGCCATGAAGCGTGGCCCGCGTCTTGCAGGCAAGCGCCGCGTTCAACGCATCCAGACGCGGGCGATAGGGATTACCGGAAATGGTCTGCAAGGCCCGCGCGACAAGCCTTGTGCGCGTATCGCGGGGCAGGGCCGCCAATGCTTCCGCGTCGAAAATGAAATCGCCATGATCCTGTGTCAGAATGGTCTGCGCCTGTGTATCGGCCAGGAAATCAAGGCTTTCGCGGGCGGCCTGCATGCGTTCTGCCGTTGCCGCCAGCCGCGCAGCGTCCAGTCCCAGCACGGCCAGATGCTGCAATGCCTGCCGCGCCTTGATCCGGTCAAAGCCGGTATCAAGATTGGACGGGTCTTCGGCCCAGTCCTGTTGCAAAGCGCGCAGATAGTCGCGCAATTCCGCCCGGGCCATGGCCAGCAACGGGCGCAGCCATCTGGTGCCGTGCGACTGGTCCTGCGCAGCAATGCCGGTCAACCCTTCGACCCCGGACCCGCGCGTAAGGCGCATCAGCAATGTTTCGGCCTGATCATCGCGCGTGTGGCCCAGTGCCACGCCGTCCAGCGCGTTGGCCTGCGCCCATTCTGCCAGCAAATGTTTACGAGCCTGCCGTGCCATGTCCTGCAGGTTGCCGCGCCGGTCCCAGCCGCGCCATGCAAGCGTCTGATGGGGCAGGCCGAGAGCAGTTGCGCTGCGTGCGACCATCGCAGCCTCGGCGGCGGAGCCGTCACGCAAGCCGTGATCGACGGTTGCCACAAACAGTTCGCAGCCCTGCGCGGTCGCCCAATCTTGCGCCAGCCGCATCAGGGCCATCGAATCGCCCCCGCCCGAAACCGCCAGACCCAGACGCCGGAGGGGGGCGTTTTGGTACGCCCGCGCCATTTCGGCGGCGAATGCGTTTTGCAGCCTGTTCCGACCGGTATCTGCCCGCGTCAGGGGCATGCGTTCCGGCCATGGGCCTCGCGGGCATCAACGGCCTGTGCGGCATCCGGGAAACGGGTAAACAGTTCCTCGAACATCACGCAGGATTCGGCCATTTGTCCCAGCCGCGCCAGACTGTTGCCCAGTTCCAGAAGTGCGGGCGGGGCGTCCGGCCCTTCGGGATTGGCCAGATACAGGTTCAGCCATGTGCGCGCCGCATCGGATTCCGCGCCGCTGTCGCGCTGCGCTTGTGCCAGCAGCGCACTTGCCTGCGCGCCAAGCGGACTGCCGGGATAGGTTTCCAGAAAGACCGACAGCGCGGATTTGGCTGCATCGGTATCGCCTTCGTCGATCAGTGCTTGCGCGGCATCAAAGGCCGCGCGTTCGCCTGCGGCAAGCTGCGGCGCGGCTTCGGGATCGCTGACCCCATTGCCCGTAGCGGCGGCGGCACCGGTTCCACCGCCAAGCGGGCGCGTGGGCGGCAGGGCGGATGTATCCCCGCCTTCCAGTTCGGTCAGGCGGAATTCCATATCCCCGATCCGGTTGGATGCATCATCCACGACCTGACGTATGCGGTGTTCCAATGCCTCGGCCCGCGCGGTCAGACTGGCCAGTTCCTGACGGGTGCGTTCGATCTGGTCAATCACGCTGCCGTCGAACCCCTGCAGGTTTTCCGGACTGCCCGCACCAGAGGACAATTCCGCCGCCAACCCCGCCACAAGCGCACTCAGGGCGCTGATTTCGCTGCGCAACTGGGCAACGCTGTCGCCCTGTTGCGCCGCAGGGGGCGTTTGCTGCGCGAATGCCGGGGCCGAAACCGGCCCCAGCATCAGAATGGCGATGGTCGTGATCCGCAGCATGCGCATGATGTTACCCCGTCAGACCGCCGGAAATGACCGTGACCGAACGGCGGTTGATGTCCCAGCAGCGTTGTGCAGCGCAGGCTTCAACAGGGCGTTCCTTGCCATAGCTGACGGTGCGCATACGCCCGGCGCTGACCCCCTGGCTGACCAGATATTGCAGCACGGCATTCGCGCGGCGTTCACCAAGTGCCACGTTATATTCGCGGGTGCCGCGTTCATCCGCATGACCTTCGACAATGATGGCGTATTGCGGGTTGGAATTCAGCCAGCGCGCCTGAGCGTTCAGCGTTTCGCGCCCTTCCGTGGTCAGGCTGGAGCTGTCGACAGTAAAGAACACGCGATCCCCGATGCGCTGGTTGAAATGCGCGATCGAGCGGGGGTCATTGGGGTCTCCCAACTCGCCTGTGCTGATGCCGGTGCCGTAGCCGCTGTCATTGCCGAAGCCATCGGCCCCGCCACCGCCGAACGTGCCGCCCGCGCGGGGGTTGTTACAGGCTGCCAGCGCCAGTGCGCCCAGCAGAAGCAGTGATTTCGTTGTCAGGTTCATGATCTATTCCTTGGTCTTGAGTGTTGTATGTGCTGGTTGTGTGGTTCAGGGGGCGCGATTATGGTCGCAATGGTCCCCATGCCGGGTCAGAGGCAGGGCCTTGTGTCGGCACGCGGCGCAAGTTGCGCCCCGTAATATCGACCGAGTAAATTGCCGGGTCGCCGCCCTGCGCTTCGCGGGTAAACATGACTACGCGACCATTGGGCGCCCATGTCGGCCCTTCGTCAAGATACGACGCCGTGAGCAGCCGTTCTTCCGACCCGTCCGTGCGCATGACCCCGATATGGAAACGCCCGGCATTCGATTTGGTGAAGGCAATCAGATCACCGCGCGGCGACCATACCGGTGTCGAATACCGCCCCTGACCGAAACTGATACGCCGGGCCTCGCCGCCGCTGGCGGGCATGACATAGATCTGGCTGGTGCCGGAACGGTCGGATTCAAACGCGATAAACCGCCCGTCCGGTGAAAAGCTGGGGGCAGTTGCGATGGATGGCGAATTGGTCAGTTGCGTTTGCTGACCACTGCGCAGGTCGATGCGGTACAGGTCGGTATTGCCGCCGCGCGCCAGCGAATAAACCAGCGATTGCCCGTCAGGCGCAAAACGCGGCGAGAAGGTCATTGCGCCCTGCTGATCCCCGAGCATCTGGCGCTGCCCGCCGGGCAGGGTCAGCAATGCAATGCGCGGGCTGCCGGAATCATAGCTGGTATACACTACCCGGTCGCCAGTAGGTGACATGCGTGGCGCGATGGCAAGCGTGCGCCCGTCGGTCAGGTATTGCACATTCTCGCCATCCTGATCCATGACAGCCAGACGTTTGCTGCGGTTGTCACGTGACCCGGATTCCGCAATGAACACAACGCGGCTGTCGAAATAGCCATCTTCGCCCGTAATCCGGTTATAGACCGCATCCGACACTTTATGTGCCATGCGCCGCCAGTCGTTTTCCGTGCCTGCAAATTGCAGCCCCTGGCCCAGTTGCTGGCCCGACACCACGTCATAGACGCGGAATTTCACATTCATCCGGTTGCCGGACACCGACACGGCCCCGGTAATCAGCGCCTGAACATTGACCGCGCGCCAATCAGCAAAGCCGATGCCAGCATCAAAGCTGGTGATCCGCGCGATATGGGCCTGCGGCGGGACTTCGCGGAACAATCCGGTACCGGTCAGGTTTGCGACCACCACACGCGCCAGCGCATCCGTGTAGCGTGCGCCGGCGCTGTCTTCGGCAACAAAGGCGGGCACGGCAATCGGCATCGGGTCTATGACCCCTTCGGTGATCTGAAGCCGCAGGGGCTGCGCCTGTGCAGTTATGGGGGTCATACCCACCGATGCCAAAGCAAGGGCAAGCGCTGGCAGAATCTGGAAAATCCGTTTCATCTGAGTCTCATGCCTTCAGGGTTGAATGTTATCTCTATATCACGCCAAGCATCATATTGCGCGGGGGGAAGGCCATAGCCGTCCCCTGCACAGCGGATGATTGCGCGTCGCGCCACTTCGAATGCCTGATTCACCGCCGCTTCGGACCCGCCGGATGAACCGACGACGCGAATCGTACCTTGTTCGGGCATGGCCGAAGGCGTCATCGAAAACCCGACTGTGACAGTGACCTGCAGCGCCTCTGTCGACAGTGACACGATGTTCCAGCATTGCTGGATCGCCAGCCGCAGCGCATCTGCCTGGCTGGCTGACAACCCTGCGCTGACAGGTGCGGGCGTACTTTCTGCCAGCGCCGCGGCCAGCGCATCATTGATGGCATCCGCGGGCGGTGCTGCGGGTTCAGGTTCGGGGTCTGGTTGCGGTGCGGGGGCAGGCGTGGGTGTCGGCTGCGGTGTTGGCGTTGGTGTGGGGGCGGGTGCCGCAGCGGTTTGCGCGGGTTCCGGGGCGGGCGCAGGGCGGTCCGGCCGGGGGCGCGGACGCTGGCTGATATTGGGGGCCGCCGCCGCGCGTTCGGTTGAACTGTCGTCCGTTTCGGTTGCTTCGGTCACGATTTCGGTCGTGGCTTCGGGCGGGGCGGTTTCGGGCTGCTCCTGTTCGGGCACAGGCTGTTCCTCACCCGGGTCAGGGGTTGTTGCCGGTTGCGCGGCGATGTCGGTCTGCGCGTCTTCGGGCGGGGTTTCACTGGGGACCGGGGCCACGCGGTCAACAGGGCGCGGGCGGGGGCGCTGGCTGGCCCCCGGTGTGGTTTGCGGTGAAAAGATCACCCCTGTTGACGGTGCCGCCGGTTCCGGCTGCGGTGCAGGTTCGGGGGCGGGCTGTGGCGTTGGTTCCGGCGCGGGGGCAGGTTCGGGTTCCGGCACCGGGGGTGGTGTCGGTGCAATCGGTTCCGGCGCAGTGATTTCCGGCTGCGGTGCGGGTTCCGGCTGCGGCTGGGGCGCTGGTACCGGCTGCGGTGCAGGCGGTGGCGCGCTTGCAGGCGCGGAAAGGGCGGCGAATTCCTCGGATGATATCAGCGCGACATCGGTCACAGGAATGCTGGCCGCATTGTCAGGGGCCTGAAACAGGTCAAACAGCATGACCCAGGCGATCAGCGCAATATGCGCCACGCCCGAGACTTTCTGCCCCGTATCCAGACGTGATATGATGTCTACAGCGACTGCCATGTGCCAGACCGGCTCTCTCACATCAGTTCAGCTGCCCGTCGAAGCGCGGGCCGCCTTGTTCGGTCACCAGACCGATATTGTTGAATCCCCCCGAATTCAGCGCGCCCATCACCTGAACAACCCGTTCATAAGGAATGGCCCCGTCCGCACGCAGATACACACGGTTGTCGCGCCGTTCGGCTGCGATGGCGCGCAATTGCGGGATCAGGTCGTTCAGGCTGACTTCGGATGACATGATCATGACTGTCCCGTCGGTGCTGAGGGTGACCGAAAGCGGTTCTTCCTGCTCAGCGGGCAAGGCCCCGGCGGATGTACGCGGCAGTTCCACCGGCACACCGACGGTCAGCATGGGGGCGGCCACCATGAAGATGATCAGCAATACCAGCATCACATCAACAAAGGGCGTGACGTTGATTTCGGACATGCGCGCAGCCCCGCCACGGCGCCTGCGCCGCCCGGTTCCGCCACCCTTCTTCAGGAATTGCGCACCCATGGATCAGGTCGCGTCCAACTGGCGCGACAGGATGGTGTTGAATTCATCCGCAAACGCTTCGTAGCCGGAAATGATCTCGTCGGAATCATCGGTCAGCTTGTTGTAGAAAATCGTGGCAGGAATAGCGGCCAGCAGGCCCAGTCCCGTGGCCAGCAGCGCCTCGGCAATGCCGGGGGCGACAACGGCCAGATTGGTGGATTGCGCCAGTGCGATTTCCTCAAACGCGTGTTTGATCCCCCAGACCGTCCCGAACAGCCCGATAAAGGGCGATGCCGACCCGACAGAGGCCAGAAAGGTCAGGCCTTGCGTCAGATCGCGGGATTCCTTGCCGATGGCCACATCCATGGACCGGTCGATCCGTGCCACCGCGCCCGGAATAAGATTTCCGTCCGCGCGGTGCGACCGGCGCCATTCGGTCATGCCCGCAGCAAAAACCCGCTGCGGCGATGTTGCGGGCGCCGGGCCGATCTGGTCATAAAGCTCGTCCAGCGGCTCACCTGACCAGAAGGCGGATTCGAAATGTTCGGCTTCCGCGCGGGCACGCCGGTAGCGGATATGCTTCTGCACGATGATACCCCATGACCAGAAAGAGGCGAGGATCAGGCTGATCATCACCAATTGCACGGTCAATGTGGCGCGCGCGAATAACGCAACCAGAGAGAAGTCGATCTCCTGCGTCATGCTCAGAGTTTGTGGGTCCATGGTCTGCTCACTCGAAATGTGCCGCTTCTCGGGCGGCTTGCTTTGACGCAGAGCATACAGGAATAAAAGCGCCTTACCAACACAAGCGCGTTATACCTTGGGTTTAAATTGTAATATTTTCGTTCAAACCGGCAATCAAACCCGCTGGTAGCGGTTGCGGGCGACCGGACCCGGCCAGACAGACCAGCGTGACCCGCGCTTCAAACAGCAGTTTGCCGCCCCGCAACACGCATTGGCGCAATTCCAGCCGCGCGCCGGTATGCGACTGGTATTCTGTGGTGACATCCAGCAGGTCATCGAAACGGGCAGGGGCGCGGTAATCGGCCACCACCCGGCGCACGGCGAAAACGCCGCCGCCTTCGGCCTTCAGTTTCGCCTGATCAATGCCCAGATCGCGCACCCATTCCGACCGGCCGCGTTCGATGAATTTCAGGTAATTCGCGTAATAGACAATGCCCGCAAGGTCAGTGTCTTCATAATAGACGCGAATCGTAATCCTGTGCGGCATGGGACAGTCCCTTTCTGGCCTGCGGGGTTAACCCGCTGTCCAGTCGCGCGGTGCGCGCAGGAACCCTTCAACCGCGTCCAGTGTTTCGGTGTCGAAATCCCCGCCGCGGCGCGCTTCTGCCAGGACATCCCACCATGTACACAGGTAATGCAGCTTCACACCATGTTCCGCAAGGCGGGGTTCGGTTTCGGGGAAAATGCCGTAATAGAAGATCACCGCCGTATGCGCGCAATCCGCGCCGGTGTCGCGGATGGCATCCACGAAACTTAGTTTCGATCCGCCATCGGTGGTCAGGTCTTCGACCAGCAGCACGCGCTGCCCCTCGGTCATGGCGCCTTCAATGCGGGCATTGCGCCCGTAACCTTTGGGCTTCTTGCGCACATAGGTCATGGGCAGGGCCATGCGTTCGGCCACCAGCGCGGCAAAGGGAATGCCCGCAGTTTCGCCGCCCGCGATATTGTCAAACGCTTCGAACCCTGCATCCTCCATGACGCGGCAGGTCAGGAAATCCATCAGCGCGCTACGGATGCGCGGAAAGCTGATCAGCTTGCGGCAGTCAATATAGGTGGGGGCCTGCAACCCGCTGGCAAAGGTGAAGGGTTCGCGCGCGTTGAAATGCACGGCCTTGATGTCCAGCAACATGCGTGCAGTCAGTCGGGCAACGGTCTGGCGGTCGGGAAAACTGGTCGGGATCATGATGGGCGTGCCTTATTCTGCGACCCGCCAGAACAGCGGGAAACCGGGGTCAAAGACCGTGACCGGCCCGGCGCCGGTTTCGATCCTGGTGGGATAGGTGACAGGGGTGTCGCTGCGTTCCAGTGTCAGCGTGCCGTCATTCACCGGCAGGCCATAAAACGCCGGACCATTGCGCGACACAAAACCTTCCAGCTTATCCAACGCGCCTGCATCTTCGAATATATGGGCCAGAATGGACATGGTATTCGTGGCCGTGAAACAGCCCGCGCAGCCACAGGCGGATTCCTTGGCGTCATCCGTATGGGGGGCGCTGTCGGTGCCAAGGAAGAACCGCGCATCGCCTGATGTTGCGGCCCCCACAAGTGCCAGACGGTGGCTTTCGCGTTTGGCCACCGGCAGGCAATAGTAATGCGGCTTGATTCCGCCCACCAGAATATGATTGCGGTTGATCACCAGATGATGGGTTGTGATCGTCGCGCCCAGTCCTTCAGGCTGGCTTTGGACATAAGCCACGGCATCGGCGGTGGTGATATGTTCCATGACCACGCGCAGGTCAGGGTTCGCGCGGCGGATCGGGTCCAGAACACGGTCAATGAACACGGCTTCGCGGTCGAAAATGTCAATCGCGGGGTCTGTCACCTCGCCATGGGTCAGCAGTGGAATTCCGGCCTGCGCCATCGCGTCCAGCACCGGGCGCACGCGGTCAAAATTCTGCACGCCGGATGCGGAATTCGTCGTGGCCCCGGCGGGATACAGTTTCACCGCTGTGATGATGCCTGCTGCATGCGCGGCGAGCACATCGGCCGGATCGGTTTCTTCCGTCAGATAAAGGGTCATCAACGGGGTGAAGCCATGGCCTGTGACATCCGCAATACGGGTCCGGTAGGCGCGCGCCTGCGCGCCGGTGACCACAGGCGGCACCAGATTGGGCATGATGATGGCGCGCGCAAAATGGCGTGCGGTTTCGGGGGCCACGGCCTGCAACATCGCGCCATCGCGCAAATGCAGATGCCAGTCATCAGGGCGGGGTATGGTCAGGGTCTGCTGCATGGGTGTTCCCTAGCCAAAACCCGCCCGCAATTCCAGCCCGAATACGCGGGAAATGCCGGGATTCTTATGCGTGGTCGGCACCAGCCCCGCGCGGCGTCCGGCAGCGGAAACGCCCCGTGCGGCGCAGTCACTTGACTGACACGCGCGATCAGGCGACTTTAATCCTTGCGCGGCAGGCCATCCGGGGAATGTCGGCAGGGCATCATGGGGCAAGGTCGTATGGAACGGCTGGGCAGGCCTGTCTGGTATGGGTTATTTCTTCTGCACGCGGGCCTTGGGGTCTGGGCGGTGCTGGGGCTGATCGAATTCCTGACACCGGCCCCGGTCGGATTCGGGCTGGCCAACCGCCATTTTCCCGACTGGATGCAATTGCTGCACTGGCTGGCCATCGGCGCGGGCGCATCCGCCTTCATGCTGACCTGGCGGCGCTTTCCGCAGGCCCGGCTGGCGGCAATGGCCGCGGCTTACGGGGTCATGGCCGTGGTCTGCCTGATCCAGACACTTCTGTTTTTGCAGCACCCTGGCAAATGGCGCGATATGGGGCTGGAATACGCGGCCTATCTGGCGATCCTGTGGTTGCTGGCACATCTGCCCCCGGCACCGGGATCGCGCGTCTGAGGCGCGTGGGGCGCTGAAACCACTGGCTCCGTCCCCCGCCAGATTTTTGGACAGCTCCGATACCCGATTCACACTGCCCCCATGGCCTGGATGCTCTGCCCCGATCCGGCGCAATCCCCTGTCCGGCGGAGTTGCGACGGTTGACCGAGGCCCGCTTGCGTCATGCACCAAGCCCGCGTCACCGGTGGGCCGGGGTCTGCCGGTCGCACATTGAAGAAGTTCACTTTATGCAAGCGTCACAACTCCGACCTTCAAAGCGTGAGTCAACGCCAGCCAAACCGGCAGGCCGCGGGACGGCCCACCGGTGGCGCGGCGGCCTGCGGCCTTGACTCCGCGCCTTTGGCAATTTCCAGCAGTTGTTTCAGCCCCGCAAACGCAGCGCTACCGCGACAATTGCTTCTCAGCCTTGCTCTGGCATTTGCGCAGCTTGCGGCTGTCGGATCGCGCCAGCGCGTGATGCGCGGCAGCAAGTGTCAGCGCGGGATGGCGGCTAAGTCTGGCGCAGCGCCGGGTCAGGCGTTCCAGATATGGCGCATCCTCGCGCCGCGCGCGCATCAGCCGATGGAACAACAGCGGTGTCAGCTTCCCTTCGGCGGCGGCGTCAATCATAGGTGCCAGTGCCCCCAGACGCGCTAAAGCCACTGCCGTATCCCGGCCAAGATCGGGGCTGCGCAACAGGGTCACGAAGGGGCGGCGAAACAGGGTTGCATGCATCAGATCCAGCTTGCGCGCGGGATCATGCACAATAAAGGCATTCCGCCCGCCATCCAGCATGGCAGGGGCAAATCCGAAACGGCTGCGGAAATCCAGCCGCCGCGCATCCATGAAGCGGCGGTCCCAACCTGCAATCGCGGGATCAAGCGTTGCCTGCGGGGCAATGGCCAGCACCGTGGCCCCGGCTGCGGCCAGACTATAGGCGCAGGCGGCATAACCACACATGCCTTCGCCGTAGAACAGCACCCGACGGAACCCGTCGAAAAAGCCTGCATCAATCTGGGCGTCGAAATAGTCGCATATTTCCGTGTCGCGGAACCAGCGCGGCTGCCGCGCCACGACCGACAGGCTTGACCAGCCCCGCGCCCGCGCATGCGTGAACCCCATGGGCCGGTGATCGGGCTGGCGTTCGCGAATGGTGGCGATACTTTCAAAGCTGACCAGAAGGGTATCGCTTCCGTCACTATACAAGGCCGCATGGTGCTGCCCCAAAGGGGTGAATCCGCCTGCGTCCGGGTCCAGTTCATCCCCCAGTTCATCCAGCCGGGCCAACCATTCGGAGTCGGTTTTCGCGCTGGCAAGGTTAATTTCCGGGGCCAGCGGTTCCTGCGGCATAACCCGGTCAGCCGGTGCGTCCAGAAGTTGCACATCGTCGTGATCGTGATCGGACATGGCTGCTTCTCCTGCGACAAAAATTCATCAGACACTGGCAGAACGATAGGCGAAAACCACCATGGCCAAAAGCCCTTGCAGGGCGGGAACGGGCGCGCTGCGCGTGGTTTTGCCGCGGATCAGCTTGGTAAATACGACAATGCAGACCATATGCGCTGATTGCACAAAAACAAGAAACAAGCGGTTCACCCCAAACAGAACTTTCGCTATGACTATGTGCAGCGGGGACCGGACGACGCTGGTCTGTAGCCTGTCGTATCGCGGCAATTTGCGACTTGTGGTTCATGTAGTGGCCTCGACCGGGGCGGTTTTGTGTTGATTCCATTCTGAAAATGCGAATTGTTGCACCAACGGCAGGGCAGGCCGGACAGTTTTCGCGCTGTAGCGGAATGACATTACGACCGGACGCGGCGCGGGGCCGGACGAGGGCAGGAGGATCGATGCGGCAAGGGAATATGCCTTCGGGTGTTTTGGGTCGGCTGGGCCGGCAGCTTCTGGCCGCCGTGCTGTCTGCGGGCGTGCTGGGGGCGGCGACGACGTTACGGGCCGAAACCCTGCCGGGCAGTACGCATCCGGAATTTCGCAGCGCGCTGGAAAGCTGGCTGGCCGATGACGAGGCACAATCCCTGCCAGCGCTGGCCCGGCTGGCGCAGGATGGAAATGGTGCCGCGCGCGTTCTGCTGGGGTTGATCGACAAAAAATCCTCCTTGCAGGGGCCATGGATCAGTGCATTGCCGCGTCAGGACAGGATTGCGCTGCTGCGGGCGCAGGGCGGGTTGTCCGGCCGGAACTGGATGGCAGTTGCCGCGCCCGGGATTGACTATGCGCAGCTTTGGAACAGGCTGTGGCAGCTTGACGGTGGGCTGGATATTGCGCAGGGATTTGCCGCCAAGGGCGACAGCCGTGCCGTGCGCGAGGCATTGCTGGTCCTTGCCAGCCGCCAGGAAGGCAGTTTCCCCCCCGAGGTGCTTGCCACCGACTGGTTTCCCGCCGCTCTGTCCTATCTGGTGGCGGAATGGCCCGCCGCGCCGGGTGATATTCCCGCCCCTGATCAGGGCGATCCGCAACTTGGCATGGTCGGCCAGACGGTCGACCATGGTCATTTGCGCACATGGCTTGGACAGGCCGAACTGGCTGCGCCCTTACAGCAGGTCTGTGATATCCAATGCCCGCAGCAATCGCAGGAATGCGCGCTGGCGCTGTATGAAGGGTTGGGCAGCTATCCCGGACTCGTGCGTCTGGGTGCGCCACTGCCTTATCTGGATGCACCAGAGGGGTTTTTCAGAACGCCGCGCGGGCGTGCCAGCCTTGCGCGCCGTATCATGCTGACCCGTTCGACCCGCATGCGAGAGGCGGATCTGGCGCGGCTTGCGGATATCAGTTCCTGCGCCGCGGACTGGCTGTCCAGCGAATATGCGCGTTACGCCTATTCCGTGCCGAACATACCTTTACCAGCGGAATAGGTGTCGAATTTCCAAGGGGCTGAGCAAGGGGCTGAGGGCGTAAACCCTCAGCTATCCATCTTCAGCGCACTTATAAACGCCTGCTGCGGAATCTCCACCTTGCCAAACTGACGCATCTTCTTCTTGCCGGCTTTCTGCTTCTCCAGCAA
Source organism: Roseinatronobacter alkalisoli (assembly GCF_028745735.1). Classification (GTDB taxonomy): domain Bacteria; phylum Pseudomonadota; class Alphaproteobacteria; order Rhodobacterales; family Rhodobacteraceae; genus Roseinatronobacter; species Roseinatronobacter alkalisoli. The sequence goes on from NZ_JAQZSM010000003.1 coordinate 65,184, forward strand.
TTTCTTTTTCCGCGTCACGTCGCCGCCATAGCATTTCGCCGTCACATCCTTGCGCAGTGCGGCCAGTGTCTCGCGTGCGATGACCTTGCCGCCGATGGCCGCCTGAATGGGGATCTTGAACATGTGGCGGGGGATCAGTTCCTTCAGCTTCTCGCACATCGCGCGGCCACGCATTTCGGCGCGGTCACGGTGGACCATCATCGACAGGGCGTCCACCGGCTCGTCATTGACCAGTACCTGCATCTTGACCAGATTATCTTCGCGGTAGCCGGTAATTTCATAGTCAAATGACGCATAGCCCTTGGAAATGGATTTCAGCCGGTCATAGAAATCGAACACCACTTCGTTCAGCGGCAGGTCATAGACCACCATCGCGCGGCTGCCCGCATAGGTCAGTTCCATCTGGATGCCGCGACGGTCCTGACACAATTTCAGCACATCGCCCAGGTAATCATCAGGCACCAGAACCGTGGCCTTGATACGCGGTTCTTCGATATGGTCGACATAAGTCAGGTCGGGCATATCGGCAGGGTTGTGCAGCTCCGTTACCGACCCGTCGCGCATATGCACATGATAAACGACAGAGGGTGCCGTGGTGATCAGGTCGATGTCATATTCACGTTCCAGCCGGTCGCGGATCACTTCCAGATGCAACAGCCCCAGAAACCCGCAGCGGAACCCGAAGCCCAGCGCAGCGGAGCTTTCCATCTCATAGCTGAAAGAGGCGTCGTTCAGGGCAAGTTTTTCAACCGCGCTGCGCAGATCATCGAATTCCGCGGAATCAACCGGAAACAACCCGCAGAACACCACCGGAACCGAAGGTTTGAAACCGGGCAGGGGCGTTTCGCAGCCCTTCTTTTCATGGGTGATGGTATCGCCGACCTTGGTGTCGCGCACCTGTTTGATGCTGGCAGTGAACACACCAATATCACCGGGGCCAAGTTCGGGAACATCCACCATCGCGGGTTTCAGCACCGCAAGCTTGTCGATGCCGTATTTCGCGCCTGTCTGCATCATCTTGATGTTGTCACCCTTGCGGATAACCCCGTCCATGACCCGGAACAGCACCACAACCCCCAGATAGGAGTCATACCAGCTGTCGACCAGCATGGCTTTCAGCGGCGCGTTGCGTTCACCCTTGGGGGCGGGCAGGCGTGTGACGATCGCTTCCAGAACATCGGGAATACCAAGGCCGGATTTGGCGGAAATCAGCACTGCATCGGATGCATCCAGCCCGATCACATCCTCGATCTGGGCCTTGACCTGTTCGGGTTCGGCGGCGGGCAGGTCGATCTTGTTGAGCACCGGCACGATTTCATGACCGGCATCAAGCGCGGTATAGACATTGGCCAATGTCTGCGCTTCAACCCCCTGACTGGCATCGACCACCAGCAGCGACCCTTCGACCGCGCGCATGGACCGGCTGACCTCATAGGCGAAATCGACATGGCCGGGGGTGTCGATCAGGTTCAGCACATAGGCCTGCCCGTCATTGGCGACATAATCAATGCGCACGGTATTGGCTTTGATGGTGATCCCGCGTTCGCGTTCAATATCCATCGCGTCGAGCAACTGCTCTTTCATGTCGCGGTCGGACACTGTGCCGGTTGACTGGATCAACCGGTCTGCGAGTGTGGATTTACCGTGGTCGATATGCGCCACGATGGAGAAATTGCGGATGTGCGAAAGCTCTGTCATGGATGCCGATATGTAGGGGAAACGCGCATTGGTCAATATGCCGCGCGCGTCTGGTCCATAGTATTTCAGTCGTGGCTGTGACGGCGTGAATACCGGTTATGGGACGGGCTGTACCAACCATCCAGCGCACCGGCGGGGGGGGCGTAGACACTGACCTCCAGCGGGTGGCACTGGGGGCTGTCGGAACTGTGTTCCGCGCCGCAATCCCCGCCCGGACATGCCGACAATGCGCAAAGCAGGTCAATCTCGGCGAAGAATTCGATGAAGTCGCCCTTGCGTGCAGGGCTGGCCTTCATGAAATACTGGCCGGTTTCCTGACTGAAGCCGGTACACATGAAGACATTAAGCACGTCATGCACCAGTGATTCCGCTTCCGACAGGGGTCTGTCCAGATGATCAGCCAGCGCGCGGGTCAGGTTGGAATGACAGGTGTGGTGATAATCCTCGCCGGTCAGCAGATGATGGGTGTAGGGGTCACAGCGCGTGCCGATCACATCATGCACCCGCCCGCCATGTTCGTCCACGCCATACCAGTCCAGCGTATCGGTCAATACTGTTGCCATGGGGCGCAGATAGGGCAGGCAGGACCACAGCCTGTCGCCCACATTGATATGGCTGCCATGCAAGGCGCGGGTCTTGCCGGAATAGAAATGTTCTTCAAGGTTGCGCGCTTCAAACAGGTTCAGGTCGCCGACCTGCGCCCCTTCGGAGCAGGTAATTCGAAAGAAACTGCCCGCCGTGACATAGAAGCAGCGCGCTTCACGGGGGGGAATCGTGATGCGGTTCGTTTCCGTAGCCTTGTCACGGGCTGCGCGATAAGTGTCCAGCGGCGGCCTGCGCAGATTGTCATTGGGATAGCAGATTACAGGTGCAATTGCGCGGCGCGCATCGGCATCTTTCGGCGCTTTCATGGCTGTTCTCCTGCCAGACATTCCTTGGGCTCGCGCCCCTTGGGCAAGGCGGTTTGCGCACCACAGGCCATGCAGATGAACATCACCCGCCCATCAGCCAGTCTACGCGTATCCCTGCGCCACCGGCAACCGCGCATTTTCCACGGCTGCACAACCAGAATGGCGACAAACACCACAAGCAGCGCAAGAACAAGCAACATGGCCCATCTTGTGCCGCAGATACAGGCAAGCTTCAAGCTGTCATTGCGTGATCGCGGGGAATTGTTTCCGGCATGGCAGCCGGTTCACGCTATCTGGGGTGGCATACGCCCTATGCTACCCCAGATCATGCCAAGGGAAGGCGCGCTGTCAGTGCCGGTAGCCGGTGCCGTAGGGGATATCTGCCTGTGGGGGGCTTGTCCCATCGTGCTGCCGCGCGCCCAGAACCGCCTGCGCCAGGTTCAGTGCCGCATTCATGTCCTGTTCCGACTGCGCCGCGCTAAGCTGTTCCAGGCAATATTGCGCCAGCACATCCGGTGCGATGGCCGCTTTTTGCGGGGCCGGTTGCGCGCGTCGCGCCATGCGTGCAATCAATGCTTCTTCGTCAACAAACACCGACCCTTCGATACCCGCAAAGGCCCGCAGGCGATTGATGCGCTCATCCGTGGTGTCCAGCAGGGCGGCAAGTGCCTTGGTCTTGCCCATCTGCACGATATTGCCGACATAGCCATATGGCGCATTGTCCGAGCGTTTCAGCACACGGTTCATCACCGGGTCAATCACGGTAATGATGTCGCTGATCCCGCTGCGCTGCGCGAATTCCAGCGTGCCGCACATCAGTTCGGACGTGGCGCGTGCAACGGACCCGTGCCCGCGATCCTGCGTGCTCAGGCGGTCGGTATCAACGCAGAAACGGGTCGATTCCCACAATGTCGGCGCGCGCATCGGGGGTTCGCCCTGCAAGATATCGCTGAATATATCTGACAGCATATGCGGCCCTGTTGTCTGCAACAGGCGCACGCAGGACACAACGCGGTCTTCCTCATCCAGACCGACCAGATAGGCCGGGTCAAGCGCGTCGAAGGCGTCCATTTCCATCCCGTCGCGAATCTGAACATCCCAGCCCAGCCTGTCCGCAAATACGCGTGCGCGCAAGCGGAACATGTCCTCCAGCACGGCGCCATGCTTGTCCTTGTTGATGGCATCAATAACAAGAATCATGATCGGTTTCCCCTATGGCTATCCCACAGGCTGCACGCTGACAGAGAAGGGAGTCATTAACCATGCGGGAAATCCCGTAGTCCGATTGCGTCACATCGGAAAAATCAACCCGAGTCCGATGGCGCGCGCGACCGCCTGTGCCGTGGTCAGCGCCCCGAGTTTGGCGCGCACGGAACGCATGTGAACTTCCACCGTGCGCGCAGAGATTGTCAGAATGTCCGATATATCGGACTGGGTCTTGCCCGCCGCGATCCATTGCAGGATCTCGACCTCGCGTCTTGACAGGTTCGGCGCGCGCATGACGCGCATGACCACCCCCTGATGCATGACCGTATCATGGATCAGCGCGGCTGATTCCTGCAACTGGCGCATGATATGCGCACTATGAGCATCCCATGACGCACGCGATCCGCGCCTGCTGACGCTTAACATACCCTTGTCCCCGAAAGGGCCACGCACCGGAATGGTGACGCCGGTATCGGGAATATGGAAATCATGGGCCTGTGAAAAAACCGACCTGAAACCGGGATCATCCACCAGACGCCCCCAATGCACCGGCGCATGACTGCGGGCGGCGTGGCGCAGGCTCGGGTCTTGTTCGTGCAGCCCGAATTCCAGATAATGCTGTTTCCACGGCTCCGGATAATTGGCGACCGCATGCACGGAATTGTCAAAGGTATTGACCCCGGCATAGGCAGCATAATCCAGTTCCAGCCGCGCGCAAAGGTCATCCAGCATTTCGGAAAGCGAGCGTGACTTGTCAGGAAGCGCGCCAAGATCAAACAGTTTCAGGGCACACCCCCGATCCGGAAATCCGGTCCGGCAAGGCAGGCTGTCAATGTCTGATGCAAGTCTGTCGTGATCATCCGGGCTTCTTAACGTGACGTGTTTAACATGGGAAGGATGTTTCGCATTGCTAATTTTACCAGCATGCATTGCCGCCATGCTAGCAAAAACAACCTGAAGACAAAAGCACGCTGTTAGTCACCACGTTTCAAGACGGTTCAACATCATGAACGGTCGTGCATGTCGTGCATTGTAAGGAAAATCCGGCAAGTGCTTTCGTTAAATCTGCATGATCGTGCCTGCATTTGGGCTTGCCTGGCGGGCCGCAGGCGGTAACTTGCGGCGCAGGTTGCACGTCACCGCCATTTCTGGTTCAGGTGGTGCGTAAATAGCAGGGGACAGGAAACCAATGACACAACATGTCGCGCGAAGCGGGTTGACGGTGGATGCAGAACTGGCCGCCTTCATAGAAGAGCAGGCGCTGCCCGGAACCGGCATTTCGACAACAGGATTCTGGCAGGGGTTTTCCGCGCTTGTGCAGGATCTGACGCCGCGCAATCGCGCCCTGCTGGAAAAACGTGCGACATTGCAGGCCCGGATTGATGACTGGCACCTGAGCCGACGCAATCAGGCGCATGATCTGGCATCCTACAAGGCGTTTCTGGAAGAGATCGGCTATCTTCTGCCAGAGGTTCCCGCCTTCCAGATCGACACCACCAATGTTGACCCCGAAATTGCAACCACTGCAGGGGCGCAGCTTGTTGTACCTGTCACGAATGCCCGCTACGCGCTGAATGCTGCCAATGCGCGCTGGGGCAGTCTGTATGACGCGCTTTATGGCACAGATGCGATGGGCCGTCTGCCACCCGCTGGCGGGTATGAACAGGGGCATGGCGCGCGCGTCATTGCGCGGGTGCGGGTGTTTCTGGACGCGGCGTTTCCGTTGGCCGGGCATAGCCACGCCGATGCGCGCCTGTATCATGTAAAGGGCGGCGCGCTTCTGGTGGACGGCAAGCCACTGGAAAACCCTGAAAAATTTGCAGGCTATATGGGTGACCCGCGCGCGCCCGATGCGGTCTATCTGGTCAATAACGGGCTGCATGTGGAACTGGTGTTCAACCGTGCCCACCCCATCGGGGGCCGTGATCAGGCCTGTCTGGCCGATGTGCGCGTGGAATCCGCGCTGTCGGCGATCATGGATTGCGAAGATTCAGTCGCCTGTGTCGATGCCGCTGACAAGGTGCAGGCCTATGGCAACTGGCTGGGCCTGATGAAGGGCGATCTTCGCGCCGATCTGCAAAAGGGCGGGCGCACCATCACCCGCAGCCTGGCCCCCGATCTGGACATCACCGCCCCTGATGGCAGTTTGAGGGTGCTGAAGGGCAGGGCGGTTCTGTGGGTGCGCAATGTGGGCCACCTGATGACCAACCCTGCCATTCTGGACGCAGACGGCAACGAGGTGTTTGAGGGGTTGATGGATGCGGTGATCACCACGCTGTGCGCCCTGCACGACCTGAACAAATCCGCAGGGCCGCGCAATTCGGCTACAGGGTCTGTCTATATCGTGAAGCCGAAGATGCACGGGCCGGAAGAAGTGGCCTTTGCCGATGAAATATTCGGGCGTGTGGAACAGGTTCTGGGACTGGCCCCCAACACCATCAAGATGGGTGTGATGGATGAAGAACGTCGCACTTCCGTCAATCTGCAGCAATGCATCCATGCCGCGCGCCACCGCGTGGCCTTCATCAATACCGGGTTTCTGGACCGTACCGGCGATGAAATTCACACCAGCATGGAAGCAGGGCCATTTTCGCGCAAGGATTTCATCAAGCGCAAGGGCTGGATCAAGGCATATGAGGACCGCAATGTGGATATCGGCCTGGAATGCGGGCTGATGGGGCGTGCCCAGATCGGCAAGGGCATGTGGGCCATGCCCGACCAGATGGCCGCCATGCTGGAAACCAAGATCGAACACCCCAAAGCCGGCGCAAACACGGCCTGGGTGCCATCGCCCACGGCCGCCACGCTGCATGCGCTGCATTATCATCAGGTCAATGTCCGCGCGGTGCAGGAGCGTCTGGCCAAAGGCGGGCGCCGCGCCCATGCCGAAGCGCTGCTGGACATTCCGCTGGCCAGTTTCGGCAAATGGACGCGCGATCAGATCATCCGCGAAGTGGAAAACAACGCACAGGGCATACTCGGCTATGTCGTGCGCTGGGTCGATCAGGGGGTGGGCTGTTCCAAAGTGCCCGACATCAACGATGTGGGCCTGATGGAAGATCGCGCCACCTGCCGCATTTCCAGCCAGCATGTGGCCAACTGGCTGCATCATGGTGTGGTTTCTGATATTGATGTGATGGATGCCATGAAACGCATGGCTGAAGTGGTGGACCGCCAGAACGCGGACGACCCCGCCTACCGGCCCATGGCCCCCGGTTTCGACGGGATTGCGTTTCAGGCTGCGTGCGATCTGGTGTTCAACGGGCGCGCGCAACCATCGGGGTATACCGAACCGGTACTGCACGCGCGCAGGCTGGAACTGAAAGCGTCACAGCGCTGATGATTTGCAGGGCGCAGCGGGGGTTCCCGCTGCGGTTCTGAAAGAATTTTGTTTTGTTACATCATATTGTGCATTTAACTTAATGTAATAAGTTAAGATATGCGCGTAAGGCGCTGTAATTCATATAAACGCTTGAATCCGCTGCAGAGCCACGCCAGCGGCGGGCCGGGGTCTGCCGGTCCCACCTATGAGAAGTTCACTTTATGCAGGCGGCATAATCCTGAGTTCATAGGCTTGGCATGACGCCAGCGAAACCGGCAGGCCGCGGGACCGCCCGCCGATGGCGCGGCGGCCTGTCGGCCTTGACTCCGCGCCTTCGGAAATTCCCCAAGGACCACTTCCCTAAGCCACATCCAGCGCGCGCAGAAATGCATCCACATCAGATTCCGTTGTGGACCATGATGTGACCAGCCGCCCCGTGACCGGCACATCCTGCGGGCCGTCCAGTGTCGCATGATCAGGCCACAGGAAATATTGCGCGCCCGCCGCCTGCAGCCGCGTATGAATGGCGCGCGGCAATTGCACAAACAGCATGTTCCCGCCGCGTTCAAACACAATCCGCGCATCCGGGTGCTGTCGCAGCCCGTCTTCCAGTCTGGCCGCCATGGCATTGGCATGACGCGCCAGTTTCAGCCATAGATCATCTTGCAACCACGCGATCATCTGCGCCGCCAGAAAACGGTTCTTCGACAGCAGATGCCCGCCGCGCTTGCGCCGCAACTGGAATTCCCAGGCGCGGGCAGGGTCAAAAATGACAACTGCCTCAACGCCCATCAACCCGTTCTTGGTGCCACCAAGCGACAGGGTATCAACGCCCGCCTGCCAGCTGTATTCCGCCGGGCTGCACCCTTCGGCGACCAGCGCATTGGCAAACCGCGCCCCGTCCAGATGCACCGGCACCCTATGGTCACACGCCAGACCACACAGCGCATTCAGCGCCGTCACGCTGTAGCGCGTGCCGCATTCCGTCAGGTTTGTCAGGCTCAGCAGCCCCGGCTGCACCTGATGCACGCCACCCTTGCCCGCGCGCGCCAGCGCATCCGCCAGTGTTTCGGGCGCAACTTTCGCCTGTGCGCCCCCCAGCGGCACCAGTTTCGCGCCATTGGTATAGAATTCGGGCGCGCCGCATTCGTCGACATTGATATGCGCCAGCTCATGGCAGAAAACCGCGCCCCATGGCGGGCAATGGCTGGCAATGGCCAGCGCATTCGCCGCAGACCCGGTGGTGACCAGAAACACCTCTGCTTCGGGGGCGTCGAACAGATTGCGGATACGGTCGCGCAGGGACAGCGTTACGGTATCATTGCCGTAACCGGCCGCAAAACCGTCATTGGCGCGCACCAGCGCATCCATGACGGGCGCAGGCACGCCGGATGTATTGTCAGAAGCAAAGAACATGCCCCAAGACTGGCTTGCCGTCACAGCGCTGTCAAGCGCGCCTTGACAGGAAGCGGGGCAGGGCGCATATCCCCTGTAAATACAGGAGTTATGCGCAATGTTTATCCAGACAGAATCCACGCCGAACCCGGCCACGCTGAAATTCCTGCCCGGTCAGGATGTGCTGGGTCTGGGCACTGCGGATTTTCCCAGTGTGGAAACCGCAGGCACATCACCGCTGGCCAGCCGCCTGTTCGGGGTGGCCGGTGTCACCGGGGTTTTCCTGGGGTCGGATTTCATTACCGTCACCAAGGCCGATGATGTCGACTGGCAGCATATCAAACCTGAAATTCTGGGTGCGATCATGGAACATTTCCAGTCCGGCGCTGCCATGATGGACGGGGATGCGGGCGCGGGTCATGTTGCCCATGACGGCCCTGATGCGGAAATCGTGAACCAGATCAAGGAATTGCTGGACACGCGCGTGCGCCCTGCTGTGGCACAGGATGGTGGTGATATTACATTCCACGGGTTTGAACGCGGCGTGGTCTATCTGCATATGAAAGGTGCGTGTGCAGGCTGCCCGTCATCAACCCTGACACTGAAGATGGGTATCGAAAACCTGCTGCGCCACTACATCCCGGAGGTGACAGAGGTGCGCCCTGTTGCGGTCTGATCCCCTGATCCTTGCATTTGACACATCGGCCGCGCATTGCGCGGCCGCTTTGATGCAGGGCGACACATTACTGGCGCAACGCCATGACGACATGCCACGCGGGCAGGCCGAACACTTGCTGCCACTGCTGGAACATGTGCTGGCGACGGGCGGCGCGGGCTGGCGGGATCTGGATATGCTGGCCGTGGGGGTGGGGCCGGGAAATTTTACCGGCATCCGCATATCGGTTGCTGCTGCGCGCGGGCTGGCGCTGGGGCTGAAACGGCCCGCCATCGGGGTGCCGGTATTTGATGCCCGCGCCGAAGGGTTGCCGCGCCCGCTTTACGTGATCGAAGATGCCCGCCGGGATGAGGTTTACCTGCAACATTTCGCACCCGATCCCGGCGTGCCGCAACTACTGTCCCTGCATGACGCAGCGCTACAGGTAGGTGATGCCACCCTCACGGGTAGCGGGGCGCATCTGCTGGGGGGCGCACGTGTTCTCGCCCCGCGCCATGGACTGGCGGAATCGATTGCGCGTGTCGCGCGGCGGCGGGCAGGCGCAGAAAACCCTGCGCCCGCGCCGCTTTATATCCGGCCCGCCGATGCTGCCCCGTCCGCTGCGGTGCCAGTGACGATTCTGCCGTGACCGGGCCGGATGCGCAGGCGCTGGCCGGGCTGCATGCGCAGGCGTTCCAAATGCCCGCACCCTGGTCCGCGCAGGATTTTGACGGTTTTCTGCGTGATCCCGCCTGCCAGCTGGAATGGCGCGGCAACCCGGACGGGCAGCTTGCCGGTTTTGCGCTGTTTCGCCTGATCGCGGGAGAGGCCGAATTACTGACCCTTGCTGTTGCGCCGCATATGCAGCGCAAGGGTGTCGGTGGCGCGGTGCTGGGCGCGGGGCTGGACAAGCTGACGGGGCGCGCGGAATGCTGCTTTCTGGAGGTGGCGCAAACCAACACAGCCGCACGCGGGCTGTATGCCCGGATGGGTTTTCGGCAGGTAGGTGCGCGGCGCGGGTATTACCGCCTGCCCAATACGGGCACCGCGGTCGATGCCCTGATCCTGCGCCGAGATCTTGCCAGTCACTGACGCGGCCTGTGGCACGATAGTTGCAAAAAAGCGTTGAATCGGAATCGCCCAGAGTGGCCCCCTTGCCCTGATCGCGGTTGGTTGCCATTGTGATGCTGCGGGGCAGATATATGAATTATATCTGCCGCATTCAGGATCAGGGGAACGATGCAGATTTATCTGCCCATCGCCGAAACATCGGTTAATGCCTTCACATTACTGGGGGTTGGCGGCGGCGTTGGTGTGTTGTCCGGAATGTTCGGCGTGGGTGGCGGGTTCCTGATTACACCGCTGCTGTTCTTTATTGGCGTGCCGCCGGCAGTCGCCGTGGCCACAGGTGTCAATCAGGTTGTCGCATCATCCATTTCGGGGGTGCTGGCCCATCTGAAACGCAAGACAGTTGATCTGCGCATGGGTACGGTTCTGCTGATCGGGGGTCTGGTCGGGTCCATCATCGGAATATGGTTCTTCAACCTGATGCAACGGCTGGGCCAGCTGGACCTGATTGTGCAGCTGTCCTATGTGCTGTTCCTGGGAATTATCGGCGCATTGATGCTGCAGGAAAGCCTGCGCGCGCTGCGACGATCGAAGAACCCGAATGCGCCGCGCCGCAAGCTGCACACGCATAACTGGGTGCATAACCTGCCGTGGAAGATGAAATTCCGCGCGTCGGGGCTTTATATTTCGGTTGTCCCGCCACTGTTGGTGGGCGTGGGCGTGGGTATTCTGGCCGCCATTATGGGGGTGGGTGGCGGTTTCATTCTGGTGCCTGCGATGATCTATCTGTTGGGCATGCCCACGAAGGTTGTGATCGGAACATCGTTGTTTCAGGTTACATTCGTGGCGGCCTTCACCACAATGATGCATGCGGTTACCAACCATTCGGTTGATGTGATGCTGGCGGTATTCCTGATCCTTGGCGGGGTGATCGGGGCTCAGGTCGGCACGCGGATCGGATTGCGGCTGAAGGCTGAACAATTGCGCATTCTTCTGGCGCTGCTGGTTCTGGCCGTCTGCGGCAAGATCGCGCTGGATTTGTTGCTGACCCCATCGGAGTTATATTCCATCACCATTCCGGGGCGGTTCTGATGCGCTGGTTTACCATATATATCGCGCTGATATTTCTGGCAGCGCTGCCAGCGCGCAGCGAAGAAGTCGTCGTGGGGTTAAGCCAGAACCGCGTTTCACTGACAGTGAATTACGAAGGGTCAGAGATATTGATTTTCGGGGCAGTGCGCCGTGAATCGCCACTGCCCGATGACAGCGCGCTGGATATTGTCGTGACCATTGAAGGACCGCCAACCTCCGCAGTCATCTGGCGCAAGGCCCGCCGCGCGGGTATCTGGGTGAATACCGAAAGTCAGGAAATGCGCGCTGCGCCAAGTTTCTATACTGTGGCCAGCACCGCACCGCTGTCGGAAATCCTGTCACCGGATGCTGACCTGACGCACCGTATTTCCACGCGTCTGGCAATATTCGAGGCCCGCGGGTCCGACCCGCGCGACGCCGCCGCCTTTACCGAGGCGATGATCCGCATCCGGCAAAGCGAGTCCCTGTATCAGGAACTGGACGGTGCCGTGTCATTGCAGCGCGACACATTGTTCAACACCCGTGTCATATTGCCGAAAAACATTGTCGAAGGGATTTATACCGCGCGTATTCTGCTGCTGCGCGACGGCGAAGTCATTGACGAGGCCGAAACCTTCATCGATGTGCAAAAGGCGGTGCTGGAACGCTGGCTGTATAACATGGCCTATGATTACCCGCCGCTTTATGGCCTGCTGGCGCTGTCATTGGCGGTGTTCTTCGGCTGGGGCGCATCGGCCTTGTTCCGTTTCGTGCGCAGCTGACGGGCGGGATCAGAACGCCTTGAAGGTGATTGTGGTCAGTGTCCGGCTGATGCCCGCGATATCGAACAGGCGCTCACTCAGGAAATGGCCGACATCTTCGTTTTCCGGAATATAGATCTTGGCGATCAGATCATAGTCACCCGAGGTGGAATAGAGTTCTGAAACGATTTCGCGGTCATAAATCGCATCCGCGACAGCATATGTCTTGCCGGGGTGGCAGCGGAACTGAACAAAGACACAGCGCATGGGCAATCCTTCCGGGCAGGGTCAGGGGTGGCGGGCAGGGGCGTTGCCCCACTGGGCGCAATCGCGCCCATTCACCCCAGAGTATTTTGGGCAGGATGAAGTTGAAAGCAGATTTTTCAGTGTCATGGGCCATCCCCCCGCTCAGACATCAGCGGCAAGTGCAAGCGGGGCCGCAGTTCCGGCCAGATCATCCGTGGACAAGGGCGTGACAGGGCGTGCAAGGCGGTTGCGGATGACCCAGTGCAGCCGGTGTTCAGCGCGGGTAATGGCAACATAGGCCAGACGCTTCCATAGCGGTATGCCCGCTTCCACCCGTCCGGCGCGGGCGGCTGCAAACAGATCAGGCGCAAAGACCTGAACTTCCGGCCATTGCGACCCCTGCGCCTTGTGGATGGTGACTGCCGCGCCATGCACAAATGCGGCTCCCATGGTGGCGGCAAAGGGAATGAAGGGTTCTTCGTCCAGTTCCGTTTCGATCTTGATGATGGAGGCGACCGAAATCTGCGGTTCTTCCGCACCAAAAATATGCAGCCGCGAAAAGCCGGGTTTGCGCCCCGGCCCAAGATAGACGACCTGCGCCCCCTTGATCAGACCGCGCGCTTCCAGATCGATGCGTTTCTTGCGGTGTTTCAGCGGCAGTTCCAGCCCGTCACACATCAGTGGTTCACCCGGACGCAATTCGGTTTCGGGGGCGTCATGGACACGGCGGAAGGCATTGATCAGCCGCAGCCGGGTGGCATTGCGCCATACCAGCACGGGCGAACGTGCCATCAGGTCCGAATCGACGCGCTCGGCCAGATGCACGCGGCTGTCCTGGGCTGCTGCCGCTTCGACCCGGCGTTCGAAACTGTCAAAGCCCAGATCAGGATCGGCCAGCGCGTGGGCCAGATCAAGGATCGGGTTATCCTGTGCCTGCCTGTGAATGCGCGACAGATGTAGCCTTGCGGGCGCAGGCAGCCGGTCAAAGACCATTTCGCCCGATTGCCCGACAGGGGCAAGCTGCGCGGGATCGCCGAACAGAATCAGGGTTGAGAACAATTCCTTAAGGTCATCAAGCTGGCGCGCATCCAGCATGGAACTTTCATCGACAAACCCGATATCAAGGGGATCATCGCGCCGTTTCCAGCCAGTAATGAAATCAGACCCGCGCAGGCCCGCCGCCGCCAGCGCACCGGGGATGGATTTGACCTGTTCATAAAACGCCTGCGCCCGGTCAAGCGCCGTGTCGGTCAACCCTTCGACAGTGGGGCGCGGCAGGTTTCCGGCCAGCCATTCAGCGATTTTCTCATATTCGGGGTCATAGACCGGCGTATAGAGGATACGGTGAATCGTCGTGGCGGGAACCCCGCGCGCACGCAGGACCGACGCGGCCTTGTTGGTGGGGGCAAGCACGGCCAGACTGCGCCGGTCAGCACGCCTGCGGCTTTCATAATCCCCCGAAACGATGTCGACGCCTGCGTCTGTAAGTGCCTTGGTCAGACCGGCCAACAGCATGGTTTTGCCCGATCCCGCCTTGCCGGTTATGGCAAGAACCGTGTTTTCGGCATCCGGCGCAGGCAGGCAGGTGCCATCAGTCAGATCCACGCCTGCGTTTTGCAGGGTTTGGGCGATCTGGTCCCAGGCTTCGGCCTGATCATCGGAGAATTGCAGCGCGGGGGTGGACATGATGCCTTTCTACAGCATGCCGCGCCGGAAATGGGAACCACTTTCCGCCCCCCTTGCGGAAAAAAGCACGAGTTTCAGAGCGGTCAGTTGCCGGGTGTGTCGCATTGAACAGCGACAGGCTGTGCGGGGGCGGGCACGGCATCGACGGAGGCAATTTCGGTCAGGGCGACAAGCTTCGCATTCTGCAAATTCTGCGCCAGCGTGGGCAGGTCATTTTCCAGCGCATAGAGTTTCATGGCATCCAACTGTGCGACTAACCAGTCATGGCGCATCTTCAACCCTCCGTTTGGCAGCAGGGCATATCCCTGATCCGGTATCTGGCTGAAGATAGGGCCGCGGTGCTTACGAAAACGTTGACAGCACGCATGGAAAACGCCGCCCCGGTCAGGGGGCGGCGGCATAGGCGGGTGGTGCGTGATCTCAGGTTTTGGGGCCTGCGGCCAATGCATCCTCGAATGTGCGCAGCCCGGTGCGCGGGGCCTGCACCAGCACTGCCATATTGCCGGGCTTATGCTGGTTGCGGTACATTTTCGTATGCGCCTGCGGGATTTCCGCCCAGGGAAACACTTCGGACATACAAGGGTCCAGGCGGCGCTCAATCATCAGCTGATTGGCCGCCGCGGCCTGTTTCAGATGGGCGAAATGCGACCCTTGCAGGCGTTTCTGATGCATCCACATATAGCGCACATCGAAAGTGCAGTTGAACCCGCTGGTGCCCGCGCAGATGACGACCATGCCGCCCTTCTTGACGACAAGGGTGGAAACAGGGAACGTCGCCTCGCCCGGATGTTCAAAGACCATATCGACATTCACGCCCTTGCCTGTAATGTCCCAGATGGCCTTGCCGAATTTGCGGGCCTCTTTCAGCCAGTCGTTATATTCCGGCGTGTTAACTGTGGGCAATTGCCCCCAGCAGTTGAAATCCTTGCGGTTGATCACACCCTTGGCGCCCTGATCCAGCACGAACTGGCGCTTGCTTTCGTCCGAAATGACGCCGATGGCATTCGCGCCCGCCGTATTGGCAAGCTGGATCGCATATGACCCAAGCCCCCCCGACGCGCCCCAGACCAGCACGTTCTGGCCGGGTTTCAGATCATGCGGTTCATGGCCGAACAGCATGCGATACGCGGTGGCCAGCGTCAGCGTATAGCAGGCCGATTCTTCCCATGTCAGGTGTTTGGGGCGCGGCATAAGCTGCTGGGCCTGAACATTGGTGAACTGCGCGAAGGAACCGTCCGGCGTTTCATAGCCCCAGATACGCTGGCTGGGGCTGAACATCGGATCGCCGCCATTGCAATGTTCATCATCGCCATCATCCTGATTGCAGTGAATCACCACTTCATCGCCGATTTTCCAGCGCTTGACCGCCGAACCAACGGCCCAGACAATACCGGATGCATCCGATCCGGCAATGTGGAAGGGCGCTTTATGCACATCAAAGGGCGAAATCGGCTGGCCAAGACCGGCCCAGATGCCATTGTAATTGACGCCTGCCGCCATGACCAGAACCAGCACTTCGTGGCTGTCCAGAACCGGAATGTCGACCACTTCAATCTGCATGGCCTGTTCGGGTTCGCCATGGCGTTCGCGGCGGATGGTCCAAGCATACATCTGTTTGGGAACATATCCCAACGGGGGCATTTCCCCGATTTCATACAGGTCTTTTTCGGGGGCGTCGTATTGCGCAATGCCGATATTCTGATCCAGAGCCATGAGTGCCTCCTTATAGCGTGACTGCGGGTGGCCGCAGAGGAATGCCGCGCCGCAGAATTAATGCGGCACTTGCAGCATGGATAGAATCACGTGCGTAATAATGCAACCCTATTTTGGTAGATTTTGAAATTTTATGACTTATGCCTTTTGCGCTTCTCTGGCAGGTCAAGGCGCAGGACATCTTCGGGCGCAATTCCGTCGGGCGCTGTCAGGCGCTGCAGAACCGATGCGGCATAATAGCTGAGAACGTCATTTTCGCCGGGCGTCAGTGCTAAATTATCGCCATTCTGCGTGATGATCCTGCGTCTGATCAGCACGGAAAGCCCTTCTTCCACTGCATCTGAAACCGCGCCTTCAGGCAGGTGTATCCAGGCGTTTTTCTGTGCCAGATCATGCAGAATGGACTGGCAGGCATCCTGCAGGGTGGGTCTGGTGCAGGACAATTCCGCGCGCACCAATGCTGCCGCAACCAGTGGCACAGGCAGCACCGGCACTGCGGCGCGGATGCGCAGCATCAGCGTTTCAGACAGGGCTCGGGTGTCAGGGTCGGGGGTCTGGGTCAGAAATTCCCGCAACGACAAGGGAGCGCCATAGCACACTGCCGCGTACCCGAAGGGCGAAAACCGCCCCCGTGCCTTTTGCCACAGGATGCGCAGGATAAACCCCATCACCACCTTCACGCGAATCGGAAACCGGCGAATGCCCTGCATTCCGGCGGTGATCAGCACGCGATCTTCCAGCACCCGGTCGTAATTCAGCGCGACCGGCACGAACACCACATCCGCTGAATCATGTATATTGAACCCGCGCACGATGTAGTGCAGCAACCCTTTCTTGGCCTTGCCGACACTGCCATCCAGACTAAGCCCGCCTTCGGGGAAAATGGCCTGTGTTGTGCCTTGCTGGATCGACATCTGGACATAGCGCGCCAGAATCGCGCGATACAGCGAATTGGAATACCGCCTGCGGATGAAATACGCCCCCATCGCGCGGATAAGTGCCTTCAGCGGCCAGACCCGCGCCCATTCCCCAACCGCATAACTCAGCGCGGAATGGCTGGAGGCGAGCCATGTGATCAGCACGTAATCCATGTTGGAACGGTGGTTCATGACAAAGACGACAGCGGCCTTGCGGTCAATCTGTTCAAGGGCCTTTGCCTCGCCGCCGCCCAGACGCACCTTGTACATGCCCTGACTAAGGCGTTGGGCCAGCTTGATGGCGAAACCGAAATATGTCGCGGTCGAGAAACCGGGTACAATTTCGCGCGCATAGGACCGCGCGCGTTCAAAGGCCACATTCGGCGGAACACCCATTTCCTGCGCATAATCGCGCACAGCTTCCATGACCTTGGGGTCGTAAATCAGCCTGGTGACCTGATCCTGCCTACGCATGATGCGGAATGGCTCGATCGGGCGGGCAAGATGGGTGTTCAGCTGCGCCACCGCGCGTTCCATCCGTCTGCGGAAAAACCAGCGCACGGACGGAAACAGGAAATGCGACGCGAAAGTGACCGCGGCAAACGCAAGAATAAGAATCAGCGCCCAGAAAGGCAGCTCAACCGTTTGGAACATGATCATAATCTGGCAGGAAAGCCGCGCAGGGTCAAAGCCCTGTCGCAAACCAAATGGCCCCGGAACTGGTCCGGGGCCATGCAATGGGATAATCCTGTCAGCCGAACATCAAATGCGCCCGAAAGGGGGCATCATGCGTGCAATCAGCCGACCAGTTCCAGACCGGAAAAGAAATACGCGATTTCGATTGCGGCGGTTTCCGGTGCATCCGATCCATGGACTGAATTTTCACCGACCGACTGCGCGAATTCGGCGCGGATGGTGCCGGGTGCCGCATCTGCGGGGTTGGTTGCGCCCATCACTTCGCGGTTTTTGGCAATGGCGCCTTCGCCTTCCAGAACCTGAACAACGACCGGGGCCGATGCCATGAATTCGCACAATTCGTCATAGAAGGGGCGTTCGGCATGCACTTCATAGAATTTGCCAGCCTGCGCCTTGGTCATCTGAATGCGCTTCTGGGCGACAATGCGCAGACCTGCTTCTTCAAACTTGGCGTTGATCTTGCCAGTCAGATTGCGGGTGGTTGCATCGGGTTTGATAATGGAAAACGTGCGTTCCAGGGCCATGTGTGGTCTCCGTTTCAGAAATCTGTGTGGCGCGGCGAGTGCCGTCCGTTCCCGGCGGGCCATAGCATGCCCGAATGGCAAGGAAAAGACTTAAGCGCTGATCTGCCCCCACAGGTCATACTCGCTGGCCTCATCAACCTGAACCGTCACGATATCGCCCACAGACAGAGTCTCCGTCCCTTCGTCGATGAACAGGTTGCCGTCAATTTCGGGGGCGTCGGCCTTGGTGCGACAGGTGGCGATTCCGTCTTCGTCGATATCATCGACAATGACATCCAGCCGCTGCCCGACCTTGGCCGCCAGTTTTGCCGCTGAAATGGCCTGCGCTTTTTCCATGAACCGGTCCCAGCGTTCTGCCTTCAACTCATCGGGCACATGGTCCGGCAGGTCATTGGAGCGCGCGCCTTTGACGTTTTCATATTGAAAGCATCCAACCCGGTCCAGCTGCGCCTCATCCAGCCAGTCCAGAAGGGTCTGAAATTCTTCCTCTGTCTCGCCCGGATAGCCAACGATGAACGTAGAACGCAGTGTGATATCGGGGCATATGCCGCGCCATTCGGCAATGCGGTCCAGCGTGCGTTCGGCATGGGCGGGCCGCGCCATGCGTTTCAATGTGTCGGGATGGGCATGCTGGAACGGAATATCCAGATAAGGCAGCACCAGCCCGTCGGCCATCAGCGGAATGAGTTCGCGCACATGCGGGTAGGGATAGACATAGTGCAGCCGCACCCATGCCCCCAATGACCCCAGATCGCGCGCCAGATCAGTGATATGGGCCCGGTGGCCACGGTCGCTGGCATGCTTGATATCCACACCATAAGCCGATGTATCCTGCGAAATGACCAGCAATTCCTTCACCCCTGCCGTGACCAGCTTTTCAGCCTCGCGCAGAATGGCATGGGCGGGGCGGCTGACCAGACGGCCGCGCATGTCGGGGATGATGCAGAACTTGCACTTGTGATTGCAGCCCTCGGATATTTTCAGATAGCTGTAATGGCGCGGTGTCAGGCTGACACCGGATGCGGGCAGCAGGTCGATAAACGGGTCCGGTGATGGCGGCACGGCCCGGTGAACCGCATCCAGCACCTGTTCATACTGGTGCGGACCAGTTACGGCCATAACGCGCGGATGGGTGCCGGTAATGAATTCCGGTTCCGCCCCCAGACACCCGGTGACGATGACGCGGCCGTTCTCGGACAATGCTTCGCCGATGGCATCAAGGCTTTCGGCGCGCGCCGAATCCAGAAATCCGCAAGTGTTGACCACGACAGCATCCGCGCCCGCGTAATCGGGGCTGATCGCATAGCCTTCGGCGCGCAACCGGGTCAGAATGCGTTCGCTGTCCACCAGCGCCTTGGGGCAGCCCAGGCTGACCATGCCGATGGTGGGTTGCCCCGCGCGGGCGGGCGCATGCTGGCTGACCCGCGCTTGCGGTGCAAGGTCGGGGCGCAGGTCGGGCGGGTTCGGATATGTGCGATCACTCATGGCGCGGCATATAGCCTGTGTGTGCGCATGCGGAAAGCCCTTATGCGCAACAGGGTGCGCATCCTGTCGGCAGGTTTTTTCCGATGGCGTGGCGGGTGGGGTGCATGTCCCCGAAATTTGCCATAGCCTGTTGCAAGCAGAAACTATCAGAAAGGCCTGAATATGCGTCTTATTGCCCCGATCCTTGGACTTGCCCTGCTGGCCGCCTGCCAGAGCGAAACACCCGACCCCGCGCCTGACATGGAAGCAAGCTGCGGCGCGGATGATCTGCAATCCCTGATCAGCCAGCCGCTGGCGCAGTTTCAGGGCCACCCAGACGCGGAAGCTACCCGCGTTATTGCACCGGGCACAGCCGTCACAATGGATTTTCGCCCCGACCGGCTGAATGTCGAACATGACGCGGATCTTATCATTACCCGCATCTATTGCGGCTGACCCGCGCAAGCGGCGACATTACAGGGCAGGGCAGGGTAATTTCTGCCCTGCCAATCCCTGAAATATGCGTTATGTTCCGCCCGAAGCGAACAGCAAGGCAGGAATAATGCAGAAAGAACAGCTTGGCCGCACCGGCCTGAATGTCTCGGTCTATTGTCTGGGCACAATGACATTCGGTAATGAAACTGATGAAGCAGATGCCCATCGTCAATTGGATCTGGCATGGGAACGCGGCATCAATTTTCTGGATGCGGCGGAAATGTACCCGGTCAACCCCGTGTCATTTGAAACCGCGGGCCTGACCGAAGAAATCGTCGGGCGCTGGCTGGCCAGCCGCAAACCCGCGGATGCGATTGTGGCAACCAAGATCACCGGCGCAGGGTCATCTGCGGTACAGGATGGCGCAGCCATCAGCGGGGCGCGCCTGCGCGAGGTGGTCGAAGCGTCACTCAAGCGTTTGCAGATTGAGTGCATCGATATCTTTCAGCTGCACTGGCCCAATCGCGGGTCTTATCACTTTCGCAAGGCTTGGGGGTTTGACCCCTCGCATCAGAACCGCGCTGAAACAGTTGCCCATATGACCGAAACCCTGCAAATGGCGCAGCGGTTGATCGATGAAGGCAAGATCAGGCATTTTGCCCTGTCGAATGAAACCGCATGGGGCACCGCCCTTTGGGCGCGTCTGGCCGAAGAATCAGGCCTGCCGCGCGTGGTGTCCATCCAGAATGAATATTCGATGCTGTGCCGGTTGTTCGACCTTGATCTGGCGGAACTGTCGGTCAATGAAGATATTCCGCTGCTGGCCTATTCCGCATTGGGCGCGGGGCTGCTGACAGGCAAATATGCAGGCAATGTTATCCCCGAAAACACGCGCCGCGCACGCTCGCCCGAACTTGGCGGGCGCATAACACCGCGTGTATTTGAGGCCGTGTCGGGCTATCTGTCCATCGCCAATGAAACCGGGCTTGATCCGGTGCATATGGCCTATCAATGGACGCGCACGCGCCCCTTCCAGTGCATTCCGATTGTCGGCGCGCGCAATGTCGCGCAGCTGGAGCATTTGCTGAACGGTACCGATCTGGTGCTGGATGCACCGGTCCGTGCCGCCATCGACAAGGTTCACCGCGCCATTCCACTGCCATTCTGACCCGGTAGCGGGTATCAGGCGCATGTCGCATGATACCCGCGATCATGGGGCACAATAAATCCATCTGGGGCTTTGACATCGCATGAAACTGACTGGAATATCGGCACTCCTGTTTGACAAGGATGGCACCTTGTTCGATTTCAGCGCAAGCTGGGCGGGCTGGGTAAGCAGCATTCTGGATGATCTGTCCGAAGGCAATGCGCAGCATGCCGATGCCATGGCCGAATCCCTGCATTTTGACCGGCAGAAGCACCAGTTTGCCCCGACATCACCTGTCATCGCGGGTACGGTCGATGACGCCGCGCGCCTGCTTGGCACACATCTGCCGCATATGCCGCGCCCCTCGCTTGTTGCCTATCTGTGTGAAACCTCTGCCATGGCGCCGATGATCCCGCCTGTGCCACTGGTTCCTCTGTTAACGGGGCTTCAGCAGCGGGGGCTTATACTGGGTGTGGCCACCAATGACGGCGAAATGCCCGCGCGCGCGCATCTGACACGCGCGGGTATCCTGCATCTGTTCAGCCATGTTCTGGGGTATGACAGCGGCTTCACCCCGAAACCTGATCCCGCAATGCTGTTGGGCTATGCCGGGCTGGCGGGTGTCGCGCCCGAAACGGTTGTCATGGTGGGTGACAGCACGCATGATCTGGTCGCGGGCCGGGCTGCGGGAATGACAACCATTGGTGTGCTGACAGGGCTTGCCAGCGCCGATGATCTGGCCCCTTTCGCAGATATCGTGCTGCCCGATATCGGGCATTTGCCGGATATCCTTGCCTGATAATCAGTTAACCTGCCGCCGTATCCAACCAGATGGTGACAGGGCCGTCATTGACCAGATGAACCGCCATGGATGCGCCAAATTCGCCGGTTTCGACAGGCACACCGAAACCGCGCAGCGCATTTGCGAAATGCAGATACAGCCGTTCACCTTCATCAGGCGGGGCCGCGGTTGAAAACCCTGGCCGGTTGCCGCTGCGGGTATCTGCGGCCAGTGTGAACTGGCTGACCACCAATGCCCCGCCACCGGTATCTTTCAGCGCAAGGTTCATCTTGCCCGCGTCGTCACAGAATATGCGCAGCTTATGTATTTTCGCGGCCAGCGCATCGGCCTGCGCGACAGTATCGCCCTGCATCGCGCATATCAGGATCAGCAGGCCGGGGCCACATTGACCGATTGTGCGCCCCGCAACATCCACCCGTGCCTGAGCAACCCGCTGGACAAGTGCCCGCATCAGATTTCATGCGCCCATGGCGGGTTTGCGCCCGCGCGCGACACGGTCACTGCGGCCGCTTTTGCGCCAAGTTCCAGCGCCGCAGTCAGTTGCGCATCATCAATCGCCGCAATCCCGGCCTTGGTCAATGCGCCCGACTGCTCAAGCGCGCGCAGGAACCCTGCGTTGAAGGTGTCGCCCGCGCCGACCGTATCCACCACCGCGACACGCTGCGAGCGGACTTGCGCGACACCGCCGGACCAGAAGGCGCGCGCGCCTTTCGCACCTTCGGTGATGACCACAACCTGCGGGCCACGCGCGCGTAGATCATGCGCCAGCGCGTCAATTTCACCGTCGCCCATCAGCCAATGCAGGTCTTCGTCGGACAGTTTGACGATATCGGCCTGCGCCAGCATGCGGTCCAGCCGCGCCCGATACCCCGCTTCATCGCGGATGAATCCGGGGCGGATATTGGGGTCCAGCATGACCACCCGCGCACCGGCACGCGCGCACAGCGCTTCATATCCCGCGCCACAAGGGTCGCCCACCAGTGAAATGCCGCCGAAAAACAGCGCGCCCACTGTATCGGGAAGTTCCGGCAATTCGGCTATCGTCATTTCGCGCAGCGCCGTGCCCCGGTCATAGAAGGCGTAGCGCGCCTGACCGTCAATCAACGTGACAAAGGCCAATGTGCAGGGCCGGTCCACCGCAGGTGACAGGCTGTGATCCACCCCCGATGCATCCAGACCCGCGCGCAACTGCGCACCGAACAGATCATCCGACAAGGGACAGAAGAACCCGGCAGGCGCGCCCAGACGGCCCAGGGCAATCGCCGTGTTGAACACTGCGCCCCCGGCATAGGGGGCAAACGCGCCTTCTCCCGCGGCCGTTTCACGCGGCAACATGTCGATCAGCGCCTCTCCGCAACACAGGATCATTCTCTTCCCCTTCACATTCCACCTAGTTCTGCGATGTAAAAGGCAATTACCAGAATGACCAGCCCCGCCAGCACCGCGCCCGCAATCTTGGGCCATGACCATGGCCTTTCGCCCTGAACACGCCCGGTCTGGCCGTTCACGATAAACCGGTAGCTTTTGTCGCGGTAGCGATAGGCCGCCATCCAGATCGGCAATAACAGATGCTTGAAACGCTCGTCATTGTAATCGGTCGAAACCGATGAAATGCGCTGTTCATCCCCGCCAATGTCGCGGCGAATATCTGCGCGGATCTGTTCGGCCATGCGTTCCTTGGCAATCTCGAACCCATCGGGAAGCGCGACACTATAGGCCTCGGCGCGGAAACCAGACAGGTAATCGGCGCTGTAAAGTTGAAGATCGGCCAGCGTCCACGGTTCCAGCCGCCGGGTATTGGCGCGCGGCAGGGCGTTTGACGCCATGACCAGAAGGTCAAGAAACTGACGTGACACGCGCCCCGACGCAGACGACCAGCGCGTGCGCCGTTCCCGCCTTGTCTTGCCGTTGGCCCCCCTGACAGTCACATAATAATATGTCCCGCGCTGCCCGGTATACTGGCTGCGGGTCGCAACATCAAAGGCCCAGTAGGGCACATAAAGCCCGTTCAGCCTCCCCGTGCTGCGCGCATATTTCGCCAGCGCGGACGGGGCGAACCACAGCCCCTTCAGCCAGGACTTCATCTTCGCCTGCGCATCTGCTTCGCTCAGCTTGAAGGGCAGGATCGCATGTGGCTTGATATGACGGTTTGTGCCGGTATCTGTCACCACAGGGCTGGCACAGAACGGGCATTCTGCCGAATGCACATTCGGTTCAAACTGCACATCGGCCCCGCAGGTGTTGCAATGAACAACGCGCGTTTCTTCCAGTTCCGACGCGGGCAGGGCCTGTGCAACCGCTTCATGATAATCCAGAGATTGCAGAGCAGTCACACGTGCGGCATCGTCTATCTGCGGGATCGGCTGCTCATGCTCGCAATACTCGCAGCTCAGCCGCGCCTGACCGGGCATAAAACGCAATGACGCGCCACATTGCGCGCAGGGAAAACGATGTTCAGTCTGTGTGATCGGCATACGGTTTCCGGCCAGTCAGGTAAGCGCAGCGCTGCTGCACCTTCATCTTGCAAAAATACTCAAAAAGCGCGGCGCAGGGGCGTTGCGCCTGCGCGCG
This sequence comes from Roseinatronobacter alkalisoli, assembly GCF_028745735.1. GTDB lineage: Bacteria > Pseudomonadota > Alphaproteobacteria > Rhodobacterales > Rhodobacteraceae > Roseinatronobacter > Roseinatronobacter alkalisoli. The sequence goes on from NZ_JAQZSM010000003.1 coordinate 89,472, forward strand.
TCAGCCAATGGGCGGCGGCGGGGGCGGCGGTGTCGAGGAAAAGAGTGGGGCCAACGCGGGCACATCGCCGGCTTTCAGCCAGCCGGATTGCCCTTCGGTCCAGACCAGCGTGTCGCGCGTGATCTGCCCTGCCAGTTGCGACTGGGCAATCGGCCCACGGGTCTGGCCGTTTTCCGCGATATGCCACATCGGGTCCGATGCGGGCGGCGGTGGCGGGGCGGATGCGGCAGGTGCTGCTGCGGGTTGGCCCGCCACGGCTTGCCCCATGGCCTGCGCCATCCCCATGCCCATACCCATGCCCATTCCGGCCCCAAGCCCGGCCCCCATGCCCCCTTCGCCATTCTGCGCGGCAGTCTGCATGGCCTGTGCGGCGGAAAACTGGGTGAATTTGTTCAGATCGCCCACAATCCCCATACTGGTGCGCTGGTCCAGCACTTTTTCCACTTCGGGAGGGAGTGAGATATTCTCGATGTAAAGTTCAGGCATTTCCAGCCCGTATTCCGCCAGGGTGGGTGCAATGGCACTGCCCACCATCTCCGACAGATCCTTGGTATTGGCTGCCATATCCAGTGCGGGAATGCCGCTTGCGGCCAGAACGCGGCTGACTTTCTGCACAACGATGTTGCGGATCTGTCCGGCGATCTTTTCCTGGGTGAAATCGCCATCAGTGCCCACGATTTCGCGCATGAAGGGCACAGGATCGGACACACGAATGGCATATGACCCGAAGGCGCGCAGCCGCAGCGGCCCGAATTCGGGGTCGCGCAGCATGATCGGGTTCTGCGTGCCCCATTTCAGACCGGGAAAACGCCGTGTGTTGATGAAGTATATTTCCGACTTGAAGGGCGAATTGAACCCATGATCCCAATGCTGCAACGCCGTCATCAGCGGCATGTTGTTGGTTTCCAGCTGATACATGCCCGGATCGAACACATCGGCAAGCTGGCCTTCATGCACAAACACCGCCAACTGCCCTTCGCGCACTGTCAGCTTGGCCCCGTACATGATCGAATTGCCATACCGTTCAAAGCGATAGACCATCGTGTTGCGGGTGTCATCGGTCCATTCGATAACGTCGATGAACTGACCTTTAAGGAAACTGAAGACCATGACGGCACCTTTGGCTTGGGGTAATCTGCAGCGGCAGTATTGCCTAACTCTCGCCGCCCATCAACTCCCCAACGATACTGCGGATGATCGGGCGGGCCTCGCGTTCGCGGATTCCGGGACGCAGGCGCGGATCGTAAACGATCCGCAGCAGATATTCATCCATTGCTGTCAGCACAGCGAATTCCGCAGCATCATTGAACAGTGACGGGCGCGCGCGCGGGCTGTCATTGGGCAGGCCCATGCCCTGGGCCAGTTCTTCGTGATAGCAGGCCATCCGCGACAGATCCGGCAGTTCGGCGCGGATAATGGCAACCGCATCAGTATATACATCGGTGCCGCTGCGCGAAAAGGCCAGCACAAGGCAGGACACACTCAACGGCATGCCCGTGACAATATTTTCTGTCACTTGGTCAATGCCGGGTATCAGATTGCGCAGGCGCGGGCCAATGGCACGGCGTTCTGCTTCGTCCAGAACCAGCACATGAAAATTGGCGGAACCCGATGTCATGCTGACCGGATGGCCCGTCAGATTACCCAGCCGCGCGGCAAAGCGACTGACAAGCCGTGTGTCGGAATGTTGTACCGACGCGGGAACCGAATCGCCGAATTCCAGGCGCATCCGGACCGGTTTCTGCCAGCGGCGCAGGGGCGCGGGGGTGGCGCGTTCTATTAACCGGTTTCCGGAAAAAGTATACTCATCATGCAGGGCCACCTGCACAAACACCTCTTCCAGATCGCGCGCGGCAAAGGGCAGGTCTTTTGGTCTGGGGTCGGTGCGCAGCAGGCCATCGGCCAGACGCTGTTCCTCTATGCGCAGAAAATGGGCGGCAACGGCGCTGGACGGGGCAGACGGCGTTTCTATTTCCGTCGCCGGCGCAGCAGGCGGGCGGACAGACTGCGCGGGCGGCGCAGGTGGGGACTGGGATTCCATGAAGGGGGCGCAGGCCCCAAGCGTGGCAAGCAACGCGACTGCGGGCATCTGCGCCCGCATCCAATGCCCCGGCCCGGAAAATTTCGGATCGCGCGCCCACAGCATTGAGTTACGCCTTGTCCGTATCAGTTTCGCCACCGTCACGCCCGCGCGCCGATGACAGGGACTTGCGCAGATCAGCTTCCATGCGTGTCAGTTCTTCCTCGGCGGCCGCGCGCTTGGCCCGACCGGCATCTGCAATCTGCAAACTGTCCTCGATCGTGGCAATAAGGGTTTCATTCGCCTTTTTCACCGCATCGATGTCGAACACGCCACGCTCGATTTCCTCGCGCACTTCGCGGTTGGCATCGCGCAGGTTTTCGGCATTCGCGGTCAGCAATTCATTGGTCAGGTCATTGGCCGCGCGCACAGCCTGCGCCGCTTCACGCGAACGCTGGATTGTCAGCGCCTGCGCCAGTTGCGTTTCCCAGAGCGGCACTGTGTTGACCAGCGTCGAATTGATTTTCGTCACAAGGCTCTTGTCATTTTCCTGCACCAGCCGGATGGAGGGCAGCGACTGCATGGTGACCTGCCGAGTCAGTTTCAGGTCATGCACACGGCGTTCCAGATCGTCGCGCGCGGCGCGCAGGTCACGCAGTTCCTGCGCCTTCAGCACCTTGTCGTTTTCGTCAGCTGCCGCAACATCTGCTTCCCTTGCGGGAAGCTCGGTCGTGTCCAGTTCCTTCAGCTTGGCTTCGCCTGCGGCAATGTAAAGCGCCAGTTCATGATAGAATTCGAGCGTCTTTTCATACAGCTTGTCCAGCCCCTTGATGTCCGTCAGAAGCGTGGTTTCGTGGTTCAGCAGGTTTCCCGTGATCCGGTCGATCTGGGATTGAACGGTGTTGTAGCGTTCCTGAAACTTGACGATGGGCGCGGCCTTGCCGGTCAGGCGTTCCCACCAGCTACGCTCGCGGCGGGTGTCCAGTTCTGTAACCGAAAAGCCGCGCAATGTGGCAACCATATCGCGCAGACCATCCCCCGCAGGGCCGACATCCTTGTTCTTGACATCTGCCAGCATCGCCTGGCTGATCTGCTGCAATTCCAGTTGCGCGGGCGCCCCGAATCCGATGATGGTGCTGGTCGACCCCATGTCAATTTCGCCTATGCGCGCGCGAATGGCGTCTGCCTCCATCGCGGGGGCGCCGTCCAGCGTCACCAGCTCGCTCGCCGGGTCCGCCAGCGGCATCGCGACCACAGCGTTGATTTCATCGGTAAGGCTTTGTGCCTCCTGGCGAATGGCGTCTGACATGTGACTGTCCCTCTCATACTGTATAATCTGCACGGGCAACTGGTTACGATCAATCGGCGCGCAGCCCTTCACGCTCCAGCCGCTCGCGCAGGACTTCGATTTCGATCTCCAGATCGGTGCGGTCGCTTTCAAGCAATGCCTCCCGGCGCAGCGAGAAGCGGTTTTCCAGATCATCAAGCAGCGCTTCATATTCAACGCGTGCCTGTGTATCATGGTTGCGTGCATAAAGATCGGCAAACTTGACCGTGGCATCGCGCGCGCCGACCAGATAAATCCCCAGATACCGCCGCGCAGCATTTAGCTGCCGGGGGTCATTTTCAATCGCGCGGAACAACTGGCGGATGGTGTTGCTGAACCCCTCCACCCGGCGGGCAAGCGCGCGGTCGCCGCTGCGTTTTATCGCGTCCTGCATCGCGTTCAGATGGGACTGCGCTTCTTCCACGGCACGCGCGACGCGGTCGGTCTGGAATGTATCCACCCCTTCCATGCCCTTGTCGCGCAACGGGTCCGGCCCGAATGCCCCGAAATGCAGCACCGCACCAAGAATGGCGAAAATCAGCGCCACAACTGTGCCCCCAGACACGGCCGCCAGCGCAAGCCCCGCACCTGTCAGGACCGACGCGAAAATCTTGCGCGGGATGGCCGGACGACGCGCCACTTTGCGCGCCTCATAGGCGGCCTGCGCAAGAACACCTTCGCGTGTCAGCCAGGCCGCCAGCATCAACACCCCGAAAGCACCCAGATTCAATGCAAGCCCGACCGGATCATTGAAAAATGCCCGGATGGCAAAGGCAAAAGGCACGACAAACAGCAGATTGACCCGCGCACCGACCGGGTGCGGGCGGGCAGGGGCACGCACAGGCGCGTGATCGTCACGCGCCTCTGGGCTGTAGCGTCCGCCGAAACGCCGGGTCATGACCTAGCCCCCCACAATCGCGACATAGAGGATCAGGGCCACCAGAAGGGCGTAGGATGTTTTCTGCAATCCCGTAGATGACATCTTGCCTCCGACACCTGCGCATCAACATATCATACCTGTAAAAGGTCACTGATCCGGTTGAAAGTATGGACATTCCACTGCGCAACGTAAAGGCGAAATCGCGTGGACCACTACATTCATCGCGTGGGTTTGCGTCCGCCTGACGGGGCCGGACGCGGCGTGCGCGCTTTCTGGCCGGGCCGGGCAGGGGCGCGCGGGGGACGGCCTGTGCTCTCTGGTGCAGGGGGGCGCTTTGCCTTGGGTTTCGCGCGCGGCGGGCCGGGTTTTGCCGCTTTTGTCAGGGGCGCGTCCTTCGGGCTGTCCTCGCCCAGTTGTTCGCGCAGCACCCGTGATTTCACTTCACTGACAGCGCCTTTCGCCAGTTGCCCCAGTTGAAACGGACCATAGCTCACCCGGATCAGGCGGTTCACGCTCAGGCCTACATGATCCATCGCACGGCGGATCTCGCGGTTCTTGCCTTCGCGGATGCCGATGGTCAGCCAGGCATTCGCGCCTTGCTGGCGGTCAATACTGACAATCATCGGCTGGAAACGCTCTCCCTCGATCCTCACACCTTCGCGCAGGGGGGCAAGCATGTCATCCGTAGGCGTGCCGTTGACGCGCACACGGTATTTGCGCAGCCAGCCGGTGCTGGGCAGTTCCAGCCGGCGTTTCAGATCCCCGTCATTGGTCAGCAGCAGCAACCCTTCGGAATTCAGGTCCAGCCGCCCCACCGACATGACACGCGGCATGTCATCGGGCAACGACTCAAACACGGTCGGGCGGCCCTGTTCGTCGCGCGTGGTGGTGACCAGCCCCAGCGGTTTATGGTACATCCACAACCGCGCGGGTTCCGCTGCCGCAAGGGGTTTGCCATCCACACTGATGCGGTCGCGCGGGGTGACATTCAGCGCAGGGCTGTCAATACGCTTGCCATTCACCGCAACGCGCCCCGAGATGATCATCACCTCTGCCTCGCGGCGCGATGCAACGCCTGCGCGTGCCAGAACCTTGGCTATGCGTGATCCGTCCTCGGACATCTGCCCCTCCATATGTTTCATCTTGCAAAAAATACTCCGGGGGAGGTGAATTGGCCAATGGCCCAAAAAGGGGGCAATGCCGCCCCCCTCAGCACGCCCTCAGGGGGTCCAGCGCAAGAAATTGGCAATCATCCGCAGCCCCGTGGCCTGCGATTTTTCCGGGTGAAACTGTGTGCCGACAATATTGTCACGCGCCACAATCGCGGTTACCGGCCCATCATAATCGACATGCGCCAGCAGATGCGCTGGGTCTGCCACGCGGAACTGATAGCTATGCACGAAATAGGCGTGATCGCCGCTGTTCACCCCCTCCAGCACCGGATGGGCGCGGTCAATCACCAGATCATTCCAGCCCATATGCGGCACTTTCAGCGTGGGATCAGTTGGCGCAATACGCACCACTTCGCCCCCGATCCAGTCCAGACCGGCCACATCTTCATATTCGCGCCCCATGCTTGCCAGCATCTGCATGCCCACGCAAATCCCCATGAAGGGCACTGCGCGGCGCAACACGGCATCTTCCAGCGCCTCTGTCAGCCCGTCCACAGCGCCAAGCGCATGCCGACAGGCGGGAAACGCGCCGTCTCCGGGCAGCACGATGCGGGTTGCGCGCGCCACATCTTCCGCGCGCGCACTGACCAGCACATCGCCCGCACCGGTTTCCAGTGACATGCGCTGAAACGCCTTTTCGGCGGAATGCAGATTGCCGCTTTCGTAATCAACCAGAACTGTCAGCATGCGCGCTTACAATGCCCCCTTGGTGGACGGAATCGCGTCACCCTTGCGCGGGTCGGTTTCCACGGCCACGCGCAGCGCGCGCGCAACTGCCTTGAAGGCGGCTTCGGCAATATGGTGGCTGTTGATGCCATGTATCTGGTCGATATGCAGGGTAATGCCGCCATGGGTGGCCAGCGCCTGAAAGAATTCGCGCACCAGTTCAGTGTCGAATGTGCCGATTTGCGTGGTTGGAAACTGCACATTCCACACCAGATATGGCCGCGCCGACAGGTCCAGCGCGCAGCGGACCTGCGCGTCATCCATGGGCAGATGGCATTCGCCATAGCGCCGGATGCCGCGTTTGTCGCCCAGTGCCTGCGCAATCGCCTGACCCAATGCGATGCCGCAATCCTCGACGGTGTGGTGGTCATCGATATGCAGATCGCCCGCAGCCCGCAGCGTGATGTCGATCAGCGAGTGGCGCGCAAGCTGGTCCAGCATGTGATCAAAGAACCCCACGCCGGTCTGAATGTCATAGGCACCGCTGCCGTCCAGATTGACGCTGGCCGAAATATCGGTTTCAGCGGTCTTGCGGGTGATCATGGCCTTGCGCATGGGCAATCCTTCATTCTCTCATATCGGGCGTGCGTGCGTGGTATAGGCGCTTGCGCGGGTCGGGGGAAGGGGGCAATCTGGGCACAACATATGAAAAGGGGCATGGATGACACTCCATATCGGCGCTGAACCGGGGCAAATTGCCGAAACCGTCCTTATGCCGGGCGACCCGCTGCGCGCAAAATGGGCGACGGAACGGTTCCTGAGTGATGCCGAATGCGTCAATCAGGTGCGCGGCATGCTGGGATATACCGGCACATGGCAGGGCCACCGCGTTACTATTCACGCATCGGGCATGGGCATGGCGTCGATGTCGATTTATGCGCATGAACTGATCCGCGACTATGGCGTACGCCAGCTTATCCGTGTCGGGTCCACAGGTGCGATGCAAAACCATGTGAACATGCGCGACATAGTGCTGGCGCAGACATGCACGACCATTTCGTCCCCGTCGCAATCGCTGTTCAAAGAAGTGCAGTTCGCGCCCTGCGCCGATTTCGGCCTGCTGCGCGCGGCCCATGATGCAGCCTGCGCCCTTGGGGTGCCGGTGCATGTGGGTAATATTTACAGTTCAGACATATTCTATGACGAGCGCCCGGATCTGAACGCGATCATGACCCGCCATGGCATTCTGGCGGTCGAGATGGAAGCGGCAGAACTGTATTCGGTTGCTGCACGTTTCGGGGCGCGGGCGCTGGCGGTGATGACCGTGTCCGACCACCTGCTGAAGAATGAAGCGCTTGATACCCGGGCCCGCGAACAGAGTTTTTCGCAAATGTTTGAAATCGCCTTGCGCGCGGCCTTTGCCCCCAGGCTGCAACAGGTCTGACATGACCTTGTTGATGACGGACAAGAGGATATCATGAACCCGATCACCAAACGTCGGCTGCTTTGCATTGCCACGCGGCGCAGCGGGCACCATGCCTTTCTGGAATGGGTTCTGGCGGGCGCGCAACAACCCTGGACCTATTATAACAATGTCGATGTGACGCGGGCGCATTTTGCCGCCGCGCGCGCCTTGCGTCATGACGGCAAGTCCCCCGATAGCGGCCATGCCGACACCCCGCTGCTGGCCTTCAGCGTAGAGGACCGCAGACTGGATCAGGTGCTGGTCTGGCCGCAGTTGTCCCATTGCCTGCCGCCCGACGCGAAGGTCGATATCATCCTGTTTCTGCGCGATCCGCTGAATGCCTTTGCCAGCCTTCTGCAGGTTCTTGACCGGGCCGGTTGGGTTGCCGAAGATGAGGACCGCAAGGCTAGGGCGCGTGCGCGTCATTTGCGGTCCTGGGCCAGTCTGGCGCGTGAATTTCTGGGGGAAACAGACCACCTGTCGCAGCATTCGGACAACTGGCGGGTGCATCGGCTGCACTATAACGGTTTTGTCGGGGGAGCAGGCGCGCGCGACGAGATTGCCGCAGCGCTGGAATTGCAGGCAGTACCGCTGCAGACCGGATTGTCGCGCTTCGGGGGCGGGGGCAACACGTTCTTTTCTGACAAATCCGGTTACAGCCTTTCGCCTGAAGCGCTTGAAGCACGCTGGCAGAAGGTGGACGCCCCCGCGCGACGCGTGCTGCGCGCGGAATTGCTGGATGGGCCAAATGCGGATCTGGTGGCGCGGTTTTATGACGCCATCGGACGGCGGCAAATATTGCAGGATGCGCGGTCAGTGCTGGGCTGAGTGGCCGGTATTCATTTGAGACGATTGTTTATGACACAGCAGCCCAGCTTGCCTATTGCATCGGGCGGCAACTGCGACTATTGGGGCACCACTTCACAGGTAGGGGCAGGGCCAAGGGACAGACATTCCCCGCGGTCCACCGGTTGAGGCATTTGCCTTCAAATCCCCTGCCCAGGCGCAAACCGGAAAGGAAAACGATATGGCGCTTCCTGAATTCACTCTGCGTCAGCTTTTGGAAGCTGGCGTTCACTTCGGCCACCAGACACAGCGCTGGAACCCGCGCATGGGGCCATATATCTATGGCGAGCGCAACGGCATTCACATCATGGACCTGACGCAGACCGTCCCCATGCTGGACGCTGCGCTGAACGTTGTTCGCGAAACCGTCGCAAAAGGCGGCCGTGTGCTGTTCGTCGGCACCAAGCGCCAGGCGCAGGCACCGATTGCGGACGCTGCCGAAAGATCGGCACAATATTACATGAACCACCGCTGGCTGGGTGGCACGCTGACCAACTGGAAAACCGTGTCGCAGTCGATCCAGCGCCTGAAATCCATTGACGAACAACTTGATGGCGGTGCCGAAGGCCTGACCAAGAAAGAGCGTCTGGGCATGGAACGCGAGCAGACAAAACTGCAAGCAAGCCTTGGTGGTATCCGCGATATGGGCGGCCTTCCCAACCTGTTGTTCGTGATCGACGTCAACAAGGAAGATCTGGCCATTGCCGAAGCCCGCAAGCTGGGTATTCCTGTTGTCGCTGTGGTCGACACCAACTGCTCGCCTGATGGTGTGGATTACATCATCCCCGGCAATGATGACGCGGCCCGCGCGATCTCGCTTTACTGCGATCTGGTGGCGCGCGCTGCCCTTGACGGGATGAGCGCGCAGATGGGCGCTGCCGGTATCGATCTGGGCGCACTGGAAGAAACCCCGGTCGAGGAAGTGCTGGCCGAAGCGAGCGTCGAAGCTTCGGAAGCGTAAGCGCACTATTTGACATGAAATTGTGACAGGGGCGTGATTGAACGCCTCTGTTTCCTTCATTTGCAGGAGTAAGAGCAATGACCATCACCGCTGCAATGGTGAAAGAACTGCGCGAGACAACGGGCGCAGGCATGATGGATGCGAAAAAAGCGCTGACCGAAAACAATGGCGACATGGAAGCGGCCCAGGACTGGCTGCGCACCAAAGGACTGGCAAAAGCTGCCAAGAAATCCGGGCGCGTGGCTGCCGAAGGGCTGGTCGGTGTTGCTGTTGACGGCACCAAGGGTGTGGCCGTCGAAATCAACTCTGAAACCGATTTTGTCGCCAAGAACGCCGAATTCCAAAGCATGGTTGCCAGCATCACCAATGTTGCGCTGGGTGTATCGGACGTGGATGCGCTGAATGCAGCACAGCTGAACGGCAGCCCGGTTTCGACCGTGCTGACCGATGCAATCGCAAAAATCGGCGAGAACATGACCCTGCGCCGCATGGCCACAGTCGAAGGCGATTCCGTTGCGGCTTATGTCCACAACGCCGCCACCGAAGGCATGGGCAAGATCGGTGTTCTGGTCGCGCTGAAAGGCACCGACAGTGGCATCGGCAAGCAGATCGCGATGCATATTGCAGCGACCAACCCCGCCTCGCTGTCACAGGCGGATCTGGACCCTGCATTGATCGAGCGTGAAAAATCGGTCCTGACCGAACAGGCGCGCGAATCCGGCAAACCTGAAGCCGTGATCGAAAAGATGATCGAAGGCCGCATGAAGAAGTTCTTTGAAGAAGTTACGCTTCTGGGACAGAAATTCGTCATGGACCCGGACAAGACCGTTGCCGAAGTCGCCAGCGATGCAGGCGTTGAAGTTCTTGCCTTCATCCGGATGGAAGTTGGCGAAGGCATTGAAAAGAAAGAAGAAGATTTCGCCGCCGAAGTTGCAAAACTTCAAGGCTGATTGCTTCTTCACTGTTGCATAAAAACGGCGCCCCACGGGCGCCGTTTTCCTGTTTTCACAATCATGCTCGACTCATCGGCGGTGATTTGAAATATTAGGCACCGCTGTAGTCATTACAGCGGTGCCTTGATGGATGCATCTGCGGGGCAAACTGGCGATCATGTGTTGCAGCATATGATTGCCGCCCGCGCATCGGTAACGCAGGTCAGTTACCCGTCGATCGGTGCAGCTTCCGGCGTGGTTTCGACGCCGCCAATCGGGTCAATCAAGCCAGCTTCGACAGCCGCGTCATATTCAAAGCTGTCGATGATGCCATCATCATTCATGTCGATTTCATCGAACAGTTCCTGGGTCGCATCCGGGAAGGCCATCAGAAAGTCATCCAGCGTCCAAGCGATATCCGTGGTCTGTGCAACAGCCATACCGGTCATGAATGCAAGCGCGGCAATCGAGGTCATGGTTTTCTTGAGCATCTTTATTCTCCGTTAGTGACGATACGGGACCATCCCGCATCCGGGCGGAAGATGCGCGCAACAGGTGGATGGACACAAGCGGTCCCGAATTCCCACACCGGTGGGTAAGCGCGATTTTGCCAAATCAGGTATAGATATCGGCAAGTTATTGCCCTTGGGGGGATTTGACTTTTGCCCCTCAGGGAACCGTGCGGGAAACCGCTGATAACCAGCCGCCGCAGATCACGCCAGCTCACGCGGGGGACATAAATTGCGCCGGATAGCAGGGGGGTGCCCGACTCAGTGCCCGGATGCGCGGCGGGTTTCGCACCGGTCCCGGTTGCGGCAGGCGCTGGTCAGACCGGGGGCAAGGGCGATCATGGCGTCAAACTGGGTCAGGAATATCTGCCCGGTCAGTTCCCGCAGGAAATTACTGCGCGCCAACCGGTCCATGACGGGGCCTTTAACCTCTGACAGGTGGAACTGCACGCCTGCGGTGTGCAACCGTTCATTGACGGATTCCAGACTTTCCAGCGCCGAGGCGTCGATATAATTCACCGCCGCGCATTGCAAAACCACATGGCGCAGGGCAGGGCGGTCGGACAGGGCCTGTACGACTCGGTCCTCCAGCGCGCGGGCATTTGGGAAATACAGCGATTCATCCACCCTGATTGAAAACACCTGCGGATCGGTCACCACATCATGGCGGTCAATATTGCGGAAATGCTCGGTCCCCGGCACCTGGCCCAGAACAGCCATATGCGGGCGTGATGTGCGATACAGAAACAGCGCCAGCGACAGCCCGACACCCGCGATCAGGCCCTGTTCCACCCCCAGCAACACGGTAAACAGCATGGTCGCCGCCATCGCAGCCCCGTCTGCCCTGGAATAGGCCCATATGCGCGGCAAGGCGCGGAAATCCAGCAGCGACAGCACTGCCACAATGATGATGGCAGCCAGCGTGGCGCGCGGCAGGAAATACATGAAGGGCGTCAGAACCATCAGCGCCATGGCGATGGAAATGGCCGTCATCGCCCCCGCAGCCGGTGTTGCGGCGCCCGCGTCATAGTTCACGATGGACCGCGACAAACCGCCGGTCACCGGCATGGCATTGCTGACGCCAGCGCCAAGATTGGCCAGACCCAGCGCGACCAGTTCGCGGTCAGGGTCAACTGACTGGCGCTTTTTTGCGGCAAGCGTCTGGGCAATGGATATGCTTTCCACATATCCCACAATCGCGATCATCGCCGCAGGGGCCAACAGCATTTGTATAAGGCCCGCGTCAAACGCAGGCAGGCCGAATGCGGGCAATCCGCGCGGCACATCCCCAAGGACCGCAACACCCCTGCTGTCCAGCCCGAATATCCAGACCACAAATGTAGAGGTGACCACCGCCACCAGAAGCGCGGTTTTTCCCAGAAGTTTTGCCAACGGTGCAGAAAACCCCAGCCCCTGAAGCAGGCGCGCCAGACCCGCGCGCGACCAGAACAGAAAACCAAGGACCACGGCAGACAGCACAACTGTCGGTATGGATGTCTGGCCAAGATTGCTCAGCAGGGATGGCACCAGATGGGGCAGTGTCTTGCCCGAAACATCCGCCCCCAGAATATGGCGCAACTGGCTGGCCGCGATCAGTATTCCTGCGGCGGTGATGAAACCTGAAATGACCGGATGACTAAGGAAATTTGCAACGAAACCAAGCCTGAAAAGCCCAAGCGCCAGCATCATGCCACCCGACAGAAGCGCCAGCCACAGCGCGGCAAGGTGGTATCCTTCGGTTCCGGTTTGCGCGACAGCACCTGCGGCGGCGGCCGTCATCAGCGCCACAACCGCCACCGGACCCACGGCCAGCGCGCGGGAGGTGCCGAATGCGGCATAGAGCAACAAGGGCAGCATAGCCCCGTAAAGTCCGGCCTGCGGCGGCAAACCAGCCAGCATGGCATAGGCCATTCCTTGCGGAATAAGCATGATGGTCACAACGGCAGCGGCAATCAGATCATTGCTCAGATCGGCGCGGGTATAGTGGCGGGACCATGTCAGGAACGGAAAAATTCTGCGAAGCATGCGGCACGGCCTGTCAATCTGATGAAACCAGCCAAAACCATGGGCTCCGGCATTGGAACTGCGATATAGGTCAATGCATAAAACATTGCAAGATTTGAATATTATAACGGTACCACGAAGCGGGCAGGTCAGCGAGGATCAGGGGCAGGGCCTTTACGCATGATGTGTCGGGATCAATGCCATCGCCAAACCTGCCGCCCGGTGAAACAGACCATCCCGATCAGACCCGCCGCGAGAACATGAGACAGCATCGTTGCGAATTCCCCACGCGCGGACCAAGGGCGAAACAGGCCGACGCCACAGGTCTGCCATCCCGCAGTCTGACTTAACTCCTCCGGTGTCGGGTGCCGACATATGCAGCACACATAAAAACTGCGACCAATCCAGACCGGGAAGTGCCCTCTGAGTGTCGAACAGCACACCCGGCAACAGGTAACAGGCCGCCCATAAGCGGTATTTGTCTACATCCTTTCACTTCATCAGCACAGATACCTTGTTTACAATATATATCCTAACATCCGCTTAAGACCCCGGCGCATGCAATGTTGCAACCCCATAAGCAATATTATGTTAAATTAATGCCAGCTAATGCGTGAACTTGCGGCCAGCCCCCCCAGTCGTTATGACGCAGCCAAACAACCGCAAGAGGCCTGCTGATGATCCCGCGTTATTCCCGCCCAGAAATGGTTGCCATATGGTCGCCGGAAACAAAATTCAGAATCTGGTATGAAATCGAGGCGCATGCCTGCGATGCGCAGGCAGAACTTGGTGTCATCCCGGCCGCAAGCGCAGCCGCAGTCTGGAAAGCGAAAGACACGGAGTTCGATGTCGCCCGCATCGATGAGATCGAGGCCGTGACCAAACATGACGTCATTGCCTTTCTGACCCATCTGGCGGAAATCATCGGCAATGACGAAGCGCGCTTCGTGCATCAGGGCATGACCAGTTCCGACGTACTGGACACCACGTTCAACCTGCAGCTTGTGCGCGCCGCTGATCTGCTGCTGGCGGATATGGATGCGCTGCTGGATGCACTGAAACGCCGCGCGATGGAACATAAATTCACCATTCGCATGGGCCGCAGCCATGGCATTCATGCCGAACCCACCACCATGGGCCTGACGCTTGCGCGCTTCTATGCTGAGATGAAGCGTAACCGTGACCGGCTGGAAGCCGCCCGCGCAGAGGTGGCCACTGGCGCGATTTCCGGGGCCGTCGGCACATTCGCCAATATTGACCCGCGCGTTGAGGAACATGTCTGCTTGCAACTGGGTCTGATTCCGGAACCCATCAGCACACAGGTCATCCCGCGTGACCGGCACGCAATGTTCTTTGCGACGCTGGGCGTCATTGCCAGCAGTGTTGAGAATATCGCCATTGAAATCCGCCACATGCAGCGCACCGAAGTTCTGGAAGCAGAAGAATTTTTCAGCAAGGGTCAGAAAGGCTCCAGCGCGATGCCGCATAAGCGCAATCCAGTTCTGACGGAAAACCTGACCGGGCTGGCGCGGCTGGTGCGCATGGCTGTCATCCCTGCCATGGAGAACGTGGCGCTCTGGCATGAACGTGATATTTCACATTCATCCGTTGAACGCATGATCGGCCCGGATGCGACCGTGACGCTGGATTTCGCCCTTGCGCGCCTGACTGGCGTAATCGACAAGCTGGTCGTTTACCCCGACAACATGATCACGAACATGAACAAATTCCGTGGGTTGATCCATTCGCAGCGCGTTCTTCTGGCCCTGACACAGGCCGGTGTCAGCCGCGAAAATGCCTATATGCTGGTGCAGCGCAACGCCATGAAAGTCTGGGAACAAGGCCGCGATTTCCTGGAAGAACTGCTGGCAGATGCGGAAGTGCGCGCCGCCTTGCCTGAAGAAGATATCCGCGCGAAATTCGACCTCGAATATCATACCAAACATGTGGACACCATCTTTACGCGGGTTTTTGGCGCATAGTTTTAAATCCGGGGTCATTTTCGCAAGAATCATGCTATGATCATGACTTCCAGCATGGAGGTGATGAAATGAAACTGAAACTGGCGCTTGCCGCGGTGGCTTTTGCATTGGCACCTGCTGTCGCATCGGCAATGTGTTCGGGAATGAAGCATGAAACAACTGCATCCGGCTGTACCGCCGGTCAGGTTTGGGATGCAGACAGTGCGACATGTGTTGAACCAGTGACCGGTTGACCGTGTTGCATGGCATTAAGGCCCCCGTTTCACTGGAACGGGGGCCTTTTTCCTGGGGTGGTCCGAAGAATTATTCCGGTGCGTCAACAGTTTATTGACGCTTTTGCGCGATCCTGCATCCGAGTCACCAGTTCAGGAGATGACATGTTGCCCCGCCGGATCGTTTCCAGACAGGAAGTGAAGGAATGCCCAGTCCATGACTGACTCCGCAATGATGCCGTTTTCGGCGGGAATGGGCGGCATGGGCATGTCCCCTTTTGACGAATCAGATGACACCCCTGCCCCGCCGCCATGCAGTACCGACCACCTGAACGGGCTGCAAAAGGCCGCAATCATTGTGCGGGTTCTGGTGGCGGAAGGCGTGGACATGCCGCTTTCCGGGCTTCCCGCACAGATGCAGACTGACCTGACCCGCACAATGGGTGAAATGCGGCTGGTGGACCGGAACACCATGAATGCGGTTGTATCGGAGTATATTGACATGCTGGAACAGGTCGGCCTGTCCTTTCCCGACGGGCTGGATGGTGCATTGTCATTGCTGGACGGGCGGCTGGACGCCGTGGCAACCCAGCAATTGCGGATGCTGGCGCGGGGCGAATTCGGGCGTGATTCATGGGGTGATCTGGAAACCGCACCGGATGAAGAACTCATGTCCTTGCTGGAAGCAGAAAGCACGGTGGTCGGCGCGGTCCTGCTGTCGAAACTCAGCATCGATAAGGCGGCAGGTCTGCTCGCCAGAATGCCCGCTGATCTGGCACAGGCATTGGCCATGTCAGTGGCAGAAACCGATGACATAGACCCGGATACAGTGGCGCGGATCGGGGCCGCGCTGGCGCAGCAAGTCAGTGACAAGCCCGTGCGCGCCTTTGCCAAACCCTCTACCAGACGCGTGGGCGAGATTCTGAATTCAACATCATCCGATTTGCGCGACAGGCTTCTTGCCGGGCTGGAAAGCGTGGACCGGGGCTTCGCAACCGGGGTGCGAAAATCGATTTTCACCTTCCAGGATATTCCCGCCAGGATCGACACACGCGATGTGCCCACCCTTATGCGTGAAATTCCGCCCGACGATATGATGTTCATTATTGCCGCGAATGCCGAAGAAGATCAGGCAACCATTGAGTTCCTGCTGACGAATATGTCCAGACGCATTGCAGATACGCTGCGCGAAGATGCAGCCGCCCTGCCCCCCCCGGGCGCGAAACAGAAAAACGAAACCATGGTCCGTATCATGGCGTCCCTGCGCATGATGGTCGATGCAGGCACCCTGCCATTGAAACCCATTGATGAAGAGGAGGAGAGCTAAAGCATGGTCTGATCAGGTTGAAACGGATATCGGGAACTCTCAAAAACGCGTTGACCAAGGGCGCAGCCCGCCACGCCATAGGTCCGGCTGTCCCGCGGCCTGCCGATTTCGCTGATGTAGGGCCAAGCCTGTGATGTCGGCGTTATGCTGCTTGGACAAAATGGACCCGCGCCCCACACCGGACCGGCAAACCCCGGCCCACCGCTGGCGCGAAGTTTGTGACGGCCCACAGGCACCGCTTCAGGCCGGATTCAACCAGCGCTGGCGTACCTACACTACAGTACAGACCATGTGCAGGATAAAACAGGAGCCGGTTTTCCGCGTTCCGCAGGGGCGTATTCTGTCGCGATCGACATGATTCCGGGTGCCTGTGGGCAAGGCGTGGCTATTCATCGCGTGTGGGCATCATGCTTGCCGCTGCGCAGATATGCCCGTCACCTTCGCCACGAATGCCGGCGGCGTTGGCCTCATCCGTGTCGATATGCATTTCGGTGAAGGCATTGTCAGTCACACGTACCAGCACGCGGGTAAATGTCAGGTCCCGCCCTGTTGCATCCAGTGTCACATCAGCCATATCGCCATTGCGCAGCTTCATACGCGCGGCATCCTGTGCGGACATGTGAATATGGCGCGCGGCAATGATCAGCCCGTCGCTGTCAAATTCCCCCGCTGGCCCGGAAAGCCGGATAATGGGGGTGCCGTCCAGATTGCCGCTCTGGCGCACCGGGGCGTCAAGGCCCAGGGCAAAACTGTCGGTGCGCGACACTTCGATCTGGGTCCGGTCGCGCAATGGGCCAAGGATGGCAACATTGGCAATGTCCCCCTTCGGGCCATGCAGGTTTACCCGTTCCCGCGCCGCCCAATGCCCCTGCTGGCGCAGCGGTTTATCCGGTGTCAGTTCATAACTGGGACCGAACAGCGCATCCACGGCCTTGCGGCACAGATGCACATGCCGCGCGGACACAGCCACCGGAATGCGCGTGCTTTGGCAGGACGGGCGCGCCATCGCCACGGCAACGTCACGCGCGATCATAAGCTGCTCGGCGGTTTCGGTCACCAGCACATTGACCCTGGCACCATAGGCCTGAATCTGGGGCGCAGCGCGCGCGGTCAGCTCCACAGCCATGTTGCGGTCATGGTCCAGCAACAGCCCCATGAACCCCAGACCATCACAGATGCGCCTGCGCATGGAGGGTGAATTCTCGCCAATGCCGCCGGTAAAGACCAGCGCATCCAGCCCGCCCATGGCCGCAGCATAGGCACCGATATATTTCCGCGCGCGATAGGCATAGATATGGATCGCAAGCTGCGCATCGCTATCACCCTGTGCCGCGCGCGCTTCGACATCGCGCATATCCGATGAACCGGTCAGACCCAGCAAGCCGCTATGGCGGTTCAGCCCATCTTCGATTTCCGCGATATCCAGCCCCATTTCGCGCTGAAGATACCCGAACAGGCCCGGATCCACATCGCCGGAACGGGTGCCCATGACCAGCCCTTCCATGGGTGTCATCCCCATGGAACTGTCAATACTGACACCGCCCGCAATTGCGCAGGCACTGGCCCCGTTGCCCAGATGCAGGCTGATCAGCCGTAGGTCACGCAAGGGGTGGCCCAGCACCTCTGCCGCGCGCTGCGCCACATATTTATGCGATGTGCCATGAAACCCGAACCGGCGCAGGCCCGTGTCGCGCCACGCCTTTGGCACGGCATATGTGCTGGCACGCGCCGGGTTCGACAGGTGAAAGGCCGTATCGAAAACCGCCCATTGCGGCAGATCCGGCCAGACCTGCCGCGCCACATCAACCGCTTCCAGATTGGCAGGGTTGTGCAATGGGGCCAGCGGCGTCAGCGCCGCGATCTGCGCAAGCGTGGTGTCATCCAGCAAGGTAGCTGCATCGAAACGCGCGCCACCATGCGCGATGCGGTGACCGACTGCATCAATCCCGCTGATCCCGGCCTGTTGCAGCAGCGCAGGCACGGCGCGTGTGGCGTCGCTAAGGCTGCGATGGGGGGCACGTTCAGTGTGCGCGCCGTGCCGGAAATCACAGCCATCGGGGCCGAACCTGTCGAAACTGCCTTTGTACAGCTGTTGCGCCTGATTTAGCGTCATGGCGGCATCAAGGTCGAAAACCCCGAATTTCAGCGATGAACTGCCTGCGTTGAAAACGATAATGCGCATCGGTCCGGTCCTTTTGTTCACGTCACGGCCATGGCCCCCGCCCTTTGCAGCCGGACAATCAGGCGGGATGATCTGGCCAGCACCTTAGCCGGTGGTGTGTAACACTGCCTTGATCGAACGCAATCCCGAAGGGGTGCCTGTGTAGTTTCGCACAAGGCATGTGGAGTATCAGCGAATACCGCCACTGTCAGAACCCGCTATATGCGGCGGCTATAACTTGTCCCGATCAGAGGTTCACCATGACACATTCTACCATTCTGCTTGTTGCGCGCGTCCTGCTTGGCGTGCTGTTTCTTGTATCCGGCCTTGGCAAGCTGGGCGATGTTGCCGGTTTCGGCCAGTATATGGCAATGGGCGGGCTGCCCGCAGCGCTTGCATGGCCTGCTGTGCTGTTTGAAATCATCGCAGGTGCTGCGTTGATTGCAGGTTTCATGACACGGATTGCGGCCTATGCGCTGGCGGCGTTCTGTGTGGTGTCCGGGCTGCTGTATCATTTCGATCTGGCGGATCAGATGCAGACGACACAATTGCTGAAAAACATTGCGCTGGCTGGCGGCTATCTGGCGCTGTCGGTCACCGGTGCGGGCCGCCTGTCGGTGGATGCCCAGCTGGAAGCGCGCAACGCACCTGCGGCGAATGCCTGAAACAAGTGGCGGCAGGGGGCGTGCGCGCCCCCTGCCCCGCGATTTTATGCCCGGTTTCGGAATAATCAGCCAAAACCGCGCGCGCTGCGCACCAGATCCAGGATCTTTTTCGCAGCGTCAGGAATATTGGTGCCGGGGCCGAATATCGCTTTCACACCGGCGTTAAACAGGAAATCATAATCCTGTTGCGGGATGACCCCGCCGCAGATGACCAGAATGTCATCCGCACCGGCTTCCTTCAGCGCCTTGACCAATTGCGGCGCAAGGGTCTTGTGCCCGGCCGCCTGGCTTGAAATGCCGATGATATGCACGTCATTGTCGATGGCGTCCTGGGCTGCTTCTTCCGGGGTCTGGAACAGCGGCCCGACATCCACGTCAAAGCCGATATCAGCAAAGGCAGTGGCGATCACCTTCGCGCCGCGATCATGCCCGTCCTGCCCCATCTTGACCACCAGCATGCGCGGGCGGCGCCCTTCGGCTTCGGCGAAGGAGTCGACATCGGCCTGAATGGCGGCAAACCCGTCATCCCCTTCATAGGCTGCACCATAGACACCGGCCAGTGTTCTGACTTCGGCGCGGTGACGGCCGAATATTTTTTCCATTGCCATGCTGATTTCCCCGACAGAGGCGCGGGCGCGCGCAGCGTCCACGGCGGCTTCAAGAAGATTGCCGCCTTCGCTGGCGCGGCGGGTCAGTTCATTCAGGGCCGCATCACAAGCGGCCTGATCGCGCGTGGCGCGTATCTTTTCCAGTCGTGCAATCTGGCTGTCGCGCACCTTTACATTGTCGATATCCAGAATATCGATCGGATCTTCGACATCCTTGCGGTATTTGTTGACGCCGACGATCACTTCCTCGCCCCGGTCAATCATCGCCTGACGGCGCGCGGCGGTTTCCTCGATCCGCAGCTTCGGCATGCCAGAGGCCACGGCCTTGGTCATGCCGCCCATTTCCTCGACCTCCTGCATCAGCGCCCATGCGGATTCCGCCAGATCATGGGTCAGTTTTTCAATGTAGTAACTGCCCGCCAACGGATCGACCACCTTGGTCACGCCGGTTTCTTCCTGCAGCACAAGCTGCGTGTTGCGGGCGATGCGCGCGCTGAATTCCGTTGGCAGTGCAATCGCTTCGTCCAGCGCATTGGTGTGCAGCGATTGCGTGCCACCCAGAACCGCACTCATGGCTTCATAGGCGGTGCGGATGACGTTGTTATAGGGATCCTGTTCCTGCAAGGACACGCCCGATGTCTGACAATGCGTGCGCAGCATGCTGGATTTCGGGTCTTTGGGGTTGAATTCCGCCATCACCCGCGACCATAGCAGCCGCGCGGCGCGCAGTTTGGCGATTTCCATGAAGAAATTTGTGCCAATGGCAAAGAAGAACGACAACCGCCCGGCAAAATGATCAACATCCATACCCCGATGGATCGCGGCGCGCACATATTCGCGCCCATCGGCAAGCGTGAAGCCCAGTTCCTGCACCAGATTGGCGCCCGCTTCCTGCATGTGATAGCCGGAAATGGAAATGCTGTTGAATTTGGGCATTTCCGCACTGGTATATTCGATGATGTCGGCAATGATGCGCATGCTGGGTTCAGGCGGATAGACATAGGTGTTGCGCACCATGAATTCCTTCAGAATATCATTCTGGATGGTGCCTGACAGCAGCTTGCGGTCCACGCCCTGTTCTTCGCCAGTGACAATGAAATTGGCCAGAATTGGAATAACAGCGCCGTTCATTGTCATGGAAACGCTGACTTTTTCCAGCGGAATTCCATCAAACAGGATTTTCATATCCTCGACTGAATCAATCGCGACGCCAGCCTTGCCGACATCGCCCATCACACGCGGGTGGTCGCTGTCATAGCCGCGATGGGTGGCCAGATCGAAGGCCACGGAAACCCCTTGCTGGCCCGCAGCCAGTGCCTTGCGGTAGAACGCATTCGACTCCTCGGCGGTGGAAAAACCGGCATATTGCCGGATGGTCCAGGGGCGACCGGTATACATGGTGGCACGCACGCCCCGAGTATAGGGCGCCTCGCCGGGGATGCTATCAAGATGCGCCAGCCCGTCCAGATCATCCGCAGTATACAGGGGCTGAACGGGAATCCCTTCAAGCGTGTTCCAGATCAGGCTTTCGGGCGGGCGGTTCTTAAGTTCTTTTGCGGCGATTTCGGCCCAACGGGACTTCCGGGTGCTCATGGCTGGCTCTTTCTGTCATCACGCGTATGGAAAAACGCATAGGCTATGGTGTTATCCTGACAATTGCGCCTATATGCAGTGCATGCAGGAGGCATTATGAAACTGATCTTCACGCTTGTTTTCGCGTTGCATTTCCCGTTTGCGGCCCTCGCCACGAACGGAACCGACAATCCAGATGCGGGGCCGGACATTTCTGGCGTGGCTGCGGATGTAGCCCCGGATGACGACGCGCCGGAAACGCTGATGTTTCTGGACGCGCGCGAGATTGACGCCCGCGATTTCATCTGGGTGAACCGCATCATCGTTGTCATGGCCGAGACACCGAATGACCCGAATTTCGAACGCCAGCTGGATGCGCTGCGCGAACGCGCCGATGAATTTTCCGCCCGCGATGCAGTGGTCATTTTCGACGCCCATCCACAGGACCGCAGCCCGTTACGGCAAGTGCTGCGCCCACGTGGGTTCATGACGGCGATCATCGACAAGGATGGCGAAGTGAAAGCGCGCCGTCCCGCAGTGCGCACGGGTCGCGAACTGATGGCGGTGATCGACCGTTTTCCATCACGCCGACAAGAGATTCTGGAACGTCTGCCTGCGGGGCGCTGAGCGGGTGTAACCTTGCGGAGGCTGGCGCCAGGTTTTTGCTTCGGGGGGCTGACGCCCCCATGTGGCTGCGCCACATTCCCCCGCAAGTATTTATGACACGATGACGCTGTGATCATTTGAAATAATCAATTTTCTCAGCGCGTTGCGAAATAAGCCACCAGCCGGGGCCAAAGACCAGCGCGATCCACAACATCAGGGCCGTACCGGGGTCCAGCAGACCAAGCCAGACGGCCAGCGCGAGAAACGCGCCAGTGCCATAGACAAGGCCGCCACCCACGGCCACGAATTCCAGACCAAGGCGAATGCGGCTGAGAAGCGGGAAAACCCCGTGAAACACCGCCATCCCCCCCAGAGGTGGCAAGAGCAGCAAGACAAGATAGCCGTCACGCACGCCTTCAGCCACGCGGGTCAGGATCAGCCAGGCCAGAACCATCGCGGCGATGAAGCTGGCAAAATAGACCAGAAACAGGCGAAGGGGCGTGCGTTTCTGCATCATTCAAACTCCATTATCACATCATCGACGGCCAGCGGGGCACCCGCCTGAACACTGATGCGCGCCACGACACCCTTGCGTTCGGCGCGCAGGATGTTTTCCATTTTCATGGCTTCGACAGTGGCAAGGGTCTGGCCCTCATAGACTTCCTGCCCTTCTTCGACGGAAATGGACACAACCATGCCCGGCATTGGGCAGAGCAGCAGTTTCGATGTGTCGGGGGGCAGTTTTTCGGGCATGAGCTGTGCCAGCTCCGCCTGACGTGGCGACAGCACATGCGCTTTCAGATCCGCGCCGCGCAGGCGCAGCCGGAAGCCACCCGGAATTTTGCCGGTTTTCATAACCAGCGGTGTTCCGTTCACGTCAAGCCGTGCCAGTGGCTGGCCCGGCAGCCAGTCAGATGTGATTCTGTAGTCCTGCCCTTCCAGCGTGACAGTCGCGCCTTCGCGGTCAGCATTAATACTGGCCTGCAGGCTTTCGCCCTGAATGTTGATGACCCAGTCGGTGCCGACCACGCGTTCATGGTTGTCCATGCGCCCCGAAATGCGCGCGCGCCGGATTTCGGCCACCCGGTTCATGGCGCAAGCACTGGCGGCCACGCGGTGAAGAAGATCGCGCGGGAGCGTCGTGCCTTCGAACCCGTCAGGGTATTCCTCGGCGATGAAGGCCGTGGTGATTTCACCGGAGATGAAGCGCAGATGGTCCATCACTGCCGACAGGAATGGCAGGTTATGGCCGATCCCTTCCAGTTCGAATTCATCCAGCGCCAGGCGCATTTCGTCAATTGCCTGCGTGCGCGTGGGCGCCCATGTGCAGAGTTTGGCAATCATCGGGTCGTAATACATGCTGATTTCGCCCCCTTCAAACACGCCGGTATCATTGCGGATGGCGCGTTCTGATTCGACGATTTCCGCGGGCGGGCGATAGCGTGTCAGCCGCCCGATCGAGGGCAGGAAGTTGCGATAAGGGTCTTCTGCATAAAGGCGCGATTCAATTGCCCAGCCATTGATTTTCAGGTCAGACTGCGCGAAGGGCAACTTTTCACCAGCGGCCACGCGGATCATCTGTTCGACCAGATCGACACCGGTAATCAGTTCAGTGACCGGATGTTCCACCTGCAGACGGGTGTTCATTTCAAGGAAATAGAAATTCCGCGCACCGTCGACAATGAATTCCACTGTGCCTGCGGATGTATAGCCCACGGTCTGGGCCAACGCACAAGCCTGTTCGCCCATCGCGCGGCGGGTGGTTTCATCCAGAAAGGGTGATGGCGCTTCTTCGATCACTTTCTGATTGCGGCGCTGGATGGAGCATTCGCGTTCATGCAGATAGACGCAATTGCCATGGCTGTCGGCCAGAACCTGAATTTCGATATGGCGGGGTTGGGTGATGAATTTTTCGATGAAGATACGGTCATCCCCGAAACTGGCGGCGGCTTCATTCTTCGATGACTGGAATCCTTCGCGGGCCTCGGTGTCATTCCAGGCGATGCGCATGCCCTTGCCGCCGCCGCCCGCGCTGGCCTTGATCATGACCGGATAGCCGATTTCATTGCTGATTTTCACGGCATCTTCGGCATCTGCAATCAGCCCCATGTAACCGGGCACGGTGCTGACGCCGGCTTCTGCCGCCAATTTCTTCGATGTGATCTTGTCGCCCATCGCCTCAATCGCGTTGACGGGCGGGCCGATAAAGGCAACCCCTTCGCGGGCCAGCGCTTCGGCGAATTTCATGTTTTCGGACAGGAACCCATAGCCCGGATGCACGGCTTCCGCACCCGTCTGGCGAATGGCATCCATGATCCTGTCGATGACAATATAGGATTGGTTCGCGGGCGCAGGACCGATATTCACCGCCTCATCTGCCATGCGCACATGCAGCGCGTTGCGGTCCGCATCGGAATAGACCGCCACTGTCGCAATTCCCATCTTGCGGGCGGTCTTGATGACGCGGCAGGCAATTTCACCACGATTGGCAATCAGGATCTTGCGGAACATGCGGACTCCTTGCAGGTATGCGCATCAAGGGCGCGGGGGTCAGGTCAATGAAGGCGCGGCACCTTGCGGCATCACTCTTCCCATGTGTCAAAGGCAAATTCGGACGATCCGTCGAAAAGCTGCGGAAAGCTGGCTTGCGCGACGCGCATATCCACGCGCAACAGCGCATCATAGCTTGCGGGATCGAAATCGGCATCTGCCGGGACGACTTCGCGTCCGAACAGCCATGACAGGCGCCCTGCATCCAGGTTGCCGCGTTCAAATGGTTCTTCGCCGAAATGGGCAATCAATGCGCCAAGAAATGCCTCATCCGCGCGCCGGTCAGGCGCGCGCCGGTCGGCAAACCGTTTGCGCGCAGTCAGCGGTGTTACCCCTTTGGGGTTGGCACGCCGGATTGTGAACTGGAAATCTGTGCTGGGCAAACGCCCAGGAAAGCCGCGATGCTTCAGCATGGCCGTCCCCCGAATGGTTGAAGGCCCGTGCCACATATAACGGCACAGGCAGGCGCGGGCAGCGCCTGCCCGGCTATTGGCTTACTTGCCTTTGGTCGAAACCGGCTCGACCATGATCGGTGCAGGGACCGGCTCTGGCGCGGGCTTATGTTTCGCGCAGGCCCCCAATGCGAGGACTGCACCAAAAACGGCAAGGATGGTAAACTTGGACATGCATATCTCCTGTTGTCACTGTCCGCAGAAGTACGCGCAAACGCATGTGCATCTGGCATACCGGCCACGCAGGAACATCCCCTGCGCTTATGCGCCAGAGTAGCGCATGCACAGGAACTTGACCACAGGTTTTGCGTGAATGGCGTCAGGCGGAAAACATGGGTTTTCATCCTGAGCCGGTGCGACATGCCCCCGGACCGGGGCGATGGGGCAGGCAGATACGCCCGCCCCGCGCGGTCCTTAGTATTTCGATTTGCTCGAAACAGGCTCGACATAGATGGGGGCTGCAACGGGCTCCATCGGGGCCGGACGGTGGTGTTTTGCGCAAGCGCCAAGCACAAGGACTGCCGACACAGTGGCAAGAAGTACAACTTTAGACATGAATTTCTCCTGCTCATGAAAACCTGACGCTTTATTTTGTTTTTTCGCGCCGGTGTGGTTCGGGATGCATGCCAGAAGACATGCACGCGCATGATATCCTGCCCGTGGAATCCTGACCATTGGAATTCCACATGCCCGCGCGGATGTGGCGGTTCTGCACCATAATGCGGCGTCATGCCGTTCTTAGTCATGGTAAACATCATCTTCCATTTCACACCCGTCCATGCCGAACAGGAAACCTTCGAAAAACTGCACCACATCGGCGTCGCGCGTACCAAAGGGGATTTCATGTTCCAGCATCGTGATGATTGCACCCTGCCAGCCCTGATCCTGTGGAAATTCACCTATATCAGCGAGGCTGCGCAACTGCGTGCTGCATAACCAAAGCATATCTTCGAAAACACGCAGCGCGTCAGCAGCATAAAGGCTGGCAGGTTCAGCAAGCTTCGGGACCACATAGCGCAGGCGGATCATGGACTGATCTTCGTCGTATATTTCATCCAGCGGATAGGCCATTTCGCCCGATGGCATCAGCAGCGGGCCACCCTGCCCCATGGCCTGATACGGCACGGCCAGTGCGAATGCGGCCCCCAATATGATACTGCGCGCGCCCACCATACCCCCTTACAGCGGAATATTATCGTGCTTTTTCCACGGGTTTTCGCGCTTCTTGTTGCGCAATCCCGCGAATGCGCGCGCCACCCGTCTGCGTGTCGAATGTGGCATGATCACTTCGTCAATGAACCCTTTTTCCGCCGCAACGAAAGGATTGGCGAATCGGGTTTCGTAATCCCTGGTGCGTTCGGCAATTTTTTCAGCATCGCCCAGTTCGGACCGATACAGAATTTCAACCGCGCCCTTGGCCCCCATCACGGCGATTTCCGCTGTAGGCCATGCATAATTGAAATCCCCCCGCAGGTGTTTTGACGCCATCACATCATAGGCCCCGCCATAGGCCTTGCGGGTAATCACTGTCACTTTCGGCACGGTCGCTTCGCCATAGGCGAACAGCAGTTTCGCCCCATGCTTGATGATGCCGCCATATTCCTGACCAGTGCCGGGCAAGAAGCCGGGCACGTCCACAAAGGTCAGGATCGGAATTTCGAACGCATCGCAAAAGCGCACGAAACGCGCGGCCTTGCGGCTGGAATCGATATCCAGACAGCCCGCAAGCACCATCGGCTGGTTGGCCACAACCCCCACACTGCGCCCTTCAAGGCGAATGAATCCGGTCAGGATATTCTTGGCGAAATCCGCCTGAATTTCAAAGAAATCCCCTTCATCCGCGACCTTCCGGATCAACTCCTTCATGTCATAGGGGGTATTGGCATTGTCGGGAATCAGCGTGTCCAGACTATGTTCCAGCCGTGCGGGATCGTCAAAGAACGGGCGCACGGGCGGCTTTTCGCGATTGTTTTTTGGCAGGAAATCGACAAGGCGGCGCACTTCGATCAGTGCTTCGACATCATTTTCAAAGGCACCATCGGCCACAGATGACTTGCGCGTATGCGTGCTGGCCCCGCCCAGCTCTTCGGCGGTGACAATTTCATTCGTCACGGTCTTGACCACATCGGGACCGGTCACGAACATATAGCTGGTATCCTTGACCATGAAAATGAAGTCAGTCATGGCCGGGCTATAGACGGCCCCGCCCGCGCATGGTCCCATGATAACGCTGATCTGCGGCACCACGCCGGATGCCATGATATTGCGCTGGAACACCTCGGCATAGCCGGCAAGGCTGGCAACACCTTCCTGAATGCGCGCGCCGCCGGAATCGTTCAGGCCAATGACGGGGGCACCGTTCTGGATGGCCATATCCATGATCTTGCAGATTTTCTGCGCATGGGTTTCAGAAAGCGACCCACCAAAGACAGTGAAATCCTGACTGAACACATAGACCTGACGCCCGTTGATGGTGCCCCAGCCGGTGACAACACCGTCACCCGCGGGGCGGTCATTCTGCATGCCGAAATCGGTGCAGCGATGGGCGACGAACATGTCGAATTCCTCAAAGCTGCCTTCATCCAGCAACAACTCAATGCGTTCGCGCGCGGTCAGTTTGCCCTTGGCGTGCTGCGTGTCAATCCGGCGCTGCCCACCACCAAGCCGGGCCAACGCACGGTTGCCTTCAAGCTGTTGCAGGATATCTTTCATGCGGTCCCCCTTTTGCGCGACACAGGCCGATTGCCGACAATCTGGCCGGACAATAATCTTTCGTTTGTGTAGTGAAAAGCGAAATTAAGATAATTTGCAAACCCATCTGCAATATTACTTGCTAATTTGCAAATATGCTGTGCTATCGCAATCCACATTGCGCCTTCCTTTTACATGTGTAACAGTTTCCGCCTAAAGAAAAATCTGAAGGTCGATCTTGCAGTGACCATACCACTCATCCCGCCGCGAACAATATTTCTGGACCGCACGACGCCGCCCCATGTCGCAACTCTTGTCGCGCAGGCGTCAATTGCGGCACTGGCGATGAATGTCTTTCTGCCCTCTCTGCCATCGATGGTTGTGTATTTTGACACCAGCTACAGCGTGATTCAGTTATCGGTATCGCTGTATCTGGCAGTGAATGCCGTGCTGCAGGTACTTATCGGCACTGTTTCCGACAGATATGGGCGGCGGCCGGTTCTGCTTGGCTCACTTGTTGTGTTTGTTATTGCGACTGCGGGAACATTGGTCGCACCCAATATCACTGCTTTCCTGATATTCCGCATGATGCAAGCGCTGGTTGTGTCCGCAATGGTGCTTAGCCGGGCGTCCATCCGCGATGTTCTGGATGAGAACGCGGCCGCATCGCGCATCGGATATGTAACAATGGGCATGGCCGTGGTGCCGATGGTCGCGCCTGCAATCGGCGGCTTTCTGGACGAGGCATTCGGCTGGCGTGGCAGCTTCATCCTGATGCTTGTCGCGGGCGTGGCGGTTCTTGCCCTCAGCTGGGCCGATATGGGTGAAACCAAGCTGAACCGCAGCGGATCGTTGCGCGCGCAGTTCTCGACCATGCCGGAACTGATGCGCGCCAGGCGGTTCTGGGGGTATTGCGGATCAGCGACACTGGCATCGGGGGCGTTCTTTGCCTATCTGGGCGGCGCACCATTTGTCGGATCGCGGGTATTTGAACTGTCGCCGTCGCTGCTGGGCATTTATTTCGGCGCACCTGCGGTGGGCTATGCCATGGGGAATTTTCTGTCCGGGCGCTACGCGGGGCGGTTCGGCATTAACCGGATGATCCTGACCGGCAGTATTGTCGGGTTTGCGGGTATGATCATGCTCGCCACGCTGTATCTTGCAGGCCTGTTGACGGCACTGGTGTTCTTCGGCTGCTTCATCATGATCGGTCTTGGCAACGGCATGCTGTTGCCCTCTGCCACGTCGGGTATGATGTCGGTGCGCCCGCATCTTGCGGGCACCGCCAGCGGCATTGGCGGGGCAATCATGATCGGTGGCGGTGCGGCGCTGTCGGCCATTGCGGGGGCATTGCTGACACCCGGCAGCGGGGCTGGCCCGCTGGTCTGGATGATGCTTGCCACCACAGGCGCCACGATCCTGCCTGTTCTTTATGTCATGCGACGGGAACGGCAGATCGGCGCTTGACCTGAATGCAACGCTTTGCAAAACCGGTTTGCGAAGCCAGCAAAGTCGCTCAGGGGGGACAAGATGCCACCACAGAAACTTTATGCGGGGGCGAAGCTGCGCGAAACGCGCCTGCAACTTCAACTGACGCAAAAGGATTTCGCGGCCAAGCTGGGCGTGTCCCTGCCCTATCTGAACCAGATGGAAAACAACAACCGCCCCCTGTCCACCGCCGTTGTGCTGGCATTGGCGCGCGAATTCGGCATGGATGTGACCGAACTTTCTGCTGGCGACAGTGAAAGGCTGGTCTCCGACCTGCGAGAGGCATTGGCAGACCCGCTTTTTGCCAGCGCCAACCCCGCCCTGCCGGATCTGCGGCTGGTGGGCGCCAATGCGCCGGGATTTGCGCGCGCCTTTCTGGATTTGCACCGTGCCTATCGGCAGGCGCAGGAACAGCTTGCCTCGCTGGACGAGGCATTGGGCCGCGAAGACACCACCCTGCGCCTGTCGCCATGGGAAGAAGTGCGCGATTTCTTCCATTATTGCGACAATTACATCGATGCAGTGGACCGCGCCGCTGAACATTTCGCAGCCCGCGCCAAACCCGGCGTGGATTTCATGTCCCATGCCGCCGCAACCCTGAATGACCGCAAGATTGCGCTGCGTTTCATTGCGGGCGAGGATCTGCGCCGCTTTGACCCCGCGCGCGGGGTGCTGGAGCTGTCGGCCAAAGCGTCGCGCGCAACACAGGCGTTCCAGCTTGCGCATCAGGTGGCGTTGCTGACGCAGAATGACCTGCTGGACGCCACGCTGGACCTTGCGCGGTTTCAGTCGCCGGAGGCCCGCGCGATTGCCAAGATCGGGCTGGCCAATTACTTCGCCGGGGCTGCGATGATGCCCTACAGGCAGTTTCTGGCAGCGGCGCAGGACACGCGCCATGACCTTGAAACTCTGGCTGAACGGTTTGGCGCGTCAATCGAACAGGTAGCCCACCGGCTTTCGACATTGCAGCGCCCCGGTGCCAAGGGGGTGCCGTTCTTCTTTGTGCGTGTCGATCAGGCAGGCACCATCACCAAACGCCATTCGGCCACGCGGCTGCAATTTGCGCGTTTTGGCGGGGCCTGCCCGCTATGGAATGTGCATCGGGCGTTTGAGACACCGGGCCGGTTCCTGCGGCAGATGGCAGAAACGCCCGATGGAATGCGGTATTTCTGCCTTGCGCTGGCCGTGACCAAGGGCGGCGGCGCGTTTCATGCACCCGTGCGGCGCTATGCCATCGGACTGGGCTGCGAGATCAACCACGCGAACGCCCTTGTCTATGCTGATGGCATGGATCTGGGCCGCGAAGGCGGGTATGACCCTATCGGAATTTCCTGCCGTATCTGCGAGCGCGACAATTGCCACCAGCGGTCCGTGCCGCCGCTGGAACGACATTTGCGCATTGATCCGGACCACCGGAAATTGTTGCCCTACAGCATTGAATAGCGGCGCGTCAGATCACCTCAAACCGGTCCACATCGACCATGCCGAAATCCGTGATTTTCAGATGCGGGATGACCGGCAAGGCAATGAAGGCCAGTTGTAAAAACGGCTCCTCCAGGGTAACACCCAGCGATTTTGCTGCCGCGCGCAAGGTGACAAGGCCCGCGTGAACGGCTTCATGGCTGTCCAGTGACATCAGCCCCGCCACCGGCAGTGGCAGTTCGGCCAGAACCTGCCCGCCCCGCGCCACAACGAAGCCCCCCTCAATTGCAGACAGGCGGTTCACCGCCAACGCCAGATCATCATAATCCACCCCGACCGCGACGATATTGTGGTGGTCATGCGCAACAGTTGCCGCAATCGCGCCCGATGTCATGCCAAAGCCACGCACGAACCCGGTGGCGATATTGCCATTCTTGCCGTGCCGTTCAACCACGGCAACACGAACCAGATCCCGCGCAGGGTCGGGGCGTTTATCGCCATCCTGCGGGATAATCTGTTCGCGCAGATGCTCGGTTATGATCTTGCCTTCCAGAATGCCGATGACGGGGGTTTCTGGGGTGTTGCCCGCATGGCGGAAATTCCGCGCAGCAACCTGCGGGGCATGCACAGAATCGCGCGCAACCGGCGCAATCAGGTCGCGCGCCGCGAAGGCCGCGTTATCAACCACCCTGCCCCCGCACAGTACCAGCGCGGCCCGGCATTCCGCCAGATCCGGCAGCGCAACAATATCGGCGCGTTTGCCCGGCGCGATCTGGCCGCGATCCTTCAGCCCGAACGCTTCGGCCGCAGAAAGCGAGGCCGCGCGATACACCGAAAGCGTGTCGCAACCCATGGCAATCAGGCTGCGGATCATGTGGTCCAGATGGCCATGTTCAGAAATGTCCAGCGGGTTGCGGTCATCGGTACACAGGCACATATATGGCGCGGTAACGGGTGTCAGCAACGGCGCAAGCGCCACCATATCCTTGCTGACGGACCCTTCACGGATCAGGCAGCGCAGCCCCTTTTGCAGCTTTTCGCGAGCTTCCTGCGCAGTGGTGGATTCGTGTTCGGTGCGAATACCCGCACTGACATAGGCATTCAGATCGCGCCCTGACAGCAGTGGCGCATGCCCGTCGATATGGCGGCCCGCGAACGCCTGTAATTTCGCCATGCAACCGGGATCACGGTTAATGACACCGGGAAAATTCATGAATTCCGCCAGCCCGATAACGCTGGGATGATCCGCCAGCGCCAGCAGATCCTGCGCATCCAGCGCCGCGCCTGCGGTTTCCATATGCGTTGATGGCACGCAGGATGACAGGTTGACGCGGATATCCATGACAGTGCGGGTGGCGGCGTCCTGAAAATAGCGAATGCCCGCACTGCCCGCGACATTGGCAATTTCATGCGGGTCGCAGATGGCAGTTGTCACCCCACGCGGGGCCACGCAGCGGTCAAATTCAAACGGTGTCACCAGTGACGATTCGATATGCAGATGGGTGTCAATGAACCCCGGCACCAGAACATGCCCGGCCAGGTCAATCACCTTGTCGCCGTCATAATCCGCGCCGATCCCCACGATTGTATCACCGCAAATGGCCACATCGCCCGGAATGCGGGCACCAGTCACCATGCACAGAACCTCTGCCCCGCGCAGGACCAGATCGGCCGGAATTTCGCCGCGTGCCTGGCGGATACGGGTGTCAAGGTTCATTCCAAGGATCCTTTTGTCTGCGTCAGCCAAGCGCAGGCTGCACCGAAATCATATGCGCGGCAAGCCCCGCAAAAGGCAGTTCATGCTGTGCGGCGCGCATTTTCATAAAGCGCATAGTCGCGCGCGCAGCCTTCCACAAGCCTACGGCGCATCCCGTCCGACAAGCTGCTCTCCATCTGCGGAGAGACATTTTTCTGCGGCAGATCCAGCGTGCAGCCAAGCCTGTCCTGCAGCCATGCCAGAAATTCCGGCATCGCATCATAGCGAAACAGGGTCTGCACCTGATCATCGCGCATCGGGTGGGTCAGAAATGCCGCCTGCGACCCGACTGCCGCAAAGGCGGGTTTCGGGTCTGTCAGATAGGCATCGACGAATTCATCAAAGCTTTTGCCGCGGGTGCTGCGCGGGGTGTCGTTCAGCCAGTCACCATGCCGGAAGCGGAACCAGCTGTTCAGCCAGTCTTCCGGTTCGCGGATCAGGGCAACAGTTTCCGGCGGGGTCCTGGTAAAAATCATCAGGAATTTTTCGAACCGCCATTTATAGCGGTGAAAGGTGCAATGCTTGATGCGCGGATCGCCCTGCAAGACAACATCCGCCAGCGGTGCAAGTGCTGCTTCCAGCGATGTGCTGGCCGTTTTAGGAGTGGCAAACAAGACAATATTTTGTTTTTCAAAATAAAGCATTAACTGGCGTTCTTCATCTTGATTTCAGGGTGGGTGCAGCAATCTTTCGCCACCTTGTCAGCTTTGGCCGTGAACCGCAACGGCGTCAAGTACCGATCCATGCTGGCCATGGCTGGTCTTGTCCCAGTAAAACGGGGCCGATATCAGTTCCCACAATGCCTTGTAGACCGCCAGAACCGCCAGCGGGAAATACCCGTGCAGCGTGGGCAGCCACAGGCGCAGATGGCGATGATGGCGTGTATTGGTCGCCAATATGCCGATGGACAGGTTCACCGCCTCTGACATCAGGAACAGGCCGATAAACGCGCCCAACACCCCGTCAGGAAAGGCGGTCATGAACGGGTGTCCCACCCCCGCAAGAACCAGCCAGAACGACCATAGCAGCGGGGCCAGCATGAACTGCACCAGTGTTCCCAGAAACAGCACCTGCACCCCGAAGAACCGCCATGCCCCCAATTGTTGCCATAGCGCGCGCGGATCGCGCATATGCACCAGCCATGTCACCGCATAGCCCTTCAGCCAGCGCGAGCGCTGCTTGACCCATGGAATCGCGCGGCAATTGGCTTCTTCATAGGTGACAGTATCAAGCAGTTGCGTGTAATAGCCCCGCCGCGCCAGCCGGATGCCCAGATCCGCATCTTCGGTCACATTATGCGCGTCCCACCCCCCCAGCCGTTCAAGGATGTCGCGGCGGAAGAATAATGTCGTCCCCCCCAGCGGCACCGCCAGCCCAAGACGCTGCATCCCCGGCAGGATAACGCGAAACCAGCTTGCGTATTCGATGGTGAAACAGCGCGCCAGCCAGTTGCTGCGCGGATTATAGAAATCCAGCACACCCTGCACACAAGCCAGATTCGCGGGTCCGTTCTGAAAACACGCAACGACACGGTGGATCTGGTCAGGTTCGGGCGCGTCTTCTGCGTCATAAACCCCGATCAGCGTCCCGCGCGCGAACAGCATGGCATAGTTCAGCGCACGCGGTTTGGTTTTCAGCCGTGCATCGGGAACCGGGACAACCCGCATCCAGCGTGGAATCGCGGCCTTGTCCAGCGCCTGCCGGGTCGCGTGGTCGCCTTCCTCGACAATCAGCAGAATATCCAGCAGGTTGCGCGGCCATGTCAGACGGGACAGGCGTATCAGCAGGCGCGGCACGGTTTCGGGTTCCTTGTAAAGCGGAACAAGGATGGTCACGACCGGTTTGCGTTGCAGGCCGATATCCGCAATGTCACCCGAAGATTCGGGGTGCCGCGTATGCCGGAAACTGGCAATCGCCGCGGCCAGTTTCAGCGTCGCGGACAAGGCCAGAAACACGCTTGCAATCAGCATCAGGCCGATAAGCATGACCTGCGGTGCCAGCACACCAAGGCAGATCAGCGCAGCAAGGAACAGCCCGGTCCCCACGCGCAATCCCCCGAATTGCATCGAACGGCAGCTTTCGGTGTCGGACACACAGCTTTCCGCCCAAAGTTTGAGCCGCGAACGCCGCAATCGCAACAAGGTGTCATGAAAGGCGTTTTCGGAAATCAGCGCCGGAACAACCGGGCCGAATACCGCTTCCAGTTCCGGACGGTGGCTGTCGAACTGATCGGGGCGGGTCGTCGCCACCACAGTCACCGCACCGGCATGGCGCCACGGCATACAGCGCAGCGCAAGGCAGCGCGCGGCCCCCAGCAGGTCAGTCAGGGCGGGATCCGGGTTCTGCGTCATATGGTCAATGACCGGGGTGCCGAACTGAACCGAAAGGGCCTGCATCAGCGTGGCTTCGGTAATCTGGCCTTGGGCGATCAGAATATCGCCCAGCCCGGCGGAGTGATGCGTCTGCGCATGCAGCGCGTCAACCAGCCCGTCAGCAGTGATCGCCCCCATATCGCACAGGATGGCGCCAAGCCGGTCGCTTGCCGTCCTGTCATTGCGCAGAACGGAAAGACGCAGCAGCGGCAGTGCGGCATGTACGGATTGCTTCGCGAGGTGCCGGAAATGACGCATCACTGTCCCACTCTTGTTCACGCAAGTGGAACACGAGATGGATTAATAACCAGTTAATATCTGCTGCTACACCAAGGGTTTTCACACCCGTGCAAGGCCCAAGGATGCCCCGTTTGCGGCGGGGCACCTTCTGCGATCATACGGCCTTGCGGTCTGCCATATGGCGGGCAAAGCGTTCGAACAGGTAAAAACTGTCCTGCGGGCCGGGGCTGGCTTCGGGGTGGTGCTGCACCGAAAATACCGGCTTGTCCTTCAGGCGGATGCCGCAATTCGACCCGTCAAACAGCGATGT
This sequence comes from Roseinatronobacter alkalisoli, assembly GCF_028745735.1. GTDB lineage: Bacteria > Pseudomonadota > Alphaproteobacteria > Rhodobacterales > Rhodobacteraceae > Roseinatronobacter > Roseinatronobacter alkalisoli. Next base: position 124,668 of record NZ_JAQZSM010000003.1, read on the forward strand.
GTGGGTTTCGATGACCGCATCAGGCAATGTCTGGCTGTCCACGGCAAAACCATGGTTCATCGATGTAATCTCAACCTTGCCGGTATCATGGTCCTTGACCGGATGATTGGCCCCGTGATGGCCGTGATTCATCTTGATCGTCTGCGCGCCAAGCGCCAGGGCAAGCATCTGATGGCCAAGACAAATGCCGAAAACCGGAATATCCGCTTTCAGGACATCCTGTATCATTGGCACAGCATATTCGCCGGTGGCAGCCGGGTCGCCCGGACCATTGGACAGGAAAACCCCGTCGGGGTTCAGCGCCAGCACCTGTTCGGCGGTGGCAGTCGCGGGCAGGACCGTTACATCGCATCCCGCGCTTGCCAAGCAACGCAGGATATTACGTTTCGCACCGTAATCGATGGCAACCACCTTATGCACCGGGGCTGTCTGGCGCGTATAGCCTTCCGGCCATGCCCAACGCATTTCGTCCCAGCGGTAGCTTTGTGCGCAGGTCACATCGCGCGCCAGATCAAGACCGACCAGCCCTTTCCAGGCACGTGCCTTGGCAATCAGTGCTTCGATGTCGAAATTCCCGTCCGGGTCATGGGCAAGGGCAACATGCGGCGCACCCTGCTGGCGGATAGCGCGTGTCAGGCGGCGGGTATCCACGCCCCCCATGCAGATGCGCCCGCGCCTGCTGAGCCAGTCCACCAGCGGTTCGCTTGCCCGCCAGTTGCTGGGCACGGTCGGATCCCATTTCACCACCATGCCCGCGGCAACAGGGTCTGCGGTTTCATCATCATCAGGGTTTACACCCACATTTCCGATATGCGGGAAGGTGAAGGTCACAACCTGCCCCGCATAGGACGGATCAGTCATGATTTCCTGATAACCGGTCATCGCCGTGTTGAAACACAACTCTGCCACGGTTTCGCCTGTAGCGCCGAACCCGCGTCCATAAAAAATTGTCCCATCAGCCAGAACAAGGCATGCTGTGGGTCTGAGTGTCTGCGCACACATCTTGTCGCTCCGTCATGTTCGGATTTCGGCGGAACCTAAGGCCATGCGCCACAAGAATCAAGCGAATCCGGCCTGCTGCGAAAAAGAACCGTAGGTCATTGTTTTTATTTCGTTTTATTGAACCTTGCGGCGACAGGGCACGTTCGGTAAGTTGCGCGACCATACCCTGCCCATACAGAACAGGATCGGCCCATGTCCCTGCGCGACAAGATATCAAGCGAACTCAAGACAGCGATGAAGGCCAAGGACAGCGAAAGGCTGGCAACCTTGCGACTGATCAATGCTGCCATCAAGGACCGCGAAATCGCCGCACGCGGCGACGGCACCAGCGGCGAGTTGGGTGATTCCGACCTGATTGCGGTGCTGACCCGCATGGTCAAGCAACGCCGCGATTCCGCACGCGCCTATGAAGAAGCCGCGCGGCTGGATCTGGCGGAAAAGGAAATCGCCGAGATTGGCGTGATTGAATCCTTCCTGCCGCGTCAGTTGACTGAAGCCGAAATCATCAGCGCAATAGACGCGGTGGTCGCGGAAACCGGGGCGAATTCGGTGCGTGATATCGGCAAGGTCATGGGCGCGCTGAAGGCACGCCATGCCGGTGAAATGGATTTCGGCAAGGCGGGTGCATTGCTCAAAGCGCGTCTGGCCTGAACGCCCCTACAGCGAATAGCGTTCCGGACTGTCCGAATCCTGCCGCAGCCGCGTCAGGAACGCCGTGGAGATATGGGTTTTCAGCGCTTCATAAGCGCCCTGCCCGTCCTGCGCTGCAATTGCTTCGACAATGGCGGCGTGTTCATCGATGGTCTGGCTGCCGCGCCCTTCGAAACTGATCGATGTGGTGGCCAGCAACGCCATTGACCGATGCACCAGATCAAGCTGCTGCACCAGATAGCGGTTATGCGATGCAAGATGTATCTGTTTGTGGAAACGCCGGTTCGCGCGGCTGAGGGCTTTGGGTTCGTCCATCAGTTTGCGGTCTTCCTCGACCATGGCGCGCAGCAGGCGCACTTCTTCATCTGTGGCGTGACGCGCAGCAAGGCGGGCGGCAAACCCTTCGAGTTCGGCGCGCACGGCATATAATTCAGCCAGTTGGTTGTGATCCAGCGATGCCACGATCAGCGAACGGCCATCGCGTGTCAGCAGGGACTGGGTTTCCAGCCGCTGCAATGCTTCGCGTATGGGCGTGCGCGACACACCGAAACGGTCTGCCAGTTCGGATTCCACAAGCCTGTCACCGGGTTTGTAGACGCCCAGATCTATTGCCTCCAGAATCAGGGTATAGGCGTCTTTCGGTGGCTTGAAATCAGGCATAGGGTCACTCTGTTATATTGCGCGCGCAAGAGAACCCCGCTTTTGCCTGAATGACAAGCACCAATCCATGCCTGTCGGCCACGCCGGAACCTGTGGCATCCCAGCGATTGCTGAAATATGCTGCAAATTCCGCCTGCATATCCGCAGCAAATGCATTAGGGTCGGTTCCATGGTTGCTGACTCCTTTTCCCATGTGCGTGGCTGGGTCTTTGATCTGGACAACACGCTTTATCCGCCCGAAATCCGCCTGTTCGACCAGATCGAGCAGCGCATGACCGACTTTGTGATGCGGGAGTTGAAGGTGGACCATGCGATCGCGAATAAGCTGCGTCATGATTATTGGGCAACCTATGGCACCACATTGGCCGGGCTGATGCGATGCCATGATATAGACCCGGTCCCCTATCTGAAGGCCGTGCATGACATTGATTTTTCAGTCATTCCGCCCGATCATGACCTGCGCGACCGGATTGCGGACCTGCCGGGCCGCAGGATTGTCTATACCAACGGATCGCGCGATTACGCGCTTCAGGTGCTGAATGCCCGCGGCATGGCGGGTATTTTTGACGCCGTTTATGGGGTTGAACATGCAGGCTACCGCCCCAAACCCGAACATGCCGCATTCGCGCAGGTCTTTGAACAGGACGGGTTGGACAGCCGACATGCAGCCATGTTCGAAGATGACCCCCGCAATCTGGCCGCGCCTTTTGAGATGGGAATGCGCACGGTTCATGTGGCCCCTGCACGCCACGATGCGCCGTTCATTCACCACCACACCGATGACCTGACAGGGTTTCTGGCACTACTGGCGCGTTAATCCCCGACCGCCGCGCGTGGCATCATGTCACGCTGCATTGCAGCGCAGGAAAAGCTATATTCCGGCAAAACAATTACCGGAGATGACGCAATGTCCACCACTGCCACTGCCACCCCGCTGCCCTTTTCCGCAGGTCTGGCAAATGAACCCTGGGCCATCTGGGCCGGAATTCTGTTCCTGATCGCAACCATCGTGACCGCTGTTGTCACCATGGGTCTGCCCGGGTTGGTTCTGGTCATGGTGCCTGCGGCGTTGGGCATGCTGGTGTTGCTGTGTTTCATCGTCTTTGGCTGACAGCGCGGGCGCGGCGCGGCGTTTTTCTGCCCTGCGCGCCTGCACCGCATTGCACCTGAACGCCAGCGCGCTAATGTCCGCATAATGGCGGATCAGGGGAAGTTCCATGCGCGAGGCGTTTGATATCGTGGTGTCCGGCGGGGGTATTGCCGGGCTGACAGCGGCGGCTGCATTCGGGTCACAGCGCTATTCAGTGCTGTGCGTTGACCCCACGCCGCCGGTGATGACCGAATCCGACCCTGCATCTGACCTGCGCACCACGGCCTTTCTGCAACCATCAGTCCGGGTTCTGGAACTTGCCGGGCTATGGCAGCATTTTGCGCCCCATGCCATGGCCTTGCAGATCATGCGCATTGTCGATGCCGGGGGCGAGGTTGCTGAACCCCGTGTCAGCCATGATTTCAACGCCGCCGATATTTCCGACCAGCCCTTCGGGTGGAACCTGCCCAACTGGTTGTTGCGCCGTGAATGCGTGGCACGGTTGCACGACTTGCCAAATGTCACCTTTCGTCCCGGTATCGGCACCCGCAAACTGACAACCCGCGATAGCGCGGCACTTGTCGGGCTAAGTGACGGGACAACCGTATCGGCTAAGTTGCTGATCGCGGCTGACGGGCGCAATTCACCCATGCGCACAGCGCTGGGCATTGGCGTCAGGACAACACGCTTCGGCCAGAAGGCGCTTGCATTCGCGGTCACGCATCCTGTCCCACATGAGAATATCTCGACCGAAATTCACCGCTCTGGCGGGCCGTTCACACTGGTTCCTTTGCCCGACCGTGACAGTACCCCCTGTTCCGCGATTGTCTGGATGGACACCGGACCAGAGGTCGCGCGCCTGAACGCCTTGCCCGTTGATGCGTTCGAGGCGGAAATGAACATACGTTCCTGCGGCCTGTTCGGGGACTTGAAACTGGTCACGCGCAGAACTGTCTGGCCTATCATCAGCCAGATTGCCGAACGCTTTCATGGCGAACGCACTGCCCTGATGGCAGAGGCCGCACATGTCGTGCCCCCGATCGGCGCGCAGGGGCTGAACATGTCGCTGGCCGATCTGACCGCGCTGATTGATTTGGCCACGCCCGACACATTGGGCAGCGCCGGGATGCTGCACGCCTATCACCAGCGCCGCTACCCTGACGTGGCGCTACGCGTGGCGGGTGTCGGCATGCTGAACGGTGCATCCATGATCGATGCGCAGCCGCTGCGCGATATCCGCGCCAAGGTTTTGGATGCGATGTATTCCACCGCCCCGATGCGCCGCGCGTTGATGCAGATGGGTATCGGGGTGCGTTAAGGCGTGTCGCGTTGTTTCCTATTCAGATGCGCATGATCAGGTTGGAATGGTCTCTTTATGGGTGGCTCTGACCCGAAGCAGAGGTTTGCACACCAAGGCCGCGGGACGGCCAGAACTATGGTATGGGCCAGCTTGCAGCCTTGGTGCGCGCATTTACATGAAATCGAATCTCCAACAATATAATTTATTCAAATACTTAATCCACAACCCTCATGTTGCTTCCGATGGCGGCGTTGCCGCCAGAAATTCCAGAACCATGGCTGCGGTCCATGTGAATTCCCCGCCGCCAAGGGCCTCGCCGGTCATAGGGTCGTAATATTCGGCGAAACCGCTTTTTCCGATCAACGCCAGACTGGCGGCGGAAATCTTCGCGGCGGCGTCCTGCTGTCCGGCGCGTGCCAGACCATCGGCAATCATGTAATTGACGACCAGCCAGACCGGCCCGCGCCAATAGCGCTTGGCATCAAAACGCGGGTCATGAGGGCTGTGGCTGGCCACGCAATAGCGGGTGCCATGCCCGGCAATCGTCGCCGCGATCCGCGCAGCGCGCGCCTGTGGGATGGCACAGAAAACCGCCAGAATGCCCCCGACAGATGCGCTGTCAATCAAGGCACCTGTCACACGGTCACGGCACAGATACTGGCCATGCGCATCGGACCACAACCCTTCCAGCGCGGCCAGCCCGCGTGCAGCGTAGCTGCGGTTTTCAGCCGCGATACCGGACTCCCCCAGGTCTTCGGCCAGATCAGCCAGATCCGCGCAGGACCGGAACAGAATGGCATTGAAGCCGGGATCAACCACCTGAAAGGGCGATGCGTCATGCAGCTTCGACGTATCCCAACGCAGCGCGCGGAAATGTTCAACCAGCCACAGATACCGGTCATATTGCGCCTTGGTCGGGCGGTGTGACGGGTCGGCATGCATGGTATCACGGCGCGTATACGGGGTAATCCCGTCGGTGGGCACCCGGTCAAACGGATCATCCCAGTCCACCGAATTGTCGCGCCCGGCTTCCCAGGGGTGCAGGATGGCCACCAACCCTTCGTCATGGGGGTCGCGCGTGGCGAAAAACCACCGATGCCAGGCAGCGACCTTTGGCAGCAAGGCGCGCAGCCGGTCGGTCACCGCCTGCCGGTCGCTCGCGCAGTCCAACATGCGTTTCAGTGCGAAGCCCGCAACTGCAGGCTGGGTTATGCCAGATGTGGGCACAGGCCGGTCCGTGCCCCAGATATGCGGGCCGGGAAAATAGCCATCATCCATCTGGTGGAAAATGATATGGGGCACCATGCCACAGGGCCATTGATGGGCAAACAGCGTTTCAATTTCAGTCCAGGCGCGGTTTTCGTCGAAATGGCACTGCCCCAGCGCTGTCAGGCAACTGTCCCAGTTCCACTGAAACGGATACAGCCCCTTGGTGGGCACAGTATAGCGACCCCTGTCATTGGTTTTCAGAATGTCGATTGCAGCATTGCGCAGCGCGTCAGTCATGCGATGGCCTTTTGTGTTTCAGGGTCAAACCAGCGGATACGGTCGGGAACGGGGGCAAGGGTGATTACCTCGCCCGGTGTGATGGTATGATCGCTTTCCAGAAGGGCGCGGAAAGGCTGGCCTGCAACCTGTGCCGTGATCAATATATGCGGGCCAAGGGGTTCGACGACGCGCACTTCGGCCTGCAAGCCAGTCTGGGCCGGGTGCAGGTCTTCGGGACGGATGGCGAATTCCGCCCCGCCGGTTCGTGGCCCTGCAAAACTTTGTCCGGCCACGTGCCAGCGCCCTGCCCCATCCGGCTTTGCGGGCAGGAAATTCATCGGCGGGTTGCCGATGAAACTGCCGACAAACCGCGCGGCGGGGTTGCGATACACTTCGGTCGGGCGGTCGGCCTGCACGATATAGCCGCCATTCATCACGCTGATGCGGTCGGCCAGCGACATGGCTTCGACCTGATCATGGGTGACATAGATGGTCGTGGTCTTTGATTCCGCCAGAACGCCCTTCAGTTCCGCACGCATTTCCAGCCGCAAGAGCGCATCCAGATTGGACAGTGGTTCATCCATCAAAATGACATCCGGTTCCATGGCCAACGCACGCGCCACGGCCACGCGCTGACGCTGCTCACCCGACAATTCGCCTGAATAGCGCTTCAGCAATTGTTCGATATGCATCAACCCGGCCGTGCGCCGGACACGGCGGTCAACATCGGGCGAAGGCAGTTTTGCCATGCGCAGCCCGAAAGCGATATTTTCAAACACGGTCAGATGCGGGAATACCGCGTAATTCTGGAACACCATGGAAATACCGCGCGCGCGCGGCGGCAAGTGGTCCACCCGCCTGCCCCCGATCCAGACTTCGCCCTGACTGGGGGTTTCCAGCCCTGCGATGATACGCAACAGCGTGGTCTTGCCACAGCCCGATGCGCCCAGCAGCACCATGAATTCCTGATCGGCAATCGTCAGGTCAACCGAATGCAGCGCGGTGAAACTGCCAAAATTCTTGGCCACGCCCTTGATGACAATTTCTGCCATGACAGCCCCCTTTAGCGATTGGCGATGCCCCACATCGCGAACAGATATTTGCGCACTGCGAAGATGAAGATCAGCGCAGGCATGACCAGCGCCGCGCCGCCCGCAAATTTCAGCGGCAACGGCGAGACATTCAGCGATTGCAGCAGAAACGCCGTCAGCGTGCGGTTCTCAATCGTCAGCACGGCTGCGGCGAAAACCTCATTCCAGGAAATAACAAAAGCAAAGACCGCGCTGGCCGCAATACCGGGCAAGGCCAGCGGCAGTACCACCTTGACGAAAGCCTGCAGCCGGGTGCAGCCCAATGTCCATGCGGCCTCTTCCAATTCCACCGGAATGCCGGAAAACAGCGAAAAGGTAATCAACACCGCAAAGGGCAGCGCCAGCATCGCATGCACCAGTGCCAGCCCCAGCACCGTGTCATCCAGCCCTGTGCGGATGAACATCACCGCCAGCGGCAGCGCCAGAAGCGGCAAAGGGAAAGCGCGCGTCATGATGACCAGCACGCGAAAGAATTCCTTGCCGGGAAATTCGAACCGCGACAGCGCATATCCTGCCGGTGCCCCCATGGCGATGGAGAGGATCATTGTCAGCACTGCCACCTTGACCGAATTCCAAAGCGCCTGCGTGACGCCCTGAAACTGCAAGAAGAACTGGATCGACGCCAAGTCGAAACCGGGCCACATCCGTTTGGGAAACCCCGTCACCTCGGACGGGGCTGAAAGTGCATTGACGAACAGGAACCAGATGGGCACCAGCACCCACAGCACCAGCAGCGCAATACCCGCCTGAAACAGGAATCGGCCCGCGCGCCGTGCCTCAAGCTGTGGGGGTGCGGGGGGTGATGTATCATTCATATCCGCGCTCCTTTCGGGACATGCAGCAAGCGCAGCACCACCAGCGAAAACGCCACCGACAGCCCAAGGATGACCATCGCATAGGCTGCAGCCACGCCCCGGTCCTGAAGCTGGAACTGCCATTGGAATGTTTCGCCCATCAACACAGGCAAACTCGTGCCCCCCAGTGCCATGACCACGGCGAACACCTCGAATGCCATCAGGATCCGCAGGATCAGCGCGGTCTGCAGGCTGGGGCGCAGCAGCGGCAGGGTCACGCGGGTGAAGCGCTGCCAGCGCGATGCGCCGAACACTTCGGCCGCTTCACTGTATTCCTTCGGAATCAACCCCATGCCCGCGACGATGATCACCATCATGATGGCGGTTGCGCGCCATATCTCTGCCAGGCAGACCGCCAGAAAAATGACCCACATGTTCTGATAGCCCAGATACAGCGTCGGGCGGTCGATCACGCCAAAACTGTGCAGAATGGAGTTCAGGAACCCCGATTGTTCAAATATCGCCAGCCAGATCAGCCCTGCCGCCAGATCGGAAATCCCCAGCGGAATGGCAAAAATATACAAAAGCCCCGAGCGCCCGGTTTTCAGCTTCTGCACCACCGATGCCATGGTCAGCGCCATGATCAGTTGCACCGGCACCACAATGGCGGTCAGCCAGATCGTGTTCCAGAAGGCCGGGGCGAATTTCCAATGCCCGGTCATGCGAGTGAAGTTGTCGGTCGTCCATTCACCGCCGCGCGTCAGGCTTTCAACCACAACCAGCCCGAACGGATAGAAGAAGAACACCAGCAAAAACAACGATGCAGGCAGCAGCAGCAGATAGGGCAAGGCTCGTGGCATCTTCGCCTCCTTGTTCAGCGGGCCGCCCACAGGCCCCGCTTCATCTTGGCGGAATTACGCGCCGGGGAAACCCGGCCCGCATGGGCCGGGCGGGGGCGGCAGCCCCTTTCGGATCAGCCTAGTTCACAGGGCAAGGACCATCGGATGCCGCATCAGGCGCCCAGCAGGGTGCGCCAGCTTCCTCCAGGATGCGGCGCAAGGCATCGGCCTGATCATCCAGAACGGCGCGCACCGGCTGGCGGGCCAGAACAATGCGTTCAAACGTGTCGTTATAGACCTGATTGAACTGCCCGCCCAGATCACCCAGACCCACGGGCAGAAGTGCGGGCAAGGCATCTTCAGCGCCCGACATGGCCGCGATGGCCGCACCAGCCGCCTGCACCGATGGCGGCATGTCATCTGGGAAATCCACATCGATGACGGGGAAGAAATTGGTCGCCCGCAACGTGGCGATCTGGGTTTCAGGCGCAAGCATATACCCGATCAGTTCCATCGCCGCATCCTTGTCCGATGCAGTTTCCGGCACGGCCATCCCGGCCAGAACCGGCATGAATGCCCGCCCCGCCGGACCTGATGGCGCGGGAAAGGCCACGAAATCATCCGGTTGCTGGTTGAACGCATCGGCCAACCGCGCGGTGTGATCGAACACCACCCAGGCGTCGCCGGAAATCAGCTGTTCCTGCATGAAGCTGTAATTGGTGGAAGCGGGGTTTGTATGCTCCCACAGTTCCAGAAACGCATTCCAGGCCTGTTCTGCGTCGTCAGAGCGGAATTCCGTCACCATGGACCCGGTATAGGCCGGCAGCAGATATCCCTGAAAGAAACGGTGCTTCAATCCTTGCGGCCCCGCCGGGAACCCGAAGCGCGGCTGGCCCGTGGCATCATGCATATTGGCGGCCCAGGCGATCAGGTCATCATAGCTCAGCGCCATCAGATCCGCGCCGTCGGGCAGGTATTCCAGCGCGTCGGTATGCGCGGCCATGACATAGGTGGCCTGCATCCAGGGGATGTATTTCTGGTCATCCGTGCCCAGTTTGCCAAGTTCCATGAAACCCGGCGACACAGCGCTTGCATCCACCCCTGACAGGTCGGTCAGATTGCCCGCAAGCGGGGTGAAATCGCCATGCAATGCGCCAAGAACCCCGATACTGCCACTGCCCGCGCCCAGTTCCGCCTGAATGCGTGTCAGCCATGGGCCGGGATCTGCAGGCTGGAACGACACGCCGCCCCCGAACCCGGACAGAACCTGTTCGCGCATGGCCTGGGTTTCTTCAATCGGTGTCGCCTGACTGGACCAGAACAAGGTTTCAGCAATGGCGTTTGTTGAAATTAAAGCGCTTGCAGTGATAAGTAAGCTTAGTTTCAGTCTGGTTTTCATGGTCTTTCCTCCCTTATTGGTCTTTGGTTGCGCGGTCAGCCCGTGGTGACAGGGGCAACCCCATGCGTGCCCCGCAACACCAGTTGCGGGCGCAGCAGCCGCTGTTCATGCGGGGCTTTGGGCGTGTTGATCCGCACCAGCAGCATTTCAGCAAGTTGCGTGGCGCTGTCGGCAATACAGGCGTCAAACGTTGTCAGCCCCGGTGACACATGCGCCGCAGCGGGAATATTGTCGAAACCGATGATCGACAGGTCATCAGGCACCGCAAGCCCCTGTTTTTGCGCCTCAGTCATCAGTTCCAATGCAAGCCCGTCGGCAATGGCCAGCACCGCAGTCGGCCGGTCAGGCCCGGCAAGGATACCGGCAATGGCCTGCGCGCGGGTGTCCGCGTCATAGCGTGCGCAGGACACATGCCGCAATGTCAGCGTGGGGTCGCCATTCGCCGCATAGGCCTTGCGCAAACCCGCCTCGCGCTTCTGGCGGAAGGTCAGCGGGTCATCAAGGCTCAGCAAGCCGAACCGGCGGTGGCCAGCCTGATACAGCAGTTCAAACGCTTCCGCGAAGGCGGCTTCACCATCGGTATCCAGCCAGCTATAGCCCATTTCATCATGTTCCAGCCGACCATGGGTGACAAATGGCACGCCATGGTCCTGCAACAGCGCGATACGGGTGTCGGCGCATTCGATCCGGCTGACGACCATGCCATCCACGCGACCAGATGTAATCAGGCTTTCCAGATGGCGTTGTTCCGACCCGTCGCGCGGCACCGCCGACAGAAGCAATTCCACATTCTTGGCGCTGAAACCTTCGGTCAGGGCACTGACAAATTCACCAAGGAACGGGTCTGCAAGCCCGCGCCCCCGCATGGGCAACAAAAACCCCGCGAACCCGGTCTTGCCAGAGGCCAGCGCCTGCGCTGTGCGGTTTGGAACATAGCCCAGGTCCTGCGCGGCTTTTGCCACACGTTCGCGCGTCTTCAGCGCGATCTGTTCATGCTGCGCCAAGGCCCGCGATACAGTCGCAGGCGACAGCCCCAGATGGCGCGCAAGATCTGACAATGTGCGGGTTTTGGTCACGATTCCCTCCGTGATCCTTGATTTAAAGCGCATTAAATCAAAATGCAAGCGCTTTAAATTTTATCCGGGCGCGACCCGACCCCGCGCATGTCAGTCCATGTCATCCAGCATCACACGCCCGCGCGCGTCCTCAACCTCGATCACCCACAGGTCGGGGTCAAAACTGCGCTGGCGGGCAATCGCGTCATCAACGCTGGCTTCCGGCCCTTCGGTCAGAACCTGCCAGACCCGCGCGCCGCTGGTCAGGTCGAACCCGCGCTGATAGGCACGCGCGGTCCCATCCATCAGCGCCAGCTTTACCAGAACTGCGCCCGCCGTGTCGTCGCCACGGGAAATGACATAGGCCGGGATTCCGTCAATCTGCAGCCGCCGCAAATAGGCCGACACCCAGATTCCGGTTGCCAGCCGCGCTATCATGCGTTGCCGTCGCGGAAATCCAGACCCATTTCGGAATAGCGCGCGGCCTCTTCGAGCCAGTTTTCGCGCACTTTCACTTGCAGGAACAAATGCACCGGGCGGCCCAGAAAATCTGCGATTTCGGCGCGGGCGGCTTGCGAAATGGACTTGATCGTTTCGCCCTTGTTGCCAAGGACAATGCCCTTATGCCCATCGCGGATGACATAGATGATCTGGTCAATGCGCACTGACCCGTCCTTGCGTTCCTGCCACATTTCGGTTTCGACCGTTAGTTGATAAGGCAGTTCTTCATGCAGGCGCAGGGTCAGTTTTTCGCGCGTCATTTCAGCGGCAATCATGCGCATCGGCAGGTCCGCGATCTGGTCTTCGGGGTATAGCCACGGCCCTTCGGGCAGGGTTTGCGCCAGCCATTGCCGCAGGTCATCCACGCCATGCCCGCGTTCGGCGGAAATCATGAAGGTCTGCGCAAACGGATAGGCTGCATTCAGTTTTTCTGACAGTGCCAGCAGCACTTCGGCCTTGACGCGGTCAATCTTGTTGATGGCCAACGCAACCGTCTGTTTGGGGGAAATCCGGTCTTTCAGCGCGTCGAGGATGGCTTGTGTGCCATCGGTCAGGCCGCGATGGGCCTCGACCAGCAGAACCACGATATCGGCATCTGCAGCCCCCCCCCATGCGGCGGCAACCATGGCGCGGTCCAGCCTGCGGCGTGGGCGGAACAGGCCGGGCGTGTCCACGAATACCAACTGCGCCGCCCCTTCCATCGCGACACCGCGAATGCGGGTACGGGTGGTCTGCACCTTATGGGTCACAATGCTGACCTTGGCGCCCACCATGCGGTTTGTCAGGGTGGATTTGCCCGCATTGGGTTCCCCGATCAGGGCAATGAACCCGGCACGGGTCGGGGTGTCGGTCATGGGGGTATCGGTCATATCTGGCCCTCCAGCCGGTCAAGAAGCAGTTGCGCGGCTTTTTGCTCTGCCTGCCGTTTGGAACCGGCGCTGGCCTGCGCGCAAATACCGTCTGACAGTTGCACTTCAATTGTAAACACCGGCGCATGGGGTGGGCCGCTGCGGTCGCGTTCCACATATACAGGGGGCGTCTGCCCGCGCGCCTGCGCCCATTCCTGTAACGCGGTCTTCGCGTCGCGGGCGTCTTCCTTGACTGTTGCAATGCGTGTGCCCCAAAGCCGCAGCACCATCTCGCGGGCCGCATCGAAGCCGGCATCCAGATAGACCGCCGCAATCACGGCTTCCATTGCATCCGCAAGCAGCGCGTCCTTGCGCCGTCCGCCCGACAACATTTCCGAACGTCCCAGCTTCAGCACTTCGCCCAGATCAATGCTGCGGGCCATATCGGCGCAAGATTCCTTGCGCACAAGCGCATTGAAGCGTGGTGCAAGCTGGCCTTCGCTGGCGGCTTCATCGGCGCGCAACAAGGCTTCGGCCATGACCAGGCCCAGCACACGGTCGCCCAGAAATTCCAGCCGCTGGTTGTCAGGCCGTGTGGGCGACGAAATGGACGGGTGCGTCAGCGCCCGGCGCAGCAGTTCGGGATTCGAGAATTCATGCCCGATCCGGATGGAGAAGGCACGCAATTCCCTGGACAACGTCACTGCAGCCTCGCAAAGAAGCGATCACTGCGCCATGTCCAGAAGAAGAACAGCGAGCGCCCTTCGGCGGAAAACACGACATAGCGCGCGCGCCCGATCAGATGGTCAAACGGCACCATGCCCACCCCGCCCACGCTGCGCGGCATGCGGCTGTCCAGCGAATTGTCGCGGTTGTCGCCCATGAAGAAGAAATGCCCCTCTGGCACTGTAAATACCGGCGTGTTATCCGCAGCCCCCCCGTCCGAGATATTCAGCACCGGATAGCTGACACCATTGGGCAGGGTTTCCATCGCGCGTGGTTTCACGCATTGCCCGCCCTGCCCCACTGGCGCATTGGCGCAACGCGGAAACTGGCCTGCACTGCCCTGCCGGTCATAAAGTTCGACATGATCACCGGCGGGTTCCTGCGGCGCGGCTTCGTCATTCAGATACAGAACGCCATCGCGCATCTGCACCCGGTCACCGGGCAGGCCGATCAGGCGCTTGATGTAATCGGCCCCTGTGCCGGGATGGCGGAACACCACGATATCACCGCGTTCGGGATCATTTGCGAACAACCGTCCGGTGAACGGGCACAGCCCGAAAGGACAGGAATGGCGCGAATAGCCATAGGCCATCTTGTTGACGAACAGGAAATCCCCGATCAGCAGTGTTTCCTTCATCGACCCTGAGGGAATCCAGAAGGGCTGAAAAAACAGGGTCCGGAACAGGGCCGCAATCACCAACGCATAAATGATGGTCTTGATATTCTCCCAAAGGCCGTCTTTCTTGCCATCAATCGCTGCCATACGTCCCATCCGCCTGTTGTCATTCACTGGAAGTGTCGCGCGCTTCATGGGCGGGGGCGGGCATGAAGTCAAGCTGTCGGGCCGGTTGCAGCACATGAAAGTGACGACAGTTTCGGGGTTTTCAAGCGCGCGCGGCCTGCTTATAAGAACAGATATGTCATTGGACCAACATATCGCGGCTTTGCCGGTTCTGACCCTGCCGATGGGTCTGCTTCTTCTTAGGGGCCTCTGAGCGTGTCCTGAACGGGCGCGCCGCTCAGAGGTTGCAAGCGCCCGGCCACCGCATCAGACAAAACAATTCTCCGTTTACAGGACTTCAAAAATGACACAAGCCGCCCCGAAGCAGGACCATGTCCTGATTTTCGACACCACATTGCGTGATGGCGAACAATCCCCCGGCGCCACCATGAGCCATACCGAAAAGCTGGAAATCGCCAGCCTTCTGGATGAAATGGGTGTCGATATCATCGAAGCGGGTTTCCCGATCGCATCCGAGGGCGACTTTCAGGCAGTCAGCGAAATTGCGAAGAATTCCCGCAATTCCGTCATATGTGGCCTGGCGCGTGCCAATCTCACCGATATCGACCGCTGCTGGGAGGCTGTGAAACATGCCGCCCGCCCACGCATCCACACGTTTATCGGCACATCGCCGCTGCACCGTGACATTACGGCGCTGGATCAGGACGCGATGATTGCGCGCATTCATGACACAGTCAGCCATGCCCGCAATCTGTGCGATGACGTGCAATGGTCGCCCATGGACGCCACGCGCACCGAACACGATTATCTGTGCCGTGTGGTTGAAACCGCCATCAAGGCGGGCGCCACGACCATCAACATTCCCGACACAGTGGGCTATACTTATCCGCGCGAAAGTGCAGAGCTGATTGCGATGTTGCTGGAACGGGTGCCCGGCGCGGACCAGATTATCTTTGCCACGCACTGCCATAATGACCTTGGCATGGCGACCGCCAATTCGCTGGCCGCGGTGGAAGCGGGCGCGCGCCAGATCGAATGCACGATCAACGGTCTGGGCGAACGCGCGGGCAACACCGCCCTGGAAGAGGTGGTCATGGCGTTGCGCGTGCGCAATGACATCCTGCCCTATCGCACCGGGATTGATACGACCAAGATCATGGGAATTTCGCGCATGGTTGCTGCCGTGTCTGGCTTTCCTGTGCAGTTCAACAAGGCGGTTGTGGGCAAGAACGCCTTCGCGCATGAATCGGGCATTCATCAGGACGGCATGCTGAAGAACAAGGAAACGTTTGAAATCATGCGCCCCGAAGATGTCGGTCTGGCGGCCACCAATCTGGTGATGGGCAAGCATTCGGGCCGGGCTGCGCTGCGCGCGAAACTGTCGGAACTGGGGTATGAGCTGGGCGACAACCAGTTGAAAGACGTCTTTGTGCGGTTCAAGGCATTGGCCGACCGCAAGAAGGAAGTCTATGATGACGACCTGATCGCGCTGATGGCGGAAGCCAGCCTTGCCGATGAGGACGCCTATCTGCAGATCAAGCGCCTGCGCGTGATCTGCGGCACCGAAGGGCCGCAGGAAGCGGAACTGACCCTGTCCATCGGCGGCACTGAAAAATTTGTCGATGCCACGGGTGATGGCCCTGTGGATGCGACATTCAATGCGGTCCGGATGCTGTTCCCGCATGATGCGCGGCTGGAACTCTATCAGGTGCATGCTGTGACCGAAGGCACCGATGCGCAGGCCACTGTCAGCGTTCGTCTGACGCTGGACGGAATCGTGTTTTCGGGGCAGTCATCGGACACGGATACGGTCGTGGCGTCTGCCAAGGCCTATGTGAACGCGCTGAACCGCATGGTTCTGCATTCTCATCGCGGCAATCTGTCCGCCCTGATGAGCAGCGCAAGCTGACGCGCCAGCCTGTGACCGGGCGGATATGGGGGCTGATCGCCGCCTGTCCGCCCGATTATCGCGGTTTCGTGCGGGTCGCGCGGCCAATTCCTGCCGATCTTGCGATTTCACCCCCTTTACCGCGCGCCCTACCCCGCCCTATAAGGACGCCAGCAAGCGTTTGACCCCAATATCTGGGGCCGATTCCAATTGAAGGACGGAAATACCCATATGCCCCTGTTTCCCAGCCTGTTTTCATCGGATATGGCCATTGATCTTGGCACCGCCAACACACTGGTCTACGTCAAGGGGCGCGGCATTATCCTGAACGAACCCTCTGTTGTGGCCTATCACACCAAGGACGGGCGCAAGGCCGTTCTGGCCGTGGGCGAAGATGCTAAACTGATGCTGGGGCGCACGCCCGGTTCCATCGAGGCGATCCGCCCCATGCGCGACGGCGTGATCGCGGATTTCGATGTTGCGGAAGAAATGATCAAACATTTCATCCGCAAAGTGCACCGCAACAATGTCTTTTCCAAACCGAAGGTGATTGTCTGTGTGCCTTATGGCGCAACCCCTGTCGAAAAGCGCGCGATCCGGCAATCGGTGCTGTCGGCGGGCGCGCGGCGCGCGGGGCTGATTTCTGAACCCATTGCCGCGGCCATCGGTGCGGGCATGCCCATCACCGACCCGACAGGCAGCATGGTTGTCGATATTGGCGGCGGCACCAGCGAAGTTGCAGTTCTGTCGCTGGGGGATATTGTCTATGCGCGTTCCGTGCGCGTGGGCGGCGACCGAATGGACGAAGCGATTGTCAGCTTCCTGCGACGTAACCAGAACCTGCTGATCGGTGAAGCAACCGCTGAAAAGATCAAATGCTCCATCGGGACTGCGCGTATGCCCGATGACGGGCGCGGACGGTCCATGATGATCCGCGGGCGCGACCTGTTGAATGGTGTGCCCAAAGAAATCGAGATCACCCAAGCCCAGGTCGCCGAGGCGCTGTCAGAAACCGTTACCACTATCTGCGAAGCGGTGATGATCGCGCTGGAAATCACCCCGCCTGATCTGGCTGCCGATATTGTGGATCGCGGTGTGATCCTGACAGGGGGCGGCGCGCTGCTGGGCGAGTTGGACCTTGCGCTGCGCGAACAGACCGGCCTGTCGATCTCGGTCGCGGATGAGGCGCTGAACTGTGTGGCCATCGGCACCGGCAAAGCGCTGGAATATGAGAAGCAACTGCGTCACGCCATCGATTACGAGAGCTGACGCCGCAACAGGCCGGGCTTGAACTTTGGCATCCGAACGTCAGACAGACCAGGACTATGTTCGACCCGTCAGGCGCATCCTGATCGGGGTGATGGCTGTATTCCTGTTTCTGCTGTTTGTGGTCTGGCGCATAGACAGTCCCAGGGTTGAACAGATGCGCACGGACATGATTGACCGGATCGTGCCGTCATTCGACTGGGCCATGCGCCCGGTCACGCGGGTCGCGGGAATGCTGGAAAACCTGCAATCCTATGTCCGGATCGTGGACCAGAATCAGGAATTGCGCCGCGAGTTGCAGCAAATGCGCGCATGGCGCGAAGCGGCGCTGCAACTGGAACAGCGTAATGCACAATTGCTGGATCTCAATCAGGTACGTATTGACCCGCAACTGACCCATGTGACCGGCGTGGTCATGGCCGATGGCGGTTCACCGTTCCGCCGGTCGGTCCTGCTGAATGTCGGCGCGCGTGACGGCGTTCAGGATGGCTGGGCCGTGATGGACGGCTTGGGTCTGGCCGGGCGCATTGCGGGTGTCGGACACCGCACATCACGGGTTGTATTGCTGACCGATACGGCCAGTTCCGTGCCGGTCGTCATTCAGCCATCCGGGCAACGGGCCATGCTGTCGGGCGACAATTCCGCCTTTCCCTTGCTGGAATTCATTGAAACCCCGGACGAATTGCGCCCCGGTGACCGCGTTGTCAGTTCCGATGATGGCGGCGTTTTTCCCGCTGGTCTGCTGATCGGTGAAGTTGTCCAGACACGCGACCGGCGCCTGCGCGTGCGCCTAGCTGCGGATTTCGGGCGGCTGGAATTCCTGCGCGTCATGCGTTCACGCCCGGTGGAGCAGATCACCGATACCGGCACACTGATCATTCCTGACCTGCCGCCCCTGCCGGATATTCCTGAAGCGGCGATCGTGCCGGCATCACCGGAAGAGATCGACGGTCCGCCGAATGACTGAGCAGTTCCCCACTGGCAAAGCGCTTTATGTGCCGCTGTTTCTGGCGCTCGCGGCGATGGTCACCTTCCTGCGGCTGCTGCCGATGCAGGATTACAGCACGCTGATGCCGGACCCCGGCGCGGGTATTCTGGGCCTGTCGTGGCGTGACTGGCCTGCGCCTGATTTCCTGCTATGCCTGACGCTCGCATGGGTGGTGCGCCGCCCCGACCTGTTGCCAGCGCCGGTGATCGCAGGTTATTTCCTGTTTGAAGACATGTTGCTGCTGCGCCCGCCCGGCCTGTGGGCGCTGATTGTGCTGCTGGCCACGGAATTCCTGCGCGCCCGGTCCCAGATGTTGCGCGGTTTCGGCTTCTGGCTGGAATACGCGCTGTTCATCGGGCTTATGCTGGTCATGTTTCTTGCAAATCGCGCGCTGCTCGCGATTGTGATCATGCCACAGGCCCCGCTTGACTTGAGCTTCGCGCAGTTTCTGGGCACTATCCTTGTCTATCCTGCAGTTGTGGCACTGTCGCATTTTGTGTTCAAGCTGCGCAAACCCGCGACCGGCGAGGTTGATGTTCTGGGGCAAAAACTGTGAAACGCACGGACCGTGACAAGGAACTCAGCCACCGGACCATCACGCGCCGTGGGCTTATTCTGGGGGGGGCGCAACTGGCGATTGCGGGCACCCTTGTCTGGCGGCTGCGTGACATGCAGCTGATGCAATCCGAGCAATTCCATCTGCTGGCCGAAGAAAACCGTATCAACCTGCGGCTTCTGCCGCCCACGCGCGGGCTGATATTTGACCGCAATGGCGTGTTGCTGGCCGGAAATGAACAGAATTACCGCGTTGTGATCAAGCGCGATGATGCGGGCGATATCGATCTGGTTCTGGACCGGCTGTCACAACTAATTCACCTGAGCGAGGATGATCTGGAACGCGCGCGCCGCGATCTTCTGCGCCACCGTCCTTTCGTGCCGGTGACAGTTGCCGAACGCCTGAGTTGGGAAGAAATCAGCCGGGTTGCGACCAATGCGCCCGCACTGCCCGGCGTGACACCGGAAATGGGTCTGTCGCGAGTCTATCCGCTGCGCGAGGATATGGCCCATGTCGTGGGCTATGTCGGCCCGGTGTCCGAACGCGATCTGGAAGCGCTGGACACCCCTGATCCGGTGCTGATGATCCCGCGCTTTCAGATCGGCAAAAGCGGCGTTGAACGCGCGATGGAAGACCGGCTTCGCGGTACAGCCGGTTCCCAGCGCGTTGAGGTGAACGCCGTGGGCCGTGTCATGCGCGAACTGGATCGCGCCGAGGGCAAACCCGGCAGCAACCTGCATATGACAATTGATGCGCGATTGCAGAACTACGCCCTGCAACGCATGCAGGGCCAAAGTGGTGCGGCGGTGGTCATGGATACCGCAACCGGCGACATTCTGGCGCTGGCATCTGCCCCCAGTTTTGACGGCAATCTGTTCGTGCGCGGCATTTCCAGCACGGATTACAACGCATTGCTGGAAAATGAATACCGTCCGCTGCTGAACAAGACGATTCAGGGCATGTATCCGCCCGGGTCCACCTTCAAAATGGTGACAGCGCTGGCCGCGCTGGATGCTGGTGAAACCGATGGCGAAGAACGCGTGTTCTGTCCCGGCCATATGGATGTGGCGGGCAACAGGTTCCATTGCTGGCGGCGGGGCGGACATGGGCGTGTCGGCCTTGTTTCAGCACTGTCCGAAAGCTGTGATGTGTATTTCTATGAAATGTCGCAACGCTGTGGCATCGACCGGATAAATGCCATGTCCGAACGTCTGGGGCTGGGCATCCGCTATGACCTGCCGATTCCGTCCATCGCGGGCGGGCTGAACCCCACGCGGGACTGGAAGCGGCGCAACCGCAATGCCGAATGGCTGGTGGGCGATACGGTCAATGCCTCCATCGGACAGGGGTTCGTGCTGTCAACGCCCTTGCAACTGGCTGTGATGACTGCACGACTGGCCACCAACAAGGCCATTCTGCCCCGCCTGCTGCGTGACCCGATGGAACAGGCGCAGCCACAGGCCGCTTCGCTGGACCTGCGCCCCGAATGGCTGCGCATGATCCGCCGTGGCATGCATGAGACAGTCAATCACGCGCGCGGCACGGCCTATTCATCGCGTGTGGTGGCCGAAGGACAGGAAATGGCGGGCAAAACCGGCACAAGCCAGGTTTTCTCCATCACCCGGGCGGAACGCGATGCGGGTATCCGGCAACAAAGTGACCTGCCATGGAACCGGCGCAACCATGCGCTTTTTGTCAATTATGCCCCTGTCGATGCACCCCGCATTGCCGTGGCTGTCGTCATTGAACATGGCGGCGGCGGGTCATCTGCGGCAGCGCCCATCGGGCGCGACATCACGCTTGCGGCGCTGAATGACGGCATTCCACCGCTGGCGGCATATCCCGCACCGCAACGCAACCGTATCCGCGCCGAACAGATCGAGTTGGAAGAACGCCTGCGCGACCCGCAGCTTCTGCGGATCAGCCGCGCATGAGCTATCTTGAATACAACACCAAACGCATGCCAACCGGACTGGCCAAGGTGCTGTATGTCAACTGGCCGCTGGTTGTGCTTCTGGTGGCTGTCGCCTGCTATGGTTTTGTCATGCTCTATTCGGTGGCGGGCGGTTCGGCGCGACCATGGATGGAACCGCAATTGCGCCGCTTCGGTTTCGGGCTTTTGCTGATGCTGGCCATCGGTTTCACACCGCTGTGGTTCTGGCGTTCCATCGCGGGTGTTGCCTATGTGGTGTCGATCCTGCTGTTGCTGGGGGTGGAATTTTTCGGGACGGTCGGCATGGGGGCGAAACGCTGGCTGGTTGTCGGCCCTGCCCGGCTGCAACCTTCTGAACTGGCGAAGATCACAACAATTCTGGCGCTGGCGGCCTATTACAACTGGCTGGACCCGAAGCGGATTTCGCATCCGGTCTGGGTGGTTCTGGGGGTGCTGATTGCCGCAATTCCGGCATTTCTGGTGCTGCGGCAACCGGATCTGGGCACTGCATTGTTGCTGAGCATGGGCGGCGGCATTGTCATCTTTGCAGCCGGGGTGCATTGGGCCTATTTCGCTGCGCTGATCGGCAGCATGGTGGCCGTGGTCAGCGCGGTGATGACTTCGCGCGGAACGGACTGGCAAATACTGAAGGATTATCAATATCGCCGTATCGATGCCTTTCTGGACCCGACGCTGGACCCGCTGGGCGCAGGCTATCATATCAACCAGTCAATGATCGCGCTGGGGTCCGGTGGCTGGTCGGGGCGTGGATTCATGGAAGGAACGCAAGCGCGGCTGAACTTCCTGCCTGAAAAACAGACGGATTTCATTTTCACCACCCTTGCCGAAGAATTCGGATTCGTCGGCGCGGCATCCTTGCTACTGCTGTATCTGATGATTATCGGCTTTTGTCTGCTGACCGCGTTCCGCACATCCAGCCGGTTCGGGGCGCTGCTGGTCATCGGGGTTGTGGGGACGTTCTTTCTGTATTTTGCCGTCAATATGGCCATGGTCATGGGGCTGGCGCCTGTAGTGGGTGTGCCATTGCCGCTGGTTTCTTTCGGGGGGTCTGCCATGACGGTGCTGATGGTGGGTTTCGGGCTGGTGCAATCCGCGCATATTCATAGACCAAGGTTGCCGTCATGACGCTGACAGTGCTTTTTGCCGCCGGACAGGACTTGTTCAATGACTATCATGTCCCGCTTGCGAACGCGCTGAAGGACAACGCGCCGGAGGCGGTGCTGGTAACTGAAGCCGCGCCGGAAACTGTGGATTACATCATCTATGCCCCGTCCAGCGTCTTGCAGGATTTCACCCCCTATACACGCTGCAAGGCCGTACTGAACCTGTGGGCCGGGGTTGAAAAAATTGTCGGTAATCCGACCCTGACCCAACCCCTGTGCCGCATGGTGGACCCTGCCCTGACCCAGGGGATGGTGGAATATGTCAGTGGCCATGCGCTGCGCCATCATCTGGGGATGGACGCCCATATCCATGCCCGCCCTGGTGACTGGAACCCGGTCGACCCACCGCTGGCACAGGACCGCAGCATTGCCATTCTGGGGCTTGGAGCATTGGGGCAAGCTGTTGCAAAGGCGCTGTCCGCTTTCGGCTTTCAGATGCATGGCTGGGCGCGCGGTCCGAAATCAGTGCCAGGCATGACCTGCCATCACGGGCCGACGGGGCTGACGGATTGCCTGTCACGCGCGGAAATTCTGGTGACCCTGCTGCCTTTGACCCCGGATACCGAAAATCTGCTGGATACGCGTGCGCTGGCAATTCTGCCGGAAGGTGCCGCGCTGATAAACCCCGGTCGCGGTGGGCTTGTTGACGATACTGCCCTGATTGCCGCATTGGATAGCGGGCATATCAGCCATGCCACGCTGGATGTGTTCCGTACTGAGCCCCTGCCCGCAGATCACCCGTTCTGGGCGCATCCGCGCGTGACGGTCACCCCCCATATCGCGGCCACCACACGCCCGCATACGGCCGCGCAGGTGATTGCGCAGAATATCGCGCGCAGCGAAATGGGCCAGCCTTTGCTGAATCTGGTGGACCGCAGCCGCGGCTATTGAGATTCCTGAAATCCGCAGGCCACCGCGCCACAGGTCAACCGTCGCTATTCCCCCGGACAGGGGATTGCGCCGGATCAACCCACGCGCCCGGATCTGCATGACATCGCCGCAGGCAGGCTCGGATGGCGTTCTGCGCCCTTACGCCCCGCACAGCGCCGGATCAGGGCTGAAGCATTTTGTTTATCGGGGCGGTGTGAATCAGGTCCCGGAAATTCCCAAAGCACCGAACAAGGGCGCAGCCCGCCGTGCCAGCGGCGGGCCGTCCCGCAGCCTGCCCGTTTCGCCGGTGCCGATTCAGCCTTTGAAGGCCGGGGTTATGCCGCCAGCATACAGTGTACTCCTCCCATGTCGGATCGGCAGCCCCCGGCCCACCGCTGGCACGGGCTTCATGTGTGCCCAACTGCGTTTCATGCAAACAGCGCCTTGCATCCCCCCGCCGAGCGCGCAACAAAGGGTCAGCCCCCCCTTTCAGGTTGCACCCATGCCAGCCCTTCCCCACATGCAGCATAGCGAGATTGCAATTGTCGGCGCGGGTATTGTCGGGCTTTGCACTGCGCTGCGGCTGGCCGATCAGGGGCATGATGTTGCGCTGCTTGCCCCTGAAGATGACGAAAGCGGTGCATCCTATGGCAATGCCGGGGTTATCGCCGATTATGCCGTTATGCCGGTCGGCACACCGGATGTGTTGCGCAGCCTGCCGCGATTGCTGTTTGACCGCGACAGCCCGCTGGCCATCCGCAAGACGGCAATTTTCACGCTTGCGCCGTGGTTGCTGCGTTTTACGCGCGAATGCCTGCCCGCGCGCGCGGCAGCCAATGCGCAGGCCATCGCTGCGCTGATGGCACCGACCCCCGCTGCATGGGCAGCAATGGCTGACCAGATCGGCAGCACAGCCTTGCTGAAACCGCAAGGATCACTTTATCTGTTTGAAACCGAAAAGGACCAGCGCCGCACGGATTTCACCCTGTCCCGCCGCCTGGGGGTCCGTGTCGACATCATTTCGCGCGCGGAACTGGGCCAGCTTGAACCGGGCCTGCCTGCGCATATGGGCCATGGCGCAGCCTTCTTTCCCAACACAGTCACATTGCATGACCCGCGCGCCATGCTGCGGCTGTTGCGCGCAGCGGTTATGGCCGCTGGCGTGCACCATATCCCTGCGCGCATCACCGGACTGGCGCGCGATGGGCAAGGGCATGTCACGCTGACAGGCGCAGGAATCCGGTTGCGCGCGCATAAGGTTGTGCTGGCCGCCGGGGCGTGGTCACGCGATCTGGCACGGCAGGCGGGCGACAAGGTGCCGCTGGACACGGAACGCGGCTATCATCTGGAATATGACATGGCTGATCAGCCGCTGACACGTCAGATGACGCCAGTGTCACGCGGGTTCTATTTCTGCCCAATGGCGGGCCGGTTACGGGTTGCGGGCACGGTAGAACTCGGCGGGTTGAACGCCCCTGCCGCCCCCAACAGGTGGACGGTTATGGAACGCGGCGCGCGCACCATATTCCCCGACCTGCCGGACCCTGACCGGCGCTGGATGGGCTGCCGCCCGTCCCTGCCGGATTCGCGGCCTGTCATCGGCCCATCCGCGCGCGGGGCGGATGTGATTCACGCCTATGGGCACGGGCATCTGGGGCTGACACTGGCACCTGTTACCGCCCAGATTGTCGCGGATCTGGTGGCAGAACGCGCGCCCGCGCTTGATATTGCGCCCTACCGCCCCGGGCGTTTCTGAACCAGTGCCGCTGCGAATGTGAACAGCGCGAAGATCAGCGCCGCCACCACCACAATCGACGGGCCGGACGGCGTGTCCTGCCACAGCGATAGCTGCAGCCCCCCCCAGACAGACAAGCCCCCGATCACCACGGCGAACATGGCCATCACTTCCGGCGTGCGCGCAACATTGCGCGCAGCGGCCGCGGGAACAATCAACATGGCCGCAATCAGCAAGGCCCCCACGATTTTCAGCGCCACAGCCACGACCACGGCTAGCGATAAGGTCAGCACCATACGCTCGCGTGCGGGGCTAAGCCCGGAGGCATGGGCCAGATCCTCATTCAGGGTGGCTGTCAGAAGCGCCGACCATCGCCACAGAATCATACCCAGCACCAGCGCCGACCCGGACAGGATAATGGCTAGATCCATGCGTGACACCGCCAGAATGTCGCCAAACAGATAGGCGGTCAGGTCCACCCGCACCGCTGGCAGAAACGACACCGCTACCAGACCGAAGGCCAGCGCGGAATGCGCCAGCACCCCAAGCGTCGTATCCATTGCCCAGCCGCGCCCGGCCATCACCGACACAATCATGGCCATCAGCAGCGCCACAATCAGCGTGCCAACGAATATGCTGATCTGAAACCCAAGCGCCAGTGCGACCCCCAGAATGGCGGCATGCGATGTGGCATCGCCGAAATAGGCCATGCGGCGCCAGACGACAAAGCAGCCCAGCGGACCAGTTGCCAATGCCACCGCCAGCCCCGCCAGCAGCGCACGCATCATGAAATCATCCAGCATGGGGGGTGTCGTCCTTCTGGTGGTCATGTTCGTGGTCATGCTGGTGCTGAAACAGCGCCAGCGCGCCGCCTGTGCCCATACCGAACAAGGCGCGGTATTCCGGGGCTGCGCGCACCACACTGGGCGTCCCCTCGCAGCAGATATGCCCGTTGATGCACACGACCCTGTCCGACGCACTCATGACCACATGCAGATCATGGCTGACCGACAGCACAGCGCAGCCGGTTTCATGGCGCATATCGTCAATCAGCCGGTAGAAACTGGCAACGCCCGGCTGGTCCAGCCCGGCGGTCGGTTCATCCAGCATCAGAATATCAGGCTCCATCAATAGGGCACGCGCCAGCAGGACACGCTGGAACTGCCCGCCTGACAGGGTTGTCATATTCTGCCCCGCGACATCGGGCACGCCCACCCGCGCCAGAACCGCCGCAATTTCAGTTGCGCTGCGCCGGGTTGGCAGCGACAGGAAACGGCGCACCGGCAGCGGCAGGCCGGGATCGATATGCAAGCGCTGCGGCACATAGCCAACCCGCAACCCGCGCGCGCGCGCAACGGTTCCGCGACGGGGCGGCACAACCCCCAGAAGCGCGCGCAGCAGCGTTGTTTTGCCGGACCCGTTCGGCCCGACAATGGTTACAATTTCGCCCTTCGTGATGGAAAAATCGATGTCGAACAGCACCCGCCGCCCGCCATAATGCACGCTGACCCCGCTTGCCTGTATCAATGTCACGCAATGGTCCTTTGGGCAGAATCTGCGCGGGTGCGGCATTCACGGCACTGGCCCACCCCTTCTATTGTCGCGCGCGACAAGTCGAAGCCGATTTCCCGCGCGGCCACGCCAAGCGCCCGGCTGACCGAATCGCTTGATGCTTCCATCACGCTTTCGCAGGTTTCGCAAATCAGGAATGCCGCGCCATGGTCATGGCCGGGATGGGTGCAGGCGGTGAAAGCGTTCAACCGCCGGATACGATGGGCCAGCCCGTTTTCGACAAGAAAATTCAGCGCCCTGTAGGCCACGGGCGGCTGTGCGCCAAATCCGTCGGCGGCCAGTTTTTCCAGCACATCATAGGCCCCGAGCGCACCATGCGCCTGCAACAATATCTCCAGCGTGCGCCTGCGCACAGGCGTAAGCCGCAATCCTTGCGCCTGCACACGCGTTTCCGCCTGCGCAAGAATCGTCTGTGCTGTGGCCTGACCGCTATGGTCGGGGCAGCAAAAGGACTGGTGTTCGGGGCGATCTGCCATTCCATGTGCCTTGACTGTTATGGTATAACAAAAGATATGTACCGTAATAGCATAACACAAGGAGTTCAGGATGCGCCACTCTCTCGCATTGGCCTGCGCCATGATGGCCACACCACTTGCCGCCCATGATCTGAAGATCGTGACCGATTTTCCGGTCACGCATTCGCTGGTGTCCATGGTGCTCGGGGAACATGGCAGCGCCGATCTGTTACTAGACCGCGGGGGCGACCCACATTCCTTTCAGTTGCGCCCGTCACAGGCGCGCGCGTTGTCCGACGCCGACCTGATTTTCTGGGTTGGCGAAGATCTGACGCCATGGCTGGCCCGCGCGCTTGCCGGCACCGAAACCGGGGCCGAGATTGTGACATTGCTGAACGCAGATGGGTTGAATCTGCAGGAATTTTCGCATGGCCATTCGCATGATGACCATGCGCACGATCATGATGACCACGGCCACGCGCATGATGATCATGGGCATGATCACGACGATCACGGCCACGCGCATGATGATCATGGGCACGATCATGACGACCACGGCCACGCGCATGATGATCATGGGCATGATCACGACGATCACGGCCATTCGCATGATGACCATGCGCACGATCATGACGACCACGGCCACGCGCATGACGATCATGGGCACGATCATGACGACCACGGCCACGCGCATGATGATCATGGGCATGATCACGACGATCACGGCCACGCGCATGATGATCATGGGCACGATCATGATGACCACGGCCACGCGCATGATGATCATGGGCATGATCACGACGATCACGGCCACGCGCATGATGATCATGGGCACGATCATGATGACCACGGCCACGCGCATGATGATCATGGGCATGACCATGACGGCCTTGATCCCCATGCCTGGATGAACACCGAAAATGTGAAAATCTGGCTGGACGTCATTGCCTCCGAATTGGCGGAACATGACCCCGAACACGCCGAAAACTATCTTGCGAACGCGGAGTCGGCAAAAGCGGGAATTTCTAGTCTTGCCAATGAACTGACTGGTGTTCTTGAACCAATCAGCGCCGCTCCGCTGGTCATGTTCCATGATGCCTATGGCTATCTCGCCGATCAGTTCGGGCTGAATGTTGCAGGCACAATCTCGCTGGGCGATGCAGCAGCCCCCGGCGCACAGCGGCTAAGTGAATTGCGTGCGCAATTACAGGATGATGGCGCTGTCTGCATTTTCCCGGAAGTGAACCATTCATCGCGCTACATTGATATTGTCGTCGAAGGCACGCAAACCCGCGTTGGCGCGGAACTGGACCCGGCGGGTGTAACGCTGGAGCCCGGCGCAGGTCTTTATCCGGCGTTGATGCGCGGCATCGCGCAATCTCTTGCTGATTGCGTTTCGGGCGACTGATGCACCCACCCCGCGCGGCGACCATTGGACTGGACGCCGCGCGGATGAAAGTTTAGGTCTGGTACTGCCAACCCGATAGTGACCGGACAATGACCCAGAAACCTGCCCTGACCCTATATCTGGCCGCACCGCGCGGCTTCTGCGCAGGCGTGGACCGCGCCATCAAGATCGTGGAACTGGCGCTGGAAAAATACGGCGCCCCTGTCTATGTCCGGCATGAAATCGTGCATAACAAATACGTTGTGGATGGCCTGCGTGCCAAAGGTGCGGTCTTTGTCGAAGAACTTGACGACTGCCCTACCGACCGGCCCGTGATCTTTTCCGCACATGGCGTGCCAAAATCCGTGCCCGAAGAAGCGCAGAACCGCCAGATGCTGTATCTGGATGCAACCTGCCCGCTGGTCAGCAAGGTCCATATCGAAGCAGAACGCCACCACGCCAACGGGTTGCAGATGATCATGATCGGCCATGCCGGACACCCCGAAACCATTGGCACGATGGGGCAACTGCCCGACGGCGAAGTGCTGCTTGTCGAAACGGTCGATGATGTCGCGCATCTGCAGGTGCGCGATGAACAGAAACTGGCCTTCATCACCCAGACCACCCTGTCGGTGGATGACACAATCGGTATTGTCACCGCGCTGCGCAGCCGGTTTCCGGCGATTATCGGGCCGCATAAAGAAGACATCTGTTATGCGACCACCAACCGGCAGGAAGCGGTCAAGGCCATTGCGCCGAAGATTGACGCGCTGCTGGTCATTGGCGCGCCCAATTCGTCGAATTCGCAACGCCTGGTCGAAGTGGGCCGCGCGCGCGGCTGCGCCTATGCGCAACTGGTGCAGCGCGCCGCGAATATCGACTGGCGCGCGCTGGACGGGATTCGCGCCATCGGCATCACCGCAGGGGCATCCGCCCCCGAGGATCTGGTGAACGAAGTGATAGACGCTTTTGATGCGCGCTATAATCTGCATGTCGAACTGGTTGAAACCGCGAAAGAGCGTGTTGAATTCAAGGTACCCCGCCAGTTGCGCGAAACCGCATGACCGCCCCTGTTCTGATATCCGGCGTCCCGGCCTGTCTGGCCATGGTGAAATGGTTCGTCTAAACTGTCGCAACAGCTTGTTTTCCGGGAACCCACGAACATGATCCTTTATTCCATGCCCACATCGGGCAACAGCTACAAGGTGCGGCTTCTGCTGGCGCTTCTGGGGCGGCATGATGTTCAGCGGATCGATGTCGAATACCTTACAGACGCGCTGGAACAGGCAAAACAGCAAGGACGCCTGCCTTTTGGTAAGGCCCCGGTTCTCGTGCTGGATGACGGCACGCTGTTGCCCGAATCAAACGCCATCCTGTGCTATCTGGGCGACGACACCCGCTTCATGCCCCAATCCCCAGTTGCACGTGCGCAGATGCTGGGCTGGATGTTCTGGGAACAGAACCAGCATGAAGGCGTGATTGCCGTGCGTGCAGCGCTGCGGGCCTATCCGCACCGGCGCGCACTGGCCACGCCCGAACGCATGGCAGAATTGCTGGAGCGCGGCCATGACCTGTTGCAGATCATGGAGGACCATCTGGCCACGCGCGACTGGCTGGTAGGCGATCATGCCACCCTCGCCGATCTTTGCCTGTTTGCCTATACCCATAGCGCGGGCGCGCGTGGCGGGTTCGACATGGCGCGCTTTCCCGCGATTGGCGCATGGATCGAACGTATCACCCAGCTTGACGGGTTCGAGGGGCTGGAATGACCGAACTTGTTGCCTATACTGACGGGGCCTGTTCCGGCAATCCCGGCCCCGGTGGCTGGGGTGTGTTACTGCGCGCCTATCAGGGCGACAGGGTCGTAAAAGAACGCGAACTGTCGGGCGGTGAAGGGGACACAACCAATAACCGCATGGAACTGATGGCCGCCATTTCCGCGCTGGAGGTTCTGGAACGCCCCAGCACTGTCACCATTGTCACCGACAGCGCCTATGTGAAAAACGGTGTAACAAGCTGGATTCACAGCTGGAAACGCAATGGCTGGCGCACGGCCGGTCGCAAACCCGTCAAGAATGCCGAATTGTGGCAACGGCTGGATACCGCGCAGGAACGTCACAGTGTCATCTGGAAATGGGTCAAGGGACATGCCGGGCATCCGGAAAACGAACGCGCCGATGAACTGGCCCGTGCAGGCATGGCACCGTTCAAGCCAGTGAAATCAACATCATGACATTGGTGCAAGGCCTTGATTATACGTCTGTATTCATCTTTGGCCTGACCGGCGCGCTGGCTGCCAGCCGTGCCCAGCTGGATATTGTGGGTTTCCTGTTTCTGGCCTGTCTGACAGCCGTGGGCGGCGGTACGCTGCGCGATGTGCTGCTGAACCGTGATCAGCTGTTCTGGATCGCCGATCCGGGCATGATCCTGTCGGCCTGTGTCGCGGCGATTCTGGTGTTTTTCACCGCACATTTTCTGGAATCGCGGTTGCGCGCGCTGGAATGGCTGGATGCGCTGGCTTTGGGTGTGGCGGTTCCTGCCGGTGTGGGTGTTGCACTGGGTCTGGATCAGTCATGGCCAATCGTGCTGATCATGGGGGTTGCCACTGGCACATTCGGCGGGCTGATGCGCGATGTCGTATGCAATGAACTGCCGCTGATCCTGAAGAAGGGTGAACTATATGCAAGCGCCGCGCTGGTCGGGGCCAGCGCGGCCTTGCTGGCGGCGAAATTCACGACAGATAGCCTGATTATTCTGACAGTCTGCGGGGTGACGACTGTTGCCCTGCGCGCCGGGTCAATCCGGTTCGGCTGGTGCCTGCCGGTTTATAAAAGCCGCCCGCCGCGTCAGTAAGTGGTAAGGATCAGCGCCCCAGAAACCGCTGCCATATCCACAGCAGCGCCAGTGACCCCAGAAGCGCCAGAACAAAACCACCGACCCAGCCTGCGGAACTCATCAAAAACCGAAATCCCAGCCCGCCGATAACCGCCCCCAGAATGCCGATCACCATCGCGGTGGGCAAATCCGTGTTCATGCGCATCAGCCGGGTTGCCAGAACCCCGGCCAGCGCCCCCAGAACGATAAGTGCGACAACCGGCATGTCAGCTACCCTGCCCGGTCGTAAGCCGCGCGGCAATGTCAGCGCGGGATTTACGCCCGCGTTCGGTCGCGGATTTCAGCTGACCACATGCGGCCATGATATCTTCGCCGCGTGGCGTGCGGATGGGGCTGGCATAGCCTGCCTTGTGGACAATATCGGAAAAGGCTTCAATCCGCGACCAATCGCTGCGCTGATAGGGCGCGCCGGGCCATTCGTTGAACGGGATCAGGTTGATTTTGGCGGGAATGCCCGCAATCAGTTTCACCAGCCGCCGTGCATCGGCATCCGAATCATTCACATCCTTCAGCATGACATATTCAAAGGTGATGCGTTCCGAATTTGTCAGACGCGGATACTCGCGCAAAGCATCCAGCAAGGTATTGATATTCCAGCGCTTGTTGATGGGAACCAGCGTGTCGCGCACGGCATCCGTGGTGGCGTGAAAACTGATTGCCAGCAGACAGCCGATTTCCTGCGCGGTGCGCGCGATTTCCGGCACCACACCCGATGTGGATAAGGTGATCCGACGCCGCGAGATGGACAGACCTTCGCCATCCATGGTGATTTTCATCGCATCGCGCACATTGTCGAAATTATAAAGCGGCTCCCCCATGCCCATCAGCACAACATTGCTGACAAGGCGGGTTTCATCCTTTGGCGCGCCCGGTTCGGGCCATTCGTCCAGATCATCGCGTGCAACAAGAACCTGTCCCACAATTTCCGCAGCAGTCAGGTTACGCACCAGTTTCTGGGTTCCGGTATGACAGAAGGAACAGGTCAGTGTGCAACCAACTTGCGAAGAAATACAAAGGGTTCCACGGCTTTCTTCAGGTATGTAGACCGCTTCCACCTCATGCCCGCCGGCAATGCGCAACAGGTATTTGCGCGTGCCGTCATCCGATACCTGACGGGTCACGATTTCCGGGCGCGTGATTTCAAAATGCTCCGCCAGTTGCGCACGATAGGCTTTCGCCAGATTAGTCATCGACGCGAAATCCTGCACGCCCCAGTGGTATATCCACTGCCATATCTGGCCCACACGCATTTTCGCCTGCCGTTCAGGGGTGCCGGTTGCCATCAGGGCATCGGCCATCTGGGCGCGGGTCATGCCCACAAGGTTGCGCTTGCCCCCTTCCGGCAGGCGGCGCGGTATGGTCACGACATCCTGCGTGATCGGGGCGGTGCTGGGCATTTGCGGCATCCTTGGCGGTGGCTTTGGGTCACATATAACAAGACCGCCCGGAATTTACAGCCCGGGCGGTCATATTCAGGTATCAGGCGCTGTCAGTCAGCGCATTGACTTTGGGCTTCTTCGGTCGCTGCGGTGAACCCGAACAGCGAAAACGTGTCCCGCGTGTTGGTCCCGCGCGAAGACCGCGCCTGCAACACAGCATCCGATCCGGCGCGCATGGCCGCGAAAATACGCTGATCTTCTTCCGGGGAGCCGGCCCAGGCCCATTCCCCTTCGACGAAAAGCTGGAATTCATTGGTGCCTATTGTCACATCCACTGTCGAATCCGGCGCAAAAGGGTAACCGCCGGTAAATGAAACCTGTGGCGCGCCACTGCCGCCACGATAGGTTGCGAACAACAGGATATCGCCACGCCGCACTTCGACGGGTTGGCCGCCGCGTGTGTTCAGCGTTTCACGCGGGGCGGATACCGCCCAGCATTCCTTGGGTTCGTCTTCCACGAACACGCTCCAGGCCGTATCGGCGGCAACGCGGTTGGTGGATTCCTGCGCGAGTGCGTTTGTGGCGAACCCGCCTGCACACATCATCGCGGCACATGTGAGTGTCGTTCCGTTCAGCCGTTTCGACGCCATCTGCTTTCTTGCCTCCACTTGGTCCGGGCTTTAGACTGGTATTCGCGCAGCGATGATGCGCATGGCCCTTGCGCCTTTTACCGCCACGGGTCAGGAATTTCAAAGCCCTCATCGTAAAAAATCGCGCAGGCGTGAATGCAAACTGCGTCCGGATCACGGAATTGAGCAACAAAATGCCGAAAATATCACAGATACATGACCATGCCGTACCGCTGATAGAGCTGTGGCGCGGGGATTTGCTTGAAAGCGTTCATCATGGTCATGCGGTGGTCATGCATGCCAATGGCGCGATTGTTGAAAGCTGGGGTCAGGCCGATGTGCTGATGTATCCCCGCTCCAGCTGCAAGATGGTGCAGGCCCTGCCGCTGATCGAAAGTGGGGCCGGGCATGCACTTGGGTCGGAACAACTGGCGCTGGCCTGCGCATCCCATCAAGGCGCGGGACTGCATGTCCATGGTGTGTCGCGCTGGCTGTCGGATCTGGGCCTGGGTGAAGATGACCTGCGCTGTGGCCCGCAAGCCGCCGAAGATATTGCCGAACGCGACCGGCTGATACTGGCGCATGAACGCCCCTGTCAGTTACACAATAACTGTTCGGGCAAACATGCGGGGTTCCTGACGCTGAACCGCCATCTTGGCGGCAGCAGCGAATATGTCGAGGCGGACCACCCGGTACAGCGCGCCGTGCGCCTTGCCTTTGAGGAAGTCACCGGCATGCCATCGCCCGTATACGGCATTGACGGCTGTTCGGCCCCGAATTTTGCGACCAGCCTGCAGGGGCTTGCGCTGGCGATGGCGCGGTTTGCGGGGGCGTCCGACAGTGGGGACGCGCGCGCCCGCGCGATGGTTGCACTGCGCGATGCGATGATGCGCCACCCGGAACTTGTTGCCGGGGAAACCCGCGCCTGCACAGAGTTGATGCGCGCCATGGGTGGTACGGCCGCGGTCAAGACCGGGGCAGAAGCAGTTTTCGTGGCCATCCTGCCACAATCGGGGCTGGGAATCGCGCTGAAGATTGTCGATGGCGGTGTGCGCGCTGCCGAAGCGGCAATCACCGCACTGCTGGTCCGGCATGGCGCGCTGGACGGGAATCACCCTGTGGTCGCGCGCTATCTGGGGGATATGCGCAACCGGCGCGATCTGATCGTCGGCCAGATACGCTGTGCCCGCAATTTTTGCACCAACGCCACCTGAACGCCCCATGGCGGCGCACATTCGCCGCAATGCCGCGCCAAGGGTTTTCCGACAAGGTGCAATGCCCTATGGATGAAGGATGCAAGAAGGAACCATGTGACATGTTTAAATTTCTGTTCGGCAAACGCGCGAAAGACCCCGAAATCATTATCCGCGAAACACAGCGCGAAACTGTCGAACGTGCGCAACGTGAACTGAACGAAATCCTGTCGGCGCTGGAGCCGCGTGCGAAACTTTGCGTTGATCTGGATAATGGCACCCTTGCTGTGACCCTGCCCGAACAGATGCCCGACGAAGCAAAGGCCCTGCCCGCACCCGAGCAGAAGCAGAAGCCAGAACAGAAACCAGCACAACACCCCTCTGAATCCGCTGCCGCACCGCAGACCAGCGCCCTTGCGGAAGACGCAGAGCGCGAGCGTATCTGATCACTGCGAAAGGTATGGCAAAGCTTTGTTCCGGCACCCGCTGCCCCGTTGGGGAAGTGCCGGGACAGTCTGCGCTTCGGCCATTGCCGGGATGCTTGCGCGGCGGCCCGCGCTGTCGTAGCGTTCTGCTGTCATTCTGTTCAAAGGACGTAAATTATGGCCGAGTCATCCCCGGGTTTTGAAACATTACAGATTCACGCAGGCGCACGCCCCGATCCCGCGACAGGCGCGCGGCAGGTGCCGATCTATCAATCGACCGCTTACGTGTTCCGCGATGCCGATCATGCCGCTGCATTATTCAACCTGCAGGAGGTTGGCTATATCTATTCCCGTCTGACCAACCCGACGGTTTCGGCATTGCAGGAACGTATGGCCGCACTGGAAGGGGGCGCGGGCGCGATCTGTGCATCATCGGGGCATGCAGCCCAGATTCTGGCACTGTTCCCGCTGATGGGGCCGGGGCTGAACGTCGTCGCCTCCAACCGGCTTTATGGGGGCACAGTCACGCAGTTCAGCCAGACGTTCCGCCGTTTCGGCTGGTCGACCAAATTTGTGGATTTCGACGATCTGGATGCGCTGGAAGCCGCAATTGATGAAAACACCCGCGCGGTTTTCTGCGAATCCATTGCCAATCCGGGCGGGTATATCACTGATCTGGATGCTGTTTCCGCGATCAGTGACCGGCACGGCATTCCACTGGTGGTCGATAACACCACCGCATCCCCCTATCTGTGCCGCCCGATTGAACATGGCGCAACGCTGGTTGTGCATTCCATGACCAAATACCTGACCGGCAATGGCACGGTTACCGGTGGCTGCGTTGTGGATTCAGGCAAGTTCGACTGGTCCGCGAGTGACAAATTCCCGTCATTGTCGCAGCCCGAACCCGCCTATCATGGTCTGAAATTCCACGAAACATTCGGCCCGCTGTCATTCACATTCCACGCCATCGCTGTGGGGCTGCGCGACCTTGGCATGACGCTGAATGCGCAGGCGGCGCATTACACATTGATGGGCATCGAAACCCTGTCGCTGCGCATGGACCGTCACTGTATCAACGCGCTGAAAGTGGCCAAGTGGCTGGAAGCGGACCCCCGTGTCGGCACTGTCACCTATGCAGGGCTGGAATCATCGCCCTATTACAACCGGATGGCCAGGATTTGCCCCAAAGGTGCGTCGTCGCTGTTCACCTTCTCGCTGAAGGCGGGGTATGATGCCTGTGTGAAGCTGATCGACAATGTCGGATTGTTCAGCCATGTCGCCAATCTGGGTGACGCGCGGTCGCTGATCATTCATTCGGCGTCAACCACGCACAGGCAATTGTCGGAAAGCCAGCAAATTGCCGCAGGGGTCGCGCCGGATGTTGTGCGCCTGTCCATCGGGCTGGAAGATCCGGCCGATCTGATTGCCGATCTGGATCAGGCATTGACCAAAGCCTGCGGCAGCTAAGTTGTGCAGGACAGCGCGACCTGCCGGGTTTTATCGCAATCCCGGCAGGTCGCGCATTTGCGGTCTGACGCATGGTGCAGACACACGGCAGGGACGCTGTGACTTGCTGATCCGGGCAATTTTTTGCTATCGCAGTCCCAGATCGCGGAAATGAGACTCCCTCAACACCTGAATCATGTGCTAAAGGCGCAATATGAAAACCAATTTTGCACTTGGCGTCACCGAAGATGGTGTCACTCTCTGGCAACGTGGCGAACGTGACTGGCTGCGCGTCGGTGCTGTCGCGCTGGACCATCCGCAAATGACTGCAGCTGTCGGGGATCTGGTCGCGCGCGCGCGCAAACTTGTTTCCGGGCAGATCGTAACGCAGATTGTCATTCCTGATGACCAGATCCTCTATACGCGGGTCACGGCACCCGGACCGGATACTGATGCGCAGCGCGCCCAGATACGCAAGGCGCTGGAGGGGCGCACTCCTTTCCCGGTAGAAGAACTGAATTTCGACTGGACCGGCGCCGGGGCAGAGGTTGACGTGGCCGTCGTCGCACGCGAAACCCTGATCGAAGCCGAAGATTTCGCCAGAGAACACCACCTGAACCCGGTCTGTTTTGTCGCCGCGCCCGGCGGTGGCGCGTTCAAACATGCACCGTTTTTCGGCACCACCCGGATTGTCCGCGATATTCTGGGAAGCGCCGATGACCTGACCCGCGACCGGGTGATCCTGCGTGAAACCGGCACGGTCCCGGAAGCGAAAGCGCCGGAACCAGACATGGCCCCGCCCGCAGCAAAGGGTGATGGTGCCGCCAAATCTGCACAGGCCGCAACGCCTGTGAAAACGCCCCCACCCGCAGCGAAGCACGACCCGGCTGCCGAAAGCAGCCCGGCAACGTCACCTGCCGCCGCAGCAGATACGCCCAAGGCCGAATCTGCACCTGAAGCCACGGCTGATGCAGCACCGGCTGACAAACAGGAAAGCCCTGCTGCCGCGCCTAAAACGCCCAAGACCCCTGACAATGATGCGCCCGCAACCCCGGCAGGAAGCGCACCCAAAGACGCCAAACCCGATGCGGGAAAGACCCCCGCCGCCGGGGTCGCGACGCCGGGTCCGGGCGCGCCCGGACCTGCCACTCCACCCCGGAACCCGCAGGATTCCGCACAGATTGGTTTCCGAAGTCGCAGGCAACAGGATGCACAGGCAACCGGCAGCGCTGCGCCCGTTTCCGGCGCGGTATCCGGCACCAGCCTGACAGCGCAGACCGACAAGCTGGCCAAAGCCGCCGATACTGACAAACGCGCTGATGCAAAAGCAGGGGCTGCCGGTCTGGGCAAGCAGTTGCGCAGCGGATATGCGAAGGCCAATGCGCGTATCGCAAGCAGCATGGGCCTTCTGCGGGCGCGGTTGCAGGAAGGTTCCAAGAAGCCGCAGCCGGCAAAACCGGCAGCTGAACCCATAAAACAGTCCGCCCCCGCCAAAAAAACGGACCAGCCCGCCCCCGTAAGCACAGATACCAAAAGTGCGGCCATCAAGGGCCCGGACCTCAAAAACACAGGCGCCAAAAGCGGCGCCCAGCCATGGCAGTCGCCGCCCGCGGCCAAAACCGCAATTGCTGCAACGCCCCCAAAGCCAGCCAGCTCTGTCCCGGCATCTTCTGAAACGAAATCATCGCCTGAAACGAAGCCCACAGAAAAGGCCGCGCCCGCAGAGCAGCCCAAAGCCCCCGGCACGGACACAACCGCACGCAAAAGCCCGCTGGAGACCCTGCGCAGCATCGGTCAGACCGCCCCGGGACAACCCGCAGCAACCGATGCCGAAGCGCAACGGCTGACAGTGTTCGGGGCGCGCGGGCAGGCAGTGGACTCCCGATCCGGGGTGAAACCCGTCATGCTGATCGGTGCTGGCCTGCTGGCAATTCTGGCGGCAGGTACCATCTGGGCCTTCTATTTCGACAATGCGGCCCCCCCCGACATTCCCGTCACACTGGCCCCCGCCCCCGAAGCCGCCACTGATGCGCCAGGCATGCTCGATGCTGCGACGGACACCCCCGAAGACGACGCCATAGAAGCCGCCCTCGGGCTGGAAGATGCCGCAGAACGCGGCCCCGGGATGGATACTGCCGCTGAAACCGCCCCCCCGGCGACACTGGAAGGTGAAAGCGTATCCCCCACCGAGGATGCCAGCGCCCCCGGCCTTGAAACGCGTCAGGGGCGCGTTGCAGGGCTGCGATCTTCTGCGCTGATCATGCCGCAGGAAATGGTGGAATTGCCGTCCTCACCCGCCGCACCGGAACCCTTTGGTGCGCAGCCATTACCCCCGCTACGCAGCGAACTGGCCGCGCAAGATGCTGAGGCCGCCACACAGGACGCTGATGATACCGCCGTGCTGGATGATGCGGCAGCTATCGCAGCAGCAATCGCAGAAGCCAGCGCCCTGCCGGATGGCGAAGAAGCGCTGGAAATAGAAGTCACCCAAGGGCGGCCCGCCACCGCCCCACCGGAAAAGCCCCTGCGCTTTACCCTGCCGGCCACCCCCACGCCGGAACCTGAACCCGCTGAAACCACCCCCCCGCAGGATGCGCCGGCCAACGCTGATGATGCGCAGCTTCCAGGTGACAGCGCACAGGCAACCGGGCTTCCGGACGAAAGTGATCTGGACATCACTGTCACGCCCGGCACGCCGCCTGTGGTGCCCCCTTCCCGTCCCGGTGACCCGCCGCAAACAGAATCCGACCAGTCACAGGTCCCCGCGGATGAAGGTGACATCCAGCAGGCCAGTGTCACCGCGACCCCCGGCGGGCTTGTTCTCAGTGCGTTGCGCCCGGCAAGCCGTCCCAGTGACCTGGCCGCGCGTGTGGAAGCACTTCAGGAAAGCGCCGCACCACAGATCGCGAATGCAACCCCGCAGGCAGTTGCCGCATCGCGGCGCCCGACGGACCGACCAAGCCAGTTTGCCTCGACGGTTCAGCGTGCATTAAGCGCCGCGACACCAACGCCCCCTGCCGCCACCAGCACCCCGCAGACCCCGGTTCAGACAGCAAGCGCGGCCGCCGCAGCGATGCCGAATATTCCCACTTCCGCCTCTGTCGCGCGCGAGGCAACACAGGCCCGCGCCATCAACCTGCGGCAGGTCAATCTGATCGGTGTGATGGGCACATCGTCGAATCGCCGGGCGCTGGTGCGCCTGTCGAACGGCCGTGTCGTAACAGTGCGGGTCGGCGAAAGTCTGGATGGCGGGCAGGTTACGGCCATCGGCGAAACCGAATTGCGCTATAACCGCCGTGGGCGCGATGTCGTGTTACGCATTGCATCCTGACAGGCTGCAGTGATAACAGCACCCGAACGGGGCCGGAAGTTGCCCTGCGCCTGAACACAGGAAATACACATGTCCGAAAAGCAGGTTTCACCCGCGACCAAACTCGCATTGGAATTCGGCCCGGTCTTTGCGTTCTTCGTGGGGTATATCACCACGCGCGGACAAAGCTACGTGATCGCTGGCACGGAATATGACGCCTTCATCCTGATGACAGCAGCGTTCATTCCCGTCATGGGAATTGCCACATTCGTGTTGTGGAAACTGTCGGGGCGGCTTAGCCGTTTGCAGCTTGTGACCCTGTTTATGGTGGTGGTGTTCGGCGGGCTAACGGTCTGGCTGAATGACGAACGTTTCTTCAAGATGAAGCCCACTGCCGTTTATTCGATATTTGCCATTCTGCTGGGCATTGGCCTGGCGCGTGGCCAAAGCTGGCTGGAACTGGTGATGGAAGGCGCGCTGCCGCTGACGCATGACGGCTGGATTGTACTGACCAAGCGGCTGGCGTTGATGTTTGCGGCCATGGCCATGGCCAATGAACTGGTCTGGCGCAGCATGTCCACCGACGCATGGGTCAATTTCCGCACGTTTGTTCTGCCATTCGCGCTGTTTGTGTTTTTCATGGCACAGGCAAAGGTGTTCGAGCGCTACAAGCCAGCCCCCGACAAGTAAGGGCGGGAATACGCGCGCCGGATCACGTTGTGCAAAACCGGAAACCGGTTTTGCACATCCCGAAGGTCTGAAAACAACAGAACAGAGCTTGCCGTGATGGCGCCCTAACCGCGCTTGCCGAAAAGCACTTTCTGTGCATCCCGGTCACTTTGTACATCGGACCGCTTGTCCTGCGCCAATACGCGGCCCTTCTGCACCGCGGCGCGCGCGCCGACCTCTTCCAGCCAGCGTGCAAGATGCGGCTTGTCGTCAAGCGTTTGCGCCTGCCCTTCCCACAACGAGGCCCAAGGCCAGATCGCCATATCCGCGATGGAATAGAAGTCACCCGCAACAAAACGGTTTCCCGACAGCTGCCGGTCCAACACACCATAAAGACGCGCGACTTCATTGCGGTAGCGGTCCTTGGCATAGGGCAGATCCTGGGGCGGTTCCAGCGATGGTGCGTATTTCAGGAAATGATGCGCCTGCCCGGCCATTGGCCCGACCCCGCCCATCTGCCACATCAGCCATTGATCCACGGCAACACGGTCGCGTTCGTTTTTGCCATAGAACCGACCGGTCTTGCGCGCCAGATATTGCAGGATCGCCCCCGATTCAAAGATCGAGATCGGCTTGCCATCCGGGCCATCGGGATCAACAATCGCGGGCATGCGGTTATTGGGCGCAATTTTCAAAAAATCCGGTTTGAACTGATCGCCAGCGCCAATATTGACGAAATGAACGTCATAGGGCAGATCCATTTCTTCCAGCGCAATTGAAATCTTCCAGCCATTCGGCGTGGGCCAGTAATACAGTGCGATACTCATAAGTTCTCCTGTCATTCTTCGTTGCTGCACAAGCTAAGCATTCCGCACGGAATTCCAAGGACCAAACGAAAAAGGGGGGCGCACGGCCCCCCCTTCATATTTGCACAGATATCTGGCCTTTTCAGCCTGCTGCGATAACGGCCCGCCGGGTCATCACCCCCACCAGATGCGCGCGATAGGCTGCGCTGCCATGCAGATCGGCAATCATCTCATCCGCCGGGCAGGACAGGCCCGCAATTGCATCAGGCGTGAAATCTGATGACAGCGCCGCTTCGGCCTCTGCCCAGCGGAACACGCCGTTTTCAGAC
Source organism: Roseinatronobacter alkalisoli (assembly GCF_028745735.1). Lineage (GTDB taxonomy): Bacteria > Pseudomonadota > Alphaproteobacteria > Rhodobacterales > Rhodobacteraceae > Roseinatronobacter > Roseinatronobacter alkalisoli. Next base: position 165,772 of record NZ_JAQZSM010000003.1, read on the forward strand.
GCCCCTGTCACCGCAACCCGCACACCGGATGCGTATTGCGCCACAAACACCCCGGTCAGGGCAAAGCGCGACGCCGGTTGCAGGAATTTCGCATAGGCCGAGGCTTGCGGGATCGAAAAGCGCACAGCGGTAATGATTTCACCCTCTTCAAGTGCGGTAGTGAACATGCCCTGAAAATAGTCATCCGCGGCGATTTCACGGGTATTGGTGACAATGGTGGCACCGGTCCCCAGGGCCGCCGCAGGGTAGCAGGCGGAGGGGTCGTTATTGGCCAGACTGCCCCCGATTGTACCACGGTTGCGCACTGCCGGATCCCCGATTTGCCCAGCAAGGGCTGCAAGGCCCGGAAAATCCGCCGCTGCCTGTTCCGCGACATCTGCATGGGTGGTGGCCGCACCGATGGTCAGCGTATCACCACTGCGCGACACCCCCTTCAGTTCGGCGATACCAGTCAGGCTGACCAGCGTTTCGGGCGCGTTCAGCCGCGCTTTCATGGACGGAATCAGCGTTTGCCCCCCTGACAGGGGTTGCGCATCCTCACCAGCCAGCGCGGCAACGGCTTCGGCCAGGGTGGATGGTTTCACCAGTTCGAAATTATACATGCGTATATCCTCCCTCAGCCGTTGATCGCGGCCCAGACACGCGCAGGTGTCAGGGGCATGTCGATATGGGTGACATGGGTGTGGCCTGCCCGGTGCAGCGCATCAATCGCGGCATTGACCACTGCCGGGGGTGACCCGATGGCACCTGCCTCGCCGCAGCCTTTCACCCCCAGCGGGTTATGCGTGCAAGGCGTGATGCAGCTATGGTCCACAGTGAAGCCGCGCACATCATCCGCGCGGGGCATGGTGTAATCCATGAAGCTGCCTGACAGAAGCTGCCCCTGATCATCATAGACGCAGTTTTCCATCAATGCCTGCCCGATACCCTGCACCAGACCGCCATGCACCTGCCCTTCGACAATCATCGGGTTGACGATATTGCCGAAATCATCCGCAGCGATGAAGCGCAGAATGTCGATCTTGCCGGTCTCGGGGTCCAGTTCAATTTCGCACCCATAAGCCCCCGATGGATAGGTAAAATTCGACGGGTCATAGAACGCGGTTTCTTCCAGCCCCGGTTCCAGTTCTTCCAGTGGGTAGTTATGCGGCACATAGGCCGCCAGCGTCACACCTGACCAGTCCACTGATTTATCGGTGCCCGCCACGCTGAATTTGCCATCCTTCAGTTCAATATCCTCTGGTGCGGCTTCCAGCAGGTGTGCGGCGATTTTCTTGGCCTTGTCGATGATCTTGTTCGTGGCTTTCACAATCGCGGACCCGCCGACCGCAAGGCTGCGTGACCCGTAAGTGCCCATCCCCATAGGTGTGTTGGACGTGTCGCCATGGTGAATTTCAATGCTGCTGGCATCCACTCCGATCATGTCGGCCACGACCTGCGCGAAAGTGGTTTCATGCCCCTGCCCGTGGCTGTGACTGCCGGTGTAGACAGAAATGGATCCAGTTGCATTCACACGCACCGAAGCGGATTCATAGAGCCCCGCACGCGCGCCCAACTGGCCCACAAGGTTCGAAGGGGCAATGCCGCAGGCTTCGATGTAATGGGCGATACCAAAGCCGCGCAGCTTGCCGCGCTTGGCACTTTCCGCGCGACGTTCTTCAAAGCCCGCGTAATCGGCCAGTTCCAGCATCTTGTCCATCGTGGCGTGGTAATTGCCGGTGTCATACACCACCGCAACCGGTGTCTGATACGGGAACTGATCCGCCGTGATGAAGTTCTGGCGCCGCAATTCAACCGGATCAACACCCAGTTCGCGCGCGGCCTTATCCACCAGCCGTTCAATCTGGAACGTGGCTTCTGGCCTGCCTGCGCCGCGATAGGCATCGACCGGCACGGTGTTGGTAAACACCGCCTTGACGTTCACATAGATCAGGGGCGTGCGGTAATTCCCGGCCATCAGCGTGCCATGCAGCCATGTGGGGATGGACGGCGCAAAGGTGGACAGATACGCCCCCATATTCGCGTAGGTTTCGGTGCGCAGCGCAGTGAAGTTGTGATCCGCATCCAGCGCCAGTTCGATTTTCGTGCGATGATCGCGGCCATGGGCATCGGAAATAAACGCCTCGGACCGTGACGATGTCCATTTCACCGGGCGTTTCAGCACCTTGGCCGCATAGGTGCAGAACGCTTCCTCGGCATAATGAAATATTTTCGACCCGAATCCGCCGCCCACATCCGGGGCCACGACCCGCAGCTTGTGTTCGGGGATATTCAGCACGAACGCCCCCATCAACAGCCGGATTACATGCGGGTTCTGGCTGGTGGTATAGAGGGTGTGACTGTCGCCCCATGGGTCATAATCGCCGACCGCCACGCGCGGTTCCATCGGGTTGGCAACAAGGCGGTTATTGGTCAGTTCCAGCGACACGACATGCGCAGCCGTTTCAAAAGCCGCATTCACGGCATCCTTGTTGTCTTCGACAAAGCCCCAGTCATAGCACAGGTTGCTGGTCAGATCGTCATGCACCTTTGGCGCACCATCGGCCAGCGCCGATTTCATGTCGATCACCGGTTCCAGTTCTTCGATATCCACCTCGATCGCTTCGGCAGCGTCGCGGGCCTGTTCATAGGTTTCCGCCACCACAGCGCAGATCGGGTCGCCCACATGGCGCACCTTGCCTTCGGCCAGGATCGGGTGTTTGGGTTCCTGCATCACCTGCCCGAACCGGTCCGTCACCTGCCAGCCACAGGGAAGGCCGCCAGCGCTTTCGAAATCCGCAGATGTAAAAACCTTCAGCACGCCATCCATCGCTTCTGCGGCGGATGTGTCAATGCCCCGGATGCGCCCATGCGCCACATCAGAACGCAGGAAGTGGACATGGGCCTGTCCGCGCAGGTTGATGTCGTCGGTATATTTGCCGTTCCCCGTCAGAAACCGCACATCCTCGCGCCGTTTGGTGCTGGCGCCAATGCCGTCATCTTTTGGCATTTCTTCCTCCTCAGGAAATCTGGTGACTGCGCATGCAACACATGCACCCAATGGGTTTATTCGGCGGCAAGCGCGCCTGCATCCTGCCCCGACGCGGCCATCACGGCGCGCACAATGTTCTGATAGCCAGTACAACGGCAGATATTGCCTTCCAGATAATGGCGCACTTCTTCTTCCGTGGGCGTGGGGTTTTCAGCCAGAAGCGCCGCCGTGGACATGACCATGCCGGGCGTGCAGAAGCCGCATTGCAACCCGTGATAATCCTGAAATGCCTGCTGGATGCGCCCAAGGCTGCCATCAGGATTGGCCATGCCTTCCACGGTTGTCACCTCGGCCCCTTCCAGATCACCGGCAAAGGCCGTGCAGGATTTCACTGCCTTGCCATCCACCAGCACCACGCAGGCGCCGCATTGGCTGGTGTCACATCCCACATGTGTGCCTGTCAGCCCCAGAAGATCGCGCAGATAGCTTGACAGCAGCGTGCGCCCCTCTGTCTCTGCGGACATCTGCCGTCCGTTCACGGTCATGGTTACCCTGGTCATATGGCTCCTCCCCAATCGTAGCTGAAAGGAAGTAAAGCACGGAAGCCGGAAGCTGCATATGCCACCTTTGGCTAATATGCTCGCTTGGTGGCTGGCCGTTCTATCTTGCGCAAAATACGCTCGGGGGTGTACTTGGCGCCAGCCCAGGATCGCGGCAGACAGCCCCCTTTCTGCTCGTGCAATATATCGCGCAGCTACGTGTTTTCACCATGGCGGCGCGGGCGCGGGCGGGTCGGTATTTCCTTCAGCAGACCACCAACCCCCATGCCCATGATATCCGCCGCAGTGACATCCAGCCCGCAGACCACCCGTTCCAGCACCCAGTCGGCCCCGTTCAGCGCAGGGCTTTTCGCACACCCCGGCAAGCCAATTACCGGACGTCCCCCAAGCTGGCCCAGAAACAGCAGATTGCCGGGATCAACAGGCATGCCGAAATGCACAACCTGCCCGCCCGCATGGCGCAGGGCTTCGGGGGCGGTATCATGCAGGTCCGATGTCGCAGAACCGGTCAGGATCAACACGATATCACCACTTGCCTGCGACAATGCCTGCGCCAGCGGGGCGATCTGATGCGCGACCATCACCGTATCCGTCAAGCGAACACCAAGCCGTTCCAGCCGCGCGCTAGTGACCTGCTGCCCTTTGCGCCCGTCCATACCGGGGTCCACCCATGTCTGAATCAGGCTGGCGCGACGCAGTACCGGCGGCAGAAGGCACAACCCGCCCTGCCCCGCATCGCTGGCCGCCGCAACCGCCGCGCGCGCCACGCCATAAGCGATGATCTTGACCGTGGCGACCATGCTACCCGGGTCCAGGCGCATGAAATCCCGCAGGGTTGCCACAGTAATGACGGGATCAACTGCGTTCAGTGCGTTGATGCGCGCGCCATCCACACGCAACACCCCCGGCCCCTGCGCAACAATATTCACCCGCCCGGTGCCCACGGGTTTCAGTGCCAGCCCCGCGCGCGCCGGGTCAGGCAACAGCGCCCGCGCAACGGCAAGGGCTGCGTCATCTTCATGCAGATCATCCGCATCCAGCCGTGCAACAGTGACAATCTCCAGCCCCGCCGCGCGCAGATTGCGGATGTCGTCAAACCCCAGCCGCGTGCCCTTGCGCAACCGCCCCGTTTCAAGCCCGATCGAATGCGCCAGAATGGCCCCTTCGGCCAGAGCAACCGGAATGGGGCCGAATTTCATTTCCGAGCCCCACGCAAGGCTTCGGTGATCTGCGCAAGTGTCGCCACAGCAATTTCCGCCGGACTTGCCGCGCCGATATTCAGCCCGACAGGGGCATGAATGCGCGCAAGCTGCACCCCGTCCAGCCCGGCGGCGCGCAGACGTTCAAGCCGTTTGGCATGGGTGCGCGTGGACCCCAGACAGCCCAGATAGAACACATCCGATTGCAGCGCGGCAATAATGGCCGGGTCGTCCAGTTTTGCATCATGTGTCAGCGTCACAACCGCGCTGCGCGCATCCAGCCCGATTGCGGCCAGCGCGTCATCGGGCCAGTCATGCACAATGGTTTCGTCGGGAAACCGCGCCTGCGCCCCGAAGGCTTCGCGCGGGTCCACCAGCAGCGGATCATAGCCCGCCAACCGCGCCATCGGCAACAACGCCTGCGCGATATGCACAGCCCCCACAACGATCAGGCGCAGCGGCGGGTTATGCAGTGTCACCATCTGCCCCGCGTCATTCAGCCCGGAACGATCTGCGCGGAACAGGTCGGCAAAACCACTGTCCTGCGGGCGGGCCAGCGCGCGGTCCCATGTCACCATATCCGTAACACTGGCCAACGGGCGCCGCGCGGCGCGGGCCATGACAATATCGCGCAGCATTACGGGCGACAGCGCCGGGGCGCTTTCAGCCACCGGTTCGACCAGAATGCGGATAGTGCCCCCGCAGGCCAGTCCCACCTCAAAGGCCGTATCATCGCTGACACCGAATTCCAGCACGCGCGGTATACCGTCGCGCAGGGCCTGCTGCGCTTCCAGCACAACGGCGCCTTCGACGCAGCCGCCGGAAACCGACCCCATGATGTCACCATCACCTGAAATCGCCAGTTGACTGCCCGCCTGACGTGGCGCGGACCCCCATGTCCTGACCACTGTGGCCAGCGCGGCGCCGCGCCCCTTCGAATGCCAGTCAAGGGCGATTTCGGGGATCTGATCGTGGCGATAGGTCATGTGTCCGGGCCTTGCATGTCGGAATATGGTCGCAGCATGGCACTGACCGGTAGTCTTGGCAAATATGTCCTTTCGGACAATATGGGGAAACACAGATCGCAGGATTCTGCGCGCGCCCCTCGACACTGGTAAAAAAACACGCAGAATGCAGCCCATGGCACGGTTAAGCACACATCCCTTTCTGTCCAGTCCCGGCGCGCGCGGGTTTGCCCATCGCGGCGGCGCATTGGAGGCCGAGGAAAACACCCTGCCCGCCTTTCGCCATGCTGTCGCGCTGGGCTACAGCCATGTGGAGTTGGACGTGCATGCCACCCGTGACGGGGTGGTTGTGGTCCATCATGATGCGGATCTGACGCGCCTGTTTGATGATCCGCGCACCATTGCCGCGAGCAGCTGGGCCGAACTGAAGCCGCTGCGCACCAAGGCAGGCGCAGGAATTCCGCGCCTTGAAACCGTGCTGGAGGAATTTCCCGACCTGTTCATCGCCATAGAAGCAAAGTCGCTGGAAGTGGTGGAACCTCTGGTCCGGCTTATCACCCGCATGAACGCGCTGGAGCGTGTCTGTATCGGGGCGTTTGATCCCGCGCGCACCAGTCTTGCACGCCGTCTGCTGGGGCCGGACCTGCTGTGGTCGCCCGCACATATGCAGGTGGCGCGGCTATGGGCATCGGGTTTCGGATTGCCGCTTGCACTGGATGATTTCGCAGTGGTTCAGATTCCGGTCAGCTGGCGCGGCATTCCGCTGGTCACGCCGCGTTTCTTGCGCGCGGCACATGCGCGCGGGGTGCATGTTCAGGTCTGGACCGTGAACGACGATACTCAGATGCGTACCCTGCTGGACTGGGGCGTCGACGGGCTGATGACCGACCGCCCGACCCTGCTGCAGGATGTACTGAACAATCACCGGCGCTGAGGGGTGATCCATGCACAAAGCCCGCGCCAGCGGTGGGCCGGGGTCTGCCGGTCCCACGTTATAGAAGTTCACTTTATGCAGGCGGCATACTCCCACATCATCGGCTTGGCATACCACCAGCGTAACCGGCAGGCCGCGGGACGGCCCACCGGTGGCGTGGGCCAGCCTGCGGCCTTTGCTCCGCGCCCTTTGGGAATTCAGCACGCGTTTCATTCAGAACGCAACCACCCGCGCGCTGATACGGATCACGCAGTCGCGCCCTGCACCACCAGAACCATGACCGCCGCGTAAAACAGGAATGACGCGGTCAGCACGAAAACATGCCAGATAGCATAGTGAAACCGCAGCCTTGTCCACAGATAGAACAGCACGCCCAGTGTATAGACCAGCCCGCCCGCAATAATCAGAACAACACTCGCCAGCGGCAGCGTTGCCAGCATTTGCGGCAGGATCATCACACCGACCCAGCCCATACCCAGATAAAGCACGAGTGCGGGCCAGTGAAACCGTTCCGGTGACAGGCATTTCAGCACGACACCGCATAATGCCGCCGCCCAAAGCCCCGCCATCAACCATACCCCCTGACCGGAGATCAGCGTAAAGGGTGTGTAAGTGCCTGCGATCTTGACATAAATTGCCGAATGATCCAGCCGCCGGAACAGCCAGTTCAACCCCGCACCCGGTGTCAGGTTATAAAGCGCCGAGGCACCGATCATCGCCATGAAGGCCAGCCCGTAAACCGCAACAGCAAGGAAGGTCCAGGGCCGGTCGCTGCCCTGGCTGTAAAACAACGCGGCACCAATCATAAGCGGCACCGCGACAAGCACGCCCACCAGTCCGACCACATGGATAGCAGCATCCATGCGTTGTTCGGCCGCAGTATAGTGGTGACGCTGGCGAAGCAGCATTCTGCTGTATCTGAGGGGACTCATGGGTACTATCATATAGCATTGCGAGCATCCGCAAAGCCCTGTTCATATCACGTAAGCATGACCTTACGGCGGGCGCGGCTGTCATATCACTTGATTTCCACGTCATTCCCGCCTAGCCCCACCTGAAAGACCTGCAAGGAATAGCCCGATGACCATTCACCTTTATGCCCATGACCTGCCGGATGATCTGATACTTGGTCCGGTGGTGGCGATTGATTGCGAATCAATGGGCCTGAACCCGTACCGGGACCGGTTATGCGTGGTACAGTTATCGGATGGAAACGGCGATGCGCATCTGATCAAGGTGGCGCGCGACATTCAGCCTGCACCCAATCTGATGCGCCTGCTGGGCGACCCCGATACGCTGAAGCTGTTTCATTTCGGGCGCTTCGACATTGCCCTTCTGCTGCACAGCTATGGTGTGGTGACCGCACCGGTCTATTGCACCAAGATCGCGTCGAAACTGGTGCGCACCTATACTGACCGCCACGGGCTGAAGAACCTTCTGTCGGAACTTCTGGGGGCAGATATTTCCAAGCAGCAGCAAAGTTCGGACTGGGGGGCGAACAAACTCAGCCCCGCGCAGCAGGAATATGCCGCCTCGGATGTGTTGTATCTGCACCGCCTGCGCGACGTGCTGAATACCATGCTGGAACGCGAAGGGCGCAGTGATCTGGCGCAGCGCTGTTTCGATTTCCTGCCCACCCGCGCCGAACTGGACCTGAAGGGCTGGCCGGAATTCGACATCTTCGCACATTAGGTTTTCCGCATGACGCCCCATAATATGGCAAACCTGCGATATGGTCTGGCGCTGACACTACGTCTGGTGCTGCCGCTGGGGGCGTTGGTGTTGTTATCCACCATCTTTCTGGTATCGCGCAGCCCTGATCCCAGTCAGGCAGTGGCGCTGGCGGATATTGATATTGATGAACTGACCCGCGAACCCCGCATCGGCACCGCACGCTTTGCCGCGGTCACGGCGCAGAACGCCGCCATCACCATCGCGGCGCGCACGGTTCGTTCGCCCGCAAACCCGCAACCGGGCGAACCGGTCACCCTGCTGCTGGATTATCCCGAAGGCTCTGCGCTGTTTACGGGCGACAGGCAGGTTGATTTCCGCGCCGACCATGGCGTGTTTGACCAGATGGCTGATACACTGACCATGACAGGTTCCGTCCGCATGCATGACGCCAGCGGATATGAAATTGGCATGGCCCGCTTGCAGGCACAACTGGACAGATCCCAGTTGGCAGGAACAGGCGGTATTTCGGGGCATGGGCCAGCTGGCGAAATCAGCGCGCAATCCCTGACAATTACACCGCTGAGCGGCACCGATGGCGGATATATGCTTGATTTCAGGGGTGATGTCAGGCTTCTATACACCCCGACAGACTGAAGGAGCGGGTACAGTGCGGCAATGCAGGATTATGGCTTTCGCCTTGGGGCTTGGACTGGCCCTGACAATGCATGCGCTGCCTGCTGCGGCTCAGGGAATGGGGCTGAGTTTCGCTGGATTGCAGAATGTGCGCGGCCTGCCTGTGGAAATCAAGGCCGACAATCTGCAGGTCAATAACCAGACCGGTGAAACCGTGTTCACCGGCGACGCCGTGCTGGGCCAGGGCGACATGCGCCTTGCTGCGCCGCAGATCAGGATCATCTATGCTGCGGCCGGTGATGGCAGTATCGAACGGCTGGAAGCATCGGGTGGCGTGACACTTGTTACCGCCGATGAAGCTGCGGAAGCGCAATCCGCAGTCTATGAGGTCGCTGCGGGGACCGTGCGTATGACGGGGTCTGTCCTGCTGACACAAGGCCGCAATGTTCTGTCCGGTGACAGCCTGTTTGTTGATCTGCGCACCGAACAAGGCCGCATGGAAGGGCAAGTGCGCACCCTGATCCAGACGGCACCCTGACCCCCTGATGACAGATTACCCGATATCCCGTAAGCCCGCCAGCCTGTCTGATTCCGCGCCCGACAGCGTGGTGGCCGCTGACCATAAGCTGGAGATCACACATCTTCAGAAACGCTATGGCAAGCGCGTCATCATCAGGGACGTGTCGCTGACGCTGCATCAGGGCGAAGTGGTTGCCCTGCTTGGCCCGAATGGTTGCGGCAAGACGACCTGCTTTTATTGCATCGCCGGCATCGTGAAGCACGAAAGCGGCACCGTCCATATTGACGGACAGGATGCAACCGGCCTGCCACTGTTCCGCCGCGCGCGGCTTGGTCTGGGGTATCTGCCGCAGGAAATGTCAATCTTTCGCGGGCTGAGTGTGGAGCAGAACATCATGTCGGTTCTGGAACTGCGCGAACCCGACAAGATAAAACGCCGCGACCGGCTGGAGAATCTGTTAAGCGAATTTTCAATCGAACATTTGCGCGAACAGCCAGCACTGGCCCTTTCGGGCGGCGAACGGCGGCGTGCGGAAATCGCGCGCGCGCTGGCCGCGAACCCGCGCTATGTGTTGCTGGATGAACCCTTTGCGGGCGTCGATCCGATTGCCGTGGGCGAGATTCGCACGCTGGTTGCGGACCTAAAAACCCGTGGGCTGGGCGTGCTGATAACCGACCATAACGTGCGCGAAACACTGGCAATCGTGGACCGCGCCTATATTCTGCATGACGGGCATGTACTGAAAAGTGGCACCCCCGCAGAGGTTGTGGCCGATGCGGATGTGCGCCGTGTCTATCTGGGGGCGGAGTTCCGGCTGGACTGAATGCGGTCACCCGCCGGTCGTTATCCAGACTTGATCGAAAGCATTGACAACGCGCCCTGATTAAGCGCCAAATGGGGAAAACAGGCATCGTGCCATGGCCTTGCACATCTTCCGATGTGGCGGGCGATGGCTGCGAAAAGCGCAAGAATTACCCCTGCGGGACAGGCCCCGCCTGCCCGCATTACAGCAAGGAGAGGCGCATGCGCTATCAGATCAGCGGCAGACAAATTGAAATCGGCGAGGCCCTTCAGACCCATGTGAAGGCCGAATTGGGGGAACTGGTCGAGAAATACCAGCAACGCCCGACCGAAGCGGTCGTCGTCTTTTCCAAGGATGCCCATCTGTTCGTATGCGAATCCACTTTTCACCTGTCCACCGGGCTGACAGCGCAGGCCAAAGCGCAGGCCACCGAAATTTATGCCGCGTTTGAGGCGTGCCGCGAAAAACTGGACAAGCAGTTGCGCCGCTACAAACGCCGGTTGAAGGACCATCACAAGGATCGCACAAGCCCTGTTGAATTTGCGGGCGCACCCTCTTATATCGTCGCATCAGACGAGGATGATAATGCGGCGGAAGCAGAATCGCTTCAGCCCGTCATCATTGCCGAGATGGAAACCCGCATTCCATCCTTATCCGCAGGGGAAGCCGTGATGCAGATGGAATTGTCGCATACCAGCGTTCTGGTCTTCCGCAATGAACGCCATGGCGGGCTGAATGTCGTGTATCGCCGCGAGGACGGCAATATCGGCTGGATCGATCCGCAGAACTAACCCCCGCATTCCGACAGCACCGCGCCTGACATTGCATTCAGGCGCGGCTATCCTATTGACGGAGCTATTATATGGACATGTCAACCCTGCTAGACCCCGGTGCCGTGCGTGCGCTTGGTTCCACGACCAGCAAGAAACGCCTGTTGCAAACCCTGGGTGATGTCGCCGAAGGCATCTACGGGCTTGACGCTGATCTGGCGATAGAAGCCTTGCAGGAACGCGAAAGCCTGGGTCCGACAGGTGTGGGACATGGTGTTGCCCTGCCCCATGCCCGCATGGAAGGGCTGGACCGTGTTGTGGGGGTATTCCTGCGGTTGGGAAAACCACTGGATTATGCATCCGTTGACAAGGTGCCTGTGGATCTGGTTTTCGCGCTGTTCGCACCAAGATCGGCAGGCGTTGAACACCTGAAAGCGCTGGCCTATGTCTCGCGCACGCTGCGAAATCCTGATATCTGCAACAAATTGCGATCAAATGACGACACGTCGAAGCTGTTCGAAATTCTGAACAGCGAGCGCTCCATCAAGGCCGCCTGATCTAGGCGGAACGATGTTGCGCGGCTGAAAACGACCTCAGCCCGCCCAATCTACATATCCAAGACGCAGGTAATCCTCGCCATAGGCGGCGCGGCCAAGGGATTCAATTTCCGCATCATAGATGCTTTCAAGCGTCAGTCGGTAATATTTCTGTGGCGGGTCAAACGGCGGCAGCTCCCGCCCCAGTCCAGCCCCCAATAGCGGCAAGCTGTCGCGCAGCATATCATCGCGCAGGACGTGCCGGATTGGCCCGCGCGATGCGATATCAGCAATCTGTTCCGATTGAAGTGCCCATGCAGGACGGGTCATCATGCTTGTCTGGCCGTTCAGATTGGCATGCACGAAGCGCAGAAACGCCTTGAACGCCCGGCAGTGTTCGTCCACGCCATAATCATCCATGGGACTGCCCTTTTCAGGCAGGGTGACATCATAGACATGTGCCAGAAACCGGCGCACATTTTCACGCGCGCCATGCAGCACCTGATTACGATAGACATAATGGGCGCGCTCCAGCGGGTGGCTGATGACACTGAAGGACAAATGCCCAGGATTCGTCCGTAGCCAGTCTTGCCAGCTTTCAGGGCTGAAATCATGCAGCAGATCACCGCGCGCAGCGCCGTCAATCCCGGCCATCCAGTCCAGAATGTCACCATCACGAACGCCACCACCCAATGGCGCATAGGCAAGCGGAAGGCTGCGGCACGCGCGATAGGCCCAGATCTGCCCCCCGCGCAGGGGTTCAAAGCCGGGGGTGCGCGACAGATTGAACCTGTCGAGCCGCGCCATGCCATCGCGCACAGCGTCATAATTGCTCAGCTTCTGTTCCAGCGGCTCGGGGTTCTGGCGTTTCAGCTTGCCGGATGTCTTTTCAATCTGCGCATCGATTCCCAGCCATCTGGCCAGACCGTTCAGCACCTGGACGTCATTCGCATCATCATAGGCAATATAGAACGCGGTCTGGCCAGATTCCTGCAACATGCGCTGGATACGCAACTGAAATGCCTGCAACTGCGCGACATGGTTTTCAAATTCCACTGGGTCAAAGGCAACCTGCGCGCTTCGCTTGGTTTTCACATCGCCCAGTTTCCATTGCTGCGTTGCCTGCGCAATCTTGAGCGAGACGTAGCTGTCCAGCGGGTTGCGCGTCAGGATGATCTTGGCGCAGCACGGGTCATCCATGATCGTGGGCAGAATGCGCGGGTCGTGATCATGGAAAAACCGGAACCCCGCCAGCCCGTCATGCTGCCGGATACCCTCCAGCAATGGAAAGGGGTTCTCTTCGCGCTGCTTCTGGGTCACCCCCAGAAGTTCATCACAGCCCTGATGGCCGATGAAGGCAGGGTTAAATGCCTCTCCCAGACAGGTCAGGCCGTCGAATTCGTTCAGATTGGCTTCTAACAGGTTGGACCCGGTGCGCATTTCGGCCAGAAGCACGAAATAGGTGAATCCTTTAACTGTTGTCATGTCTTGGTCCCAGATTGTCGCCGCCTGAAGTCGGCTGCGTTCATCAGCGTTCCTGCCCCTGAAGCGCTATGCTTCAGCGTTTGTAATCCTGTAACAACACCGGCGGCAAACCCATATTGCGCAATTGCGCAAGATAATCTTCAAATCCGTCCAGTGGTTTGATCTCCGGCAGGTCAGAAACTGACGCAGATGTGTCGGGCAGAATGCCCTGCAGGGTGTCGGACAGGTTTTTCTGCGGGTCTTGCAGGAATTCCCGCAGCGTCCAGATGCGTATATCTGCAAGCGCCCATTTTGAACGTAAGACAGAAATGAATTCCTGCTCGCGCTTCTGCAGCCAGCCGATATGGCCAAGAAGGTCATTTACCTTGTAGTCGCCGCGAAACAACGGCAGCAGAAATGCACCGCTGATAACCGAAATCCGGGCGTTGCGGTCCGTGGCCATGAACCAGTTCAGTTCCGGTGTCATACGGTCGCGGCTGTTATAGGAAAAACACTGCCGTTCCCCGCGCGTGGCCCATATCAGGTTGGTCAGGAACATGCGCGGGTTATAGTCACGAAGCGCCGCCGAATTGCTGATCGCGCCGTGATAAACCTGCGCGCCACCATGAAATTCCACTTTTTCTGGCGCATAAAGATGGCCGTGTACGCGGCAGCCTGCGGCATTGCTCAGCCAGAAGTCGAAATTCCGGAACACCTGTTCAAACCCGCAAAAGACCGAATAGGGCGCGGCGGTTCTGGTATGCGCGGAATCATCCAGCGGAAAGCGGCTTTGCATATATAATCCCGCCCGCCCTTCGCTGCGTTGCCGGGCGGCCAGTTCGAAATAGCGGTCAATCTTGGCGGGTTGCGGGTCAATCGGTTGCGCGCGCGCCGACTGGCCGGACAGGAAGAAATCATATAGCCCCTGTGCTTCTGGCCAGATCTTGCGGGCCACAAAGCAATCCGACCGGCGCAGAAGCTGCATGTGATCATCATAAAACAGATTGGGGCGGCCGTTGCGGTCAAATTTCACCAGGGTCAGAGAACGGCTTTCGATCCGGTCAGACACCAGCCGCACCATGGTCTGGAAATAGCTTTCATCGGGTATCCATGTACCCTTGAAATACCGGTCATAGCGTGCGCGTTTGGGATGGGCGAAAATGTCCTGCAGGGTCTTGCGCGACAGGCACCACCATTGCGACCCCATATGCGGCTGCAACGGGCGCGGCACTTCGCGGCGAATCCCCAGACGGCGCTGAACCTCTACCAGCAGATCGAACGCCCATTTATGCCGCTTCCATGACAGCGGAAAATGCAACGTGAAGCGTTCCTCTGACAGACCGCCCTTGATCCAGGGCGCGTGGCCAATCGACACGGATTCGATGAAATCGACACCGCGGCGCTGTGCCAGCCAGTCGATCAGTTCAGATGCGGGGCGCAGTGGCAGACAGGCACCCGATGCCAGCAATACGTGTTCGACCTGCGGGAATTCGGCCAATATCTGTTGTGATGCGGCCTGCGTTGCCGCGACAATCGGCCATGTCCCCCATTCACAGCGGAATCGTGTGCTGAAGCGCAACAACGGATGGGCGCCAATATCCTGCCTGAATTCCGCGATTTCATCCGCGCTGACAGCCCGGTCAACATGAATGACCACCGGACAATCCGCCGCCAGCCAGAACCGCGCCAGTTGTGCCGTCCGGTGCAAGGCCGTGTGGCACAGGATGACCACACCCAGCGGCGCAGAATGTACCGCGACTGTCTGGCCGGTGTTGGTGCTCATGCCCAGTCTCCTTTCGACATCAGCCCCAGTATTTCAAGCTGACGCCAGTTGATATACTCGGTCGAGAAGTCGCACCACAAATCGCCTTGCTCCTGCAATCCCCGGTCATAGGCCATATACTCACGGCTGCCGGCGTAATGTTCGCGCCGGACAAGTTCCTCGCGCGCTTTCGCAACGATTGTGTCCAGAAACTTGGCGTGCATCAGCACGCCCGATGCCTGCTCGCCGCCGCTTTCGTCATAGACCTTGTTCAATCCCCGCGGCAGCAACATATGGGTCGAACTGACATAGGCATATTTGCGCGACCAGTGGACCAGGGGCGTCTTGTTCAGCGCGGGTGATTGTTCGGGGGTGTCGCGCTGAAAGGCACGCGCGCGGACACCGCCCTGAATCCACAGGTTCTGGAATTTCGCGTTGCGCTTGATGGAATAGTTGCAGGCATCAAACCAACGTGCAATTTCAAACGGATTCTGCCCGCTGGAATAGGGCTGTGCTGTCACCGGCCCTTTGGGGTACATGTCCAGCAACATGGCCGAAAACGACCGCCGCGCCTGACTTTCCAGCCAGTCGGTCAGGGCATGCAGGGGGCGCGTGTCGCAAAACGGATAGACCAGAAATTCATCAACATCGACCACCAGCGTCCAGTGCCCTGCCCCATAGCGCCATTGCAGATGGTTCAGCCAGTCCACCCCGAAACTCGACGCCTTGTAGCTGGCCCCCGTCACCCAAAGCGACACATCTTTCTGGCGTTCCAGATATTCGGTCGTCCCGTCATCCGACGCATTATCGACCATCAGGAAATGCTCGACGCCTTGTGCGCGGTAATAGTCCAGAAAATACGGCAGGCGCACCAGTTCATTGCGCAATGTGGTGAAGGCCAGAATATCACCTTGCCGGATATTCGCTGTGCGGTTGATACGGGGGGTCAGTTCAAGGCTTTTGCGCAAGGCGCGCATCAGTTTGGTTTGTCGCTGCGCACGCAGCCTGAATTGCGCCTTCAGTCCCTTCATCCGTCCCACTCATACAGCACTGGCCGGGTATGCGACACACTCACACTGCGTCCCCGGTTCCGGGTTAATTTCCGACAGCTTTGCCCAACCCGGTCAGGACATGCAATATTTCATCGCGACATTGCGGAATAATTCAGGCAGCGTGGCCACTCAGGCCCATCCGCCGCGCGATATCAGACCAAGCTGTTCAAGCTGCTGCCACCCTTCGAACCGTGTTGAGGTTTCGCACCATAAGTCCGGTGACGTGGCCACTGCATCATAATAGCTGTCAAACACCGGCGCATTGCCGAAATGCTGGCCGCGCGCTTTCTCAACCGGGGCTTTTTCAACCACGGAATGCAGGAATTTCGTGTGCAGCAACGCCCCGGCAATACCTTCGCCACCGGTGCGGTCATAAAACCGGTTCAGCGCGCGCGGCAGAATGGAATGCGTGGAATTCACCCAGGTATTGTGCCAGCTCCATTTGATCAGTGGCAGTTTTGTCAGGGTCGGCGCGCGGTTTGGCGTATCCTTGAAAAATGTTCTTGCCCGTGGCCCACCCTGAATCAGCAAGGCATCCAGAAGGGGTTTGTGCAGAATGGAATAGTTCCCCGCATCAAACCAGTTCAGAACCGCAATCGGGTCTGTCCCCGGCGGGCAGGTCTGCGCGGCAAGCGGCCCTTTGGGGTACATTTCCAGCATCATCGCAGGCATAATCGCCTGCCCTTGGCACTCCAGCCAGTCGGTCAGTGCAGGCAAGGGCCGGGTATCCCAATGCGGATAGATCAGCAACTCATCGGCATCGGCCACCACGCACCATTGCCCCGACCCGTAGCGCAACATCAGCGCATTGATCCAGTCCATGCCGAAGCGCGATTGTTTATAGCTGGCCGCACTGCCCCAGACAGATGTGTCGGGCTGATCCAGCAGCAGTTGCCGCGTGCCATCCGTGCTGTCATTATCGACAAACAGGAAATGCCCGACGCCCAGCCTGCGGTAATGATGCAGGAACCAGTCAATGCGTTCGCGTTCATTACGGATGGTGCAGAACAGCAGGATGTCGCTGCGCGCCCATGTCCCCCGTTTCAGCGCTGTCAGGTCACGCGCCTTGCCAACGGCGCGCGCACGCAGGCGGCGGCGTTTCCAGCGCATACGAAAATCAAACCAGCGATCCTGGGAAGTGGGAACGGGGACAAGCATGGGTCAGTCATGCCACAGTTCCCGCGCAAGGCAAGTCCAAAGACACTGCAGCAGGGCCTTGCCGGTCGCGATGTGGATGAGGGTTTTGAGGACGGAGGAAGTATTCACCCCCCGGCGCAACGGGATCGATTTCGTCGTAGAAGCAACGACACACACGGCTTGAAGCTGTCTTAGGTGGAACGCAAAGGCGCAGAACAAGGGCGCAGTCAGCCGCGCCATCGGCGGGCCGTCCTGCGGCCTGCCGATGGCGCTGGCTTCATTCATGTCCCGACATCCGCTTCACGCCCGGCACATTGCAAAAGGGGCGCGCCATTGGCCCGCCCCATTGTTCATGCACCCCTGCGGCGCGTGGGTTATTGCGCGGCCTGGCGCTG
Organism: Roseinatronobacter alkalisoli; assembly: GCF_028745735.1. Taxonomy (GTDB): domain Bacteria; phylum Pseudomonadota; class Alphaproteobacteria; order Rhodobacterales; family Rhodobacteraceae; genus Roseinatronobacter; species Roseinatronobacter alkalisoli. The sequence continues at coordinate 183,146 of NZ_JAQZSM010000003.1, forward strand.
CGTCATCATGTCGGTCAGGAATTCCTGAAGTTCATCATGCAGTTCCGCACGCGCCAGCCCGAATGCCACTGTGGCTTGCAGGAACCCCGCCTTGGACCCGCAATCATAGCGCTGCCCTTCGAAGCGGTAGCCATAAACGTTGCGCTTTTCCGCGATTTCGCGGGCTATGGCGTCTGTCAGCTGGATTTCCCCGCCAACGCCCGGTTTGATCTGATCCAGGTGGCGCATCACATCAGGCGACAGGATATAGCGCCCGATCGCCGCCAGGTTGGACGGCTGCGTGCCGGGTGCGGGTTTTTCGACCATGCCCGACATGGGCAGAATCGGGCCAATCGCGGGGGGCACATCCATGATGCCGTAGCTGGATGCCTTGTCAGGGGCCACTTCCATGGCGGCGATCATGTTGCCGCCGGTTTGTGCATAAGCCTCAATCATCTGTTGCAGACAAGGCTTGTCGGCGGCGATCACGTCATCAGGCAGCAACACCGCGAAGGGTTCATCCCCCACCAGATGGCGCGCGCACCACACCGCATGCCCCAGACCAAGCGCCTGATGCTGGCGCACATAGGCAATTGCGCCGCTGTCCATATTGGTGGCCTGCAGGGTTTCCAGAAGTTCGGACTTGCCCTTGGCACGAAGCGAGTTTTCAAGTTCCGGCGCATGGTCGAAATAATCTTCCAGCGCGCTCTTGCCGCGCGAGGTGACAAAAATGAATTCGGTAATGCCTGCGGCGCGGGCTTCGTCAATCGCGTATTGAATAAGCGGGCGATCCACCAGGGTCATGATCTCCTTCGGGACGGATTTTGTTGCCGGAAGAAACCGTGTGCCCATGCCTGCTACGGGGAAAACTGCTTTTGTAACCTTGCGCTTCATCTGTCGCTCCATTCGGTTGAACCTGCTTCAATTAACGAATGGTAAACAGGGGAAATACGGCAGGTTTTGGGTCAAATCACGGGCGATGCATGGCAATTCACGTTTTTGTGCGTGCCAATGCAGATACGCTGCGCGCGCTTAACCCTGCAGCAGTTCAACTGTCGGACTTGCGGCAATGAAGAACGGGTTTTCAAAACCCGGCTTACCGTAAGCCAGCACATCATGCCCCGCAAAGGTCACCACACGCCCGCCCGCACCGCGCAACACTGCATCGCCTGCGGCCGTGTCCCATTCCATTGTCCGGCCAAGGCGCGGATACAGATCCGCTTCGCCCGTGGCGACAAGACAGAATTTCAGCGACGATCCCGCGCTGCGCATATCCGCAACATTATAGCGGTTGATATAGGCATCTGTCGCCTGATCACGGTGGGACTTCGACGCAACCACCAGCACCGCGCCCATATCGGCCTTGCGCAACTGCAATTGCGTCAGGGTGCTACGGGTTTCCACAGCAAAAGGCCCGGTTTCTTCCACGCTGACACCATCGGCGCGGGTATAGAACAGGCGCCCCTTGGCGGGGGCATAGACGACACCGCGCAACGGCACGCCCTTCTCGACATAGGCAATATTGACAGTGAAATCGCCGCGCCGGTTGATAAATTCCTTAGTGCCGTCCAGCGGGTCAACAATGATGAAACTGTCGGCAGTGACAGAATGGCTTTGGGCCTGTTCTTCGGTAACCACCGCAACCCCCGGAAATGCCCGCGCCAGACCCGCGGAAATCACGGCATCCGCAGCTTCATCCGCGGCGGTGACCGGGCTGTCATCGGATTTACTGCGGATTTCGAAATCAGGGCCATCATATATGCCCATGATGACATCCCCTGCCAGTAGCGCAAGCGCGCGGAATTCGGTTTCGATGCGCTGAAAATCAACTGATGACATGAAGTGGTCCTTTGCCTTTGTCCTTCGCGAAATGAGACGGGGTTCCGTCCGCCCGCCAAGACAGATTGCCGAAACCCCGGTTTCGCGTTAAACTTGTTCTGACGCGTGGGGCGCAGTCGCGCAACCCGCACCTGAAGTAATGAGCGCAAATATGCACACTTCCACTGGTCGCAGTTCGATCTGGGCGCAGTTGTTCACCACAATGTCCCTGATATTCAATCAGGCTGTGCGCAATGTACGCAAGAACCACGGCAATGCCATCATCGGGCTTTTGCTGAATATCGCGCAGACACTTATCCTTGTTGCGGTCTTCATGGCGATATTCCTTTTCGCGGGCATGCGTGCGGCAGCGGTGCGCGGGGATGTGCTGCTGTATCTGATGACGGGCGTGTTCATGTTCATGGCCCATGTCAAGGTCATTGGCGCTGTGGCCGGGGCCGACGGGCCGGCATCGGCGATGATGAAACACCGCCCGATGAACCCGATTGTTGCCATCGGCGGCGCGGCACTCGGGGAATTGTATATTCAGGTGGTGACAGTGATTGTGTTGCTGTTTCTGTATCACGCGCTGTGGACCCCGCTGACCATTTACCAGCCCATTCAGACCTTTGCGGTATTTCTGACCGTGTGGTTTGCCGGGCTGGCCATTGGTGTGGTGATGTACGCGCTGAAACCATGGTTACCCAGTGCCAGCAAACTGGTGACCATGTTCTATACTCGGCTGAACATGGTGGCATCGGGCAAGTTCTTTCTGGCCAATACCCTGCCCGATTCCGTTCTGCCCTATTTCCTGTGGAACCCGCTGTTTCATGCCATTGACCAATCGCGGGGCTATGCGTTCATCAACTATAATCCGATGCATACCTGGGTCTATTACCCGGTAATTTTCGGGGTCGCTGTACTGGTTCTGGGGATGCTGGGCGAATTCTACACCCGCTCGCGCGTATCAATGAGCTGGTCTGCCAAACACTGACCGGCGCGGGCGGCAGTTCAGACTGCTGCGATTTCCGCCAGCACGGCACGCGCGGCGGCTCGTGGGTCCGTAGCCTGCCAGACGGGCCGCCCGACAACGATATGATCCGCCCCGTCCTGCAAGGCGCGCGCGGGTGTGGCGACACGCTTCTGATCACCCAGATCCGCACCTGCAGGGCGTACCCCCGGTGTGACAATCAGCTTGCCCGCCGCTTCAGGCAGGGCGCGGATGGCGGCGGCTTCCTGCGGGCTGGCAATCACCCCGTCCGCCCCGGCAGCCAGCGCGCGGGCGGCACGTTCAAGCGTGAATTCGGTGATGTCGCCCGGTTGCATCATGCCATCATCCAGATCGCCCCGGTCAAGCGAGGTCAGCACTGTCACGCCAAGGATTTTCAGATTCGACCCGCCCGCCCCGTCACGCGCGGCACGCACCACATGCGGGTCGCCATGTACGGTCAGAAAATCCAGATCATATTGCGCAATTCCGCGCACCGCAGACGCCACAGTTGCGCCGATGTCGAAAAATTTCATGTCCAGAAATATGCGCTTGCCATGTTCCTGTTTCAGTTCATTGGCCAGCGCCAACCCGCCGCCGGTCAGCATGCCCAGCCCGATCTTGTAGAAACTGACAGCATCCCCAAGCTGGCGCGCAAGTTCCAGCCCCGCAAGCGCATTGGGCAGATCAAGGGCGACAATCAGGCGGTCATCACTGGGCAAGGTCATGGCAGGGCATCCTTTCACGGGGTTGGGTCGACCGGGCCTAGCCGATTGCGCCCCCCACGACAAGATACCGCCACGGGGAGTCGCCGTTGCGCATCACTCAAAGAAGCTGCGCAGCGTATCGCCAAGCATCATCGTGATCAGGTCCTGCGTGACATAGCCAGTGGGGGGCAGGTCGAAATGACGCTGCGCACCTTCTATCGCGCTGCGGGACTGCGCGTCGAACGTGCCGTCGATTGCGCCGGGGTCCAACCCCATCCGTGCAAGCCGACGTTCGATCAGCACGCGGGTTGGTCCGGTAAGCTGCAATGCCTCCTCCGCCGCGCGGTCATTGGCGCGCTGCGGGTCTTCTTCGGGCGCGGGCGTTGCAGGCGGGTCCAGTTCATCTATCCGCACAAGCGCATCAGCGGCGAATGCGCCATCCGGCCATTCCACAAGATAGCTTTCATAGGCATCCACACTGTCACGCCTGCGCGCCTGATCCCAGGCGGCGCGGTCACGGCGCTGGCGGCTGTCGGCCTCTATGCGGTCCAGCCTTTCGCGGGCAAGCCCTGCGAATATGCCTTGCGGGTAGCGTTCCAGATAACTGCGCAGCCCGGCTTCGTCGCTGCCTGCGCCAGTGGCATCCCAGAAGGCGCGGTCGTCACGTTCAGCGACTTCGCGGCGGGCGCGTTCCTCTGCTTCGATTTCGGCGGCACGGCGCGCGGCATGACCGGCAAGCTGCATCACCTGTTCACGGTTCAGAAAACCGGTTTCATCCAGATTGTTCCGCCCCTGCCATCCGCGAATGGCCGCGCGCGTGCCCGGCCCGAATATACCATCAACCCCGCGGGTATTGAACCCCAGCGTTGTCAGATCGCGCTGAATCGCGCGGCGCTCATCGCGTGTCAGGGCCAACGCATCTTCAATACGTTCAGGGCTGTTACGCAGGCGGTCAATCGCGCCACGTGCGGCCTGTGCGTTCAGGCCATTGGGAAACCGGTCCAGATAGGACTGATAGGCCGCTTCGGTATTGGCCTGCTGCGCATCGGCCCAGGCCTGACGATCCGCGCGCGCAACCGGAGCAAAGCCTGCGGGCAGCAACGGCACCAGCGGCGAAATCGTGCCTTCGCCGGACAGACCGCGCGTCTGGTCCACCACATCCGACAACACTGCACCGGGGCGCAGAATGGCGCGCAGCCCCTGCCCCACCTGCGGAACCGGGCCGCGCACGACACCCACCCCCTGCGGCACCAACAGGCGCGCAGGCAGCCCGCCTGCCAGCCCGTCGCCATAGCTGCCACGCGACAAGTCCCCCCCGGCCAGCCAAAGCTGCGCGGCCTCTGCCGCGCCGGTCGCGATTTCCATGATTACATCCAGCCGCAATCCCGCGCTGTCGGCCATCGCCAGACCGGGTTCATCGGCATCCACGCCCAGAAACCACGCGCCGCTGCGCGAATGCACAAAATGCCCGGCCAGCACCACAATAACACGGTCCGCGCCATCGCGCTGAATCCGCGCATAGCTGCCTGCAAGCTGCGCTCGCATTTCTTCGGTGGTCAGATTGCGGCCTGAAACCACCTGAAACCCGGCGGATTCCAGCGTCGCGCTTATATCCAGAATCTGGTCTGCCCCGCGCAGGTTCGCGGCGTGGTCATAACTGTCATTTGCGATGACAAGCGCCAGTCCCGCCGCATGAAGCGGTTTGACCAGAAGCAACACAAACAGGACCAGAAAACCCAAACGCATGACGACATCCCCACTGTTAACCTATGCAGGGGGTCATCAGTCGTAGCGGCGCAGATCCTCTATCACCAGCCCGTCATTGGGCAGCGACCCCGGAGGCACCAGATCAACCTCACCCCTGAGTTTCAGCGTAGACAGTACCGTCGCTTCATACAATGCCGGATTCGTCGCGCGGGTTTCGATCCGCACTGTCATCACGTCCTTTTCACCAACGCGCGTGGCAATCACCCGCGCGCGGTGAATTTCATCATGATGGGACACAAGTGCCGCCACCTGTTCGGGGCGCACGAACATACCCTTGATCTTGGTCGTCTGGTCAGCGCGGCCCATCCACCCCTTGATGCGCATATTGGTACGCCCACAGGGGCTTTGCCCCGGCAGAACGGCGCTCAGATCACCGGTGGCAAAGCGGATCAGCGGGTAATCGGCATTCAGCGTGGTGACAAGAATTTCGCCCACCTCACCCTGCGGGACAGGATCGCCGGTTCCGGGGCGCACGATTTCGACAATCACCCCTTCATCCACCACCATTCCTTCCATCGCGTCGGTTTCATAGGCAACATTGCCCAGATCGGCGGTCGCATAGCATTGGCGAGCGGTGATCCCCCGGTCGCGGTAAAAATCGCGCAGGGACGGAAATAGCGCGCCGCCGCCCATAACCGCCTTGGTGATCTGCAACGCGACGCCCATCTCATCGGCCTTATCAAGGATGATCTTCAGGAAATCGGGTGTTCCCGCATAGACGGTGCTGCCGATATCGCGCGCGGCAATCACCTGCAACTCGGTCTGGCCGGTGCCTGCTGGCAAAACCGTGGCCCCGACCGCGCGCGCGGCGTTTTCAAACATCATGCCTGCAGGCACCAGATGATAGGAAAAGCAGTTCTGCAAGATATCGCCGCGCCCGATATGGCTGGCATGCAGAAACCGGCCCAGCCGCCACCAATCCGCCGACACGCGCCCGGGTTCATAGATCGGACCGGGGGACTGAAAGACATGCTCGAATTCGGCAAGCGCCGTTGCACTCAGCCCGCCAAAGGGGGGCTGCGCGGCCTGCGCGCCCGTCAGGTCGGATTTGCGCAGCACCGGCAAGCGCGCAAGCGACGCGCGGTCTGTCACTGCGCGCGCATCGATATCACCCAGATGCGCAGCCATTGCAGGCGCGCGCAGGGCATTGGAAACAGCCTTTGGCAAAGCCGTGGCAATATCTGCGCTGCGGGCTTCCTGTGATCGGGTTTCCAAAGGGTCGAACGGGGTCATGGCGGTGCCTTTTGGGTGATAGCGGCGGAATTGCGTGGGGGCGTCAGGGGCGTCTGGTCACGCCAGCCAGCGCTTGCGGCGGCGATAGCTGCGCACCTCGCGGAAACTTTTGCGGCCCTTGTCGGACATGCCCAGATAGAATTCCTTCACATCGGGGTTTTCGCGCAATTCCTGCGCGCTACCTTCCATGACAATGCGCCCGTTTTCCATGATGAAACCTGTCGTCGCATAGCGCAGCGCGACATTGGTGTTCTGTTCGGCCAGCAGGAAGGTCACGCCCTGCTCGCGGTTCAGCCGCGCAACAATTTCGAAAATCTGTTCCACAAGCTGCGGGGCCAGCCCCATCGAGGGTTCATCCAGCAGGATCATCGAGGGGCGCGACATCAGCGCGCGCCCGATGGCGGTCATCTGCTGTTCACCGCCGGATGTGTAGCCAGCCTGGCTTTTGCGGCGTTCCTTCAGGCGCGGAAAATATTCATAGACAAGATCAAGTTCCGCCGCCACTGCACCGCGCCCGTCTGTGCGGGTATAGGCCCCGGTCAGCAGGTTTTCCTCGACGGTCAGATGTTCAAAACAATGGCGCCCTTCCATTACCTGCACGACACCGGATTTCACCAGATCAGCCGGGTCCAGACCCACGACATTGCGCCCTTCATACAGGATGCTGCCCTTGGTCACTTCGCCGCGTTCGGAATGGATAAGGTTGGAAATCGCTTTCAGCGTTGTCGATTTGCCAGCGCCATTGCCGCCCAGAATAGCCGTGATACCGCCTTTGGGCACATCAAGACTGACACCTTTCAGCGCAAGGATGACGTGGTTGTAAAGCACTTCGATATTGTTGACTTCCAGAAGCGTCGTCTGCTGGGGGCTTGCATCAAGCATCGGATCGGGCTTTCGCATTCGGGTGAGGGAAGCGGCCCCGGATCAGGTCCGGGACCACTGCTGTGCTTAGTTCAGGCAGGCCGGGCTGATGTTGTTTTCAGCCGCATAGGCAATGCTGTCATCCATCGCCATTTCCATGATCAGTTCGCGATCAGGGTCGATCCAGTCGGTGATCAGGTTCCATTCACCCGCTTGCGCATCCCATTGCTGGATCATCGCAGCGCCTGAACCGCCATGGTTTTCACAGGCCACCGAGAAGGCAGGACCGAAATTCGGCAGGCCCAGTTCGACCATCAGTTCCTCGGTGATTTCCAGATTGGCCATGCCATCGCGCATCATCGCGGGCGTGATGGCAGCGACACCATGGATTTCCTGTGCCTTCTTTGCGGCTTCTACCGCCAGCATGGCTGCATACATGCCACGCGAATACAGCACGGTGCCGACCTCGTCGCCGGTGCCGGCATATTTGCCCGCGTCAATGACATAGCGCTGCATGTCCTCATAGATCGGATAATCCATGCCTGTGCCGTGCATCGCCAGCGCCTTGTAGCCATGCGCGCCATCACCCACAGGACGGACATCCTGCTGAGAACCGGACCACCACACGCCGATGAAATTTTCCATCGGGAAGCGGATATTGGCGGCTTCCTGAATGGCGGTCGGGTTCATGACGCCCCAGCCCCACATGACCACATAATCGGGGCGTTCACGCCGGATCTGCAACCACTGGCTGCCCTGTTCCTGACCGGGACTGTCCACGCCGATGCTCAGAAATTCATATCCGTGACGTTCGGCCAGACGCTCCAGCGTCGGGATGGGTTCGCGCCCATAGGCAGAGTTATGGTAAAGCAGCGCGATCTTCTTGCCTTCAAGGCTGCCGTCATTTTCATCCAGCAGGTAGTTGATGATCACGCTGGCCCCGTCCCAGTAATTCGCCGGGTAGTTGAAGGTCCAGTTGAACACTTCGCCATTCACCGCAGATGTGCGCCCATAGCCCATGGTGTGCATGGGAATGCCATCTTCCATGGTGCGCGGGATCAGCTGATAGGTGATGCCGGTGGACAAGGGCTGAATCACCAGCGGATTGTCATTGCGGATGGACTGATAGCATTCGACCCCGCGTTCAGTGTTATAGGCGGTTTCGCATTCGGTCTGCCGGATCGGCACGCCGCCGATCCCGCCATCGCGTTCATTGATCAGCGTCAGGTAATCGGAATACCCGTCCGCAAAGGGAATGCCCCCTGCAGCGAACGGCCCTGTCCGGTAGCTGAGTGACGGAAAGTGAAGCGTATCCGCCAGTGTCGGCCCTGCTACTACCATGGTTGCCGCAAGTGTCGCGGCCAGTCTGGTCATCTTCATCGGTTCTCCTCCCATATGGATGACGTTTCTTGAAATCGACCTGCCCCAATCAGTAAGGGAAAGGCCAAAGGCGCAGTTTTTCCTTTATTGTGCGCCATAATGCGGCGATGCCATGCGGCTCGACGATCAGAAAGACGATGATCAGTGCGCCCACAATCATGATTTCCAGATGCGCAGCCAGATCGGTGGGCCAGCCCAGCGAATTGACTAACAGCAGTTTCAGCAGAACAGGCCCGACAATCAGAAACGCCGCCCCTGCGAAAGCCCCGAAAATGGACCCCAGCCCGCCGATGATCACCATGAACAGAACAAGGAATGACTTGTCGATGCCGAATGCCTCGCCTGCTTCGGCAGCACCCAAATAGACAGCAAACAGCAGCGCGCCGGAAATGCCCACAAGGAAACTGGACACCGCGAAGGCCGTAAGTTTGGCAATCAGCGGGTTTACCCCGATGATCTCGGCGGCGATGTCCATGTCGCGGATGGCCATCCATTTGCGCCCCATGCTGCCGCGTGTCAGATTGCGCGCAAGCCAGGCGCTGGCGACAAGAAAGCACAGGCATATCATATACATCGACACTGCCGATGCACGCGGCCCGGTGACAGGGACGCCAAATACCTCGCGCGTGGGGGCGGAAATCATGCCGGTGGGCGAATAGTTGTAGAACCATGCAGTGCGTGTGAACAGCCAGATCAGAAAGAACTGCGCGGCCAATGTCGCCACCGCCAGATAGAACCCCTTAATCCGCAAGGATGGCAGGCCGAACAACACGCCGACACATGCGGTCACCATGCCCGCAATGATGATGACGAAAATGATGTTCAACTCGGGAAACGCCGTCATCATCTTATAGCTGGCATAGGCCCCCACCGCCATGAACCCGCCCGTGCCCAGGGATAACTGCCCGCAATAGCCGATCAGGATATTCAGCCCCAATGCCGCAATCGCATAGATCAGGAAGGGAACAACAATCGAATTGGCCCAGTAATCATTGATGATCAGCGGCATGACCAGAAAGGCAAAACCCAGCAGAACATAATAGCCATAACGATCGAATTTTATCGGAAAGGTCTGGCTGTCGGCGACATAGCTTGTCTTGAAATCGCCTGCTTCACGGTAAAGCATATTCCTAAACCCTTTCGATGATACGTTCGCCGAACAGGCCCTGCGGCCGGAACAGCAGGAAGACCAGCGCCAGCATATAAGCGAACCAGTTCTCAGTGGCGCCGCCGATGATGGGGTTCATGAAGAAGTCGAACAGCTTTTCACCGACACCGATGATCAGCCCGCCCACAATCGCACCGGGGATGGATGTGAACCCCCCCAGGATCAGCACAGGCAGCGCCTTCAGCGCAATCAGCGACAGCGAAAACTGCACACCCGATTTCGACCCCCACATGATACCCGCAACCAGCGCCACGATGCCCGCAATCGACCATGTAAGCACCCAGATGAAGCGCAGCGAAATGCCCACCGAAAGCGCTGCCTGATGGTCATCGGCCACAGCGCGCAAGGCGCGGCCCTGCTTGGTGTATTGCGAAAACACCGTCAGCACGGCAACCAGCACAGCTGCAATTCCCGCCGCCCAGATTTCCAGCCGGTCAATATAGAACCCATAGCCGAACCAGTTGAAGGTTGCGTCATCCACGGCCATGGACATGCCCTTGGGCAGGCCGACATCCAGCGCCTTCACCTCGGCGCCCCACATGATGTCCCCGAACCCTTCCAGAAAATAGGCAAGACCAATGGTTGCCATGAACAGGATGATCGGTTCCTGATTGATCAGATGTTTCAGAATGAAGCGTTCCACCAGAATGGCCAGCCCGATCATCACCAGAACCGTTGCCGGAATGGCCAGCACCGTGGGCATGTTCCAGCCGAAATGATGCAACCTTGTGCCCAGCGTGGCGTTGATCAGGTGCGAAAACGGAATCTGGCCGGACTGGAACCCTACCAGTGTCAGTGCCGCAAACAGCGCCAGCACACCCTGGGCAAAATTGAATATGCCGCTGGCCTTGAAGATCAGCACGAAGCCAAGCGCCACCAGCGCATACATCACGCCTGCGGTCAGCCCGTTCAGCGACGCCTCCAGCGCGAAAAGTAACGTATCAGGCATGTCTGCCCCCTCCCCTGCGGTCTGTCGCCTGTTCAGTCATGGGCAACCCCAAGATAGGCATTGATGACTTCCTGATTGTTGCGCACCTCGTCAGGGGTGCCGTCCCCGATCTTCTTGCCGTAATCCATGACCACCACGCGGTCGGACAGGTCCATGACCACGCCCATGTCATGTTCGATCAGAACTGTCGTGGTGCCGAATTCGTCATTCACATCCAGAATGAAGCGGCACATGTCTTCCTTTTCCTCGACATTCATGCCGGCCATCGGTTCATCCAGCAGCAGGATTGCTGGTTCCGCCGCCAGTGCGCGGGCCAGTTCCACACGCTTTTTCAGCCCATAGGGCAGCCGTGACACGGGCGTTTTGCGGATATGCTGGATTTCCAGAAAATCGATGATCTTTTCGACCTGCGCACGGTTCTCCGCTTCTTCGCGGGCAGCGCGCCCCCACCAGATGGCCTGTTGAAACATGTTCGCTTTCATGTGGTGCAGGCGGCCGGTCATGATGTTGTCCAGCACGCTCATGCCTTCAAACAAGGCGATATTCTGGAATGTGCGGGCAATGCCCTGCTGTGCCACCTGATAGGGGCGCATGGCCGGGCGTTTGTAACCCTTGTAGATGACTTCGCCTTCCTGCGGGTGGTAGAAGCCGGAAATGACATTCAGCATGGAGGATTTGCCCGCACCATTCGGGCCGATAATGGCGCGGATTTCCCCCCAGCGAATGTCGAAACTGATATCCTTGATGGCCACGACGCCCCCAAACCGCAGGGTAATGTTGCGCATTTCCATCGCAACCCCGCCAATCTTGCGCCCGTCAGCGGTCATATACCCTTCATCTGTCACGGTATCGCGCATCCCTTCCCCCTGCCCGCTCATTCCGCCGCCACCTGATCAGCGGTTGCACCGAATACTTTCGCATTGCGGATTTCCAGCGTCGCCTTCAACACGCCTTTGCGCCCATCTTCATAGGTGACTTCGGTTTCGGTATAGATGCCGTCCTTGTCGCTATAGAGCGCGTCGATCAGGTCTGCGTATTTCTCCTCTACAATGCGGCGGCGCACCTTGCGGGTGCGGGTCATTTCGCCGTCATCGGCATCCAGTTCCTTATGCAGCACCAGAAAGCGGTGAATCTGGCAGCCCGACAGGAACTTGTCCTGCGCGACACTTTCATTGACCTGTTCGACATGGGCCTGAATCGTATCGAGCACCCGTTTCAGCCCGGCAAGTTCCTGATAGCTGGAATATGCGATGTTATTGCGTTCCGCCCAACTGCCGACCGCGCTCAGGTCAATATTGATAAAGGCCACGCAGCGGTCGCGCCCGTTCCCGAACACCACGGTTTCCAGAATATTCGGAAAGAATTTCAGTTTGTTTTCAACATACTTTGGCGCGAACATGGCACCATCGGCCATTTTGCCAACATCCTTGGCGCGGTCGATGATACGCAGATGGCCGGTCCCTTCTTCAAAAAAGCCCGCATCGCCCGTGGCCACCCAGCCATCAGAATCCTTGGTGGATGCGGTGCTTTCTGCGTTTTTATAGTAGCTTTCGAATGTGCCGGGGGAACGGTAGAACACTTCGCCATTGTCAGCGATGCGCACTTCCACGCCCGGCGATGGCACGCCAACCGTGTCGGACCGCACTTCCCCGTCAGGCTGCTGCGTGATGAACACGGATGCTTCTGTCTGGCCGTAAAGCTGTTTCAGATTGATGCCCAGCGCGCGGTAGAAATCAAATATCTCCGGCCCGATCGCTTCGCCAGCAGTATAGGCCACGCGAATGCGGCGCAGGCCAAGCGTGTCTTTCAGCGGGCCATAGACCAGAAAATTACCCAACGCATATTTCAGCCGCGCCATCATGCTGACGGGTTTGCCATCCAGCAGTTTCGGCCCCGTATCGCGGGCGAAATCCATAAAATGATGAAACAACCGGCGCTTCAGGGGCGATGCATCTTCCATGCGGATCATCACTGTTGTCAGCATGGTTTCAAAAATGCGGGGCGGGGCAAAATAATAGGTTGGTCCGATCTCGCGCAGATCTGTCATCATGGTCTGCGCGGATTCAGGGCAGTTCACGCAAAATCCGGTCCAATAGGCCTGCCCGATGGCAAAGATGAAATCGCCCACCCATGCCATGGGCAGATAGGCCAGAATTTCATCCCCCGGACGCAGCTTGTCGAATTCGGAACTGTTTTTAGACGTGATGATGATATTGCGATTGCTCAGCACCACGCCCTTGGGCTTGCCGGTCGTGCCGGATGTGTAAAGCATGACACAGGTGCTGTCCCAGCCCAGCGCCGCAATGCGTGTGTTCAGTTCGGGTTCCAGCCGGGTTTGCGCCGCGCGCCCTTCGCGCATGACATCTTCCAGCCAGTTCATATGGCTGTGGTCATATTTACGCATGCCGCGTTTATCCAGATACAGGATTTCATCGATGCAATGCACCGTTTCCTGAACCTCGATGACCTTGTCGACCTGTTCCTGATCGCCGCAGACAACGAAACGCGCGCCGCAATGGTCCAGCACATAGGCCATCTCTTCCGCGACCGCATCCTGGTAAAGCGGCACCGGAATGGCCCCCACAGATTGCGCAGCCACCATCGACCAGTAAAGGGCGGGACGGTTGCGCCCGATAATGGCGACATAATCGCCCTGCTTCATGCCCAGAACCAGAAACCCCAGCGCCATGGCGCGTACCTGATCGTGGGTTTCCGCCCATGTCCAGCTTTGCCAGATGCCGAATTCCTTCTCGCGATAGGCGGTCTGAAGGCCGTATTGCGTGGCATTGCGCGCCAGCAGCGCAGGCACAGAACTAAGCCCATCCTGCGCGGGCGCGGGTGATGCTGTGGTGGTCACAGGCAGACTCCTCCTCGTCCTTCTGTCGGTCAGCACATGCAAGGCGTGCCGGATTGCAGCGCGATGCCCGAACATGTGGCCCTATGTGGTGATGCGATTCTTTCCGCAGTTTTGCCCAAACCTTTCGAATTGTAACGCGCGATGTTCAGGGCTTCCGCACAGCGCAGGTGCAGTCTAGTGTCCGGACAGTGACCAGAGGGGGGGGATGGGCGCGTGGCATTGACAGAAAACACCCGCATCAACCTGATGGCTGCGGGGCTGAACATGATCCAGCAGGCGCTGTCGATCTTTGACAGCAATCTGCAGCTTTCGGTCAGCAACCAGCGCTATCAGGAAATGTTCGGATTGCCTGAACATCTGGTGCAGCCCGGTGTCGCCTTTGAAGATACGATCCGCTATCTGGTGTCGCGCGGCGAATATGGCCCGGTTGATGATCAGGAAGAAGCAGTGCGCATCCGCGTTGATGCCGCGCGCGCCTTTGTCCCCCATTACATGGAACGCCTGCGCGCCAATGGCCGCTGGATCAGCGTCGAAGGGGCGCCCTTGCCGCAGGGGGGGTGGGTGACGGTCTATACCGACATTACCGAAGTTAAGCTGCAGGAAGGGCTGCTGCGCGCGCGGTCCGAAGAACTGTCTGACGAGTTGCTGGCCCATGCCGAACGGCTGGCAGCCACCAACCGCGCGCTGGCCGCCAGCAACGCGGCACTTGAACAGGCCAAGCGCGAACTGACCGAAATGGAAGCCCGCACCCGCCTGACCACCGAAATGATGCCTGCTCATATCGCGCATATGGACCGCGAAATGCGCTATACATTTTCCAACCGGCGGCTTTCATCCATATTCCCCGGTCTGCCCCGCAATGTGGTGGGCCATCCTGCGCAGGCGGTTCTGGGCAGTGTCTATGAAAAAATCCTGCCGCTGCTGGAACGCGCGTTGGGTGGCGAAAACGCGGTGCATGAATTCACCCATGACGAAAGCGGGCGGCGCATCCGGCTGGCGCTGACGCCCGACAGGGTGGGCTGTGGGCCGATAAACGGCATCTATGTCATGTCGATGGACGTGACCGCGGAAACTCAGGCCCGCGCGGCCCTTGCGCAGACCCGCAAACGCGAACTGGCGGCGCAGCTGTCATCGGGCATGGTGCATGATTTCGGTAATCTTCTGACCATCATCCTGGGCCTGCAGGGGCAGTTGATGCGCCGCAACACCCTGCCTGCGGAAATGGCGCAGGTGGTGCAATCCACCATCGCGGCGGCGCGGCGGGGCGGTGTGCTGCTGGAACAGCTCGCTGCAATCTCCGGCCACAGGGAATTGCAGCCAAAGCCTACCGATCTGCGCGCGCTGTTGCATGACCTGACCCTGATGGCCCGCCCAGCCCTGCCCGACAACATGCGCCTTGATGTGCAGGTCACCCCTGATCTACCCCATGTGCTGCTGGATCAGGGCGTGCTGCAGGACAGTTTGCTGAACCTGATCCTGAATGCCCGCGATGCGATGGCAGGCAGGGCGGGACAGATCACGCTGACGGTTTCCACCGTGGCCGATACATGGCTGGAACTGACCCTGACCGACACCGGAACCGGTTTCAGCGAGGATGCGCTGGATAAGGCGCTGGACCCGTTCTTTACCACCAAAGGGGCCGAAGGGACGGGGTTGGGGCTGGCCATGGTCTATGACCAGATCACCTTGTCGGGAGGCACTATCCGGCTGGCGAACCGGCCACAGGGCGGTGCGCAGGTTACGCTGCGCCTTCCCTTCAGACCCGTGCGCAGCGCCCGCGCGATGCCCGAATCCGGCCTTGTCCTGCTGGTCGAAGATACACAAAGCATCCGCGAAACAGTGCGCGCCATGTTATGCGACATGGGCCATACCGTGATCGAGGCAACCACAGCGGATGAAGCGCTGGCCCTTGCCGATCTGCCGGAACTTGACATGATGCTGTCTGACATAAACCTGCCGGGCACCTTGTCGGGGCTGGACCTTGCGCGCGCCTTGCGGGGGCGCGGACGCATTCGTCTTTATCTGATGACCGCCCTGCCCCCGCAGGACAAGCTGCATCGCGCCGCCGCTGCGGAATTTCCGGTGCTGACAAAACCATTCGGCCCGCAAGACCTGCGTTTCACCCTGGAGGGGGTTGCATGACCACTGCCCATGTTGCGATTCTGGATGATGAACCTGAAATCCGCAAAATCCTGTCTCAGGCCCTGCAGGAGGCGGGCTTTCAGACCTCCAGCTATGCACGCGCCACAGAATTCGAAGCCGCGCTGCGCCGGTTCACACCAGATGTCTGTCTGGTGGATCTGGGTCTGCCGGACCGTGACGGGCTGGCGCTGGTGCATCGCCTTGCGCTGGAATCGGGGGCGACGATCATCATCATATCCGGGCGCGCGCAGGTGCAGGACCGCGTGACAGGTCTGGAACTGGGCGCGGATGATTATATCACCAAACCGTTTGATCCCGCCGAAGTTGTGGCACGTATCCGCGCCCGCCTGCGCAAACCGGTTGCGCAGGGCAGCGCCAGCCCGCAGATTGCGCGTTTCAACGAGTGGGTGGCGCGATTTGACCGCTATGTGCTGATCGACGATCAGGGGCAGGAAACCCCGTTCAGCCATGCCGAAGGTGAAGTGCTGCGCCTGTTTCTGGAAAGCCCCAAACGCCTGATTTCGCGCACGCAGATGCTGGATGCATTGGGCGGCAGCGCAGGCGAAAGTTTTGACCGCGCAATGGATGTGCGCATTTCCCGCCTGCGCACCAAACTGGGCGAAGACCCGCGCAACCCTCGTCTGATCAAGACGATCTACGGGGCGGGGTATATTTTTCTGGGGGATGTGGGCTGGACATAGTGCAATGCAGGCTTTGTGTTTACAGCCCGACCCTATTTGGTCAAGATGCAGCCAATATCAGCGAAGGAAAGCGTCATGCGTAAATTTCTGGTTGTACTGGACGACAGCCGCGAATGCCTGAATGCGATCCGTTTTGCGGCGCTGCGGGCCGCAAAAACCGGCGCAGAGGTGCAGATCCTGTCGGTCATAAGCCCCGAAGAATTCCAGGGCTGGATTGGCGTTGCCGATGTCATGCGCGCCGAAGCCCGTGAACGCATAGAGGCGCATTTCGAGGTCTTTGCCAAATGGATGCGCGACCGCAAGGGCCTGCACCCCGAACTTGTCATCCGCGAAGGCGACGCAGTGGAAGAAGTGCTGGCCCAGATACAGGACGATCCCGATATCGGGTTTCTGGTTCTGGGGGCAGGCACCGAAGGCAATAATCCCGGCCCCATTGTCACGCAACTGGTGCGCAATTCCGGTTCGCTGCCCATTCCGATCACCATCGTTCCGGGCGAGCTTGACCGCGACCGACTGGAAGCGATTGCGACAGGTTAATATCTGTTGAGAGCAGTTTCAAACGTCGTGTTCCGGGGCGGTTCCTGCCCTGAAGCCGCCGTTGGGGTGCGTGCCACAACGCGGAATAAAGGCCGATGGCGCGGGTCTGGTGCATGACCCAAGGATTGCTGAGGACCAAATTCGACCCGGCAGACATAGCCCCACGCTGTCCCGCCCCCAGATCAGCACAGGTAACCCTTTGCATACGCACTGAAATGCCGCTAGGTCTGTGGCAGCACAGCGCGACAGACGGAGCATCGCATCATGAAACTACTTCGCTATGGCCCGAAAGGGCAGGAAAAACCCGGATGTCTGGACCATCAGGGCAATTTGCGCGACCTGTCAGGCGTGGTTGCTGATTTCGGCGGGGACACCGTGTCGCTGGACTCGCTTGCGCAATTGTCAGCGCTTGACCCCAGAACCCTGCCGCTTGTGGCGCAACCTGTGCGCATCGGCGCGCCCATGTCCCATATCCCCAACTTCTATTGCATCGGGCTGAATTATGCCGCCCATGCCGCCGAAACCGGCGCAGAAAAACCAAAAGAACCACTGGTCTTTTCCAAGGCGACATCATCGCTGGCCGGTCCCGAAGACACGATCATCATTCCACGCGGGGCCACACGCACCGACTGGGAGGTGGAACTGGGCATCGTGATCGGCAAACCCGCGCTGTATGTCGATGAAGCGGATGCACTGGATTATGTTGCGGGCTATTGCGCAGTAAATGACGTGTCCGAACGCGATTTCCAGAAAAACCGCGGCGGACAATGGATCAAGGGCAAATCAGCACCGGGTTTCGGCAAGATCGGGCCATGGCTGGTCACCAAGGATGAAGTGCCCGACCCGCAGGCCTTGCGTCTGCAGCTTTCGGTCAATGGTGAAAATCGGCAGGATTCAACCACTGCGGACATGATCTTCACTGTGGCGCAGATCGTGTCCTACATGTCGCATTTCATGGAACTGGTTCCGGGCGATGTCATTGCAACGGGCACCCCTTCGGGTGTCGGGGCCGGCATGTCGCCGCAGCGGTTTCTGCAACCGGGCGATATTGTTGCGCTGGAAGTTGAAGGGCTTGGCCAGCAAAAGGCTGATGTCATCGCAGCAGTCTGACAAACGGACTGCCATGGCAAAGGCGCTGCGCAAACCCGGGCTGCGCGCAGCGCCCTGAAGGGTGCAAATTATTTCGCCGATTACGCGCCCAGTTCGCAGACCCGCGCGGCCAGCCAGTCAAGCTGCGGGTCGCGCAGGCCCAGTTCGTTCAGATGGGTGGCCGTGTTGATCAGATAGTCGCGGTTGGGACCGCGCCCGCCTGCCGCGCGGGCAATAATCTGCGCCTGTTCTTCCAGTGTCAGACCGCCGCAATACTGGTCATGGTCGCGGTCAATCACATAGGTCACCGCATCCAGTTGCCGCCCGTCACGCAACAGCAGTTTTTCATGGCGTTCCAGATAGGCCGCTGAAATCAATTCCCGTGCGCGCAGATATTCCAGTGTCTCATCCGCGACGCGGGCCGGAATTTCAAACGCGATCCCTTCGCAATGCCCCGCCCCCCGGTCCAGCGCCAGCACCAGCCCCGGTTGTTGCACAGTGCCACGATGATGGATGGACCGCATGCAGAAGGACCGTTCATACCCATCAAGGCGCGCAATCTGGCGGCTGGACCACGCAAAGCCCGGATCCCAGATCAGCGACCCATACCCGAATACCCAAATTGAACTGCGCCGCAGCATGTGACTGGTCCTTTCCCGTTTCCAAGGTGTAAACACGTTTTGAGTAATGATGAAAAGGGGCATCCGATGCGCGTGATTCTGGCAACCATCATGCTGGCGGCAATCGGCTATGGCGCATATTGGCATTATGCGGCGCGTGAACTGGACAGCCGGATCAGCGCCACGCTGGCGCACAACGATACCCTAACCGCGTCGGATTACAGTCTTGGCGGGTTTCCGCACCGCTTTGACCTGACCCTACATGCCCCGCGTCTGCGTCTGGCGGATGGTGAAATCGACTGGCAGGGCGAAGCGCTGAATCTTCACGCCCTCAGCTATAAGCCGCATCATGTGATCGCGGTGTTTCCGCCTGTGCAGATTCTGGGCCTTTACGGGCAGGACTGGCACCTGCGCAGCGCCGATGCCCGCGCAAGCGTGGTTGCGCGCAGCGGCGTCAGCGGGGCGGTTGATCGGGCGAATCTGGTATTTGCAACGCCACAGTTCAGCCACCGGACAATCACCCATGAAGCCGACAGCCTGCGCGCCAGCCTGACACATTTCACCGGTGCGCAATATGAACTGGCGCTGGACCTGTCTGGCCTGCGCCCCGATGCGGGCCTGCTTGCCGGGCTGGATCCGGACCGCATGCTGCCACCCATGCTGGCGCGCAGCCGGGTTCTTGCCATGCTGGATTTCGCCAGCCCCCTGCACCTGAATGCCGGTCTGCCACCGTTGCGCGAAATTGATATTGATGAACTGGAAATCATCTGGGGGGACATCACCTTGCAGGCATCGGGCGTCCTGCGCCCAGATGTCGGCGGCACATTATCGGGGCAACTGGATATGCGCATGACACAATGGGAAACGGTCGTGTCACTGCTGGTCAGTACCGGCGTGATCCCCCCTGATGGGGCACAGATGGCGCGCATGATCTTTGCATCGCTGAGTGATCAGTCGACCGGCCAGCTTGCACTGCCGCTTCAGGTGCGGCAGTCAGTATTGTCACTGGGACCGGTTGTTCTGGGCCAGCTTCCGCGCTTCTGAACGGCGCCGGAACCACACCGCACAGGGAAGTGCCGCGATGACGCCCAGCGAATTGGCGATGAAATCGCCAAATTCCGCCGAACGGCCAAAATGCGGCTGGATCAGCTCTACTGCGCCGCCATAGGCGATCAACCCTGTCAGAATGACAGGCCAGAACCGCAATCGCGCAACATAGGCAGGCATCGCGACACTGAAGAACACGGCAAAATGCACAATCTTGTCCACATGCTGCGGCAGTCGCCCCTCTCCTTCGGGGACAGGCATCAGCAACAGCACGGTCACCACGACCAGCAAGACCACCGAAAGGACCAACGCAATACGGCGCTGGCGTTCAGAAATAACAGGCGGTTTGATCATCAGTTGCATTGCCCCGGACCGAAAAGAATTTCCGCGTCCGTGGCAGAAACACCGGCAGGGTTCAAGCCCGCAGCCGTTCCGGTGACGCGTCCTGACGTAACTGTGCTGTGATTCTGCCCATGGCGCGTTCTTCAAGCTGGCGCACACGTTCCTTGGAAATACCAAGCTCCGCACCGAGTTCCGCCAAAGTGCGCGGCACATCCAGCAAATGCCGTTCGGTGATGATGCGCTTCTCGCGATCCGGCAGATCGCCTACCGCCGAATACAACATCCGCCGCCTGCGCCGGGATTCCATGTCACCAAGCACATGATCCTCGGTGGCGGGGCCGTCATCCTCGATTGTGTCCATCCATTCGCGGCCGTCTTCTTCGCCACTGCCCTGTGGTGAATTCAGCGACAGATCCTGCCCCGACATGCGCCCCAGCATGATTTCGACCTGCGCTTCGGGAACATCCAGTTCCCGCGCAACTGTGGTGGCCAGCGCTTCATTGCGCGCTTCACCATCATCCAGCTTGGACAGAGTCTTGCGCAGATGGAAGAAAAGCTTCTTCTGGGATGCGTTTGTCGCTGTGCGCACAACGGACCAGTTGCGCATCACATATTCCTGCATGGACGCCCTGATCCACCACGCAGCATAAGTCGAAAATCTGGCCCCGTTTTCGGGGTCATATTTTTCCGCAGCGCGCATGAGGCCCAGATTGCCCTGCTGGATAAGGTCATCCAGTGGCATGCCATATCGACGGAACCGCGTCGCGACCGACACCGCCAGACGGCTATAGGCGTTGATAAGCCGGTGCAGCGCGGCTTCATCGCGCTGGTCACGCCATGCAATCGCCAGGGCGTATTCGGTCTGCGGCTCCAGCATCTCGCGCTTCATGGCATCGCGGATGAACTGACTTGTTCTGGCGTCTCTCTGTTCCATGGCGTCCTCTTGTTCGCCCATATGTTTCGAGTCGAAACTATAGCGTATCGCTACCATTTGGCCGACAGGCTTGTCAATGCCCCCGGGGCGGATTACCTGCTCTGCATGCAACAGCATTCGCAAAATAGGGTAACAGCACCAAGATGACCCAGGACATGGCCGATCTGATTGTGCATCTGGCGCGGCTTGCGCAAAACACAGGGCGCACGGAACTGACCGCCGCACAATGGACCGCGCTGCGCTTCTTTGCGCGGGCGAACCGGTTTTCGCGCACACCTTCGGCATTTTCGGAATTTCATGCGACCACACGCGGGACCGCATCGCAGACCGTGAAGTCACTGGTCGCGCTTGGCTTGTTACAACGACAACTCAACAGCAATGACGCGCGTTCCACCCTGATCGAGGTGACCCAGGCCGGACATAACATGCTGCGCGACGACCCGCTGGGCGATCTGCGCCGCGTGCTGGCCGCATTACCCGAAGAGATGCAGCGCACCCTGTCGCAGGCGCTACAACGTGCCACCGGCGATCTTGCAACCCTGCGGCAAGTCCCCACATTCGGCACCTGCGTCGACTGCAGCCACTGCAAGGAAGGGACCGACACCGCCTATTGCCATTGCACCGACAGCATGCTTGGCCGGGCGGAAATGGCGTCCTTCTGCATTGACTTTCAGCCTGCTGTGCGTCCGGACTGACGCGCGCCCCGCGCACCCGGCGTTCGGCCAGTCGCGGCATTACTTTTCGTGCAATCTGAACGCTTGCCCCTTCGGGCCGGTTTCCTTACACAAGGCGCAACCCTTCGGGAAAACGTGGAAAGAGTTGTTGCATGTCGAAACCCAGATCCGGCCAGAAATTATCGGCCAAGAACATCGGCGCCGGTTTTCTGATGGCGCTGCTCGCGCTTAGTCTGCTTGGCTTCGGGGTCGAAGGCTTTGGCGGCGGTGCCCGCAGTATTGGCAGCGTGGGCGGGCGCGATATTTCAACCAATGAATACGCACGCGCGCTTCAGAATGAATTGCGTGTCCTGCAAAGCCAGACCGGCCAGACCATCACCATGGAGCAGGCCCGCCTGTTCGGACTGGACCAGATGGTGCTGGAACAGCTTGTCACCACTGCCGCGCTGGATAGCGAAGCAGATCGTCTGGGCGTGTCCGCAGGCGATGAAACCGTACAACGCGAAATTCTGCAGATCAGCGCCTTTCAGGGGCTTGGCGGGCAGTTCGACCGCGAAGCCTATCGGTTTGCGCTGCAGAATGCCGGGTTGAACGAATCCGAGTTCGAGGATTCAATCCGCGAAGATGTTGCCCGCAGCATTCTGCAACTCGCCGTGATCAGCGCCGCACGCAGCCCCGACGCCCTGATCACACCGCTGCTGAACCATCAGGCGCAGACGCGCGACTATTCGGTGCTGACGCTTGCTTCGGACAATCTGGAAACACCTGTCGGCATGCCGGGCGATGCTGAATTGCAGGCATTCTATGACGCCAATATCGACAATTACACCCTGCCCGAAGGCAAGCGCATCCGCTATGCGTGGCTGACGCCTGACATGCTGATCGACACGGTTGAAATCGAAGAATCCGTGCTGCGCGACGCATATGAAGCGCGCGCAAGCGAATTCCGCCAACCCGAGCGCCGCCTTGTGGAGCGGCTGGTCTTTGCGGATATGCAGCAGGCGGAAGACGCATTCGCGCGTTTGTCATCAGGGGATATCAGTTTCGTTGACCTTGCTGCGGAACGTGGCCTGAGCATTGAAGACACCGATATGGGCGATGTAACCCGTGCGCAACTCGGCACAGCCGGTGACGCGGTGTTCGCACTGACAGAACCCGGATTTGCAGGACCGGTTGAAACCTCGCTCGGGGCGGCGGTCTATCAGATGAACGCAATTCTGGCCGCCCGCGAAACCCCCTTCGAAGACGCCGCGCCACAATTGCGCGAAGAACTGGTCGCAGACCGCGCCCGGCGCATTCTGTCAGATGATCTTGACCTGTTCGAAGACCTGCTTGCAGGTGGCGCCACAGTCGCAGAACTGGCCACCGAAACCGACATGCGCAGCGGCGAAATTGACTGGCGCCGTGACGAAACCAGCGGGATTGCCGCCTATGAATCGTTCCGCAGCGCCGCGCGCGAGTTGCAGGACGGTGATTTCCCCGAGATCCGGATACTGGATGATGGCGGCCTGTTTGCGCTTGAACTGATCGAAGACCTGCCCCCCAGCCCCCGCCCGCTGGATGATATCCGTACCCAAGTAGCAGGCGACTGGCGCCGCGCGCAGATCGTGGAGCGCCTGCGCCTGCAGGCCGAGGATATTGCCGATGCGCTGCGCAATGGTTCGGATTTCGCGGCACTGGAACTGGCCCCGGAACGGTTCGAAGGTATGACCCGCACGGATTTCCTGCCTGATCTGCCGCGCGATCTGGTCAGCACTGCATTTGACATGACCCCTGATGACCTGCGCATTGTCGATGGCAGTGACCGCGTTTATCTGGTGCAACTGCATGACATCGCTGATCCTGACCTGTTACTGGATGACGTGGCAAATCTCCGCGATGCGCTGACGGAACAGCTTGAACAAAGCATCGCGCAGGACCTGTTCGGCTATTTTTCATCCGCCTTGCGCCAATCACAACCGATTCAGTTCAATCAGCAGGTGATTGACGCTGTTCACGCCAATTTCTGAGCACCCATGGCCAGCCTGACCCCCGAATATAGCAGCTTCGAAGCGGGCTGGGCCCGTGGTGAAAACCAGCTTGTCTACACCCGGCTTGCCGCCGATCTGGACACGCCGGTTTCACTATACATGAAACTTGCCGGGGCCAGCCGTGACAGCTTCATTCTGGAATCTGTCACCGGTGGCGAGGTACGCGGTCGATATTCGATTATCGGTCTGAAACCGGACCTGATCTGGGAATGCCGCGGTACACAAAGCCGGATTAACCGCGACGCGCGCTTTGACCCCGAAAGCTGGGACGACCTGCCGGGCCACCCGCTGGACACCTTGCGCAGCGTATTGGCCGAAAGCCGCATCGACACCCCAGATGATCTGCCTGCGGCCACGGCAGGTTTGTTCGGGTATCTGGGCTATGACATGATCCGTCTGGTTGAACATCTGCCCGATATAAACCCCGACCCTATCGGCGTGCCCGATTCGATCATGCTGCGCCCATCGGTCGTCGCGGTGCTGGATGGCGTGAAGGGCGAGGTGACAGTGGTGTCGCCCGCATGGGCTGCGTCGGGGTTGTCGGCGCGCGCGGCCTATGCGCAGGCGGCAGAACGGGTCATGGATGCGGTGCGCGATCTGGAACGCAGTGTCACGCAGGCCCCGCGTGAACTGGGCGGCGATACGGTACAGCCGGGCGAGCCCGTGTCGAATTTCGCCAAACCCGACTATCTGGCCGCTGTGGAAGCCGCGAAGGAATATATCCGCGCAGGCGACATCTTTCAGGTCGTCCCGTCGCAGCGCTGGTCGCAGAAATTCACCCTGCCCCCTTTCGCGCTGTACCGGTCATTGCGACGCACCAATCCGTCGCCCTTCATGTTTTATTTCGATTTTGCCGCGCAACCGGGGGGCTTTCAGATTATCGGGGCCAGTCCCGAAATTCTGGTACGGCTGCGTGACGGCGAAGTGACAATCCGCCCCATCGCCGGAACCCGCCCGCGTGGCGCTACCCCCGAACAGGACCGCGCCTATGAGGCAGACCTGCTGGCCGATGAAAAGGAACTGGCCGAACATCTGATGTTGCTGGATCTGGGGCGTAATGATGTGGGGCGCGTGGCCAAGGTTGGCAGCGTGCGCCCGACGGAAGAATTCATCATCGAACGCTACAGCCATGTGATGCATATCGTCTCAAATGTCGTGGGTGAACTGGCAGACGGGCAGGACGCCCTGTCGGCCTTGCTGGCGGGCCTGCCTGCAGGCACGGTGTCCGGTGCGCCCAAGGTCCGCGCGATGGAAATCATCGACGAGCTGGAACCCGAAAAGCGCGGTGTTTATGGCGGCGGCGCAGGCTATTTTGCCGCGAATGGCGAAATGGACATGTGCATCTGCCTGCGCACGGCTGTTCTGAAGGATCAGACGCTTTATATTCAGGCGGGTGGTGGTGTCGTTTACGACAGCGACCCGGAATCCGAATATCTTGAAACCGTCAACAAATCCCGCGCGTTACGCCGCGCCGCCGAAGATGCAGGACGTTTCGTGGGCGGGAATGGGTAGTGATGTGACCCAAACAGTCGCAATTTACATCACTTCACGAATCACAACTAGCAGTCCATTATGGCAGGATCACATCTGCACAGGATGATAAAATATGACTTTCTGGGCTTCGCTTACATTAGGTCTTATTGCCGCAATAGTAGGAACATACTTTCAGCACAGCCTATGGAAACAAAAACGTCGTGAGGAAATACGCGAGTATGAATTAAAGGAGGTTATTGAATTAGTCGGAAAAATATCTGAGCTATTTGGGAAAAGAGTTTATGCACAAAGAGAGTTTTTTGAAAAGGTTGACGCAAATCTTGCCTCTCAGGTTGACTATGAAAAGGCATCTAACGCAGTTGGTGAGTGGATAAATAACTTTTATTTTATTCGCGCGCAGTTAAAGCGATATTTTGGCAAAGAAATATCTAGATTCTTTGAATACGAACTACATAAATCTCTACATGATGCCTTTGCTTTCACAAAACGCACTCACAAGTATGGATTTGAGAATCTCTCAACAAACGACAAACAGGAACACGAAAAAGTCAGTTCTCTCCACTTGATCGCTGCTCGGCAGATATCTCAAATGCTAAACGAAATCAACGAACGTATAGACATATCAGACTTTGGAACAGAGAAGCAAACCAATAACATTGAAATTGGGCATCTCCCCAGGCTAGAAACAGTTTTTTTAATTCAACGCCTCCTCAATACTCGATAGTTTGATGACAAAACAATTTTGCTCCTAAAACGCATTTCTCCAACCCATCGCGGGTCAACACTATCCGCTGCCTTCAGCAATGATTCTGAATCGTAGAAAGGCCCGTTTTTCGTAATAAAATCAACCAAAATACGCGGGCACGGCACAGGCAGGCACGCTGATAAAATAGATGCCTCACTTAGACCTAGCATTTCCGCCTCCTTTCCAAAAAAGAGTTTTGCGGCGCTATTACATCCACTCAAGCCATAGCCAAAGTAAGAAGCATTCAAATGGAAATGTAAAATCTCCCTTTTCCCAACATGAAAATTCAGGAAAAATGATATTAAAATTTCTTTAATCTTTCTTCTTGCACTGCGCTCATATCGAGTCGTCACAATACGCACAACTTGCTGCTCTATTGTGCTGATTCCGCCAATTTTTCTTGTTCTAAAATAACGGCGCAACAACCTTGGAATAGCCCTCAATTCTACTCCGAAGTGATAAAAAAACCTTCGATCTTCTAATGTAAGAATAGCAATTTCGATATTTGACAGTTCCCCATCAGAATCAAACATGGTGTATCCATTGAGGTCAGAAAATAAAATTGAATCAGAGATGCAACCCTTTATCAGGTCCAAGTCACGATTCAGTTCCAAAAGTATGCGCTTCAGACTCAGTGTTGCTCTTGGTCGGGTATACATTTTGTATGCGCCCTTGTAATGATAATTTCTTAGCATAATTAAAAATAAATGAGTTCCCTACTCTGCCGCATCAATGTAGCTTTCCACAGGCGGGCAGGTGCAGACCAGATTGCGGTCGCCGAACACATTGTCCACGCGCCCCACAGGCGGCCAGTATTTGTCGCCCCTGAAACTGCCGGGCGGGAAACAGCCCGCTTCGCGCGAATAGGGGCGGTCCCAGTCCGCAACCAGATCCTCGACCGTGTGCGGCGCATGTTTCAGCGGGTTGTTTTCCGCATCCATCGTGCCGTCTTCGACCGCGCGGATTTCATCGCGGATTGCCAGCAGCGCTGTGATGAAACGGTCAATTTCGACCTTGGTTTCCGACTCGGTCGGTTCCACCATCAATGTGCCCGCAACAGGCCAGCTCATGGTTGGGGCGTGAAAACCGTTATCGATCAGGCGTTTGGCAATATCGTCAACAGTGATACCGGCCTTGGCAAACGGGCGCGTATCCAGAATGCATTCATGCGCCACCCGCCCCTTGTTGCCCATGAACAAAATATCATAAGCCCCGCGCAACCGCGCCGCGATGTAATTGGCGTTCAGGATGGCAACGCGCGTGGCCTGTGTCAGGCCCGCGCCCCCCATCATCAGGCAATAGGCCCATGAAATCAGCAGGATCGACGCAGACCCATAAGGGGCCGCCGAAACCGGCCCTTCAGCCCCCCCGGTTTCAGGATGGCCCGGCAGGAAGGGGGCCAGATGCGCCTTCACCCCAATCGGTCCCATGCCGGGACCGCCGCCGCCATGGGGAATGGCGAAAGTCTTGTGCAGGTTAAGATGACTGACATCGCCGCCAATTTCGCCCGGCTTGACCAGCCCGACCATGGCATTCAGGTTTGCCCCGTCGATATAGACCTGCCCGCCATGGTCATGCGTGATGGCGCAAACCTCGCGCACGGTTTGTTCAAACACGCCATGTGTGCTGGGATAGGTGATCATGCAGGCCGCCAGCCGGTCGCCCGCCTTGGCTGCTTTCTCGCGGAAATCATCCAGATCCACATCGCCGGTCGCGCTGGATTTGACGACAACAACCTTCATGCCGCACATCTGCGCGCTGGCGGGGTTGGTGCCATGGGCTGATACCGGAATCAAACAGACATCGCGGTGCCCCTGCCCGCGCGCGCGCTGATAGGCCTGAATTGTCAGCAAGCCCGCATATTCGCCCTGCGCGCCGGAATTGGGCTGCATCGACATGGCGTCATAGCCGGTAATCTCACATAGTTTGGCCTTCAGGTCCGAAATGGCCTGCGCATATCCCTGCGCCTGATCAGCGGGGCAGAACGGGTGCAGGCTGGAAAATTCCGGCCAGGACAGCGGAATCATTTCCGCCGCTGCGTTCAGCTTCATCGTGCAGGACCCTAGCGGGATCATCGCGCGGTCCAGCGCAAGGTCACGGTCGGACAGGCGACGCATATAGCGCATCATTTCCGTTTCCGCGCGATTCATATGAAATATCGGATGGGTCAGGTAGTCGCTGTCACGCAGGAAGGTTTCGTCAAAGCCCAGTTCCGCACGGTGCGGCGGCACACCTTCAATGCCGAACACCCGCAACACGGCGATCAGAACCTGTTCATCCGTGGTTTCATCCAGCGAAATGCCGACATGTGTGCTGCCGATCCTGCGCAGGTTCAGCCCTTCTTGCCGCGCGGCTGCCAATATGCCCGCCTGCCCCACACCGACATCGACGGTGATGGTGTCAAAGAAATCCTTGACCATCACCCGCGCCCCCGCAGCGCGCAGCGCGTGATACAGCCGCTGCGTGCGGAAATGCACCCGTTCGGCAATGGCGCGCAGCCCTTTGGGACCATGAAACACCGCATACATGGACGCCATCACCGCCAGCAGCGCCTGCGCCGTGCAGACATTGCTTGTGGCTTTTTCACGCCGGATATGCTGTTCGCGGGTTTGCAGTGACAGCCGGTAGGCGCGATTTCCCCGCGCATCAATGCTGACACCGACAATGCGCCCCGGCATTGCGCGCTTGTATTCGTCACGGCAGGACATAAAAGCCGCATGCGGCCCGCCATAGCCCATGGGCACGCCAAAGCGCTGCGCCGACCCGACAGCAATATCGGCACCAAGGCTGCCCGGTTCGCGGATCATGGTCAGTGCCAACAGGTCGGTCGCCATGATCGCCAGCGCTTTTGCATTATGCAAAGCGTCGATCTGGGGTCTGAAATCACGCAGATCGCCATAGGTGCCGGGATACTGAAAAATTGCCCCGAACACTGTGTCTGCATCCAACGAGTCGGGCGCGCCCACAATGACGTCGATTCCCAAGGGCGCGGCACGGGTCTGCATGACGGCAATATTCTGCGGATGGCAGTTTTCATCCACGAAGAACGCCTGCGCTTTTGATTTGGCAAGCCGCTGGGCCATGACCATGGCTTCCGCGCAGGCGGTGGATTCGTCCAGAAGCGAGGCATTGGCAACCGGCAGGCCCGTCAGATCGGCCACCATGGTCTGGAAATTCAGCAACGCTTCCAGCCGCCCCTGGGCAATTTCGGGCTGATAGGGGGTATAAGCCGTGTACCATGCCGGGTTTTCGAAGATATTGCGCAAAATCGCGGGCGGGGTGACCGTGCCATAATACCCCTGCCCGATCAGGCTGGTCATGACCTTATTTTTCGCCCCCACGGCCCGCAATTTCGCCAGCAACGCCCCTTCTGACAGGGGTGGCCATGTCAGTGGATCGGCCTGCCGCAGACCTTCAGGAATGGTCTGGTCAATCAACTGGCCCAGACTGTCGCAGCCCAATGCCTCCAGCATCTGTGCCATTTCTTCGGGCGTTGGCCCGATATGGCGGCGATTGGCGAAATCATATGGGTCATAATCCGTGGGGGTATAGGTCATGCGTGTCTCCGCTGCCGGGCGATTAGCCCAGGAATTCCTTGTATTCATCCTCGGACATCAGATCGTCCAGAACACCGGGATCATCTAGCTTCATCTTGAAAAACCACGCATCCCCCTGCGGGTCCTCGTTGACCAGACCGGGATTGTCGACAAGGGCTTCGTTAACCTCGACGATTTCGCCATCGATGGGGGCCAGAATGTCGCTTGCAGCCTTGACTGATTCAATGACGCAGACTTCGTCGCCCTTGACCACCATGGTTTCAATCTCGGGCAGTTCCACGAAAACCACATCGCCCAGTTGCTCGGCGGCGTGTTCGGTAATTCCCACGACCACGACATCCCCTTCGACGCGCAGCCATTCATGTTCTTCAGTATATTTCATTGGGAAACGCTCCTCAGCGCTTGTAGTTGGTTGGATGGAAAGGCAATTCGCAAACGGTAACCGGCAGGCGCTTGCCGCGCAACTCTCCCCACAGGCGTGTGCCGGGTTCTGCCGCGAAATTCGGCACATAGCCCATGGCGACGGGCGCTTCCACCGATGGGCCATACCCGCCGGACGTAATGCCGCCCAGATTGCGCCCGCCTTCGGCTGCATCCCAGATCACAGTGCCCTCGCGCATCGGCGCGCGACCTTCAGGGCGCAGGCCCACGCGACAGGCCGGCGGCCCCTGTTCCAGTTCTGCCAGAATACGCGCGGCCCCCGGAAAACCGCCAGCGCGTGCCCCCCCGGCCCGGCGCGCCTTCTGGATCGCCCAAGACAGCCCCGCGACCACGGGTGTCGTCACCGTATCAATGTCGTGGCCATAAAGGCACAGCCCCGCTTCCAGCCGCAGACTGTCGCGCGCGCCAAGGCCGATGGGTGCCACGTCAGGATGGGCAAGCAGCGCGCGGGCGAACCGTTCGGCCTGCGCTTCGGGCAGCGAAATCTCGAACCCGTCCTCGCCGGTATAACCCGACCGTGACACCCAAAGCGTGACGCCATTCCAGTCGTGATCAGCCACATCCATGAAGCGCATATCCGCGACACCGGGCACAATCGCGGCCAGTGCCGCTTCCGCGCGCGGGCCTTGCAGCGCCAGCAAGGCGCGGTCTGTCACTTCTGTAATCTCCAACTCCGGCAGGTTTTCCCGCATATGCGCCAGATCGGCCGCCTTGCAGGCCGCGTTCACTACGGCAAGCAGATGATCACCGCGATTGGCCACCATCAGATCATCCAGAATTCCACCCGCATCATTGGTGAACATCGCATAGCGCTGCCGCCCCGGTGCAAGTTCCACTAATGCCACCGGCACCAGCCGTTCCAGTGCGAGTGCCGCATCAGGCCCGCGCAGGATAACCTGCCCCATATGGCTGACATCGAACAGGCCCGCTTTGGCCCTGCAATGCAGATGTTCGCCCATCACCCCAAGCTTGTATTGCACTGGCATGTCATAGCCCGCGAAGGGCACCATTCTGGCGCCAAGTTCCAGATGCAACGCATGCAACGCTGTGCGCCGCAAGTCGGTTTGCGTATCAGACATACTGCCCCTTCCGGTTGGGCCAGACTGGCCCGGGTCCATGTTGCGGCCCTGTTGGCCGCGTTCCATGCCCCCTCTGTCCTGTGCGCCTGAGATCGCTATCCCTTCGGCGGGCGGCCAATCAAGGCGCGCCTCTCTCCAGAGTCTGTCGTGCAAACCGGTCCTTTTGCCTGAGAGTTTACCGGGGCGGTTGCTCCTTCGGCCCTGACCGCAAGATCAGTGTCTCCCGTGTCTGCGCCTTTCTGGTAGCGGAAAGGCGGCGCATTTGGCAAGTAAAAATGGCAGGCTTGCACCTGCGCGCCAAAATGTTCAGAAACACATCATGCATGATCCTTATTTCTTTGGCTACGGGTCATTGGTGAATCGCCAGACCCATGACTACACCGACGCCCACCGCGCCGCGATTCGCGGTTGGCGGCGGGAATGGCGCGTGTCACGGCGCCTGAACCAGACATTTCTAAGTGTCGTGCCCGACCCCGACACCCGGATTGACGGGCTGATTGCGCGTGTACCCGGCGCGGACTGGGCGGCGCTTGATCTGCGCGAAACGGGTTATGACCGCCATCCTGTCGCACATGAAAATCTGCACCACGATTCCCCGGTGCCGGTCATTGCGCAGATTTATGCTGTCGCGCTGGACATATCGGACCTGCCCGGCCCGTCACATCGGGTGAATCTCAGCTATCTGGATGTTGTGGTCGCGGGGTTTCTGGCGGAATTCGGCACGGATGGCGTGGCGCGATTCTTCGAGACCACCACCGGCTGGGGTGCAGTTCTGGATGACCGCGCAGCCCCGATTTATCCGCGCGCGCGCCCTGCAACCAAGGAATTGCGGGACATGGTTGATGACAGCCTGTCGCAGCTTGGTGTCCAGCGGAGTAAAGTGTAGTTCAGTTGAAGAAACTTCTGCAAACCGTTGTAAAATAAAATTCGTGCCGTAGATAATTTCACGATCATGTCTTTCTGAAACGGTCGTCGGCGAAGTACAAGGCGCGGAGCAAAGGGCGCAAGCCCGGCCCGCCACTGGCGCGGGCGCGGGCTTTATCGATGCGCCAAAGTCCGTTTCACACGCTTCAGAATTCCTCATCCGCCGCAACGCCCCAGATATGGCGTTTTTCCACCCATCCGCGCGCGCTGTCCACTTCCAGCCTGCACCAGTCGATCTGACAGGCGCGCAACTGGGCAATGACACCGCGTTCCAGCAAGGCGGCGACGCTGGAACCACTATCGGGGGAATTGTGCATCTGCACCATATCGCCCTGCACCAGAACAGAACGCACACCCGACAGCAGCGCGTAATGCATCCAACCGCCCTGCCCTTCGGCATCTTCGACACGGCGCCAGTGTTCGTATTCAGCTGTTACACGCAGCGGCAGGTCACGGCGGGTGAAGACCCAGTCCACCCGATGCGTCGTGTCCGGCCCGCGCCGCGCATTGCCTTCGCTGGCCTTCATCGACACATAGCGCGGCAAGGGCAGGTTTGTGACCGGGCCCCGTTCATCGGCCTGCACAAATGCAGGCAGTGCGGCCATCAACGCCGAAAGTAGAAATGCGGTTTTCATCGTTATGCCTGTCTGCCCCGGTTTTCCGGTGATCGTTGACTGCTTGCCTTCATGACCGTTCATCCGGTCTTTTCGCCGGAACAATCTGCAATGGGTGCTTGCAGCCTGATCCAGTTCATTGCACTTTGCCAGAAAGCCACAGAATTGCAAAGAGGTGAGACGCAGACATGCCCACACAACGCCTGAGTGTTGTCGTAACGCGACGCCTGCCCGACGTGGTTGAAACACGCATGAAAGAACTGTTCGACGTCACCCTGCGTGATGACGACACGCCCATGACCCGCGATGAACTGGCACAGGCCATGCGCCGGGCCGATGTGCTGGTTCCCACCATCACCGATACTATCGACGCAAGCCTTATGGCGGGCGCGGGCGAGCGGCTGAAGCTGATTGCCAATTTTGGCGCAGGCGTGGATCATATTGATGTGCAATCCGCCCGCCAGCGCGGGATTCTGGTGTCCAACACCCCCGGTGTGCTGACCGAAGATACCGCAGATATGGCCATGGCACTGATGCTGGCGGTTACCCGCAAAATACCGCAGGGCCTGCAGGAAATGCAGGCGGGCACCTGGCGGGGCTGGTCCCCGCTGGCCAATCTGGGCACGCGCATTGGCGGCAAACGGCTGGGCATTCTGGGCATGGGGCGTATCGGACAGGCCGTGGCCCGGCGCGCACAGGCTTTTGGCATGCAGATCCACTACCACAACCGCCGCCGCCTGCGCCCCGAAGTTGAAGAAAAGCTGGAAGCCACATGGTGGGAAAGTCTGGACCAGATGGTGGCACGGATGGACGTGATTTCCATCAACTGCCCGCATACGCCATCCACCTTTCACCTGCTGAATGCACGCCGCCTGAAGCTGCTGAAACCGACAGCCGTGGTCATCAATACCTCGCGCGGGGAAGTGATCGATGAAAACGCCCTGACCCGCGGGTTGCGCGCGGGTGAAATTGCGGGCGCGGGACTGGATGTGTTTGAACGCGGCAATGAGATCAACCCGCGCCTGCGCGAATTGCCCAATGTGGTGTTGCTGCCGCATATGGGGTCGGCCACATGGGAAGGCCGGGTTGAGATGGGCGAGAAAGTAATTATCAACATCAAGACCTTCGCCGACGGGCACCGCCCGCCAGATCAGGTTCTGCCATCAATGCTGTAACGGCGTCCGGCCACTCAGGCCGCTTTCCACTTGATCGAACACCCCATGGACGCGACCTGATCACGCGGGCCAGCGCCGGTCTGCGCGATCTGCGCCATGGCTTCATACAAATCACGGCGGGCACCATCGGGGGCGGGGTTGCGCCCTGCTCCGTCCAGCCGCCCCCGATACTGCAATTCCCCGTCCGCATTCAGACCAAAGAAATCCGGCGTGCATTCCGCCCCCCATGCACGCGCAACCGACTGGGTATCATCATGCAAATAGGGAAAGGGGAAATCATGTTTGCGGGCAAGTTCGGTCATCTTGTCGAAACTGTCAGCGGGATAGGCCTGCGCGTCATTGGCGCAGATCGCGGCCACCCCCACGCCCATGGCCTGCAGGTCGCGGGCATCGCGCAGTATACGGTCCAGCGCAGACAGCACATAGGGGCAATGGTTGCAGATGAACATGACCAGCGTGCCTTTCGGCCCCTTAATGTCATCCAGCGCATAGCTGCGGCCATCAGTGGCGCGCAGGCTGAAACCGGGGGCTTTCCAACCGAAATCGCAAACGGGTGGGGATACGGGCATTTTATCCTCCTCTGTCACTTGGCGCGCGGATATATGTTGCAGTGCTGTCAGTCTTGCCGGTTCCACGCCCGGATGCAACCCATCGCCCCTGGCAGACCGGTTGCTGACCTGTCGCGCGCGAAATCTTGCGGCAGGGCTTAATTTTACCCGTTTTCGGGATTATCATGCACACTAACAGGCAAGTCAGGCGACAAAAATGGCCGTTTCCAAACCGGAACACCACACAGCACGCAAGCGCGTCAAGCGCCGCCATGTGTTCTATATTCCGGGCTATGACCCGTTTCCCCCGCGCCGCTACCGCGAGTTGTATCGCACCGAATCTGCCCAACAGGCACGGATTTCCGGCTATCAGATCAGCCAGCGCCCCATGCCTGCATCTGACGGTCCCTATGGCTGGCATGTGAATGCCCATGTGGACGGGCAGGAGTCTGAGACCGACATCGTGATCCTGCAATGGTCCGATATTGTGCGCGATTCCATGCAGGCAGGGATCTGGGCCACCTATGCGCTTTTGGTGCGCACGGCGTGGGTATACTTTTCAGGCGGGGTCATGTTCCGGCTGTTCCGGCTGCGCGCCGGGCCGGGAATTGCGGCCATGTACCCGGTTGTCATGCTGCTGGGCCAGCTGGTTACGGCATTGGCGGTGGCGGCGCTGGTTGGCTGGGGGCTGGCGCATATTCTGCCACAATGGCTGGGCTATCTGCTGGGTCTGGGGGTGGTTGTGCCCATCCTGCACGGCTTCCGCAGGATTGATGGCAAGTTTTTCGTGCATTACCTGCTACTGGATTTCGCCTTTACCGCGAAACACCGTGGCCGCAACCCGCCGGAACTTGACGCGCGGCTGGATGAATTCGCCGCATTGATTGCGGCATCACTGCAAAACCCCGACCTGGACGAGGTTCTGGTCGTCGGCCATTCATCCGGCGTGCATCTGGGTGTGTCGGTTCTGGCACGCCTTATCCGTGCGGGCCATGCGCACGGCGCGCATCCGCAACTGGGCTTTCTGTCGCTGGGTCATGCGGTGCCGATGCAATCCTACCTGCCTGATGCGCAGGATCTGCGCCTTGATCTGCGTTATCTGTCCACGCGCCCTGAACTGTTCTGGCTGGATGTCACTGCGCCGGGCGATGGCTGCTGCTATGCGCTGTGCGACCCGGTGTCGTGCTCCGGAGCAGCGCCAGACAGTGGCAAGCGCTGGCCACTGGTCATTTCCGCGGCCTTCACCCAAAGCCTTCTGCCCGAAACATACCGCAAATTCCGCCGCCGCTATTTCCGGCTGCATTTCCAGTATCTTTGCGCATTCGATGCGCCAAAGGATTACGATTATTTCCTGATCACCGCGGGCCCGCTGACATTGGCGGACCGGTTCAGCGACCGCAAATCGTCCGCATCTGTGTCGCATGACTGCTATCTGCCGCAAAGCGCGCGCCTGCCATGACCCGCCCCCCCATGCCCGACCACCGCCCCGACCGTGTGCCGTTCTGGCGCCATCTGGGCATGTTCCGACGTGACATCCTGTCCACGCAGCCCGCGCGGCTGTATCGCGCCAAGATGGCCGAAGTGAAACTGCCCTTCCTGCACTCGGTCATGGTTAACACGCCCGAACTGGTACGGCTGGTTCTGCAGGACCGCCCGCGCGATTTCCCGAAATCCGACCGCGTGCGCGAAGGGTTACGCCTGCTGCTGGGCAATTCCGTCTTTGTGACCAATGGCGATGAATGGGCACGCCAGCGCCGCATCATTGACCCCGCGTTTGAAGGGGGGCGGCTGCGCGACACATTCCCCGCGATGTGGGAGGCAGCCCAGGCCGCCGCCAACCGGCTGCAGGCAGGCCAGATCGAGATCGAGGAGGAAATGAGCCACGCCGCCGCCGATGTCATTTTCCGCACCCTGTTTTCGGTGCCCATTGCCGATGGCACCGCCGCAGAAGTATACCGCACATTCCGCGCCCATCAGCGCAGCGCACCGATTCTGAATCTTGCAGCCCTTGTGCCCCTGCCGCGCTGGATGCCGCGTTTCTTTCCCCGCCAGACGCGCACCACCGCAGCGCGCATCCGCGCGCTGATCACCCAAATGACCAGCGCGCGCATGGCCGCAATCCAGGCTGGCACGGCCCCCGATGATCTGGCAACCAAGATCATGACGACCCGCGACCCCGAAACCGGCAGCACATTTGATACCGCCGAAATGGTGGATCAGGTCGCGATCTTCTTTCTGGCGGGGCATGAAACCAGTGCCTCGGCGCTGGCATGGACGCTGTATCTGATTGCCACAAACCCTGACTGGCAGGCCCGTCTGGCCGATGAAGCACAGGCCCTTGCCCCCTATATCAAGGCAGGCACAGCACCGGAATTCGGGCTGTTGAAACAGTTTCCACTGATCCGCGACACCTTCCGCGAAGCGCTGCGCCTTTATCCGCCAGTGCCCATGCTGGTGCGCGAAACCGCAGGGCGGGAGTGTTTTCGCGGGCGGCCCTTGGGGCGCGGCACGCAGGTTATTGTCAGCCCATGGCATCTGGGACGACATGAGGACATCTGGCAAGACCCGCATGAATTTCGCCCTGAACGCTGGCAAGACCCCGCCACGAAACGCTGCGCGCGCGACGGGTTCATTCCGTTTTCAACCGGGCCGCGCGTCTGCACTGGTGCGGGATTCGCCATGGCGGAAGCCGTGCTGATACTGGCGCGGCTGCTATGCACATGGGACTTCCGCGCCATCCCCGCGCGCGTGCCGGTGCCCATGGCGCATATGACTGTGCGCGCGCGCGATGGTATCTGGCTGGAACTGCGCGCGCGGGAATAAGGCGCGAAGCGGACCTTGGGCATCTATAGGCGCGGACCAAAGGCCGTAGGCCGCCGCGCCATCCCGCGGCCTGCCGATGGCGCGGGCTTTGTGAATACCCGAACACCTGATCAGCCACGCCTTGCAGTTCCACCGCACGCGACCTGAAGCTACTCCAGCCCCGGCACATCCCCAAGGCCCAGCTTGCCAAACAAGCGCGCGCGGGTTTCCGCAACGCCGCGCCAATCCGCCGCACGGCTGGCAAAAAGCGTGGCTTGCGAGCAATGCACAGGCGCGTCGCGCAAGATTTTCAGGTGGTTCGCGGTCAGCGTTTCGCCGGTGGATGTGATATCGGCAATCGCTTCGGCGGTCAGGTTCTTGATCGTGCCTTCGGTCGCGCCCTGACTGTCCACAAGCTGGTAATCCGCCACGCCATGCGCGCGCAGATACTCGCGCACCAGCCGGTGGTATTTCGTGGCAATGCGCAGGCGGAACCCGTGCCGCGCCCGGAATGCCGCCGCCACTGCATCCAGATCATCCAGCGTTTCGACATCCACCCAGGCCTTGGGCACTGCCACCACCAGATCGGCATGGCCAAACCCCATAAGCGCCAGTTCCGCCACCTGCGCTTGCCAGTCGGCCAGTGTTTCGCGCACCAGATCAGACCCTGTAACGCCCAGATGAATGCGCCCTGCAGCCAGTTCGCGCGGGATTTCACTGGCCGACAACAGCACCAGTTCCACGCCGTCCACCCCCTCAACACTGCCCGCATATTCGCGGTCCGCGCCAGTGCGCTGCAATGTCAGGCCATGGGTTGCGAACCACGCGAATGTCTTGTCCATCAGCCGCCCCTTGGACGGCACGCCCAGTTTCAACATCATGCGCGCCCCCCCAATGCGATCAGGCTGTCGGGGCGGATCACACCACCCACTGCGGGAATCGCCCGCCCCTGTCCCAGCACCGCTGTCATCGCGTCATACCGCCCGCCCGTGGCGACGGGTGGCAGATCAGCACGGTCCGCGATGAAACCGAAGACGAAACCATCATAGTATTCCATGGTCGTGCGCCCGAAGTTGGCTTCAAACGGCAGGGTCGCCGTATCGATGCCCGCATCTTCCAGTGCGTCCAGCCGCCCCTCCAGCCGGTCCAGCGCGGGGGCCAGCGCGTCCCAACCCTGCATGCGCAGGCTGCGCGCCACATCGCGGGCAGACCCGCTCAGGTTCAGCACCGCTTCGACTGCGGCAATCTGTGCTGCGGGCAAGGGTGGCGTATCCGCATCATCCAGCAGGGCAGCAATGCGTTCCGCAATCTCCCCCACGCTGCGCAAGCCCACGACCGGACCGGCCTGTTCCGTCAGATCCGCCGCAGGCGTCGCGCGCAAGGCGCGCAGCAGGTCGGCGCGCGGTGCAGCAAGCGGTCCCTGCCCGCCCATCCGTTCCAGCAGCGCGCGAAACCGGTTTGGCCGCCAGATATGGCGCATCAATGCCGCCTTGCGCCGCGCGCTTGTGTCCAGCCCCGCAACAGCGGCTTTCAGAATGCCAATGTCACCCGTCACCGGCCGCAGGTCATAGCCCGACAGAAGCTGCGCAAAGCGGGCGAATACTTCGGCATCGGCGTGGTTGGGGTTGTCGCGGGCGAACAATTCATACCCCACTTGCAGATATTCCCGCGCCCGCCCCTTCACCTGCTTGCGGAATACCGGCCCGGCATAGCAATAGCGCGCCGGTTCCGCGCCGCCCTTCATATGCGCCTGCACCACCGGCACGGTAAAATCGGGCCGCAGCATCATTTCGCCAAGCGCGGGGTCATGGGTGACATAGGCGCGTGCGCGAATATCCTCGCCATAAAGGTCCAGCAGCGTTTCGGCGGGTTGCAGAATGTCCGCTGTCACCACCTGCGCGCCGGCATCCTGCATCTGCGCCAGCAGGTTCTGGGCAAGGGTTTCAGCCGCGTTCATGTGTGACGACCCAGAATATCGCGTACCGCCTGTACCAGATTCTCGCGGGGCACCTCCACTTGCGCGGGCTGGGATTTCCATTCTTCTACAGTAGCTTGCTGGGCGATTTTCGCGCCAAGGATTAAGTCCTTGATCTGCACCACACCCTTGGCGGCTTCATCCCCGCCCTGAATGATGGCCACAGGGCTGCCGCGTTTATCGGCGTATTTCAACTGGTTACCAAAGTTTTTGGGATTGCCCAGATACATTTCCGCGCGAATGCCAGCGGCACGCAACTCCCCCACCATACCCATGTAATCGGCCATGCGGTCGCGGTCCATCACGGTCACAACAACCGGCCCCTGCGCAGTGTCCTCCAGCCGCCCCTTGGCGGCAAGGGCTGCCAGCAGCCGGTCCACGCCAATGCTGACACCCGTTGCAGGCACCGGCTGGCCGGTGAAGCGCTTGACCAGATCATCATACCGCCCGCCGCCCGCCACGCTGCCGAACTGACGCGGGCGGCCTTTTTCGTCTTTGATCTCGAAAGTGAGTTCGGCCTCATAGACCGGGCCGGTATAGTAACCCAAGCCACGCACAACTGAGGGGTCGACGATGATGCGGTCGGGGCCGTAGCCTTGGGCGTCGAGGAGTGACGCTATTTGTTCGAGTTCATTTATACCCTCGATACCTGTTTCAGAAGTAGACACCAACCGAGAAAGAAACTTACATATTCTCATGTTCCAAAACGCGAGAGATTGAGCATCTCTTTGAAAATCGCTGAAAAGCGGATCGGAGAGAATTGAAGCTCGAAGCCGCGTGTTCCACTCTGGACTAAATTTGTCGTATCCCTTTCTTTCAGCCCAAAGCTCAAGTCTAAGCTCCTCATTGGCACAGACAAAATGCATAATAACATCAGCCTGAGCCTCGCCTAGCCCCGCCCCCTTCGTAAAATCCCCGCTCTCATCCTTGCGCCCTTCGCCCAAAAGCGCGCGCACGCCTTCCTCCCCCAACCGGTCCAGCTTGTCGATGGCGCGCAGGACGATCCCGCGCTCGGCCTCAAACTTCGACGGGTCGGCGGGATCGAGTATCCCCGCAACCTCCATCACCCCATTCAGCACCTTGCGGTTGTTCACGCGGATCACATAATCCCCGCGCTCTATCCCCACCGCCTCCAAAGCGTCCGACAGCATCGCGCAAATCTCGGCATCTGCGGCCACCGACGCCGCACCCACCGTATCCGCATCGCATTGATAAAACTGCCGGAACCGCCCCGGACCGGGCTTTTCATTGCGCCAGACCGGCCCCATCGCATAACGGCGGTAAGGCGTCGGCAGATCATTGCGGTATTGCGCCGCCACGCGCGCCAAGGGCGCTGTCAGGTCATAGCGCAGCGCCAGCCAGTCGGCATCTTCTTCCCACGCGAACACGCCTTCATTGGGGCGGTCCACATCGGGCAGGAACTTGCCCAAAGCCTCAACCGTTTCCACCGCCGATGTTTCCAGCGCGTCAAACCCGTAGCGGTGATACACCGCCGCGATCTGGTCCAGCATCGCCTTGCGCGCGGTCACTTCGGTGCCGAAATAGTCGCGGAACCCTTTGGGGGTTTCGGCTTTCGGGCGTCTGGGGCCTTTGGTTTTTGCCATGATCGGACACTCCTGTCAGGGTCGGTCTGGCCTTAGCCCAAGGGGCGGCAAGGGGCAAGAGCACGCGCATAAGAGCGGCTTGGCGTGGCGCGCGGCAACATGAAAATGCCACCAGATATTGCGGCACGAAACCGCCGCACCCCCATATTACGCTTATCCACAGACCATGCACAGGCTTATACAATTTGCGCAGCGGGCCCGAATCCTGCTATTATCCGCGTCAACGAGCATGACATTGGCGGTAACAGGCATGAACGAGATCACAACGATCCGGGCGGGGGACGCGGCGACCCCCGACACAATGCCCCATAATATCGAAGCGGAACAACAGCTTCTGGGGGCGATTCTGGTCAATAACGATGTGTATGACCGCATTTCAACGCTGGTGAAACCGGCGCATTTTTTTGATCCTGTGCATCAGCGCATATTCGAAATCGCGGCAGCGCGCATTCTGAAAAACGCGCTGGCCAGCCCGGTGACGATCAAGG
Source organism: Roseinatronobacter alkalisoli (assembly GCF_028745735.1). Taxonomy (GTDB): domain Bacteria; phylum Pseudomonadota; class Alphaproteobacteria; order Rhodobacterales; family Rhodobacteraceae; genus Roseinatronobacter; species Roseinatronobacter alkalisoli. The sequence continues at coordinate 224,415 of NZ_JAQZSM010000003.1, forward strand.
CCTTCATGGAAGATGATGAAGGGCTGAAAGAACTGGGCGGTCCGGCCTATCTGGCGCGGCTGGCGGCAGCGGCGATTTCGGCCTATGCGGCGCGCGATTACGCGCAGATGATTTATGAACTGGCCGTGCGGCGCGACCTGATCCGCCTGGGGCAGGATATTTCAGCACGTGCGGGCCAGATGGATGTCGCATCGGAACCAAAAGAACAGATCATCGAGGCCGAACAACGGCTTTACAAGCTGGCCGAACAGGGGGTGGCGGAACGCGGTTTTCAAAGCTTTCTCAAGGCAGTAACGGAAGCTGTTAATATTGCCAACGCCGCCTATCAGCGCGATGGCGGCCTTGCGGGTATTTCCACCGGGCTGATTGATCTGGACAAGAAACTGGGCGGGCTGCACCCGTCGGACCTGATCATCCTTGCCGGGCGTCCGTCGATGGGGAAAACCTCTCTTGCGACGAATATCGCCTTCAACATCGCCAAAGCCTATAAGCGCGGGCAAAAGCCTGACGGGTCCGAAGGCGCGGTTCAAGGCGGTGTTGTCGGGTTCTACAGCCTGGAGATGAGTGCCGAGCAACTGGCCGCGCGTATCCTGTCGGAAGCATCCGAAGTGCCCAGCGAACAGATTCGCCGTGGCGACATGACCGAAGAAGAATTCCGCCGCTTTGTCGAAGCCGCCAAATCGCTGGAAGCCTGCCCGCTTTATATCGACGACACGCCCGCCCTGCCGATTGCACAGGTGGCCGCGCGCGCACGGCGCCTGAAACGCACGCATGGGCTGGATGTGCTGATGGTGGATTACCTGCAACTGCTGCGCGGCACGTCCAAGGAAAGCCGCGTGCAGGAGGTGTCGGAAATCACCCAAGGGCTGAAAGCCATCGCCAAGGAACTGAACATCCCGGTGATTGCGCTGTCGCAGCTGTCGCGTCAGGTGGAAAGCCGCGAAGACAAGCGCCCACAATTGTCGGATCTGCGCGAATCGGGGTCCATTGAGCAGGATGCCGATGTGGTGATGTTCGTCTATCGGGATGAATATTACCGCGAACGCGAAAAACCGTCAGACCATGATCTGGAAGCCATGGCCAAATGGCAGGAAATCATGGAAACGGTGCATGGCAAGGCCGAAGTCGTCATCGGCAAGCAACGCCATGGTCCCATTGGTACCGTTGAATTGTCGTTCGAAGGGCGCTTCACCCGTTTCGGCAATCTGATCAAGCCATGGCAACAGGGTGGCAGTGACGGGTTCTGACACGGTACCTGCGCGCGTCACGGGGATTAACCATGTGACGCTTGTGGTGGCTGATCTGCCGCGTTCGGTGTGGTTTTACCGCGATATTCTGGGCTGGAACCTGCGTGCGCAATGGGCACGCGGGGCGTATCTGGATGCAGGTGGGTTATGGTTTTGTCTGGAACTTGGTCAACCGGACAATCGCGCGGATGACACGCATCTTGCGTTTTCCTGTGCGCCTGAACAGTTTGCCGCATTATCGCAGCGGATCGCGGCCCATGCCCCCAAATGGAAGGAAAACCGGTCAGAGGGGGAATCGCTTTATTTTCTGGACCCTGACGGACATAAGCTGGAACTTCATGCTGGTGACATGGCATCACGGCTTGCGTATTACCGGGTCAATCCACCAGACGGGTTCCGCGAATTCTGAACCCTGCGGGCAACTGCCCCGCAATCATCACAGCCCTGCCCAAGTCATGCCTGATTTGGCGCGCATTCCTTAACCATAGGTTAATTCGGTATGTAAAGAAGGAGGGCTGCCACATGCAGGCCACAGTACAACCTCGCTGGATCAGCGCAGTTATCGCAGAAGCAGCAGAAGCGACACAGCAAGCACCACTTCCCTGGACCCGCAGCGCCAAACGCGCCCGACGCAATGCGCAGGATGAAATTTTCATGATTGCCGGCGCGGCCTGATACAGGCCGGATCAGCCCCCACAATGCAATGCTGTCCTTGCGAAGGGGCAGTGACGACTGGATTCGGAAACATATTGCGCGGGCAATACGCCAATACAGAATTTTAATGAGTATGGCTTAGTATCAAATACGTTAACGAGTGAATTCATTAACTTGTAGAAAGGGCGCTCGGTCAGAGCGCCCTTTTGCAGTATCAGTTTCAGGCAGCAGCGTCTTCGCGCATGATCTGGCGCGGGGCTGCACCCTGAATTTCGATCTGGCGGGGTTTCAGGGCTTCAGGCAGTTCGCGCACCAGTTCGATATGCAGCATGCCATCCTGATGCACGGCACCGGTCACACGCACATGATCTGCAAGGTGGAAGCGGCGTTCAAATGCGCGGGTGGCAATACCGCGGTGCAGGAACTGGCGGTCCGCTTCGCTGTCCTGACTGCGCCCTGCAATCAGAAGCGCGTTTTCCTTGACCTCAACGCTCAGGTCATCGGCGCTGAACCCGGCCACTGCAATGGAAATGCGGTATGCATTTTCCTGCACACGCTCAATATTATAGGGGGGATAACTCGGACCTTGCAGGTCACTGGACATGACACGGTCCAGTAGATCGGCCATATGGTCAAAACCGATGCTGGCACGGTAAAGTGGGGTTGGATCAAAACGACGCATAGGCATCCTCCTTCAGTGAAGCGATGATATGTTACGCGCCCTCCACACTTGGACAGGCGCTTCTCAGTTGTGCCACAGGTCCGTCATGGCCCCTGCGACACGGCTGATCTGGGAAACTGAAGCGGGTTTTCAAGCCCCCGGAAACGTAATTTCAGGGCCGCAGGAAACGCGCGCCGCCCCCCGCGCTCATCTGGCGGGGGCCAGTGTCATTGCCCATGGGCGCGCGGATAAACCGCCTGTCGCCATCTGCAAGGGCTGCGCGCAGCACGTCCAGCCGCGCCCCCAGCGTAACCCCGAAGGACACTTCAACTTCGCGCCCGCCGACAGTTGCATCGCCCTTGGCCGACACCACCGAAACGATGCGCGCCTGCCCGTTGGATATGGTAAACACCGGCGCACCTGATGACCCGAAATCAACCGAACAGGACATGACCAGAATGCCGTCGGTTTCTTCGCCCAGCACATCGCAGGCTTCCTGCAAGGCCGGGGTTTCACTGCGATCACGCCCATAGGACACAACCCCGATCCGTTCGCCCGCGCGCGGATGCGCATGCACCGCAAAGGCCGCGACCCCGAAGCCGCGCATCGGGTGGGTCAGTTCCAGAAGCGCCAGATCATGCGCGATATTCTGCGCCGAAACACCGCCAGCGCGGTCATAGCCGGGGTGAATGGCACTGCGCAGCACGCGCCCTTCGGCAACCGCCCGCCCATTGCGGAACCCTGCGCGAAACGTGATATCCTGATCGCGGAAACGGGTGCCGGTCTGACGGTCATACAGGCAATGCGCGGCGGTCAGAACATGGGTTTCGCTGATCAACGCTCCAGTGCAAAACCCCGTCTGGCCGAAATCGACACGGCCGACCCCTTCCCAGCCATGGATCTGCATACCGCTACCCAGTATTTTCAGCCCGCTGTCACTGGTTTGCGCCAGTACGGGGGGGCTGGCACCAAGTGTCAGGATCGCTATCAGCGCGGCCAGAAATCGCATCTGTCTGCCTTCGGTTCAGGGGCTTTCGTGGAAGATATCGCATGCCATGATGGCCAGAAAATGGCAATCCGTCCCTATGACCGCGTGAAGGCGCGCGGCCTTGGTCCGCCGGTTGCCCAGTCCAGCAATTCCACCGTGTGGACCACAGGCACATCCGTGCCAGACCCGATCTGCATCATACAACCGATATTTCCCGCAGCAATCACATCGGGCGCGCGCGCTTCCAGAGTGGCCACCTTGCGCGATTTCAACTCCTTAGAGATTTCGGGCTGCATCAGGTTATAGGTGCCCGCCGACCCGCAGCACAAATGGCTGTCGCGCGGTTCCACCACATCAAACCCCGCACGTTTCAGCAAATCCTTGGGGAAGCTCGTGATTTTCTGGCCATGCTGCAACGAACAGGCCGCGTGATAGGCCACTTTCATGCCGCGCCTTTCAACCTTGGGCAGGTCCAGTTTCATCAGCACTTCGGACACATCCATGGCAATTCCGGCCACGGCGCGCGCCTTGTCGGCCAATGGGTCATTGCGGAACATATGCCCGTAATCCTTGACCGTGGAGCCGCAGCCGCTGGTATTGATGACAATCGCATCCAGCCCCGCGCCCTGCAGTTCCGCGTGCCATGCATGGATGTTTTTCGCAGCCGTCGCGTGGCTTTCCTGCGTCTTGCCCATATGGTGGGTCAGCGCGCCACAGCACCCCTGCCCTTGCGCAATCACCACTTCCGCGCCCAGGCGACGCAGCAGGCGGATGGTGGCGTCATTGATATCGGTGTTCAATGCGCGCTGCGCGCAGCCGGTCATCAGTGCGACGCGCATCTTTTTCGGCCCTTGCGCGGCAAATACCTGCGGGTCATCATTGCGGCTGACAGGCGGGATATGTTTCGGTGCCATCTCCAGCATTGCGCGCAGGCGTGCATCAGGCATCAGCCGCGCAAATGGCCTGCCCAGTTTCGCGCCCAGCAGCGCCAGCCGGAACCGCGTGGGATAAGGCAATACTCGCGCCAATACCCAGCGCAGCATGCGGTCCGACAAGGGGCGCTTATAAGTCGCCTCAATATGCTCGCGGGCATGATCAACCAGATGCATGTAATGCACCCCCGAAGGACAGGTGGTCATGCAGGCAAGGCACGACAGGCAGCGGTCAATATGTCTGACAGTCTTTTCATCCGCTGGCCGACCCTTTTCCAGCATGTCCTTGATCAGGTAAATCCGCCCGCGCGGGCTGTCCAGTTCATCACCCAGAACCGCATAGGTGGGGCAAGTCGCAGTGCAGAACCCGCAATGCACGCAGGCGCGTAACACGTCGTTCGACCGCGCGATTGCAGGGTCTTGCAACTGTTCCGGTGTGAAATGCGTCTGCATGCTACTCTCCTCAGCCCATCAATCCGGGGTTCAGCACCCCTCGCGGGTCAAATTTCTTGCGCAACCCTTGCGCGATTTTTGCCAGCGGTGCGGGTTCCGGGGGAAATACCGCCATGCTGGCGCGCATGGCACGCGACGCGCGCACCAATGTCGCATGGCCCTGAAACACGCCAAGACGCGCGCGCAGGTCCACACCTTCAGGCACCAGCATCCACAGAAGTCCGCCGCCCCAATCCATGACCACCGGGCAGTCCGCCCGCGCCACCAGATCCGCAGCATCCGATGGCCTGAGTGACACACGCCACACATCGCCCGTCTGCCCGGCAAACTCCCGCACATCGCGGATGGTCTGCCACTGCGTGGCACTGGCGGGTGCATCCAGTAAATCCCAGTCACCGCCAAGTTCATCCCGCAACCGCGCACAACGATAGGCAACCTGACGCGCGAACCCTTCGATACGCAGATACACATGCCCGTCCAGCGCGCGCGCGGCCCCCGACACTTCATAGGGGGTGCCAAGCGCTGCGGACATCACCGCTTGTGCCGCCTGCACGGACATGGGCGGGCTGAGCAATGTGGCCACTGTCTCGGGCACCGGCAGCAGCTTGAAGGAACATTCGCTCAGTACCCCCAGCGTGCCCCAACTGCCTGCCATCAGCTTGACCAGATCATAGCCGGTGACATTCTTCATCACCCGCCCGCCATTACTGACGACCGCGCCGGTCCCGTCAACAAAACGCACCCCGATCAGGCTGTCACGACACGCACCTGCCTGCACACGTCGCGGGCCGGATGCATTGGCCGCCACCATGCCGCCCACACGCGGCACACCTTCAGTGCCCAGCAGCGCGCGCATGTCCATCGGCTCAAAGGCCAGTCGCTGCCCCTCGGTGTCAAGCGCTGCCTGCACCTCTGCCAGCGGGGTTCCCGCCCGCGCCACCAATGTCAGTGCGCCCGGCTCATACAGCGTGATACCGGACAGCCCGGCCGTGGACAGTGCCGCGCCCGTCACAGGCTTGCCCATATCGCGCGTGCCCCCCCCCATGATCCGCAAAGGGGTGGTGGCGCCGCGCACCATTTCGGACAACTCTTCCTCAGTCGTGGGGCGCATGCTCCGGCCTCCATATTCTGCCTGTTACGGACTTCATCCTGCCAAAAATACGCTGGGTGCGGTTTGGGCCACAGGCCCGGTCGGGGGAGGAACACACCACCCTTATGCCGCCCGCCGCGCGGCACTCGCCTTCAGCGGAAACACCTTGGCGGGGTTCAGCAACCATTTGGGGTCGAACACATCCTTGATGCGCATCTGCGCTTCCATATCGGCGGTGGTATATTGCACCGACATCAGATCGCGCTTTTCAATGCCCACGCCATGCTCCCCTGTCAGACAGCCACCCACCTCAACACAGAGTTTCAGGATATCCGCGCCAAATGCCTCGCACCGTTCCAGATCGCCGGGTTTGTTGGCGTCAAACAGGATCAGCGGGTGCATATTGCCATCCCCGGCATGGAACACATTCGCCACATCCAGCCCGTATTCGCGCGACATCTCGCCAATCCGGCGCAGCACGAATGGCAGGCTGGACACTGGAATTGTGCCATCAAGGCACATGTAATCATTGATCTGCCCCATTGCCCCGAATGCCGATTTGCGCCCCAGCCAGATCCTGGCGCTTTCTTCCGGTGATGCACTTTCGCGCAACTCCACCGGGTTGTGGCGCAGTGCAATTTGCTTGATCAGCGCCAGTTGCTCGTCAATCTCGGCCTCTGCGCCTTCGACCTCGACAATCAGCAGGGCTTCGCAATCGGGGTATCCCGCCTTGGCGAAATCCTCGCAGGCGCGAATGCAGGGGCGGTCCATGAATTCTATGGCCACCGGCAGAATGCCCGCCTTGATGATATCGGACACGCATTCACCGGCGACTTCATTGCTGTCAAACCCCATCAATACGGGCCGCGCACCTTCGGGCTGGCGCAGAATGCGCAAGGTGGCTTCGGTCACAACACCAAGCTGCCCTTCGGACCCGCAAATGACACCCAGCAGGTCCAGCCCGCCCGCATCCATATATGGCCCGCCAATCTCGACAACAGTGCCGTCCATCAACACCATGGTCACGCCCAACAGGTTATTGGTGGTCACGCCGTATTTCAGACAATGCGCACCGCCGGAATTCATCGCGATATTGCCTGCAATCGCGCAGGCCAGCTGGCTGGACGGGTCCGGCGCATAGAAAAAACCGTTCCCTTCCACTTCTTTCGTGACAGCAAGGTTGGTGATACCGGTCTGAACGCGGATAAAGCGGTCCGGGGTGTTCACCTCCAGCACATCGCGCAGGCGGGCCACGCCAAGGATGATCGAATCCGCGCTTGGCAACGCCCCCCCTGCCAGCGAAGTGCCCGACCCGCGCGGGACAACCGGCACGCCTTCGTCATGGCAGACGCGCAGAATGGCGGCCACCTCTTCGGTGGTTGATGGCAGCGTCACCGCCATGGGAATGCAGCGATAGGCGGTCAATGCATCGCATTCATAGGCGCGGCATTCCGTTTCATCGGTGATCAGCGCCTCTGATGGCAGCACAGCCTGCAGGCGTGCCAGAACGTGGTCACGTTTGGCCAGTATGGCCCTGTTGGGTTCCGGCATTTCCATGGCAGCCCTCCTCGCTATCATTGGTAATGTATTATTACCAATTTCGCAAATAGCAAGGGTATTCGTGCCCTCCGGCTACAGCGCGACGGCGCGCAACACCAGTTTAATGGCGATCCCCCACATGATCACGCCGATCAGAACTTCCAGCACAACCCATGCGCGCGGGCGCGCCAGAACCGGTGCAAACAATCGCGCTCCATAGCCAAGTGCGCCGAAAAACACGAAAGATGCAATAATGGCCCCCGTCCCGAAGGCCCATTGCCAGGGCGCATATTGCAATGACAACGCGCCCAGCAAGGCGACAGTATCCAGATAGACATGCGGGTTCAGCCAGGTGAAGGCCAGACAGATGGCCACCACGCGGGTCAGTGATACCGGCGCGCCATCTGTCGGGCGCAGCGCTTCGCCGCCCCGCCATGCAGCACGAAACCGCAACGCACCATAGATCGTCAGAAACGCCACGCCGCCCCATAGCATGATCAGCTGAAACCCCGGCAGCGTGGTGGCAATCATCTGTGCCCCTGCCACCCCGATCGCGACCAGAGCCGCATCCGAGACTGCGCAGATCAGCACCACAATACCCACATATTCACGCCGCAGCCCCTGCCGCAGCACAAAGGCATTCTGCGCGCCGATCGCCGCAATCAACCCCAGCCCCGAAAAGAACCCCGCAATGAAACCCGCAATCACGTCCCACCTCCTGCTGTCCTGCTTTTAGCGCTATCGGACAAGGCAGGGTGGTATTCAAGTGCAAATTCCGGCGCAGCGGTGGTCACGCTTGCGGCGAAACCAGTGCTGGACAGGCATGACCCGACCGAAGGCGTGGCCATGGCAATGCCGCGCGCAGAGGGGTCAATCCCCCCAAGGGCGGCCCCCCCTTTTCGGGAACAATCACTCCGCCGCGATGGGCGCGGGGTCAACCAAGGCTATAATATCCATCATGATGCGGTTCAGCTGGAAATCCTTGGGCGTATAGACCTGCGCGATCCCCATCGCGCGCAACTTCGCCGCGTCATCTTCGGGAATGATTCCGCCCACAATAACCGGCACATGGGCCAGCCCTTCGGCCTGCATAAGGTGCATCAGTTCTTCCATCAGCGGCATATGCGACCCCGACAGAATGGACAGGCCCACCACATGCGCATCTTCATCGCGCGCGGCGGTCACAATTTCAGCCGGGGTCAGGCGAATACCCTCATAGTGAATATCCATCCCGCAATCGCGGGCACGCGCGGCAATCTGTTCGGCCCCGTTGGAATGCCCGTCCAGCCCCGGCTTGCCAACCACGAATTTCAGCCGCCGCCCCAGCTTGCTGCTGACCGCATCCACGGCATCGCGCACCGGGTCCAGCCCTTCGGTGCGGTTGGACTGTGCGCGGCTGACGCCGGTTGGCGCGCGATACTGGCCAAAGGCCGCGCGCATTGTTTCGCCCCATTCGCCGGTTGTCGCCCCCGCCTTCGCCGCCGCGATGGAGGCGGGCATCACATTGACGCCGGAACGCGCCGCCTCGCGCAGATCGGCCAGCGCCTGACGCACTGCCCCGTCATCACGCGCCGCGCGCCAGGCATGCAGCCGCGCGATCTGGTCTGCTTCTGCCGCAGGGTCGCAGACCATGATCGCCCCTTCACCGGTGGTCAAGGGCGATGGCTCAGTGGTGGTGAATTTATTCACCCCCACAACCACGGTCGCGCCGCTTTCAATGCCCGCAATCCGTTCGGCGTTTGAGTCCACCAGCCGCGATTTCATATACTCAATCGCCTTGACCGCGCCGCCCATATCATCAATCCGCGCCAGTTCTTCACGCGCGCCCGCGACCAGTTGCGCCACCTTGCGGTCCACTGCGGGATTGTTGTCGAACAGGTCATCATATTCCAGCAGGTCAGTCTCGAACGCCAGTATCTGCTGCATGCGCAGCGACCATTGCTGGTCCCATGGGCGCGGCAGGCCAAGCGCTTCGTTCCATGCCGGAAGCTGCAAGGCGCGCGCGCGCGCGTTTTTCGACAGCGTGACCGCCAACGCTTCGATCAATATGCGGTAGACATTGTTTTCTGGCTGCTGTTCCGTCAACCCAAGGCTGTTGACCTGCACACCATAGCGGAAGCGGCGGTATTTCGCATCCTCGACCCCGTAACGTGTGCGGCAAATCTCATCCCACAATTCCACGAAAGCGCGCATCTTGCACATCTCGGTCACAAAGCGGATGCCGGCATTCACAAAGAAACTGATCCGCCCGACCATGACGGGGAAATGTTCCGCCGGAACCTTGGTTTTCAGATCATCAAGCACTGCGCAGGCCGTGGCCAGCGCGAAGGCCAGTTCCTGCTGCGGTGTCGCGCCCGCTTCCTGCAGATGGTATGAGCAGACATTCATCGGGTTCCATTTGGGCAGATGTTCGCGCGTGTAGGCCGCGACATCGGTGATCATGCGCAGGCTCGGTTCGGGTGGGCAGATATAGGTGCCGCGCGACAGATATTCCTTGATCAGGTCATTCTGCACGGTACCATTCAGTTTGGAAATATCCGCGCCCTGTTCCTCGGCCGCCGCGATATACAGCGCAAGCAACCATGGCGCAGTCGCGTTGATTGTCATGGACGTGTTCATCTGTTCCAGCGGAATCTGGTCGAACAGCATGCGCATATCGCCCAGGTGACAGACCGGCACCCCCACCTTGCCCACTTCGCCGCGCGCCAGGTCGTGATCACTGTCATAGCCCGTCTGCGTGGGCAGATCGAACGCCACCGACAGCCCTGTCTGCCCCTTGGACAGGTTCATGCGATAAAGTTCGTTCGAGGCTTTGGCTGTGGAATGGCCCGCATAGGTGCGGAACAGCCAGGGTTTGTCTTTGGCGGGTCCGGTTGCAGAGTCAGTCATCCTGGCACCTTTGGTCAGTTCGGGTCCGGCGCGCAGCCCCAAAAGGTGCGCGCAACTTTCTTACCCAAACGGATGATTTAAGCGCAAGATAATGTCAAGGCATAATCGCTGCATCGCGGCAATTTGCACGTCCGTCATGATATGGTGCTGCTTTTTGCACAGCAAAACAGACCGGATCGGTGTACATGCCGTCCGGTTTGCAAAGATCATGAGGGTTGAAAACCGCTGTTACACGCGCGTCTGCCGGGACGGGCAGTCGCGGCGGACTTCGCGGTCGCGCAGGCCGGTTGCGACCAGCAGGCAGCGGTCGCGCGCTTCATAGTAATAGCCGCGCGCATACCACATGACCGCCCGGTCAATATCGCCATTCGAGACCAGCCACGCGCCTTTCAGGTAGCGGCCCGCATATTCAAGGTTCACTTCCGCGTTCAGCAAATCCTCTGGTGCGCCCTGAAACCCCATCTGCCGCGCGGTTTGCGGCAGGATCTGCATCAACCCCCAATAGGGGCCGTTGCGGGCATGGGCGCGGTAATCGCTTTCGCGTTGGATAACGCGGTGCAGCAACGCTTCGGGAATGTCATGCTTTGCGGCATATTTCCGCACCAGCGCGCGCATCTGCGGTGTTTCACCCGGATAGAGGTTATGGCCTGGACCCACCGCGCGCGTGGCTTCGGGGCTGGAGTTACCGCAGGCTGCCAGCGCCAGCACAACACCGATCATAAGAAAAATACGTGGCATGCGGTCAATCCTGACGTATGGGGGCCGTAATCACGCCAAGCGCATCAAGCGCGGCGTCAATCGGCAATGTTTTCGGACAGTGTTCTTCTTTCAGCGCGTCAAAACGCACCCGCAGGCGACGCTTTTCTTCGCCCTTGCAATCATTCCAGGGGCGGCCCTGCAAGCCCATTTCCAGAACGTAATAGGCAATGAAATGCGGCCGCACGCCCGATTGCAGCAGCCGCGCATAGGCGGCGTCACAGCCCAGGTTGCGTAATTCTTCGGCATTGTTGATGCCCACACGCGCAAACGAGGCCTCCATCGCGGGGCCGAGATTGCGGATCGATGAAATCGGCGTTGGCATGGTCGGGGCAATGTGCTGCGTGCCGGGTTACGGTCACATCCTGCACTTCCTTAGCAAAGCATTGCGCCCGCGCAAAGTGTCTTTGCGCTGTCCCTGCCGCGAAACAGGGCCATATAAGCGGGAACTGGCCTGAGCGTTCAGATCAGCGCCCAGTCGCTAAAGCGTGTCACGGGCTTTTGTGTGGCGGCATTGCGCGGGTGGCCGGGGCGCATATCAGCGCTGATACCGGGGGCCGCGCCGGGGCGCTTGGTGGTTGCAGGGGTTGGGGTGGGAATTGTACGCATGGCACCTGTCCTTGATAAAATTAACAACAGGTTGATCAGGCCGGGCAAAGCGGGCCAAATTCGGGCATATGCAGGTGTAATTCGCGACGTTAGCGCAACCAACGCCGCGACTGATGCCATCGCGCAACAGTATGCTGCGGTTCAGGCAGGTCTGTGGTCAGACCAGATCCCCCGTTGGGGTGATGCGAGTCCTACCCCCCAGATAACGGTGCAGCGCGGCAGGCAGATCAACGCCGCCATCAGCGCTCTGGCCGTTTTCCAGCACGGCAATCAGGCAGCGCCCGACCGCCACACCTGACCCGTTCAGCGTATGCACGAATTCCGGCTTGCCGCCATCTTCGGGGCGGAAACGCGCATTCATGCGCCGCGCCTGAAAATCACCGCAGACCGACACGCTGGAAATCTCGCGGTATTTGCCCTGCCCCGGCACCCAGACTTCGATGTCATGGGTTTTCTGCGCTCCAAACCCCATATCGCCCGTGCACAGCACAATGCGCCTGTAGGGCAGTTCCAGCCTTTCCAGCACCGCTTCGGCGCAGCGCGTCATGCGTTCATGTTCCGCCAGACTGTCAGCGGGATGTGTGACCGACACCATTTCGACCTTTTCGAACTGGTGCTGGCGCAACATGCCGGTGGTGTCCTTGCCCGCACTGCCCGCTTCGGACCGGAAGCACAGCGTATGGGCGCAAAACCGCAATGGCAGCGCGCGACCATCCAGAATTTCGCCTGCGGCAAAATTTGTCAGCGTCACTTCCGATGTCGGGATCAGCCACCAGCCATTGGTGGTCTGATAGCTGTCCTCGGCGAATTTCGGCAACTGGCCGGTGCCATACATCGCCTCATCACGCACCAGAACGGGGCTGTTCACTTCAGTCAGGTCGTGCTGGTCCACATGCAGATCGGTCATGAACTGCGCCAGCGCGCGATGTACCCGCGCCACCGCCCCGCGCAGCACCACGAAGCGCGAGCCCGACAGTTTTGCCGCTGTGGCAAAATCCATATTCGGGGCAATGCCCGCAATTTCAAAATGCTCCACCGGCTGGAAATCGAATTCGCGCGGCGTGCCCCAGGTTTTCAGTTCGACATTATCATCTTCATCCGCACCATCGGGCACTTCGGCCAGGGGCAGGTTCGGCAGGGTTTCGAGCACCTGACGCAACCGCGCGTCTTCATCCTTCGCTAGCTTTTCATTTTCCGAGATTTCTTGTTTGAGGCGTGACAACCCTGCTTTGAGTGCCTCAGCACCTTCTTTGTCACCTTTTGCCATTGCCGAGCCAATCGCCTTGGCAGCAAAATTCATCTCTGCTTTTTGCGTTTCCACGGTATGCAACGCTAGTCGACGAGCTTGATCTATCGCTAATATTCCCTGCGACTGCGGCCCCATCCCGCGACGGGCAAAGCCTGCATCAAAGGCGGTGGGGTTTTCACGGATGGCGCGAATGTCGTGCATGATCTTCTCTCAATTCGGTAACTGGCGGCGTATGGCGTGCGCGGAAGGGGGGAATCGGCCCGCGCGCACCCGTTATGGCCCATCCCGCCGTCAAGTGGTAGGGGCGACAGGGCACAGGTTTACCCCGGTGCGCCCCTGCCCGCCCTGCGGCATCTGCGTGATTGACCCCGCGCGCAGCAGTCGGGTAGAGTGCGGCCATATTGTGCCAGACAGGAGCTGCCGCATGGATGGCAATACGCGCGTCCCGGATTCGGACGACGCACCCCCGCCAAAAGCGGGTCTTTTCGACAATCCCGTTTTCACTGACCCATCTGCCCGCGCCCTGTCACAGGTGGGCGTTATCGATGTCGGGTCAAACTCTGTCCGGTTGGTGGTATTTGACGGCGCAGCACGCTCACCTGCCTATTTTTTCAATGAAAAGGTGCTTTGCGGGCTGGGAAAGGGGCTGGTTGCCACGGGTCGGCTGAACCCTGAAGGGCGTGTTCGCGCGCTGGCCACCATAAAACGCTTTGCCCTGCTGGCGCGGGGCATGGCGATGACAAACCTGACCATGGTTGCCACCGCCGCCATGCGCGAAGCCGAAGACGGGCCGGAATTTCAGGCCCTGATCGAAAAAGAAACCGGGTTGCGCATGCGCGTGATCGATGGCGCGGAAGAAGCCCGCCTTTCGGCGCAGGGCGTGCTGACCGGCTGGCCCGAAGCGCAGGGGCTGGTCTGCGATATTGGCGGGTCATCCATGGAACTGGCCGTGGTGGGTGGCCGACATGTAGACCAGACCGTGACATCGCCGCTGGGGCCGTTCCGGCTGCAACAGGTGGCGGGCGGCAAGAAGGGGTTGCGCCAGCATATCAGCACGATCCTGAAATCCCTGCGCGATCAGGTCGGCAGCCATCATGATGCACTGTATCTGGTTGGCGGGTCATGGCGCGCAATCGCCCGGCTGGACATGGAACGGCGCGGCTATCCGCTGAAGGTTCTGCACGAATACACTATGACGCCCAAGTCTGTGCGCAAGACCATCGACTGGATCGCGGAACAGGATCTGGCCAGCCTGCGCGCCGGTACCGGCATTTCCGCAGAACGCATGTCGCTTGTTCCGCTGGCAGCCCAGGTATTGCGCCAGTTGATCCATACTTTCAGCCCGCGATTCATCTGTGTTTCCAGCTATGGAATTCGCGAAGGCATTCTGTATGAACAGATGCCCGATGCCCTGCGCGCGCGCGACCCGCTGATCGAAGCGTGCCATTTCATGGAACATGCCAGTGCGCGCCTGCCCGGTTTTGGCAAGAAGCTGTATCATTTCCTGCTGCCGCTTTACCGCACCCGCCCCGAGGCCCGTCTGCGCCTGATCCGTGCTGCCTGTCTGCTGCATGATGTGAACTGGCGCGCGCATCCCGATTACCGCGCCGATGCCTGTTTCGACACATCAACCCGCGCAAATCTGGGCGGGCTGGACCATGAGGGGCGGGTTTATCTGGGCATTGCACTGATGTATCGCTACAAGACCAGCGGCATGCGCCCGCGTATCAAGGAAATCGCCGGGTTGTTGCCTGCGAAGGATCTGGCAGAAGCGAAAATGCTGGGCCGTGCATTGCGTTTTGGGTCCATGTTTTCCATGGAGGGGCCGGAAAACGCGGGCGAGCTGCGCTATTTCCCCAAGAAGCATATGCTGGAACTGGTGCTGGAACGGGACATGCAGGACTTGTTCACCGAAGTCGCGGCGCAGCGCTTTCATGCGCTTGCCCAGCAGGTGGACGCCGAAGCGAAAGTGCGCGTGCGGCGCAGCTACAGCTCAAAGGGTGAAACGGTGCCTTCAGCCCCCTCTGACGGGGCGGGCGCGGGCTGATCCGGTTCTTCCGCATCCGGGTCCGCGATATCCGGCGCGGGATGCCTGCGCCTAATCAGAATATCGCCATTGGGCAGCACTTCGGGCGGATGATAATCCACCATATCGCGCAACTGCCCCAGTAGGCGGCGCAATTCCGGTTCAGCCGCTTCAAGGCTGCGTTCCATCTCGCGCATATGGGGATCGGCATGATCGACGAAATCGCGCAACAGACGCTCTATCAGCCCGAAAATACCCTCACCCTGCATTGACTCCGGCGCTGAATCGCGGCCCTCGCCATAAACCGGTAAGGCCGCAGTCAGACACAGGCATATCACTATGGTCGGGATCACGCGCATATCTACATTATATCCCATATCGGGGCATGCAGCCAGCATTGTCACGCGGGTTTGCGCGGCCCTTTATGCCGCGCGGCTGGACTGGATTTCTTCCCATGCGCGGTTCAGGTCGCGCAGACGGTGTTCGGCCAGTTTTACCGCTTCGGGCGGGACACCACGCGCGGCCATGCGGTCGGGATGGGTGTCGCGTACCGCCTGACGATAACTGCGGCGGATATCATCAAGCGGCGCATCTGGCGCGACTTCCAGCACATCATACGGGTCTGGTGCGACATCGCCCACATAGCGCGCGCGCAGACAACGGAAACACCGGTCCGACAGGCCGAATATCTGCGCAACCTGCGACAGGAACTCTTCCTCGGCGGGGTGAAAATTGCCGTCTGAAACAGCGACTTCAAACAAGCCTTCCATCAGGTCCACCAGCACCGGATCACGCGCGGGAAACATGCTGGCAATCTTACGGGCATACAGGTCAAACCCTGCCACATCCTGCCGCGCCAGATTGAACACCCGCGCGGCATTGGCTTCTTCTTCGGGGGCAATGATGAACACCCGCCGGAAGGTTGCCACCTCGCCACGGGTGACCTGCCCGTCGGCCTTGGCCAGTTTCGCGCCAAGCGCGATCACTGCAATGGTAAAGGCCACGCTGCGTTCGGGGGCCGTGCGCAAACGGTCAAAAACCGCGCTCAGGCTTTCCCCCTTGCCCAGTGCTTTCAGCGCTTCAGCGATGCGTATCCAGATCGACATAGGGTAAAGCTATCAGGGCGTTGGGGGAAATGCAGCAGGCGAAACGCCGCAACTCACAAAAATTTCTGCATCAGCACAAGATCATGATACTGCCCGAATTTCCAGCCGACCTGCGGCATGGTCCCGACAGTTTCATAGCCCAATGCCGCATGAAAACCGACACTGGCGGTATTTGATGCGGTGATGGCACCGACCATCACATGATTGCCAGCACGGCGCGCATGATCTTCCAGCGCCAGCAACAGCGCGCGCCCTGCCCCTTTGCCGCGCGCGGCGTCACTCAGGTTGATGGTGTGTTCCATGCAGCGGGAATAACCCAATCCGCCGCGAAACTGCGCATAGCTGGCGAATCCCAACACCCGCCCGCCCGATTCTGCCAGCATGAACGCATGCCCGCCCGCCTGACGTTCACCGATCATGGCAGTAATTTCAGCAGGGCCACGTTCCACCGGATTGAAGGTGATAACAGTGTTCCGGATGATCGGGTTCCAGATATCGCAGATAGACGCGGCATCATCCGGGGTGGCATTGCGCAGGGTCAGGTCACTCATGTCGGGCCTATTGAATTGCAGACGCCGGCGTCTGTGCGCCGTTGTACTGCCCGCGTCAAGTGGATGTGTGCTGCGCGCTGGCCTGTGCCGTCAAGGCGGCTTCTGCCGCAGCCTCGATCGCCAATAAAATAGACGCATGACGGTTGCGGTATTCCCGCGCGGGTTGCAGCACTTCATATCCGTCAAAAGGGGCGTCGGGCACAGGGCCATCCTGCTGCAGCATGGCACGCAACTGATCGCGCGCAAGGGTCAGTTCCTGCGCACTGCGCCCCAGCACAACCTGCCCCAGCACAGCGGCGGCAGCCTGTCCCAGCGCGCAGGCTTTCACATCCTGCCCGAACCGGCTGACGCGCCCATCCGCCATATCCAGATCAACCGTCACGGTAGACCCGCAAAGCGGCGAACGGCGCTTGACACTGGCCTGCGGCCCTTCCAGCCGTGCGTGATGTGCAATATCCGTGGCAAGCGCAAGAATGCGGCCGGAATACAGTTTTATCAGGTCGGCATTATCGCTCAAGACGGGTTTTCCTTTGTGCTGTGTCAGGCTATGCCTAGCCCGCCCAGAACAGGACATAACCCATGATTTTCGATCCGCAAACCCTGTCATATGACGAAAAAGGTCTAATTCCCGTGATCGCGCAGGATCATGAAACCGGTCAGGTGCTGATGATGGCCTGGATGAATGCCGATGCGGTCGCGCAAACACTGGCCACGGGACGGGTGACCTACTGGTCCCGGTCGCGCCAGTCCTTCTGGATCAAGGGTGAAACCTCCGGGCATGTGCAGAAACTGGTCGATTTCCGGCTGGATTGCGACCGCGATTGCCTGCTGGTCATGGTTGATCAGACCGGTCCCGCCTGTCACACCAACCGCAAAAGCTGTTTTTACCGGGCCGTGCGGGATGGTGTGGAAACCGAACTGATGCAGCCGCTTACAGACTGACCATCGCGCGGATATCGGCGGGGGTGGCACCAGCCGCGCGGTAAGTGGCAATGGCGCGGGCATCATCACGCTTGGCCAGGCGTTTGCCATGTTCATCTCGAATTAAGTCATGATGCCAGTAGCTTGGGCGCGGAAGTTCAAGCAATACCTGAAGCAGCGCGTGTATGGCCGTGGCGTCAAACAGGTCCGCGCCACGGGTCACTTCGCTGATCCCTTGCGCGGCGTCATCAACAACCACCGACAGGTGATAGCTTGTCCCCATATCGCGCCGCGCCAGCACCACATCACCGATATTAGCAATCATCCAGTCAGGATCCGGGCTATGGGTGCCATGGTGCAGCGGGCCGTTTTCCATAAAACGGACCTGCCCGGCCAGACCAAGCGCGCGGCGCATATCCAGACGCAGCGCGTCATTCGCGCCCGCCTGCGCGATGTCCCGTCCGCGACAGGTGCCGGGATAGACCACCCCGTCCGGCCCGATAACCGGCACCCCTTCCTGCGGGGCGGACAAGGCGGCGCGAATGTCACCGCGTGTGCAGATGCAGGGATAAAGCACCCCCAGACGGGCGAGTTTTTCCAAGGCCGCACTGTAGGCTGGCAAGCGGTCGGATTGGCGCATCACCGGAAGGGGCCAGCGCAACCCCAACCAGCGCAGATCATCAAAAATCTGCGCCTCGAACGCTGTGCGGCAGCGATTTTGGTCGATATCCTCGATCCGCAGCAGGAATTGCCCCGGCCCGCTGCGTTCCGCCGCAATCAACGCCGAATAGGCATGCCCCAGATGCAGCGGGCCGGTGGGTGACGGCGCGAAGCGGGTGATGCGCCCTTCAGGCCGCATCGCGTTTCTGGCCTGCCAGCCAATCGGAAAAGGCCAGTTTGGCGCGGTCGGTATAGGCTTTGTAGCGGTCGCGCCGCCCGCGCCGCCCACCCTTGGCATCAATCGGGGGGAACAGGCCGAAATTCACATTCATCGGCTGAAAGGTTTTCGCCTCTGCCCCGCCGGTGATGTGATGAACAAGCGCGCCCATGGCCGTTTCACGCGGTGGCGCGCTGACGGGCCGCCCCAACAGATCGCCCGCAGCCAGACGCCCCGCCAACAGCCCCATGGCGGCGGATTCAACATATCCTTCGACGCCGGTAATCTGTCCCGCGAACCGGATATTGGGACGCGAGCGCAGGCGAAGCTGCTCATCCAACAGGGTGGGCGAATTCAGAAACGTATTGCGGTGAATCCCGCCAAGACGTGCAAATGATGCATCCTCTAGCCCCGGAATCATTTTAAAAACAGATGCCTGCGCGCCATACTTCATCTTAGTCTGAAAGCCGACGATATTGTAAAGCGTCCCCAGTGCATTGTCGCGGCGCAGTTGCACGACCGCATGGGGTTTCTTGTCGGGGGCATGCGGGTTTGTCAGGCCCACAGGTTTCATCGGCCCGTGGCGCAGGGTTTCACGCCCGCGTTCTGCCATCACCTCAATCGGCAGGCAGCCATCGAAATATTGCGCGGTTTCCCCCTCGTGGAATTCGGTCTTGTCGGCGGCCAGAAGCGCGTCAATGAAAGCCTCATACTGATCGCGATCCATCGGGCAGTTCAGATAGGCTGTGCGCTGTTCTTCCGTCTCGCCCTTGTCATAGCGCGACTGGAACCACGCCTTGGACAAATCGATGGTGTCGAAATAGACAATCGGTGCAATCGCGTCGAAAAACGCAAGCGCGGTGGCACCAGTTTCCTGCGCAATCGCTTCGGCCAACGCACCGGATGTCAGCGGGCCAGTCGCAATAATCCACTGCCCCTGATCGGGCAATGCGCTGATTTCCCCGCGTTCCAGCCGGATATTGGGATGCGCCAGCAAGTGTTCCGTCACTGCGCGGGCAAATGCATCGCGGTCTACCGCCAATGCACCCCCGGCGGGCAATGCATGCCGGTCGGCCATATCCATGATCAGCCCGCCTGCTGCGCGCATTTCCCAATGCAGCAAGCCGACCGCGTTCTGTTCATCATCATCCGAGCGAAAGGAATTCGAACACACCATTTCAGCCAGATATTCCGTCTGATGCGCGAATGTGCCGGTTTGCGGGCGCATTTCATGAATTACCACCTGCACGCCCTGCCCTGCGGCCTGCCATGCGGCCTCTGATCCGGCCATGCCGCCACCGATGATATGCAACTGCGTCATTCTGCCGACCCCTTCATGTGCTTCGTGCCCCAGATAGACAGCCCGGACCGGTTTGGCAAATCCCCAGAAAAGAAAAAACCGCCGCGCATGGGGACACCATGGCGGCGGCAGTCAGGGTCAGAAACGCGACGGGGGCACGGGACGGTGCGCAGATCGCGCGGCGGACTGACCCGCAAGCAGTTCAGGCAAACAAAGGCAGATGAAGCGTGGCCAGAACCAGAACCGTCAGGGCAACGCCCCCGGCCAGATCCTGCCAGAAGGCATGGTGGTCAGATTGGGACTGAAAGCGGAACATGGCACCCTCCATCTGTTGTGTTGACCATTTGTTCTCATTTGTTCTGCATGTTGTCAAGAACAAAATCGGAACACCTATCAACGGCACTATCCAACAGAAAGGTATTTGATCGCCTTGTCCTGCTCCATCAGCCACAGGGCCACGCGCGCGGCCTGCCCGCGCGGGCTGCGTAATTCGGGGTCATCGGCCAGCAGTTTGCGCACATCCGTCTGGGCCGTGGCCATCAGTGCCGCCTGACGTTCCATATCGGCCACCCGAAACCGTGGCAGGCCCGATTGCGCCGTTCCGATCAGATCGCCCGCGCCGCGAATTGCCATATCTTCTTCTGCAATGCGAAACCCGTCTTCAGTGTCGCGCAACAGTTTCAGGCGGCGCGCGGCGGTTTCGCCCAAGGGTGCTTCATACATCAGCAGGCAGGTGGATTCCGCGCTGCCCCGCCCCACACGCCCGCGCAACTGGTGCAATTGCGCAAGACCAAAACTTTCGGCGCGTTCGATCACCATGATCGAGGCATTGGGCACATTCACCCCCACTTCGATGACCGTTGTTGCCACCAGAAGCTGGGTGCGTCCCGCCACGAAACCGGCCATCGCTGCGTCCTTTTCGGCGGGGGGCAACTGGCCATGCACCAGCCCCACAGCCCCCTCACCCAAGGCAGCGCGCAAGTATTCGAACCGCGACTGTGCCGCCGTCAGGTTGACAAGCTCCGATTCCTCGACCAGCGGGCAGACCCAATAGGCCTGCCGCCCCTCTGCGATGGCCTGGCGCAGATGGGCCACCACTTCATCCATGCGCGCGGTGGACACAAGCGCAGTGCGGACGGGTTTGCGCCCGGGCGGTTTTTCATCCAGCACCGACACATCCATATCGCCATATTGCGCCAACGCCAGTGACCGTGGAATGGGCGTTGCGGTCATGACCAGCACATCCGCGCCCACGCCCTTGGCGGCAAGGGCCGCGCGTTGTGCCACTCCGAAACGGTGTTGTTCATCAACAACCGCAAGGCGCAGATCGGCGAATTCGACACCTTTCTGGAACACAGCATGCGTGCCCACAAGAATCTGGATGCGGCCATTGGCCAGCGCATCCAGCTTCTGCGCGCGCTCGGATGCTTTGTCGCGCCCGGTCAGCAGGGCAAGACTGACCCCCGCCATTTCCGCCAGCGGCCGCAGGCTTTCCAGATGCTGGCGTGCCAGAATTTCGGTCGGGGCCATCATGACGCCCTGCCCGCCCGCTTCAACCGCGATCAGCAGCGCCATCAGCGCCACCAGCGTCTTGCCCGCGCCGACATCGCCCTGCAACAACCGGTTCATCCGGACAGGCGCGGCCATATCCGCTGCAATTTCCGCAATCGCGCGGGTTTGCGCGCCTGTGGGGCGGTAATCCAGCGCCGCCAGAACCCGGTCGCGCAACGCCCCATCGCCGGAACTGGCCCGCCCCGGTTTGCGCCTTTGGCGCAGTCGCGCCAGCGCCAATGTCATCTGATGGGCGAAAAATTCATCATAGGCCAGACGGGTCCGTGCCGGTGCGTTCGGCAACACGTCAGACAGGGTTCCGGGCGCATGCGCTGCAATGATTGCGGTCTGCCAGTCGGGCCACCCTTCGCGCACCAGAAGCGCAGGATCAATCCATTCCGCAAGTTGCGGCGCGCGGGTCAGGGCCGCCGCCGCCGCCCTGGCGATCAGCTTCTGGGTAACGCCCGCGCATAACGCATAGACAGGTTCCACCGATGGCAGGTTTTCCGCCTCATCCGGATGCAGCACATGATCGGGATGAACCATCTGCGCCATGCCATCGAACAGTTCCAGTTTGCCCGATACCAGCCGCCGCTGCCCTGTTGGCAACAGTTTTTGCAGATATTCCCCCCGCGCGTGGAAGAAAACCAACTGAAATTCCTGCGCGTCATCGCGCACCTGCACGCGGTAGGGTTTGCCGCGGCTGCGCGGCGGGTGATGGGCCATGACTGTCACTTCGACAGTGGCCGTGCCGGGAAAATCCAGCCCGCGGATGGACGCGCGGCGCGACCGGTCGATCAGCGCATGCGGCAGATGAAACAGTAAATCACGCGGGGTGCCGATATGCAGCGCCGCGAAATTTTTGGCTGTTTTCGGGCCGATCCCGTCCAGTATTTCCAGCCCGGCGAAAAGCGGAAACAGAATTTCGGGTCGTGCCGCCATGTCAGACCGCGCCGATCATCGAAAGCCACTCATCTTCGTTAATCACCTCTATGCCCAGATCTGCGGCTTTCTTCGCCTTGGACCCCGCACCTGGCCCCGCGATCAGCAAATCGGTTTTGGCCGAAACCGACCCCGCCACCTTTGCGCCGAGGGATTCGGCGCGGGCCTTGGCCTCGGCCCGGGTCATTTTTTCCAGCGAGCCGGTGAAAACCAGCGTCTTGCCGGCGACGGGGCTGTCACTGGCCCGCGCTTCGGCTGGCATGATGTTCAGCAACGCGGCCAGGGCGTCCAGCTCCCGGCCTTCGGCGGTGAATCCGGTGACCAGCGATGTCGCCATCACCTCGCCCACACCGTCAATCGACAGGAGTTCCGCGCGCGCAGCGCTTTCGGGGTCTTGCGCGTCCGTCAGCCCCTTGCGCAGCGCCTCCCATGTGCCGAAATGGTTGGCCAGCATGCTGGCAGTCGCTTCGCCCACATGCCGGATGCCCAGCGAAAACATGAAACGCGCAAGGGGAATTTCCCGCTTTTCGTCAATGGCCGCAAACAGGTTACTGGCAGATTTTTCGCCCCAGCCTTCGCGGTTTTTCAACTGTCGCGGCTGGCCCGGGCCAAAGCGGTCCTTCAGTGTGAAGATATCCTTCGGCGTAGCAATCCAGCCATCGCGCCAGAAACTTTCCACCTGTTTTGCGCCCAGCCCTTCGATGTCAAAGGCCGCGCGGCTGACGAAATGCTTCAGCCGTTCAACCGCCTGCGCGGGGCAGATCATGCCACCTGTGCAGCGGCGCACCGAATCGCCGGGTTCGCGCAGGGCGGGGCTGCCGCATTCCGGGCAGGTATCTGGAAATACATAGGCGGGGGCGGATGCGGGGCGCCGGGTCAGATCGACATCGCGGATTTTCGGGATCACATCACCGGCGCGGTATACCTCTACCCAATCCCCTTCGCGAATGTCGCGCCCTTCGCGTAGGGCGGTGCCACGCGAGTCGCGGCCCATGATGTAATCTTCGTTGTGCAATGTGGCGTTGGACACGACCACCCCGCCGACAGTGACAGGGGCCAGCCGCGCAACCGGCGACAAGGCCCCGGTGCGCCCGACCTGAATTTCGATGGCCTCCAGCCGGGTCCAGGCGCGTTCTGCGGGGAATTTATGTGCGATCGCCCAGCGCGGTGTGGTGGACCGCAGACCAAGCCGGTCCTGCAGCGCCAGATCGTTCAGTTTGTAAACAACACCATCAATGTCATATCCCAGACTGGCGCGCTGGGATTCGATATCCGCATATGCGCGCAGCATGTCCGGCACGTTATCGCACAGGTGGGTTTGCGGATTCGTGCAGAAGCCGAGTTGTGCCATCCGCCGGATCGCACCCATTTGCGTATCCGCCAGCATGTCAGATATCGCACCCCAGGAATAGGCAAAGAACCGCAGCGGGCGGGCGCGGGTGATCGCGGCATCCAGTTGCCGCAGTGACCCCGCCGCCGCGTTGCGGGGATTGGCGAAAACCTTGCCCCCGCTATCCTGCTGCCGGGCATTCAGCGCAGCGAAATCAGCGTGGGTCATGTAAACTTCGCCACGGATTTCCAGAATATCAGGACAGTCCCGCAGCGTTTGCGGAATATCGGCGATGGTGCGTGCATTCGCGGTCACATCTTCGCCTTCCGCGCCGTCACCCCGCGTGGCCGCATAGACCAGCCGCCCCTGTTCATAGCGCAATGACAGCGACAGCCCGTCAATCTTGGGTTCAGCGGTGAAGGCAAGCGCATGGTCCGCAGGCTGGCCCAGGAATCGGCGGATACCGGCAACAAAATCTTCAACATCCTCTGTGGAAAATGCGTTTGCCAGTGACAGCATGCGTTGCGTATGCCGGATTTTGCCAAAACCCGCAGCGGGCGCTGCACCAACAAGGGTTGTCGGGCTGTCTTGGCGGACCAGATCAGGAAACCGCGTTTCGATAGCGGCGTTGCGCAATCGCAATGCGTCAAATTCCGCATCAGTCATGAGCGGGGCATCATCGCGGTGATAGGCGGTATTCGCCCGGTTCAGCAGATCGGCCAGGTGGGCCAGTTCCTGCTGCGCCTGCGCTTTTGTCAGTTCAGCGACAGGGACAGCCTGACTGCTGTCCATTTTTGACGTGCCGGACACTGCCTTTCCCCCGCATTGACCATCATCTTCTGCAAGCCATGTGATAGGCGGCGCGGGCCGACAGGTCCAGCCCGAAGACGCCGGGGCAAGAAACCGGCAGGGGGCAGTGCCTTCATCAGGTATTGTGCGGCCACCGCTGACGCAGGTCACGTTCATCCACATTCACGCGCCGTGCTCTTTCGCATGTCCAGGACGCAGAAAACCGGTTCCTGCTTTGTTGCGCGGCATACTCTCGCGCAGCTTGGCATCATGGGTGCGGCAGGTGCAAAACCTGTTCCTGATTCTGCGCAGGCGTGGTTCAGGCGGTCATGGCCTTGATGGGTGCAGGGTCCGACAGCGCCGCCGGATCGCGCAGCACATAGCCGCGCCCCCAGACGGTTTCGATATAATTTTCGCCATCGGTGGCTTCGACAAGTTTCTTGCGCAATTTGCAGATAAAGACGTCAATGATCTTCAGTTCAGGTTCATCCATGCCGCCATACAGATGATTGAGGAACATTTCCTTGGTCAGCGTAGTGCCCTTGCGCAAGCTGAGGAGTTCCAGCATCTGATATTCCTTGCCGGTCAGATGCACGACCTTTCCATCCACTTCGACGGTCTTGGCGTCCAGATTGACGGCCACCTTGCCGGTACGAATAACCGATTGCGCATGCCCCTGGCTGCGGCGGACAATAGCATGGATGCGCGCGACCAGTTCTTCGCGATGGAAGGGTTTGGTCAGGTAATCATCTGCGCCGCCGCCGAAACCGCGCAGCTTGGTGTCGGTATCGGAATCACCTGTAAGGATCAGGATCGGCGTGTCCACCCGCGACAGACGGATCTGACGCAGCACATCAAGACCACCAAGGTCGGGCAGGTTCAGGTCCAGCAAAATAAGGTCATAGTCATAAATCTTGCTAAGTTCGATCGCCTCTTCGCCCATATCGGTACAATACACATTGAAATTGGAATGCGTGAGCATCAGTTCTATGCTTCTTGATGTGGTGGGGTCGTCTTCAACGAGCAAAACGCGCATGAGGTTCTCCTTTATCGCCGCTTCCACCACATTTATCCAAATTCGTTAATTCTATGTTACCGAACTGAAAAACGAACAACAACAACCTATGGTTGCCGATACTTTTGCAGGCTTGTGACTTTCAACGCCTCCACACCATAGGTGGAGACAGCATTTTCCCATAGCGCGAATTCTTCTTCGCTGAGGTCATAGCGTTCCATCACGGTCTTGCGGTTCGTCAACCCGTGCAGCACTGCCAGAACGACAAGCGCCTTTCTGCTGGCAACCCAGCGCCGCGTATTTGCTGGGGGCAGGTCGGCCAATGTCAGTACCCGGCCGTCAGGTAATGTGACCGCGCGCGGCCCCTCGACCTTCTTGATATACATGTCTACCCCTTTTCGAAACTCCGGTCTGGCAGGGAGAATCGCGGGTCAGTATTAATTCCGGGTATATGAAATCGTCGTTTGCCCCTTGAGAATAGCTAACATTTTCTTATATTTTTCCGGCAATCTTCCGGAGTTCACCAATGCCCTTTGACCCGCCCCTGAATTCGCTGGGCTTTTCCAAGCCACCCGCCCAAACGCGGGTGGTCGTGGCCATGTCCGGCGGGGTTGACAGTTCGGTGGTCGCCGCCGAGCTCGCCGCCGAAGGCTATGATGTGGTGGGCGTGACATTGCAGCTTTATGACCACGGCGCGGCACTGGCCAAAAAGGGGGCCTGCTGCGCGGGCCGCGATATTCATGATGCCCGCCGCGTGGCGGAAACAATGGGTTTTCCGCATTACGTGCTGGATTACGAATCCAGATTTCGCGATTCGGTGATTGATGAATTCGCAGATGCCTATCTGGCGGGCGCGACCCCGGTTCCATGCATCCGCTGCAATGAGCGGGTGAAGTTCCGCGACCTGCTGGAAACCGCCCGCGATCTGGGGGCCGATTGCATGGCAACCGGTCACTATATTCAGCGCCTCGCCGGTGAGTCCGGCGCGGAGTTACACCGCGCCGCAGACCCCGTGCGCGACCAGAGCTATTTTCTGTTTTCAACAACGCCTGAGCAGCTGGATTATCTGCGTTTTCCATTGGGGCATCTGCGTACCAAGGCCGAAACCCGCGCGCTGGCCGCCAGGCATGGCCTGCCCGTGGCTGACAAGCCCGACAGTCAGGATATCTGCTTCGTGCCCGATGGCAATTACGCCGCCGTCATCGAAAAGCTGCGCCCCGGCGCAGCAGACCCGGGCGAGATTTTGGACATGCAGGGCCAGGTTCTGGGCCAGCATGACGGCGTGATTCATTATACGATCGGTCAACGGCGGGGCCTTGGAATCGGCGGGCTGGCGGAACCGCTTTATGTGGTGAAACTGGACCCGGATGCCCGGCACGTGATTGTCGGCCCGAAAACCGCGCTGGCCACCCGCACTGTTCCGGTGCGCGAAATCAACTGGCTGGGGGATGCGCCGTTCACGTCACAGCCGGAATGGGAAATGTCGGTCAAGCTGCGCTCCACCCGCCCACCTGCCCCGGCCATCATACGCCCCCTGTCCGAGACAGAGGCAGAAGTGGACCTGCTGACCCCGGAAGAAGGGGTCAGCCCCGGTCAGGCCTGTGTGTTCTATGCCCCCGAAGGCAGCCGCGTGCTGGGCGGCGGCTGGATATGGAAAGGGCGCTGAACGGCGCGTGAATGCGTGGCGGGCCGCCTTGGCCTTGCGGCCCACTCCCCCCTTGGCATATTGGGGGAAAGACACGGACAAAGGACGGGCGCGCGCATGGAACTGGCACCATTGGTCATGAGTTGTGGCGACCCTTCGGGGATTGGTCCTGAAATTGCGCTGAAGGCGTGGCAGGCACTGGGCGGGGAATGCCCGTTTGTCTGGCTGGGCGATCCCCGGCATTTACCCGCAGGCACGGAATTCACGCTGGTTGAAACCCCTGCTGCCGCGTCGGGGACGGATTTTGCCGTCATGGATATCGCTTTCGCGGCCCCCGCGCGGCCCGGTCAGCCGGACCCCGCCAACGGTGCGGGCGTGATTGCGGCCATCCGGCAAGGCGTGGCCCTGGTGCAGGGGGGCACGGCCTCTGGCCTTGTGACCTGCCCGATCAACAAGGCCGCGCTGAAAACCGGTGCCGGGTTTGCCTTTCCGGGGCATACCGAATTTCTGGCCCATCTGGCGGGCGGCGCGGATGTGGTGATGATGCTGGCCTGCGACGCGCTGCGTGTGGTTCCTGTCACGATCCATATTCCGCTGTCGGATGTTCCGGCCAGCCTGACACAAGACCTGCTGGAGCGCAGCCTGCGCATAACCCATGCAGCATTGCAGCGGGATTTCGGGCTGGTCACCCCGCGTCTGGCCGTTGCCGGGCTGAATCCCCATGCAGGCGAAAACGGCGTGATGGGACAGGAAGAAATAACCGTCATTTCCCCCGTTCTGGACCGTCTGCGCGCGGAAGGCATGGTGATTTCCGGCCCCCTGTCTGCTGATACCATGTTTCATGCCGGTGCCCGCGCGCGCTATGACGCAGCGATCGCGATGTATCATGATCAGGCGCTGATCCCCATCAAGACAATCGATTTCGCAGGCGGCGTGAATGTGACGCTGGGCCTGCCCTTTATCCGGACATCGCCCGACCATGGCACCGCCTATGATATCACGGGTCAGAACAAGGCCGACCCGACATCGCTGATCGCGGCCTTGCGCATGGCGCGCACCATGGCAGAAAGGCGCGCCGCATGATCGACGCCCTGCCCCCCCTGCGCGACGTGATCCGCACCCATGATCTGCGCGCCAAGAAAAGTTTCGGCCAGAATTTCCTGCTGGACCTGAACCTGACTGCGCGGATTGCGCGCGCAGCGGGCGATTTGCAGGGCTCTGATATTCTGGAGGTTGGCCCCGGCCCCGGCGGGCTGACACGCGGATTGCTGGCCGAAGGGGCGCGCAAGGTTCTGGCCATCGAAAAGGACCATCGCTGCATGGCCGCGCTGGCGGAAATCGCCGACGCCTATCCCGGCAGGTTGCAGCTTATAGAAGGGGACGCGCTGGACGTGGACCCGCTGGCCCATCTGACGCCCCCTGTCAAAGTGGTTGCCAACCTGCCCTATAATGTCGGCACCGAACTTCTGATCCGCTGGATGACACCCGCGCAATGGCCCCCTTTCTGGGACAGTCTGACGCTGATGTTCCAGCGCGAAGTGGCTGAACGCATTGTGGCCCGCCCCGGTTCCAAAGCCTATGGCCGTCTGGCGCTGATGGTGCAATGGCGCGCAGATGCGCGGGTGGTGCTGCACCTGCCACCCGAAGCGTTTACCCCGCCGCCGAAGGTCAGTTCAGCGGTGGTACATATCACGCGCCTGACGGAGCCACGGTTTCCCGCCGATGCACGGGTTCTGGAACGCGTGGTGGCCGCGGCATTCAACCAACGGCGCAAAATGCTGCGCGCGGCGTTGCGCGGCCTGCACCCAAGGATCGAGGAATTGCTGGAACAGGCGGGCATTGCCCCCACCGCACGCGCCGAAGAAATCAGCCTGGAAAGATTTTGCGCCCTTGCCCGTGCGCTGGCAGCGGAAGTCCAAACCCGCTGACGCATTTCGGCTTTCACCAGATACATACCCGGCCCTGCGAACGTAGCTCCTACACCGTTCCGGGGTGAATGCCGCAGATTTCGCCGGGCGCTTCGATCTGATCGATGAAGTTTCATGTACCGATCCGTCGCAGGCTGGCCTTCAACTTTGAGAACACCTGCCCGGTCGGACCGAGAGCAGGCCCTTCACATCCACCAGAACCCCTGCCAGACGCTCGGAATCTGTTCGCAGGAACAAGGTCTTGCCGTGCTCACCCTCAGCGCGCTCAACCTACCCGGACTGTCATAGCCCCGATGACATAGCCGAAATCGGGTATATACGTTCAGATGATGCAGGCAGGCGCGCAACGCTTCGTGCGCGTGACGGCTTGTAGTTTTAATTTCGTCCTGAACTCGACCGCTTATCACGGGGCGGCCAGTGCTCAGCCCCGCCCGCATAACTCTCGAAAGCAACGGAAAATCCGGCCGCAGCCGGATCAAGAGAACGCTTTCGCGAGGGAAAGTGGCGGAGACGATGGGATTCGAACCCACGAGACCCTTCCGGGCCTACTCCCTTAGCAGGGGAGCGCCTTCGACCACTCGGCCACGTCTCCGCTGATCCGTCTAATGATCTGCGGGATGGGCTGCAAGGGGAAAGTGCCGGAAAAACACAAGAGTTTGCCAGTGCGCGGGAAAGTGGTCCTGCATCCGGGGTTGGCCCCACTATGCGGCGAGTCTGTTCACGCCGTATCTGTGGCCTGCAAGGTCCGGGCAAGGCGTGATTTCCGCAGCATTGGTCGCACCCGTCAGGCGACAGGACCAGACCGGCGGCGGGCCGGGACATGCCCGCTGATTGGCCTGCGACGTTTCTGGCCGGTCATCCCCGCCCTCCGCGCTGCGCGTTCAGAAATTCCGCGTGGCCCCGATGGAGGCGCGGATATTGCTGAAGGACCGCGACGGGATATTGCTGTCCTGACGCTCCACCCCCAGATGCAGCACCGGCGCGAAACCCTGCATCGTCAGTTCGCGGTGCATCAGCGATGCGGTCAGGCTGACATTCGTATCCCTCGCGGGGGCGAATTGCGGCAAAAGCGGATTTGATGCGGCATATTGCGTCTGTGATGCAGCGGCGCTCAGCCCTGTGGTCATGCCGCCTGCATGCGCATATTGCCCACCGAAACTGACACCAATGTCGCTGCGCGTGTTGAAATCCGCGCGCGCGTTGTGTTTGGCCAGCGACACACCACCATCCAGCCGGATCTGGGGTGTCAGAATATGCATGGCCTTGACCGACAGCGCCGTGCGCCAGCCATCCATCGCCTTGTTCGCAACGCCCGGATAGCGCAGCCTGTCGGCATTTGCCCTGACACTCAGATGTGTGCGTGGCCCGAAACGGCGCTGGAAACTGGCATATACGCCCAGCCCTTCCATCAACCGGCCACCATCCCCGAAGGCGGCTTGCAGGGTGACGCCCGCGCCGATCTGCTGTCCATGATCGCCCAATGTCAGCAGGCCGAATTCATTGCGCAACCGCCAGGAATTCAGGCGACTGTCCTCAAAAACCTGCCCATTGGCCATGACATGCACGCGCCCGCGCAGATCATGCCCCAGACGTGGCAGCCATGTTCCGCCAAGGCCCAGATCCATGCCAACCCCGCGCCGCGCCTGCGCCAGCGGCAAGGGGATGGCCCCGCCGACCATGACATGGCTTTCACCGGACGCGCGCGTGGGGTTGGTCTGGGGCACAATGGCGAAACTGGCATGACCCTGCCATGTCCTGCGCCGGTCCATCGCGGTCAGATATTCCTGCACCGCCGAAATTTCGCCCAGCGATAATTGCCCCGACAGCGCATTTTCGAAATGAAACCGCGCGCGCGCGTCCTGTTCAGTCAGATATAATGCGCGCGCCAGTTCCAGCCGGAATCGCGGCACCTGCGGGGCCAGTGTCACTGTCCGTTCCAGATGCGGCAAGGCCGCACGCGGGGCGTTTTCACGCATGTGCGACAGGCCGATGATCCAGGCCTGCTCGACGCTATCTTCCGGGGTTTGGGGAATGGCCGTTTCAGCGACAGCGCGCGCGGCGGGAAAATCTTCGGCAAGCATAAAGCGCCCTGCCTGTTCCAGCGCGCCATTGCGTGGTTCCGCCTGCAGGGCACCACCTGCAAAGCATATAACGACCACAAGCGCCAACGCCTTGCATGCCCATGTCATCCTGCTGCCCGATCCTGCAACGGCATTTTCGCCGCATTTTTTTCATTGCCCTGAATCTTAAGGTATTTTCCGTCCAAGTCAACTGTGCCGCAGAATTGCGGGCTGCGCTTAACTGTTCATCAGGGAATTGGCCGCATAATCGGTAATGCCCTATTCCCGACAGGTCCGCCCATGCGCTACCGCCCCCCAAGACAACATCAGACCGCAGCGGTCGGAATAATCCGCAATGGCATGCGGTTTCAGTCGCATCTGGTCGATCTGTCCGAAAGGGGGATGAAACTGAAGTCCAGCCTGGATGCCCGCCCCGGCGAAGTGCTGCAACTGCACGCGAAAGGGGCAGTCATTCAGGCCGAAGTGCGCTGGGTCAGGGACAACCATATCGGGTTGCAATTCGCCAAGGGTGGATCGGCCACAGACAGATCGCGCTTCCTGTTGCGCCTGATGCCGGAAAAGAACCAGCGCGCGGGGGCACGGGTTCATGGCTTCACCGAATTGTAGCGGTCAGGTGCGCGGCTATGGGTTTTCCGCGTTCTCCACCTGTGCTTGCAGCCGCACCACTTCCTGTCGCAACCCGCGCACCAGCGCTTCGGAAAAGCGGTTCAGCCGCGCCACACGCCGGTCATCCAGATGCCGGATCAGGAAGAAACTGCGCGTCAGGCTGAACACATCAGGCAGAACCCGCTGGATATCGGCACCGGCGGGAATGGCAAAATCATGCACCACCGCAACCCCCGCCCCGCTGCGCACCCAATTGAACTGCACCGCAACCGAATTCGACGACAGCGCCACCTGTTCCAGCCCCAGTTGCGCCAGATAATCCAGTTCGCGGTCAAAAATCATGTCGGGAATATAGCCGATCACCCGATGCGCGCGCAGATCCTGCAGGTCACGGATCGGGGGATGGGCTGCCAGATACCGGCGCGACGCGGCCAGATGCAGGTGGTAATCGGTGATCTTCTGCACTGATAACCGCCCCGCTTCGGGGGCGGATACACCAATGGCCATATCCGCTTCGCGCCGCGAGAGGTTGAACACGCGCGGCAGCGCGATGATCTGCACCTCCAGCGCGGGGTTTTCCGCGCAGATTGCGGCCACCACCTGCGGCAACAGGTAATTCGCGCAGCCATCGGGGGCGCCAATCCGGATCTGGCCCGACAGGCCGGTTCCGCCTGTGGCCTGCGCCGCATCGCTGGCGGCAATCAGGGCGGTTTCGGCCTCTATCGCGTGGGGCAGCAGGCGCGCGCCGTCATCTGTCAGCGCATATCCCTGATGGGAACGTGTGAACAACCGCCGCCCCAGCCCGTCTTCCAGCCGGGTGATGCGTCGGCCCACAGTCGCAGGGTCCAGCCGCAACGCCTGCCCTGCCCGCCCCAGGCTTTCGCCCCGCGCAAGCGCCAGAAAAACGCGCATGTCATCCCAATCCATCATGCGGGCATGCAAATGCCAACCATTGCAAAAATGCAAGATCATTTTGGATTATTCCCTGTTCCCTGCGCGAAAATGCAAGACTATGCTGCGTCCAGACATATGACAGGAGGATCGCATGAGAGAGCTTTCACATTGGATTGACGGCCAACACGTTTCGGGCACATCGGGGCGGTTTGCCGATGTCTTCAACCCCGCCACAGGCGAAGTGCAGGCGCGTGTGCCGCTGGCGTCCAAGGCCGAACTGGATGATGCCGTTGCCCGCGCGGCCGCCGCACAGGTAAAATGGGGCGCCACCAACCCCCAGCGCCGCGCGCGTGTCATGATGGCGGCTGTGCAGCTTATCAACCGCGACATGGACAAGCTGGCGGAAAAGCTGTCATCGGAACATGGCAAGACATTCCCTGATGCCAAAGGCGACATTCAGCGCGGGCTGGAAGTCATTGAATATTGCATCGGTGCGCCGCAAATGCTGAAGGGCGAATTCACCGACAGCGCAGGCCCAGGCATTGACATGTATTCCATGCGCCAGCCGCTGGGCGTGGTCGCAGGTATTACGCCCTTCAACTTTCCTGCCATGATTCCGCTGTGGAAAATGGGCCCAGCACTGGCCTGCGGCAACGCGATGATCCTGAAACCCAGTGAACGCGACCCGTCCGTGCCGCTGATGCTGGCCGAAATCTTCAAGGAAGCGGGCCTGCCCGATGGCGTCCTGCAAGTGATCAATGGCGACAAGGAATCGGTGGACGCGATTCTGGACAATGAAACCGTTCAGGCGGTGGGTTTTGTGGGGTCCACCCCGATTGCGCATTACATCTATTCGCGCGGCTGCGCGGCCGGCAAGCGGGTGCAGTGTTTTGGCGGTGCGAAAAACCACATGATCATCATGCCCGATGCCGATATGGACCTGGCCGCCGATGCGCTGGTGGGCGCAGGCTATGGCGCGGCGGGCGAGCGGTGCATGGCGATTTCGGTTGCAGTGCCCGTAGGCGAAGGCACGGCAGACGCGCTGCGCGAACGCCTGATCCCGAAAATCGAGGCGCTGAAAGTCGGCCCATGGACCGCAGGCGATGATGTGGATTACGGCCCTGTGGTAACCGCCGCAGCGAAGGAAAACATCCTGCGGCTGGTCGAAACCGGTGTGGAACAGGGTGCGGAACTGGTGATCGATGGCCGCAATTTCAGCCTGCAAGGTTATGAGGACGGCTTCTTTGTCGGACCGCATCTGTTTGACCATGTAACCCCTGACATGGATATCTACCGCAAGGAAATTTTCGGCCCGGTTCTGTCGATGGTGCGCGCGGCCAGCTATGAAGAAGCCATCGGGCTGGCGATGGATCATGAATATGGCAATGGTACAGCGATCTTCACCCGCGACGGGGACGCGGCGCGCGATTTCGCCCATCGCATCAACATCGGGATGGTGGGCATCAATGTGCCGATCCCGGTGCCGCTGGCCTATCACACGTTCGGTGGCTGGAAGAAATCGGGTTTTGGCGATCTGAACCAGCACGGTCCGGATGCGTTCAAATTCTATACCCGCACCAAGACAGTGACTTCCCGCTGGCCAAGCGGAATCAAGGAAGGGGCGGCGTTCAACTTCAGGGCCATGGACTGAACACCGATTGGGGGGCTTCGCGCCCCCCTTCTGGCCTGCGGCCAATTCACCCCCTGCAGCGTATTTTCAGGCAAGATGAAATATTGCTGAAAGATTCCGGCACTATCGGGGGACCGGACCTATTGGGAGGATGTGATGGATTTCAGTTTGACCGGGGAATCAGACGCGATTTTCGACATGGCGCGTGCGTTCGGGGCCGAACACATTGCGCCCTTCGCCCGCGACTGGGAAACACAGGGCAGCATTCCGAAGGATCTGTGGGCGAAATTTGCGGAACTGGGCTTTGGCGGGCTTTATGTGCGCGAGGATGCGGGTGGCGCGGGATTGTCACGGCTGGATGCCACGCTGATATTCGAGGCGCTGTCGATGTCCTGCCCGTCGGTTGCGGCGTTTTTGTCCATTCACAACATGTGCGCGGCCATGATTGACAAGTTCGGGTCGGACCAGATGCGGGCAGAATTGCTGCCGCGTGTGGTCGGGCTGGACTGTTTCATGTCCTATTGCCTGACCGAACCGGGGTCCGGCTCGGATGCGGCCGCGCTGAAAACACGCGCAGAACGCGACAATGAAGGCTATGTGCTGAACGGGACCAAGGCGTTCATTTCGGGCGCGGGCTATTCCGATGGGTATATCGTCATGGCGCGCACTGGTGCGGACGGGCCGCGCGGCATATCCGCACTGGTGGTGATGGATGGCGCGCAGGGACTGAGTTTCGGCGGGCTGGAAGACAAGATGGGCTGGCGGTCTCAACCCACCCGTCAGGTGCAGTTTGATGATTGCCATGTGGGCGCAGATGCGCTGCTGGGTGACGAAGGCCATGGGTTCCGCTATGCCATGGCCGGGCTGGACGGGGGGCGGCTGAATATTGCGGCCTGTTCCCTTGGGGGCGCACAGGCGGCGCTGAATGCGACATTGGCCTATATGGCCGAACGCCGCGCTTTCGGCCAAAGCATCGACCAGTTTCAGGCGCTGCAATTCCGGTTGGCGGATATGGAGATTGAGATGCAGGCCGCGCGCGTATTCCTGCGCCAGGCTGCGTGGAAGCTGGATCAGGGCGCGCCGGATGCGACGAAATTCTGCGCCATGGCCAAGAAATTCGTGACCGAGGCGGGCAGCCGCGTCGTGGACCAATGCCTGCAACTGCATGGCGGTTATGGCTACCTGGCCGATTACGGGATTGAAAAGCTGGTGCGCGATCTGCGGGTTCACCAGATCCTTGAAGGGACAAATGAAATCATGCGCCTGATCGTTGCACGCCAGATGCTGGGGGCGCGCTGATGACGGATGTTCATATTCGCCGCGACGGCTGTGCAGGCCGTATCACGCTGACCCGCGCATCGGCACTGAACGCGCTGAATTACGAGATGTGCCTGACCATTGACGCCGCACTGATCGACTGGGCCAAAGATGACAGTGTGGCGCTGATCATCATGGACGCGACCGGCGAGAAGGCGTTTTGCGCGGGCGGTGATATTGCAAGGATATACGCCACGGGCCGCGCCGGGGATTACGCCTATGGCCGCAGCTTCTGGCATGATGAATACCGCATGAATGCGCGGCTGGCGGAGTATGGCAAACCGATTGTCAGCTTCATGCAGGGTTTTGTCATGGGCGGCGGCGTGGGGCTGGGCTGCCATGTCAGCCACCGGGTGGTCGGTGAAAGCAGCCAGATTGCCATGCCCGAATGCGGCATTGGTCTGATTCCGGATGTGGGCGGCACGCATCTTCTGGCGCGCGCACCGGGGCAACTGGGGGCCTATCTGGGCCTGACCGGCGCGCGTATGGGCGCGGCAGATGCCATCCG
Source organism: Roseinatronobacter alkalisoli (assembly GCF_028745735.1). GTDB lineage: Bacteria > Pseudomonadota > Alphaproteobacteria > Rhodobacterales > Rhodobacteraceae > Roseinatronobacter > Roseinatronobacter alkalisoli. Next base: position 260,499 of record NZ_JAQZSM010000003.1, read on the forward strand.
CGCGGGTTTTGCGGATATGTTCCTGCCTGAAGCTGACTGGGACAGCGCCAAGGCCGCGCTGATCAGCACTGGAAATCCTGATGCATTGCAGCCCGGGGCAGAGTCGCCAGCGGCGCAATTGCTGGCGCATCAACCGTTGATTGACGCGGCATTCGGGCAGGGCAGCGTGGCCGGTATTGTCCGCGCGCTGGAACAGGATGGGTCGGATTTCGCAACCCGGACAGCAAAAACCCTGCGGCGGAATTCCCCGCTTTCAATGGCCTGTACCCTGACGATGCTGCGCAATCCCGCAGCCCGCGCCACCATCCGCGACGCATTGGCGCAGGAATACCGCTTCACATGGCGGTCAATGGAGAATTCGGATTTTCTGGAAGGTATCCGCGCAGCCATTATCGACAAGGACCGCGCCCCCCGCTGGGGGCATGACGGGATTGACGCCGTGACCGACTCAGAAGTGGCCGCGATGCTGGCCTCGCTCGGGCCGGATGAGCTGACATTTGCAACAACCGGGAAGGGGTGAGGATGAAAATCGGGTTTATCGGATTGGGAAATATGGGCGGACCGATGGCGGCAAATCTGGCGCGCGCGGGCCATGACGTGGCAGGGTTCGACCTTGCAGCCCCCTGCCCCGACGGGGTGGCCAGCGCCGCAAGTGCCGCAGATGCCGCGACCGGCGCGGATGTGGTCATCACCATGCTGCCCAATGGCGCGATTCTGCGCGATGTCGCTGCGAATGTTATTCCCGCCATGCGCACAGGTGCTGTGCTGTGCGATTGTTCAACCGTGGATGTGGACAGTGCGCGTGCAGTTGCACAGCAGGCCGCAGATGCAGGCATCGGCGCGCTGGATGCGCCAGTGTCGGGCGGTGTCGGCGGGGCGGCGGCGGGCACGCTGACCTTCATGGTCGGCGGGTCAGATGACGCATTCGCCACTGTTCAGCCCTTGTTCGCCATCATGGGCCAGAAAGCAGTGCATTGCGGCGCATCCGGTGCTGGTCAGGCCGCCAAGATCTGCAACAACATGATCCTGGGCGCAACAATGGCCGTCACCTGCGAGGCATTCGCGCTGGCCGACAAGCTGGGACTGGACCGCGCGCGCATGTTCGATGTGGTGTCCACATCATCAGGCTATAGCTGGTCGATGAACGTCTATTGCCCCGCCCCCGGCATCGGCCCTCAAAGCCCGGCCGACAATGACTACAAGCCCGGTTTCGCCGCCGAACTGATGCTGAAGGATCTGCGCCTGTCGCAGCAGGCCGCAGAAAGCGTCGATGCGCATACGCCCATCGGTGCGCGCGCCACGGAACTCTATGCCAGTTTTGTCGAGGATGAGGGCGGCAAGGGCCGCGATTTTTCCGCCCTGCTGCCGCATTTTGCGACGCGCGGGCGGGTATAACCAACCGGATTATGCAATCCCCTGCCGGGATGTGACATCACAGCTTGCCGGTATAAAAACCGGCGGCATTGAGCGCGTATTGCGCAAAGTAGACCGGGCCAGCGCCTGTCCTGCATTCCGGCGCAAACCTGCGCTGGCTTTGTCTGGCCGGAATCGAGGCTTTGGCCATGGGGCTGATGCAGACTCGCCCCGCGAAAATAGCCGGTTTCAGCCCAGATCCGGCGGCACAAGACCATGCCGCCATTTCTTGTATTTTTTCATCAGAAGGGTCTTGCAGCCCCGCCCCGGCTTGGCTAAACAGCGCTTCACAGTTGGGGTGTAGCCAAGTGGTAAGGCATCGGTTTTTGGTACCGTGTATCGTAGGTTCGAATCCTACCACCCCAGCCAGCTTTCTCGCAAGTTACTGAGTCCGAACTGGTTCCTGCGATCCGATTCGCAGCTTGAAACCGGCAGGATAAAATTCGCGGGGTGGCAGGTTCTCCGGGGTATGGGTGTCGGTGTTTGGTGACGCCAAGATGACAACCGCGTTGCGTGTTCGCATCCCGCGTGCCGCCTTGAAATGTTCCCGGAACTCTGTGGGGGTTGTGACCGCCCGGTTGAGCCAGTCAGGCGGCGCACGAAAACTACGCAAAAACTGTCAGACCTGCGGAAGATGTATGACAATACGCCCCGCAACTATTTGTATTTAATGGGCGGAACGGGGAAATGGTAGGCCCGGAGGGACTCGAACCCCCAACCAAAGCGTTATGAGCGCTCTGCTCTAACCAATTGAGCTACAGGCCCGCCTGGGCGCGTTGCTACGCAGAATGCGCGCGCTGGTCAAGCACCTGTTGCATATCGGATCGGTTGCCCTGCGCCGTGCAATCGGGTATCGCGCGCAACAAACACTCCTGCTGCAAAGGGCTGCGATCATGTCAGAAGGAAAGAACGGGCTGAGTTACGCCCAGGCTGGTGTCGATATCGACGCGGGCAATGCATTGGTCGAGGCCATCAAACCCGCCGCCAAAGCCACCGCGCGCGCGGGAGTCATGTCCGGACTTGGCGGATTCGGCGCGCTGTTTGACCTGAAGGCAGCGGGATATAGTGACCCTGTTCTTGTGGCGGCAACCGATGGGGTCGGCACCAAGCTGCGCATCGCCATTGATACAGGCCATCTGGACACAATCGGAATCGATCTGGTGGCGATGTGCGTCAATGATCTGGTGTGTCAGGGGGCTGAACCGCTGTTCTTTCTGGATTATTTCGCCACCGGAAAACTGGATGTGGCCGATGCCACACGCATCATCAACGGCATTGCGGCGGGCTGTCAGGCATCTGGCTGTGCCTTGATCGGTGGCGAAACGGCAGAAATGCCTGGCATGTATGACGCCAAGGATTTCGACCTAGCCGGTTTTTCCGTAGGGGCCATGGAACGCGGCGCCGCGTTGCCTGCGGGGGTTGGCGCGGGCGATGTGCTGCTGGGGCTGGCATCTGACGGGGTGCATTCCAACGGCTACAGCCTTGTGCGCAAGGTGGTGGAACATGCCGGACTGAACTGGGACAGCCCTGCACCCTTCGGCACAGGCAGCTTGGGCGCGCAATTGCTGGCCCCCACGCGCCTCTATGTGAAACCCGCGCTCGCTGCGATCCGCGCAGGTGGCGTGCATGCGCTGGCCCATATCACTGGCGGCGGGCTGACAGAAAACCTGCCGCGCGTGCTGCCCGAAGGGCTGGGTGCAGATATTGACCTTGGCGCATGGTCGCTGCCGCCGGTCTTCAGCTGGCTGGCAAAATCGGGCGGGCTGGAACAGGCGGAAATGCTGAAAACCTTCAACGCGGGTATCGGTATGGTGCTGGTTGTGGCCGCAGACCGTGCAGATGCATTGTCGGATCTGTTGCGCGACACTGGCGAAAATGTCCACCGCATCGGCACCGTGACCGAAGGCGCGGGTATGCGTTACACTGGACAGCTTGCATGAGCCTGCGCGTTGCGATCCTGATTTCGGGGTCGGGGTCCAATATGGTGGCGCTGGCACAGTCGATGCAGGGCGACCACCCTGCCCGGCCCTGTCTGGTACTGGCAAATGACCCCGCAGCTGGCGGGCTGCGCAAGGCCGAAGACATGGGCATTGCCACAGCGGCGGTCGATCATCGCCCCTTTGGCGGCGACCGCGCCGCATTCGAGGATGCGCTGCTGCGCCCGCTGATGGATGCGCATCCTGACCTGATTGCGCTGGCAGGGTTCATGCGCGTCCTGACACCGGAATTTGTGGCCCGGTTCGAAGGGCGGATGCTGAATATTCACCCGTCGCTTCTGCCGAAATACCGGGGCCTGAACACCCATGCCCGTGCAATTGCCGCAGGCGACACGGTCGCAGGCTGCACGGTTCATGAAGTGACCCCCGCACTGGATGACGGGCCGATTCTGGGTCAGGCGCGTGTGCCGGTGCTGCAAGGCGACACCGCAGAGTCGCTGGCCGCACGGGTGTTGCCAATGGAGCATCGCCTGTATCCCGCCGTTCTGCGCCGCGTAGCCATGGGCGAACGCGGCCTGCTGACACTGACCGATGGCATGGTCGGATCAGCTTGAAATCTCTGCAGGTGGAATCCGGTCTTTTGCCGAGGTTTGGGAATTCCGCAAAGGGCGCAAACGACAGCCCCAGCACGGATCAGACCTGCCTTGCGATGCTGCCTGCCACGATCATGCGCTGGCGCGTGGGGCTTTCCCCAACGAACAACGCCTGCCCAATCTGATTTGCTGATATGCCCTGACCCACGCTACGGGAATCATGGGAACCTGGTTTGCGCTTGCGGAAAAACTGCCTCAATCATCCGCCGACGCGCGCGCGAAAGGCCGCCACCTCGCGTTCCAGCCGCCGCAGCGCCGCGCGTTCCAGCCCCAGTTCCAGTTGCAGATGCAGAATTTCGGACCGGTTATTTTGCCACTCCGCGCGCAAGCCCGTGTCGCTGTCTGCAGCCAACGCCCCGACAATCACATTACTTCTGTCACGCAGGCTATTTATTTCATTCAATAAATTCTGAACCCGCATCCGTTGCGCATGTTCGCGCAGCCCCAGCGCATGCCCTTCATCAAACCCTGCCGCCTGCGCCGCCGGGCACAGATTGCGGTTGATGCGCCCACGCTGCCCTTCGGCCAGTCCCGACAAGGGGGTGCAGAACTGCCGCAACCCCTGATCATACCCGCGCTGCCACGCGCTGCGTTCCGGCGCAACATCCACCTTTGCGCATTGGCGCTGGTGGCGCTCAAACTGCATATCGGGCCGTTCCCCCGCCGCCCCGTCACGCAGCCCGATAGCGGTCCAGTCCCCTTGCAGGCATTCTTCGCGGCTGATCGAGGCGCAGGACGCCAGAATCACAAGCCCCAGAAGCGGCAGGACGGCCCCTTTCACGGCGTCAGCTCCGGTTGCGCCAGATGCGCCGCATAAAGGGCAACCGCCGCCGCGTTGGACACATTCAACGATCCGAAATCCGCCGCCGCCGGAATGCGCGCGATATAGTCGCAGCTCTCGCGAGTCTTGTCGCGCAGCCCCGGCCCTTCGGCCCCCAGCACCAGCCCGACAGGACCGCCCGGCACCGAAGCCAATGTCTGGCCAAGCGTCTGCGGCCCGTCGCCATCCAGTCCGATCATGACATAGCCCATATCCTTCAGGCTTTCCATTTCCTCCGCCAGATTGCGCACCCGCAGATAGGGCTGTCGTTCCAGTGCACCGCTGGCGGTCTTGGCCAGCGCGCCGGTTTCAGGGGCGGCATGGCGCTGCGTGGCGATCACAGCGCAGGCACCGAACACTTCCGCCGACCGCAGGATCGCGCCCACATTATGCGGGTCGCTGACCCGGTCCAGCAGCACGACCAGCCCCGCCCCGCCCTTCGGCGCACAGCGCGCAGCAATGTTGCCCCAGTCCAGTGGCCGCACTTCCAGCGCTGCGCCCTGATGCACGGAATCCGCCGCGACCGGGGCCGCGAATCTGCGCGCATCGGAAATTTCGGGGGTCATGCCGCTGGCCGCGATTGCGTCTTCCAGCTTCTGCGCCGCATTCAGTGTCACAACCAGACGCATCTTGTCGCGCATGGGGTTCATCAACGCATCGCGCACCGCATGCAGGCCAAACAGCCAGAGCGATTCTGTTTTCGCCGCACGCCGCGCCTTTTCCTTGTCGATGACCCAATCGGGTTTCTTCATACCACGCCCCCAGTTCTGCCATATGCGCAATTGGCCTTCAGTATTGACCATGCGCAGCCCTGCACGCGGGATCAACCCCCAATGCACGCCCCATTGCACCTGCGCAAAATATCTGGCTGTTGGCATGGTTTCGGGCCTTGACGCTGCTGCGGCCCTTCGGTATCGAAGCGCCACGTCAGAGGGCGACGAGCTGCAAGGTGCGGCAGCGGACTGTAACTCCGCCGGGGAGACCCACGCCTGGTTCGATTCCAGGGTCGCCCACCATTTCCCCATATATCTCGACCAGAAATAACGACGTGGCGCGCAGCAATCTGGCGTGATTCCGTGGGGGGATATCCGCCCCACCCGCCCAGGCGCGTGCATCTTATTCAAGGGTTGGAACCAACGCGGTTCCGGTTTGAACGTCCGAACCGGACCAGCCATTCACCCGCATTGCTATTTTCAAGAATATTTTTCGACCTGCACCCACAGTCCGGTGCATTGTTCTTATTTCCCACAGGGAATTGCACTAATTCCAGAATTTTGTTCTAAATACACCAAGAAATCAGAGGCCTGTCATGCAGCATTTTCCGATCTACCTTGACACCGCAGGTGCCGACATCGCCGTTATCGGCAATGGCGCGGCCGCGCTGGCAAAGCTGCGCCTGTTGTTCAAGACGCAGGCGCGGATCACTGTGTTCGCGCCCGCTGCGGAACCGGACCTGGCCCATGCTGTGAAAACGCAGGGGCATACCCTGATCGCACATGCCCCACAGGCGCAGGATCTGGCGGGAATGCGGCTGGTCTATTCCGCGACCGAAGATGCCGCGCAGGATGCCGCGAATGCGGCCCTCGCCCGTTCGGTTGGCGCGTTGGTCAATATCGTCGATAATCTGGATGGCAGTGACTTCATTACCCCCGCGATTGTGGACCGCGACCCTGTTGTCGTGGCAATCGGCACCGAAGGGGCGGCCCCGGTTCTGGCACGCGCCATTAAGAAAGATATCGAAGACCATCTGCCCGCAGGTCTGGGCACACTTGCAAGCGCGGGCAAGGCGTTCCGCCCGCAGGCAGAAGCCCTGCCCCATGGCCGCGCGCGGCGTGATTTCTGGGCCGATTACTACCTGAAGGCCGGGCCGGACCTGTTGGCGGGCACAGGCAGCACCACCCCACAGGACGCACTGCAGGAATTGCTGCACCGCCATCTTGCGACAACCGCAAGCGCGGGCCGCGTTGATCTGGTTGGTGCCGGTCCCGGCAACCCCGAACTGATGACCCTGCGCGCGCGCCGTTTGCTGGACCGCGCCGATGTTGTCATTCATGACCGGCTGGTGACGGGCGATATTCTGGAACTCGCGCGGCGTGAAGCGCTGTTCATTGCCGTGGGCAAAGAAGGGTTCGGCCCCTCCACCCCGCAGGAGCATATCAACGCGCTGATGATTGAACACGCCAGCCAGGGTGCGCATGTCGTACGGCTGAAAGGTGGCGATGCCGCCATTTTTGCCCGCCTTGACGAAGAAACCGACGCGCTGGACGCGGCAGGCATCGACTGGGGCGTGACACCCGGCATTACGGCTGCCAGCGCGGCAAGCGCCGCAATCGGGCGCAGCCTGACACGGCGCGGGCGCAATACCGGACTGCATATCCTGACCGCGCATGACAAGGACGGCATTGCCGATCTGGACTGGTCCGCGCTGGCCCGCCCGGATGCAGTTGCCGCGATCTATATGGGCAAGCGCGCCGCGCGCGTCATTCAGGGCCGCCTGCTGATGCAGGGCGCCGCCCCTGCCACCCCTGTTACACTGGTTGAAAACGCATCGCATGCAACCCAGACCATCACCGCCTGTCGGCTGGAAACGCTCGCCCATTCAGTGCGGTCCCTGCGTGGCCCTGTTGTCATGCTGCTGGGACTTTCGCCTGCTGGTGCCGTATCTGTCCTGCCCCAACTGATAGAAGAGTCCGCCTGACATGACCCGCACTACCCCGATCAAAGTCATCACTGCCAATGCGCTGCTGGAAGGCGATGTCGTCTGGCTGTCCCACGATGGGAACTGGACCCGCCATCTGGCAGATGCTCTGCCTTTTTCCGATCCGGAACAGGCGGACGCCGCGCTGCAACAGGCAAGCCAGCGCCATGACGAAGTGGTGGGTTGTTACCTGGCCGATATGCGCCTTGGCGCATCAGGGCTGGAGCCAACCCATTTCCGCGAAGATTTTCGCCGCCGTGGCCCGTCAAACTATGCCCATGGCAAGCAATCGCAAGGATAAGCATCATGTATCAGTATGATGATTTCGACCGCACCTTTATCGCGGAACGCAACCGGCAGTTCCGCGCACAGGTGGAACGCCGCATCGATGGCAGCCTGACAGAGGAAGAATTCCGTCCCCTGCGCCTGATGAATGGTCTGTATCTGCAATTGCACGCCTATATGCTGCGCGTGGCCATTCCCTATGGCACACTCAGTTCCGCGCAATTGCGCCAGCTTGCCATGATCGCCACACGCTGGGACAAGGGGTATGGGCATTTCACCACGCGCCAGAACATCCAGTATAACTGGCCGCGCCTGAACGATGTGCCTGACATTCTGGATGCGCTGGCTGAAGTTGGCCTGCATGCCATTCAGACATCGGGCAATACCATCCGCAATGTCACCTCAGACCAGTTCGCCGCTGCTGCTGCGGATGAAATCGAAGACCCGCGCCCCTATGCGGAACTGATCCGCCAATGGTCCACGGACCACCCGGAATTCCAGTTCCTGCCGCGCAAGTTCAAGATCGCCATCACCGGCAGCCCCAATGACCGCGCTGTGACCAAGGCGCATGATATCGGGTTGCGCATGGTGCAGCGCGATGGTGAAACCGGGTTCGAGGTGATCGTGGGCGGTGGCCTTGGGCGCACCCCGATGATCGGCAAGGTGATCCGCGACTTTCTGCCAGTGGCGGATTTGCTGCCCTATCTGGAAGCGATCGTCGGCACCTATAACCTGCTGGGACGGCGCGACAATAAATACAAGGCCCGCATCAAGATCACCGTGCATGAAAACGGGCTGGAGAAGGTGCGCGATCTGGTTGAAGCGCAGTTTGCCGCGATTGCGCCGCAGTTTGATGCGGATGCCGCCGCCGCGCAGCTTGCTCTGCTCAAGCAGCAATTCGCAGCACCCGAGTTGCCGCCGCGCGATGACGCGCCCTATCAGGCGGCCTATCGCAGCAATGCGGTGTTCCGCGCATGGGCAGACACCAACCTGCACCCGCATCGCGTGGCAGGCTACAGCATTGTCACCATCAGCCTGAAACCGCATGGCGGCACCCCGGGCGATGCGACCGATGCGCAGATGCAGCTTGTCGCGGATCTGGCCGAACAATACGCGCAGGGTGAAATCCGTGTCAGCCATGAACAGAACCTCGTTCTGCCTCATGTCGCGCAGGCGGACCTGCCTGCGCTGCATGCCGCATTGCGCACGGCAGGGCTGGCCACGGCGAATGTGGGGCTGGCATCCGATATCATCGCCTGCCCCGGCATGGATTACTGCGCATTGGCCACGGCGCGGTCAATTCCGGTTGCCCAGCAGATTGCTGAATCTGTCGATTCATTGAAGCTGGAACATGATATCGGCCCGCTGAAGATCAAGATTTCGGGCTGCATCAACGCTTGCGGGCATCACCATGTCGGCCATATTGGCATTCTGGGGCTGGACCGCGCAGGGGTTGAAAATTATCAGATCACGCTGGGCGGCGATGGCACGGAAGATGCGGTCATCGGCACGCGCACTGGTCCGGGTTTCGCCTATGATCAGATTGTCCCTGCGATCGAACGAATTCTGCAGGCCTATCTGGTGCTGCGCCGTGACCGCGCGGAAACCTTCCTGCAAACCTATCGCAGGCTGGGCGCGGAGCCATTCAAGACGGCCCTCTACGAGACGGAGCAGGTCGATGCTGCATGATCTGAGCGCGCTGAACAATCGCTTCGGCGATGATGCCGAAGCGGGCCTGCGTTTCGCGCTGTCCGGGGCACTGGGCCGGGTGGCGCTGGTGTCCAGCTTTGGCGCGGAATCGGCCGTGTTGCTGCATCTGGTGTCGCGCATCGCACCCGAAACGCCAGTGCTGTTCATCGACACGCTGATGCTGTTTCCCGAAACGCTGGCCTATCAGCGGGACCTGGCAGCGCGGCTGGATCTGCGCGATCTGCGCACCATCACCCCTGACCGGGCGGCACTGTTTGAACGCGACCCTGACAATCTGCTGCACCGCGCCGACCCCGATACCTGCTGCGCGCTGCGCAAGGCCCAACCGCTGGAAGGGGCCTTGCAGGGTTTCGATGGCTGGATCACCGGGCGCAAACGCTATCAGGGCAGCACACGCAGCGACCTGAACATGTTTGAACGTGACGGGGATCACCTGAAAATCAATCCGCTGGCCGGGTGGACCCCCGCAGATATCGCAAATTACATGGACCGCCATGATCTGCCGCGCCACCCGCTGGTCGCGCACGGATACCTGTCCATCGGCTGCGCGCCCTGCACAGCCCCTGTCGCCACTGGCGAAGACCCGCGTGCCGGGCGCTGGCGCGGACAGGACAAGGTGGAATGCGGCATCCATATTGCAAATGGCCGCGTCATCAGAAGGCAGGCATCATGACCATAATTGTCACCGATACGGGCTTTGGTCCCGAAACATTCACTGGCACATGGGCCGATCTGGCCCCCGACGCCAGTGATGACGCGCTGCATGAAGCACTGGCGCAGAACAGCGCCATCCGCGTTCAGTTTCCCGCCTTCAGCGACGGGCGGGGCTTCACCCTTGCGGCGCGGCTGCGGCGCATGGGGTTCAGCGGGCGGTTGCGCGCGCAGGGGCATGTTATCGCCGACCAATACGCAATGGCCCGCCGGTCGGGTTTTGACGAGGTTGAAATCAGCGCCGAACTGGCCACCCGCCAGCCAGAATCGCAATGGCTGGCGCGTGCGGACTGGCGCGCGAATGATTACCGCCGGAAGCTGCGGCGCGCTGGGTGACGCGCAGACCCGCTTGATTCTGATGTGAAGCAACCGTTGGAAATGCCAAAGGCGCGGAACAAAGGCCGCAAGGCTGGCCCGCGCCACCGGCGGGCCGTCCCGCGGCCTGCCGGTTTTGCTGGTGCTGATTCATGCCTTGGATGCCGGGGTATGGAGCTTGCATAAAGTGAACTTCTACTACGCCGGACCGGCAGACCCCGGCCCGCCGGTGGCGCGGGCTTTCAGCAAACGCGCCCTGCAGCGCCCCCGAAAAATCACCGCGCGCCATAGCCCCCGGCGGTCGGCGTGATCAGGCAAATCGCATCCCCCGCGCGCAATACTGTCTGATCACAGGCGGCCAGCACCCTGACCTGGCCGTCGGTCTGGCGGATTTCGGTGCGCCCGACCTGCCCGTCACTGCCCCCCGCCACACCGCGCGGGGGGGCTTTACGATGGGATGACAGAATGGCACAATCCATCTGTTGCAGAAACCGGATCACGCGGCGCGTGCCATCGCCCGCGCACCATTTCCCCTGCCCGCCGGACCCGTCGCGCAGGCTGAACTCTTCCAGAAGCACGGGAAAACGCTGTTCCAGAACCTCCGGGTCGGTCAGGCGCGAATTGGTCATATGGGTATGCACCCCTGATGTGCCATGAAACCCGCGCCCGTCATTCATGACCCCCGCAGGCGCACCGGAACAGATGGTTTCGTAATACTGATACTCTGCATTCCCGAACGTCAGATTGTTCATCGTCCCTTGCGCATTGGCCATAACCCCCAACGCGCCGAACAGGGCATTGGTCACATGCTGGCTGGTTTCCACATTCCCCGCCACCACTGCGCGCGGATAGCGCGGCGCCAGCATGCAGCCATCCGGCACAATAATACGGATCGGGCGCAGGCAGCCTGCATTCATGGGAATAGGCGCTTCCACCATCACCCGGAAAACATACAGCACCGCCGCGCGCGTCACGGGTTCCGGCGCGTTGAAATTATCCGCCAATGCAGGTGACGTACCGGTAAAATCAACCACGGCTTCGCGCGCGTCCCGGTCCACACGGATGGCCACCTGAATGCGCGCGCCGGTATCTGTGTCATAGCTATAGCTGCAATCCGACAGCCGGCCCAGAAGACGGCGCACTTCCTCGGCGGCATTGTCCTGCACATGGCCCATATAGGCCTGCACCACATCCAGCCCGAAATCACCCACCATGCGCCGCAATTCCGCAGCACCGCGTTCATTTGCGGCAACCTGCGCTTTCAGATCCGCGATATTCTGAACGACATTGCGCACCGGATAGGGATGATCGCACAGCAGATCACGCAGTGCCTGTTCCCGGAACCGCCCCCCTTCGACCAGCTTGAAATTATCGATCAACACGCCTTCTTCATCGACAGTCGTGGCCAGCGGGGTCATGGATCCCGGTGCCGTGCCGCCCACATCGGCATGATGCCCGCGCGAGGCGACCCAAAACAACACAGTCTTGCCATCTTCATCAAACAAGGGCGATACGACAGTAATATCGGGCAGATGCGTGCCACCATTATAAGGCGCGTTCAGCGCATGCACATCACCGGGCCGGATGTCGGGGTTCAGGCGGATCACGGTTTCAACGGACCGGTCCATCGACCCCAGATGCACGGGCATATGCGGCGCATTGGCCACCAATGCACCGGTGCTGTCGAACACCGCGCAGGAAAAATCCAGCCGTTCCTTGATATTGACGGAATGCGCTGTGTTTTGCAGCGCCAGCCCCATCTGTTCGGCGATATTCATGAACAGGTTGTTGAACACTTCCAGCAGGATCGGATCCGCCTTGGCCGATCCAGCGACTGCAGCGCGTTCTGCCACCATGTAGCGGCGCAGCAGAATATCATCCCCGGCCCCAAGTTCCGCGCGCCAGCCCGGTTCGACAACGATTGTCTGGTTGGGTTCAATGATCAGTGCGGGGCCGGTGACACGCGCACCGGGCTGCATGTCACCACGCCGGATCACGGCTGCGCGGTGCCATTCCCCGGCCGCATAAAGGGGGGTGTGGTCAGTCGCCGGGGCGTCATGTGACTGTCGCTGACGTGCCGCCGCCGCCGGGCCGTGCGCGCGGTTCTCTGTGCCCTCAACCTCTACTGTTTCCACGGTCAGGGGTTTGTCGGGGCTGCTGAATCCGAACTGCGCCTTATGCGCAGCATCGAACGCTTCGCGCACAGCAGCAATATCGCCATCATAGGCCAGGATGATCGCGGAATCCGTGCCGCTGTAGCGCAGATGCAGCCGCGCGCTCAGCGTGAAATCCGCCACGCCCTGACGGGACAGCGCCTGCGTCACTTCAGATTCCAGATCGCTCAGCAGATTTGCAATTGTATCGACGCTGCCCTCATCCAGTTCCTGAACAAGCCCCTGCTGGCGGCTGACCGACACAGTTGCCAGACCAATACCATAAGCCGACAGCAACCCCGAAAACGGGTGAATAAGCGCGGCCTTCATGCCCAATGCATCAGCCACGGCGCAGGCATGTTGCCCCCCGGCCCCACCGAATGAATTCAGCAGGTACTTCGTCACATCATAGCCGCGCTGCACGCTGATTTTCTTGACGGCATTGGCCATGTTTTCAACGGCGATGCGCAAAAACCCCTCGGCCACCTGTTCGGGGGTTTTCCCTTCGCGCGCACCGATTTCGGCAAATTGCGCCGCCACTGTGTCGCGGTCCAGCTTCTGGTTCTGCTCAGGGCCGAAAATGGCTGGAAAATAATCCGCGTTCACCCGCCCCAGCATAAGATTGGCATCCGTCACTGTCAGCGGCCCGCCACGCCGGTAACAGGCCGGGCCGGGATCTGCGCCCGCGCTGTCAGGACCGACACGGAAACGCCCGCCATCGGCATGCAGCACTGACCCGCCACCCGCAGCCACCGTATGAATGCGCATCATCGGGGCGCGGATGCGCACACCGGCGACTTCAGTATCAAAGGCGCGTTCATATTCCCCCGCGCTATGGGCAACATCTGTGCTGGTTCCACCCATGTCGAACCCGATCACGCGGTCAAACCCGGCGACGCGTGCGGTCTGGACCATGCCCACCACACCGCCCGCAGGGCCGGACAGAATGGCGTCCTTGCCTTCGAACGCATCAGCGGCGGTCATGCCGCCCGATGACATCATGAATTGCAATGTCGGCCCCGCCACACCGGCAGGCGTTGCGCCAAGTGCATCGGCCACGCGCGCCACATAGCGCCGCAATATCGGCGACAAATAGGCATCCACCACTGTCGTATCGCCGCGTCCGATCAGCTTTATCAGCGGGCTGACCTCATGGCTGACAGAAACCTGGGTGAACCCCATGTCGCGTGCCATTGCGGCCACAGCAATTTCATGGGCGGGGTTTTTCCACGCATGCATGAACACAATCGCCACCGCATCAAACCCGTCATCGCGCAGCGCCTGCAATGCAGCGCGCACGCCGTCGCGGTCCAGCGGTGTTTCCACTTCACCACTGGCGAACAGCCGTTCGTCAATTTCCGCAACCTTGTCATAGAGCTGGTCGGGCAGGATGATATCCTTGGCGAAAATATCCGGGCGTGCCTGATAAGCCAGCCGCAGCGCATCGCGGAACCCGCGCGTGATCAGCAGCGCGACGCGTTCGCCCTTGCGTTCCAGCAGCGCGTTTGTGGCAACTGTCGTGCCCATCTTGACCGTGCCGATGCGCGCGGGGTCAACCGCGCCCCCCAGCAGGCGGCGGATTCCTTCGATTGCGGCATCGTCATACTGCTCGGGGTTTTCGGACAGCAGTTTCAGCGGGTGCAGCCCGCCATCTGGCGCACGCCCGATCACATCGGTAAAGGTGCCACCACGGTCAATCCAGAAATCCCATTTTGCCGCTTGCGTGACGTCCGAATCTGACACTGCCCACCCCTTTATCCGCACCGGATTGATGGCGCGATTACACGCGCGACACCACCGGGATGCAAGCCAAAAGGCCCCGGTTTTCACCAGGGCCTTTTCGTTATTTCAGATCGTGTTCAGCGATCAGATCAGCTGCGGTCTTTCAGTGCTGCGCCCAGAATATCGCCCAGCGATGCACCGGCATCGGAAGAACCGTATTGTTCCACGGCTTCTTTTTCTTCCGCGATCTCGCGCGCCTTGATCGACAGGCCGATGCGGCGGGTCTTGCTGTCCACAGATGTGACACGCGCATCAACCTTGTCGCCGACCTGGAAACGCTCGGGGCGCTGGTCTGCACGCTCAAGGGCCAGATCCGAACGGCGGATGAAGGATTTCATGCCGTTGAATTCAACCTCGATGCCACCTTCTTCGATGGAACTGACAGTGCAGGTCAGGATCGAGCCGCGTTTCACGCCTTCGACCGCATCGGAGAAGCTGTCGTTTTCCAGTGCTTTAATCGACAGAGAGATACGCTCTTTCTCAACATCGACATCCGCCACAACGGCCTGAACCGTGTCGCCTTTGCGGAAGTTCTGGATCGCATCTTCGCCGCGCTGGTCCCAGCTGATATCGGACAGGTGAACCATGCCGTCGATATCGCCTTCCAGACCAACGAACAGACCGAATTCGGTGATGTTCTTGATCTCGCCTTCGATCTCGGTGCCGGCGGGGTGGGTTTCGGCAAACACTTCCCACGGGTTGCGCAGGGTCTGCTTCAGGCCCAGCGACACGCGACGCTTGTCGCCGTCGATTTCCAGAACCATGACATCGACTTCCTGGCTGGTCGAGACGATCTTGCCGGGATGCACGTTCTTCTTGGTCCAGGACATCTCCGAGACATGGACCAGACCTTCGACACCGGCTTCCAGTTCAACAAATGCGCCGTAATCGGTGATATTGGTCACGCGGCCCTGATGCACCGAACCCAGCGGGTATTTCTGGCCAACCGAATCCCATGGATCGGCCTGCAGCTGCTTGATGCCCAGGCTGATGCGGTGGGTTTCCTTGTTGATCTTGATGACCTGCACCTTGATCGTTTCACCGATGGTGACAACTTCCGACGGGTGGTTGACGCGACGCCATGCCATGTCGGTGACGTGCAACAGGCCGTCAACACCGCCCAGATCAACAAACGCACCATATTCGGTGATGTTCTTGACCACACCATCGGCGATCTGACCTTCGGCCAGCTTGGCGATGACTTCGGCGCGCTGTTCTGCGCGGCTTTCTTCCAGAATCGCGCGGCGCGACACAACGATATTGCCACGGCGACGGTCCATTTTCAGGATCTGGAATGGCTGCTTCAGACCCATCAGCGGGCCTGCATCGCGCACGGGGCGCACATCGACCTGGCTGCCGGGCAGGAACGCCACAGCACCGCCCAGATCGACAGTGAAGCCACCCTTGACGCGGCCAAAGATCGCGCCTTCAACGCGGTCCTGGTCGGCATAGGCTTTTTCCAGACGGTCCCAGGCGGCTTCGCGGCGGGCTTTTTCACGGCTGATGACAGCTTCGCCACGGGCGTTTTCGACACGCTCCAGGAAAACTTCGACATCATCACCAACAGCTACCTGCGGGGCTTCACCGGGGCTTGCAAATTCTTTCAGCTCGACGCGGCCTTCCATTTTGTAGCCGACATCGATAATGGCCTGACCTGCCTCGATGGCGATCACACGGCCAATGACAACACTGCCTTCGGCAGGGGTGTCCATTTCGAGGCTTTCAGCGAGCATTGCCTCGAATTCTTCCATGGTTGCTTTAGCGCACATTCAGATATGGTTCCTTTTTCATCATGTTTCTGGCCTGACGGTTGACTCCGCCGGTCTGTGGACTGGGATCAAAAGGACCACATCAAGGTCGGTTCAGAACGCGCAACAAACACAAAGGGTCGTGGCTTGCGCCCGACCCTGCCCGTTCAGAATGTGACCTTTGGCCTTCTTGATTGCCGGTTTCCTAGCGCCAGCACCGTGTTTGCGCAAGTGGGTAATGTCCAAATCGGGCAAAACAAGTGGTGTTTTGCCGCAATTTCAGGGATTACAGGCCCGGTTTCCCGTCAATCCTGCGCCAGAAGGGTTTTTACACGCTGCGCTTCCTGCGCCATGCCCCAGGGCGGATTCACAACGACCAGCCCCGCGCCCACCATCCGGTGCCCCTGCCGTACAGGGGGAAATGCAATCTCGAACACTGCGGCATCGGGGTGGTCTTGCCCGATGCGCGCCAGCATCGGTCCATGCATACCCGCCTGCAGAACCGGATACCACAGCATCAGCACCCCCACATTCCACTTGCGTCGCAGATCGCCCAGCAATTTGGGCAGGCGCGCGTAATCTTCCTTCACTTCATAGGAGGGGTCGATCATCAGAACACCGCGGCGTGGTGTCGGTGGACAGATGGACATTGCCATGTCCAGCCCGTCTTCATGGC
This sequence comes from Roseinatronobacter alkalisoli, assembly GCF_028745735.1. GTDB lineage: Bacteria > Pseudomonadota > Alphaproteobacteria > Rhodobacterales > Rhodobacteraceae > Roseinatronobacter > Roseinatronobacter alkalisoli. The sequence continues at coordinate 277,400 of NZ_JAQZSM010000003.1, forward strand.
GCAAATGCGCGCCGGTCCCCGCCATGGTCGTGCGAAGGGCGGCAAATTCGCGCGGGTGCAGTTCGGCCAATGCCATGCTGTCCTGCGCGCGCAACAAGGTGGCGGCAATCAGCGGCGATCCGGGATAGGCATTTTCGCCATGGCGCGCATGGATGGCATTCAGCGCCACGCGGTACGGATGATCCGGCGCAAACCGCGCCTGCATCCGCGTGATCCCTGCTGCTGCCTCGCCGGTTTTCAGCGCCTCGGGCGCATCCAGCGCATAAAGCCCGCGCCCCGCATGTGTTTCAAGATAGCTCAGCGGTTTGTCCTTGGCCGTCAGATATGCCAGCACCCACGCCAGAAGCGCGTGTTTATGCACATCAGCCAGATTTCCGGCATGGTAGATATGTTGATAGGACAGCATGCGCCCGTCTTGCACTGAATTCAGGGGGCGTTCAATGCCTCAACCGCAGCGCGCATCAGTTCCCATGCGAAACACAGCTGTCCTGAAGCCCCTGACAGGCCAGGAAAACCCCGCTCATGCCATTGGCGTCATTCAGGCCGATTTCAAACGCGCCTGCTGCCTCATCGGCTTGCGGACCATAGAACCCACCCTGAACCGTGCCGCCCGCCACGGCACCATCAAAGGTGAAAGTGCTGGTATTTGTGGCGGCGAACTGGCCGGTCTGCTGGTCGATGGTGACATTGTTGAACCCCGCACGCAGGTCCGTCGCACTGTCGCGCAATGTGCCGTTCAGTGTGCCGGACATCAACGCGCTGTCGAAATTGACCGTAAGCGCGATACCTCCTTCGGCAATACCCCCTTCGCCATTGACGATGGCACCGGCCATGAAATGACCGCGATAATCCTGCACACCTTGCGGCATTGCTGGCAGTGTCGGCGCGCTGGCTGGTGCGGATTGATAAAGCCGGTGATAGGAATGCGTGATCTGCCCGTCAGTGGCGTGGTCCAGCCGCAAACTACCCGCATAGGCATACTCACCTGCCATGCGCCCTTCAAGAGTGGCGGTTTCCAATGTGCCTTGCGGACCACCGACAACACGGCAGCTTGCGCCGGAATAATCCACGCAGATCACCACCATGTCCTGCAACGCGCCATCTTCGAACTGAAACTGAACTTCGCCGGACTCGCGCAGCGTTGCGAAAACCCGCGACGTGCCCTCCTGCGCGTCGGTGCCCTGACTCAGGACGCTGGTGGAACTGCGCGTTGCCGCGGGCGCACCGCCACCACTACTGCCACCACCACATGCCGAAAGAACGGTCGCAGACCCCATCAGGGCCGCGACGAAAAAATGCCTGCTCATAACCTGCCTCACTCGAAAATTCGCGTCTTTTTCGCGCGTTAGAACATAGAATCCGCGCGCGCCTGCCGAAAGTCAATGCGCGGGTCACGACAGCACTGTGCAGTGTTGCAAGGACGACTCAGATATCGTGGGGACGATCTGCGCGCGACGTGTGACGAGCCGCCTGCGTATGCTCTGAACGGGCGACATTGCCTGAAGCATTGCCTGAAGCAGGGTGTTGCGGGGATGCACAAAGCCCGCGCCAGCGGTGGGCCGGTCCGGCGTTGGCGGGGTTCACTTTATGCAGGCGAAATACTCCGGCATCCAAGGCCTGGTACGCCACCGGCGTCATCGGCAGGCCGCAGGACGGCCCACCGATGACGCGGCGGCTTGCGCCCTTTTGCTCCGTGCCAAAGCATCCCCCCCGGCACCTCGCTTCACGCCGAACTCAACATGCCCTTGCGGTTTCACCTGACGCCCGCACAATCCAGCCCGCAGGTGTGCAACCCTATCCCGCTTCTCTCTCACTCGGGCGCAGCGCCAGCCAGATCAAGGCCCCACCTGCCAGCACAAGAAAGGGCAGCATCGCCATATTGACCAGCTGCCAGCCGGTTTCGGCTGTTCCCCCCGAACAGTTCATCAATGTCCCCGAACTGAGCGAGGCCAGAAACACGCCGCCAAAAACGATCATGTCATTCAGCCCCTGCACGCGCCCGCGTTCTTCCACCGAATAGGATGCGGTCAGCATGGATGTCGCGCCGATAAAGCCGAAATTCCACCCGACACCCAGCAGGATCAGCGCGATATAGAACTGCTCCAGTTCCACGCCGGACATGGCAACGGCACCTGCACCGGCAAGAATGACCAGCCCAAGCCCCACGATATTGCGCGCCCCGAAGCGGGCTATCAGATGGCCGGTAAAAAACGACGGCGCATACATCGCCAGAACATGCGCCGACACAATATTGGCCGCATCCGATGTGGCAAACCCGCATCCCACCACTGCCAGCGGTGTGGATGTCATGACAAGGTTCATCAGCGCATAGGACACGGTGCCGCAAATGATGGCCACGGCAATCACCGGCGTTTGCAGCATTTCGCGCCGCGACCGCCCTTGCGGCAGGCTCAGATCCGGTTTCGCAGGGGTCGGAATGTCCAGCATGCTCAGCAGCGCCATGCCCGCAAGGTTCAGAACGATAACCCCCAGATATGTCGCCAGAAACGGCACCGGCATTGCTTCGGCGGTGAAGGACACCAGTTGCGGCCCGAACACCGCCGACAAAAGCCCGCCCGCCATGACATAGGAAATCGCCTTGGGGCGGAATTCGGGGCTGGCCATGTCGGTCGCGGCGAAACGGTAAAACCCGTTGGCGGACATATATACACCCGTCAGCAACGACCCCAGCAGGAACAGCGTGAAACTGCCAAGCATCAGCGCATAGGCCCCGATGGCAGCCCCCACGGCCCCTGCCCCGCAAGCAACCCAGAACCCCGCACGCCGCCCGTAAGCCTGCATGAACCCCGACAGCGGCGTGGCCGTCAGCATCGACCCCAGCACGATCAGCGAAATCGGCAATGTGGCCCAGCACGGGTTGGGCGCCAGCATCTGCCCGGCCAGCCCGCCAATGATGAAAATCACCGGGAGCTGCGCGCCCACAACCGCCTGCGCGGCCACAAGCACGATTACATTGCGCTTTGCGCGGGCATCATCATGGGTTGCAATCATGTCTGTCATACGCGCAGGATTAGCCAATCACTGTGCCAAGGAAAAGGGGAATTTTACATGTGCACCAGTTTGTCGCGCAGGCGATCCTGATGGTCGGGCGCATTCTGACATCAGACGATTGCATGGCCGAAGGGGCCGCTTGGCTGGCCGCCAATGAGCCGCGCTTCGCCCATGCGCTGGCCCTGACCGGACCGCCCCCCCTGCGCAGACGCGATGACGGGTTTGCCCAGCTTCTGGAAGCGATTGTCAGCCAGCAGGTCAGCACCCATGCCGCCCGCGCCATCTGGGGCCGGATGGTGGATGCGGGCCTGACCAACCCCGCCGCTGTGCTGGCCGCCGATGATGTGACCCTGCGCGCGCCGGGCCTGTCGGGGCAGAAAATGCGCTATGCCCGCGCGCTGGCCGCGGCAGGCATTGATTTCGACGAACTCCGCACCCTGCCCGACGCGGACGTGACCCGCATACTGGTCGAAGTGCCCGGTATTGGCCGCTGGACGGCGGAAATCTATGCAATGTTCAGCCTGGGCCGGGCCGATGTGTTTGCCCCTGCCGATCTGGCCTTGCAGGAATCCGCGCGCCGCCTGTTCGGCCTGCCCGACCGCCCGCGCGAAGCCGCATTGCGCCATATGGCCGCTGACTGGTCGCCATGGCGCACGGTTGCAGCGGGGTTACTCTGGGCTTATTACCGCGTGGAAACCGACAGGGAAGGCATTCTATGACCCGCATTCTGACATCTGCCCGCAAAGGTGCGCCCAAGGGGCAGGCAAAATCCGCTGTGATTTTCGTGCATGGCTATGGCGCGGATGGCGCCGATCTTCTGGGGCTGGCCGACCCGCTGGGGCCGCATATGCCGGGCACGGCCTTCTATGCCCCCAACGCGCCCGAGCATTGCACAGGCAACCCGATGGGGTTTCAGTGGTTCCCCATCCCATGGCTTGACGGCTCAACCGAGGAAGCGGCGCTGACAGGCCTGCAGGCCGCTGCAAGCGATCTGGATGCCTTCATAGATCAGGTACTGGCGGATGAGGGGCTGACGCCGGATGCGCTGGCGCTGGTGGGCTTTTCCCAAGGCACGATGATCAGCCTGCATGTGGCCCCACGCCGCAACGAGGCGCTGGCCGGGATCGTGGGCTTTTCGGGGCGGCTGATGCAGCCTGAACATCTGGTAGATGACGCCCTGTCGCACCCGCCTGTCCTGCTGGTCCATGGCGATCAGGACGAAGTCGTGCCCCCGCAGTCATTGTCAGAGGCCGCAGACGCCCTGACAGCAGCAGGGTTTGAAACCTATGCGCATGTGTCCAAAGGCACCGGCCACGGCATCGCCCATGACGGGCTGTCCCTCGCCCTGTCCTTCCTGCGCGACAAACTGCCGGGATAACGGGGGCCGCAGGGAATAAAGCCCGCGCGATCGGTGGGCCGGGGCCTGCCGGTCCAGCGTTGGTGTAGTTCACTTTATGCAGGCGGCATATTCCGGCATCAAAGGCTTGGCGTGTCGCTGGCAAAATCGGCAGGCCGCGGGACGGCCAGACCCGTGGCGCGTTTTCCGGGCTTTCGCCGCGCCACTGGCGCGACGGTCCCTTCAAACCCTGCGGCCTTTGTTCCGCGCTGTTTGGGAATTTCCGACACCCGATTCATACCGCCCCGATCCGGCGCAGTCTCCCGTCCGGGGGAATTGCGACGACTGACCAGCTTTGCGGCCTGAAACACTATCGGGATATTCACCAAGCCCGCGCCAGCGGTGGGCCGGGGTCTGCCGGTCCGGCGTTATAGAAGTTCACTTTATGCAGGCTCCATATTCCGGCTTTCAAGGCTTGAATCAGCACCAGCCAAACCGGCAGGCCGCGGGACGGCCCACCGGTGGCGCGGCGGCCTATCGGCCTTTGTTCCGCGCTGTTTGGGTGCGCTAAGGGGCGCCATTCCAAACAACTAATTTCGCAAGCGCCGCCACTCCTCCAGAAGATTGTTAAATTCAATATCACCCAGTTTGGCTTTTGGCCAATGCGCGGGCCAATTGCTGCCGTCCGGTCCAGAACCATCGGCTAGTGTGACGCTGCCATCGCCAAAGCAAAGTTCAAGTGTGCATCTGTCCTCAATCTCCGCTGTCAGGTGGCAATTGCGAAAAGCCAGTCCCTTTTCGCCTTTGTCACCATCATGAAACAAGTCAGGCCATCGGCACTCATGGAAATGACTGAAGCCATCGAATAAACTACCCCGCATGATGGCTCCGGAGAATTGACTTCCAATGAAGGTAGTTCGCTTTCGTGGATTCCCTCTGAATTTGATATGTGCATCGATCAATTGCGCATATTGAAATCCAGCAATGCCTGCATCATAACTTGTGAATCTTGACGAAGGGTCATCGTCCTTGAAAAACTCGAATGTGCTACGATCAAGTATAGCGCCGGTGAAGTCCGCACCTAGATTTGCACGAACGAAGCTGGTTTCAGCTGCTGACGCACAGTAAAAATATGTATACAACAGATTTGCGCGATCAAATTTGACACCGTTCAGAAGTGCTGAGTCTAACCAGCTGCCCCTCATGTTTGCATCAGAAAAGTCCAAACCCGTCAAATCCACCCGCCGCAAATCTGCATCAGACAGATCAAGCTTGTACCGCCCATCAGGTGCGGGATGGTTTTCCTCAATTGCAATCTGGCTGCCCGTCCGACGACCAATAACACGCAAGGCCAGTTCAATATCGGCCCTTGGCTTGGGACTGTTTCCGGCCCAGTGTAGGGCGAAATCGTAAAAGTCTGGACCGGCATAGTCGGCTTTAGCGGAATTCTCCGCGAACGCCTTTGTCAGTGAAGAACGTTTTTCTTCATCCTTATCCTTTATCGGCGCATTCTCTTTAATATACGCACACAAAATTTCCATCACCCGCACATGATCGCGGCCCTTGTCATGGCGCGTGGAATCCTGCGCGATGCGTTCCAGCGACAGGATCGCGCCAATGCGGACTTCGATATTTGGTTCCGATGTTTCCTGCGTTTCCCCGTCAATGATCTTCTTGACGACCTTCTCCGCCCCCAACTGCTCAACCGCTTTGTTGATGCGGTCGGTCATGTGGCCTTCTTTCTGGAACATCACTGTCTGATGTTTCAGCACTGTCCCCCAGATGACAAAAGGCGCGCCCAGCAGGGCCACGACAAGGCCGCCGACACCCAGCGATACCTCGCCCCCTGCGAATATGGTCCTGCCCAGAACGACAAAGGCAGACACAAGCGCCAGAACAAACAGCACCGCCACCACCACGGTCAGAAGCGGTCCCAATGGCCGCGCCACACGCCAGTTGGGGTCATCGCTTACCCCAAGCCAATCGGTCAGGGTGGCATTGGGTCTGGTGTCTTTGGTCATCGAAAATCCCGCCCCTGCAATCGCACCAGCCTATGCCAGCGCAGGGGGCGGGGCAAGCGCGGGGGTCAGGGGGTGACGACCTCGCCTGCGTCAAGGCGCACCACGCGGTCCATGCGGGCGGCAAGCTCCATGTTATGGGTGGCAATCAGCGCCGAAAGCCCGGTGTCGCGCACCAGTGCCATCAGCGCGCCGAACACCTGATCAGAGGTTTCGGGGTCCAGATTGCCTGTCGGTTCATCGGCCAGCAACAGGCTGGGTTCATTGGCCAATGCGCGGCAGAACGCCACGCGCTGCTGCTCGCCCCCCGACAGGGCCGCAGGCCGGTGATCGGCACGCGGGCCCACACCCACACGCTCCAGCAGATCGCGCGCGCGGGCCTCTGCCTGTGCTTTCGCCACGCCATTGGCCAGTTGCGGCAGGATGATGTTTTCCAGCGCCGAAAATTCCGGCAACAGATGGTGGAACTGATAGATGAACCCCACCTGCCCGCGCCGTGTGGCCGTGCGCGCATGATCGCCCAGCCGTGTCATATCTGCGCCGTCAATGACGACCGCGCCCGTATCAGGTGTGTCCAGCAGGCCCGCGATATGCAACAGCGTGGATTTGCCTGCGCCCGAAGGCGCGACCAGCGCCACCACCTCACCCCGGTCCAGCGACAGGGACGCCCCGCGCAGCACCGCCACTTCATTGGGACGGCCGGGGTTATAGGTCTTGGTGATGTCGCGCAGCGAGAGGGCCTGATCATTCATAGCGCAATGCCTCTACCGGGTTCATGCGGGCCGCGCGGCGCGCCGGGAAAATGGTGACAATGAACGACAGCGACAGCGACAGGCCCACGGCTTTCAGCACATCTTCCAGCCGCAACTGCGCAGGCAGCGCATAGATACCGCGGATGGAGGGATCCCACACACCGCCCCCCGACATGTAATTCACGAAACTGAACACTGTGTCGATATAGATGGCGAACAGGCAGCCGAGCGCCACCCCCGCCACTGTGCCCAGCACCCCGACAGAGGCCCCGCAGATGAAGAACACCCGCAACACCGACCCTTCCGACAGGCCCATAGTACGCAGGATGCCAATGTCGCGGCCCTTGTTCTTGACCAGCATGATCAACCCCGAAATGATGTTCATCGCCGCAATCAGCACCAGAATGGACAAGATCACAAACATCACGTTGTCTTCCACATCCAACGCGCGCAGGAATGACCCGGCAGAGTCGCGCCATGTCCACAGCATCACCCGTTCGCCACCTGCGCGCAGCAGATCCAGACGCAGCGCATCCACCTGGTCGGGATGGGTGACCATCACTTCCAGCTCATCCGCCACACCGTCGCGGTTGAAATATATCTGCGCTTCGTCAAAGGGCATATAAAGCCGCGTGCGGTCGATATCATAGCGCCCGGCAGTGAAGATATAGACCACCTCATAGGCGGAAATGCGCGGGCTGGTGCCAAATGCCGTGCGCACCCCGTCCGGGGAAATAACGCGCACTGTGTCGCCCAGCGCGACATTCAGTTCGCGCGCCACACCGGACCCGATGGCCACCCCTTCGGGAAAGCGCTCAATATCACCCAGCGCCTGTGTGGGGTCGGCCACGCGCGGAATGGTGCGCAGGTCGTCATGGGCAATGCCGAACACCTCCACCCCGGAATTGCGGCCATGCGCGGACACCATGACCTGCCCCTTGATCAGGGGGGCCACGCGCGTCACCCCGCGCACTGCGGCAACGCGTTCAGCCATCTCCTGATAATCGTCGATCACGCGACTGGTGCGGCCCGTATCATCGACATGCACGGAGGAATAGACCGTCACATGCGCATTCGCGCCCAGAATGGTGTCCACGAATTCCGCCCGGAAACCGGACCGCACCGACAGCGTGGCAATCAGCGCGAACACCGCCAGCATGATGCCAAGGAAGGAAATGACCGTCATCACGCTGACGCCCCCTTCGGCACGGCGCGCGCGCAAGTAGCGCCAGGCAATCATCCATTCAAACGGGGCGAAAGGGGCTGTGTGTCCGGTCATGCGGCGTCCTGCTGCGAATTTGAGGCAACCTCATAGGATTGGCGTGCAAGGTCAAGCGCAAAGCGCACCCCTCTCGCGGGCGTTACGCGGGTGTGAAGGGCTGGACAGGGGGTATCGCGTTGGGGCAGGCTGTGACGTGGATTTGAGGGATCAGGAAGATTTCCGAGTTGATTGATTTTATCAGGGATGAAGCAACAGTGCTGCAAGCGCTTGCGGCAATGGCTGCGCTGGTTTTGTTTGTCTGGGGAATGCTCTGGGGCCTTGGGCGGTTTGTCAGATGGCTGTGGGTAACGCCAGCCCCTGCCAAGGTGGACGCGACCATCACCTATGCCGACAACCAGACACGCCTGACCCTGCCCGACTTCATCCGCATCCGCCGCGATCTGAAGGCCGAGATACTGGAAGAACTTGGCCGGACCGATGTGGTCGAGGAACGCGCGCAGCTTCAGGCCCGCATCGACGAGTTGACCGCCCAGATCAACGACCCCGAAAGCGCATTTGCGGCAGAGCGCAAGCGTCTGGCCGATCTGGAAGCGAGGCTGCTGCGCGAGGGCAATGAACTGGGCGCAGACCGGTTGCAGGCGGCGATTGATGCGCTGCGTCAGGGCGATACCGATCTGGCAGAGGGTATCTTTTCCGAAATCGCCGAGAGAGAGGCGATGGCCGTGCAACGCGCCGCGCGCGCGGAATTCGGCCTTGGCGAAATCGCCGAAGGGCGCGTGGACTGGGCCAGTGCCGCGCGCCACTATGCCCGCGCCGCCGATCTTGACCCCAGCTATGACAGTTTGGGCAAGGCAGGAAAACTTCTGTTTCATGCAGGCCAGTATGAGGCCGCGCTGGCGGCAAACAAGACACTCGTCACCCTGTCGCAACAGGAACATGGCCCGCGCGACCCGAAAACCGCCATTGCCCTGAACAATTACGCGGAATCACTGAAATCACTCGGCCACTATGATCAGGCTGAACCCCTGCTGCGCGATGCACTGGCGATTGGACGCGAAACACTGGGCGATCGACACCCCACTGTGGCGACCCGCCTCAACAACCTCGCGTTGTTGCTGTGGGCGACGGAGCGGCTTGATGAGGCCGAGCCGCTGATTCGTCAGGCGCTGGAGATTGATCGTGAAGCATTGGGCAGCCGACACCCTGCTGTGGCTATCGACCTCAGCAACCTCGCGGGATTGCTACAAGTGACAGAGCAGGTTGACGAGGCCGAACCACTCTATCGTCAGGCGCTGGAAATTGATCGCGACGCATTGGGAGAGAGGCACCCCGTAGTGGCTATCACCCTCAACAACCTCGCAGCATTGCTGCAGGCAACGGGGCGAACTGAGGACGCCGAGCCACTCTATGGTCTGGCGCTGGAGATTTCCCGCGAGACACTCGGCGACCGGCATCCCGATGTGGCGACACGGCTCAACAACCTCGCGGGGCTACTGCGCAAAACGAACCGCGCCGGTCAGGCGACGCCGCTTTATCTGGAAGCCTTGGGCATTTCTCGCGCGGCATTGGGCGATGCCCATCCCGACACCCAAACCACTGCCCGCAACACCCTGCGCCACCTGCGCCAGCACGCCCCGGACCACCCTGACTTGTCCGCGCTGGCTGCGGTATTCGACGCCCCCCTTCCCGAAGGCGGGTGAATGTCCTAGCCTGTCCCCCTTTTCAGCGGAGTCGCGCCATGTATGCCAAGGGCAGCCTAACCTATACCCCGTTGCCATTGCCTGACCGGGTGCAGAAACCCGATGATCAGGCGCTGGCCGATGCCCGCGCCTTTTGCGATTATATGAAGAAGCGCCATTCCGTGCGCGAATTCGATCCCCGCCCGGTGCCCGAAGCGATCATCGCCGCCTGTATAGAGGCCGCGGGCACCGCGCCTTCGGGGGCCAATCATCAGCCCTGGCATTTCACCGCCATTTCCGACCCCGCCATGAAGGCCCGCATCCGCGACGCCGCCGAGGACGAGGAACGCGCCTTCTACAATGGCGGGGCCAGCGATGAATGGCTGGCAGCCCTTGAACCCATCGGCACCGGGGTTTCAAAGCCGCATCTGACCGAAGCGCCCTGGCTGATCGTGGTCTTTGCGCAGCGCTATGGCGTCACACAGGATGGTGAGCGTTACAAGAATTACTATGTCCCCGAAAGCGTGGGCATTGCCACGGGACTGCTGATCACCGCGCTGCATCAGGCCGGACTGGTCTGTCTGACGCACACGCCCAATCCGATGAAATTCCTGCCCGGTCTGTGCGGACGCCCCGCGCAGGAAAAACCCGTGATGATCCTGCCCGTGGGCTGGCCCGGTGCGAAAGCGACAGTGCCAGCCGTGGCCAAGATCAAGAAACCCTTGGACGAGATCATGAGCGTTTTCCGCGCACCCTGACCGGGCGGCGTCAGAATTTCAGCGCGTGATGCAGGATGACGGGGACGACCAGTTCTTCCTCATCCAGCAGATGCCGGTTCAGGAAACGTTCAAACCCGTCCAGTTGCGCCAGCATGCGCGCGGCATTGGCGCGGGTATCGGCGGATTTGTCGCCAAGCCCGCGCAGATGGGTATTGGCCGCATCGGTCAGCGCGGCCAGTTCGCTGTCCAGCGCGTGATGGTCGGCATCCAGCAGGTCGAACCCTTTGGCAAGGCGTGGTTCCGCCGCTGACAGGGTGGGGAAATAATGCGCATCTTCGATCTGATGATGGCCATGCAGTTCATTGATCAGAAACCCGCCCAGACGGGCAGTCTGCCGGCCATGCGCCCGCGCATCGCGCCCCTTGTCGATAAACGCGCGCGTGTCGCCCTGCCATTGCGCCAATGCCTGCCGGAACATCATGTGACGTTCCAGCCAGAAGCGCGTCAGCCCGTCGAAATTGCGGTGGCTTTGCCAGATATCGCGCGGGTATTGCTCCAGCAACATGCGCAGGGCATCTGGCAAGCGGTCGCGATGCGTCAGGCTGTCATCGCTCATGAATAAATCTGCGCCAGTCGGTCAATAGCCGCTTCCGGCGACAACTCTTCGCTTTCGCCCGTGCGGCGGCTGGTCAGTTCCACGACGCCCTTGGCCAGCCCGCGCGGCCCGACCGTCAGCCGCCATGGCAGGCCGATCAGATCCATCGTGGCGAATTTCGCGCCCGCACGCTCGCTGCGGTCATCATAAAGCGGCTCCAGCCCCCGCGCGACAAGCGCCTTATACAGGCCGTCACAGGCTGCATCAGCTTCTGCATCGCCCTGCTTCAGGTTGACAATCGCCGCATGGAACGGCGTCACCCCTTCCGGCCAGATGATGCCGCGTTCATCATGGTTGGCCTCAATGATGGCGCCCAGCAGGCGCGACACGCCAATGCCGTGGCTGCCCATATGTACCGGCACACGTTCCCCGGTATCAGTGACAACCGTGGCCCCCATCGCTTCGGAATATTTGGTGCCGAAATAGAATATCTGGCCCACCTCTATCCCGCGCGCAGTACGCCTGCGCTCTTCGGGAACCTGTGCGGTGAACACCGCGTCATCATGGGTTTCATCGGTGCGCGCATAACGGCTGGTGAATTCTTCCAGCACCGCCTGACATTCCGGCACGGAATCGTAATCCACCGCGCGGTCGCCGAATTTCAGATCAGTGATTTCACTGTCATAAAACACTTCCGACTCGCCGGTTTCCGCCAGGACCAGGAATTCATGCGTGTAATCGCCCCCGATCGGCCCGCCATCGGCGCGCATCGGAATGGCCTGCAGGCCCATGCGTTCATAGCTGCGCAGGTAGCTGACCAGATGGCGGTTATAGGCATGCAGCGCCGCGTCCTTGTCGATGTCGAAATTATAGCCATCCTTCATCAGGAATTCGCGGCCCCGCATGACACCGAAACGCGGGCGGATTTCATCGCGGAATTTCCACTGGATATGATACAGCGTCAGCGGCAAATCCTTGTAGCTGCCGACATGGGCGCGGAAAATATCAGTGATCAGTTCCTCATTGGTCGGCCCATACAGCATGTCGCGCCCGTGGCGGTCCTTGATGCGCAGCATTTCTTCGCCGTAATCATCATAACGCCCTGACTCGCGCCACAGATCCGCCGATTGCAGCGTGGGCATCAGCATGGGAATATGGCCTGCGCGAACCTGTTCTTCATGTACGATCTGTTCGATACGTTTCAGAACCCTGAACCCCAGCGGCAACCATGAATAAATGCCGGCAGCGGCCTGTTTGATCATGCCCGCGCGCAACATCAGACGGTGGCTGACGATCTGCGCTTCGGACGGGGTTTCTTTCAGGACAGGCAGGAAATAGCGGCTCAGGCGCATCGGGGGCCTCTCTCGGTGTGACATTTCCCGACGGGTTTAGGCGAGACTGCGTGCAGGGGCAAGGTGGCGATCACGACTTGCGCGCGGCATGAACGAAATCGCGGCTGGCATTTGCGCAACGCCTGACGCGTGCGCACAGCCTCGTGACTTGATTTCCGGAACCATTTTGCAGCATACCCGTTTCAAATATTGAATATGTCCTGAGAGGCTGAAAATGACGAAATCATCCCTGACCCGACGCAGCGTCTTGTCAACTGCGGGCGCATTCGCGCTTGGCGGGCTGGCAATGCCGTCTGTGCTGCGCGCCCAGACGCAACCGGATTTCGAAGCGGAATCGAATGTCCGCACGGCCAAACGTAATGTCATGGGCTTTCGCAACCATCACTGGCGTGATCATTTCCAGAACCTGCGCAATGGCGCAATTCTGTGTGACACCTATTCGCGTGCCCTGCATTACTGGTCGGAAGATGAAAGCATCTATCTGGCGCATCCCTGTTCGGTCCCCATGTCCGAGGAATTCACCCGCCGTGGCCTGACCGAAGTTACGCTGAAGCGGTTTGAACCCACATGGATTCCAACCCCCAACATGCGCCAGCGCGACCCCAGCCTGCCTGCCCGTGTCGAAGGTGACGACCCCACCAACCCGCTGGGCACCCGCGCCATGAACCTGAGCTGGCAATATTACCGCATTCACGGCATCGACAACCCCGCGAAAATCGGGCGTCGCGCATCAAACGGCTGTTTCGGCCTGCTGAACCAGCATGTCGAAAACCTGTTTGAACTGGTGAAGATCGGCACACAGGTCCGCGTGATCTGATACTGCGCCAATGACGGAAATGAAAAGCCCGCCCGACAGGGGCGGGTTTTTTTGTGGGCTTGTGCGGAATCCCTTGGGGCGAGTATGGTATCGGGAGGGGGTGCGAACCCGGTTTGAACTGGCTGCTGAAGTTTTCCAAGGCGCGGAGCAAAGGCCGCAGGCCGCCGCGCCATCGGTGGGCCGTCCCGCGGCCTGCCGGTTTCGCTGGTGTCTTGCCAGGCCTATGAACTCAGGATTGTGGAGCCTGCATAAAGTGAACTTATCCCACGTCGTACCGGCAGTCCCCGGCCCACCGCTGGCGCGGGCTTGGTGCCTGACCCAAGGTCCGTTTCAGCTCATCTGATCCACAAAGGGAATGCTCCGCCCCGATCTTACCCTGCACGGCACTCGTACTATCTGCCATAATGCGGTCAAAAAAGCCCGCCAACTGCGGCGGGCTTTTGATGTCTGAATGTTCGGCGGTGGCGCTGCCTTAGCGTCCCCGCGACCGGATCAGCCCCACAATCTCGCGGGTCTGGTCCAGAACCGGTTCGGCAATCGCATGGGCACGTTCAGCCCCAACCCCAAGAACGCGGTCAATCTCTGCCACATCCTGCATCAGGCGCTTCATCTCGGCGCTGATGGGGGTAAGCTTCGCGACCGCCAGATCGGCCAATGCGGGTTTGAACGTGCCAAACCCCTGCCCGCCGAACTGCGCCAATACCTGCGCCGGTGTCACATCCGCAAGGGCGGCATATATATTCACCAGATTGCGCGCTTCTGCCCGCCCGTCCAGGCCGTCAACGGTTTCCGGCAGTGGCTCAGAATCGGTGCGGGCCTTACGGAATTTCTGCGCAATCGCATCGGCATCATCGGTCAGGTTGATGCGCGACTGGTCCGACGGGTCGGATTTCGACATCTTCTTCGTGCCATCACGCAATGACATCACGCGGGTTGCCGCCCCTTCAATCACCGGTTCCACAACAGGGAAGAAATCCACCCCGTAATCATGGTTGAACTTGATCGCAATGTCGCGCGTCAGTTCCAGATGCTGTTTCTGATCCTCGCCCACAGGCACATGCGTCGCGTGATAAGCCATGATGTCAGCGGCCATCAGATTGGGATAGGCAAACAGGCCCACGCTGGCTTCTTCGGCGTGTTTGCCTGCCTTGTCCTTGAACTGCGTCATCCGCCGCAACCAGCCCATGCGCGCCACGCAATTGAAAATCCATGCCAGTTCCGCATGCGCGGGCACCTGACTTTGGTTGAACAGGATGGAACGCGCCGGATCGACCCCCGATGCAATGAATCCCGCCGCCAGTTCGCGCGTGGCATGGCGCAGCTTGCCGGGGTCTTGCCAGACGGTAATCGCATGCAGATCGACCAGACAATAGACTGTTTCAATCCCTTCATCCTGCGCGACGGCAAAACGCTTCAGCGCGCCCAGATAATTGCCCAGCGTCAACCCACCCGAAGGCTGGATGCCAGAAAATATCCGTTTCGGGAAAACCTTGGCCGGGGCGTCGGACATGTGATGGCTCCATACTGGAAAAGATGCTGGGCTTGGATTAGCCTTCGCCTTGGCGAAGGTCAACCAAGGCCCTGACAATGAACACACCCCCTGCCCCGATCCTGTCGCCGTTGCCATGGGGCGTGTGGCTGCTGGCGCTGACCATCGGCGCAGTGGAACTTGTGCTATGGGCGGGCGCGCATGGGCTGGTCAACGCTGTGGGCGCGGCGGGCTGGCGCGCGCAGGCCATGGCATGGGCGGGCGTGAACCCTGCACTGCAAGGCTGGATGCTGGATACTGGCCAGACCCCGCTGCGGCACCTGTCGCGCTATGTCGCCTTTGGTTTCGTGCATATGGGGCCGGTTCAGGCGCTGCTGGTGGTGGTCATTATCGCCGCATTGGGGAAATACTGCGCCGAAAGGCTGGGATCCGCGCGCGTGCTGCTGATACTGGCGCTGGCGCAGGCAGCAGGCGGGGCCGCTTTCGGCATGGTGGGCGATGCGGGCGCATGGCTTGTGGGCGGCTATCCGTTGATCTTTGCGCTGGCGGGGATTTATGCAGCACTGGCACGCGACATGGCACCCGACAGGCGGGCCTTGCTGCTGGCGCTGGCCTTGCCGCTGGTACTGCTTATCGCGCGCCTGACACTGGCCGCCATCATGGGGGGCATGGATTGGGTCGCGGATGTGGTGGCCTGCGCCACGGCATTCGCGCTGGCGATTGCCCTGCGCCCGGGCCTACTGGTCCGGTTGCGCAGGCGTTGACCGGCGCGACCGGCGCAGCGAGGCGCGGATTTCCGACAGATTGAACGCGCCGGTCATCTGCCCCACAGCGAAATAGGCACCACTTCCCCCCAGAACCAGCGCCAGCAGCGCCAGATAGCGCAGGCCGGATTGCACCAGCCATGGCGCCAGCGCCAGATGCAGCCCGTGCAACACCGCGCCCATCACGGCTGCGGCCAGCGCAATGCGCCATATCCGCGCCTTTATCTGCGCATCGAACTGCGCCGCGCGCCCCATGCTGCGCGACCCGCGCCAAAGTTGCCAGACCATCACCCAGGCCGCCAAAGACGTGGCAATCGCCGCCGCGACAAAACCGATGAACGGCATCAGACCAATCGCCACAGCGGCATTCACCACCATCGACACCAGCGCATAGTGAAACGGGCGCCGCGTGTCATGGCGGGCGTAATACAACGGCTGCAACACCTTATGCAGCACAAAGGCCGGCAGTCCCAGTGCATAGATCGACAGCGCCAGTGCCGTGGCCTGCGTATCCGCCGCCGTCCATGCGCCCCGTCCGAACAGGACCGCCACAATCGGCGTGGCAATCACCACCAGCGCCACCGCAGATGGCAGGGTCAGAAACAGCGAAAATTCCAGCCCGCGATTGAAACTGTGCTGCCCTGCCCCTTCATCGCCCGCGCGCAACCGGCGCGACAATTCAGGCAGCAACACCACGCCCACGGCAATCCCCACAACCCCCAGCGGCAGTTGATACAGCCGGTCCGCATAGGACAGCCACGACACGGCGTTTTCCGTGAAACTGGCGACCTGACGCCCGACGATCAGGTTGATCTGCACGACCCCCCCCGCCAGCAAGGCAGGGCCCGCGATAATGGCAAGGCGTTTCAGGTCCGGTGTCAGGCGGGGCCGCCGGAACCGCATCTGAAAGCCCGCGCGCCGCACAGCAACCCATAGCGCGACAAGTTGCACCACCCCCGCCACCGGCACCGCCCAGGACAATGCCAGCCCCATCGGCCAGCCCGCGCGATCAGCAAGCAACAGCGCCAGAACAAAGGTCACATTCAGAAGCACAGGGGCCGCCGCCGCCGCCGTGAACCGGCCCACCGCATTCAGCATGCCAGACAGCAGCGCCACAAGCGAGATGAAGAAAATATAGGGAAACGCCACCCGCCCGAACAGCACCGCCATGTCAAAGCGTTCATCCTGGGCGAAACCTGCCGCCATGCCCCAGACCAGCAAAGGCATGGCAATTACGGCAAGCGTCGAGAATATCAGCAACAACGCGACCATGCCCCAGAACGCATCGCGCGCAAACCCTTCGGCATCTTCGCCCGCTTCATGTTTCTTGGCAAACATCGGCACGAAGGCGAAATTGAACGCGCCTTCGGCAAAAAACCGGCGGAACATGTTGGGCAGTGAAAACGCCACGAAAAACGCATCCGTCACTGGCCCGGCGCCCAGATAGGCGGCGATCATCACATCGCGTGCGAAACCGAACACGCGGCTTAGCAATGTCCACAACCCAACTGTCAGGAACCCGGCCACCAGACGGATACGCGCCATCAGCCCGGCTTTCCTGTGCTGCGCGGGCGCCAGGGCATGCCCATATACCCCGTGCCTGCCTGAAGTTCCGTCAGCATCGACTCCAGACGCCGCGCCCTTGTTTCGGGGCGTTTCGCGCCATCAATCCAGATCAGCCAGTCATTGCGCTGATATGGCGGGCGGGCATCATAGGCCGCCTGCAGACCACGCGCCTGCAATGCATCCGCAACGTCCTGCGGCATGGGCGCGCGCGGCCGCGCCATCAGTCCGCCGCCCGTTCCGCACCCGCCGCAATTGCGGCGCGCAGCTTGCGTTCCAGCGCGTCCTGACGGGATTTCGTGTGCAGCTTCAACCCGAACATGTCCTTGACATAAAATGTATCGACAACCTGCACCCCGAATGTCGCAATCACGGCGCTGGCAATGGTGACATTGGCATCCGCCAGCGTGCGCGTCAGGTCATGCAGCAGGCCGGGGCGGTCGCGCGTGTCCACTTCGATGATGGTGTAGATTTCCGACCCTTCATTGTCAAAGCTGATATGCGTGGGCACCTGAAAGGCGCGGTCGCGTTTCTTGACCTTGTCGCGCCCGGCCAGTTCGCGCGCGGCCACCACTTCGCCCGCGAAGGTGCGTTCGATCATCTTGCGCAGGCGCGGCAGGCGGTCCACCTCATAGGGGTGGCCTTCGGCATCCTGTATCCAGAAGGCGGCCGTCGCATAGCCGTCCTTGGTGGTATATGTGCGCGCATCCACGATATTGGCACCAACCAACGCCAGCGCGCCCGCGAAACGTGAAAATATGCCCGGATGGTCGGACAGCACGAAACAGGCGCGCGTCGCGTCGCGTTCGGGTTCAGGATGCAGGTCAATGCTGATTGCATCAGGTTTGATGTCGCGCAGCAGGCGCGCGAACACCATATGCGTGGCCGTCGGAAGCCCCTGCCAATAGGGGTCGTAATGACGCCCCACTTCATGGCGCAACTCGGTGCGGGGCCAGTCCTCCAGTGCTGTGCGCAAGGCGCGCTTCGCCTCGTCCGAGCGGTTCTCGCGGTTCAGTTCTTCCAGCCCGTTTTCCAGCGCATTCGCGGTTTCGCGGTAAAGCTGGCGCAGCAGCATGGCTTTCCAGTTATTCCACGTTCCCGGCCCGACGCCGCGAATATCGCAGACTGTCAGCACTGTCAGCAGATCCAGCCTTTCGCGGGTTTTCACCAGCTTGGCGAAATCGCGTACTGTGCGCGGGTCCGAAATGTCGCGCTTCTGCGCGGTATCGGCCATCAGCAGGTGATAGCGCACCAGCCATTCCACAGTGTCGCATTCGGCCTTCTTCAGGCCCAGACGTGGCGCCACCTTGCGGGCAATCTGCGCACCAAGGACCGAATGATCCTCTGGCCGACCCTTGCCGATGTCATGCAGCAGCAAGGCAACATAGACGACCTTGCGGTTCACCCCTTCGTGCAGAATGCGCGAGGCAACCGGCAATTCCTCTACCAACTCGCCGCGCTCAATCTGCGCCAACGTGCTGATGACCTGAATCGTGTGTTCGTCCACTGTGTAGTGATGATAGACATTGAACTGCATCATCGCCACGATGGCCTCGAACTCCGGCAGGAACGCGCCCAGAACACCCAGCTCGTTCATGCGCCGCAAGGCGCGTTCGGGGTTGCCGTGTTTCAGCATCAGGCGCATGAAAATCTTCTGCGCCTCGGGGCTTTCGCGGGTTTCTGCGTCGATCAGGTCCAGATTGGCCGCCAGCAACCGCATGGCATTGGGGTGCAGCAGATGCCCGGTTACCAGCGCTTCCTCAAATATGCGCAGCAAATTCAGCGGATCGGCCAGAAAGCCTGCGGCATCTTCCACATCCAGCCGGTTCTGCACCACGCGCAACCCGAAACGCATTTTCTTGCGCCGGTTCAGGAAATTCCGCAACAAGGGTTCGCGCTTGACATGGCGCGCTTCCAGTTCGGTCAGGAAAATGCGGGTCAGTTCGCCGACGCGGGTGGCATGGCGGAAATAATCCTGCATGAAATGTTCGACCCCGCGCCGCCCGCCGTGGTCCTGATACCCCATCAGTTCCGCCACACCGACCTGCACATCAAAGGTCAGTTGTTCGACCGGGCGCCCCGACAGGTGGTGCATGTGACAGCGCACCGCCCATAAAAAGGTTTCTGCGGCGCGGAACGCGTCATATTCCTCTGGCCGGAAAAACCCCAATGCGACAAGTTCCTGCGCCTGATCGACTTCATGAATGTATTTCGCAATCCAGTACAGGGTCTGCAAATCGCGCAGCCCACCCTTGCCTTCCTTGACATTGGGTTCCAGCATATAGCGCATATTGCCGATCTTGGCATGGCGTTCCGCGCGTTCGGCCAGCTTGGCCTCGATGAAATCAGCATGGGTGCGCGCAAACAGTTCCGTCCAGAGTCTGGTGTGCAATGTCTGCGCAAGGGTCGCATTTCCATGCAGGAAACGATGTTCCAGAAGCGCTGTGCGAATGGTCACATCATCCTTGCCCAGCCGCAGACATTCATCAACAGTGCGGCTGGCATGGCCGACCTTCAGCCGTAAATCCCACAGGATATACAGGGTGGATTCAATCACCTGTTCCACCCAGCCGGTCACCTTCCACGGGACCAGAAAAAGCAGATCAATATCGGATTGCGGGGCCATTTCCGCGCGCCCATAACCCCCAACCGCCAGCACCGCGATCCGCTCGCCCTCTGTCCGGGCGGAATTGGGGTGAATCCGTTCCTGCACAAGCCGCAGGATCAATGTCATGATCTGATCGGTCAGCCAGCTGTTCACGGACACGAAATCGCGTGCATCGCGCGGGTGCTGTTCAAACATGCGCTGCAAATGTGCCGCACTGTCACGCAGCGCAGGTCTGATCTGGGCAACGATTGCCGCACGTTGCGCACGCTGGTCAGATGGCGCGCAGTCAGCCAGTGCTGCATCGATGCGGGCGCTTAATGCGGCCACATCGATGATCTGGTCAGTCGGGAACAGGCGTCGGGCCTCGGCGCTGGGTTGAAACGCCGGGGCCGGTTCCGCCAAAATCGGTGAGTGTGGCATATGTCTGACGGAACTCAGAACCCACCCCCGGTAAAGCTGCGCGGTGCGGGGCTGATGATCACAGTGCTTCCGTCACGCACTTCGGCAACGGCAAGGCCGCGTTCATTCATGCCATCGCGGCGCAGGCGGAACACACCGCTTACCCCGGCGAAACCCTGCCCCTGAGTCAGGCGGGCCGCGCTAAGCGCATCTGCCCCGCCCTGACGCAACAGCGCACCGACAGCCGCAATGCCATCATAGCCGAGATTGGCGACCGGATGCGGCGCATCGCCATAAGCGGCGGCATAGCGGGCCTCAAACTGGCTGGTCAATGCGGGGTCGGGCATGGCGAACCAGCCGCCATCAATACCGCGCAATTGCAACGTTGCGGCGGGAATATCCCAACGGGTCAGCCCCATATACTGGAACTGCTGGCGCGACAGCCCGTTTTGCGGCAGCAATTCCGCAAGAATAGGCAGCGCCCCCTCGGACCCGGCGGTCATCAGCACTGTCTGCGCCCCTGACGACCGTGCCGCCGCAGAGATTCGCGGCAAGGCATCAACAACCCCTTGTTGCGAAAACGCATAGGACTGGGTTGCAACAAGGCTGGCGCCACTGCGCGCAGCCGCTGCCCGGACCGCCGCTTCGGCCACCTGCCCGGACTGATTCTGTTCGGAAATCAGCATGACCCGGCCCTTGCCCTGCGATGCAGCATAAGACATCAGCCGTGTGGCCGTGTTCTCAAATGTCGGGCCAAGCAGAAAGACATTGCCACCCGCCGCCGAAGGATTGTTGGAAAAACTCAGTACATTGACGCCGGAACCGGCAACCGTGCGGCCAACTGCCGTGGCAGAATCAGCAAAAAGCGGGCCAACGATAATACCTGCCCCGTCATTGACAGCCTGCGCCGCCATCTGGGCCGCGCGTTGCGAATTGCCCCCGGTCTGATAGACCCGCAGGTCAATCTGCACCCCCTGAAGATCGGCAACAGCCAGACGCGCGGCGTTCTCCAGGCTTTGCGCAAGGACCTGACGCCCCTGATCATTTGTGCCGCCGGGAACCAGAAGCGCAACCGTTACAGGGCGGCGCGTATCCACCGAAGGCCCCGCAGCCCCCGGCCCCATGGGCATGTCACACGCTGCCAGCAAAAAGGCCGCGGCAGCCGCGGCCAGAAAACCACGTCTTTGACCAGAGACTACAGATTTGCCTGATTTCAGGTTCCACATCACGCGCCACTCCCTGCTTGCATCGACTTCGCTTGCGCCGCACAGTAAGCAACCACGACCGCGAAGTAAACGTCCCTGCTGAACACAGCCGGGGTATACCGCCGAAGGATGAAACGCCCGTTAATGCCCAGCCCTGACCCCGATCAGACCCCCGATCCGAGCGATGACACCCCCCTGCGGGAGGTGGACCCGACCATCCTGCATGACGCGCGCGCGCATGACACACGCAGCGCCCGCCCCGTGCCGCCCGGCCTGCACCTGATCGCAACGCCCATCGGTGCCGCGCGCGACATTACCCTGCATGCGCTGGACCTGCTGGCAGGGGCGGATATTCTGGCGGCAGAAGATACAAGATCGCTTCGCAAGCTTATGGAAATACATGCAATTCCGGTACGGAACCGCCCGGTTCTGGCCTATCATGACCATAATGGCGCCGCCATGCGACCACGCATCAGCGCGGCGCTGGAAGCGGGCAAATCCATCGTTTATGCATCAGAAGCCGGAACCCCGCTTGTGGCCGATCCCGGATTCCAGCTTGCCCGCAGCGTGATCAGCGACGGGTATCCCCTGCACAGCGCGCCCGGCCCCTCTGCGGTGCTGGCCGCGCTGACCGTGGCGGGACTGCCAAGCGACAGGTTTTGTTTCATGGGGTTTGCGCCCGCACAAGGGGGGGCGCGCAAGCATTTCCTGAATGACGCGGCCAATATTCCGGCCACGCTGATATTTTATGAATCGCCCAAACGCATTCATCGATTCTTAACTGAATTATGCGAGATTATGGGTCCGGACCGGCAGGCCGCATTGTGCCGGGAACTGACCAAGAAGCATGAGGAAGTATTGCGCATGACTTTGGGTGAAATGGCGGATGTGCTGGCCGATCGCAGCATGAAGGGCGAAATCGTGCTGGTCGTGGACCGCGCACCCCCCGTGACCGCCAATGCCGATGATCTGGATCACGCACTGGCGCGGGCCATGGCGGATATGACGCTGAAGGAAGCGGTGGCGCATGTCACGGCGGAACTGGGGCTGCCGCGCCGGGTTGTCTATCAGGCCGCGCTCGCCCGGGGAAAAGCGCAATGACTGTACAGAAACGCAATTATCACGCCGGTATCGCCGCTGAAGATTCAGTTCTGCGCCAGTATCTGGCAGCGGGCTATGAGCTTCTGGCGCGGCGCTGGCGCGGGCAGCGGGGTGAGTTGGACCTTGTTCTGTCGCGCTGCGCGGAAGTGGTGTTTGTCGAAGTCAAGAAAAGCCGGTGCTTCGATACTGCAGCGGCGCGGATCGGGGCCGCGCAGACCGAACGCCTGTTCATGACAGCGGCACAATTTCTGGACACATGCCTGCAAGGCCAGCTGACACCTGCGCGATTCGACGTGGCGCTGGTGAATGCGCAGGGACAGGTTTCACTTCTGGAAAACGCACTTTACGCCTGACATCCCGCCTGATGTGACCTGCGCTTGCATCACCCCGCGCCTTGGGCCATCTATGGCAACGAAGGGCCATTTCGCCCGAATTGCAACAGGGGGATGCCGTGGCACTACGCGTGGCTTTTCAGATGGACCCGATCGAGGCTGTGGATATCGCGGCCGACAGCACATTCCGCATTGCACTGGAAGCACAGGCGCGCGGACATGAGCTGTTCTATTACACGCCCGACAAACTTGTTTTCCGCGAAGGCCGCGTTCAGGCACTGGCCCATCCCATCACCGTACAGGCGGTCAAGGGCGCGCATGTCACCAAAGGCGCGGCCCAGTTGCTGGATCTGGCGCAAATGGATGTCGTCTGGCTGCGCCAGGACCCGCCTTTCGACATGGGGTATATAACGACCACGCATCTGCTGGACATGATTCACCCGTCAACACTGGTGGTTAATGACCCGTTCTGGGTGCGGAATTACCCCGAAAAGCTGCTGGTGCTGCAATTTCCCGGTCTGACACCGCCCACAATGATCGCGCGTGATCTGGCCAGCATCCGCGACTTCAAGGCCACCCATGGTGACGTCATTCTGAAACCACTTTATGGCAATGGTGGTGCGGGCGTGTTCCGGCTGGACCCCAATGACCGCAACCTTGCGTCGCTGCATGAAATGTTCACCGGCATCAGCCGCGAACCACTGATCGTGCAGAAATACCTGCCAGCAGTGACCAAGGGCGACAAGCGCATCATTCTGGTCGATGGTGACCCGATCGGTGCCATCAACCGCGTGCCCGCCGACGGGGAAACGCGGTCCAACATGCATGTGGGCGGACGCCCCGAAAAGATTGCCCTGACCGACCGCGACCGCGAAATCTGCGCTGCAATCGGCCCGCTTTTGCGTGAGAAAGGCCAGATATTCGTGGGAATTGACGTGATCGGGGACTACCTGACCGAAATCAACGTCACCTCTCCCACCGGTTTGCAGGAACTGGAACGGTTTGACGGTACGAACGGGGCCGCGCTGATCTGGCAGGCCATTGAGGGCAAGCGCAACCGATGAGTTGGCAACTCAAGGCATTGCGCGTGTTTCTGCGCCAAACGGCGCGGCGGTCCCTTGCCCGACAGCCCGACAGTGTAGCGGCGCGGCGCTGGTTTGAACGTGGCGCATGGCTGAATGCACGTGGGCGGCCCTGGGCAGGGTTCACGCCCGACCAGCTGGGGCAAGTGCCTGCGCTTTGGACGGCGCGGCCACAGATTTCGGCCCCGGTTCTGCTGTATTTCCATGGCGGCGGCTATGTCATGGGCAACCCGCGCACGCATGCCGCCCTTGCCGCCTATCTGACCCGCAAAACGGGGTATGAGACTTGCCTGCCCGACTATCGCCTTGCGCCCGAACACCCGTTTCCAGCCGCATTTGACGATGCCCTGCAGGCCTGGCAGGCATTGATCGCGCGCGGGCATGACCCGGCGCGCATTGTCCTGGGTGGGGATTCGGCGGGCGGCGGGCTGGCACTGGCTCTGCTGGCGCATCTGTGCAGCACTGGCGCGCCGCGCCCCGCCTGCATTTTTGCCTTTTCACCCTTTACCGACCTGACATTGTCGGGCGGGTCAATCCACAGCAATGCAGCAAGCGAAATCCTGTTGCCAGTGCAGCGGTTGGAACAGTTGCGCAATCGTGTTCTGCAGGGCGCGGATGCAACTGATCCGCGTATCTCGCCACTGTTCGGCGCGTTCGACAACGCCCCGCCCGCGCTGTTTCAGGTCGCGCACCGAGAAATCCTGCGTGATGATTCGCTGCGCATGGCCGCGCATCTGCGCAGCTTTGGCGCGGATGTGACCTTGCAGGAATGGGGCAACCTGCCCCATGTGTGGCAGTATTTCCATGGCTGGCTGCCCGAAGCGCGCAAGGCACTGGGCGATTGCGCGGCCTTCATCCGCCAACAGCTTCCGGAACCCCCATCAGCCGATAGCTGATTGCTTCGGCCATATGGGGGGCGCGCACGGCGTCCGCCCCTTCAAGATCGGCAATGGTGCGGGCCACGCGCAACAAGCGGTGATAGGCGCGCGCGGTCAGCCCGAAACGGTCCGCCGCCTGCAACAACAGCGCGCGGCCTTCGGTGTCGGGGCGCGCGATTTCTTCCAGAAGCGCGCCTTCCACATCGGCATTCACGCGCATCCCCGGATGCGCTGCGAAACGCGCGGTCTGGCGTGCGCGCGCCTGTGCCACGCGCGCGGCCACCATGGCCGAACTGTCCCCCGAAGGCGGCAGATCCAGATCGGTATAGGCGACAGGCGGCACTTCCACGCGCAGATCAAACCGGTCCATCAGCGGCCCTGAAATGCGGCCCATGTAATCATCCCCGCAGACAGGCGCGCGCGCGCAGGCCCGCGCCGGTTCGGACATATACCCGCATTTGCACGGGTTGGCCGCCGCGACCAGCAGGAAACGGCAGGGATAGCGGATATGCGCATTCGCACGCGCAACAACCACTTCGCCTGTTTCAATGGGCTGGCGCAATGTTTCCAGAACCATGCGCGGAAATTCCGGCAATTCATCCAGAAACAGCACCCCGTTATGAGCCAGCGAAATCTCGCCCGGTTTTGCGCCTTTGCCCCCCCCACGATCGCGGCGACAGAGGCCGTGTGATGGGGTTCCCGAAACGGGCGCGTGCGCGAAATGCCACCCTGTTCCAGCAGCCCGGCGATGGAATGAATCATCGAGGTTTCCAGCGCTTCGCCAGCAGACAGATCCGGCAGAATACCGGGCAGGCGTGCAGCCAGCATCGATTTGCCCGACCCCGGTGTGCCCACCATCAGCATGTGATGGCGCCCGGCCGCAGCGATTTCCAGCGCGCGTTTGGCACGTTCCTGCCCCTTCACATCGAACAGATCGCGCGTTCCACGGTCCTGAACCACCTCGCCGGGGCGGGCGGGTGTCAGCGGGGCCTGCCCGGAATAATGGCGGATGACCTGCGCCAGAGTTGCGGGCGCAAAAACGCGGGTTGCATCCACCCAGGCGGCTTCCGGCCCGCAGGCCGCAGGGCAGAACAACGTATGCCCCCCGTCGCCTGCGGCCATGGCGGCGGGCAATGCGCCCAAAACCGCAACCAGCGCCCCGTCCAGCGACAATTCCCCCAGCGCAACGGTATCTGCCACATCCTCTCTCGGGATAATGTCCAGCGCGGCCAGCAACGCCATAGCGATGGGCAGGTCGAAATGCGACCCTTCTTTCGGCAGATCGGCAGGCGACAGGTTGATGGTGATACGTTTTGACGGCAACGCAACTGGCAGCGCCGACAGCGCCGCACGCACCCTTTCGCGGGCTTCGGACACGGCCTTGTCCGGCAGGCCCACTATCTGGAATGATGGCAATCCCGGCGATACCGCGCATTGTACTTCCACAAGGCGCGCATTTATCCCTTCGAACGCCACAGTCAAAGCCCGAGCAACCATGATCCTACCCGTCTGTCCCCCGATAGAATGGTTAACGCGCAGGTGTTTAGGAATGGTTAACATATGCGATTGGTTCAAAACCGGGGGCTGTTCTGATCGAAACGGCTGCTGAAATTCCCCAAAGCGCGGAACAAGGTCGCAGGTTTGAGGGGACCGTCGCACCAGTGGTGCCGCGAAAGCCCGGAAAACGCGCCACGGGCTAGGCCGTCCCGCGGCCTGCCGGTTCCGCGGATGTTATGCCAAGCCTTGAATGCTGGAGTTATGCCGCCTGTATAAACTGCATCCCTCAAACGCCAGACCGGCAGTCCCAGGCCCACCGATCGTGCGGCATATAAATACCCCCACACCACGACCACCGGCCACAAACTTGCGCAGGAAATGAACCATATACCTGTTTCGCGCGTATGTAATCTAGATGGCAAACCTATGCAGGGGAAAGACATGGCACTGGATTTTTCTGAAGACCGAACAATGTCCCGCCAGGCCATGAAGGCCGAATTTCTGGACGCTGAAACAGAATTGCAGCTTGCCTATGCCTGGCGCGATCAGCGCGACGAAGCCGCCCTGCACCGGCTGATCACTGCCTATATGCGGCTTGCCATTTCCATGGCCGCGCGGTTCCGCCGCTATGGTGCGCCAATGAATGACCTGATTCAGGAAGCGGGACTTGGCCTGATGAAAGCCGCTGATAAATTTGACCCGGACCGTGGTGTTCGTTTTTCGACCTATGCCGTGTGGTGGATCAAGGCCAGCATTCAGGACTATGTGATGCGCAACTGGTCCATGGTGCGCACCGGATCCACATCCAGCCAGAAATCGCTGTTTTTCAACCTGCGCCGCGTGCAGGCCAGGTTCGAACGCGAAGCCATGTCGCGGGGTGAACAACTGGACCCCCACCAGTTGCGCGAACTGATCGCGCACGAAATTGGCGTTCCCTTGCAGGATGTGGAGATGATGGCGGGGCGGCTGTCGGGGGCTGACTATTCGCTGAATGCCACGCAATCCAGCGATGAGGACGGGCGCGAATGGATTGAAATGCTGGAAGACAGCAGCCCACAGGCCAGCGACGGTATCGAACAGGCGCATGACATGGCGCAACTGCGCGAATGGTTGCTGAACGCGATGCAGGTTCTGACCGAACGCGAACGCTTCATTCTGCGCGAACGCAAACTGCGCCCCGATCCGCGCACACTGGAGGAGTTGGGCAAGGAACTGGGCCTGTCCAAGGAACGCATCCGGCAACTGGAAGCAGCCGCGTTCAGAAAAATGCGCAACGCCCTTGAAACCCAGTCGCGGGAAGTGCTTAACTTTCTGACATGAAAAGATTTATCATTGCATGTGCGTTATTTGCGCTACCTGCCACCGCGCAGCAGATCACGGTTGATGACCTGTATCATCTGCCCGATGTTGACATCATCTTTCTGGGGGAGGTTCATGACAACCCCACCCATCATGAGAACCAGCGCGCCGCAATTCACGCCCAGCAACCCGCCGGGCTGGTCTTTGAAATGCTGACGGCAGATCAGGCCACGCTGGCAACGCCGGATGCGCGCACCGATCAGGCGCGGTTGCGCGCGGCGCTGGACTGGGACAGCACGGGCTGGCCGGATTTCAGCATGTATTACCCGTTGTTCACCGCCGCCCCGCAAGCCGCCATTTTCGGCGCGGAACTGCCCCGCGAGGATGCACGCGCGGTCATGGGCCAGCCGCTGGAACAGGTATTTGCGGGTGATGCCGCGCGCTTCGGTCTGGACCGCCCCCTGCCCGCCATGCAGCAGGAAACCCGCGAAGCGTTGCAGGCGCAGGCGCATTGCGACGCCCTGCCCGAAGCGCTGTTGCCGGGTATGGTGGCCATTCAACGCCTGCGCGACGCCATGCTGGCACAGGCCGCACTGGATGCGCATGACGCGACGGGCGGGCCTGTTGTCGTCATCACCGGAACCGGCCATACCCGAACCGACTGGGCGGCCCCTGCGCTGGTTGCGATGGCGGCCCCCGAATTGCGGACCCTGTCCATAGGTCAGTTCGAATCCCCCCCTGATACGCCAGCCCATGATATGTGGCTGGTAACCGCCCCCCACCCGCGCCCTGACCCTTGCGCGGCGTTTCAATAGCTTAGGGCTTTTGCTTTGCCGCGCAACCGCGTAGGACTATATTCCGACAGGCGGTTCGGACGGGAGAGCGCGAAAATGTTGGCCGGGAAACGCATCACCCTGATCATCGGCGGCGGTATCGCGGCCTATAAATGTCTGGACCTGATCCGCCGGTTACGCGGCGCGGGCGCGGATGTAACCCCGGTGCTGACCCGCGCGGGAACCGAATTCGTAACGCCCCTGTCGGTTGCGGCACTGGCGGGCGCGCGTGTTTTTCAGGACCTGTTCGACCTGAAGGACGAATCCGAGATGGGCCATATCCAGTTGTCGCGCGCGGCGGATTTATTGGTCGTCGCCCCGGCCACAGCGGATATGATGGCGAAAATGGCGGGCGGGCATGCGGATGATCTGGCAACAACGCTTCTGCTGGCCACGGATAAACCGGTGCTGATGGCACCGGCGATGAACCTGCGCATGTGGGGGCACCCGGCAACGCAGCGCAATCTGGCGCAGCTGCGCGCCGACGGGGTGGCGGTTGTCGGGCCGGAAAACGGCGATATGGCCTGTGGCGAACATGGTCCGGGCCGGATGGCGGAACCTGCTGACATTCTGACGGCGATTGCGGCTGCGCTTGGGCCAAAACCCCTGATAGGCAAACGTGTGCTGGTCACATCCGGGCCAACGCATGAACCGATTGATCCGGTGCGCTATATCGCCAACCGATCATCAGGGGCGCAGGGAACGGCAATTGCCGCAGCGCTGCGCGATCTGGGCGCGGATGTGGTTTTCGTGACCGGCCCTGCCAGCGTTGCACCACCTGCCGGGGTGCAGGTGGTGGCTGTGGAAACCGCACAGCAAATGTTGCACGCGGTCGAAGCCGAATTGCCGGTTGATGCCGCGATCATGGCAGCGGCAGTTGCCGATTGGCGGGTTGAAAACAACTTCACGCAGAAAATAAAGAAAGCCCCGGAAAGTATTCCAATTCTTACATTTTCTGAAAATCCTGACATTCTGAAAACACTGTCTTCGCACGTAATGCGGCCGCCCCTTGTCATCGGGTTTGCCGCCGAAACCGAAAATGTCATCAAGAACGCGACCGCCAAGCGGGCGCGCAAGGGCTGCGACTGGATCGTGGCGAATGATGTGTCTGCGGAAACCGGAATCATGGGCGGCACAGAAAATGCCGTGCATCTGGTCACCATGGATGGTGTCGAAGACTGGCCGCGCCTGCCGAAATCCGAAGTGGGCCACAGGCTGGCCGCACGAATAGCAGAGGCCCTGACATGACAATACCCCTGACCTTTCAACGCCTGCCCGACAGCGACCCCGATATCGCGCTTCCCGTCTATGCCACGGATGGGGCGGCGGGGGCGGATATCCGCGCCAATTTCCCGCCCGATCAGCGCGCGCAGGGCCTGACACTTGCACCGATGGAACGCGCGCTGGTGCCGACTGGTCTGGCCTGCGCGGTGCCGCGCGGGTATGAAATGCAGATACGGGCGCGCTCCGGTCTGGC
Source organism: Roseinatronobacter alkalisoli (assembly GCF_028745735.1). Classification (GTDB taxonomy): domain Bacteria; phylum Pseudomonadota; class Alphaproteobacteria; order Rhodobacterales; family Rhodobacteraceae; genus Roseinatronobacter; species Roseinatronobacter alkalisoli. The sequence goes on from NZ_JAQZSM010000003.1 coordinate 307,429, forward strand.
ACTGAAACACGGGATTGCGCTGGTCAACGCGCCGGGCACCATCGACAGCGACTATCGCGGCCCCATCGGGGTGATCGTGATAAATCTGGGAACGACAGATTTTACCGTCGATCACGGAATGCGCATTGCCCAGATTATCCTTGCGCCGGTTACACAGGCGCAGATTGCCCTGAACGACCAGCTTGACGGGACAGATCGTGGCACAGGCGGGTTCGGGTCTACGGGAACCGGCTGAACCCCCAAGCTGCAAGGGATATAAATGGGACTGGTTCTGTTTCTGATGGCCGCACTCTGGGCTTTGGGCTGGGCGATGAAAGCGCCTGTCCGCGTCAGGCTGTGGATGATCGGCCTGCTCTATGTCGCGGTGGTTCTGGTGCAGCTTCTGCTGCCGGAAACCGCCGCCATCCGGCAAGCGACGGGGGGACAGGCGCAGCCGTGGCTGGTGCTGGGCGGAATCGGGGCGCTGGCACTGGGCTATGGCGCGGGACTTCGCCGATTGCGCGCGCGGGCCAGACCCGCGATTGCCCCCACACCACAGACCGACACCTTCCGCGAGGCAGAGCTGAACCGCTATGCCCGCCATATTGTCTTGCGTGAAATCGGCGGCACCGGCCAGAAAAAGCTGAAAGCGGCGCGCGTGCTGGTTGTTGGCGCGGGGGGGCTGGGCTCGCCCGCGCTGCTGTATCTGGCCGCATCCGGTGTGGGCACGATCGGGGTGATTGACGATGACATTGTGGACGGGTCCAACCTGCAACGGCAGGTCATTCACCGCGATGACATGATCGGCACGCCAAAGGTCTTTTCCGCGCAGGCCGCGATGCAGGCGCTGAACCCGTTCATTACAGTGCGCCCTTATCAGCGGCGGCTGGACGCGGAAACTGCACAGACCCTGTTCGCGGAATATGACCTGATTCTGGACGGGACCGACAATTTCGACACCCGCTATCTGGTCAACCGCGCAGCTGTGGCCAGTGGCGTGCCGCTGATATCGGGGGCGATTACGCAATGGGAAGGGCAGATCAGCCTGTATCACCCCGCATCAGGCGGCCCATGTTACGAATGCATTTTTCCCAACCGTCCGGCACCGGGGCTGGTCCCTGCCTGTTCTGAAGCGGGTGTTGTATCCCCCCTGCCCGGCATCCTTGGCACAATGATGGCGCTGGAAGCTGTCAAGCACCTGACCGGCGCAGGCCAGACGCTGCAAGGGCGTTTGCTGATCCATGACGGGCTTTATGCCGAAAGCCGGGTGATGCGTATTGCAGCGCGCAAGGGTTGTGCCTGCTGCGGTGGGGTTACAACTGCACCCGAAGGCGCATGAACCCTTTCTTGTCCACGCCGGCCACTTCCGGTGCGAAGTGACTGATTGCGCCGATATGGTCATATGCGGCGGGTCCGGTGCGTAGAATGGCGGATTTCCCTGTCCGGAACTGCAACCCGAACGGCCCCTGCGGGTCAATGTCCAGATTGCCGCGGCTGCGGACATATTCGCGCAGAATATCGCGGGTAATGGCGGGGTCTTCCAACACCACATTCTGTGGCACGGCCCCGGCAAAACCGCCCGCACCATGGGCGCGGAAGCTGTTGGTACACAGGATGAACGCCGCCTGCGGGTCGATGGGTCGGCCATTCCAGCGCAGGTTCCGCACGCGGGTATTGCAGCTGTCAACAAGCGTTCCGTCCCCTTCGAACCGGGCGGGCTGTGTCAGGTCGATGTCGTACTCCAGCCCATAGACTATTTCGAAATTATAGGACGGATGGGCCGGGTTCAGCAGCATTTCATCTTCCAGCCCGTCATGCAGCCGGTTGTAGCAGGAGGCGCTGCGTTCCAGCCAGCACGCAATCTGCGCGCCGGTCAGTTTCAGCGCCGCAATGCGGTTGGGATAGGTGTAAAGATCGGCCAATGACCGGATGGTCAGCGCCCCCGCCGCCACATTGGTATAGTTGCGCGGCCCGCCAAGCCCGCCTGCCTTGGACGGGGACACCGACGACAGGACCGGCAGCCCATCATATTCGCTGCCCTGAAGGCGCCGCGCCACAAAGGCGCGCTGCGCATCAGCCACCAGCGCAGTGGAAGCGCTATGCCCCAGAAACACGAAAAAGCTGTTGATCGGTGCAAGGGTCTGGCCAATCGGCTGGCGGATATTTTCCAGCACCATGTCATGCGCACGCGCGACGATCCTGCGCACTTTCGGGCTGCGCATCGGCTGAATTGTCTGGCCCTGTTCCGGGCGCAGAAAACTCATCGAGGCGTCGCGCAGGGCGCGGTTTTCCACCTGCGATCCGATCACCCGCCAACGGCCCCCTTCACGCACCATGCGCAGATCAATCACCCCCAGATGCGACCCGAAAAAGCCGCTCATGACTGTGGGTTTGCCGCAGATCGTGCCCTTGTCGATATCGACACCGGGAATATCGGCAAAGGCGCGCGACGGGAATACCTGATGGCTGTGCCCGCTTAGTATCAGATCCACCCCGTCAATCCGCGCCAGCGGGATAATCGCATTTTCCATCCCGTCGCTGTGGCGCAGCGGGCCAATGCCGGTATGGGCCAGCATGACGACCAGGTCTGCGCCCGCTTCGCGCATTTCGGGAACCCACGCTGCCGCAGACGCCACCATGTCGCGCATCTGGATACGGTTGTGCAGATGCAACCTTTCCCAGACCGTGATCTGCGGCGGGGCCACGCCGATCACGCCCACACAGATATCATGCGCCAGCCCCGCCCTGTCCACCAGTCTGCGACGGATCAGCTTATAGGGCCGGACCAGACAGCGGTCATCGCGCGGCCCGGCCCCAAGGCTTTTGACAATATTGGCCGACACCACGGGAAATTCCGCATGCGCCAGCGATTTCATCAGGAAATCCAGCCCATAGTTGAATTCATGATTGCCAAGCGTTATCGCGTCATAGCGCATGGCATTCATTGCGGCCATGACCGGGTGCAGATCGCCTTCTTTCAGGCCGCGATCATAGGCGAAGAAATCCCCGACCGGGGTGCCTTGCAGAAAATCGCCATTGTCGAAGAGCAGGCAATTGGGCACTTCCATCCTTGCCTGATCCACCAGTTCGGACAGACGCACCAGTCCAAGATCGGGATTGGGACAATCCGCGTAATAATCATACGGGTGCAGATGGACATGCAGATCGGTTGTTTCCATGATCCGCAAATCGACAGTGCTGCTGACTTCGGTAATTGGCGCGAATTGCCACCGTTCCTGCCCCATAACGCCCTTCTTTGCGTGACTACCCATTCCAGTACTGACTATCCTGACATTTGGGGAACAATACGGACGCTTTTGTGATCATAATATGACATCGATCAAAGCACATTGGTACACGTATGAATAATCTACTTCGCCAACAAAACAACTATGAATTGCGCAAGCCATTGTAAATACCTTGTTTCACCGCCACAAAGCTGCGACAGGCAAAACAGTACAGCGGGAGAAAGCGATGAGCGCTGGTTTGATGGCATTCAACGGGCACTGGGACAGCCGTGCCGCCGAATTGCGCAGTGACCCCGATGCGCTGGCGCGACTTCTGACTCAGGGCGCGGCGCGCGTGCTGCCGGTCTGGCGCGGAAAACCCCAGTTGCGCGGCACAGGCGAGGCGACGGTATTGGGCTGGGTCTCTGCCGATGCAGCCGTTCTGAAACAGGCGCAACATCCCTTTCTGTTTCTGGGCATGCATCAGGATCAACCGCTGTTTGCGGCAGACATTTCCGCATGGGAACCCGATGCGCTGGACCGTGGCGCTATGGCCATGTTCATGGATACCACGATTCAGCATTACCCCGGCACCGAAGCCGGTCTGTTCTTCGGTGAATTGCGCCAGAGCATGGCCCATCTGCCAGCGCCCGACGCCGCACTTGCCGCCACCGCGCGCGCCATGTTCAACTGGCACCGCAGCCATGGGTTCTGTTCCGCTTGTGGCCAGCCCAGCGGGCTTGCGATGGCCGGATGGGAACGCCACTGCCCGTCCTGCGGCGCAAAGCATTTTCCGCGCACCGATCCGGTGGTCATCATGCTGGTCACCCACGGCAATGATCTGCTGCTCGGACGTTCGCCCGGCTGGCCGGATGGCATGTATTCCACCCTTGCCGGTTTCATCGAACCCGGCGAAACACTGGAAAACGCCGTGCGCCGCGAAGTTCTTGAAGAAACCGGCATCCGCACCACGGATATCGGCTATATCACCTCGCAGCCCTGGCCATTTCCGTCTTCGCTGATGCTGGGTTGCGTCGCGCGCGCCACCAGCCGCGCCATCACACTGGATGACGAACTTGAAGATGCCCGCTGGGTGACGCGCGAACAGGTGCTGCGCGCATGGTCAGGCGATGATCCGGCCTTCATTCCTGCGCGGAAAGGCGCCATTGCCCATCATCTGATCGGTCTGTGGCTGGCCGGAAGGGTCCGCAGTGCCTATATGTAATTTTTCCGTCCAGGGGAATTCCTGCGCGATGTCCTGCACGCGCCGGGTTCCGGTGTGCTGAAGGGCCGCAAAACATGCATTCTTCCAAACAGATTCACATAGCGATACCGGCTGTTACCCGCCCCGGGCGAAATGCAAATATTGCATTTTCCTTCAGCACCTTTCAGGATGCACAAAATGAGTATTGAAAGCCCCCCCACCCCCGGATCAGCGCGTATGCAATGGAATTTCCCGAATATCCTGACGGTTCTGCGCCTGCTTGCGGCACCGGGAATCGCTGTGATGTTCCTGTATTTCCACCGCCCCTGGGCAGACTGGTTCGCGCTTGTCCTGTTTGCACTTGCCGCTATCACCGATTTTTTCGATGGCTATCTTGCGCGGGCATGGCAACAGGAAAGCAGGCTGGGCGCGATGCTGGACCCGATAGCGGACAAGGCCATGGTGGTTATCGCGCTGCTGGTCATCACCGGTTATTCCGGCATGGACGCATGGCTTATCCTGCCCGCAACTGCCATCCTGTTTCGCGAAGTATTCGTATCGGGGTTGCGGGAATTTCTGGGCAACAAGGCCGGGCTGCTGAAGGTCACGCGCCTTGCCAAATGGAAAACCACGTCCCAGATGACCGCAATCGCCATCCTGTTTCTGGCCATGGGGCTGGAATATGTGCGTGAAACCGCCCTTGCGCGCCGCAATTCCGAATTGATCGCAACCCTGTCCGATATCGGCACAGACGACCTGAACGTGGTGGATCTGGCCAATTATGGTGGCAGCATGGTCTGGCAACTGGGGCTGGTACTGATCTGGATTGCTGCGATCCTGACCCTGATGACGGGTTGGGATTACTTCCGCAAAGCAGCACCATTTCTGAAGGACAACGCACCATGAATCTGGAGATCCTGTATTTCGCATGGCTGCGTGAACGTATTGGCCACCCGAAGGAAAGCGTTGAAACAGACGCGGAAACAGTCGGCGCTCTGATCCGCGAGTTGCGCGCGCGCGAAGACCGCTATGCGCTGGCATTCTCTGACCTTGATGCCGTGCGCGTTGCTGTCGATCAGGAATTATGCGACCTCGATACCCCGCTTGAGGGCGCGCGCGAAGTGGCCTTCTTTCCGCCCATGACAGGGGGTTAGGGCATGCATATCCGCGTGCAGCAGAACGCGTTCGATTATGGCGAGGAATGCGCGCGATTCGCCGCCGGACGCACAGATACCGGCGCTGTTGTCACCTTCTGTGGAATCGTGCGCGCACCGGAAAACGCGGTCCTTTACCGGATGGAGATTGAGCATTATCCCGGCATGACCGAACGCGCGCTGGCACAGATTGCGCAAAGCGCGATCCAGCGCTGGGACTTGCATGATTGCCTGATTATCCACCGCTATGGCCCGCTTACGGCCGGGGCGCAGATCATGATGGTGGCAACCGCATCGCGACACCGCGCAGATGCCTTTGCCGCCGCGGATTTCCTGATGGACTACCTGAAGTCACGCGCACCGTTCTGGAAGAAGGAAATCACTGATCAGGGCACGAACTGGGTTGCCGCCAAAGATACGGATGAAGCTGCCCTGAAAAGATGGTGATTTCATCTTGCCAATAAATACTCCGGGGTGAATTGGGCCACGGACCCAGGAGGGGCAAAGCCTCTGTTACCCCCGATCACGCAAAAAGGGCGGCTTAAAGCCGCCCTTTTTTCAATCAGATAACGTTTTCTTAGCCCTGAGTCGCGCTTGTTACGTCAACACTCACGCCCTGCCCCATGGTCGAGCTGAGCGAGACTTTCTTCATGTAAGCCCCTTTCGCGCCCGAGGGTTTGGCCTTGGCGACAGCATCCACGAATGCGCGGATATTCTCGGCCAGTTTGGCAGCATCAAAAGACGCCTTGCCGACACCTGCATGAATCACACCGGCTTTTTCGGCCTTGAACTGAACCTGCCCGCCCTTGGCGCTTTCCACAGCCTGCGCGACATCCATGGTGACCGTGCCCACTTTGGGGTTCGGCATCAGGTTGCGCGGGCCAAGAATTTTACCCAGACGGCCCACAATGGGCATCATGTCAGGCGTGGCGATGCAGCGGTCGAATTCGATCTTGCCCGACTGGATGGTTTCCATCAGGTCTTCCGCACCGACGATATCTGCACCCGCTGCCTTGGCTTCATCTGCTTTCGGGCCGCGTGCGAAAACTGCGACACGCACAGTCTTGCCAGTGCCGTTGGGCAGGGTGACAACGCCGCGCACCATCTGGTCAGCATGGCGCGGGTCCACACCCAGATTCATCGCGATTTCAACGGTTTCGTCGAATTTGGCGGTTGCGTTGGCCTTGATCAGCGCGACCGCATCTTCCACCGTCAGATTGTCTTTACCGGCAAAGGCTTCACGGGCGGCCTTAACGCGTTTTGCAATTTTAGCCATGATTTACCCTTTCACCTCAATGCCGATCGATTTCGCAGAACCGGCGATGATTTCCATCGCGCCCTCAATGGTATTGGCATTGAGATCTTTCATCTTGGCTTCTGCGATTTCGCGAATCTGCTTGGTGGTCACGCTGCCTGCAACCACACGGCCGGGGGCTTCGGACCCTTTGGCACGGTTGCGCTTGCCTACGGGCTTCAGGCCAGCGGCTTTCTTCAGGTACCAAGACGCAGGCGGCGTCTTCAGTTCCATCGTGAAGGACTTGTCCTGATAATAGGTAATCAGGGTCGGAATCGGCGCACCCGGTTCAAGTTCTGCGGTACGCGCGTTGAATTCCTTGGTGAACATCATGATGTTCAGCCCGCGCTGGCCCAGTGCCGGACCCACGGGCGGCGACGGGTTGGCTTTACCCGCCGGAATTTGCAGCTTCAGCTGCCCTATAACCTTCTTGGCCATCTGGCCTCTCCTTTATCACCTCGCCCGTTGCACGCCTGCGCCGGGCTTCTTGCGGTTTAGTGGTCCGACCGGATCAGGCGCGCCTGGCGGTCTCCCACACGTGTATTCACATCAGATTTCCTTGGAAACCTGCGTGAATTCCAGATCGACCGGGGTTGCCCGGCCAAAAATCGATACCATGACTTTCAGGCGGCTGGCGCCTTCGTCCACTTCTTCCACCATACCGGCAAACCCCTCGAACGGGCCATCGGTAACCTTAACCTGTTCGCCCACTTCGAAATGGATCAGGGTGCGCGGCGTGGCTTCGCCTTCTTCGACACGGTTCATGATGGCATTCACTTCGTCGTCGCGCATGGGCATCGGCTTGCCCTGTGCGCCCAGAAACCCGGTCACGCGATTGATGGAATTGATCAGGTGGTAGCCCTTGGGCGTCATTTCCATGCGCACCAGCACATAGCCGGGCATGAATCGGCGTTCAGACGTGACTTTCTTGCCGCGCCGTACTTCGATGACTTCTTCCGTCGGGACCAGAACTTCCTCGATCATGTCTTCCAGACCGCCTTCCTGCACGGCAACGCGGATCGCCTCGGCGACTTTCTTTTCGAAATTCGACAGAACGCTTACCGAATACCAGCGCTTGGCCATGGATGTTCTTCCTGTTTCTGGCGGCCTTGCGGCCGGTGTCGGTCCTGCCACAGGGGCAAACCCGTCATAGACTCAAACAAAACAGCGCACCAGTGCGGTGCGCTTTTCCTTGTCGATGCTGTTACAGCGCAATGCGCGGCATTTCAAGCCCTGCCCGCATCAAACGCGCAAGGCCAGCTGCATTAATTGAACATGCCCAGAAGGCCGGACAGACCAGTGCGGATTGTCAGATCAACAAGAAAGAAAAACACGGCCGTCAATGCCGCCATGATCAGCACCATCACCGTGGTCACAGTCACTTCGCGCCGCGTCGGCCAGGTTACCTTGGCGGTTTCCGCCCGCACCTGCTGCATGAACTGAAAAGGGTTCGTCTTGGCCATGAATGCACACCTGTTCGTTTCTAGGGGCTGACATATTCTTGTCTAGGGGCCGACATACGCAGCCGAAGCGCCAGTTTCAAGCGCGATTCGCGTCCCCGGCCCGCTTGCGCGTGCGATCAGGGGTCAGGAATGTCACCTTATGCAGCGATTGCAGCGCGATTAGGTCGTCATGATAGGCCTGCGCCGCCATTGTCATCATGGCTGGCGTGAAATGGGCGGGTCCGGGCCAGCGGGCGGATTTGGGGAACAGCAATTCGGCTTCCGCGATGACCTCCTTCAGGTTCAGCGCCGGATCGGCCTGCAGGCGCGCGCGCGCATGATCAATGGCCCTGGCGGAACTGCCGATCTGACGGGGGGCGGATGACACGCGCAGCGCTGCTGTGCGATCCGCGCCAAGAAGCTGCGCCAGAATATAAGGCAGGCATTGGCGGTAATCTTCATACCGCCACAGAATCAGCCTGCCCACTGCGGGACAGGTGGCCAGTCGCGCCACCAGTTCCGACCAGCGTAGCGCCATGGGATCATACCCCGCGATATAATTGCCGAAATCGCACAGATTGCCGCCCTTGATCTGCTGTACAAAGCCGGATGTGATAAGGGAAAGCGGGTGGCGCAGCGCCAGATAAAGCGTGACATCGCGCGCACCCACCAGACGCAGGAACCGTGCCAGCTGCGCATCGGCACCGGGATAAAGCCTGTGGCCCTGCGCAATGATGTCGGCGCGCGTTGTGCCAAGGATGTTTTCTTCGGACAGAACCAGCCGTTGACCGCGTGCATCTGCCTGCTGCAATACCCCCACAAGGGGCGCAATGACGCGCGGCGCTGAAGGGATGTCCGCCGACAGCGGTGGCAGCTTCAGATCACGACGCAACTGGGCCGGTCCGAAACAGGCACATCCCCGCGCATCCAGAAGCGCGCGATTGCGGCGCAGTATCCGCTGCAAATGCGTGCTGGCCGTTTTATGCGCGCCTATATGAAGGTGAAGCCTCATGCAGCATGCCTGCACGCATCACACAAAACAGCGCAAACGGCGGCTTCCGGAATGGCAGGGGCAGAGGGACTCGAACCCACGACCCTCGGTTTTGGAGACCGATGCTCTACCAACTGAGCTATACCCCTATTCCGTTGCGCAGGGTTATGACAGCGCCTGCCCAAGATCAAGAGGGAATTGCATCATCGCGCCACCAGATCATCTGCGGCACGTTCAAGCGCGCCGATATCGCCGCCGCATATTGCCGCTTCATGGCGCAGGATATGGGCCGTGGGCCAGTCCCACCACCGCAGCGCGCACAATCTTGCAATCACATCCGGGCTGAACCGTGACCGGACAACCCGCGCGGGATTCCCGGCAACCACCTGATAAGGCGCGATCTTTCCGCCCACTACGGCGCCACTGCCGATGATGACGCCATCACCAATCTGCGCGCCGGGCAGAATACGCGCGCCCTGCCCGATCCAGACATCATTGCCGATTACCGTATCGGGTCCGGGCGCGGGCAAGGACGGTGCATTGCCGAAATTGCGGTGGAATATGGCGAAAGGAAAGCTGGAAAACCCGTCATGGCGGTGATTGGCCGAAGATGTGATGAACATCACGCCGTCCGCGATCTGGCAGAATTTGCCAATGGTCAGGTATTCTGCGGAAAACGGGTAAAGATAGGGGGCAAGCGCGAATGCCCAGTCATCAGGGGGGTGATGGGCACTTGCATAGCTGTACTCCCCGATCTGCCATCGGGGGTGGTCAATGACCGCACGCAGAAAAACCGTTCCCGCATGCGGGGTACCATCCGGCAAGATGACCGGATGCAATGTGTCGGGCGAAGGAAGACATGAAGGCATGAACAAGACCTGCTATTGCGAATGGAAATCCGGCACTTCAGTTCGCGGTCATGGTCATGTCACCCTCCATCATCTGCAATGACGCTACCAGCTTCGCGCAATTCCATCAAGTTCCGGGCGCGCTTGCGGCAGTCATCCTTCATCTTCGACCAGAAAGCCACCCGATTGCCGCGCCCAGAGCCGCGCATAAAGCCCGCCCCGCGCCAGCAGTTCCGCATGGGTGCCCTGCTCGACAATGCGCCCTTCATCCATGATGATCAGCCGGTCCATTGCCGCAATCGTGGACAGCCGGTGCGCAATGGCGATCACGGTCTTGCCCTGCATCAGGCGGTCAAGCTGACCCTGAATCGCGGCCTCGATCTCGGAATCAAGCGCTGATGTCGCTTCGTCCAGAATCAGGATCGGTGCATCTTTCAGGGCCACACGCGCAATCGCAATGCGCTGGCGCTGCCCCCCCGACAGTTTCACCCCGCGTTCGCCTACATGCGCATCAAGGCCCCGGCGCCCCTTGGAATCCACCAGATCGGTAATGAACACATCCGCTTCGGCCATGCGCGCGGCCTGCCAGATTTCGGCATCGCTGGCACTGGGGCGGCCATAGGCAATATTGTCGCGCACCGACCGGTGCAGAAGTGCCGTGTCCTGCGTGACCATGCCGATAGCGCCGCGCAGACTGTCCTGTGTGACGCTGGCAATGTCCTGACCATCGATCAGTATGCGGCCCGCCCCCACATCATAAAATCGCAGCAACAGATTGACCAAGGTGGATTTTCCTGCACCGGACCGCCCCACAAGTCCGATCTTCTCGCCAGGTGCAATCTCCAGATTCATGCCGTCAATCACAGCGGGCTTGCGCCCGCCCGCCAATACGGCACCATAGTTGAAGGTCAGGTTGTCGAAACGGATTGCGGCATCACGCACGATCAGGGGGCTGGCACCGGGCGCATCCTGCACTGCACGTGCCGCCGCAAAAGTAGCGATACCATCGCGCACAGTGCCCACATTTTCAAACAGCGCGGCAAATTCCCACATGATCCAATGCGACATGTTCCCCAGCCGCAAGGCCAGCGGAATGGCCACGGCCAGCGCACCAAGTTCCACCTGCCCTTGCAGCCACAACCATATGCCAAGGCCCGTCACCGCCCCGGTCAGCAAGGCGTTCAGCGCATTGACCGACACATCCTGCACCGCGACCAGCCGCATCTGGCGGTAGACCGTCTGCAGGAACCCATCCAGACCATTGCGGGCATAGGTTTCCTCGCGCGCGCTGTGGCTGAATAACTTGACCGTTGCGATATTGGTATAGCTGTCAACAATACGCCCTGTCATATCGGCGCGCGCATCGGCCTGTTGTTGCGCAACACGCCCCAGACGCGGCACAATCACCCACAAAAGCGCAGCATAGGCCATGGCCCAAAGCAGAAACGGCAGCGCCAGCCAGATATCCTGTGTGGCCGCCAGCCATAGCGACCCGATGAAATAGGCCACAATATAGACCGCCACATCCATCAGCTTCATGGTCACTTCGCGCACAGCCAGGGCTGTCTGCATCAGTCTGGTGGAAATGCGGCCTGCGAACTCGTCCTGGAAATAACCCAGCGACTGGCCCAGCAGCCACCGGTGCCCCAACCAGCGGATACGCTGGGGAAAATTCCCCATGATGGCCTGATACATGACCAGCGCGCCGATCACGGAAACCACAGGCAGCACCAGCAATTGCAGCCCCGCCATGCCCAACAGACGCCCGCCTTCTTCAGCCAGAAAGCGTTCGGGGCCAAGTTCCGTCATCCGGTTGACCAGCGTTCCCAGATAACCCAGCAGGATGATTTCAATCGCAGCAAAGATGACCGACAAGCCGGACATGGCCAGCAGCCAGGGCAACACGCCGCGCGCGAAATGCAGTACAAAGCCCGGCAGGGTTTCGGGCGGGCGTTGCGGCGCATCATCAGGATAGGCGTTGATGCGCGATTCGAAATAGGCAAACAGGCGTTTCATCAGTGGCTCCGACATAGAAAAGGGGCATGCAGTGACCCGCATGCCCCATTAGATCGAAGCGGATCAGATGATTACTCGATGATTTTCGCGACGACGCCGGCGCCGACGGTGCGGCCGCCTTCGCGGATGGCGAAGCGCAGTTTTTCTTCCATGGCGATGGGCGCGATCAGTTCAACCACGAATTTCAGGTTGTCGCCCGGCATCACCATTTCCGTACCTTCCGGAAGCTGCACCATGCCGGTCACATCCGTCGTGCGGAAGTAGAATTGCGGACGGTAGTTCGCAAAGAACGGCGTGTGGCGGCCGCCTTCTTCCTTGGTCAGGATATAGGCTTCGGCTTCGAATTTGG
>NZ_JAQZSM010000030.1 GCF_028745735.1 Roseinatronobacter alkalisoli
CCGAGAAGACCGCAGGCCGACCGGGGTTGCCATCCTGCGGAGCGAGCCAGGTCATGTCCTTGTCCAGCCAGATCAACAGAGAACCGCGCTTGCGCAGCGATGCAGTGTAGCTGGACCAGTTCGTCGTACGGTCGGGGGTGGGTGATGGCTTGCTCATGCAGCCTATCTAACTCCATGGATTCACAATGTTAATCCTCGGGGACCAGAGTTATGCAACAACGCCGAAGCCACCGTTCGACCTGTTTCGTGTAGCGGTGGCTTCGGCCATACTGCTAACGTTCAGTCGCTCCGGAAGATCCGGGAATTCCTGCGCATCCGGCTGTCCGCGCGAACGAGGCAAAGGCAGCTCTCGGATCGGTTGTTGAGACCCGAAAGGCTTTCAAAGTGGCCAATAATTGCTTTGGTTTCACTCCAGATACCGGGACTGAATGCCTAGCCGCATTTCGAATGTCCGCAGGCGCGGCAGGTCATGCAGCCCTCTATCATCACCATTTCATAGGCACCGCAAGACGGGCAGGCATGTCCTTTGGGGGTGTCGCCCGCCACCATGCGTGCCGCCTGTGGGTCGGTTTTCAGCCCCAGCCCTTCGCCCTCGATGAAACCGATGCGGATAAGGTGTTCCTCGATCACGCCGCCAATCGCTGCAAGAATCGACGGGATATAGCGCCCTTGCACCCAGGCACCGCCGCGCGGGTCGAACACGGCCTTCAGTTCTTCAACCACAAACGACACATCCCCCCCGCGCCGGAATACGGCAGAGATCATCCGCGTCAGTGCCACGGTCCAGGCAAAATGCTCCATGTTCTTCGAATTGATGAAGATTTCAAAAGGCCGCCTGTGGCCATTGATGACCGTGTCATTGATCGTGACATAGATTGCGTGTTCTGAGCCGGGCCATTTCAGTTTGTAGGTATGACCTTCCAGCGCGGCCGGTCGGTCAAAAGGCGTGGACAGATAGACGACATCAGCGCCCTTGTCGGCCTCCGGCGTGGCCTCGCTCTTCTCAGGCACTGACAGGACTGCGCCTGTCACATCATTCGGGCGATAGGTCGTGCACCCCTTGCAGCCCATCTCCCAGGCGACCATGTAGACATCCTTGAAGGCATCGAAACTGATATCTTCGGGGCAGTTGATTGTTTTGGAAATAGAACTGTCGACCCATTTCTGCGCCGCAGCCTGCATGCGCACATGATCCATCGGGTCAAGGGTCTGGGCATTGACGAAATATTCCGGCAGTTCCGCATCACCGTGCAGTTCCCGCCAGAGTCGCACTGCGTAATCCTCGACTGTTTCTTCTGTGCGGGAACCGTCTTTCTGCAGCACCTTGCGGGTGTACTCATAGGCAAAGACCGGTTCGATCCCGGAACTGACATTACCCGCATAAAGGCTGATCGTGCCTGTGGGCGCAATCGAGGTCAGCAGCGCATTGCGGATGCCGTGCGTGCGGATTTCCGCGCGCACATCGTCATCCATGGCCAACATATTCGCGGAAGCCAGAAAGCCATCCGCGTCGAACAGCGGAAACGCGCCCTTCTCGCGGGCCAGATCGACGCTGGCCAGATAGGCCGCGCGCGCAATCGCGCGCATCCATGCATCAAGCTGTGCAACCGCCGCGTCGGACCCATAGCGCAGCCCCACCATCAGCAGCGCATCGGCCAACCCCGTCACACCCAGCCCGATGCGGCGTTTGGCATGTGCTTCCTGCGCCTGCGCATCCAGGGGAAAGCGGCTGGCATCCACAACATTGTCCATCATCCGGACGGCCATGCGTACCAGATCATCCAGTTGCGCCTCGTCTAGCCGGGCTGTTGTGCTGAACGGGTCGCGCACCAGACGCGCCAGATTGAGCGACCCCAGCAGACAGGCCCCATAGGGCGGCAGGGGCTGTTCACCGCAAGGATTTGTCGCCGCGATCGTTTCGCAATAGCGCAGATTATTGGCCTTGTTGATGCGGTCGATAAAGATGACGCCGGGTTCAGCGTAATCATATGTCGCGCGCATGATCCTGTTCCACAGATCGCGCGCCTGCACAGTATGATAAACCCGTCCGTCAAATTGCAGATTCCATGCGCTGTCATCCGCGACGGCCTGCATGAACGCATCGGTAACCAGAACCGACAGGTTGAACATGCGCAGCCGCGCGGCATCCTGCTTGGCGGTGATGAATTCTTCAATATCGGGGTGATCACAGCGCATTGTGGCCATCATCGCCCCACGGCGCGACCCTGCCGACATGATGGTACGGCACATCGCATCCCACACATCCATGAACGACAGCGGGCCAGAGGCATCCGCGGCAACACCCGTTACGGGCGCGCCCTTTGGGCGGATCGTGCTGAAATCATAGCCGATACCACCACCTTGCTGCATGGTCAGGGCGGCTTCGCGCAGCATATCGAAAATGCCGCCCATGCTGTCGGGGATTGTCCCCATGACAAAGCAATTGAACAACGTGACGCTGCGCGCGGTGCCTGCGCCCGCAGTAATGCGCCCTGCGGGCAGGAATTTGAAATCTTCCAGCGCGTGAAAAAACCGGTCTTCCCATTGGTCGGGATCCTTTTCGACCGCAGCCAGTGCGCGGGCGATCCGGCGCCATGTATCCTCGACGCTTTGGTCAATGGGGGTGCCATTCGCCTGTTTCAGCCGGTATTTCATGTCCCAGATCTGTTCGGCAATCGGGGCGGCAAAGCGGCTCATGTTGTGGCATCCTTTGATGATCTGCGGCAGGAAACAACAAGATACGCCTGCCCGTCGCAAGGGTCAACGACGTTCCCCCTTTTGCGGCAGGCTGCCGGAAGGCGCTGCCTGTGCCTTGCATGGAACGGGGCAGGGTGCTTTTCTGGCAGCATTTTGTGCCCAACTCACAAATATGCGATGTCCACTGGAAAACTGTCACCGACGCCATATCTGTATAGCAAGGCGCCGGATCGGAACTCCGCGTCTGAAACTGTTACTGTCCCTCGTTCCGCACTTGGCCCGGCCCGCTGGTCGGGCCTTTTTCTGCTTGCATATCGCCGGAACGCGCCCCAGTCTTGCACCATGACATCTACAGTCCATGCCGAATTGAAACGAATTCTGCAACGTACGCGGGTCATTGCTGTTGTCGGTATTTCCGCCAATACAGTGCGCCCAAGCTACTTTGTCGCGCGGTATCTGAAGCTGAAAGGTTATCGGATCATTCCGGTCAATCCGGGGTTGGCGGGGCAGCCACTCTTTGGTGAAACCATCCGCCGCGATCTGGCCGACTGCCCGCCAGAGGTTGATATGGTGGACATCTTCCGGCGGTCCGAACATGTCCCCCCGATTGTTGATGACGCGCTCGAACATTTGCCGCAACTGCGCACGATCTGGATGCAGATCGGTGTGCAGAACGCTGAAGCAGCGGCCAAGGCGCGCGCCCGCAATGTTGATGTGGTGGAAAACCTGTGCCCGAAAATGGAATATCAGCGCCTGTTCGGTGAATTGCGCATGGGCGGTATCAACACGGGCGTAATTTCATCGCGGCTGAATTAGCGCCCGAACTCCACCACTATGGCCCCGATGGCAATCAGCATCATCAGCGCCAGTTTGCGCGGGCCAACCCGTTCGCGCAGGATGAACCAGCCGATAAGTGCTGCAAACACGGTGGAGGTTTCGCGCAGGATCGCGGCCTCGCCCACTTTGCCCACCAATGTCGCGATCATGACACCGCCGAAACTGATATAGGCGATCAAGGCCCCCGCCAGCCCGCGCAACAGCAAGGGCGTTGGGCGGGGCGGGTGGGTCATCCGCCTGTAGCGCGCCCATGCCAGAAACGGGAAATCCAGCGCGGTCAGAAAGAAAAACCACGCAAGAAAGCTGAACGGGTCGCCGGACAACCGGATGGCCCATGCATCATATGTGGTATAGACCGCAACCATGACGCCCCCGGCCAGCGCCCAGCCCAGGCCAATTTTCAGCGCCCGCAGGTCAATCTGTTCTTCCGACAGGTTGCGCAGGGCCAGCAGCAGAATGCCCCCTGACAGGCAAGCCACACCGAGCCATTGCATCAGCGTGTAGCTTTCGCCGAATATGGCCATGGCCGCGATGACAGTAATGACCGGTCCGGTGCCGCGCACAACCGGATAGACCACTGTATAAGCCGCCTTTTCATAGGCCAGCGCCATGGCCAGCTTATATATGAAATGAATTGCGACAACGCCCAGCAAGACCGGCCACATGATCCCGCTGGGCCAGTTCACCATGAACAGCGCCACAGGCGCGGACAGAACCGCCAGCCACAGATCGATTGACCCGCGCGTCATCCATGGGTCATGCGCTCCCTTTTGCAGCGCACCGAAAACGGCATGTGCCAGCGCCGACGTCAGCGCCAGGAGTGTGGCCAGTCGCGCGCCTTCCGGCGTGCCAACAAGCGAAAGAAGCCAGTCACCCATGCGCTATTGCCTGATATGTTAACCTGTTCAGGATATAGTGTTGCCGATGGAACGACAAGGGCTTAGCCCTTGCGCGCGGATTTCTCGGCCAGTCCGGAAACACCTTCGCGGCGTGCCAGTTCGGCGTCGATTCCGTCAAGGGTAACACCGCGTGCCGCGCACATGACCAACAGATGATAAAGGACATCCGCAGCCTCTGATGTCAGGCGCTCCGGGTCGCCCTTGACAGCTTCGATCACGGCCTCAATGGCTTCTTCGCCGAATTTCTCGGCGCATTTCTCGGGGCCTTTAGCCAACAATTTCGCCGTCCAGCTGCTGTCCGGGTCAGATCCGGCGCGTTCAGCGATGGTGGTAGCAAGACGTTCCAGCGCGCTCATGTCAGCCTCACCGGCAGGCCAGCGGCGGCCATATGCGCCTTTGCCTGCCCTATTGTGTATTCGCCGAAATGGAAAATGGATGCCGCCAGCACCGCCGATGCGCCGCCTTTTGTCACCCCTTCGACCAGATGATCCAGCGTTCCGACCCCGCCCGATGCAATGACCGGCACCGGCACCGCATCCGCAATCGCGCGGGTCAGTGGCAGGTTGAAACCCGCGCGCGTTCCGTCGCGGTCCATGCTGGTCAACAATATCTCTCCCGCGCCCTTTGCGGCGACAGTGCGCGCAAATTCAACGGCATCAATGCCGGTTGGTTTACGCCCGCCATGGGTGAATATCTCCCATTTCCCGGGTGCGACGGTCTTGGCGTCAATTGCCACAACAATGCACTGGCTGCCGAAACGGTCCGCTGAACGGGCCACAACATCCGGGTCCGCGACCGCAGCGGAGTTGAAGCTGACCTTATCAGCCCCCGCCAGCAAAAGGGCGCGAACATCGGCCACGCTGCGCACCCCCCCCCCCACGGTCAGCGGCATGAAGCATTGCTCTGCCGTGCGGGTGACCAGATCAAACATGGTGCCGCGGTTTTCATGGGTCGCGTGAATATCCAGAAAGCACAACTCATCCGCACCTGCCGCATCATAGGCGCGTGCGGCTTCCACAGGATCGCCGGCGTCAACAAGATCCACGAAATTGACGCCCTTGACCACGCGGCCATCAGCGACATCCAGACAGGGAATGATGCGTGTTTTCAACATGGCGTATTCTTAGCGTGCCGTGCGCCCCGCGAAAAGGGGCATTTGACAAGGATCAAAGACGTGCGCCCGGGATTGTATAACCATGGACCACCAGCAGAAGGAACAGATGCTCATGACAGACCAATCGACATTGCGCGCCCGCAAAGAACAGTTGACCGAACGGCGGCTTGAACTGATGGCACGCATGAGCTTCGTTGATCAGGAATTATCCAGCCCCGGCAGTCCTGACTGGGAAGAAAATGCCGTGGAGCATGAAGAAGATGAAACCCTGAATGCGCTGGGTCAGTCTGCGCAGGCTGAATTGCGCATGATCGCCGCAGCACTTGCCCGTCTGGAACAGGGGGAATACGGGTTCTGCACGATATGTGGTGCGGAAATAAGCGCCGCGCGGCTGGATTTGTTGCCCGCAACCCCGTTTTGCAAGCGCTGCGCGCGATAACCCTGTCTTGCATGGGCGCGCGCCAGCGCATATACGCGCGCCATGTTGGATCATGCCCCGAACCGCCCCGCATTGCCGCCCGAAATTGCGCGGCGCCGTACCTTTGCCATCATCTCGCATCCGGATGCGGGCAAGACAACGCTGACCGAAAAGTTCCTGCTTTTCGGCGGGGCTATCCAGATGGCGGGGCAGGTGCGCGCAAAAGGTGAAGCGCGGCGCACGCGGTCGGATTTTATGCAGATGGAAAAAGATCGTGGTATCTCTGTTTCAGCATCTGCAATGTCGTTTGACTATGACAAGTATCGCTTCAATCTGGTGGACACGCCCGGCCACTCTGATTTCTCGGAAGATACCTATCGCACCCTGACGGCTGTTGATGCCGCCATCATGGTTATTGATGGTGCCAAAGGGGTCGAGTCCCAGACCCGCAAACTGTTTGAGGTGTGCCGCCTGCGCGACCTGCCCATCCTGACATTTTGCAACAAGATGGACCGTGAAAGCCGCGATACTTTCGATATTATTGACGAAATCCAGCAAAACCTTGCCATTGATGTGACCCCGGCAAGCTGGCCCATTGGGCAGGGCGCGGATTTTTTGGGATGTTATGATCTGTTGCGCAACCGGCTGGAACTGATGGACCGTGCGGACCGCAACAAGGTGGCTGAATCCGTTGTGCTTGAAGGGTTGGATGACCCCAAAATGGCTGATCATGTGCCGCCAGAGCTGTTGGCACAGTTGCGCGAAGAAGTGGAAATGGCGCGAGAATTGCTGCCCGCCCTTGACCCGAAATCAGTGATGGAAGGGCATCTGACCCCGATCTGGTTTGGGTCGGCCATCAATTCCTTCGGGGTGAAGGAGTTGATGCGCGGGATCGCAGAGTACGCCCCTGAACCCCAACCCCAGACCGCCGAATCCCGCCAGATTGCCCCGGAAGAAGACAAGGTGACGGGTTTTGTGTTCAAGGTGCAGGCGAATATGGACCCCAAGCACCGCGACCGTGTGGCCTTTGTGCGGCTGGCGTCGGGGCATTTTTCGCGCGGGATGAAACTGACGCATGTGCGGTCGAAGAAACAGATGACCGTGGCCAGCCCGGTGCTGTTTCTGGCGGCTGACCGCGAATTGGCAGAAGAAGCCTGGGCCGGTGACATCATCGGCATTCCCAACCACGGGCAATTGCGCATCGGGGACGCCCTGACAGAGGGGGAGGCGCTGCGCTTTACCGGAATCCCGTCTTTCGCGCCCGAATTGCTACAGGCCTGCCGCGCCGGTGATCCGATGAAAGCCAAGCACCTGGACAAGGCCCT
Source organism: Roseinatronobacter alkalisoli (assembly GCF_028745735.1). GTDB lineage: Bacteria > Pseudomonadota > Alphaproteobacteria > Rhodobacterales > Rhodobacteraceae > Roseinatronobacter > Roseinatronobacter alkalisoli. The sequence continues at coordinate 7,291 of NZ_JAQZSM010000030.1, forward strand.
GATGCAGTTTTCTGAAGAAGGCGCTGCCAAGGTTTTCAAGCCGGTCTTCGGTTCGGGTTTCATTGTGGGGGTTGTCGGTCAGCTTCAGTTCGAGGTTCTGGCAAGCCGTATTGAGCTTGAGTATGGCCTGCCCGTGCGGTTTGAACCGACGCAATTCACATCCGCGCGTTGGGTGCAGGGTGAAAAACTGGCGGTGGATGCCTTTACCGCCGCCAACAAGCAGCATATGGCGACCGACAGCGATGGCGACCCGGTTTTCATGACGCGGCTGCAATGGGATATCGACCGCGTGGGCCGGGACTACCCGGATATCCGCCTGACCGCGACTAAGGAAATGATGGTCTGACGTCAGGATACGCGCCTGTTTGCGCGCGGTGTCGATCCGTTCAAAAACTGCGCTTGCTTTTGCTGCGTCAGGGATCTGGCTGGGGCAGCAGACTGTTGATGCACACTGCGCGCCCCACCCTGAATATGAGGGATCTTGCCCCAAGGGGCAAGATCCCGATATGCCTCAGCTACACCCGCTGGTCCCGCCACAGGTATTGCACTTCATGCAAGTCCCGTTGCGCACCAGCGTGTAGTTGCCGCATTCCCCGCAGGGGTCGCCTTCATAGCCTTGCATGCGCGCTTTCGTGCGCAGGTCCATGGGGGCAACTGTCAGGGTTTCTGAGGTGCTGGCTTCCATCGCTACCGCTGTGGCACCGTCAGATGCATAGGCCGTCAGAGATTGGCCGCCCTGCAACACAGTCAGTTCATGTGGCAGGCGCTTGCGCAGATAGCCGGTGGAACTGATCTGGCGCAGCACGTCCAGTGACCGCGACGCAGCGGCGTCAGACAGTTCCGTGACATTGCGCACGCCTTCCTGTTCGCCGCCGCCCAGATCATCGAAGCTGGTGCCTGTAGGTTTGACATGGGCCAGATCGGTGCGGTCCAGATAGCTGACAGCCAGTTCGCGGAAGATATAGTCAAGGATCGATGTCGCGTTCTTGATGCTGTCATTGCCCTGCACCATGCCCGCGGGCTCGAATTTGGTAAAGGTGAAGGCATCGACGAATTCTTCCAGCGGCACACCATATTGCAGACCCACCGACACGGCGATAGCGAAATTGTTCATCATCGCGCGGAAGCCGGCACCTTCCTTGTGCATGTCGATGAAAATTTCGCCCAGCTGGCCATCGGTATATTCGCCGGTGCGCAGATAGACCTTGTGCCCGCCGACAACTGCCTTCTGGGTATAGCCTTTGCGGCGTTCCGGCAGTTTCTGACGGTCGCGGCGGTTGACTTCCTTGATGATGATTTTCTCGATGATCTTCTCGGCCAGAACCTGTGCCTTTTCCTGCGGCGCACCGGATGCCAGAATTTCCTCGGCTTCCTCATCATCATCGATCAGGGCCGCAGCCAGCGGTTGTGACAGTTTGGACCCGTCACGATACAGCGCATTCGCCTTGATGCCCAGCGACCAGCTGAGTTCATAGGCCGCAAGTGTTTCCTCGATAGAGGCGGTGTTGGGCATGTTGATGGTCTTGGAAATGGCCCCGGAAATGAAGGACTGCGCGGCCGCCATCATATAGATATGGCTGTCCACAGACAGGAAGCGCTTGCCTTTCTTGCCGCAAGGATTGGCGCAATCGAAGATCGAAATATGCTCCGCCTTCAGATAGGGCGCGCCTTCCAGCGTCATGGTGCCGCAGACATGGTCGTTGGCGGCATCAATCTGTGCCTTGGTGAAGCCCAGATGGCGCAGCAGGTCAAAGCCGGGATTGTTCAGTTCCGCAGCCGGAATGCCCAGCGTTTCGCGGCAGAAAGCCTCGCCCAGGGTCCATTGATTGAACACGAACCGGATGTCGAAGGCCGAAGGCAGGGCCTTTTCGATCTTGGTGATTTCCGCTTCGCCAAAGCCGTGGCCGATCAGGCTGGTATGGTTGATGCCCGGTGCCTGACCAAGGCTGCCATGCCCCACCGCATAGGCGATGATTTCAGCAATTTCGGATTCGCGGTAGCCAAGCTTGCGCAATGCGGCCGGGACCGACTGGTTGATGATCTTGAAATACCCGCCACCGGCCAGCTTCTTGAACTTGACCAGCGCGAAATCGGGCTCAATGCCAGTTGTGTCGCAATCCATCACCAGCCCGATCGTGCCGGTGGGCGCGATTACGGTCGCCTGCGCATTGCGGTAGCCGTGACGCTCGCCCAGCGTCAGGGCTTCGTCCCATGCGGCGCGTGACAGGTCAATCAGGCGGGTATCAGGGCAGTTTGCAGCGTCAAGCGTGACAGGGGCCACGTTCACCGCTTCATAGCTGCCATCGCCATAGGCCGCACGACGATGGTTGCGGATGACACGCAGCATGTGGTCTGCGTTTTTTGCATAACCGGGGAAGGCCCCCAATTCGCCCGCCATTTCGGCAGATGTGGCATAGCTGACGCCGGTCATCAGCGCGGTCAGTGCGCCGCACAGCGCGCGCCCTTCGTCGGAATCATAGCCATAGCCCATATTCATCAACAGGCCGCCGATATTGGCATAACCCAGACCCAGCGTACGGAATTCATAGGACCGCTGCGCAATTTCCTTCGACGGGAATTGTGCCATCATCACGCTGATTTCCAGTGTAATGGTCCACAGGCGCGTCGCGTGCATATAGCCTTCGGCGTTGAAGGTTTTGCTGTCATAGAATTTCAGCAGGTTCATGGATGCAAGGTTGCAGGCGGTGTCATCTAGGAACATGTATTCCGAACACGGGTTCGACCCACGGATCGCGCCATCGGCCGGGCAGGTGTGCCAGGCGTTGACTGTGTCGTGGAACTGGATGCCGGGATCGGCACAGGCCCAGGCTGCGTGGCCCACCTGGTCCCACAAGTCGCGCGCCTTGATGGTCTTGGCAACCTTGCCATCGGTGCGGCGCAGCAATGCCCAGTCCGCGTCTTCCTTGACGGCCTTCAGGAAGGCATCGGTCACACGGACGGAGTTGTTGGAGTTCTGACCCGACACTGTGACATAGGCTTCCGAATCCCAATCGGTGTCATAGGTCGGGAATTCGATGCTGCCATAGCCCTGACGTGCATATTGCAGCACGCGGCCGACATAGGTTTCGGGAATCATGCAGTTCTTGGCGGATTTGATTGCCGCTTTCAGCGCCGGGTTTTTTGTCGGGTCGACGGCATCCTCTGTGCTGCCATCCCATGCACGGATTGCGCCGAATATTTCATTCAGTCGCGCTTCATGCAATTTTGAACCGGCAACAAGAGAGGCGACCTTTTGTTCTTCGATCACCTTCCAGTTGATGAATTCCTCAATATCGGGATGGTCCATGTCACAAATGACCATCTTTGCCGCGCGGCGCGTGGTCCCGCCCGACTTGATCGCGCCAGCAGCGCGGTCACCGATTTTCAGGAAACCCATCAACCCAGAGGATTTACCGCCGCCCGACAGTTTCTCGCCTTCACCACGCAACGAGCTGAAGTTGGTTCCGGTGCCGGAACCATATTTGAACAGGCGCGCTTCGCGCACCCAAAGATCCATGATTCCCCCTTCGTTCACCAGATCATCGCTGACACTCTGGATGAAGCAGGCATGCGGCTGGGGGTGTTCATAGCTTGATTTCGATTTCACCAGCTTGTGGGTAAACGGGTCGACATAGAAATGCCCCTGGCTGGGGCCATCGATACCATAGGCCCAATGCAACCCTGTGTTGAACCATTGCGGGCTGTTCGGCGCTGCCATTTGTGCGGCCAGCATGAAGCGCATTTCGTCAAAATAAGCCTGCGCATCGGATTCGGTTTTGAAGTAACCGCCCTTCCAGCCCCAATAGGCCCAGGCGCCGGCCAGCCGGTCAAACACTTGCTTGGCCGATGTTTCGCCAACATAGCGTTCATCTTCGGGCAGGTCTGCCAATGCTTTTTCGTCAGCCACTGAACGCCACAGGAATTCCGGCACACCCTTTTCGGCCACGCGTTTCAGACGCGCAGGGACACCGGCTTTGCGGAAATATTTCTGCGCAATGACATCGGACGCGACCTGCGACCAGTCGCGCGGCACTTCTACAGCGTCGTTGCGAAACACCACTGTCCCGTCGGGGTTGCGGATTTCCGATACAGTCGTGGCGAATTCCAGGGCTGCGTATGCGTCTTGTCCTGCATTGGTAAAGTGCCGCTCGATGATCATCTGCCTGACGTCCCTTTTTTGCTTCACGGTTTTTCGGGGGCGATCCCCGTTTGACTTTGCCGCAATCCCTGGGATCAGTGACTTAGGGGCCGCATGAAACACTATCTTCACCGGCAAATGCATCCGGCGGCTTGTGCAACAGCTTGTCCTATTCCCTGTCCCGTTGCCCGTTTTGCAGTTTGCTCTTACTACATGTAGTGGGTCTTGCGGCGACATCCACAATCTGACGTATGAAGGGGGGAGTCGTCAACGAAAATATTTGCCGATGTGATGGAAAAAGCCGCTTGACCTTTTCTTCATTCCGCAGGGCAGCGGGTAAGACTCAAGGTGGGGCGTCACGGCGGGCACGGGGGGTGCAGAAAACGAAAAAGGCGGCCCGAAGGCCGCCTGTTTTCGAAACTGGAGCGGGCGATGAGATTCGAACTCACGACCCTAACCTTGGCAAGGTTATGCTCTACCCCTGAGCTACGCCCGCCCCGTTTTCGGTATGCGCGATTTACAAACTATCCCTTCCCGCCGCAAGGGGGAAAAACCCATTATCTGTGAAATTTTCATCAGACTGACAGAATTCGCACCGATAACCATTTCACAAGCTTCCTGATGCACACTGGAAACAGGGGATTCGCCCTGCATGACCGAAAGGGACATAGATGCCTGAACATACCGGGCGTGATCGCGCGCTTCCATCCGGCCGGATCATGGCTGCTGATCTGCACACGATACGCCAGCTTGAAGGGGTGATTGACGGCGTTGAAACCGCATGCGCGGACCCGCCACGAATTGGCGCGATACTCCGGCGTTGGGCAATGCTATGTGGCGAAAGGGCCGCAGGAATACGCACAGGCGCGGATTAAGGCTGATCGCACTGGGACGACGCGCTGCACCTGGCGGGCTTGGGGGCGCCGCTGGAAATGCCGGGCGAAGCTCTCTTCTGCCGCTTTCTGAATGCGTAACCGCATGCAAGTGCGAAAGCCTGCTCGCGCACCTGCGCATTCACGAGAAAGGCTTATGCTTACCTGTGTTCACACGTCCCGACACGGTTTTCCGCTGCACCAACCTGCGGAGAAAATAGGCTATGGTTCGGCACGCGGATGCGGATGAACGCGGCGCATTCTGGTCAATCGCGGAAATTCCGGCTTTCCTTTATCTGGTCCCAGGCCCAGACAACTTCCTGCAAGCGGTCTTCATCCGTTCGCGCACCGGCATTGCGGTCAGGGTGAAGGTCTTTCACCAGACTTTTATATTGCTTGCGAATCTCCGGTCGGGTCCATGTGTCGCGCGCATCCAGAATTTCCAATGCGCGGCGCTCCGTTGGGGGGAGTTTGCGTGATGCCGCGCCACTGGTCGGGCGGCCGGGATTGCGTGTGGCCTTGTCGCCCAGAACCTGATGCGGGTCTTCTATGCCAAGGCGTTGCCAGGCCAGACGTTCATCCTTGCTGCCCAGTGGTTGCGTCGCGCGGCCCCAGACCCGGTCACGCTCCATGGCGTCCAGCATCTCTGCTTCGGACTGGCCGTCGAAGTAGTTCCACTTCAGGTTGTATTCCCGTGCGTGATCCTTGCAGAACCAAAGATACTCATTCAACTGGTCGGGCGATTTTGGACAGCGGTACTGCCCCGCTTCTTCACAGCCGGGATGTTCGCAGTTCCGCACAGAGGTTTCCCATGCCCCTGACATGCCACGCCGTCCGCGCGTGCGTTTTTTCTTGTCGCTGGACGCGCGAATGTCAAAATCGAAGGGGGATTTGCGATCCATGCCTAAACCTGCTTTTGCCTGTGTCTGATGTCGGTTGTGCTGTAATGCCGTGAAAACGTCGTGCAGCCCTTTCCGACTCGGAGGCAGCAGCTTAGTTATATTTTCGTCAGGTTAGAAGAGGGGTGTGGAACACCATGCAGATTCGTGATCAGATCGAGGCAAATCTGCAAGCTGCGTTCAGTCCGGCGCGGTTGCAGGTCGTTGATGACAGCGAAAGCCACCGTGGCCATGCGGGCTGGCGCGAAGGGGGCAGTACACATTTCAATGTCCTGATACGGTCGGCGGCGTTTCGCGATATGTCCCGCATCGCGCGACATCGTGCCGTACATGCGGCGCTGGGGGCTGAACTGGTCAGCCGCATTCACGCGCTGTCACTGGATATTGATACCTGATCAGTTGTCAGCTTCGCCAGATTCGCTGCTGCGGGGGGCCGTTTCGCGCAACTGCGGCTCGCGCCGGGTTTGATGGACGGGACGCGCGCCCGATTGCAGGTTCAACATCGGCTCCGCAGGGCGTGTTTCGGCGACTTGCGGGTGTTCGGCCAGCATTTCGGCGCTGGGTCTGCGGAAAATCAGCATGTTGTTCTGAACAATGGTCGTTCCGGTCAGGCCCCTGCGTTCTTCGCTGGGCAGACAATCCGCACGCCAGAATTCCCAGCCTTCGCGGGCAACGTCGTTCAGAAGCACGGTAAGCTGATGCGCGTATCGTTCCGCAGGTGTTTTCAGGCCCTTGACCTTTTGTCCTTTAAGGGGCGCGGGCACAGCAAGGTATTCATAAGACTGCATCGGCATTCCTGTCGTTTTGACACCACCAGGCGCTGGTGATGCCTGCTGCATTTACGTCAGACGACTGCAAGGTGCAACAACGTTGCCCGCGATCAGCGCAAAGGGAGTGTCGCAAACAGATAGGCCGTGTTGAGGCCGGGATTCAGTTTGTAGATTGTCGCGTTTGACCGGTGGTCCGCGCCAATACCGAATTCCATGCCGGATGCGGCGGTCATTCCCACATCAAGCGCGGTTCGGAACTGCAATGAACCACCAAGGTCGCGGCCGCCGCCACGTTTGTATATACCCGCCATTCCGGTCAGCCGCGCGAACAGACTGCCTTGCTGTGACCGCAGGGTATAGGCTGCTCCGACGCCAACATAGCCGGACCCATTGCCCGCCAGTGACACGCCTGCCACCGGCTGCAGCCCCCAGAAATATGGTTCGCCGATGTAGCGGACCTGCCCTTCAGCGGAGCCAACAGACAATTGGTTGCCGATGCTTCCGAACAATCGCGGGCTTTCGGCGACAGCGGGTTGAACAAGCAGGGCAAGCGCGACAAGCGCGGATTTGAACAGGTTCATTATGCAAATCTCGACTTTTCCGGGCGCGGTTTTCCACGCTGATTATTATACTGCTCTGTCGCTCTGATCCGGTGAAAATTCCGCACAGGGACAAAGTTGCATACGTCAAAATTGCTTTCTAAACAATTAATTTGCTCGGACGGTCGGTGCTATGTGTTTTTTTGCAACTATTTGAAAGCTGCGGCTGGTTTCCCGCCGCAGCCAATGTCGCGCAGTCGTGTGGACCTTACAGTCCCAGTTTTGCGGTCACAATCTCGTTCACCGCTTGCGGATTAGCCTTGCCGCCAGTGGATTTCATGACCTGCCCCACGAACCAGCCTGCCAGTTTCGGGTTCTGCCGGGCTTTTTCCACCTGCGCAGGGTTGGCTGCGATGATCTCGTCCACCGCTTTTTCAATGGCGCCGGTGTCCGTGACCTGCTTCAATCCGCGGCTTTCCACGATCTGCGCGGGGTCGCCGCCTTCGGTATAGACAATTTCGAACAGATCCTTGGCGATTTTGCCGGAAATATCGCCCGATTTGATCAGTTTGATAATTCCGGCCAGTTGATCGGTGGAAACGGGGCTTTCATTGATGTCATGCCCTTCTTTCTTCAGGCGACCGAACAATTCATTGATGACCCAGTTTGCCGACAGCTTGCCATCACCGGCATTGGCGGCCACTGCTTCGAAATAGGCGGCGTTGGTGACATCGGCGGTCAGGACACTTGCATCATAATCGGTCAGGCCGAAATCACGCATGAAGCGCGCTTTCTTGTCATCGGGCAGTTCCGGCAGGGTGGCTGCAATGTCATCCACCCAGCCCTGTTCGATTTCCAGCGGCAGAAGGTCGGGGCAGGGGAAATAGCGGTAATCATGCGCTTCTTCCTTGGACCGCATGGACCGGGTTTCACCGCGGTCAGGGTCATAAAGGCGCGTTTCCTGCACCACACTGCCGCCATCTTCCAGAATGGCGATCTGGCGGCGGGCTTCATAGTCGATGGCGGCCTGAATGAACCGCATGGAATTCATGTTCTTGATTTCGCAGCGCGTGCCCAGATGGCTGAAATCCTGCGTTGCCTGATATTTTTCATACTGGCCAGGGCGGCAGACGGACACGTTTACATCCGCGCGCAGATTGCCGTTTTGCATATTACCGTCGCAGGTGCCCAGGTAGCGCAGGATCTGGCGCAGTTTGGTGACATAGGCGGCGGCTTCTTCCGGCCCACGAATGTCGGGACGGCTGACGATTTCCATCAGCGCGACACCAGTGCGGTTCAGGTCCACGAAGGACATGTTCGGGTCCATGTCATGGATGGATTTGCCCGCGTCCTGTTCAACATGAATGCGTTCAATCCGCACCAGTCGCGCCACGCCCGGCCCCATTTCGACCAGAACTTCGCCTTCGCCCACCAGCGGGTGATAAAGCTGGCTGATCTGGTATCCTTGCGGCAGGTCAGGGTAAAAATAATTCTTGCGGTCAAAGGCCGAGACAAGATTGATCTGTGCCTTCAGCCCCAGCCCGGTGCGCACGGCCTGTTCAATGCAGAATTCATTCACGACCGGCAGCATGCCGGGCATGGCCGCATCCACAAAGGCCACGTTTGAATTGGGTTCTGCGCCGAATCTGGTCGAAGCCCCTGAAAACAGTTTGGCCTGGCTGGATACCTGCGCATGAATTTCCATACCGATGACCAATTCCCATTCTCCGGTTGCGCCGGATATGGTTTTGACTTGAGGTGCTTCATAGGTCAGATCAAGCATTGCGCATTTTCCTGTGGCTGTCCTGTTTCTGCCTTCTAGCGACAGGGCGGCTGCGCAGCAAGGGGGCGCATTTCGGCAGGGTTTCGCCGATTTGGGGGCATCTCGGGCGCGTGAATTGTGTTTCAGGGCCGAATCGGACAATGCCGCGCTGCAGCACATAGCGGTGCTGTGTAACTTCCGGATATCAGATGATACGCATTTCGTCTTTGCGCCTGTTGGCTGTCGCCACTGCGGCAACGCTTTTGGGGGGGTGCATGGTTCAGGCAACCGATCAGGGTGACGGCCCTGAAATTGTGACCCGTTGGGACCACCGCCCTGAAGCGACACTCTGGACAGCAGCCAAGTTTGACGCCCTTGACCACGAAGGGCGCGCATTGGTCGAAACAGTGCCTGATGATATTGCAAATTTCTGTCCCGGATATGAATCCGCCGATGCCGAAGGGCGCAAGGCCTTCTGGACGGCGCTTTTTTCCGGTCTGGCAGGATATGAAAGTACATGGCGGCCGGAAGCGGCGGGCGCAGGTGGGCGGTATCGCGGATTGCTGCAGATATGGCCCACATCGGCGCGGTTTTACGGGTGCGATCTCAGCCATCCGAACGGGTTGTATGATGGCGCGACCAATCTGCGCTGTGCCGCGCGGATTGCAGCGCAAGCCGTGGAACGCGACCATGTAGTTGCAGGTGGCCCCGGCAACTGGGGCGGGGTGGCCAAGGACTGGCCGCCATTGCGCGATGCACGCAAGCGCAATGATATTGCGGGTTTCACGCGCAGTCTGCCAGTCTGCCAGATCCGTCAGGCACAGTCTGGTACATTGATCGCGGATAAAAACCCCTGACGGTCGTGACCTTCAGCATTTGCTAACCTTTTTGCGTCAAAGTTCAGATGCAAACGGGTGGCGATGCACGATGGATCAGGCAGAAGCGGAACATACCAACCGGGCAGACCGGCAGACCCCTCTGGAACGGATGACAGCGCGCGCGCGTAAGGCCGCCAACGCCAGATCCGCGGCATTCGAAGGCGCGATCAGGGTCGCGTTCGGGCGCATGGCGCGGTCACGGCGGGGGTTGGACGCGGTAGCGAAAACCGTGATGATGTACCCTGCCAGTCTGGCGGAGGTTGTGGAACTCACCGAACCGGGCATGTTCCTTTCGCTGCTCGAAGGGCCGGAAGACAGGATCGGACTGGTCCTGATGTGCCCCAACATGATGGCCGGACTTGTCGAAGCCGTGACAACAGGACGTGTGGGCGAAGGGGCACCTGCGCCCCGTAAACCCACGCGCACCGATGCCGCATTGCTGGCCCCGCTTATTGACCGATTCTTTCAGCAGATCGTGGCGCGGTTGGAAGCAGCGCCGCAATGCGATCAGTTCGCGGGTTATGTTTACGGGTCATTTCTGGATGACCCGCGCCCGCTTGGGGTTCTGCTGGAAGACGTGACCTATCAGATCCTGAAACTGCGTGTGAAATTCGTTGAAACATCGCGCCAAGGCGAATTGTATCTGATCCTGCCCGATATCGCGTTTGTGCCAGACGGAACAGGGCCGGATGACACCGCTGACGCGGCATGGGCCACCCGGCTGGAGGCCGCTGTTTCCACAAGTGAAGTCCAGCTTGACGCTGTTCTGTGCCGGATACAGATGAAGCTTTCCGCAGTGTCGACGCTGTCCTGCGGTGATGTTCTGTGCCTTCCTGAAAGCGCGCTGGAGGCGCTGTCACTGGAAACACTGGACGGCAGGGCGATTGCGCAGGCCCGGCTGGGGCAGGCGCGTGGCCAGCGCGCGCTGCGCCTGACAACACGCCCCGGCGATATGCCCGATGACGCTGATATTCCCTTCACACTGCCGACTTCGGCCGCGCGGGTCTTGCAAGTGGGTGTCGTTCCCGAAGACAGCACCCCCCGGTCTGAAGAAACCGCCGATGAGATGCTGGCCGGATTTACCCCGCCGGGCGATTTTTCGCAGACAGGGGCATTTACACAGCCGGATGCCATGTCACCGCTGGACGAAGGGCTGCTATTGGACGAAGGCGGGCCGCCGGATACAAGAGAGGAGCCGGAGTAATGCAGGCACAATTGCCCCCTTCCGGGTTTCCTGCGGCGCGCTTCAGGGTAATGCCGCGTGGCGGTTCACATCCTTATATAGCAGGTAGCGGAATGGTTCCGGTCCGCCCGCATAGCAGGCTTGCGGGCAAAACGCGCGCAACCACATGAAATCCCCGGCTTCTACTTCGACCCATTGCTGATTCAGATGATAGACACCCTTGCCACGCAAGACATACAGCCCGTGTTCCATTACATGGGTTTCGTCGAACGGAATGCTGGCACCCGGCTGCAAGGTCACGATCGTTACATGCATGTCGTGGCGCATGTCGGTCGGGTCCATGAAACGGGTTGTGGCCCAGGCACCGTTGGTGCCGGGCATGGCGGCGGCGGGGATATCGTTTTCGTTGGTGAAAAACGGGTTCGGGTGGTCCAGCCCGTCCACTGCCTGATAGCGTTTGCGAATCCAGTGGAATACGGTTTTGTCAGCGCCGGAATTGTGTACTTGCCAATCCGTGCCAGCGGGCAGAAACGCGAATCCACCCGATGTCAGGTTATGGGTTTCGCCACCAATCCGCACCGTCAGCGCCCCTTCGACAACAAAAAGCGCGCCTTCGGCCTGCGGGTCGGTTTCGGGGCGGTCACTGCCGCCATCCGGGGCAAGTTCGACAATATATTGCGAGAATGTTTCGGCAAATCCACTCAGCGGGCGGGCCAGAACCCAGAACCGCGCCCCAGTCCAGAAGGGCAGATAGCTTGTCACAATATCCGAAAGCGTGCCTTTGGGGATGATGGCGAAGGCTTCGGTGAACATTGCGCGGTCGGTCGTCAGTTGCGATTGCGGCGGCAGCCCCCCTTGCGGGACATAATAGGCAGGCGGCGGCGTGCGCGTGGCATCTGCGGTCATTCTGTGGTGCTCCGTCGTGATGGCTTGCTCTGGCGTAGCATGGCCGCAGCCGACCATGCCAGCGCCGATTTTGCAGACAGAGTTTCCTGAATTCCCGAAGAATTGGCCAACCCGCATGATACGGTCAGGGGGCGGGGGTAAGCCGTATCAGCGGCGCGTTTTCGCCATCAGCCAGAACATAGACCGACCCGTTCTGTGGATGGACGGCAACATCGCGAATGCGGTGACCTTCGCCGTCCAGAAGGCGTGCGACTGGTTCCAGGGTTCCGTTCTCTTCAGTGAACAGCCCCAGATATTCGTGAAACAGGTTCCCGATAAGTAAATGGCCCTGCCAGTCAGGAAAGGCATCCCCGGTATAAAAGGTCATGCCCGATGGTGGGAAATGATCCTCGCGCCCTGCTGGCCAGACATGGACGGGCGCAACGAAACCATCACCTTCCTGATGCGGTTCTGCAAAGCGCTGCCCGCCGCGATAGGTCACGCCATTGGCGGCCAATGGCCAGCCGTAATTCCCGCCGCGGGTGACAATGTTCACCTCGTCCCCGCCTGCTTCGCCATGTTCGGCAAGCCATATCTCGCCGGTTTGCGGGTGTATCGTCATCGCCTGAATATTGCGGTGGCCATAGGACCAGATTGCGCCTGCGGCCCCGTCATCATCAACGAAAGGGTTGTCTGCGGGAATGCCACCGTCCAGCGTCAGGCGGATCACGCTGCCGTTCTCGCTCGACAGGTCTTGCGAAATATGGTCCGGCCCGAAGTCCTTGGACCCGCGATCGCCAAAACCAACGAATACGTGCCCGTCAGAAAACACGATACGTGACCCGAAATGCGCCCCGGAATCGATCGCGGGGGTGACGCTGTGCAACACCTCCAGGTTGGTCAATGTGCCTGCATCGCGGTCCAGTCGTGCCCGACCCAGATGGGTTGTGGAATTCTGTCCGCCCACGCGCCCGGCCCAGGTCAGATATACCAGACCCGTTTGCGCAAAATCAGGTGAAAGGGCAATGTCCAGCAAGCCGCCCTGGCCGCGTGTGTCAACATCCGGTGTGCCGCTGATGGTCTGAACCTGCGCGCCATCCTGATCCAGTATCACAATCCCGCCGCCACGCTTTGTGACAATCACCTCATTGCTGCCTGGCAGAAAGGCCATTGCCCAGGGCCTGTTCAGGTCAGTGGCGATGGTTTCAGCTTCATATGCGGTCTGCGCGATTGCGGGCACGGACAAGGTTGCGGTAACGGCACATGTTGCCACGATCCGGCGTGTTGATATCAGCATGTCTATCCTCATGTCTTTGGCAATATACCAAAGACATGACATTCCGGCGCGCATCGGCAAATCACAACCGCTTGTGGTCGCGATCCGGGGCTTATTCCCGCCCGATTGCGCGCAAGACGCGGTCCAGTGCCTCGCCCTGTTGCGATGTAACCGGGGCGTTGCGTACAGCGTTGAAATAGGCTTCCGGGTCATAGGTCGGAATACCCAGGCGCAAATGATCCACTGTCAGCAACCCCATCGCCGCCATCAAGCCGTAGCTGGCCACCTGCACACCAGCCTGCGATTGCAGAAGGGCTGTGCGCGCATCCATCAGGTCGTTCTCCGCGTTCAGCACATCCAATGTGGTGCGTGCGCCAAGCCGGGCTTCTTCGCGGGTGCCGTCAAATGCACTTTGGGCTGCACGTACCTGTTGCTGGCTGGCGGCGATGCGGGCGCGGGCAACGTCAAGACTGGCCCATTGCACAGCGACATTCTGAATGACCTGTGCAACGCTGCGGTGCAGGCCGGAACGCGCCGCGTCACGCCGCGCCAGCGCCTGACGGTGCTGCGCACTGATTGCGCCGCCCTGATATAGCGGGCGCGCATAACGAACACCTGCTGAAGCAGAGCGTGTGCTGCCGCTGTTCAGCAAATCCGTGGTGACACCGATGCTTGCATCGGCGGTTACACTGCCATGGCGTGCTGCTGCCGCGCGTTCTGCGTTCAGTTCGGCGGCGGTCACTTCAAACTGTGCCTGCTTGATTACGGGGTGGCTGTTGCGCGCGATGTCCTGTGCCGTCTGCAGGTTTGCAGGCAGACCGGGCAGAGCAGGGGGCTGGCGCAACTGGCCGGGGTGGCGCCCGGTGACGAATTTGTATTCTTCGCGTGCGATGGCAAGATCCCCTTCGGCAGCGGCAAGCTGGCTGCGTGCTGCAGCCAGGCGGGCTTCTGCAAGGGAGACATCGGTGCGCGTGATTTCGCCCAGTTCAAAGCGTTCGCGCGCGGCGTTCAGTTCCTGCTGCGTCAGGCGCAACGTGGTCTGGCGCAATGTTACGGTTTCAATACCGCTGCGCACATCCATGAAGGCGCGCGCCGCATCCAGCAAGACCTGCTGTTCGACATTCAGCAGCGCCTGCCGCGTTCCCATGACCAGTGCTTCTGCGCTTTGGCGTGCCAGTGCGCCGCGCCCGAAATCGATCAGCGTGATTTCTGCCGAAAGATTGACCGAGGCTGTCAGCGATTCGCGTTGCAGGCCAGCGCTTTGTTTCTGACCGCGCGCCTGTGCCACGAAATTCAGCACCGGGCGCAGTGAAGCAACCGCCTGAGCCACATCTTCATCCGCAGCGCGTAAAACGGCGCGGTTCTGTTCCAGAAGATCGGAGTTCTGATAGGCATTTATGAACGTATCTGCCAGCGACTGTGCGGCACCGGGTGCCCCCGAGAGGGCGGTGCTGCAAGCAATGGCAAATGCGGCGAAGGTGGTTCTGAACATTCCTGCCCTTTCAAGCGTTGCATAACTATGCTGGCCGGGCGTGGTTTTCCCGCCCGGTCTGATCAGAAAGTGAACGCTTTCTGTTTTTCAAAGCCCGGCAACACAGGCGCGGCTGCATTGAAAACGTCGCGCCAGGAAATCTGTGCGCCCTGCCTGACGCCAAGGCGCACAACACCCAGCGCCCCTTCCATGAAAAGGGCAATCACGCGCCCGTCTTCGCGCAACTGGTCTGTCAGTGTTTCGGGGAATTCCGATATCCCGCCTTGCACAATCATCGCGTCGTAGGGCGCATGCGCCGCCGCACCTTCGGTAAGCGGGCCTTTGTGAATGATCACCGCTTCTGCACCGACACGGGGCAGGATACTTTCCGCATCGCTGGCAAGGCTGTCGTCTTCTTCGACCGCGACGACCGCCTGGGCCATCCGTGCAAGCACGGCGGCCGAATAACCAGCCCCGCAGCCGATATCAAGCACCAGCTCATTCTGGGTCACGTCCAGCGCGTCCAGCATTTTTGCCAGTGTCCGGGGGTCCAGAATGACACGGTTGTCCCCGACAGTGATGTTTTCACCGACATAGGCGGTTTCGCGCAGCGCATCGGGAACGAACTCCTCGCGCGGGATACGCAGCATCGCGTCTATGATCGGAAATTTGGTCACATCAGACGGACGCACTTGCGTATCAACCATCATCACGCGGCGAGTTGCATAATCCGGCATCGACTGAACTCTCCAGTTTGATTTTCTCAGATTGGTATTGCCACAGAACGGGCACCCTCGCAATATCCGTCGCGTTGAAAACGGCAAAGCAGGCAGAATCGGCACCGCCTGTGGCGGATGAATGCCGGGAATCAAGCTTTTCGCGCCCGAAACGCGGTTAATTTATCTTTTCAGTGCCGGGAGCACCGGTGCATAATACCTGAACAGAAAAAATCAGGAGAAAACCCATGCTTAAAGAGTTCAGAGCCTTTATCACGCGCGGCAACGTCATGGATATGGCCGTGGGTATCATCATTGGTGCGGCCTTCACGGCCATTGTCACATCCCTTGTGGATGATCTGGTAAACCCGCTTATCGGCATTTTTGCGGGAGGTGTTGATTTCAGCGAAGTCAGCTTCGGTCTGGGCGAAGCGCAGTTCATGATAGGAAATTTCATCAATGCGATCATCAAGTTCCTGATCATTGCATGGGTTGTGTTCCTGCTGGTCAGGACGATGAACCGGATCAGTAGTCTGAACAAGAAAAAGGAAGCACCAGTGCCCGAGGCCCCCAAAGGCCCCACAACTGAAGAACTTCTGATCGAAATCCGCGACACCCTGAAGGCGAAGTAGGTCATCCCCCACATATGAACTGGCGACGGGCCGCACCCCACAGGGCTGCCCGTTTCATATGTCTATGGCGGTTGTCTGGACCACATTGCGCAAGGCAAAGGATGACTGCATCTGCACCACACCGGGCAGCCGGCTAAGGTGGCGGCGATGAATGCGTGCGAAATCATCGCTGTCGGCTGCAATGACCTTCAGCAGGTAATCGGCAGTGCCCGCCATCAGATGACATTCCAGCACATCGGGAACGCGCGCAACCGCGCGTTCGAACGCATCCAGAATTTCATTGCTTTGGCCTGACAGCTTGATTTCCACAAATACGACTGTGGCGCGGCCAATGCGCCTTCGGTCCAGCAAGGCGACATAATCGGCGATAATGCCGTCAGCTTCCAGCCGTTGTACGCGCCGGTGACAGGCCGATGGCGACAGGTTGACCAACTCTGCCAGTTCGGCGTTTGTCACGCGCCCCTGCTTTTGCAGTACCCGCAAAATACGACGATCGGTGTCATCTAGCTGCATCGCAGCGCAATCCTTTTCCGGGAATTGGCCAATATGGATAAGATTATTTGAATATTTATGGCAATATGCGTGAAATTGTCAAGAATTCACCCGGATGCGGCGATATTCTGCTACATATTCTATGAGGAGGACATGACATGCTTATCGGTTGCCCGAAAGAAATCAAGCCACAGGAATTCCGTGTCGGCCTGACGCCAGTTGCCGCACAGGAAGCCATAATCCATGGTCATCAGGTTATCGTCGAAACGGGTGCCGGGCAGGGTGCCGGGTTCGAAGATGACGCATATCAGGCAATAGGCGCGCAGGTGGTGGATACGGCGGAAGAAATCTTTGCCCGCGCTGAACTGGTCGTCAAGGTCAAGGAACCTCAGGCGGTGGAGCGCAAGCAATTGCGCGAAGGACAGGTTCTGTTCACGTATTTGCACTTGGCACCCGATGAACTGCAAACCCGCGATCTGCTGGACAGTGGCGTGACCGCGATTGCCTATGAAACCGTGACGGACCGCGCCGGTGGGCTGCCGTTGCTTGCCCCCATGTCCGAAGTGGCCGGGCGACTGGCACCGCAGGTTGGGGCATGGACCTTGCAAAAGGCCAATGGCGGGCGCGGGGTGCTGATGGGTGGTGTCCCCGGTGTGGCACCGGCACGTGTTGTGGTGATTGGTGGCGGCGTTGTCGGCACCCATGCTGCACGTATTGCGGCAGGCATGGGCGCGGATGTCACCGTGCTGGAAATGTCGCTGCCGCGCCTGCGCTATCTGGATGATGTCTTTTCCGGGGTGTTCAAGACCAGCTATGCATCAAAGGGCAACACGGCCGAATTGGTCGAACAGGCCGATATGGTCATCGGGGCCGTTCTTATACCGGGTGCCGAAGCCCCGAAACTGATAACACGCGAACAGTTGGCCCGCATGAAACCTGGTGCGGCGCTGGTGGATGTGGCGATTGATCAGGGCGGGTGTTTTGAAACCTCGCGCGCGACCACCCATGCGGACCCGATCTATGCGGTGGACGGGATCATGCATTACTGCGTAGCCAATATGCCCGGCGCTGTGGCGCGCAGTTCCACAATTGCACTGGGCAATGCGACCATGCCCTTCATGCTGGCGCTGGCCAACAAGGGGTGGCGGCAGGCCTGTGAAGATGATGCGCATCTGCTGGCGGGGCTGAACACACATGCCGGTCACCTGACCTATTATGCTGTTGGCAAGGCGCAGGGCATTGACGTGCTGTCAGCCTCCATGGCGCTGAAAGTTTAAGCGTTAAATCGCCGGTTATCGGAGAAAAATACATTCTATTATTGCAATGTGTTTCGGGGTGGCTATATTGCAGTTCAGACATGAAAACGGAGAACGCGCCATGCCCCCCGAAGTCACAGCATTTTTTGACGAAGCCACCTTTACGGTCACCTATGTCGTGCGCGACCCCAACAGCGCGAAATGTGCGATCGTGGATTCGGTTCTGGATTTCGACTATGCCTCCGGCCGGACGGATACACGCTCGGCAGATGCGGTCGTGGCCTTTGTGCAGGACAAGGGCTATGAGGTCGAATGGCTGCTGGAAACCCACGTCCATGCCGACCATTTGTCCGCCGCGCCTTATATTCAGGAACGTCTTGGCGGCAAGATCGCCATTGGTGAAAACATCCGTGTTGTTCAGGATACATTCGGCAAAGTGTTCAATGAAGGGACTGAATTCCAACGCGACGGATCGCAATTTGATGTGCTGTTCAAACATGGCGACAGCTTCCATATTGGCCAGATACGCGGCGATGTCATGCACACACCCGGCCATACTCCCGCCTGTCTGACCTATGTGATCGGCGATGCGGCCTTCGTGGGGGACACGTTGTTCATGCCCGATTTCGGTACGGCACGGTGTGATTTTCCTGGCGGGTCGGCTGAAACGATGTGGGATTCGGTTCAGAGAATCCTGGCGCTTCCAGATGACACCCGCATTTTCGTGGGCCATGATTACAAGGCCGATGGACGCGACACCTATGCCTGGGAAACCACTGTCGGGGCGCAGAAGCGCCTGAACAAACATGTGGGAGCAGGCAAATCGAAAGACGATTTCGTGCGCGCGCGCAATGAACGCGATGCTGAACTGGCAATGCCAAGGCTGATCATTCCATCCTTGCAGGTGAATATGCGCGCGGGCCAGATGCCGCCTGCCGAAGAAAACGGCACAGTCTATCTGAAAGTGCCGGTTGATAAACTTTGAGTTCCTTCCAAACCGGAAACACATGCGCGGCAGTGAATTCTGCCGCGTTGCTACGCGAACAGGACAGAAAAAATGATCGAAACTGACTGGATATGGGGGCTTGTGGGCGGGCTGATGATTGGTGTTTCCGCGGCCATCTTCCTGCTGGGCAATGGCCGTGTCATGGGCGCAAGCGGGATTATCGGCGGGCTAGTGGACCGCAGCGGCCTGTCCAACTGGGATGAACGGCTGGCCTTTCTGGCCGCGCTGGTGGTGGCGCCTGCATTGGTGCTGCCCTTCTATAATGCAGAGGTGACGACCAATATCACGAATAACCTATGGGTTATCGTTGCTGGCGGGCTACTGGTGGGCATTGGAACACGTCTGGCCAATGGCTGCACGTCCGGCCATGGGGTGTGCGGCATTTCGCGGTTTTCGCTGCGCGGGATTGTCGCGACAGTGTTCTATCTGCTGGCAGGCGGGGTCGCGATGGTGTTGTTCCGGCATGTGCTGGGGGTGATCTGATGCAACGTATCATTCTTGCTGCCGCGTCAGGCGGGCTTTTTGGTGCCGGGTTGCTGGTGTCAGGCATGACCGACACGACCAAAGTGCAGGGGTGGCTGGACATTTTCGGCGCATGGGATCCGACGCTGGCCTTTGTCCTGGGCGGGGCCATCCTGCCGATGCTGCTGGCCTGGAACATGACAACGCGGCGCGCGCAATCGCTGGTTGGACAGCCCTTTCCGGCCAGACCGGACCCACGACTGGGGCATAACCTTGTTGTGGGGTCTGTCCTGTTCGGTGCGGGCTGGGGTCTGGTGGGGCTGTGCCCGGGACCGGCGATTGCATCACTCAGTTGGGGCGGGACAGGCGGGATCGTCTTTATCCTTGCGATGATCGGCGGTATGGTCATCGCAAAGCCAATTCGTGTGCGCATCGACAAGCTTGCCGCATACTGACCCAGCAGGAGCACCAGATGGACATTCGCCACCTGACCGACACGTACGCCGTATCGCCCCAGATCACCCCCGATGATGTGGCAGACATTGCCGAAGCGGGATTTACCACGGTTATCTGCAACCGCCCGGATGGCGAAATCCCCCCCGAGGTTCAGGCCGATGCCATAGGCCGCGCGGTAGAAGAGGCGGGCCTGCGTTTTATCATCAACCCGGTGATTGGTGGCGCGATCACCATGGAAAATGTCACCGCTCAGGGCGCGGCATTAACCGGAAGTGATGGCCCTGTGCTGGCATATTGCGCGTCAGGCAACCGGTCGTCCATTGTGTGGGCACTTAGTCAGGCGGGCCAGCGCCCCACGGATGAGCTGATCGAAATTCCCGCGCGTTTCGGCTACGCACTGGAACCCTTCCGCCCCACATTGGAACAGCTGGCCAGGGGGTAGGGCGTGATGACCTTGGCCTGAACGCCAGGTTGTTGAAAATGGCCTGAAGGGGACGTTCGCGCTTGGCTCAAGCCCGCGCCATCGGTGGGCCGCGGGACGGCCCGCCGATGGCGCGGCGGCCTTGCGGCCTTTGCTCCGCACCTTTGGGAATTTCCCCAAATGTCCCCTTCAGGCCAATTTCACCTTGCGATCAGGTTGTCATGTCTTGATCTGTTCTTTTCGCCGCAGTCCTTGCGCGAGGCAGTTCCAGATTGACGCCATTACCTTAATCGCACCCGTCGGGTTTGAAATTATCGATAATCTCAATCGCCTCAGACGCAGTTTCGACGAAATGGAACAGCTTCAGGTCCTCCGGGCTGATGGTGCCCGCTTCCGCCAGTGCCTCCCAGTTGATGATCTTCTGCCAGAACTCGCGCCCGAACAGGACAAAGGGCATTTTCTGCATGCGATCTGTCTGAATTAATGTCAGCGTCTCGAATAACTCGTCCAGCGTACCAAAGCCCCCCGGGAACACCGTTATTGCTTTCGCACGCATCAGGAAATGCATCTTGCGGATGGCGAAATAGTGGAAATTGAAGCACAGGTCAGGGGTTACATAGGCATTGGGGGCCTGTTCATGCGGCAGCACAATATTCAGCCCGATGGACATGCCGCCCGCATCCTTGGCTCCGCGATTGCCCGCTTCCATTACGCCCGGGCCGCCGCCTGTAACAATCACATCTTCGCGGCCATAGCTTTGCACGGATCGCAATGTCATCAGGCGGGCGAATTCGCGGGCTTCGTCATAAAACCGCGCCAGACCGGCCAATGTGGGGGTGCGTGCCTGATCGGCGGCTTCAGGGCGGGGAATGCGCGCCCCGCCGAACATCACGATGGTGGAGCGGATGCCGCGTTCATTCATCAGCAATTCGGGTTTCAGCAGTTCCAGTTGTAACCGCACCGGGCGCAGTTCATCGCGCAGCATGAAATCCTTGTCGGCGAAAGCCAGTCGATAGGCGGGGTGCCGGGTTTGGGCGGTATCGGGGATGTCGTCCCAGTGCCGGATGTCTTCGCTGGCGTCAGGAAAGATGCGGTGTTTGGGGTTCTCGTTCAAAAGGGCCTCCGTTTGCGCGTGGAAGTTGCGGTTTGCTTGCCCCAAGGCTATAGCCAAGCCCAACCGTTGACCAGAGGAATGGAGTCCCCGATGACCGACACCGCCGCGCTTGAAACTGCAATCGAATCCGCATGGGATGCCCGCGACAGCATCACCCCTGATACCAGGGGGCAAACGCGCGACGCCATTGAAGCGACGCTGGACGCGCTGGACAATGGCACCTTGCGCGTGGCCGAACGGCGCGACAGCGGTGAATGGCATGTCAACCAATGGGCCAAGAAAGCCGTGCTGCTGGGGTTCCGCATCAAGGATATGGAACCCCATTCAGGCGGGCCGCAGAATGGCGGCTGGTGGGACAAGGTTGACAGCAAGTTCAAGGGCTGGGACGCCGCGCGCTGGAAGGCTGCGGGCTTCCGTGCCGTGCCGAACTGTGTGGTGCGCAAATCGGCCTATATTGCACCGGGCGTGGTGCTGATGCCGTCTTTCGTCAACCTTGGTGCCTATGTGGACAGCGGGACGATGGTGGACACATGGGCCACCGTGGGCAGCTGCGCGCAGATCGGCAAGAACGTGCATCTGTCAGGCGGTGTGGGCATTGGCGGGGTTCTGGAACCCATGCAGGCCGGACCGACCATCATCGAGGATAACTGCTTCATTGGCGCGCGCTCGGAAGTGGTTGAGGGCTGCATCATCCGTGAAGGGTCCGTCCTTGGGATGGGAGTATATATCGGCAAATCCACCAAGATCGTGGACCGTGAAACGGGCAATGTGACCTATGGCGAAGTGCCGCCCTATTCGGTGGTGGTGTCGGGCACCATGCCGTCCAAGGGGGGGGTGAACCTGTATTGTGCGGTGATCGTCAAGCGTGTGGATGCACAGACACGGTCGAAAACCGGCATCAACGAATTGCTGCGCGACTGACCGCGCTGCCCGGCAGGGTGCGTGGTTTCCGCGCACCCTTCATGGGGCGTGTTGATAGCGTGATAGGAACTGCGCGTTGGCACTTGCGCAGCGGGGATGCGTCCGACATTCGGTGCAAGCTATCGTCAGCGTTCCGAAAAATAATCTTCGTCAAGACTTTTTATTTTTACAACAGATCTGACTCGTACACCCACATCGTATTCAATCATAAGGCGTGCAAGAGTTTTTCCATTGATTAGCACAACCCTTTGCTGGATTCTATCAATGTAGGCTACTGCTTCTCTTGAAAAATCGGATGTTGTAACAAATACGCCTTTGGTCGCGCTCTCGCCGGTTAATGAGCCAACAAATCTCTGAATGTCTGGCCTGGAGACTTTATTATTCTCAGCATACCGCTTTGCTTGAATATATACTGCGTCAAGACCAAGTGCGTCTTCGTTTATTACGCCGTCAATCCCACCATCGCCAGTGGCCGGAGTCAGTCGTTTGTATTCAGCCTTGCCCCGCCCGAATCCCATAGCCTGCAAAAGATCAAGTATTAACTTCTCGAAGCCGATCGGCGACATTTGAAACAATGCAGAAATTAATTCTTCTGCAAGAGCAAGATCAATTTTTTCCTTCGCATTTTCTATTATGTCTTCGGGTGTGAGTGATGCGGCATCTTCAAGTGCTTCAAGCGTAGAACTACTGTCTGCTTCGTCTTCTGCGCCGGCGGTTTGATTGTGCCAATCCAGAAAGTTATGGTACTCCTTGAGATCAGAAATGGTTATACGGTCCGGAGCTTTTAAAAGGAAATCTCTACCTTGCTGGGTTATAAGATGTGTGCCCCGTCTGGGAGATTCGAGCATACCTGCCTTCCCAAGATAGGTTCTCGCCCAATGAGCCCGATTGTACAAAACCGTCTGACCGCTTTGAAGAGTTTCTTGGGCGTCTTCTTCTGTTATGCCGAGGCGTTCTTTCAGGGGCTCTATGCATTCCTTGACGCTCGTTTTGCCTTCTGAAAAAAGTTGCAGAACAGGGCGTATAAGCGTTTGAAAGTCAGGAACCGGCATCAATTTTCCTTTTGTAATATTGTCTCGCTAAACATCCAACTCCTCCACGAACCGCGCATTTTCGCTGATATACTGAAAGCGCAATTCCGGTTTCTTGCCCATCAGCCGTTCAACCAGATCCGATGTTTCGCCCGGTAAATCATCATCCACATTCACCCGGATAAGGCGCCGCGAGGCCGGGTCCATGGTGGTTTCCTTCAGATCCTTGGCGTCCATCTCGCCCAGACCCTTGAAGCGCGACACGTCCACCTTGGCCTTGCCGCCAAACCCCTCGGCCATCAGCCGGTCCTTTTCGGCCTGATCCAGCGCATAGACGCGCTTGGCCCCTTGCGTCAGGCGAAACAGCGGCGGGCAGGCCAGGTACAGATGGCCTGCGTCGATCATGGGCCGCATCTGGGTGAAGAAAAACGTCATCAGCAGTGCCGCAATATGCGCGCCATCCACATCCGCATCGGTCATGATGATGATTTTGTCATAGCGCAGGTCATCGAGGCGGAATTTACTGCCCATTCCCACGCCCATGGCCTGGCACAGATCGTTGATTTCGGCATTCGTGCCCAGCTTGTTGCTGGCCGCCCCCAATACGTTCAGGATTTTGCCGCGCAGGGGCAGGAGCGCCTGTGTCCTGCGGTCGCGCGCCATCTTGGCCGACCCACCCGCGCTGTCGCCTTCGACGATGAATAATTCGGTGCCCGCGCGGTTGGTGGCCGAACAATCCACCAGTTTGCCGGGCAAGCGCAG
Organism: Roseinatronobacter alkalisoli; assembly: GCF_028745735.1. Taxonomy (GTDB): domain Bacteria; phylum Pseudomonadota; class Alphaproteobacteria; order Rhodobacterales; family Rhodobacteraceae; genus Roseinatronobacter; species Roseinatronobacter alkalisoli. The sequence continues at coordinate 31,233 of NZ_JAQZSM010000030.1, forward strand.
CTTCTTGGTGGCGGTCTTGCGGCTGGTTTCCTTTTCCTGCCGCCGCTTCAGGCGTTCTTCGGCGCGCAGCACAAGGAAATCTAGGATCGCGCCTGCGGCTTTGGGGTCGGCCGCCAGCCAGTTGTCGAAATGGTCGCGCACCGCCCCTTCGACCATGCGCGCGGCTTCGGTCGTCGCCAGCCGGTCCTTGGTCTGGCCCACGAATTCCGGTTCGCGGATGAAACACGACACCAGCGCGCAGCCGCCTGCGGCCATATCCTCTCGGGTGATCTGGGCGGCTTTCTTGTTATTGGCCAGTTCGCCATAAGCGCGGATACCCTTCAGCACCGCTGCCCAGAACCCCTGTTCATGCGTGCCGCCTTCGGGGGTGGGTACAGTGTTACAGTAGCTTTGCACGAATCCGTCGCGCACAGGTGTCCAGTTAATTGCCCATTCCACCGAACCGGGCTGGTTGAATTTTTCCTGAAAGCTGACCTTGCCCGCAAAGGGTTTGTCTGAATAGGTGACATTGCCGGTCAGTTGTTCATTCAGGTAATCCGCCAGCCCGCCGGGGAAATGGAATGTCGCTTCCATCGGGGTGTCGCCATCGGGGATGGCGGATTTCCAGCGGATCTCCACGCCCGAAAACAGATAGGCCTTGGACCGCACCATCTTCAGCATACGTGCCGGGCGGAACCGGAGCGTGCCGAAGATTTCGGCATCCGGGTGGAAGGTAACGGTGGTTCCGCGCCGATTGGGGGCGGGGCCGACCTTGGCAACAGGGCCACGCGGAATGCCGCGCGAGAATTCCTGCGCGTAAAGTTCCCGGTTGCGTGCCACTTCCACGCGCATGTGATCCGACAGCGCGTTCACCACGGACGCGCCCACCCCGTGCAACCCGCCGGATGTCTGATAGGCCTTGCCGGAAAACTTTCCGCCTGCGTGCAATGTACACAGGATCACTTCCAATGCGGATTTGCCCGGAAATTTGGGATGTGGGTCAATGGGAATGCCGCGGCCATTGTCGCGGATGGTCACGCTGAAATCGGCATGCAATTCCACTTCGATGCGGTTGGCATGCCCTGCAACCGCTTCGTCCATAGAATTGTCCAGCACTTCGGCCACAAGGTGATGCAGCGCGCGTTCATCCGTGCCGCCGATATACATGCCGGGGCGTTTGCGGACAGGTTCCAACCCTTCCAGCACTTCAATTGACGAAGCATCATAAGTTTCGGAATTCTGCAAAAGGTCACTCATGGGGGTATTGCTCGATTCTCTCGGGGGAATATCTACCAGCAATAGACCATTGCGCGGCCAATGACGCAAGACTTGGTGCTGCCCTGGCGGTCGCGCAATAAATGCAAAGTTTTTGGGGCGTTTTGCGCAATGGCCTGCATTTTCGGCATTGACGTGGGCAAGAGGGGGGCTTAGGTTCTGGCCACGCTAAAGGGCGGTGAATGGCTATGAAGAATGCACTTGTAATTGTGGTAGGAAAGATGCGCATGGGCCGGTGACGGATACCCTATCTGACTTCCATGCGCCCCCGAAACACCACGGGGGCTTTTTTATTGCCTGAACGCGCGAATGCGACCCTGAATTGATGCCTCGATGGAGCAACACAGATGACACGTCAGATGACCGGAGCCAGAATGGTGGTACAAGCCCTGAAAGATCAGGGGGTGGAAGTGGTATTCGGCTATCCCGGCGGTGCGGTGCTACCCATCTATGACGAGATTTTTCAGCAAAACGACATCCGCCACATTCTGGTGCGCCACGAACAGGGCGCAATCCATGCCGCCGAAGGTTATGCGCGTTCCACCGGCAAGCCCGGCGTGGTTCTGGTGACATCCGGTCCGGGCGCGACCAATGTTGTAACCGGTATTGTCGATGCGCTGATGGATTCGATCCCGATTGTTGTCCTGTCGGGGCAGGTGCCGACATTCATGATCGGCTCTGACGCCTTTCAGGAAGGCGACACTGTTGGCATAACGCGCCCCTGCACCAAGATGAACTGGCTGGTCAAGGAAACCGACAAGCTGGCGGAAACCATTCATCAGGCGTTTCATGTGGCGACTGCGGGCCGCCCTGGCCCGGTTCTGGTGGATATCCCCAAGGATGTGCAATTCGCCACCGGCACCTATATTGACAAGCCGAAGGTCAGGACCGACCACTACAAGCCCCGCGTCAAAGGCGATATCGACGCGATCACCCAGTTGGTGGAACTGATCGAAACTGCGGAAAAGCCGGTATTCTATACCGGCGGCGGTGTCATCAATTCCGGCCCTGCCGCCAGCCAGCTTTTGCGCGAACTGACCGAAGCGACCGGTTTCCCCGTCACATCAACCCTGATGGGGCTGGGGGCTTATCCGGCATCGGGGAAATCATGGCTGGGCATGCTGGGCATGCATGGCACATATGAAGCCAACTGGGCGATGCATGATTGCGACCTGATGGTCAATATCGGCGCGCGGTTTGATGACCGTATCACGGGGCGGCTGAATGCCTTCAGCCCCAATTCGAAGAAGGCGCATATCGATATTGACCCGTCCTCTGTCAACAAAGTGATCACGGTTGATCTGCCGATCATCGGTGATGTTGGCCATGTATTGGAAGACGTGCTGAAAATCTGGAAATCGCGCGGCCGCAAGGTCAACCGCGAGGCACTGGGGCGCTGGTGGAAACAGATTGACGAATGGAAATCGATCAATTGTCTGGCCTATAAACCTTCTGTCGGCAGCATCCGCCCCCAACACGCGATCGCCCGCCTTGAAGCGCTGACCAAGGGCATGGACCGCTACATCACGACCGAAGTGGGCCAGCACCAGATGTGGGCCGCGCAATATCTGGGGTTCGAGGATCCCAATCGCTGGATGACCTCTGGCGGGCTTGGCACCATGGGGTATGGCCTGCCTGCCTCCATCGGTGTGCAGATTGCCCATCCCGATGCGCTGGTCATCAATGTCGCGGGAGAGGCATCCTGGCTGATGAACATGCAGGAAATGGGCACCGCCATGCAATACCGCGCGCCGGTCAAGCAGTTCATCCTGAACAATGAACGCCTTGGCATGGTGCGCCAGTGGCAGGAACTCCTGCATGGGGAACGCTATTCCAGTTCATGGTCCGAAGCGCTGCCCGATTTCGTGAAACTGGCCGAGGCATTTGGGTGCAAGGGCATCCGCTGCGACAACGAGGCCGATCTGGACGACGCCATCCGCGAAATGCTGGCCTATGACGGGCCGGTGATCTTTGATTGTCTGGTGGAAAAGCACGAAAACTGCTTCCCGATGATCCCGTCAGGCAATGCCCATAACCAGATGCTGCTGGGCGAGGCAAAAACGCAGGGCGTTATCGGCGCTTCCGGCGCGGTGTTGGTGTAAGGAGCAAACAATGTCCCCCCTGAAAATCAAAAAAGGTTCGTCCAGGCATTCCGCCTATGATCTGCGCGACCCGAATGCGGAACTCATCGAAACCCACACGCTTGCGGTCAGTGTCGATAATGAATCGGGTGTCCTTGCCCGTGTCATCGGGCTGTTTTCGGCGCGCGGCTATAATATCGACAGCCTGACCGTGGCCGAAGTGGACCACCTTGGTCACCGCTCGCGCATTACGGTGGTCACCTCCGGCACGCCGCAGGTGATTACCCAGATCAAGGCGCAGCTTGAACGCATGGTGGTCGTCCATGAAGTGCATGATCTGACGGTCGAAGGTCCGTCCGTGCAGCGCGAACTGGCGTTGTTCAAGGTGCAGGGCAAGGGCGAACACCGCATCGAAGCATTGCGGCTGGCCGAAATTTTCCGCGCCAATGTTGTCGATTCAACGCTGGAAAGTTTCATTTTCGAAATGACTGGCACACCGGAAAAAGTTGACGCTTTCGCCGTGCTGATGCAGCCCCTTGGCCTTGCAGAAGTCGCGCGCACAGGTGTTGCGGCACTGGCGCGCGGTATCCGCTGAAACGGTTTGCCCGACGCGGCAACAGGCTTTGCCAATCCGCCCCAAAGGCAGTATGAACTGTGGCGTGGCGGATTGGGCAGGACGGCATGACCGGGAAGCAGACCGATGACATACTTGCCGCGCTGATATCGGCGTTGTCAGAACCGGTCCTTCTGGTGGATGATGACGGGATCGTGACAGCCGCGAACCCCGCAGCGGTGGATCTGTTTGGCCGGCGCATTGATGGTGCGCAGATACGTGCGCATCTACGCCAGCCTGAAGTTGCGGCCATGCTGGGGCGTGTGCTGTCCGGCGGCGATGACGAACAGGCCGGTTTCACGACCAGCGGCGGCGCAATGGAGACCATCTGGCGGGTGAATGCGCGGCGGATGGCCGGGCGCGGTCTGGTGATCAGCCTGCGCGACATATCCGACATTGAAGCGGCCAGTGCGCAACGGCGCGATTTTGTCGCCAATGTCAGCCATGAATTGCGCTCGCCCCTGACGGTGCTTGCGGGTTTTATCGAAACATTGCAGGGGCCAGCGGGCGATGATCCGGCCGCGCGGGCGGAATTTCTGGACATCATGGCAGGACAGGCGACGCGCATGACCGGTCTGGTGGAGGATCTTCTGTCGCTGTCGCGCGTCGAAGCAGTGGGAAAAATCCGCCCGCGCGATCCTGTGGCCATTGAGGACGTGCTGCGCGTGACACTGGCCGCATTGCGCCCGCAGGCCGAAGCCGCGGGGATGGACCTGGTCTGTGACCTGCCGCCGGACCTGCCGCAGATACCCGGCGACCGCGATCAGCTTGTGCAGGTCTATCACAACCTGATCGAGAATGCCCTGAAATATGGTGGCAGTGGTGGCCGGGTTGAGGTGACAGCAAGTGTCAGCGCCACTATGGCCGGTTTCGACGGCGCGGTGCTGCGGGTTTTTGTGCGCGATTTCGGCGAAGGCATTGACCCGATCTTCATTCCGCGTCTGACAGAACGGTTCTACCGCATCGACAAGGCGCGGTCGCGCGACAGCGGGGGCACCGGGCTGGGGCTGGCGATTGTGAAGCATATTCTGGCGCGTCATCGCGGGCGGCTGGTGATCCAAAGCACGCCGACTGCAGGGTCGTGTTTTGTGACGTTTCTGTCTTGCGTGTGAGTGAGTGTGTTGTGTGTCATGGAACTGTCACATGGCTTGTTTATGGATTGCGAGAACTGAAGGGATGTTGCCATGAAGCCGCATACGCTATCTGCCTTTGACCGTGATCTGGAAGCGATCCGTCTGAATGTCCTGACGATGGGCGGTCAGGTGGAGGATGCGATATTGAATGCCTCGCGG
>NZ_JAQZSM010000031.1 GCF_028745735.1 Roseinatronobacter alkalisoli
ATCTTCACGACAATACATGCGCTTCGCGAACAGGGGCTGTCTTGCAGCGAGATCGAGGGACGGACCGGGTTCAGGCGCCATAGCGTGGCGAAGTGGCTGAAGTCGGAAGTGCTACCTGACCGGCGCAGGGCGACACTGAAGCCGACGTCGCCCTGGTACTTTGCAGAAATCCTCGCCGTTTCCTGGAAGAAGGGAAACAGGCGTGGCAGGCAATTGTTTCACGAAATCCAGAGCCAAGGATATGAAGGTAGCTACTCGCATCTTCAGCGGTTACTGGCAGGGTGGCGCAGGGCCGAAAAACAGACGTCGACCGATCTTGTCACCAGTCCTGCAAGGCTTGAGCCCGTGCGGGATCCGCAAACAGGCCATGCCATATCGCCGGTCATTGCGGCGGCTCTTTGTATCAAACCACGGGGTACATCGGCACCAGACCAGGCGCGAAAGGTTGACGCGTTGAAGGCCGGATCCCCCGGCTTCGCCACGATGCGGAGCCTCGCAATGCACTTTAAGGGTATCTTGCGCGGACGACAATCTGACCCGCTTGATGCATGGATCGACAACGCCATCGAGTCGAACATCATCTCGATTATGCGATTTGCCTGCACGCTACACCGCGACATCGATGCGGTGCGCAATGCCATCGAACTACCTTGGAGCAACGGCCAGGCCGAAGGACAGGTCAACCGGCTGAAGACCCTCAAACGCGCGATGTACGGTCGAGCCGGTCCAGAGCTGCTCAGAGCCCGAATGCGTCATCACCGCCAAACAGAGTGAAGCAGAAACCAATTAAGGGCTACGCGACAGGTGGAAAGCACAGTGCTTCATGATCAAGATTGGCCGGAACATACCTGCGCGCGAAGAATTCCGGGCTTGCATGACGATACGCACCAAAAGAACGCCGGACCACACAATCACCCTGCCCCACCGGGTTTTACCCACGCACCAGCCAAATCTGACCCGTGCGTGTTACGCAGCACCTTCTTCAGAGCGTGCTTCCTTGATCTCCTCGCGAAAGGAGCGGATTGATCGTTCGACATGGCCCAGCATCGCCTTGCGCGCGCCCGCAGGGTCACGCACGGAAATCGCCTCCAGTATTTCGGTATGTTCAGGGATGACGGTATTGAAATATCTGGCGCCCTGCTGCGGCGACAGGTCAGGCCGGGGAGAGACAGGGCGCAGATGCGGGCCAAAACGCAAGGCTGCCGCTTCGTAGATCGTATTGCCGGTGGCGCGCGCGATGGCCAGATGAAATTCATGATTGGCCTGATGGGGGAACAGATTGGCCTGAACGTCGCGGATCAGTCGTTCATGTGCAGCCCGGATTGCAAATTCCTGGGTTGCGCTGCGGCGCATCGCGGCCAATGCAGCGGCTTCGGGTTCCCATGCCAGACGGAATTCATAAAGATCCAGCATCTGGGGGATATCACTCATTTCCTTCGGATCGCGCCAGATAGAGGCTTTGGGCAGTTCTTCGGTCACGAACATACCCCGTCCCTGAGTTGAACTGACAAGCCCGTCATTGCGCAAGGCTGCGATGGCCTCGCGCACAACGGTACGGCTGACGCCGAAACGGTTCATCAACCCGTTTTCCGTCGGCAGTTTGCTGCCAAGCGTCAGCGATCCCGAAAGTATTTCGGACTTCAACTTGCGGACGACTTCCTCGGCCAGCCGGGGTTTCGGAGTATTCACATGACCTCCCTCAGGGTGTGGGTGCGGCTTCTTTCTGCCCGATATCCGGACCTAAGCAAAGGGCGCCCGGACATTTGTCGCGCACCTGCAGCAATGCTGCGATATAACCATAACAAAATGCAAACGCGACACCCCGTTCATTTGCCCCTGCAAGAGTTGGCGCATGATCAGGCATTACCATATAGCGATATCCGCAATCATGCAGCGCCCCGATGACAGCGGGCATGTCGACATCCCCGTCATCCGGAAAGGTTTCGCGGAAAGAATATAACCCTCCGCTAATGTTGCGGAAATGGACGTTCATGATTTTACCGCGCGTCCCGAACCAGCGCGTCAGCGCGGGAACCTGCGACACGTCTTCCAGCATTTCCGCAAGGGTGCCGATGCAGAAATTCAGTCCGTGAACGGGGCTTTCGTGAATGCCTACGAACCGCTTCAGCCCTTCTACCGTTCCCAGAATGCGGGTAACCCCCATATATCCGGGCGGGGTCGCGGGGTCATGCGGGTGGCAAGCCAGCCGGACGCCGTTTGCTTCCGCCACGGGAACAATGCGCGACAGGAAATAGGTCGCGCGCTGCCAGATATCTTCTTCGTCAATGACCCCTGCCGGACCGGCTGCGTGCTGATCAGCCAGATCCCAGCGGAATGCTTCAGCGCGGGCACCGCCGCGACCTGTTTCCATCGGTGTGCGCGGAATGCCTATATAATTGAAATTGTATTTGACCGATGGGATACCCGCCGCCGCGCAGTTTTCGATCAGCTGGCAGATGGCATCGATCTGCTGGTCACGGTCCGGTCCGGCCAGCAGGATATCGGGGCATTTTGCCTGCGATACGGGAACAGATGCCATTGGCAATTGCAACATGTCCAATGTCAGACCGAAGCCCTCAATCTTTGCCCGGAATTGTTCCAGGTGTGGACGGGTCCATTGGCGCCAGTCGCCGTCAGGGTCGGCGCAGATGTTGTTTACGCCAAGCTGCTTCATGACCCTGTAGTCGTCATCGTTGCGCGCAGGTAACTGGGTGCCAAGATACATCTTCAACTCCGGGGCTGTTTTCATTATTTGTAGTATGAATACTGCGTTCACCTGCATGAGCGCAAGCATATCTTGCGATATATACTGATATTCCCTGTAGACACGGCGAATTTTTCATAATACCAATAATTGGTAATGTCGTATAAATTTCAATCTGGGAGGAAATGAAATGAGGAAAATCTCTGCAATGCCGATGGCAGCGCTACTGCTATCGACGTCACTGATTCTGCCGGGAGGCACATTTGCCAACACGCCAAGCGACACATTGGTTTATGGAACATCGCTGGCGCAGGTCATTTCACTGGACCCGCATCAGGGACAGGAAGTGACCGCGCTGGAAATCATGGCAAATCTTTACGACCGCCTTGTCGGCAGCGGGCCTGACGGCACCCTGACGCCGCAACTGGCCGAAAGCTGGGACCTGACGGACGAGTCTATTACTTTTCATCTGCGCGAAAACGCCACTTTCGCAACAGGTGAACCCGTCACCGCAGATGATGTGGTCTGGTCACTGACGCGACTGATGACCCTGAATCAGGCACCGGCATCCAAGTTGCAACCTGCCGGCTACACCGCAGAGAATATTGCGGATATGGTACATGCTGTGGATGAACGCACATTCCGAATTGACCTGACGGGTGACATCGCGGCTGATCTGCTGCTCTATCGGCTGTCTGAAGTCGCGGCCAGTGTTGTAAACCGCGCAACTGTCGAACCGCACGACAATGACGGCGATCTGGGCAATGGCTGGTTGCGCACGAATGCGGCCGGGTCCGGGCCATTTCTGCTGTCCCGCTGGGCACCGAACGATATCGTCCTGATGGATGCCCGCGCCGACTACTGGAACGGCGCGCCGCAGCTTTCGCGCGTGATCATGCGCCATGTTCCTGAAAGTCAGGTCGAAAGGCTGATGCTGGAACGCGGTGATATCGACATCGCGGGTGCGCTGTCTGCGGGGGATATCACCTATTTCACCAACTCCGAAAATGTGACAATCCAGTCGGTCCCGACAGGCGGGTTTTATGTGCTGGCCATGAACATGGAACGCCCCGAACTAAGCGACCCGCGCGTGCGCGAAGCGATTTTCCGGGCGATTGATCATGAAGGTATAGAAGCGGCAATTCTGGGGCCATACGGGCGCACACGGCACGTTCCCGTTCCTGTCGATTTCGCGCATGCGATTCCCGACCCCGAGGGCTGGGGCTATGACCCCGAGGCCGCGCGCACATTGCTGGAAGAAGCCGGATTTGGTGGCGGGTTCTCACTGACGATCAAAACCATTGCGCAAACCCCCCGGGTTGAACTTGCAACCGCTGTGCAGGCGGGGTTGGCCGAAATTGGCATTCAGGCCAGTGTCATTCAGGGCTCGGGTGCTGATATCGTGTCCATGCACCGTGCGCGGGATTTCGATATTCTGATTCCGCAAACCGGTTCATACATGCCCAATGTCATGGGATCGATGGAGCAGTTTTCGTCAAACCCCGACAATTCACGCGAAGCGAACAATGCGGGCAATTTCGTCTGGCGCTCAGCATGGGATATTCCTGAGTTGACACAAATCACCGCAGAGGCCCTTCGCGAAAACGATGCGGAACGGCGCGGTGAACTGTATGAGCAGATGCAATATCAGTTCGTGGAATCGGTTCCCGCTGTCTTTCCGATGTTCGAGCGGTTCCAGCCCATCGTGTTGAGCAATCGCGTTCAGGGCTATCAGGGACATGCACAGAATGTCGTGCGCCTTGAAAATGTGACCAAGACGGACTGATCCAATGTCATCGACCACCGGTTTTTCCGCCACACGGCTTGCAGAGCGTTTCCTGCATCTGATCCTCAGCCTGTTCATGCTGATCCTCGTGACATTCGTGATTGGCAGATTGCTGCCTGCCGATCCTGTTGGCGCGATTGTCGGTGAACTGGCCAGCCCCGCGGCCTATGCGGCCATGCGCGAGCGGTTGGGGCTGGATCAGCCGATCGTCATCCAGTTCCTGCGCTATCTGGGCGATCTGGCACAGGGGAATCTGGGTATTGCCGCGCTGACGGGAAATCCGGTGGTCGATGATCTTGCGCTGGCTGCCCCCGCCACGCTGGAACTTGCCACGCTGGCGATTGTAATCTCTTTCCTGCTGGGGGTTCCCCTTGGGCTGGCTGCGGCGCTGCGCCGTGACACATGGATTGATCAGGTGGCGCGGGTAATTTCGCTTGTGGGTCATTCTATCCCGGTTTTCTGGTTCGGGATTGTGGGGCTTGTCGTGTTCTATGCGTGGTTGGGCGTAGTCGGCGGCCCCGGACGGGTTGATGTGTTCTATGAAGGTATTGTGCCGACTGTCACAGGCATGATTCTTGTCGATACCCTGCTTGCCGGGGAAACGCATATTTTCTTCAATGCGTTGTCACATATCATCCTGCCCGCATCGATGCTGGCCTATGCGGCGATGGCCTATATCACGCGCATGACGCGGGCCTTCACGCTGGAGCAACTGAATCAGGATTATATCATCGCTGCCCGCGCCAAGGGCGTGGGCGCGGCGCGGCTTCTGTTCCGCCATATCCTTCCGAATATTTCGGTGCAGTTGATCACCATTCTGGCCATTTCCTATGGCGGGTTGCTGGAAGGTGCCGTTGTGACCGAGATTGTGTTTTCGTGGCCCGGCATCGGGCAATACATGACCTCTGCGCTGCTGATCGGTGACATGAACGCTGTTCTGGCGGCAACGATCTTCATTGGAATTGTCTTCATGACACTGAATTTCCTGTCCGATATCGCCTATGCGTTTCTTGACCCCCGCACGCGGGAGGCAGGATGATGACCTATGTTCCACTTCCGGAGCGTCGCAGCCTTCGTGAAAATCTTGGAAACATGATGGGGGCAACAGGCCGGTTTGTTGCGGACCTGATGCGTGAACCGCTGGGGCGTGCCGGCTTTATCGTGGTCATGCTGCTGATCCTGATTGCGATATTTGCACCCCTGATCGCGCCCTATTCACCAACACGTCAGGCGCTGGGTTCGGCACTTCAGGCCCCTTCTGCAACACATTGGCTGGGAACTGATGAATATGGCCGCGATATCCTGAGTCGTCTTATCTGGGGTACGCGCATCACCATGCAAACCATCCTGTCGATTTCTGCGATCGTCGGACCGGTTGGGCTGATTATCGGGGTAACGGCGGGCTTCTTCGGCGGGCGTATCGATGCGGTGCTGATGCGGTTTACAGATATCGTGCTGTCTTTTCCGTCGCTGGTGCTTGCGTTGGCTTTTGCCGCAGCAATGGGGGCGGGGTTGCAAACGGCAATTATTGCTATTTCGCTGACAGCATGGCCACCTGTTGCCCGGCTTGCCCGCGCTGAAGCGCTGGTTGTCCGGAACGCCGACTACGTCAATGCCGCGCGGCTGTATGGTGCAGGCAAATTGCGGCTGATATTTTTATATGTCGTGCCAATGTGCATTCCATCCGTGATCGTGCGTTTAACGCTGAATATGGCGACGATCACCCTGACGGCGGCTTCTCTTGGCTTTCTGGGCCTTGGGGCACAACCCCCGTCCCCGGAATGGGGGGCGATGATTTCTGCGGGGCGGCGCTTCATGCTGGACCAATGGTGGGTCGCGCTGATGCCCGGCTTTGCGATTTTGCTGACCAGCCTTGCGTTCAATGTTCTGGGCGATGCGCTGCGTGATGTGCTTGATCCACGTTATACAAGGAAATGACATGGACACTACGCTAAGCATCCGTGATCTGAGTGTCCGTTTCGCGCAAGGGTCTGTGCGGGCCGTGGATGGGGTCAGCTTTTCTGTATCATCGGGCAAGATCGGCATTGTGGGCGAAAGTGGTTCCGGCAAATCGACCCTCGGGCGGGCCATCATGCGCCTTCTGCCACCATCTGCCAGCATTTCCGCCGACTGCATGACGTTTGGCGAACATGATCTGCTGCGCGCGTCGGAAAAGGACATGCGCAAACTGCGTGGCAGCGTCATGGCGCTGATCATGCAAGACCCGCGCTATTCGCTGAACCCGGTTTTGCCCATTGGCCGACAGGTCGCGGAAACTGCCATCCTGCACAAAGGCATGTCCCGCAAAGAAGCCGGAGAGGCCGCCGCCGCCATGCTGGAACGTGTGCGTATTCGTGATGTGACGCGGGTAATGCAGTCCTATCCGCACCAGATATCTGGCGGCATGGGGCAACGGGTTATGATTGCCGCCATGCTTCTGGCGCGTCCCCGTCTGGTGATCGCGGATGAACCGACCAGCGCGCTTGATGTCAGTGTGCGCGGCGAAGTTCTGGAATTGCTGGATGATCTGGTATGCGCTGACGGGTCCAGCCTGCTGCTGATCAGCCATGATATCCGCATGGTTGCCGCGTTTTGCGACAGGATTATCGTCATGTATCAAGGCCGCATTGTCGAAGAAGTGACACAGCTGCGGGACGCCAGCCACCCCTATACCCGCGCCCTGATCGCTGCAATGCCAGACCCGCGCCATCCTGTCCGCCGGCTTGCTGTGCCGGACCGCGCCAAACTTGAAAGGGGCTGATCTGTGATCCGGATACGCGATTTTAATGTCCGCTACAGGTCGGGCAAAACGGAAAACCACGTTGTGCGGGGTATTGATCTGACTGTCGCGCAGGGGGAATGCGTCGGGATTGTCGGTGAATCCGGCTGCGGCAAATCAACTCTGTTGCGGTGCCTTGTCGGGCTGGAGAGCGGCTGGACAGGTAACATCGAAATTGACGGGCAATCCCTTGGGGCGGTGCGCGGCAAGGACGACCTGCGCCGCGCGCAAATGGTGTTTCAAGACCCGTTCGGTTCCCTGCATCCGCGCCACCGGATCGGGCGGGCACTGTCGGAACCGCTGCGCTGCATGGGACTGCCGGGCAGCCCGCAGCGCGTCGCTGCCGCCCTTAAAGAAGTCGGGTTGCCCGCATCATTTGCACACCGTTTTCCGCACCAGCTTTCGGGGGGCCAGCGCCAGCGTGTCGCCATTGCGCGTGCGCTGATCATCGAACCCCCGATCCTGCTGCTGGATGAGCCGACAAGCGCGCTTGATGTAAGTGTTCAGGCCGAAATTCTGAACCTGCTGTCCGACCGGCGCGACGAACGCGGACTGACCTATTTGCTGGTCAGCCATGATCTTGCTGTTGTGGCACATATGTGTGACCGCATTCTGGTAATGCAGAATGGCGTCTTTGTTGAAGAACTGACCCCGGACAATATACGTCTGGCAAAGGCCACACACCCTTATGCCCAGCATCTGATGGATGTCAGCCTTCTGAGCGATGCTCTATAACCGGAGAGACATTTATGAATACCTGGACCGGGACTGCCGCACCGCGCATGATTACGCGCCCGTTTCACCGCAAATGGCTGATGAACCAGGCAGATGCCTTGTTGGGTTTCTACCGTCAGGCGTATAACCCGGCAGGGGGGTTCTTCACCCTTGATAAGGAAGGGCGTTCCATCGGCCATACCCCGCGCGGCACCGGCACACTGCGGGAACTGCATGATACCTGCCGGATGACGCATTGCTACGCCGCTGCGCATCTGCTTGGTCATCCATCCGGCGCGGCCATGCTCGATCATGGAATGCAGTTTATCCGCTCGCATCACCGCGACCCGGACGCTGGCGGTTATTTTGCGTCGGTGGATGATGACGGCCCGGTGCGTGCTGACAAACTGGCCTATGGTCATGCATTCGTGCTGTTGGCGGCAGCGTCAGCCGGGGCAGCGGGACATCCAGATGCGCGCTGGCTTTTTGACGACATTCTGAACGTGATCCGGACCCGCTTCTGGCAAGACGTGATGACTGAACAATATGACCGGAACTGGACCGCGCCGGATGGCTATCGGGGCATGAATTCCAACATGCACACGTTGGAAGCGCTGTTGGCGGCATATGACATCTGGCCCGATGACAGTCTGCGCACGATGGCGCTTGCAATCGCTGATCTGTTCATCAACACCCACGCGCGGGCCGAAGGGTGGGTCATTCCCGAACATTACAACACCGCATGGCAGATCGACCGGCATTACGAAGGCGACCCGATGTTCCGCCCCGCCGGGACAACCCCCGGTCATGCGCTGGAATGGAGTCGCCTTCTGATGCAGTTGTGGATCATTGACGGGCGGAAACAGGACTGGATGCCAGAAGCGGCGCGGCACCTGTTTCAGAATGCGGTTACATTCGGTTGGGCATCTGACCGTGGGGCGTTTCACTACACGCTGGACTGGGACAACACACCGCTGCGGCGCGCAAATTACTGGTGGCCAGTGGCCGAGGGCGTGGCGGCGGCGCATGTCTTAGGCAGCCTGCTGGATGATGACCTGTATGAAGACTGGTATCGCCGGTGTTGGCGCACGCTGGACGCGCGGTTCATCGACCACAAGCAAGGGGGTTGGTGGCATGAAATCGATGCTGATGGTCAACCCGAAGAATGCGTATTCAAAGGCAAGCCGGACATTTACCATGCCTTGCAAGCCTGCCTTATCCCCTTGGTGTCACCACACCGCAGCATGAACGCCGGACTAATGGTTTGTCCGGATCCGGCGGGTACATAAGCAGGGCATTCCTGTGGACAGCTGAGCGGAAACCAACACCCGGTTTAAGCCCCATTTCACATCAGCCTATTGCCGGTGTGCCTGTCACCAGGGCCAGAATATCCGCAAATCGTCGAAAACGAAGCAATGCGGTAAATCTTCAACAGGACCATGCGTTCCCCCTTGTTGCATAGCCCGGGGGATCGGTGGTTACGATATGGCGGCTATTCAGATGGCACGACCGCTACAGGTGACGGCATCAAAACAGTTTCGCAATCTTGTCTTCCCGCACAGAAAGATGCGTCGATGCCATTGGAAACACGCGCATGGGCAAACGGCGACGCATAAGATGGACGCTCAAGGGCGCATGCCTGTCCGTCGTCACAAGCGCGCTGTCATCGGTGACCGGTTGACCGTTCTTTAAAATGGCCGCCTACCCCACAGTTTTTGCCCACTCCCCCCTTGCAGTATGCCCTTCCACGGTTGTTCCAATTGCACCCGCAAAAAATGTTGACTAGTATGTAAGTATAACTGTATGGAAGATTGCATCGGGAGGATCAGATGCCACAGAGCAGCCGTCAGATTGTCGAGCTATTGCCGGGCGCAGCGGTTGGCCCGCAAATACATCGGATATTGCGTGACCGGATCGTGCGGGGCCATCTGATGCCTGGCGCGCGAATTTCCGAAACGGAACTGGCCGCTGAATATGCAGTCAGTCGCCAGCCTGTGCGCGAAGCATTCATCAAGCTTGCCGAAGAAAACCTGCTGGAAATCCGGCCCCAGCGCGGCACCTTCGTGCGGCGCATTTCGTTGCCTGCAGTTCTGTCCGCCCAGTTCGTGCGCGAGGCCGTCGAAGCCGATATCGTTCGCATCCTTGCGGTGGCCCCTTCCCCGGAACTGATTACCAGGCTGGAGGGGTTGCTGCAGGAGCAGATCGCCACAGCGAACGACCCCGACCCCACGGATTTCGTGGTGCTGGACGAAAGCTTTCACCGTGCCATGGCCGAAGCAATAGGCCAGGCCCCGGCCGCGGATATTCTGGAAGGGTTGAAAATCCAGCTTAATCGCACGCGTCACCTGACGGCGCGGCAATTCTCGCGGCATAAAGTGATCGAACAACACAGCGCCATTCTGGACGCGCTGCGCGCGCGTGACCCAGACCGCGCAAGCGCGATGATGCGCACCCATTTGCAGAAAATCCTGAATGACCTTCCGGCAATCGTGGAGGCGATGCCGGAGTGTTTTGACCAGACGACCCGAAAAACGTCCGCATGAATAACAGGAGGAAACAATGCTGACACTGAACCTGAAGAAACTGCTTCTCGCCGGGGTTGCCGCGCCTTTTCTTGCTTTCCCTGCCCTGGCGCAGGATGTCACGCTGAAGCTGGGCCATCTTGCGAATGAAGATAACCCCTGGCACAAGGCCGCCGTGAAATTTGGCGAGGAACTGTCGGCACTGACAGACGGGCGCATTGCGGTCGAAGTCTTCCCCAATGAATCCCTTGGCCGCGAAATGGATCTGATCAACGGCATGCAGCTTGGCACCGCTGATATGACGATCACGGGCGAAAGCCTGCAGAACTGGGCACCCATGGCGGCCCTGCTGGCTGTGCCCTATGCCTATACATCACTTGAACATATGGACGAAGTCGCCTCTGGCGAGATTGGCGCGCAGATCGAGGCGCAAATCATTGAAAACGCGCAGGTCCGCCCGATTGCCTATTTCGCGCGCGGCTCGCGCAATCTTACCTCAAACCGGGCGATCACCACGCCGGATGATCTGAACGGGCTGAAACTGCGCGTGCCGAACGTGCCGCTGTTCGTGAATGTCTGGCAGGCGCTTGGCGCAGCGCCCACCCCGATGGCGTTCTCAGAAGTCTTTACCTCGCTTCAGAACGGTACGATTGACGCGCAGGAAAATCCGCTGGCGCTGATCAAGTCAGCAAGCTTCAATGAAGTGCAGACCCATGTGAACCTGACGGAACATGTCCGGTCCTGGATTTACCTGACAATCTCGGAAATGACATGGGATGGTCTGTCTGCAGATGATCAGGCCGCAGTCATGGAAGCTGCCGCACGCGCACAGGCCTATGAGCGCGAACTGTTCATCGCGGATGAAGAAGCGCTCGCCGCTGATCTGTCCGCAGCTGGCATGATTTTCCACGAAGTTGATGGCGCAGCCTTCGCCGCGGCAGCGCAGGATGCCGTCCTGTCCAATGTCAGCGATGAAATTCGCCCGATCGTAGAACAGCTTTTCGACCGTTGATCCCTGACCTTTGCCAAGGGCGCAACTGATGCGCCCTTGGCCCCCTTCCCTTTGCCGGAGCCAACATGTCCCGTTTCATTGCCATCCTGACCAACTGGACGGTCCATGCCTTGCGCGCGGCTACCGGGCTTTCCTTCGTCGTGCTGATGGCGGCGGTGCTGATACAGGTCTTCGGGCGCAGCGTGATCGGCACCTCGCCGGTGTGGACCGAAGAACTGGCGCGTTTCGCGCTTTTGTATCTGACCGGGTTCGGCGCCGGCTTGGCAATTCTGTCGGGCGATCTGGTCAATGTCGATCTGATCGCGGAATCCTTGCCCGATCCCATGCCTTTCGTGCTGCGCCTGCTGGCGGCCTGCACGACCTTTGCTTTCGCCGCTATCCTGATCGGTCCCGCCTGGCGCTACGTTTCCATCGGTGTACGCCAGACCTCGGCCGCGCTGGGAATGCGGATGGATTACATACATTTCTCGATCATGGCACTTCTGCTGAGCCTTGCGCTGTTTGCGGCCCTTCGGGTCATAGGCATGATCTTTGGCACGACTGACGGACTGCCTGAATCCCGACCGGAGCATGACACATGAACCTTGCAATCCTTCTGTGCGTGTTCCTGCTGGGACTCGCCGCAGGCGTACCCGTGGCTATCACGTTGGGCGTCGCATCGCTGGCCTATCTGTATGTCGCGGGCATTCCTTTCGTCGTGATCCCACAGAAAATGTACGCAGGCATCGATGTTTTTGTTCTGTTGTGCATCCCCGGCTTCATCCTTGCCGGCAATCTGATGAATTCGGGCGGAATCACAGCACGCATCATCCGCTTCGCACAGGCGCTCGTCGGCTGGATGCGCGGGGGCCTTGGCATGACAAATGTGGCCTCCTCCATGCTGTTCGGCGGGGTATCCGGGACTGCAGTGGCAGATGCGGCCTCGATTGGGGGAATGATGATCCCCGGCATGAAAAAGGCAGGCTATCCGGCGGATTTCTCGGCGGCAGTGACCGCAGCCTCATCCACTGTGGGGCCGATCATTCCGCCTTCTGTGCCTATGATCATTGTCGGCTCACTCTCGGGGATTTCGGTTGGCAAGATGTTCATAGCAGGCGCGGTGCCAGGCGTCCTGCTGGGCATCGCCATGATGATCACCACCTATATACTGGCCGTCAGGCGTGGCTATCCACGCCAGCAATGGCGGGGCGTGGGTGAATTGGGGCGGTCCTTCATGGGGGCGTTCTGGGCGCTGGCCATGACGACACTGATCGTTGTGGGCCTGCTCTCGGGGATGGCCACACCCACGGAAACCGCCGTTGTTGCGTCGGTCTATGCGTTTCTTGTGGGTGCTTTCGTCTATCGCGACCTGCCCCTGCGCAAGGTCCCGAAGATCATCATCGACTCAGCCATCTCATCGGCGGCGATCCTTGTGCTGATCGGGACCGCCAATGTCTTCGGCTGGATTCTGGTTTCCGAACGCATCCCGCAGGCGATTGCGGGTTGGGTGCTGTCCTTCACCGACAACCGGATAGTCGTGATCCTTCTTATCAATCTGGTGCTGCTTTTCGTCGGCATGTTCATGGAAACCATCGCCGCGCTGATTATCCTGTTTGTACCGCTTCTGACACTGGCCACAAGCGTAGGCATTGATCCGCTGCATTTCGCGGTTTTTGCGGTGCTGAACCTGATGATCGGCCTGACCACGCCACCTGTCGGCGTGTGCCTGTTCGTCTGCGCCAATATTGCGCGGCTGCCGCTCGCGCCGGTGGTACGGGCGATTATGCCGTTTTTGCTGTGCAACCTGACTGTGCTGATACTGGTGTCCTACATTCCGGCGATCTCTACATGGTTGCCTAATCTTATAGCGAATTGAGGGAATGAGCATGACCAAAGCCTGTCGCTTGCATGGCCGGAATGATCTGCGCATCGAAGATGTGGCGCTGGCCGATCCCGGCCCCGGAGAGGCGCTGGTCCGACTTGGTGCGGGCGGCATTTGCGGGTCGGATCTGCATTACTATCATGATGGTGGATTCGGTCCGATCCGGGTGCGCGAACCGATCATACTGGGCCATGAGGCCTCAGGCACCATTGAAGCGATAGGGGCTGGGGTAAACCTGACTGTCGGGCAGAAAGTAGCATTGAACCCATCACGGCCCTGCCACGATTGCACCTATTGCCGCGATGGGTTGTTCCAGCATTGCCTGAACATGCGGTTCAACGGCTCTGCCCTGCGAATGCCGCATGAACAGGGGTTCTTTCGCGAACGCATGGTTGTCAACGCCGCGCAATGTGTACCAGTGCCAGACACGACTAGCCTGTCAGAGGCAGCTTGTGCCGAACCATTGGCGGTCTGTCTGCATGCGTTGGGCCAGGCCCCGGATCTTGCCGGACGCCGCGTGATGGTGACAGGGGCGGGACCGATCGGCGTCTTGTGCGTTGCCTTGGCCCGGCGTGCCGGTGCAGCCGAAATTGTGGTGACGGATTTGCAAGACCTGCCGCTGAAGGTTGCGCGGACCATGGGCGCAACTGACGGGATAAACGTTGCGGATGCGCCGGAACAAACGGCACGTTTCGAGGCCGACAAGGGCTATTTCGATGTCACCTTCGAATGTTCTGCCGCTGCCCCGGCCTTGCGCGCGGCAATTGCCTGTACCCGCCCCCGCGGAACCGTCATCCAGCTTGGCGTTGCCGGTGATCTGACGATTCCCATCAATCTGCTGGTCGGAAAGGAAATTCGCCTACACGGCACGCACAGGTTCCATCAGGAATTCTTGCAGGCCGTGGAACTGATTTCGACAGGCACGATAGATGTGACACCAATGATTTCCGCCACCCTGCCTATGGAGCGCGCGCAGGACGCTATAGGCCTTGCTGGTGATCGTAGTCGTGCCGTCAAGGTGCATATCACGTTCTGAACCGTGATACGCGGATCTGTAAACTGCTGCGTGTCGCGTTCATCCGCATCCTGACCTGTTGTTCCGTATGGCCGGGACGCGGAAACACCCGACTTGGACTTGCAATATGCACCAACCGGACAAGCCTCACCTGCAAGCAGCAGCGTGACGCATGTTTGTAGCGCGCAAGAAAATATTCCAACTTCCCTGCTGCCCCCTACCTGATTTCACCAGAACATATACCGGTCAACCCTCCGGGCTTATTTGATACGCATCTTCAGGCAGGCGTGGAAAATGCCACAAGCGATGGATTTTCGCATTCTGATAAAAGCCATGTATACTTATTATTTAGTAAATTATCTGCGCAAAATATACGCTTTTTGCAGACTACTACTGGATTTAATCGATACATCCCATTCGCCCCTATATCAACCGCGCGACAACCAGCACCGCCCCTCAAATCGTGTTTAGTGCTGGGCATTTGTGAAGAGGCAACCCACTGCATTCGATTAGCAATGATTCATGAAGCTTCAAACGCCCTCATTGCACACCCGGGATCGGCAGACCCGCGTTCCAGGCCGGGACCATGCCACAAGCGCCGCTGCCCTACCGATTCGACGGGATCGCCCTAGCCGAAGTGTTGGGCGCCCCCGGGCCATGTCCACAAGATATTGGATATTTCACCTTTACAACCTTATAAATTATTACTTTTCAATAGCTTATAGGCATGTATAAATGTGCTTATGAAACATGGGCCAAGGTGGCGCAAATCACCAGATGCAAAAAACTGTTGTCTGAAGGCGAGTTGCGTGTCACAAGTTCTTTTGTCGCAGGAACGCGCAAATCGCGCGGTTTAGCGACGAAACACAAGCGACCCATCAAGAGGTCAAGAGGGCAGTATGAATTCTACGATGGATCTTTCCAATTCTGGCTCAATCGCTGCATCCATTGCGTCGAATGCCGCCCGCCTTTCTGAAGCATTGAACAATCATATGCGCAACAGCTTTCAACCTGAAAGCAGAAAAACCTTGCGCAAGTTCCAACCTGCAGAAGTATCCGAACTGACCGGGATAAGCATGTCGAACCTGCGCACGCGCCATCAGGAAGGTGATTTCCCGGATGTCGAAACGGATTCGCGCGGGCGCAGGCTTTATTCTGCGGAAGAGATTGACCAGATCCGCCACGTCATGGCTCGCACCGGTCGCAACGGCGACACCTATTTGCCGGGTCGCAGGGACGGCGACGCGCTTCAGGTCATTTCCATCGTGAACTTCAAAGGTGGCTCCAGCAAGACCACCACCGCCATTCACCTTGCGCAGCGGTATGCACTTCGGGGATATCGCGTGCTGGCCGTTGACATGGACCCGCAGGCCAGCCTGACCACAATGTTTGGCTATCGCCCCGAGATCGAATTTTCTGAAAGCGGCACGATCTATGACTCGCTGAAATACGAAGACCCCGTCCCCCTTAGCCAAGTGGTGCGCAAAACCTATTTTCACAATCTGGATCTGGCACCGGCCGGGCTTTTGCTGTCGGAATACGAAACCGAAACCGCTTACGCCCTTCAGCACAAGATCGACCCGCCCTTTACGCAGCGGCTGGCAATCGCACTTGATGAGATCGAGGAGAATTATGACCTTGTGATCATCGATTGCCCTCCGCAGCTTGGCTTTACGACAATGACATCCCTGCTGGCATCCACAGGCTTGCTGATCACTGTGGTTCCCAGCATGCTTGACGTTGCATCAATGGCCCAATTCCTTGAAATGGCTGGAGAAACTGTCGAAACGCTGGAGGATGCTACCGGGCCGATCGACTGGTCGTTTCTGAAGTTTCTGATCGCGCGCTATGAGCCGACGGATGTTCCGCAATCGCAGATGGCGGGCTTTTTGCGCTCGATCCTGCTTGATCAGGTGCTGACCACGCCGATGCTCAAATCCACCGCAATCTCTGACGCCGGGATGACACAGCAGACCATTTATGAGCTGGAACCGAGTCAGGTCGTCAAGAAAACGCTCGACCGGATTCTTGAAAGCGTGAACGGCGTGGCCGATGAATTTGAAAAGACGATTCAGGCCGCATGGGGACGGGAGAATGATTGATGGCACGTAGAAACCTGTTCCAGCCCCCTCCCCCGCCGAACGCTGGCGTTGACGCCCCCCCCAAGGAGCAGAAGCAGCGCTTTCCCAATACCGGTGCGATAAGTGGCGTCAAATCAACGCTGAAAGATCTCTCCAGCAATGCTGTGAGGGAAATTTCTGTTGATATGATAGAGGAGGCTGGCCCGAAAGACCGGCTGACATTCACGGATGCTGATGTCGCCTCGCTTGCTGAAAGTATCAGGCAGCATGGCCAGCAAGTGCCCATCATGGTGCGCCCGGTTGCGGATAAGCCAGGCCACTACCAGATCGTTTATGGTCGGCGCAGGCTATGTGCCTTGCGTGTCCTCGGCGTGCCAGCAAAAGCGCTGGTGCGCACGCTTTCCGACCAGGAGGCTATTCTGGCCCAAGGGCAGGAGAATTCGCAACGTCTTGACCCAAGCTTCATTGAAAAAGCACTTTTTGCGGCAGAACTTGTTGATAGCGGCTATGCGCAGCCGGTTATTCTGGATGCGCTGGCGATTGACAAGCCTATGTTGTCGCGCATGACCAAAGTGGCGCGGGCAATCCCCGGAACCGTCATTCAGGCCATCGGGTCAGCGCATGGCATCGGGCGGCGACGCTGGGAGGAACTGGCCGACCATGCGAAAAACAACACGATAGACCTGGAGCAGATTGTATCTGCGATCCGGCTTGAAGATGTGCATAATTCAGATGAGCGTTTCACGCAGGTCAGCGCAGCTGCTGCGAGAAAGAGCCGTGGCGAAAGCAGGGAATCTGCCCCCCCTGCCCTTTCGGTTTCGTCCCGCAATGGCACGCATCTTGCCGAAATCAGAGATACGCCGCGCGCGCTGACGCTGAAGCTGTCGAAGACAGCCACCCCCGAATTTGCCCAGTGGATGCGTGAGAACGCAGAAGCTGAGCTGATGCGCCTCTATGAGGCGTGGCAGTCGGAACACCATTCCGGCTGAACCAACGACGAGCAGAGAAACTTAAAAAAGGAGCACGATTAGCAGCCAGAAAAGAAAGAGCCCCCCAAGGTCACCCTCGGAGAGCCCGTCCTGTTCTTTGCACCATCAGGTTTACCAGCTTCTCCGCGTCAGTCAATAACAACCAATTTGGTTGAACGATGTTTTTTGGCCAAATTTCCAAAAAACTGTGACATCGGGGCTTTTCCCGACCGGTTGTCGTGAAAAAAACATGGCATTCATTCAGGCAGCCGCCTCCATCACGGGGCGGAACGAAGAAGTATTGTCCGCGGACAATACAATCCCGGAGCGGCACATCATCATCGAAACCCTGCGCAAGGCGGCAACGCTGATCGGGCTGAACGCGCCCGTCATCGCCACGCTGGATGCAATGCTGTCCTGCCTTCCCCCCAGACGGTCCCATCACACTGTCTTTGCATCAAATGCTACATTGACCTTTCGGCGCAACGGCATCTCAGACCGCACAATCAGGCGGCACGCCGCCATTCTGCAAGATGTGGGCCTACTTATACGCAGGGACAGCCCGAACAAGAAGCGTTTCACACGCCATAATAGCCATGAGGGAAAATCGTTACGGTTTGGTTTCGACCTCTCCCCCCTGTTCCAGCGCCTTCCAGAAATCGCATCCATTGCAGCCGACGCAACGCAGGAGGAGGAGCGCAAGACCTATCTGCGGGCAAAAATCCGCTGCCTTGCGAATGAAATCCTGCGCAAAGACCCGGAAAACCCTGTGGCTGCCAATGCGCTACGTGCGCTTCGGCGGAAACTGTCTTTGTGCGACTGCGAAGAACTTATGAATTCCTTTGCCTCAGACAAGATTGCCGCCGAACGTCCAATGGACATGGTAGTGTCTGGAACAACAACTATGGCCACCAAAGACGGCCAAAATGTCCGCCACCATCATAAGTCAAATAAAGAACATATTGATAGAAGAAGCCGGTCGCATGTAGAAAACCGTAGCACAACAGCAGCGTCAAAACCACTCTCGGTTCCCGAACTCATCGCTGCCTGCCCTGATGCCGTCGGATTTTCGCTACGACCAATTGAGACTATCAATCATGTTGTGACCCATGCGCGAACGCTCGCCCCTATGATAGGTATCGATCAGCGAAACTACCAGGCAGCAGAGCATAATCTTGGTGTTGTGGAAACAGCGGCTACCATCTGGGCATTGATTCAGCTTCAACCCCGAATTCAAAAATTGGGGGCATATTTCCGTGCAATCACATCTGGCAGCAAAAGCGCGGAATTTGACCCCACACTACTGGTCAGGCGCCTTGCAAGAACCCAGAAGCAGGCAGCATGAACAGATGGCTTTTGTCCGCGGACAATTCGGAAAACCAGCCTATGGTTATCTGGGCAATCGATTATTGCCCGCGGACAATAATCGATTGCTTTTACCAGTTCGGAATCCCGTCATCCGAAATTCCAATGCTGAAAATGATAGGGCAGGGGGCGTTAGCCGCAAGGGTCAATCTGTTTCAGCAAAATAGACAAAACTCATCTTGTTGCCATCCAGATCACGAACATAGGCCCCATAGAAATCCGGCCCATATTGCGGGCGCGGTCCAGGATCGCCCTCATTGCTGGCCCCATTGGCCAACGCCACTGCATGGGCTGCCTGCACCTCTTCTTTGCTCTTACAGTTCAGACCAACCATATTGCCATTGCCGGGCGTCGCGGCTTGCTTGTCAAATGGTGACGCAACCCAGATGCGCCCACCCCCGCGCAGCCTGTAGCAAAAGGCATGCGGCATATAATCGGCGCATACAGCGCCACCAATCAATGGCAAGACCGCATCGAAATAGGGGCGTGCCCTGCTGACGTCATTTGATCCGATCATCACATAGTTCAAGGACATTGTGTTATCTCCGCATAATAGAACATAAGAAGAACATCTATCGCATGCAGCAGCGCTTTTCAACTTGTTCCTGCGTCCCTATCTGCGCCGATATAACCACAGCACCAGCGGGGCCAAAATCAGTGTCAGCACCACCGGCGCAATCAGTGCCAGTCCGATCTGCATGGGCGTTGCCGTGCCGGACATCAGCCCGCGAAGCGCCGTTGTCATCAGCGATACCGGGTTCACCTCTACAAAGCTGCGCAGCCAGTCGGGCATTGTTGCCGGGTCAACCATGATATTCGATGCGAAGGTGACGGGAAACAGGATCGTAAAACCTAGCGTCATGACTGTCATCGGTGTCCGCACCAACAGCCCCAGTACGATGAATACCCAGCCCATGCCAAACCCAATGGTCAGCAGCATTGCAAAAGCCGCCACTGTGCCGGTCAGCCCCGCTTCTGGCCGGTAGCCAAGGATCAGCCCGATCCCCAGAATGATGCCGCCCGCAATCAGATGCCGCAGCAGATCGCCGACCATCAGCCCGGCAAATGGTGCAAGCGACCAGATCGGCAATGTCCGGAATCGGTCAAAAAGGCCCTTCTGAAAATCCGTTGACAACCCCATCCCGGAATAGACGGAATTGAACACAACCGTCTGCACAAGAATCCCCGGTAGGAAAAATTGCAGATACCCCCCCGGTGACCCCGCCAGCGCCCCCCCGAACACGAAGGTGAACAGCAAGGTGAACATGATAGGCATCATCACCAGATCGAATAATTGTTCCGGAACATGCCGGAATTTAAGGATGGCACGCCACCCGAAAACCAGTGCGTTCGACATCGGCCCTGGTGGGGCAGGGGGGGCAACATGGTGCAGCGCGCCAATGCCGGGCACATTGCCCGTATCTGCGCGGCCATTGCGAACGGGTGCTGCGGTGATATCTGTCATGGCACTGCCTTCTCAATCACGGGTTGGCGGGATGCGTCATTCTGGCCGGTCAGGGCGAAAAACACCTCATCAAGGCTTGGGGCGCCCATCCGGAAATCGGACAGGGCGAAACCGTCGGCGATAAGTGCGCTAAGCGCTGCGTTGGCGGCAATGGCATCGCCTGCCAGAACCGACAGTTCGGCACCTTCCGGACTGCGCTGCACCACGTTACCCAGATGCGTGGCCAGCAGATCGGCGGCGGCATCCAACTGGCCCTGATCGGCAAGTGTGACATGCAGCACACCTGAGCCCGTCGCGGCCTTCAGTTCGCGGCTGGTGCCTTCGGCAATCTTACGGCCATGGTCGATCACCGCGATCCGTTCGGCCAGTTGGTCGGCTTCTTCAAGGTATTGGGTGGTCAGCAGGATTGTCACGCCCGATTCCGCCAGTTGCCGGATCAGCCGCCACACGCCCTGCCGTGCCGAAGGGTCCAGCCCGGTGGTAGGTTCGTCCAGAAACAGCACCCCGGGGGTCACGACAAGCGAAGCCGCGATATCCAGCCTGCGGCGCATGCCTCCTGAATAATTCTTGACCTGTTTGCGCGCCGCAGCCGACAATTCGAACGCAGTCAGCAGATCATCAGCCCGCGCCCGCGCCGCACCCCCGCGAAACCCCCAGAGCCGCGCCAGCATCACCAGATTGTCGCGCCCCGTCAGATCTTCATCAAGCGAGGCAAACTGCCCGGTCATCGAAATTGATGCACGCACCTTCTGCGGTGCGGTGGTAATATCATGCCCCATCACAGTTGCGCTGCCTTCATCGGCTGCGGTCAATGTGGCCAGCATGCGCAGCAGCGTGGTTTTGCCTGCGCCGTTCGGACCCAGCACGGCAAAGATCATGCCGCGCCGCACGTCAAGGTCGATCCCGGCCACTGCGGTCAGGTCGCCGTAGCGGCGGACAAGCCCGCGCGCGTGAATCGCGAGAGTTGATGTATCGTATATCAAGGTATGTGTCCCGGATAATTAGGGTGCGTCAATGGCCTTAGCATATAATGCGCACCGTTCCGCCTGAACACCCTGCAGGGACCGACACGGCCATGAGTTGCGGTTTTCCGCAGGCTGGCGAAACGCGGGGCAGGGGGGTGTCAGGGCGTTCTCCGGATCACATTCCGGCTGATCACCGCGCCGATGACAACAAGTGCTGCGGCAAGACCGGACACTGCCGCAAACCCAGCGCCCGCAAATACCGGCCCCATGATCATTGGACCGGCAAAGACAGCGGAATAGCTTACAGCGCTGTTCAGCCCCATGACGGCCCCGCGTGCCGCCGCCGCGCGCTGGTTCAGTGACACGACAAGCGCGTTCAGCCCCAACTGGTTCAGAACACCCCAGATCATTGCGGCCAGAAGGGCCGCCTGTGGTGCCGCCAGTGCAACGGCCCAACCAGCATAGCTTGCCGCGATGCCAAGCAGAACCAGCAGGACATAGCCGCGCGTTATCGCAGGCGAGAGGATTCCAAGCCCAAGTCCGGCCAGACCGAAGCCAAGTCCATATGCCAGCACAAACAGCCCGATGCCCTGCACCGACAGCTCAAACGCGGTTCGCAGCCCTTCGCCGAAAAATGCAAAACTGCCATAGAACGCCGTCATATAGGTGAACATCACCAGCAGCAGCGGCACAACACCCGGCAACCGCAACGCCCGCCACAGTGGTATGGGCGCTACCGGGGCGCTGCGTACATTGCGCAAGCATGCCATCAGCCCCAGACCCACCAGCCCTGAAAGCCCGGCCAGCAACGCATAGACCATCCGCCAGCCGAACTGTTCTGCCACGACTGCGGCCAGTGGTACCGCCAGCACCAGGGACAGCGCCCATCCCGTCAGCACCAGTCCCAGCCGTGCCGCCGCGCGCCCCGGTGGTGCTGTTGTTACCGCAGTCGCATAGGTGCCGGGCAAAAGAACGCCGACCGCGCCCCCGGCAACCGCCTGCGACAGGCATAGCCAGACCCAGTTCGGGCTGATCCCGCTTGCCACCTGCGCGAACGCCAGCACCAACGCAGCGCCCCCCAGAACCCGACCTGCGGGCATCCGGTCAACCAGCCCGGCAAGCGTCAGGGCCGAAACCGCTGTGGCCGCCCCGAAACTCGATATTGCCCAGGCTATCCGGAACGGCGCGGTTTCCAGCCCTTCTGCCACATCCGTCAGGATCGGGCTAAGGACGAAAGCATTCGATCCGACAAGCAGAACCGCCGCCAGCAAGGCCGCGATTTCCGCATGTTGAACAAGATTCGGCTGTATGCGTATTCTGTAGTATGACATATGATGAAAAGATACTCTTTGGCCAAATCACGCAATTGAAATCAGGGAGAATGGTTATAAAAGCGAATATCATTCCGGAAAATACACCGCATCCCTCAGGTCTGGACCGCACGGACCGAATGCTGTTAAGGCTGTTGGCCGAACGGGCGGACAGGTCTTATGCGGAGCTTTCTGAACTGGTCCATCTTTCCCCGCCAGCCGTCCATGAGCGCGTGAAACGCCTGCGCCGCAATGGCGTCATTCTGGGTACCGTCGCGCGGCTTGATGGCAGCAAGATCGGCTGCCCGCTTCTTGCCTTTGTCCATGTGACGACCGAAGGCTGGGGCATGACCAAACCGGTACTGGACCTGCAGGCGTTGGCCGATGTGGAAGAAATTCATACGGTCACCGGGGATACCTGCCTGATCCTGAAGGTTCGCTGTTCCGGTCCGGCGAGTCTGGAAACACTTCTGTCACGCATTCAGGAGGTTAAGGGCGTGCGCGCCACCCAAAGCTATGTTGCGCTTGGCACCTATCTTGAACGCGGCCCAATGCCCGAAACCCCCGAACCACAATCACCACAGCCGCGCAACCATTGATCCCGGTGGGCTGGCGCAATATGCGTTTCAGGGCAGGTTTTCAATCACATCAACAATCGGTGCTGCTTCTGCTATCCATTGGAAATGGCCAACCAGCGCCGCCTTGTCACAAAAGGAGACTGACATGACACCAACCCGAACCCACACCGACATTCTGAACGCTGCGGGTCTGACGGCGACCGATCTTGCGGGCGGTGATCTGGCGGTGCATTCCCCCATCGACGGGGCGGAAATCGCGCGGTTGCGCCAGACCCCTGCTGCGCAGATGCCAGACATCATCGCGCGCGCGCAATCGGCCTTCAAAGTATGGCGCAGCGTCCCTGCACCGCGCCGGGGCGAGTTGGTGCGCCTGCTGGGCGAGGAATTGCGCGCCGCCAAGGACGCGCTTGGCGCGGTTGTTACCCTTGAAGCGGGCAAGATCACATCCGAAGGGTTAGGTGAAGTTCAGGAAATGATCGACATCTGCGATTTTGCCGTGGGCCTGTCGCGCCAGCTTTATGGGCTGACCATTGCCAGCGAACGCCCCGGCCACCGGATGATGGAAACATGGCACCCGATGGGGCCAACCGCTGTGATCACGGCGTTCAATTTTCCGGTGGCCGTGTGGTCATGGAACACGGCGCTTGCGCTTGTCTGCGGCAATCCCGTGATCTGGAAACCGTCGGAGAAAACACCGTTGACCGCCCTGGCGTCGATGGTGGCGTTCCAACGTGCATTGGCGCGGTTTGGTGATGATGCGCCCGAAGGTCTGGTACAACTGGTCATTGGTGGGCCGGAAACCGGCGCGGCGCTGGTCGAAAGCCCGGCTGTGGCCGTGGTGTCGGCAACCGGGTCAACGCGCATGGGGCGGATTGTCGGGCCGAAAGTCGCGCAGCGCTTC
The DNA here is from genome assembly GCF_028745735.1 of Roseinatronobacter alkalisoli. Taxonomy (GTDB): domain Bacteria; phylum Pseudomonadota; class Alphaproteobacteria; order Rhodobacterales; family Rhodobacteraceae; genus Roseinatronobacter; species Roseinatronobacter alkalisoli. The sequence goes on from NZ_JAQZSM010000031.1 coordinate 24,027, forward strand.
GGGCGCTCCATTCTGGAACTGGGTGGCAATAACGCGATGATCGTAGCCCCGTCAGCTGATCTGGATATGGCCGTGCGCGCCATCGTGTTTTCCGCTGTTGGCACGGCCGGGCAGCGCTGCACATCGCTGCGCCGCCTGATTGTGCATAATTCCATCCGCGCTGAACTGGTGGAAAAGCTGAAGACCGCATATGCAACCCTGCCGGTGGGTGATCCGCGCGATGCAGGCACGCTGGTTGGCCCCTTGATTGATGCCGACAGCCTGGCCCGTATGCTGGCGGCGCTGGAACAGGCCCGTGCCGAGGGGGGGCAGATTTACGGGGGCGAGCGGTGCGACGCAGTGGCAGGCGGGGCCTATGTCACCCCCGCAATCGCCGATATGCCCGGCCAAAGCGCGATTGTGAAAACCGAAACCTTCGCGCCCATCCTGTATGTCATGGGCTATGACACGCTGGAGGACGCGATTGATCTGCAAAATGACGTGCCGCAAGGCCTGTCATCCTGCATATTCACCCTGAACCTGCGAGAGGCCGAAGCATTCCTGTCGGCTGTCGGGTCCGATTGCGGGATTGCCAATGTCAATATTGGCCCGTCAGGCGCGGAAATCGGCGGCGCATTCGGCGGCGAGAAGGAAACCGGCGGCGGGCGCGAAAGCGGGTCTGACGCATGGAAAGCCTATATGCGCCGCGCCACGAACACGATCAACTATTCGGCGCAGTTGCCGCTGGCACAAGGGGTGAAGTTTGACATCTGAGCCGAACCTGTGGCGGGTTTCCAGCGCTGAGTCCTTCACCGCCCCGCCCATCGGGCATGACAAGGTGGTTGATCTGGCGGTGGTCGGTGGCGGCTACACTGGCTGCGCCGCTGCGCTGGAAGCCGCGCGTCAGGGCGCTTCGGTCGTTTTGCTGGAGGCGCAGACCGTGGGCCATGGCGGTTCAGGGCGCAATGTCGGGTTGGTCAATGCAGGGCTGTGGTTGCAGCCTGATGCGGTAATGGCTCGGATAGGGCAGGGGCCGGGGCGGCGGCTTATTGACTGTCTGGCGGAAGCGCCTGACCGGGTGTTCGACCTGATCACGCGCGAGGGAATTGATTGCGACCCCGTGCGCAACGGCACCTTGCATCTGGCCCATTCGCGGGCCGGGTTACGCGAGCTTCAGGGGCGTTTCCGGCAGGGAAGGGCGTTGGATGCGCCGTTGGGTCTGCTGGACGCGGCGGAAACCACCCGACGCACCGGAACCGGGGCGTTCCACGGCGCGCTGTTCGATCCGCGCGCCGGAACCATTCAGCCATTGTCCTATGTGCGCGGGCTTGCGCGGGCGGCAATCCGGAATGGGGCCGCGCTGCATGAACAAAGCCCCGTCACCGCCCTGAAGCGTGACAAAGATTGCTGGCAACTGTCCGCACGCGGGCACACCATCGGTGCCCGGCGCGTTCTAGTGGCAAGCAATGCCTATCACCTTGGGCTGCGCGAGCCGTTCCAGCCGCAGATTATTGCTGTGCATTTCTGCCAGTTTGCGACTGACCCACTGCCAGCCACCTTGCAACAGGCCATTCTGCCCGGTGGCGAAGGGTGCTGGGATACCGCGCTTGTCATGTCATCCTTTCGGATGGACCGGGCCGGACGTCTGATCATTGGCGGGATCGGCAATGGCGATGGTCCGGGCGGCGCGCTGCATGCGGGCTGGGCGGCGCGCAAGATGGCTGCCCTGTTTCCCGCGCTGAAGGGGCAGCCCTTCCGCCACGGCTGGAGCGGGCGCATCGCCATGACCAGTGACCATATCCCGAAGATCGTGGAATTCGGCCCTGATGCCTATGCGGTTTTCGGCTATTCCGGTCGCGGCATCGGGCCTGGCACCGTTTTTGGCACCCAGACCGCCCGCGCATTGCTGTCTGGCACTGCTGATCCCTTGCCGGTGACACCCGTTCCCGGGCATGTGGAACGATTTTCCGCAATGCGCGCCGCCTGGTATGAAGCCGGTGCCTGCATGATCCATGCAACAGCGGCACAATTGCGGTGATCGGGGGCGAAATCCGCCATCGGGGATATCTGTTCCTATTCAACAGCTTCCGTATGATCGCCAAACATGACAACCCTGTTCCGCCCGGCAGATTTTGCCTGATACAGGGCCTTGTCCGCCCGTTCCAGCCAATCCCCCGCCGCAGTCAGATTCGCAGCCTGCGGGGCCAGCCCCATGCTTATTGTCATCTTTTCCGGATGAATTTCCGGAATGCCTGCCTCTGATATCAGCACGCGCAGTCGCTCCGCAAAGGCAAGAGCATCCTTTGCGCTGATGCCGTTTAGCAAGATCGCAAACTCCTCTCCACCATAGCGCCCGACAACATCATTGCGCCGCAGGTTGGCAAGCATGGTTGCGGACACCACGCGCAGGGCCGCATCCCCGGCCTGATGCCCGAAACGGTCATTGATGGCCTTGAAGAAATCGATATCGGCCAGAATCAGCGCCATCTGCGTCCCTTCGGGTTTGGCCAGAGCGGCGCGCAAGTGCCGCTCGAAGGCCGCGCGGGTCAAAGTGCCGGTCAAGCTGTCCTTACTTGAAATCAGACGAAGTTCCATCTGTGACACGACCAGTTTCGCAAAACTTTGTAGAACCTTAGAGTCATTGTCCGAAAATACCCGGGGTTCAGGCCCCATGACGCATAATGCGCCCACATTGTAGCCATCGGGCGTTTGCAGCGGCACGCCAAGATAACAGCGCAGTCCCGGTGGACCGGTCACAAAAGGGTTGTTCATGAATCTGGGGTCTTGCGTCGCGTCATCAACTTGGAGGGTGCAACTGTCCCTGATGGTGTGATCACAAAACGCGACAGAGCGCGGCGTTTCCGCCACATCGACGCCAAGAATCGATTTGAACCATTGCCGATCGCTGTCAATCAGGGAAACAGCAGCGATGGGCACGTTAAGCACTGTTTTGACAAGGGATGTTATATCGTCAAATTCCGCCTCGCTGGCAGTATCAAGGATCTGATAGCGCTTCAGGGCGGCAAGACGGGCGATTTCGTCATCGGTTTTGGGTGTGGAGATGAAAGTCATATGTCTTTCTCCGCTTCGATGGCCTGAAGGAGCTTCGTTTCATAGCTGGCAACCAGTGCATGCACATAGCGCTGTATGTCCTCGGATGGATGTCCCGCCGCCTGCAGCGCTTGCGACAGCTCGATCAGATTCTGATAATGTTCTCGCACGACGGGCAATAATCTGGCGGGCAGGCCGGACTCCCATTCCATGGGAATGCCGTCTGGCTGTGTCGCGTCGCGTGAAGGTGTGTGTTCCAGGGTACTGCTCCGCATTGGGGAAAGGGTGTGTCAGGCCAGGGTCCGGATTTGCGTATGATCATTCAGCAGCGCGCAGGGCGCGGCGCGTTTCGGACGTGGCAAGCTGGCGATGAAGCTGTAGGAATATGTCACGCGCGGCATTGCGGTTACCCATATTGAGCAGGGAATATCCCTTCAGCAAACCCAGATCGCGCCGCATGCTGCCGGTCAGTTGTGCATGCGCGTCAATATAGGCAATGGCACGCGCGTAATCACCACTTTCATAGGCGCGCAATCCGCGCTGGTCGAGGATTTGACTTTCGATCTCAATGCGTTGGTCGCGGGTAAGGTCAACCGACGCTGCAATCTGCGCAGCCTGTTCAGTCATGTTCAGCTTCAGCAGCGAAAGCATCCATCCGAAGGCCGCATCACGCCGCACGGTGGCAGAGCCACCTTGCCGGGCAGCGCGTTGGAATGCGGTAACTGCTTCCATCGGGCGTTCGGCATTATAGGCGCACCACCCGCGTTGATAGATCACATCGATCCGGCTGGAATTGGCAGAAAGCGCCAGACATTCCGCCCATGCGCCGCGTTGCGCAGCGGCGGCAACAGATGACAACCCCGCCCCTGACTGCGCCGGGGCGGTGGCCTGTGGCTGTGGGGCGCTTGGTGTGCTGGGCGCTTCGGGTCTGGGCGGGGGGCGCGTGCTGGCGGGTGGCGTTGCCGCCGTTGGTGCCGTGGTGTCAGGCGGGGCGGTGGTGGCGGCATCCAGTTCAATCACCTGTTCGCCATTCGGCCAGCGCGCAGGCACCTGCCGCCCGGCGCGCAGCCGGTTTTCGACGCGGCGAATGTCTGTCGCAGCATCCGGGGCGCTTGCCAAGGCTGCATCCGCCAGCGATTCCAGTTCCGTCAGGTTAGCGACCGCGTCTGCCTTTTCCAGCGTGGAGATAAGTATTTCCGACGCTGAACAACTGCCGATCACGGACCGATAGATGCCAAGCGCGCGGCTTGTCTCGCCCAGCAGCAAGTGCATCTCCGCCAGTTCCCAGGCATTGTTTATCCGCTCACATGACAGAAGCGCCGGAATCCCGCGCGCAATTCCGATTGCGGTTTCAGCCTGTTGTGCGGCTACGGCCGCGGTGAACTGTTGCTGCGCCTCTGACAGGTTCAGCAGTGACAGCATTTCTGTAGGCGGTGACCAGTCCGCAAAATCCCTGTCGGTTTCTGCAATCAGTGCGCGCGCGCCATCAAAATCGCCGCTTTCGATCAGCCGGTAGATCCGGTCAATGCTGTCCGGCCCGGTATCCGCGCGCATATCAGACAGATTGGCAGGCGGGGTCCAGTCCGGGAACTGTATCTGCAAACGCCGCAATTCCGACCGGACCGCCACATCATTGTCCTGTTCCAGATAGAAACGCAGCGCCTGCAGATCGCTTGGACCGGGTTGTTGGGCGGCAGCCGGAATGGCTGCGCCAAGGGTAAGCGCAAGCGCAAGCGCCAGTATCATGATGCGGGGAAAGACGGTCATATCGGTCGGCATGAGGGAAGCATCTCTGTCTGCGCTAGCATCGTAAACAGATGCAGCGTCGCTGGGTAATAGGGTTGATTGCGTGCAAAAGGGGGAATGGCGGCACCCATGCCCCCATGGGCTGCGCATCCGGCAATGGCCGCGATGGCGCGATATCCTGCATCTGCGCTGAATTCCAGAATCTCGCCGGTATTGGCGTCAATGACGGTGCCCGCATGGCCTTGCGGCGCGCGTGCCATCGCGTTCGCAGCGCGCAGAATTGCAGGGTGCTGGTATTCACCGGACCACGCCAGAAACAACGGAATGCGGATGGCTTCATAGCCCGTATGCCGGGAAAACCCTTCGGCCGGGCGTGGCCCTGCGACTGTCAGCTGAAGCCAGTCGGGCACCAGACCCGAGCGCGCAATTTCGGCCATCAGGTCAAGGCAGGAACTGGCCACCCGGCTAAGCTGTGTATCGCCGGTCGCAGCGGACAGCGCGCGCAACGCACGCGGCATGATATAGGACGGGTTGAAGACGATGGCATCATCCATGACAAACCCGGTTTCGGCAGGCAGCAGGATTGGTGCGCCGGGCCGGTCTGGCCGTGATGCAATGCACTTGCGCGTCAGATCCTCTGCGACCGCAATGGCACGTGCGCGCCATTGGGGCGTGTCGAACCGTTCAGCGCCGCGCAACAGTGCCCATGCATAAAACAGGTCACCATCGCTGGCATTGTTAAGATCCGGCACGCGCACCGGCGTATCGGGCAACCAGCGCCAGGCCAGCAGGTTATCCGTCCGTATGGCCAGATTGGCATGTGTCCAGTCCGCCATCCGGCGGAATGCATCTGCGTCACCGAATTCGGCGGCCAGCAGCATGCCATATCCCTGACCTTCGGAATGGCTGGCATTATTCTGGGGGGCGTCGATGACACGCCCGCTGAAATCCAGATGCGCGGTCTTCCATGCCTGCCAAAGCGCGTTCGCAGGTTCGCGCATGGTGTCGGCCAGCGCAGGACCGGACAGGCCCATCAGCGCGGCGCCCGCAGTGCCGGTCAGGAAAGAACGCCGTTTCATCGGCCACGCCTCCGTGTCAGGATCAGGATTGCCAATGCCACTGCGGCAGAAAACAGCGTCAGGCCAAGAACAATGGCGATGAACGGGACCGGGCGTAATGTCGCGTAATTGCCCATTACCGCGCGCAGATTGCCGGGGCCAAGGCCCTCATGCAATGTCAGCGGGCGGTCAGGGGCCGTCCAGTTTTCCCAGCCGCGCCCTTCTTGATACAGCGCGAGCTGGCCCAAAGGACGGTCGCGGCCAGTGCGGCTTGCGGCCAGCGCACGCACCACGGTCAACGGGTCTGCGTCCGGGGCGAAGATCAGCCAGATTTCGCCGGGCCGGTCCAGATCGGGTTGCAGAACAGCCGCTTGCGCCCGCTTGCCGTCCAGCCAGTTATGCAGCGGCGGGGTGGTGCCATAGGCAAGTCCCGCAAGCGCGTTGACAAGCCTGCGCGGAACCCCGGCAATTTCACCAGGCCGAAGCCAGCCAAACACACCGCGCGGCCCGCCGACTGTTTCCCACGGGGTTACCGCCACCCGCGCCGGGTCTGCCTGCGCGGCAATGGGGCGCAGCGTGTCATACAGCGCGGGAATGGCGTCGCGCAGCATCGGGGTCTGAAGCTGCACGATATCCGACAATGTTCCGATGTTTAAATGCGGAGCGGCGCTTCCGGTCCGGGACCGGTTCGGCGGCCCGTCCGCCAGCAATGCCGCCGCGATCTGTGGGACCAGACCGGGCGACAACTGCGCTTCCGCAGTCGCCGTCAGAACGATGTCCTGCGCCGAGACCATGGATAATGACATGTCAACTGATGGCAACGACATACTGGGGGAAGGGGGCACGAAAAGCCTGCTTTGCTCTGATATCTGCAGCATCGGGCCATCCATTGGCGGGCATGCCGCATCTGGCGGGTCACCGGGGATCAGGGCTTCGAATTCCAGCCGGTTCACGCCCGGTTGCAGCAGACGCGCGCCAAAGGAAACGGGCAATGTCGGCAGGGCCTGTCCGCCATCGCGGTCCAGCGGAAGCAGGCGGATCGTCGTGCCGTTCACCTTGACAAGAAGCAGGGCGCCTTCTGGCAATCCTGCCGCGAAGCGATAATCAAGATCAAGCTGCGCCTTTTGCGATGCCAGCAGCACCCAGTCCCAGGGCAATGCAAATTCAACCGCAAGCATGATGTAGCGCCCTTGCCCTTCCAGCCGGTTGACGCCAAGCGCAGAGAAGGGCTGCGTCACCCCCGGCGTCAGAACCGCAGGACCGTGCTGCCGGGTCAGTTCATCCTGCGACATCAGTTCCGCAATGACCGGGCTGTAATCCTGCGCCAGATCCAGAAACAGCACCTGCGCACCATCGCCACCGCGCACGAATTGCGGTTGGGCAGGGCCTTCGCCGGTGGGGAATGCCGTAATGCGCGCCATCTGGGGAATGTCATCCTCCATTGTCCAGTATGGGGCGCTGACAATTTCGGGTGGCGTGCCACCCAGCGCGATTGCCGCCTGCGCAATAAAGGGGGCTGCGCCCAGCATCGGGGCATCATGTTCCGGCCGCCGGAAGGTGATGGGTGCGCCGCGTGCCGTTTGCGCTGCAACCGCGGCCATGAACCCGACCGGCCCATCACCAAAAGCGTCAGCCGTCATCTGCACACCGCTGTTTTGTGCATCAATATCTGTCCAGAGTGCGAAGGATGCATCAGGGCCACAGGCAACCCGGTGCGTGTGCTGGGCGCTGATTTCAACAAGGTTGCGCCCGGGCACAAGCAGTCCGGTTGGCACCGCAAGCGTGTCCGTCGAAAAACCGCTGAAACTGGATGGCACGATCTGGCCCAGATATGTGCCGTTGACGCTTACGCTAAGCGATGATCGCGCGGGCAAGGCGTCAATCCCGGTGTGGTGGGCAAGCTGCAATTCCGTTGCGCCGGGGTCTTGCGGCAGGAACAGGATAAACCGCTCTGATGCCGATTCCCCCGCCAGCCGTGCGGCGGGCCGGTCATTGCTGCGCAACCGTTCCAGACGCAGCGGCACCAGTTCTGTGCGGGTGCCAAGTGTCTGGTCCGCATGCCGCAGCGCATGGTCCGTGCGCCCGCGTTCAGTGGCTGGTTCCGGCGGCACTGTCTGTGCAGGTGCTTGCGGCATCTGGTCGGGTGTGTGGGGCGAACTGGTCGGCGGGTCAAGCCGGATGATCTGCGCCATCAGCCCCGGCGCGGGTAAAGCCACCGAAAGCAGACCGGCCATCAGGGCCACAGATGAAAGGGCGCGCAAGATCATGAAACGCGCTTCTCATGCAGGATGAAATCCAGCCCGTCCCGTGTGGTCTGGGTTGTATCGTCGGCTTCCGGGCTGGCGGGATCAAAATCCGCACCAAAGGTCAGCACATGAACGGGAACATCCTTTTCGGTGCTGTCATCTGTCCCGCGCCTGCGGCGCGCCGGTTCGCGCAGCAATTCACGCAGCGTGCGGGGGATGGTCGTGATACTCAGCCACAGCACATAAAACAGCCCGGGCAATAGCCCTTTGGGCCGGGTTTCATTCTCGCGCAGGCGGCGCCAGTTTTCACTATTGGAAAAAATCAGGAACGCCACTGACTCGCGCGATTTCACTGGTTGATCCGCCACGAATTGCAGGCCAAGAAACAGCCCCTCGCCACTGCGGCTGACGGAACGTATCTCAACCAGAATATTGTGTTCAAAATCCTGCGCGTCGGGAAATTGCGGACGCATGCTCAGCACTGCCCCCCGTTCCAGCGACTGAAGTTGTGCCGCGACCGGGGTGCCGTCATCGGGGGTGCGCAGATGCAGACGCACGCCCCCGGTGGATGCGTCAACGATCCGCGCCGCCAGTTCAGGCCCCTTGTCATCTGCGCCGGGCAACCAGACGGTCGCGGGGGTATCGACTGCCAGCCGTGGCACCGAACGGCGCTGCTGCTTTTCGGAAATCGACCCCATCGCCAGCCCGGTAAGCAGGAAATTAAACAATGCCCAGCCACCGACCACTTCAATGGTTGTCCGGTCACCCGGAAAGATGACCCAGCGCAAAACCGCAGCACCCAGCCCTGCAGCCAGCAGCGCGAACAGCAGAAGAAGCGGCATATAGATGGGCGAGATGAAATTCTCGCTCAGGGTTTCATCCTTTGCTGTCACCGCAAACTTTGCCGCACGCGGTCGCAGGATTGTCTTCAGGATCTGTGTCCCCAGATATGGCGCCTGCGCCACCTCATAGACTTCAGATATCAACGGCCATCGGACATGACTGAAAAGCGCGTTCTGAACCAGAAAGCTGACCAGCAGATAGCTGACCATATAGGCCAGTACTTCCTCGCCGGTGGCGACGAATATTTCCAGTCCGAAGAAAAGGTAGAACAGTGGAATGACCAGAAAGCCCAGACGCACCAGCGGGAACAGCCAGAAGCTCATGGAATTGACATAGCAAAGGCGCTGTTGCGCTGACAGACCCCGCCGGAAAAGCGGGTTTTTCAGTAAAAGCATCTGCACCATGCCCGTGGCCCAGCGGCCACGTTGCTGGATGAATGTCGCGAAGGTTTCAGGCTGCAGCCCTGCGATCATGGCGCGGTTCAGATACATGCTTTCCCAGCCGCGTGAATGAATATCCAGCGCCGTTTCGGCATCCTCGGTGATTGTCTCGCCTGAAAAGCCGCCCACTTCATCCAGCGCTGCGCGGCGCAGAACAGCGGCAGAACCGCAGAAAAAGGCTCCACCCCACCGGTCCAGCCCCCGGTGAATATTGGCATAGAACATTTCATTCTCGCTGGGGCATTGCCGCGCGAAGCCCAGATTGCGTTGGATCGGGTCAAGATTGATGAAAAAATGCGGTGTCTGCACAAGGAACAGGCGCGGGTTTTCAACGAAATAACCCACTGTGCGCGCCAGAAAATCGCGGCTGGGCACATGGTCGGCGTCAAAGACCACGACCAGATCACCGTTCAGCTTTTCCAGTGCCGCGCTCATGTTACCGGCCTTGGCATGTTCGTTGCGGCGGCGTGTGGTGTACATCACGTCCAGCTCACGGCACATTTTCTGCAATTCAGCGCGGCGGGCCCGTGATGCTGCTGCGATGGTCGGGTCGGCATGTGCGCAGCGCTCGTCAGTGCCGCCATCATCGCAAAGCACCACGCGCATCTTGTCCCTGGGGTAGAATATCTGTTTGGCCGCCGACAGCGTGATGCTCAGCATTTCGACCGGTTCATTATACGAAGGCACAAGGATATCGACACTGGGAAGCTCCGCCGCCCGCACCCGTTTCGGCAGATCGTGGTCAATGGGGTCGGCGTTCACGAAAGCTGTCAGGAAAAACACGGCAATCGCATAGGTTTCGACCGCGAACAGCAACAGCGCCACCACAAAGGATACCGGCGCATCCAGCATGGGCAGCGTTTCGGTCAACCGCCAGACCCAGTAGCGCAGGATCAGCATGCTGGCCACGGCCAGCATTGCCAGACGCGGCACGATATGGCGGCGGGCAAAGGGTTTCGCAACAAGGACAATCGCAACTGCGATAATGCCAAGCAGCGCCTGCACCTGCGTTGAGGTGGGCGTGCCGGCCAACACCACGATCGGCACCATCAGAACCACCCAGAGCAGACCAAGTGCAACCGCAGCGCCTCGTCCTGATTGCGCAAGGATACTCATGGTGCTGGTGCCGCCAATGGCGCCAGCGTGCGCGAGGCTGTGCCGCGCGCAGGTTGCCCCACATGCCCGGCGCTGGCGGGTTCAAGCGCGGCCTGCGCAGAGCCGCGCACACAATTGCGCATCAGCAAATCAAGCGCGCCCGCATTGCGCGGCAACACCCGCGTTTGCACAGTCATGCGGCGCACAGCAAGTACACAGGTCGTCCCTGCGCCATTGCTCCATTCCGCCCAGGTCAGGGCGCCTGCGGCATCTTCGGTTGTACGCATCACCTGCAGATCGTCTTCGGTGAAGGGTTCAGGCAGCCCGCCGGATTGCTCCAGCACATCCCGCAGCCGCATCACCCCCGGTGATTGCCCCGGTATCATGCGCAGATAGATGAAATTGTCGCGCGGCAATGCTGTCTGGTTCGACAGGGCAATCTGCTGTTCAGAAATGCGCCCGTCCCGGCGTGCCAGAAGCATCTGGGCATTGGGTGCATATATCCATGCGTTCTGCAATGGTGTTGCCTGCCATTCGCTGCGCAAAGCACGGCTTTGCGATTCCCCGAAGGTGGCAAGTGACTGGTTGCACGCCGCCAACAGAAAAAGACCCCCTGCAAGTGCAATATGCACGAGAACGGATCGACGCAAAAACGGATGCGCGAAAATATGCTTCAAAGCCCCACCCCGGTCACACTTATGCTTATGTGTGATAAATCACATATTACGCCCTTTGATTGACAGATGGCAACATTTAAACACGTTTTACGTGTTCATCGGCGAAAATATGAAAAACCAGACCCAGCAGCCCGACCAGCCGCCCGTTCAACCACACGCGGCTGGGATGCTGCGAAACCGTCGGCAAGTGCGTGCGGCCGGGTTGCGCCGTTCAGCATGGTCCGGGGCGGGGTCGCTATTGATGGCGGCATATGACTGCCTGCGATGCCGACATCGTTGGCATCATCACTTCGGGGTCAGAATTGGCCGCCGCTTCGGTCCGGTTGATCTGGAACTTCCCCTTATTTAGCGCGCAAGACTTTGAGTCCGCAGTGTTGGAATTGGGTGAGGTGTTGTTGTGTGATATCGTTGTCTGTGATGAGGAGATTGACGCGGTCTAGTCCGCCGAGAGAGGAGAAGGAGACACGTCCTATTTTGCTGGAATCGGCGAGCAGGACGACTTCGCTTGCGGCCTTGATCATGGCGTTTTTGACATAGATATCGCCCAGGGCCGGGTATGTCAGGCCGCTGTC
>NZ_JAQZSM010000032.1 GCF_028745735.1 Roseinatronobacter alkalisoli
GGCCGCAGGCGCGATATCTGGATGAGATCGGGCATCTGCAAACCGTCAACGATATGGCAACTGCCCTGCTGGAACTGGACCCACAGGTTCTTGGGCATGGCAAGCAGCAGCATCAGGCACTTTTTAGGGCATCGTCAACTTGCGGGGGCCTTCTTTGAAATCGTACCGATCGGCATGACAAAAGCCAAACATTCCGGTGCCTTCAAAGGCCACCGTTTCCCGCCTGAGATCATTGCATATGCGGTCTGGTCCTATTTTCGGTTTCCCTTAAGCCTTCGCGATGTTGAGGTTCTACTTGCGGCGCGCGGCGTCATCGTGAGCTATGAGACGATCCGGAAGTGGGTTGGCAAATTTGGTACAAAGTATGCCGCGTCCATCCGGCGGGATCGGGCTGCGCCGTCTGATAAATGGCACCTTGATGAAGTGGCCATTCCTATCCGCGGGCACAAATTCTGGCTTTGGCGCGCGATCGACTGCAATGGTGACGTTCTTGATATTGTGGTTCAATCTCGGCGCGACACTCGCGCAGCGAAACGTTTTTTCCGCAAGCTATTTAAACAATACGGGCGACCGCGCGTTGTGATCACGGACAAGCTCGGCAGCTACAGTGCGGCTTTGAAAAGCCTCGCGCACGGCATCGACCAACGCGGCGCCGAGAAAAGATCATGGCCCGCTTCAAATCACCCAACCAAGCACAGCTCTTTTTGTCTGTCCATGATCACGTCCAAACCGTATTTCGCCCCCGCCGCCACAAACTATCCGCCCCTGCCTATCGACAATCTCGCTCAGATGCTCACAGCATTTGGGATGACATCACATGTGAGTTGAAGGCCGCTTGACCAAGTGTGTGTGGCTCCTTTTCGGCAGGATCCGATAAGTTGACGATGCCCCGCAAGGACCGTTAATTCAGTGTTGGATACGGCAGGGCAGCAGATTGAGGCGGCACAAGTGGTCATCGCCACCTCGCCCGCGTCACTGTGGCAACATGCATCGTGAGCGGTAAGTGAGACTGCCGTTTCAGGGGCAAAGGTGCCAGTGTGCTGCGCATGGGCTTCAGCACTGGAAACGCCACCAACAGCAAACACGAGGATCAGCAGACAGGCACGGATCACTGATGTGACCGCGTATCTCGTTTGCCTTGCTCTCGCGCGTGGCACTTTCACGTGCTGCCCTTCTTTCGATGCAGGTTTCCATTTCGGCCATATCTGCCCCAATCCGCAATGACACGGATCAAAGGGGCAGAAACCGGGGGGAAACCACTCCGTAAACAACGGATAGCCCTTCTAGTATATGGAAGGTCAAGCCCCCCGCCACGAGATTGCCCAGATATGACCCATGCCTGTTTGATGGCGGCAGGATATCCAGCCCCCCCATTTCCCATGCTGGGAAATGATTTCGTGGCAGGAGCGCTTAGTGCGGGGCTATCAGGTGTTGCGGGTCATGGCGCACCCTCCCCGTCATCGAAGGTTTTGGCGGCGCGGCGCAGGGCAAGGCCCAGCCCCAAAAACAGCACAGCCCCGAAGCCCCAGACCCAAGCATAGCCGATCATCCCGCTCCATGGGGCAAGGGCATAGGCCAGTGCCAGCGCGGCCCAGACAGTAACGACGGTGAAGATAAGTGCGATGTCGAATGTCATGTTCGTTCCCTTTCGTTTAATGTGCGTGACCCGCGCCCACCGCCTCTACCGGCAGGGCGCGCATTATTTCGAAACCCAGTGTGGTGGCGCCATACATTCCGATCACGATGACCAGCACAGCAAGCGGGCCGACCAGTGCAGCCGCACCGGCCTGCGGCGCGCGCGTCCCGTCCCATCGTGTTGACGCGGTGCTGGCCCGTCCGCCGATCAGCGATCCGGCGACAGACAGGGCGAAGCCGACCAGCGCCAGCGCCATGACCAGCCCGCCCGCAGCAACCCAGCCCATCAACACGGCCCAGAGTGTCGGGGCCACGTCATCATAGCCCGCGTCAATTACCCGGCGCGGCACGCCAAGATAGCCCGCCGCCACACCTGCACCGCCAAAGGCCAGAAGCCCCAGCGTCGCAAGATGCGGTGTAAAGCGCGCAAGGTTTGGCAGAACCAGCCCGCGCCCCGTCACTGCCGGAAGGATGACTGCCAGTGCCGCAAGAAAGCTAAGCGATACTGTCCCCACCGTGAAGAAGTGAAAATAGCCCGGCACGAAGAACGTGTCCGACAATAGCGGCGCAAGTTCTGCCTGAATTAGAACAAAGGCCAGAACGATGCCGAAAGCCATGTTGACGACAGCAAAGCTCGCTGCCGCCATTGCAGGCTCGCGCCAAGGCAGCATGCGTATCCAGCCAAACACCCCTCGCCCGCCACGGGCACGCGCATGCACTTCAAGCGATGCCACGATGATCAGGAAGGCCGTCAGCGTCGGCACACTGACAAGCAGCGACAGCAACGACCCCGCAATGCGGACAGCGCCCGGCAGGTCCGGCTCAAGAAACATGTGATAGAGCGATGTCGGCGGCACGAACACAAGGTAGGCGGCAAAGACAAGCTTCGAGAAGCGCGCCCCGAAAATGGATTTCACGCCGACCACGTCCTGCATCACCACATACCAGACGATGACCGTGGCCATCAGCGGTAGGTAATGCATGTTGTGAAACACGATGTGCCAGTTGGTGCCGTGATTCGCGGGCATCTCGCCCAGCCCCAGCGCCCATAGGAAGCCTGGTAGGAACACATAGATCATCGCGAAACCGCTGACCATCAGGAACCCGGCCCAAGTGAACAGCGCAAAACCCACCGCCGAGAGCGCGCCTGTACGCCGCACAGCGCCTAGAAGTGTGGCAACCCCCGCCGCCGGAAGTGCGATCAGGCCAAAGCCCAGCAGGATGTAGCCTGCGTTAAAGGTCGCAAGCAGTTCGGGTTCATGCGCGGCAAGTTGCGGATTGCCGTCATAAAGCAGCGGCGTTCCACCAGATGCTGCCCATAGCGACAGCACCATGCCAGACAGAACCAGCAGGAAACCGGCCCATGCAAGTGCGGGCGCGGCCAGCCCGCGCCGGCCTTCGCCTGCTGCCAGCGCCAGCAGGATGGCCCCTTGCACCACAAACAGCCAGTAAAAGAAAATCCCGACCCCATGCAGGGTCAGTAGGCGGTAGCCCGCCTCTGGCAGCAGGTCGATCCAACCTGCGCGTGCCAAAGCCACGCCAAGGCCCCCGGCGATGCCGACCAGAAGCACAAGCAACGATATGCCCGACATCGCCTGCAAAAGCAGCCGGTCACCCGTTGAAAGTGCGGTTAGACGGCTTTTAAGGGTGTCACTCATGCTGCACCCCCTTCCGTCACGCTGAGTTGCGCCTGCATGGTGTCATGCGCCGCGCCGCAATAGACAGTACAATAGATCAGGTATTCGCCAGCCTCGCTGAAGCGCATCTCGGTGTCCACCAGTTGCCCCGGCCGCAAGCGGATCATCCGCCCGCCGCGCCCGAACTGAACCGACGCCCCATGCGCCACATCTGTGGCCATCATGCGAAAGCGGTAAGGCTGGTGCGTCGTAAGCCGCAAATGCCACGGCGCGAAGAAGAACTGACCGGCATGCAGCCAGACGTTGATCGGCGCTGTACTTTCAGCATGCGAGGGCGTTGCGGAGTGGTCGACATGCGCGGCGGCCCCATGATCGACATGGACATCATGCGCAAGCGGCGCGTGTCCGGCATGTGCTTGATCGCTCGTTGTATCACGCGCGTCATCAACCAGACGGGGGCGCACGCTGCCATCAGGCTCGCCAAAGCGCTGGATGAAGTCCTGCACGCGCGCCTCGAACGCCTCTGGCGTGATTGCGTCCGTCTGCGGGGCCGCATGGGCGGCGTGCTCCGCGATGCCGCTCGCATCATCGGCATGTGTGGCACTGAATAGCGCAAGCGGGCCGGGGGCTGCACCATATCCGACCCAAAGGCCGTAAAGTGCTGTGCCCCCCAGACCGGCCGCCGCGATAAAGCCGCGCCGTGTGGTCAGATGGGGTTTGTCTGTCATCGGATGGTTCCTTCAGTCTCGAAGGTTCCGGCACATCTGTGCAGCGCATCTTTCACATACGAGGTGTCTGCACAGGGCAACGGAACAGTTCTGGCAGGTGCCCTTGCGCGCAAGCAAACTGGACTTGCCGGTCCAACTTGCGCAGCAACAGGCAGGTGCATGTACGCATCAGGTGGGACGGCTGGACATGCCGCCTTTCCTGTTTCGTACTACAGGCCCGCGCAAAAACTATCCGCGCCGACCTGTCAGACCTGAAGGAACATTTTCGGGGGTTGTTTGGCGGGCATTGAATTGCGTCCCGCTGGTAGGGCCGCTGACATCGAGACAATCAGTTCTGTAGAAAAAGGCTGAACCACGGTGGTGTAAGGGTCCGTAACTGCGCAGGCAACGCAAGGACCAACCACAGCACAAGGTGTCGCAGCTTGGTCATGTACATGTCCGGTGCAGCACTCCGCATTTGACCCCATATCGAGATGAGCAACCGACATGGTGTGTGTCGCTTTCCCCATAGAATGAGAAAGCGCATGTGCTTTTGAAGCCGAGGCACTGACGAGGAGCAGCGCGAACATGAACACCGGCAAAACAAGCCAGCGCAGCGCGGACCATGTGGCACGCGGCGGGGCTGAATTTGTGTGTTCTTCGCTGCGTCGCATTCCGCACCATGGTTTCAGATGCCGAAGTTCTAGCAGCGCACCAGCACATATGAATTGATGTAAATCAATTTATGGTGGATCGATGAGAAAATCGGAGGAGCCTGCTGATAGAGAGGTGACTCGCCGCGCTTTGCCTGAGCGGCCGCTATCAAGAAACTTATGCGACTTGTCGACTGGCCACTTTGGGCCGACCCTACTCGGTCAGGTCATCCAGACTAACCGAAAGCGCACCAGCCAAGGCGCGCAGGGTTGCGACGGAGCCCCGCTTTCGGCCTGTCTCGATCTCGGCCACAGTAACGCGGTTCACGCCTGCTTTTTCGGCGAGGGCAGCTTGTGTCTTCCCGCGCAAGTCCCGGTAGACGCGCAGGGCGTTTTCGCCGTTCAGCAGGCGGTTCGCGTATTCCATGGGTATCAATTCGTCCTCGCCTGCCGCCAGAGCAGCCTTGGCGCGGTCGTAGCTTTGCAAATCGGCGAGGTCTTCTGCCGCCGCCCGCAAGCGGTCATATTCTTCGCGTGGGATTGTTACCAACTCGTTCATGTCATTTCCTTTCAATCATAGATGCCGCCCCGTGGCCCAATGTTGAATACGGCCAGAACATTGCCCTGATCATCCATGATCACCCGCCAATCCCTGACACGCAGTCTTATCCCCTCTCGGCCTTTCAGGGATTTCACGTTGTTTGCCTGCGAGGCTGGGTCTGTCGCATATGCCTCGATCTTGGTGCGGATCAGCTTGGCCGTGTTCGCGGGCATTCGCCGCAAGACCCTGATCGCGGCTTTCGTATAGCTGATCTGCTTCATGGTGTAGCTTTAGGCGACATGCGGTGCGAAGTCAAGCAAATTGTCGCCCTTGGCGACATGCCTGGCCGGCCTGAACCGGCCAGGCACAGCTTACAAATCGATCCCTTCCGACAAAGACAGCGCATCATCGAGGTCAACGCCGAGATAGCGCACAGTGCTGTCCATTTTGGTATGCCCAAGCAAAAGTTGAACAGCGCGCAGGTTGCCGGTCTTCTTGTAAATCTGGGCGACCTTGGTGCGCCGCATCGAATGCGTGCCATAGGCGCTGGGTTCCAACCCGATCGAGAGAACCCAGTCGCGCATAATCCGGGCATATTGGCGCGTGGACAGGTGCGGGCTGGCATGGAGACGGCTGGGCCATAGGTATTCGCTACCCATCAATTCAGGATCCTTGATCCACCGCTCCAGCGACACGCGTGTTGTGTCGGTGATCTCGAAACGAACAGGCTTGCACGTCTTGCTTTGCGTGACCGATGCGCGTTCTTTAACACGGCCCGCCGCATAGACGTCGTTCACCTTAAGGCAAACCAGATCGCAGCCCCGGAGCTTGCTGTCGACCGCCATGTTGAACAACGCGAGATCGCGCTTGTTGTCGGCCATTTCCAACCGGACGCGGATGGACCAGACATGCTTGGGAAGGAGTGGTCGCTTCTGGCCGATGATGCGGCCTTTGTTCCAAGGGGCACGCGTGGGGCGAAGGGCGGGTAAGGTTTCGATGGACATGGCTTCTCTCCTGTCCGCCAAACCCGCCACGTCCTCGGCCCTACCGACGGAAAAGCATAGCATGAGTCGCTATCTCTGGTGCTCATCAATCGCATCAGGTGGAGAGCGGCCTGTGACATTGCAACACTGCGCACGTAACACACGGTGAAACTTGTCTGTCGCTCTGATCTCTTCAAGCGACTGCCACTCGCTGAGAAAACCATATTCGGGCTCTTGTCCGATGCCCGCTGTTTTGAATTGCACTCCGATGCTCTGTAATGCGTTCGTTGAGAATAAATCCCTTGCCGTAGGCTGGTATCAACCGTCATAGTCATGATACCTCGCCTTGACCCGGTATTAACCCTTGTTTTCACTCCCAAATTGGCTGCGGCACAAACCACACAAAATCGACAAGCCGGAGGTTTCTAACCACGGCAAGCCTCACAGTGCCGTCGCGCCTAAGGTCGGGACCAATATCGACCACCCCGTTATTAACCTCTACCGGCCGCACATCACCTCGGGCGACTGCCTTATTGTGACCGGCTACCAGGACTTTCTCTCCTCGCTTGCTGTGCTTATGAAGGAGGTCAAGGACCTCAGAGACCCTGAAGCCAGCACGGACATTCGCATTCGGATATCGTTCGGGATTGATACTGCGAATTCTCGGCGGTTGGGCAAGTCTAAACCCGTTACTGAAGAGATGAAGCTATACTGGTTGGAGAAGTCAGGGCTGCAGGTCGAGGACGACGATGACTTGCTGGCGGTGCTGGCAAAGCGCGCAATCCAGACTCGCAGGTTAGAGCTTCGTGTCTTTGACCCTAGTTTGGCCCAAAAACATCTGGGGATCACCGGGGACCGTCGGATGCATGCGAAGATCGTCGCGTCCCGGGTAGGCGCCGTTTCGGGATCAGCGAACTTCTCCAAATCGGGCCTCTACAGCAACATCGAGTATGCGGATGGCCTTGATGCTGGATCACACGAGCTTCAGGCAGAACGCACCCGTGCGGCCGAACAGATTTGGGAAGTTTCTGCTGACTGGACCGATGAAGCACTCGAAATCCTCGACAAGCTCATCAAGCCCGCCACTGCCGAGGACGCCATGGCACGCATGATCGCGGAGCAGAAGGGCTTTGAACCCTGGCTTACGGGCGAACGCAGGGAAATTACCGGTCACAAGCTTTACGGGTACCAACAAGAACTCACCTACGAGGCATGTTCAATCACATACGACCACGGCATTGCCTTCGTCGAGGCGCCTACAGGGTCGGGAAAAACCGAAATCGGTTGCCACCTTGCGGAGGCCTTATCAGATACTTTTTTGCGGGTGATACCCAGCTCTCCTGTCCATGGTGTGGCCCGGAAGAACGCGGCTGTCATCGCGCCGCCAAAAGTCATCCCGAGTTGGGAAAAGCATTCCACGAATTCTTTACGGCCAATAGCCAACACAAAACTTGCCAAACAGCATCTGCGAGGCGCTGGGGACGATAGCCAGTCCGGTCTAAGACTTGATCAGTATGGCGTGCTCATCATCGATGAAAGCCATACGGTCACACCAGGCTTCGAACAGGCCTCTCAGATGGCTGCGGCCGTCGAGCTCGCGCCCCCAAGTTGGAATGTCTGTTTATCGGCCACCCTGCTGGGCAACCGTGACGTCGACTGGCTTACCCATATGCAGGAGAAACGCGCATCCATTTTCATGACGCCAGACTACATCCAGGCCATGGGTGAGCTGTTCGACCGTGAGATGCAAAGATCGCCCGATATATTTGATCATCAAGCGTCGCTTGCGGTACTTTCAGAACCAGAAACCGCCCTTTCCCGGCAGGCGCGTACCGAGCTTTCCGAGCTGATCTCGCCTTTTCTGACCCGCCGACAGCGCCGGTGTATTGGCCAAGACGAGGATCGCTCCACGCACAGCTACCCGAAGCTCGCCAATCATGGACGACCCAAGACGCTGGCACTTGCCAAGCCCCAGAAGGCGCGCCTCGACGAAATTGTTACGCTATGCCATGAACTTGCGCCCGGCGGCCGGGTCACGGCTGTTGAGAAGAGCCGTTTCGGGCATGTAAAAACGCAGCAGAGCACGCAAGATCAGCTCCACATCCGAAACCTGCTGAACATTCTGCGCGTGAGCGCAGCGCAGGCCGCGTGGGAGATGTCTCATGGCGTCATAGGAAAGTGGCTGCGAGAGTTTGAACAAGGCTCCAAGAATGGGAGGAGAGCGCCACACCCGGGCCAGGCCGACATGTTCGCGCAACTTGGCATAGACACATTGGCGACGCCTGAGACGTGCGACGCCCTAGCCCGAAAACTCAACTCGCAGTCGCTGCGTGAACTTGACGAAAAGCGATACGAAGCCTGCCTGCGAATTCAGAACAAGAAGGAGCGAGTTGTTTTCCTTGCTGAGCGCACGGATACGCTCGAAATCTTCGCTGAGGCGCTTTCCCGCCGCGGTCACCATACGAACTTCGTTGTTGGGAACCAGACCAAGGGCGATGAGAGGGCAGTGAAGGCCGTCTTTGGTAGCGCACCGGATGGTTTTCGGCGGATCACGCACGGCAAGTCTGTAGAGTCCTACTTCCGCCCTGGCGGGAAGAACGCCCCGCATGGACCGGCGTCGGTATTTCTCACGTATAAAATGGCTGAGGGCATCAACCTCCAATCAGCCGATACGCTTGTGCTTCTTGGGGTGACATCGAACCTCAAGGAACTCATTCAGGGCTTGGGCCGGATTGACCGGATCGACAGCCAATTTGGGATCGTCAACTATCATCTTGTCGACATTCCGGTCGGTCAGTTTGCATCGGACGAAAAGGTGACCAATCGTATCGAGAATTATCGAACCCTTGCTGGGGAAGACCTGATCGATGCCGTGCAGGAGGTCGGCTCCGAGGACGCTGAGGTGATCCTTGAAAGCGTCATCGCATACCTAGGATCAGCCAGACGACTACGCAACGACAACTTCCACGACGTTCTCGCGCGCACCAAGGAGAGAATTTCGCCCGAACGTTATGCTCTGATCAGCGGGGCAAGAATAGAAGGCACTTGGGGTGCGGAACTGGCGCTGCTGTCTGCTAGGGAGAGGTTCACCGCGTTACACCTGAAGGGCGTCGACAAGCCGGCCAACTTCTTTCCCCCGCGTTTACTGATGCTGAGGCATTACGAGGAGGGCTTGGTGCTGGTCAGGGATCAGTTGAGCTGCGCCAATATCCTTGAAGCGGCCTACGAGCGCACGAGAAGCCTGGGTTTAGAACAGACCCGCATGCCCTTGGAGGATCTGTCCAACGCGCTCGAAATCATCGCAGAGCAGCTTGGAACGCTTACCGAATGGGACTTGCGTCCTGCTCGGGTCGAAAGCCTGATGAAAGCATGCGCGGAGTTCATGAGCCGGCGCGGCGAAAGCCGCCTCGATGATCAAGAACTGTTCGGGCACCTTTCTTTACCTGCCATCGAGATGATCTGTGAGGCATGGAGCAGACTGCTTGACCCCTTCTGGGAGCAAGCCAAGCAAGAGGTGCGGGACAGCTTCGCCTATGAGGACCTCCCAAAGGGCTATATCGCGATTCAGGCAATTCTTCAGAAGCTGGATGGTGATGCTCGCCACGCCGACGAAATTCATGAAATGATGTCGAAGGTGATCGAGGAAGCTGAGCTGCTGTCGCGGAACCACGAACCGGAGATCGGGCGCCGGGTTTCGGTGGTGTTCTTTTCTGATGGAGCAGGAGAGCATTGAGGTAGCACAATGAAGATCGCCACAATGCCTGAAATATCCGGACTAGCCGTGTCAGCGTGAGGGGCGGGAAGCCGACTGTGACATCGCGGCACTGCAGCCGCAGAGAATGGCTGAAGCGGCCATTCGCCTCCGCGCCGATCAACAGGCACAGTTGGTCGCGAGCGGTGTTTACAAAGTAGGGATGATGGGTGCTGTGACTGAAATACCTAGAACTTTGCTGCCACTCGAGCAGCGAAGTGGTTCTTCCGCATTGGACTGGCGAGTTTTTGTACGAAGCAAATGAAGGCGCGAGATCACGCAAGGTCTGGATGGCCAATGAGCGCCGGTGAGAACAGTAGCCCGGAGAACCGGGCTACCTTCTGAACCTGAACAGGACCATTTCTTGGACTGTACTGCCTAGCGCGACGGCAAAGCGATCCAATCGGCAAGCGCAACATCTGCGTGAAGGAAGGCGGGGATTTTCTCGCCCAGCTCTTCCATATTTGTGATGTTGCCGTCGTTGAGCATATCGCGCGTGATCAGCGTGGGCGGCACGACCACCTGTTCACCTGGGTCTTCTCCGGCAAGCAAAAGCGCCAAGGCGCGCACCGAAACCTCGCCCACCACGGCAGGGTTTGTCGCGGCAGTCGCAGCCCAGGGCGAATTCGGCTCACGCATCATCGCAATGTCAGCCGTCGAGATATCGGCCGAATAGATATTGATGTTATCCGCGACACCCGCTTCCTGCGCGGCGATCATCACACCCTTGGCAAATTCGTTATAGGGGGCAAAGACGACTTCGATACCGGGATTGGCCGAAAAGACAGCGCGCGCCTGATTGGCGACCGAATTGGCGATCGGGTTATCGAGCGTTCCGAATTGCGAGACCTCGTTGATGCCCTCGTAGCGCGCCTTGAACTCGCGCCATGTTTCGTCGCGCCGATCAAGCGGCGCAATGCCCGGTACATAGACATACCCGGCCATGAACGCTTCGCCGTTGTCGGTGATGGCCTGTTCCAGCGCCAGACGGGCAAGATCGCGGTCAGATTGTTCGATTTGCGGGACAGCCGCGTTTTCCACGTTCACATCAAAGGCCACCACCTTGATCCCCGCATCGACAGCGCGCTGTGCCGCATCCTGCATGGATTCGGTCAGACCATGCTGGATGATGATCCCATCGACCCCCAGCGCGATGGCCTGATCAACCATATCCGCCTGCAAGGCGGCGTCTTGACGGCTATCAAAGACGCGAAGATTGACACCGAGGGCTGCGGCCTGTGCCTCGACCCCAGCCAGATAAGACTGAAAGAAGTCGCCTGTCGAAAGGTAGCGCACCAGTGCGACGGTCACGTCGCCCGGGTTATCGAAAGGTGCGGGTGCATCCTGCGCTAGCGCCAACGAAGGCGTGAACGCAAAAGCACCGGCTGTCATCATTAGTATGCGTCTGGAGATCATGGTTTCCTCCCTTTCTTCAGACTTGGTTGAACTCAGTTTCAGGCCCCACGGCTACCTCGCGCCGTGAAGGCAAAAGTAAACACCAAGGCAACGACAAGAACCGCGCCCTTGATGAAATCCTGTGTGTAATAAGGCGCGTTCATCATGGTCATACCTTGCAACAGCACCCCAACAAAAAGCGCACCGATGGCTGTGCCGAACGCATTGGGCTTGCCTGCGCCGAGCACTGCAAATCCGATCAGGGCTGCTGCGACCGCGTCAAGCAGAAGATTTGTGCCAGACGCCACATCCCCTCGCCCCAGACGGGCGGCCAGAAGCACTCCGCCGAAGGATGCCAGCGTGCCAGAGATCATATAGGCCGCGATCTTGTAGCGCTCGACCTTGACCCCCGCGAGTTGTGCCGCCTGCGCATTCGAGCCGATAGCATACATCAGCCGTCCATGACGGGTGAATTCCAGAAACACCCACACCAGCAGGGCCACAACCAGCAGAAAGATCACCGAAAGCGGGATCAGCCGTTCGATGAAGAAATCAATCCGGTGACGGCCCAGCATCAGGAATAATTCGGAAAATGTGCCGCGCGCGACTGTGCCATCGGGCAGGGTCATGCCGGTCGAGATCGAGCGCCCTTCGGTCGGGATGCGCTGCAAGCCAATCAGCAGGAACATCATCCCCAGCGTCGCCAGCAGGTCTGGCACACGCGCCTTGACGATCAGCAGGCCATTCACCAGACCCACACCCGCGCCCATCAGCAGACACAACGCAATCGCCACGCCCGCGCTCAATTCCCAGACCACCATCACATAGGCCGAGAGCATAAGCGCCGATGTGGCCACTGCCCCGATGGACAGATCAAACCCTCCCACGACCAGCGTGGCAGTGACACCCAGAGCAAGAATGCCGGTGATCGCGACGGACTGAAACACGAAGACAGCGCTATGTGGTGACAGAAAACCGGGCGCGGAGATGGAGAAAAACACCAGAAGCCCCGCCATCAGCAGCAGGAAGCCAAATCTTATCGCCAGGTCGATCAATCTTGTCTGCACGCTCATGCACCTTGCCTTTCTATCACAGCCTCTGTCGGACTGTCTGCAACTTCAGCCATGATCGAGGCTACGTCGATCTCTCTGTTGGGGCGGTCGCTTTTCAGGCTGCCTTCGCAAATCACCACGATGCGATCCGCAACTTCAAGCGCCTCGTCCAGCTCTGTCACCAGCACCAATGTTGCTCGCCCCGCCGATTGCGCACGGATGCGGGCCCCGATGTCGCGCCGCGCCTGAATGTCCACACCCTGAAACGGCTCGTCGAGGATAAGAAGGCGGGCTTCTTCAGCCATCCAACGCCCGACCATCACCTTCTGCTGGTTGCCGCCAGAAAGGCTGAGAATCGGATCGGTATGGGATTGGCATTTGACCCCCATCTCCGAGATCATTCGCGCCGCGAGTGTTTTCTCGCTCTTGCGGCTGATCAGATCAGCAAAGCCGCTATGGCGACGGGTGAAAGGCAGTGTGAAATTGCGCCCGATATCGAAATCGGGGATCACTGCATTGCTCCGCCGGTCGCGAGCGGCCATGAACACCTTGCTCGCGATTGCCTGCGCCGGTGATTTCGGCGTGTAGCTCTGCCCATCCAGCCGCATTGTGCCCGAAACAGGGCGCGCTACCCCGTAAAGTGTATTTGCCAGCTGCGCCTTGCCACTGCCGACCAGTCCAACCACAGCCACCACTTCATTGGCATGCAGCGTCAGATCGAAGGGCCGTGACTGGGCGCGCAAGCGCAGATCAGAAAGCTCCAGCACCGGCGCACCGCGAGCGGGAATCGTGATATCCACCTCGGTCATCTCATGGCCCAACATGGCGCGCACGGCACCAGAGTAATCCAGCGGGACCTGGGTGAAGCTGCCTGAGATCACCCCGTCACGCATGCACAGAATGCTGTCGGCCAATCGGCGGATATCGGACATGCGATGCGAGATATAGAGGATAGCCACACCCTTGGCCCTGAGACCTTCGAGCAGCGTGAACAATCGCTGTGCTTCCGCGTCTGACAGCGAGGATGTCGGTTCGTCAAGAATGAGGATTTTCGGATCATGTGACAAGGCCCGTGCAATTGCCACAAGCTGGCGATCAGCCAGCGACAGCAGAGCAACAGGCTGTGTCATCGTCGCCACCAGCCCCACAGCTTTGGCAATCTCGCGCGCCTCGGCGCGCAGCTTTGCGCCGCGCAGGAACAGGCCAGACCCGGCCGCGATACGGTCGAGCATCAGGTTTGACGCGACATCAAGGTCAGTCACAACTCCGTCATTGATGGACTGATGAACAGTCACGATACCCGCGCGCAGCGCCGCATGAGGAGTGTCAGGGGCGTAGGCCTGTCCATCCAGCAACATCGAGCCACGATCCGCCGCCTGTACGCCGCACATGATCTTGACGAGCGTCGATTTGCCCGCCCCATTTGCCCCCATCAGCACAGTGATCTGCCCGGCGGGCAGGTCCAGATCAATGCCGCGCAGAACACTGTTGGCCCCAAAGGCCTTGTTCATATTACGGATTTCCAGCGCGTTCTGCGTCATCTCGGCTCTCTCCCTGCTCCCGATAATTGATGTAAATCTGCAAATGTCAATAGTATTTGACATTTGCTGAAAAAACGGAAAACTGACAAGATGACGGCGGCACCAGAGACGCGCCGCGCTGTGAGAGGAGGTCACGATGAGCGCAACCCCTTATGAAGCCCTGACACCGGAAACGGTCGCCGCGCGACTTGGCGATATCGTGGCTGTCAGCGCGCATGCCGGCCCTTCAGAGACATGGCAGGTGTCAGAAGTGGGGGACGGAAATCTGAATCTGGTCTTCATCGTAACGGGCGCGGCCGGTCAGGTCATCGTCAAGCAGGCTTTGCCCTATGTGCGACTGGTGGGCGAAAGCTGGCCCTTGCCGCTGAAGCGTGCCTTCTTCGAATATAACGCCCTGATCCGGCAGGCCGCCCGCGCGCCGGGCATGGTGCCAGAGGTCTATCACTACGACGATGCACAGGCGCTGGTGGTGATGGAATTTCTCACCGATCATGTGATCCTGCGTCAAAGCCTGATGCAGGGCATCCGCCACGAGGGGCTTGGCGGGTTACTTGGGTTGTTTTGCGCGCGGACGCTGTTTCGCGGCTCGGATCTCAGTATGAACACGGCCGAGCGCAAACGCGATCTTGCGCGTTTTGCGGAGAATATCGAGCTGTGTGACATCACCGAAAACCTGGTATTTTCCGATCCGTATTTCGCAGCCCCGATGAACCGCCATACGCCCGCCCTCGATCCCATCGTGGAAATGCTGCGCGGGGATCGCGATCTGAAAGTCGCGGCGCAGCATCTGAAAGCCGCTTTCGCCAATAATGCGGAAACACTGCTGCATGGGGATTTGCATACTGGCTCTGTCATGGTCTGCGGCGACAAGGCGCGCGTGATCGACCCTGAATTTGCGACTTACGGTCCGATTGGCTTTGATGTCGGGATGCTGATTGCGAATTTTCTGATGGCCGCCTGTGCCGTGCCCGGCCATCTGGCCGATACTGCGGAACAGGCCAGCTATCAGGATTGGATTCTCGCCACCGCAACCGAGGTCTGGGACAATTTCGCGCAGGAATTTACGCATCTGTGGCGCAATGAGCGCAAGGGCATTCTCTATCAGTCTACGCTCTTCGAGGACCAGAACGACGTGCTTGGCGCAGAGCAGGCGAGGCTTGACAGACTCGCCGCCATCTGGCGCGACGCGCTTGGATTTTGCGGCGTTGAGATGCATCGCCGCATTCTGGGCCTCGCGCATATCGCCGAATATGACCAGATCGCAGATGAAACCCTGCGCGCCCGGTGCGAGGCGCGCGGGCTGATGCTGGGACGCGCGCTTGTTATCGGGCGCGAAACCATCCGAACCATGACAGACGTAACAGATCTGGCCCGCAGCATTCTGGGGAAGGACTATCTATGAAAATCAACGGAACCCCCTATCGTTCAATCTGGCGCGATGCCGCGTCTGATGCGGTGCAGATCATTGACCAGCGCTGGCTGCCGCATGAATTGCGCATCGTGCCGCTGCGCAATCTAAATGATTTTGCCACGGCCATCCGCGACATGTGGGTGCGTGGCGCACCGCTGATCGGCGCGACTGCGGCATGGGGCATGGCCGAGGAAATGGCGCGCGACCCGTCCGATACCAACCTGAACGCGACATGGGATGTGTTGCATGACACCCGGCCCACGGCGATCAACCTGCGTTGGGCGCTGGATGCAATGCGGGCGACGCTCGCCCCCCTGCCCCCTGCCAAGCGCGCGGATGCTGCCCGCGCAAAGGCCGAAGCGATTTGCGACGAGGATGTCGAGATCAACCGCCGGATAGGGGAAAACGGTCTTGCACTGCTGCGTGACATTGCAGCGCGCAAGGGCGGCGGTCGGGTCAATGTGCTGACGCATTGCAACGCGGGTTGGCTTGCGACGGTCGATTGGGGCACGGCTACCTCGCCCATCTACCACGCGGTTGAGGCCGGGATTGATATGCATGTTTTCGTGGATGAAACCCGCCCGCGCAATCAGGGCGCGCTTCTGACGGCCTGGGAAATGAACAGCCACCGCGTCAGCCATGATCTGATCGTCGACAATGCGGGCGGGCATCTGATGCAGCATGGCGAGGTCGATATCGTCATCGTCGGCACCGATCGCACCACGGCGCGCGGCGATGTGTGCAACAAGATCGGCACTTATCTCAAGGCACTCGCGGCAAAGGCAAATGACGTGCCGTTCTATGTCGCGCTGCCCTCGCCCACGATCGACTGGACCGTGCGCGATGGGCTTCGTGAAATCCCCATCGAGGAACGATCAGGCCGCGAAGTGACCCATGTGCAGGGCCGCGGCCCTGACGGGCGCGTGGTCGATGTCCAGATCTCGCCGGACGGAACGGGCGCGCGGAATCCGGCCTTTGATGTGACGCCGGCAGAGCTTGTCACGGGTTTGATCACCGAACGCGGCATTTGCGCGGCCACTCCTAAAGGGATGTCGGCGCTCTTTCCCGAATACGCGACCGCGGCGCAATAGGTCAGGCCAGAAGCGCTTGCGCCACACTGAGGCTGGTGACAAGATGGGTCGCATAGCCACCCGCGATACAGGCGCGGGTGGCAGCGACCTTGTCATGGCCGGGCGTGATGAGGATGCCGGCCTGTAAACCGATCAGATCGCTCAATTCGACCCCGATCATCCGCTCGTCCAGCGGGCCGGGGATCGCCTGGCCCTGTGCATTTATGAAGCGCCCCGACACCACACCGACGGCCCCTTGGGCCACATACCAGGCCAACTCGTCTCGCGTGGCCACCCCGGCCCCGACGACATGACTGTCCGGCTGACAGGTGCCGACGGAGAACAGGCTTTTCGTGATATGGCCAAACTGGTCAAGCTGTGCCTTCAGGATCGGTTCGGCGCGGAGTTCGCGGGCGAGGTCTGCTCGGCTCAGAATTGCGGGTGCATGCAGGTTGTGGCAGTGTGACCCAAGCTTTTGGGCAAGTCGCGTTGAACAGGCCTCGGCTGTGAAACCATATGGGGTGGACATGGAGCCGACGAGTTGAATCACGGCCAGATCAGGCAGGTTCTGCTGTTCCAGCACAGTGGCCAGATCATAGACTGTACGGCCCCAAGCCACGCCCAGCCGGTCATCAGGGGCCAGCAGGTCCGGCAGCCATTCCGCCGCACCCCGGACAACCCGGTAAAACCTGTCCTCATCGTTGCTAGCGGCTTCATCTGGCACGACGTAGGCCGCTTGCAGGCCGAAACGAGCACATAACTCCAGTGCCAATCGGTGCGTCGTGAAGCTCTCGGCTGCCATCGAGATGCGAATCAACCCACTTTCGCGCGCGTCGGCAAGGTAATTGACGACTGACGCACGTGATATGCCAAGCCGCTCTGCAATTTCCTTCTGGTTGAGCCCTTCCTGATAATACATCCAGGCGACTTCGATGATGACATTCTCGCCTGTGATCTGGCCAGCGGTCCTGCGTCGTGTGATCCCCATTCTCACCCCAATTCAACTAATGCCAAGATGGTTTGACATTTGTGCAAGCCTATCCCATTGTCAATCACACACAGGGCGAAGACGGATAGATACAGCATGATCGCAAATCTCTGGCAGGACAAGCAGGCAAAGCAATTTCAGGATGCAGCGGGCACAGACCCGATGGCGCGCGAACTTGCCTTGCGGGTCTACACATCGCGCCTGATCGGGCAAGACCCTGATCTGGTCATGCATGGGGGCGGCAATACTTCGGTCAAGCTGCGCGGGCGCGATGTGATGGGGCGCGAGATTGACGTGCTGCATGTCAAGGGTTCGGGGTGGGATCTGGAAACCATCGAGGCGGCCGGCTTGCCTGCGGTACGGCTGGACCCGCTTATGGAGTTGCGCGCGCTTGATGCGCTCTCGGACGAGGCGATGGTGAATGTGCAGCGTGCAAACCTGCTTGACAGCACTGCGCCCAACCCATCGGTGGAAACCCTTTTGCATGCCTGGTTACCCCCGCGCTATATCGATCACACGCATGCAACGGCGTTTCTGGCGCTGGCAAATCTGCCCGAAGTGGCTGAAGCCACGCGCGAGATTTTCGGCGACCGCATGGCGCTGGTGCCCTATATCATGCCCGGGTTCGTGCTGGCCAAGGCCGCGGCAGAGGTGTTTGAGGCCAATCCGCAAGCCGAAGGGTTGCTGCTGGTCAATCATGGGCATTTCACGTGGGGCGAGAGCGCGAAAGCGTCCTATGACCGTCTGATCGCCCATACCAACGCGGTCGAGAGCTGGCTCGCACAGCGCCGCCCTGCGCCGCTGCATCCTGCCGCAGCGCTGCCCGCTGACGAACGCACGCAGGCCCTGCCGCGACTGCGCGCCGTGATTGCCCGGACGCTTGGTGACGGTGCCGCCATGCCCGTGATGGATGTACGGGCAAGCGGTGATGTTATGAGCTTTCTCGCCCGCCCTGATCTGGATGTGCTGGCGACGCGCGGGGTTGCGACACCAGATCATGTGATCCGCACCAAGGGTCACCCGCTCGTGCTGCGCAAAGCTGACCAGAGCCCGGACGGATTGCGGCAGGCGCTGGACGCTTACGCCGCGCGCTACCGCGCCTATTTCGACCGCCATAACCCGCGCTTTGGGGGCGCAAAAACCATGTTGGCCCCTGTGCCCGGCCTGGTCTGGGCCGAAGGGATCGGGTTGATCGGGCTGGGGGCCACGAAATCCGCCGCGCGCATTGCGGCAGACATTGGCGAGCAAACCCTACGCGTGATGCGCGACAGCGAGGCTTCGGGCGGGTTTCACCCCATCCCCGAAGCGGACCTGTTCGATATGGAATACTGGTCGCTTGAACAGGCGAAGCTGGGCAAGGGCAAACCCGCCGCACTGCAAGGGCGCATTGTGCTGGTGACAGGTGCTGCGGGCGCAATTGGTGCCGCCATCGCGCGGGCTTTTGCTGCGCAGGGCGCATCGCTCATGCTGATCGACCGTGAGGCAGAGGCCGTAGAGGCGTTGCGCGCCAGCATGGGGCGCGATCATTGCGCGCTGGCCTGCGACATCACGGCGGCAGGCGCGGCAGATCAGGCGATCGGGGCATGTATAGACAGTTTCGGGGGATTGGATATTCTTGTCTCAAATGCAGGTGCCGCCCTGACAGGCGACATGGCCACGCTGCCCGACACCACCCTGCGTGCCAGTTTCGAGTTGAATTTCTTTGCGCCAGTCGCCTTCGCGCAAGCCGCCGCGCGTGTGTTGCGGGCGCAAGCGCGGGGCGGGCAGTTTTTGTTCAATGTCTCGAAACAGGCGGTCAATCCGGGCAAGGGCTTTGGGGCTTACGGCCTGCCCAAGGCCGCAACGCTGTTTCTGGTCAAGCAACTCGCGCTAGAGTTGGGCGGCGAGGGCATTCGCGTCAATGGCGTCAATGCCGACCGAATCCGCTCTGGCCTGCTGACCGATGACATGATCGAAGCGCGCGCCAAGGCACGCGGATTGACCGAAGATGACTACCTGTCGGGAAATCTGCTCAAGCGCGAGGTGGAAGCGCGCCATGTGGCCGATGCCTTTGTGGCGCTGGCGCTGTCAGACCGCACAACGGCGCATGTTCTGACAGTGGATGGCGGTAATATCGAAGCCTCCCTGCGCTAGACGCGCAGGGGGCCATCACTGCGCGCCAGCCGCGTCCACGGCGCGCCGCATCGCGGTGATACCGTCGCCGATCTGCGCGCCAAGCCGCAAGAGCGATCCGCCCAGCAGATAGACAACATCCGACCCATACATGCGCGCCATCTCGCCTGCCCGCTCGACGCTCATGCCACCACCGGGCGACGGCAGGATCGGCACGCCCGGCCCCATCGGGTCGCTGCAGGCTTCGGCAATCGCCTGACACTGCGCGACGGTAAAGCCAAACCGCCCGCCGACATTGGGGAAAACCGAAATATCGGCACCGGCCAGGCGCTGCAACGTACCGAACAAAACGCCGTGATCGATCCCCGTATCGGGGGAAAGCACATAGGGTCCAAGGAAGCTTGGATGGGCCATCACTGGCAGGCTCAGATCAGGGTCACTGGCAATCGCGTGCATCAGCCCGAAGCCCAGAAGCCCCGGCATGATCAGGAACCCGTCCGCACCGGCATCGCGGGCAAAACGCAGATTGTCGCGGATTTCCCACGGATGCCCTGCGACCGACGGGAAGTAGAGCGCGCGGCGCCCTGTTTCTTCGGCTGCGCGTGCCACGCCGGCTGCGATCTTCACGACCCGTTCACGAAACGGGGCCATGTGCTGATCGGTGATGCCGTGATCTTCCTTGACGATATCCGCCCCGGCAAGCGCGCTGCGATAGGAAATCTCTGCCAGCGCATCTGCGCCCAGCCCCTGCGGCTTGATGACGGGTGCGATCAGCCCGCCCTGTGCTCGACCGCACAAGCGCCGCAGCCCCTCTATCCCGAACCGCGCGCCCTTGTGGCGTGCAAGGATCGCCTCTCCGGGATCGACGCCCATGACTCGCAACCCCCGCTGGATTGACGAATTGCCGAACACGACATTCAGAAATTGGGTGAATTCCGACCCGG
Organism: Roseinatronobacter alkalisoli; assembly: GCF_028745735.1. GTDB lineage: Bacteria > Pseudomonadota > Alphaproteobacteria > Rhodobacterales > Rhodobacteraceae > Roseinatronobacter > Roseinatronobacter alkalisoli. The sequence goes on from NZ_JAQZSM010000032.1 coordinate 20,421, forward strand.
CACTGTCAGAGCTGTAGCTGAGCGTCGCGCGAAACTGGCTGTCGCCCTCACGGCCGATCTCTTCGATCCGACCAAGGATCGTGTCCTCAATATAGCCCGCCGGGACGACATCACGGGGGATTTCCACTGTCTGTTCCAGCGCGATCGCTTCCGCCCGCGCCCGCGCCTCGGCGAGCGACGCCGCAAAGATACGGTAGGTGACGCGAAATCGGCTCATAGCGCCTCTGCCTTGACAGCGGAATGCACCGCATCCACGCGCACTGCGCAAAGGGCTTCTTCCGTGATGCCAGTTTCCTGCCCGGTCACCCGCTCGACCGCACGCACAAGGCTAAGGGCGTCCAGCCCGTAATAGCGCATCAGATAGGGCTTTGAGCCACCATGTGCATAGGTATCCTGAAGCCCCAGCCGCACCAGCTTGCGGGCCAGACCCGCCTCGGCCAGAGCCTCGGCCACCATCGAGCCGACCCCCCCCGCCACGAGGTGGTTTTCCAGCGTCACCACACCATGCCGGACAGAGGCTGCATGTTCCACGATCTGCGCCGCGTCAAAGGGCTTGAGCGTGCTCAGATGCAGGTGCCGCACCGCCACCCCCGCCGCATCGAGTGCCGCGCGCGCGCGCATTGCTTCCTCGGTTGCGATGCCCGCCGTTACGACCAGAACATCATCCCCCTCGGCCAGGACCCGCATCTGACCGATGCGCAGGGGCGTGTTGAACAGGCGTGGCACAGAGCCGCGCAAGATACGACAATAGACCGGGCCATCGACCGTATCTGCCTCTGCGACGATGCTTTCTACCTCGGTCGCATCGCCTGCTTCCAGCACAGTCATATTCGGGATTGTCCGCATGACCGAGATATCTTCGATCGCCTGATGGGTCATGCCGCCCGGTGTGGTGATGCCCGGCAGAAAGCCCATCAGACGCACCTTGCGGCGCGGATAGGCAATGGACGCCATCAACTGATCATAGGGCCTGCGATACAGAAATACGCCAAAACTGTGGATAAAGGGCCGGAACCCTGCCAGCCCCAACCCGCCCGCAAAAGACAGCATGTTTTGTTCGGCCATACCCAGCGACAGGAACTGATCGGGGTGGCGGTCGCGGAAACCATCTATCTCGCAACTCGAGGTCAGATCGGCGGACAGACACAGCACTTCCGGGTGCTGGACAGCATAGGCCTCAAATGCCGATGCGTAGGGGCGATTAACCATTTCCATCTCAGTGATCCTCCAGCACGATGGGATCAATCCCCAGCTCTCGTGCAATCGCGATATTCATTTCGTCCCGTTCCTGAGCGGTTTTGAAGCGCACATAGTGCAGGCGCGGGAAGCGGCGCATCAGGAAGTCCATCCCCTTGGTGGGCGAGGAATGGGCAAGGATTATCAGCGGCTGGCCGTCATGCGGCGTGGCCTTCGCTTGACGCAGCGCATCCAGATCATGGGCGTCAACTTCGGCCACGACAGCGCCGAAATTGCGCAGCTTGGTGGCAATATCGCCCACCTTCATTACATCATCCATCGCGCCATCGCATTGCTGGCGATTGACATCCATCAGCGCCCAGAGGTTGCCGATCTCATGATGTGTGGCGGCCTGCACGGCTTCCCATGTCTGACCTTCCTGCACTTCGCCATCCGACATGAAAACACAGACCTCGCCGCGCTCGCCGCGCCGCTTGCGCCCCCATGCAAGGCCCGCCGCCGTGGAGAGGCCAATGCCAAGCGTGCCGTTATGCACTTCCATGCCGGGACTGTGCTCTGCCCCGATCATTTCGACCGAAGACCCATCCTGATTGAACATCTCCAGCCCTTCGGGGGCCATGCGGCCAACCTCGATCAGGCAGGCATAGGCCACCAGCGCGTAATGCGCGGGCGCAATGAACAGGCGGTCATATTCAGGTGCGGCGGGGCCGTTATATCCTGCACCTGTCACATAGTCAGGGTTCTGTGCAGACGGCACGCCCCCGAAGGGCGGTGGGATCATCGGCATGGTTGAGGGCCCAAGCGTCAGCGCCTCATTATACAGAAATGCAAGCTGCTCGGCGGCAGAACAGGCTTGTGACAGATAACCGCCATTGTTGCGCATGGCATGTTCAAACACGCGTCGGCGAATAGCCGAGGCGATATCTTCGCTTCTGGGGGCGTTGCGCATTGTAAATTCCTTACTGTTCTGCATCGGAGATAACTACGAACACAAACAAAAGTCAATGTCGTCTGTCTTTTGTAATATAGCGGTGAGTATAGGCGTCCGCCATTGTCGATGGCGGACGATCACTCCCGCAATATGCTGCGAATGCAATGTCACTACTTCGCAGTCGGCTTCCTGCCCTGTATGATGAACTCTCAACGCATCCCGTATCCTTCGTGATCATCCGCAATGAGGCTGGCTGCTGTCGCATGCTGCGCCATTCCTGAGCGACCGCTTTGACGAACCCCATGCAAAATACCGACCGGTCGGTTTGGGCCGATCACGACGTTGGCACGATCCGCGAGCGTCATGAGTTCGATCCTGCGAAGCAGCTCGACGTGGGGGCCCAGAGCGGACGGTCATTTGCTCGTTCCGCCGCCGTGATGCGCATGACCGCGATCCACGCCCAAACTGAACGAAAGCGGCAGGACAGGTCTGCCCGCTGCGCTGAAAAACACTACCGCCGAGCCAGAACACGGCGGCTTCGCGGTCTGATCCGCCCTGTTCCAGCAGCCCGCGCGACCGCAGAGGCCGCTGCGCGCGAAAAACCTTGCCCAATAGAAGGATTCTAGCGCTTTTCACGTCAGTCGGCACGCCACTTGGGGAATGTCGGTTTCTTAGCCCATTCGACTTGTTGATTTTCGTGCCTATTAAAGGGGGCATTGCCCATGACGTCTTCAGCCGTGACTTTGCGGACCTTCAAACTACGGCAGATCAGGCGACCATAGACGACATGATCCGCGCTCGCTCTGACGATCAACCGCGCGCGCAGATCGCGTCTTGCCTGATGTCCCGCGCTGCACTGTTCAACAAGGAAGATAACACCATCCCAGACTTTGCCCTCGGCACGGTTATGCAAATTCTAGGGGACCGGGCACGAAAACCCGAGCGGATGAAAGAAAAGCTGGCGCAACCACGTTTAGAATTCCTGAGCACCACCGAGTGTTCCATCTGTGTTTGTAAGAAATATGTCATCAGGCATCAGCCTCCGGAGCAGTTCAACAACAGGTATAGGTGCGGAAAGACCCTGCGACAGTATTTCTGCTCGGGCTTGCTCGAAAAGCTCAGTGTGTCTGGGTGTACCAAATATCGGTGATTTTATGATAAGCACCTCATCCTCGACGCCTTCCAAATTTATGCAAGCCACGCCAGTAATGGTTGGGCAAGGCTTACTCGCTTTCGCTTTCAGCCATTTCCCTGAACCGATCAGCACTCCTGCATAAAGGATCGCTGCTTTGCTTTCTGAAACCCCGCTGGCGATCAGCACTTCATAGAACATTTTCTGTGTTTGATACCAGCCACGCACAGGCCGAACAGACTTCGAGTAGTGATCGTGCAGTATCGCTGCAGGAAGGTATGTCTCCTCAAACGGTTCCCCAGCAAAGAACTGCGCCCATCTGGGAATCGATGCGCCATCGGTGACATCACCTTTATCGGCCTCCCACCCGATGTTTTGTTTGTCGATATACCCGAAATTGTCGCCAAGAGTACATTGCGCGGTTTTCTGACAGCCCGGTGGCAACAATACAATCTGACCAGAGAACTCAGCCCTTGCTGGGTGGCTAGAAAATACAATTATAACAAGGAGTAAAAACATCTTTTCCATTCTGCGCCTCTTGGTTCTGGGCCCCAAACGGACATACCCCAAGTGGCATGCCGACTGACGTGAAGATCGCCTGAACCTGCCCGCCGAACAAGCCTTTTCCGCACCGAGCGGCGTCTGCGGTCGCGCAGGCTTCTGGAACTGGCCTGAACAGACCAAGAAGCCGCCGCGATGGACTTCTTTTCACCCGCAGCGAACGACAGAAAAGTCCCGCATGATCCCTATGCCCTTTCGGATGCCGTCTTCGAAGCCGGGTATGAAGATGCGGTGATCGGCACCGGCAACCCGCGCCTGCTCGGGGTTGAGATTGAGGCCGAGGGAGAGGATGCCGAGAGTGTCGTCCTGACGGCAGCGCGTATGATCCTGAAAGGCCTGACCGCCGGTTCGAAACTTGATGAAGTGCGCCCGGACCTGGTGAGCCTCGCGGAAGTGGCGGAGAAGTTGAATGTGAAGCGCCAGGCATTGCAACAGCGTGAGATGCCGTTGCCGATCGCAGGCGGCCTCTACCGGGTTGATGACATGCTTGCTGTGTTGACAGCGGCGGTCGAGCCGGGGCCGGGGCGGCGCCGCGCACGCTTTGATCTGGACGCATCCCGCAAATGGTTTGTGGCAGGTGCCGCCGCGCGGTGGGTCAATGCCAAGCTGATCATCCAGCAGATCGATCCGGTCACCGCCGAACCCTTCGAGACGCAGCGGACGACCGCGTCGTAACAGCCCCCATTCCGTAAATTATTCACAGCCCGGCGCGGAAGCTGGGCGCGGCGGATTGTCATGCACCCGGCGAGCCGCCATCCTGTTTCGCGAAAGGATGCGGTGGACATGACCCCTCATGAAACCCTCCGAAGAAAGCGGATCATTGCAGTTGATTTTCCTATCGATTTTCTTCCATACTGCTGAGAAATCGCAGGAATTCATGATGATAGAACTTCAGCCTACCACTCTGACGGGGCGCTATGTTGAGCTCGTTCCCTTGGAACGCCACCACCATGATGAGCTTGTCGATGCGGTCAAGGACGGCGAGCTTTGGCGTCTGTGGTATACCAGCATACCAGAGCCTGCGGCGATGGCCGCTGAAATTGAGCGTCGCCTGGGCCTTCAGGCGGCGGGCACGATGCTACCATTTGCGGTGATCGAACGTGCCACAAACCGAGCCGTCGGTATGACGACATATATGAACATCACCCCGCAGGGCCCACGGATGGAAATTGGATCGACGTGGTATGCACAGCGTGTTCAGCGAACCCCGCTGAATACCGAAGCGAAACTTCTCCTGCTTGCACATGCTTTCGACACCCATGGCTGCATCGCTGTCGAGTTCCGCACCCACTTCCTGAACCAGCAGAGCCGACGTGCGATTGAACGGTTGGGTGCCAAGCTTGACGGTATACTGCGCCAGCATACGCGCATGGCTGATGGCAGTCTTCGTGACACCTGTGTTTACAGCATCCTTCCATCTGAATGGCCGAGCGTGCGATCGGGGTTGGAATGGAAACTGGAGAAATTTGGCACTGAATGACGGCCTCTGACTCCTTTCGTCGGTCCAGACGCAACGCTGAACCCCGGGTTGGCCCCACTTGCCAACGGCGCTCGTGTGTCGGCTAAGCGGGACCTTTCTGCCGTTCACGCCATCCACCTGATGACCCTTCGTTCTTGCAGCACCGCCGACCTAGAGGGCGGAAAGCGGTCCGTGGTATATTCAGCTTCCCTGCCTCTCGCATATGAAGAGAGTTTTTGGGTGGGTCGGCTTCCAATTACATACGCGTGCCGGGCGCCGAGGTCTCAGATCGCTCATGCGCCCGGGATTGAACTGACTCCGTCAGGTCGGGATGCGACGGATTGAGTAGACAGAGGCCGGCGGCAGGTTGCGGAGTGTGCGGCCAATGCAGTCGAACCTCAGCCCCAGTCCCCTCGCCACGGCCTTGTCCACTGGCGGGACGTGTCCGTAGGTGAACTGGACGAATGTTCCGCCGGGACGCAATGCGCTGAACGCCGCAGTGAGTATCTCCTGCTGGTCCAACCGTGACATCGCCAGAAGTGGCAGGCCCGAGACGATTGCGCCGGGAGATCCCGGAAGCCGCGCCCTCGCATGGTGGTCCAGCCTTTGTGCAAGGTCGCAGACGATGTCCAGATCCGGAAATCTTTCGCGCAGAAGCAGCGTGAAGGCCGACGAACGCTCGATGAGCAAGAGGTTCTCGGGCGCAACCCTTCGGGACAGCAACGCCCGCGTGAAGACGCCCGTTCCGGGCCCGAGTTCGATAACCGGGCCGGTTTCGGGCCCGATCCCTGCGGTCATGAGCCGCGCCAATGTCCGTCCGGACGGTGCGACCGCTGCGATGGCCAGGGGGTCGGCCAGCCACGCCCGCAGGAAGCGCGCCGTGTCGCCTGCTTGCATCGCCTGCTCGGGACCGCTCATGCTTCAGCCGAAGCGTTCAGGGCGTCCTGTCGCAACCCGGTTGCGCTGGCGCTGCCGCAGGCGTGAAAGGCGGGCTGTGCCATCATGCGCAACCCGTCGTCGGGTGACAGGACCGGCGCATATCCAAGATCTTTCCGCGCCCGAGAGATGTCGACCGTGAAGTCCTTGCCCATCAGCCGCAGCATCTGCCGGGTGAGTGGCGGCTCGCCCTTCAGGCGCAGGAGGCGCCAGACTGCGCCCATGATGCCCGCCATCGTCCAGGCGATCCCGAAGGGGACGGCGCGGTTGCCCGGCTGGACGCTGCGGGTCGCCAGAAGGCGCGTCAGGAAGGACTTCAGGGTTGTGTCGACATTGTCCGACACGAAATAGGCAGCGCCGTCCTGTCCCTGGTCGGCCGCCAGGATCAGCGCGTGGCACAGATTCTCGACATGACAGGTTGACATAGACTGCCCGCCGCCAGCCACCCACCGGAACTGCCCGGCCTTCACAGTCTCCACCATATGGTCGAGCATTGGCATGTCCGGCCCCCAGATAAAGGGCGGACGGACCGCGACGGTCGAGAGGCCCTTGCGGCGTCCGCTTGCCGCCCGCAGGAGTTCTTCGGCGTCGGCCTTGCTGGCAGAATAGGGTGCAAATCCCATGCGTTGCATGGGAAGGTCCTCGGTCACACGTTGCTGCGGTTCGGGATGTCCCATGACGACGGCTGCGGCGCTGACATAGACGACGCGCCTGACACCCGTGCGCTCGGCGGCGGTCACCACATTGCGAGTGCCATCGACATTCATCGCACGAAACACCCGGAGCGGCCCCCAGAGCTTGAAATGTGCCGCAACGTGGAAAACCGTGTCCACCCCCTCCATCGCCCGCTCGATCGCGGCGGGGTCGGAAAGGTCAGCGTGGTGCGGCTCGGCCCCCAGCGCAGCAACGGCGGCCCGGCTCGAGGCCGACCGGCCAATGGCGCGGACTTGCCAACCGGCCTTCAGAAGGCGCGCGATGAGATGGCCACCGACGAATCCGGACCCTCCGGTGACGAGGGCGGTGCGGCGAGTAGGACTGTCGGAAATCGGTGTCATGGCGGAGCTCCCTTGCTTGCAAGAGCTACATTGCAGATTAAAGGATATAACACAATACAAAAAATGAAATCTGTTACATGTTGCCTTTTACCAACCCTTGCCCTAGACCTTTGCACATGGAAAGCCACGCCTCTGACCCACGCGACCGCATCCTGGAAACAGCCAGGGATTTGATCCGCCGATTTGGTGGGGCGAAGACAAATGTGGTCGATATCGCCCAGGCCATGGGCCTTTCGCACTCAGCGATTTACCGACACTTCCGGTCCAAAGCCGAAATCTTCGACGCACTCGCCGCCGCAACGATGGCCGAGGAAGCCGCGCTTGCCGACGCCTTCGTCAAGGCGGATGCTCCTGCTGCCGAGCGGCTGGCAGCCCTTGTCCTGACGCTCCACCGCAGCAAGCGCGCCAAACTCGCCGACGATCCAGAGATGCACGCCCTGTATCGCCGCATCGTGGAGGAACGTCCGGATCTCATTTCGGACTATGCACGCCGCATGACCGGCCTCCTCCGCCTCATCCTCGCCGACGGCGTCGCGCGGGGGGAGTTCCGCACGATGGATCTCGACGCGGCTGCAGGCGCCGTCCGCGACGCCTTTATAGTGTTTGTTCATCCCGCGCATGTAGAGGCCGCGACAAAGGCCGGACTGGATCAGGAGGCAGGCTTGCAGACCTTGATGGGCCTGGTTGTCGGTGGTCTCGTTGCAGGAAGCATCCAGGTCGGCACGGTTCAGGCGGAGAGCCAGAACGAATAACTCGGCCTAGAGCAAGTTCGACGACAGACCCATGCCGACCAGCAGCACGGTCTGCCGAGAGTACCTACCCAAACCACAGGCGCACAGCTGCGGTTGAGTATTTGCGAACGTCCGCTACGGGCCGGGCACGGTGCTGACACGGTCCAGGCAGGAGTGTCGTGAGGTCGATGGTGCGACGCAGCTCGACGTGAGAAGCCCATTGGTGACATTCATGCACATCGCAGCATTTTGCGCCGTTTCGTAGGTGCGGCAACATGATCGGCCTAGAGTTGTCTTTCGATGAGTTGTGCAGCGCTGGCTTTAACCACGCACACGGACGGCAGCTCGTGTTGGGTAACTGCTGGACGAATTGAGAGATACGTTCCAAATATTTTTCTCATGAGTGAACCTTTTGTCGCCTAAGAAGCACCTGAAGGGTGAAAGGGGGACGAAGATGGATCGGCGCGAGAAACTGCGCGCGTTGCTGGCGCTGCATGTCGCCGGGGCGCGAATGGGCCGGTCGCGAGACTTCCGCGCGCTGGTCGATCTGGCTGGCCCGCGCCTGTTTGCTCATGCCCGGCGGTTATCGGACGATTCCGAAACTGCGTGCGATCTGGTGCAGGAGGCTTGGGCGGCTATCATACGCAGCCTGCCTGCCCTGCGCGACGACAGAGCGTTCTTGCCGTGGGCTCTGACCATCGTGACCCGTGCCGCCGCTCGCGAAGTGGTCCGCCGCGTCCGGGCGCGCGAGACTGCGGCCGAACTGACCCGCGCCGCTGATGAGCCCGGCGCCGACCCGCCCGACCTGCGCGCCGCCATTGCCGAGTTGCCCGCCGGGCAGAGGGCGGCGTTGGCACTGTTCTATCTGGAGGGGTTGTCGGTGGACGAGGTCGCCACCGCGCTCGCCGTTCCGCCGGGGACCGTGAAGACCCGGCTTATGCACGCCCGCACCCGTTTGCGGGCCTTGATGAAAGGAGACGATCATGGACGAATTTGACCGCCGTATCGCCGAGGCCCTTGCAGAAGATGATCTCGGTTTACCGGAAGACGCGCGTGAACCGGGCTTCTTCTCGCTTGCATTCTCCACGATGCGAGGCCCACAGGGTTGGGTGACCTGGGTGATGTTGGTCATGCAGACTGCGATGTTTCTGATCGCGATCTGGGCTGGATGGAATTTCTTTGCCGCGACTGAAGAGTTGTCCGCGATCAAATGGGGTTTGTCAGCGGCAACGCTGATGATCCTAGCCACGCAAATGAAGCTCGCGCTGATGCCCCATATGCAGGCCAACCGGGTGATACTTGCATTAAGACGGCTTGAACTGCGTCTCGCGGTGAAGAATTAGAGATTCTTCACCTGGTGAATAAGCGCATCGAATGATCGTTTCCGCTCGCCATTTCAGCAATGCCGCGACTGCAAAAGGCTTCCCTGAACGTGCCGCGAACGCCCGCTCCGTCCCGCACTGCTGACACACCAATACCAAAAAAGCTGCGGTAATCCTGAGTGACCGGTTCGGGGAAGCCGCGCTGCGGCGTCGCTGATCGCCCGACCGACAGCAAAGGGCCGAGACCGGAGTCGGGGCTGCCCCCGATGCAGGCGGAGTATTCTGTTGAAAAACTCTGCAGGGCCTGAATCATCCTGAAAAATCGGAAATTTGTTCTCGCACGATGCTGCTCTGAAAACGCCGTTTCCATAAACACCCTTGCCAGGGATGGTTTCCTAGCAAAACGACCATCCTGAGCGCGATGGTGAGTTTTTCAACAGCATCGGCGGACATTTGCGGCGATGCGGCAGAGCCGCCTCAGCAGCCAACTGAAGCGGCCCTTCGTTTGTTACGCAGTATGCTCGGCCATCAGACCGATGTGGCAGAGTTAAAGTGACCTGACAGCAGCGCGGCATGGCGGCCTCAGGAGATAAATGAACATCGCCACCGCATGGGCGGGGGGGAGGGCAACGACGGCCCAATGAGATACCTCTGAAACATCTCGATGGTTATAATCAAATCCCGGCTCTCCAGAACAAAAGTGGCTTTCAGGGAGCGCCCGCTTTCGCTACGGCTGCTGGAAGACAACAACATGACCACCCAGCAGCGAAAGGCCATCGATGACCTATCTGGAAGCAATTGTATTGGGGCTGGTGCAGGGCATATTCATGTTCGTGCCGGTCAGTTCCACCGCGCATCTGGTGCTTACACAGCATCTGATGATCGCGGGCGGGTCGCAGATGCCCGCGCCGGAGAGCGCGGCGATGATCCTGTTCGATCTGGTGGTGCATGTCGGCACGCTGGTGTCCATCGCGGTCGTGTTTTGGCAGAGCCTTAGAACCCTGATGCGCGCCACAGTGAGCGAAACTCTGGTGATGCTCCGACCAAAAGACCAGTCCGCCGGGTTGGGGCCATTTTCGAAACTCATGCTAATGGGCGTGATCACTGTCGGCGTCACGGGCGTGCTTGGCTTGCTCTTGAAACGTTCATTTGAAGCAGTGTTCGGATCGCCGCAGATTCTCGTTGTGACACTGCTCATCACCGCGATCCTGCTGTTCCTGACCGACCGGCTGGGCAAACGCCCTTTGGGCATCAAAAGCATCGGACCCCGCATCGCGGTGATCATCGGCGTGGCGCAGGCGCTGGCGCTGATTCCGGGTATCAGCCGCAGCGGCATTACGATCATCGCAGGGTTGTTCACCGGGCTGAAGCGCCGCTGGGCCGCCGAATACAGCTTTCTGGTCGCGATCCCGACGATCCTTGCGGCGGGGCTGTTGCAGGGGGTCGAAGTCTATCGCGGCGAGGGGATCGAAGGCATCGGTGCCGGGCCGATGCTCGCGGGCTTCATCGTCGCCGCCATATCCGGCACGATCGCGCTGCGCCTCGTGCTGGCGCTTCTGTTCAAGGCGCAACTCAAGGTCTTCTCAGTCTATCTGATCTGCATCGCTGCGTTGATCGGCTTCGGAGTGCTTGACGGGGTGATCTGAGCGGCGAGGGTCAGGCGGTCGCGACCCGCCATCGCGCGGCAGTCACGGCGGGCTTAAGGCTCAGACGCCCGACGATCTGCTCCATCCCGCTGTCGGATGAACCTTCGGCATTCAGTTCAGCCATGACCTCGACCCGATCGGTATCCTCGATGTTTTCCGATTTCAACGCGGTGAGGTGCAGCCCTTTCTCAGCTAAGCCTTACAGCATCAGCGCGCGCACATACGCTTCCTGACTGCCTTTGCAGATGATCTCGACGCGGTAGCTCCGGTTTAGCTCGGTCTGATCCAGCGGCTGGCCGTTCAGCCGGGCCACAATCGGACGCAGCGCCTGATTGACGAAGATCACAGATGTGTTTTGGTTTGAGCGGTCGCTTCTGACCGACGATGCGGCCTTTGTTCCAAGCGGGGCGAAGCGTGCGAATGGCCGGTAAGTTTGGTGTTTGCATGACTGATCCTCCGATCCGCCATACCCTCCCACATCGACAACCCGACGTTGACGGATCATTGTATCACAAGATGCTGCGCTGCCTCCGAGGTCGGCTCCGAGTCCCAAACTACCCGCGAAGTTCCGGACCGGTTTTGCGCGCAGCGAAACCAGCTTCGTCGTGGGCGGACCGTCGTAGGGCGGTGTAGAAACCGCAGCGATCGTGAAAAGCGACAGGCATCACCCAACCACAATGCATTGCTATTGAAGAAAATAATCCGACCCAAGACACGCAGATCGTCTACACGTGGCTTTCCAGCAGACTTCGGAAAACAGGGTGCCAAACACCGCCTGCGCATCGCTCAGCTCAGCCAGAGAAGATCAAACATATGACCGCTCTGGTTCCCGCCATCAACATCACTATTACTACTACCTGCGCCAACGGTTCCAGTTATTTACCGAACCGGCAAAAGTATTGATATCCACAGGCCCGCGAATGCCGGGGACAATACCGGTGCTGGTATACTGCCAAAACGCCCAACGCTGTCCGGGATAGACGGTTGATGGATGGCCCGCGACGGACCGCAACCAGAATTCGGTTCCCGGCAGATTGCCGATCCCCGTTTCACGATAGAAATCCACCGTCGTGTAGATGACAGGTCGCTGGCCGTAATAGGCTGTCAGAATATCAAGAAACTTCGCAGCTTCTGCTTGCACCACGGCCGGGCCGGGTCGGTATGGGCAGGTGCGCGATTGATGGTTCCATTCCAGATCCAGCACATGGGGCAGATCAGAAGAATAGCGTGGCACATTCTGGATGAACCAGCGTGCCTGTTCTTCGGCAGGGCGGCAGAAGAAATAGAAATGATAGGCCCCGCGCGGTATCCCGGCGCGCGCAGCACCCTGCCAGTTATCCTTGAACGCTGGGTCGATGTGATCGCCGCCTTCCGTCGCCTTGATGAAGGCAAATGAAATGCCCGCCTTGCGCACTGTTAGCCAGTCAATGTCACCCTGCCAGCGCGACACGTCGATCCCGTGAACCGCATAGGCGGATGGCGCGCGCCCGTCCCACGGATGTGGTTTGCTATCGCCAAAGGCTGGAAAGCTGATCTCGACAGGGCGGGCTTCCGATATCACCGGCACTGCTGCCCGCGCGACGCCGGGTGGGGCGCTGTAATATTGACGGCCCGGACTGGCGCAGGCCAAAAGCAGCAGCGGCAGTGAAAGTTTCAAAAACCGGGATAGTGCCAAGCGCATGCGTTTTCCTGCCCATCTATTTTTTCGCCAACTTTGCAAAGCCTGAATTGCAATGTCACGAAGCGACTGCATGGCGCAGATCACATCCGCGAGATGCACGTAACCAAAACGCTTGGCGGTGCAACAGAAAAGGGACTCGTGGGATGCATCACCCGGCTTTCAAAACAGAACTTCGCCGGTCATCAACTCCGCCGCCTAAACCCACACCACGACGTAGGACACTAAGCTTGCAAAGCTGCACCGAAGCTTCGGTGGTCAAGGTCAGCAATGGGCCGTCATCCCCTGAACTACGTGGGCCTACGGTACCCACTGGTTTGTGGTGTCTCTGGCTCCTCATCGCCGACTCGCATCCAAAATCCTGATTTGCGTGGATGAGCTTCCTTCAGCTTGGCAAGATAGGTGGTGTGATCGATCATTGACCTGGGGCGAGTGGGGTCCGTTTCCTGGGCCAGCAGGCCCAGTTTCCCAAGATACTTCGCGCCATGGCCATAGGCCTTGGACCGTGCGCGATCCAGAATGTCGTCGAGGAGCGCCCGGTAGAGGATCGTCGCCGCCAGCGGATAATCGTGCTCCAGAAGCGACGCGACTTTGGGCAGGATGTGCCATTTGCCCCCGTCCCAACGGTCCGGGTGCATGACGATCAGCTTTGCCACTAGATCGAGGCGCGGCCAGTCAAGGAAGAACTGCAGCGCCATCTCCGGCTCTGCCTTTTCCAGCGCAAGCGCATGGGCGCGGTCTTCGGCCTCAATATCTTCAAAATCAGGCAGCTGGTTAAGGTAATCCCGCAGAATATCGGCGGACAGTCTCGCCTCGAAGCAACGCCAGCGCAGGGCCTGCGCGGCAGCTTCGTCACCCATGGCGTCAAGAATGCGTGCCTCAAGGCTCACGCGCTCCGGCGAAAGTTCACCATCGGACTCGCCAAAGGGGCGCCGCCCTGGTTTGCGCACCCATTCCAACGCCTCTGCACTACGCCCGACCTCCAAAAGCTGCGCGGCGATCCCCAACGTATCCTGCATATGCGGCTTCTTCTGGACCTCGAGCGCAATGAGCAGGTCGAGGTCGCCCCGCGCCAAGGCGAGGACCTGGCGCATCTTCGCCCATTGAGACGTCATGGAATAGAACCAACCATCCGCCTCACGCGCTGCTTCCTCGGTCTGCCTCTCGACTATGGCAGATTTCAGATCACCATCCCAGCGGTCCAGACTGTTTTGCGGCAGATGCGGGGCCACGGCGTCGGTCACATCCACCAGATAGCCATGCGTGCTTTCACCAAGGGCGGTCATGATCTTGTCGGGGAGCAGATCCGCATCGGGTGCGTTCAGGTTCTGCGCCAGATCCCCGGCTGCGGTAATCGCCTGACAATAAACGTCCTGAACGCGGCCCGAGGAATCGTCAACGCGATCAAACACCTGCTCATGGGTGGCAATGAAGCGCAACAACCGGTCGATAGCCAGCGCCGGGGCCGCAGGGCCAAGCTCGGACGTGATTGTATCGGACAGACTGCGCAGATCGTCGGCAAAGGCGCGGGCCTTGTCCCATTCGATGAAGCTCTTTGCCCGCGCCAGCCCTGACAGGCGCCGGTCAATCAACTTGGCGATGGATTCGGGGCCGGATTTCCCGGCCAACGCAGCCTTGACCTGCCGCCGGAACCCGGCATTGCGCTCAGCTTCTTCGAAAACCAGCTGCGCAAGTTTGTCAGTTCCGAGGTCTTTCAACTTGTCGGCGGACAGGGCGGGGTTGCGGGCCATGGGCATATCTCATAACGGAATGTTGCCCCAATACCTGCCTATATCAGATCATAGAAGCAAGTATTGGTTGCGCTATGAATGAATGGCCGGTCTCCTGAAGCTACTCCGCAGCGCTCGACGATGAAGTCAACGGCCGCTAAGGGCCGAGACCGGAGTCGGGGCTGCCCCCGACGCAGAGGGCGGAAACCCGACCAATGCACATGCCGCAGGGCGAACATAGCATCGCGCCACTGCGGACTTTCGAGGGATGTCACCCCCGGGACCGCGCTTGTTGCTCTGGCGCCGCATGGCTGGGCGT
>NZ_JAQZSM010000033.1 GCF_028745735.1 Roseinatronobacter alkalisoli
ATCACGTGGCTGATTCCGATCTCGAGGCGCTGTCGGTGAGTGAGCTGCGCAGATTGCATGATGGACATCGCCAAGTCGATTTCCACCTATGAGCACCGGCAAAAGGCAGAGGCCCGTGCCAAGGTGGAAGCATTCGCCAAGGAGCTGGGCTACTCTCTGGCCGAACTGGTCGGCCGTGATGCAAAACCCACACGCGCACCAGCCGCGCCGAAATACCGCCACCCTGAGAACCCGGCGCTCACCTGGTCCGGCCGGGGGCGTAAACCGCAGTGGTTCGTGGCAGCATTGGAAGTGGGCAAAACTGCAGAGGACATGGCCATTAGCTGAAAGCCATCGCAATCAGGCGCATTGTCACGTTTCACCGAAGCCGCCGCTCGCATGGCCTGTAGCGCGCCACGTTTGACTTACTCAACGGCGGCAGGTCTCGCGCAGTGCGTTCAGCGCAAAACCGACGTAGAGGGCGGAGAGCCGACTGTGACCTCGCACCAGTGCACGCGCAGCATTTGGGCAGAGCGGCCATTCGCTGTGCCCGCCTCTGCCGTCAGTGGTGCGTAAGAAACAGAGGATTCAAACTCACCCCCCCGATGGCCCAGGAAAGTCACCCGTCAGGCTTGTTCTGACCGTTCTACCTGATGCGCGTTTGTGATCATCCGCGCGGTGTGCCCGAAGCAATGTGGTGTTCTTTGGCGTGCTTTGGACGAGTATGATGGCACGTGCCAGTCCAGACGCAGATCCCGAAACGGCCCTGACCCCATCAGAGATCGCCATCCTCGACAGGCTCGTCGGAGATGGTGGCAATCGAGGGGCGAGACCAGGCACGCTTCTGTTCTATCTCACAAAGCTCGCACGTCTCAGCGGTTGTCTCGCCAGAATGTCTGATCCGCCCCCAGGCAACACCGTTATATTGAAGGGGCTGCGCCGCCTCGCAGATATCCAGCTCGGAGCAGAGATTGGACAAGGATCCACTTGTGGGTAATCGCAAGCCCGAAACCACCTTCAACGCACGTCGATTGTCGCGCGGCTCAACGCTTCCTGCGTGTCAAAGTCGAGATAGCGGATCTCGTAGAAACCGGGATCTGCGGGCAGCGTGAACGTGACTTCGCTGCGTTCTTCCGCCGGTTCAGCCGCAATCCATGTGAACAGCGCCTGATCGGCACGCGCCAACGCTATGCGCTGATTGATACCGGTTTCGTTGCCGCTCCAGGTGATTGTGATCGTGGCACCGGGCGCAGCCGTTTGCGGCACTTCGAGCAGGACATCATCCCCAAGGGTGGCTGTCGCATCCAGAACCTCAAAGATGTGGCGACCCAGGGTGACCCGCCCTTCGTCCAGAACATACCGCGCTTCATACATGCCCGTCGTGGCGGGCGCTTCAAAGTCGCGCTGCAATTGTGACTGACCGACACGCGCCCAATCGTCCAATTCTCCCTCGTCCTCCCCGAGCGGCACGATAGTCACGATGTCACGGTCGTTGACCTGATCACTCCAAGTGATCCGAATTTGATCGCCAGCGCGCACAACGTCTGGCCCGGTTACCTCAATCGCGACCGATGTCACCTCGATGACGGCACTTGCGAGTGTTTGGCGGCCCTCGTCGAGGACATAGCGCAGCTCATACATGCCGGGATCGGACGGTGCGCGCAGGTCGGTCTGCGTTGCGGAACTGCCAACGCGTGACCATGTGCCAAGCGCGCCTTCGTCCGCGCCCATCGGGACGATGGTGACGATGTCACGGTCGTTGATCGGCTCGGACCATTGCAGGGTGAAGCTTTCACCGGCACGGATCGTATCGGGGCCGGAGATTGAGGCTTCCGGCGTGGTTACCTCGATGGCGGCGCTGGCGAGTGTTTGGCGGCCTTCGTCGAGGACATAGCGCAGTTCATACATGCCGGGATCGGACGGTGCGCGCAGGTCGGTCTGCGTTGCGGAACTGCCAACGCGTGACCATGTGCCAAGCGCGCCTTCGTCCGCGCCCATCGGGACGATGGTCACGATGTCACGGTCGTTGATCGGGGCGGACCATTGCAGCGTGAAGCTTTCACCTGCGCGGATCGTATCGGGGCCGGAGATTGAGGCTTCCGGCGTGGTTACCTCGATGGCGGCGCTGGCGAGTGTTTGGCGGCCTTCGTCGAGGACATAGCGCAGTTCATACATGCCGGGATCGGACGGTGCGCGCAGGTCGGTCTGCGTTGCGGAACTGCCAACGCGTGACCATGTGCCAAGCGCGCCCTCATCGGCGCCCATCGGGACGATGGTCACGATGTCACGGTCGTTGATCGGGGCGGACCATTGCAGCGTGAAGCTTTCACCTGCGCGGATCGTATCGGGGCCGGAGATTGAGGCTTCCGGCGTGGTCACCTCGATGGCGGCGCTGGCGAGTGTTTGGCGGCCCTCATTGAGGACATAACGCAGCTCATACATTCCGGGATCGGACGGTGCGCGCAGATCAGTCTGCGTAGCGGAACCGCCGACCCGCGACCATGTGCCCAGCTCTCCCTCGTCCGCGCCCATTGGGACGATGGTGACGATGTCACGGTCGTTGATTGGCACGGACCATTGCAGGGTGAAGCTTTCACCCGCGCGGATCGTATCGGGGCCGGAGATTGAGGCTTCCGGCAGGTCTGGTTCGACAACCTCCTCTACCGGTGGCTCATCAATGATCACAGGCTCTGGTTCGGGCGATGAAACGGCATTCATGGCCTCGGCCAGTTCAACACCGGAGTTTGTCTGGAATAGCATTCCACCGGTATGTTCGGGCAGGCAGGAAAGCGTGTTGATATCGTCTTCGGTCATGCCAAAGCCAACCACATGGGCACGAATATCAATCCCTTGTGCTGCGAGATCAACGGCAAGCGCGCAGGGATCACCATCACAATTTTCGAGACCGTCTGTGATCAGGATAAGGTCTGCGGATTCCGCCGTGGCTGGTATCATATCGCGCGCCATCGCCATGGATGCGGTTAGCGGTGTCATGCCTTGCGGATTAAGGCCTTGCAATCTTGCGGCGATCTCTGTGCCGTCATGCTGAGCAAGGGGCGTGATGGTTTCGATATCTGCGCAAGAGCCGCGCTGCCGGTGGCCATAGGCAATGACCGCGAGTGGA
The DNA here is from genome assembly GCF_028745735.1 of Roseinatronobacter alkalisoli. Classification (GTDB taxonomy): domain Bacteria; phylum Pseudomonadota; class Alphaproteobacteria; order Rhodobacterales; family Rhodobacteraceae; genus Roseinatronobacter; species Roseinatronobacter alkalisoli. The sequence continues at coordinate 3,104 of NZ_JAQZSM010000033.1, forward strand.
ATCGTGGTATCGCGACTTTGGAAATAGCTGCTCATCACATCGCGGGCGACTTCGATACGGGTTAAATCACCTTCCAGCCGGTTCCACATTGACCCGGACGCATCAAAGACCATGATCGCGACCCGTTCTGATACCGCATCCTGCGCCGCCAGCGGAGCACCCAGGAAGATGGCACTCAATGCGATTGTGGTCAGCTTAGTCATCTTGTCATCCTTCTTGCCGGTTTGCCGCAGGTTGTCCTGTCAAACTTCATGAAGCAATGTTGCAGGGGCATGTTGAGCCTAGACATCTTTGACAGCAGGCCCTGAAAACCCATTTTACCGTAACCTGCTCAGTTGCGCCCTGACTGATCAGATCTGGTGTTACGCAATCAGATTAATCGACGACATCCAGCAGCGCCCCGTCCGTTTGAACGGGTCGTGCAGCTGTCGACCTGTGCTAGCGATCGAATCGATGATGTTATTTTATGACCTTTGCGCGCGGTTGGTGGTCAAGCGGGAAACTGTCACAGGTCATGTGATTGGCATCGGCCCTATCGCCATCCCGGATATCTGACATGACGGCCTACTCCTTCATCCTCTATTTGCCTGAGGATGACGATGGCGCTTACATCGCCTGTGTATGGCGAAGATATGCTGCTCCAAGACGTGCCTGAAGCCGACGCAGAGGCCAGGCTACTCAATCATCTCTGTGGCCAACTGGGTTTGTAACAGTTCTTCTTCGACCAAGAGATAAATTTCTTCAGGCGGTGTATTCAGAGAATAAACCATCAAACCCGGATTCACCCCCATTTCAATCAGATACTCAAGCGTTTGGCCTTGGCCGTATTGAATGCCCTCGACGGCAAGGAAAACGGGCATGTAGCCTGGCGTCTCATAGTAGTGTTGGTGTAGCCCAAGTGCAGCAGTGCGAGAAACGTGACGATTCTGTCCAGCCGCGAACATATAGGGGCAAGACGAAAGGCATATCATTCCAGGAAGCATAATCGTGTTGGCTTCGGCCTCTCTCAACCCCCTGCCGATTGACAAAGCTTCACTCACGACACCACCCGGACTGTTCAGCGCCACCGTTTCAGGCGGCGTGTTCATGCCTGCCAGGTAGTTCGTGAATCTCTCGCTGTCACCGGAATTGATCGGGCCGTTGAGCAACAAGACCCGCGTGTCGTCAGCGGCGTCCACCATACTGAATTCAAGTCGGGCCGGAAACTCACTGGGCAAGTCAATCGGGGGCCGGTCAGGTCTGTCAGTGAACTCTGGATGGGGTCGCGACGGATCGTATCTGCGCACCTGATCGCCGGGCGAGACAGGCCCGGATGGCAGCGGCGGCTGGCTGCCGACCCGAGGTATCCAACTGCGGTCAATGTCTGCAATCACAAGAAAAACCGCTAGCACCACTTGCGCCACAAGCGCCCATTTCAGGCCCCTGCCAATCGTCATATGTGATACCCTAAACTTGTCTATCACCAAGCCTTACTCCGCCGCCTGCTGCTTCTCCGCCGCGACTTTTTCCAATGGGAGTGTGCGCCGCAAGATCTCGGCATCTGCCGCTCCCATAGATGCCTCCACGTCCTTCATTGCATTGATCGCAGCTTTGAGATCGGCCAAGGTCAAAGTCTCTTCGATACTGATGCCATCTCGGCCATTACGTATCGCGGATTGCGTAATGGCCAAAACAAATACCAGAATACCGGGCAGCAAATCGATTGCGATGGCACCGGCCCAAGACGGAACAAAGTTACCTGCATACTTGATGACAGCGTCAGCACTGGAGATGGGATTGTAAGCGGTTTCTTGCGGCGGATTGATCGCCAGAACCTCGTCCGCGGCGCGTCTCAAAGTTAGACTACGCTGATCAAGAGCATTCAAGACAGAGCCAATTGTCGATGACTGTGCCTCTCGCACAGCAGAGCTCCGACCATCGAGTTCGGGCAAAACGACCGATGCAGGCAGATCCCCGGCAGCGCGCGCGACAAGAGAAGCGACCGAATATTGGTTCAAACTGGTGATAACACCTGCCAAGCGCACGCTTTCTTCGGAGAAAGCGACAGACCGTTGCCTCACGGGACCTGGAGCGACTGTGAGCGCGCGCATCCGACCCAAAATGGCGTTGCCTTCCGCAAACGCTGTCTCGATGAGGGGCTGTTGTGCAGAGATTTGTCCCTCTAGATTGCGCAGCTCTTCGGTTTTTTGAATAAGGACGCGAAAAACCGCTCCTTCGCCTGCAGTCCCAGATAACTCGCCAGACCGCTCCTGAGCGGCCAATGCCTCGAATGTTTCGCGAGCGCGCTGTACTTCTCGACCCAATGCTTGACCCGAAAGCGCTATTTCATGAGACTGCTCAAGTGCAGCTTGATAGTCGCGCACAGTATTTTCCAAGTGTTGCTCAACAGCAGCTGCACCCGCCAGCGCGGCCGCGTTGAGCCAACTTGACATAGCAATGATTGCCAACGACCCAACAAATGTGGAAATAGAAAGCCCGATAAAGCCCGCCGCGCTACGCATCGAGGGTAAGAGCCGCAGCATATAGCTCCAGAACACAAATATGCCGACCGAGACGGCAATGGAGTAAGCAACTGCTGCGAAAAATGACATCGCCCCGGTATCCTCAAGCAGAGAGGAAACACCAAGATACGTGTAGATACCCGATGCAATGGCAAGAACACCAAGTGCCGCCGGTGTGAATGTGTCAAGCCAAACGAGGTGTCCTTCCAGTTCTTTGGCTGTGCGGAGGCCTTTGGCTTCATTTGCTGTAAGTTTTTGTGCTTTTTCGGTCACCCCTGGCCTCTCAAGACATTTCGATGGGAAATTTCCCTATAGCAGACCAAACATGCCACACGACGACGAAATGCAGAAGCTACAATACACAATCAGGTGCTTGGCTGGGCACCTTCTGTGCTAGATTCTCGCCTTTTGTTTGCGCGTCTGCGTATCGCGGTGATCTGTTTAGCCGATCCTAAATGCTTTGGCTCTCCAGTCTGCGGCTCTTGGCGATAAATGATACGGTTGTCCTTGAAAGAAGAGGTTCTGAATGGGTAAACCGATAATTCTCGCAGCTCTGACCCTGTTTGCAGGGCAGCTTGGCAGCGCGATGGCGGATAATCCCGACATCGGGCGCATGTTATACGCTGATCATTGCGCGGCTTGTCACGGGGTGGACCTGGAAGGGGCGCCAGACTGGCAGCGCGCCGGTCCGGATGGGCTGTTTCCTGCGCCACCGCATGACGAGACCGGGCATACATGGCATCACGGCGACGGGATGCTGTTCGAGTATGTCCAGCGCGGGGGACAGGCCATACTGGATGATCTCGGGGTCAGTTTCATCTCTGGCATGCCCGGTTTTGGCGATATCCTGAGCGCGGAGGAAATCGAAGCTATCCTTGCGTTCATCCGCTCGACCTGGCCCGAGCGAATTCAGGAAATTCAGGCCACGCGCACTGCGGAAGAGGGAGAAGACTGAACAGAACCCACCGGCAAGGGTACCCAAAACCCGGCGAAACGCCTGCGCCATTGCCAGAAGTGTCTGTCAAACGGGAGCCAGATCGACCCTCGGCATCGGATGAAATACCTGAGCCACCCAAGGAAACTCGGCCGTTCAGACCTGCGAAAATCCCACAAACGCCAGATGCCCCCCCGACGGAGCTACCCGAAGAGGTCTGAATAGTCCTGCATACGCGAAGAGACTGCTTGGCCAAACACCTGCCCAGAAAGCCCAACAGCACCAGCCTGCGAGCTGGTTTGAATTTCGCATATGGCCGCGCTACCGGCGATCGATCATTTCCGGGCGCTGCGCTGCGGCATTTGTCTGCTGATAGCACGCACATAGTCATCAGAAGCCGTCCCAAACGCCCGGGGTTGTGGCGAGTTCCAGAAGGTTCCCGTCAGGATCACGAAAATACAGGCTATGACCTCCGTTTTTCCAGTCGGATGTCCCCTCAATGGAGATGTCATGCGCGGCCAAGTGTGCGCGCCATGGCTCTATTTCATCTTGCGTCACGGCAAAGGCTATGTGCAATTGCCCTGATCCGTCATGCGGCGGAATCACCCCGCCGGGCGTCTCTACGGCTTCAGTCGTGGCGCCGCGAACAAACAGCAAGAGAACGCTGCGGCCATTGATATTGTAAGCGCACATCCTGTCATCTGCGTGCAGAACCGGCAGGCCCATGATATCGTCATAGAACGCGGTCGCACGGTCAAGGTCATGGACATAAAGCGCTGTCTCGAGGATAGAATGTATCTTGGGCATGACTGGACCTCATTTTTTGGGGGTTGCAAATAAATGTGTACTTGCTGTGCAGGCAATCATCACTGTCCCGGCATGTTTCATCGGAGCGTACTGAAGATGCACATTCCCTGTCGCAGTACATTCAAGTCTATCATCGTTCCCCATGCATTGACCAAGGTTAAAGACAGATGACATCATCCGCGCTAATGACGTGGGCAACCCAAAAGGGCGAAGCGCGGCCAGCCCACCTTTCGCAACTGTTTCCGTCCCATACCAACAGCGCAGACGTTAGCAGGATGGTGATGACGCTAGAAAACTCCAGACTGCCCACGATAGCAGTGGAAAGCTGAACGCAGAACCGCCCCGAAAAACAGACCCCGCCCAAAGAAATCCACGGTCACCACCCCCAACTCCAGCGGCGTCAATCCGACCATGGTGGTCACGACGGTCAGCTGCGCCGGACGGAACCGCTCTTCACCGACCCGAAAGACTGCCTCTGCCGGCGACGGACCCTTCGCGCGGGTTCCATTAAGGCGTCAATCAGCATGATGCTGTTGTTCACCACAATCCCCGCCAGCGCAACAATACTAGTCCCGCTCATTACCACGGAGAAGGCCTCCCGCCGGAGGACCAACGCCAGCAGCACACCCGCCAGCGAAAAAATGATCGCGGACTGCACCAGAATGCCTTGAAGAAATCTGTTGCGCTGTGTCAACGGCGACTACACCGGCGCGGCAGCCCTGTTGGGCAGCTTGGAAAATGCGCAATGGCTGCTGGCCGACCGGCGCTATGAGGCCGACTGGTTCAGAGATGCGTTGAAAGACAAGGAGATAAAGCCTTGTGTCCCGGGGCGAAAGACTAGGGGAAAGGCCGTCAAATACTACTTGGGCCGCTACAAATGCCGCAACAGGGTCGAGATCATGTTCACTCGGCTGAAGGACTGGCGAAGGATTGCGACCCAATATGATCGAAGCTCGAAGGTCTTCCTCTCGGCCATAGCACTCACCATCGTGATGTTCTGGCTATGAAACAAGAACGAGGCCTGACCCAGAGGGGGAGTACTTGACCACCAACGGTTCAAGGTAGCATGATCGACATCGACCTCACGCTCCTGCATAATATCTTCGAGATCAGGATAAGAAACCGGGTAGCGCACATAGAAAAACACCGCGAACAGGATCACCGATTTCGGATAATGTGCGCCTTTGAAATCAACCATTGTGCCGTCCAAGCATCGCTGCGAGCTGATCTCCTGACGCGATGCATCCGCCGCAGCGCCATCAGAAAACCAAAAATCTTTGCAACAGAACCAAGGATATTGTTAAGGTATTTGACTTTCAGGATTACATTCACGGCTTCCAGCCCAGCTAGATTGGCCCCGCTTTTGTCGATAACAATACGATCGGGAACACCATTCATACCGATCGCCCGCCTGAAAGCCCCACGCGGCAACTTTGTCGCGGCGCTCAGATAGCATGAAATGAAGGGACTTCTGTCGCAGACACATCGTAGCAGTACTTGTCCAAATATTCGCGTTAGCGCTGCCCGTCAGCGGCCATGGGCAGGTTAATGCCAGTCGTCGTGACCTGCAAAAGGCTTTGGCGCGGCTTTGCCCAGCCAAAATCGACCGAGAAAACGGTCTCATTATCTGTCTTTATCCTACGCATTTGCATGTCGCTTTCGGCCCAAGCATAGCCGAGCCAGAATTCGAGGTTATCAACAGTGTTGGTTTTGGGCGCGACAGGGGATTCTGCATAAGGCCACTTCTCATCAAGAGGTACAGGCAGCAACACTTGCCCTGTCAGTCGTTCACCTGGCGGCAACAGGCGCGCATAGGGCAGCTCGGGGGCCTCCAGCAGCATGCCTTCTGGAATTGGTGGAACATATTTCGCAACTATGTAGCGTCCGTCCGCCTCCAGCCAGCGCCACGCTAAATCCGGAACGACGCTGCGTTCACCCGAGCGGGCGGTCCTGTATAGGCGATCAAAGACCAGCAAAGTCTCGGAGCTCCGGTTTTCCACATTATATCTGGCGGCGAGGTGATCTTCCGCAAGGGACCACTCAATCTGCAACCTCACCGCGCTTTCGTCAAAATTTGACATTATGCTCTCCTCTTGCGCCGAAACGCTTGTGCCCCAGACACTCAGTAGCAGTGCACAAAGCAAGTTCTTCATCACATAGCGCCACCAGTGCTGCCAAAACCATGGTCTGACGGGACCCTGCCGGCGTCGCGCCATCTTGGCTGGCTGGCGCTTATACCTGTCTCTGACCTCACGATCAGTAACGTGGCCGCTGTGGTTCGCCAAGGTCATTGCGAATCTGGTTCTCCGTATGCGGTGCATCTGCAAAATCGCCTAGCCCCACCGCTTCAAGTTCGTAGTGGGGTGTTCCATCCACCTCGGCCCTGTCCAACCTGCCGTTCTGCACTTGGTCCACATGGACCAACTCATGCCCCAGGCCCACGATCGGAGGACGCGTCATCCAGTCTTCTGATCCATCGCCGATCTGTGTGCGCTCGGGGTTGTAGTTTACTGTCGACGGAGACCCCGCACCAGCAGCTCCATCGTCGTTCAACCATGCATCCCCAGTGAATCCCGTAACTGAATTTCCCCCATTGGTCTCGACGATACGGACAGGTTTATCACTCTGCATGATAGTAGAAATCAGGCTGCTTCCCGTGGGGGTTCCGTTCAGCATCGCAAGATCATCAAGGGTGGTCTCCACGAAATCCTTACTGCCCTCAATCGATATATTGTCGCCCAATTGCGCTACATACGATCCGTCATCCTTGATCGAGAGCGAGACAGGACCCACGGGCACGGGCATCACTGGCGGCGGCGGTGCGGCGACCCCGGCCAACCCGATCAATACCGTGGGAAAACCTGTCGTGATCACCCCACCCTTAGCTGTCGGGTCGCCCATGCGCGCGGCAGGCAACCCGCCGATCAGAACCGTAGGCGAGCCAAAGATGATGGCATCGACTGGCGCGGGCGGCGGCCCAATGCAGGCGCACAGATCCGTCATCCGCGCGGCAGGCATGAAGCCGATCAAAACATTGACTGCACAAGGCGGAATGATGGGCAAACCGGGCGGGGGTGCCATCGGGCAGGTATGCAGATCAGTCACCCGTGCGGCAGGTGGCATGGCGAAGCTCCGCGTTGAAAACCCCTGAGGTCTGCGTATAAAAAAGGGAGATGGAAAAACGAAATTGAACAGCACTCAGTATATCAAAAAGCACGCGCACTGTCATCTTACAACTAAGGCCTGTTGACGTTCAGGATTTCTATTTGGTGTGAGTTCTGATTCAAGGTTGCAAACAGAGGAGAGCAGCCTTGACCCGACGTGCCCTGACCGACGCCCATTGGGCGATCATTGAACCCTTCTGCCTTGGCAAGCAAACCGACCCCGGCCAGACCGGACGCGATCCGCGTTGTTCATGGAAGCGGTCTTGTGGATTGTGCGCACGGGCGCGCAGTGGTGCGAATTGCCTGCTGAATCCGGGCATTGGAACTCGGTCTTCAAACGCTTCCGGCGGTGGGTCAAGGTCAATGTATTTTACAATATGTTCGGAGCGTTATCTTCCGCCCCCAATCTCGAATACGCGATGATTGATGGCTCATTCGTCAAGGTCCATCGCTCGGGCCAGGGCGCTAAAGGGGGACTCTCAGCCAGGCCATAGGGCGCTCGCGCGGTGGTATCACCACCAAAATACTGGCGCTGACCGACAGCTTGGGGAACCTCGCCGATTTCAGGCTGATGCCCGGGCAGGCGCATGACCTGCGCGCCGTGTCGGATTTGATCGAAGGTCTGGCCGCCGATCACCTGCTCGCTGACCGCGCGTTTGACGCAGACAGGCTGCGCACTGCCCTCGCTGAACGCAACGTTACCCCTATCATCCCGCCAAAATCAAACAGGCGTTTCCCCGCGACATTCGACAACGAGACTTACAAATGGCGGCACCTGATCGAAAATTACTTCGGGAAGCTCAAGGCAAACAGGGCCATCGCAATGCGATCATGCAAAACAGATCAGAGCTTCAGCGCCTTCATCTCGCATGCAGCAACCATCATTCAAATCAGGTGAACGTCAACAGGCCCGAATGAAGCATGCCTAATGTTCGCCACCTGACACAAGATTCCCGCTAGCGGCGTTACGTGCCATATCTTGGGGATGAAATATGATGACATTTGCCCATATCTCGGCCCCACCGACCGTTCAGCGCGTAAAGCCCTGATCACCAACCGCAACACGCCGCGCAAGCTTGTCTGGCGGGCCCGGATCGTGCTGGCCACGGCTGACGGTCATCTGTTCGAGACCGTCCTGCAACACTGCATGGATGAAGGTTTGGTCGGCGGTCATAGCTTCGGCGTCGATGCCAGCCTGATCCGGGCGAATGCCAATCAGACCCGCGCATCGACAGCAAGGAAGGCCTGCCGCCCGACCTCACGTCCCACGCCGAGGACGAATATCTTGAAACACTCGACGATGCGGCCTTCGGCGCAGCGACCGCCGCCATTCCCAAATACATCTCGCCGGTGGACCCGGCCGCTCGCAGGACGGGTGCCGATGGCGGTGCCGCCTACTGTGCCTATTCCACCAACTATCTGGTGGATCTGGACAATGCCGTGATCGTGGATATCGAACCCACAGCTCCAATCCGGCCAGCGGAGGCGCGTGCCGCTCGGGACATGATCGACCGGGTGAAGGCACGCTTCGGCATCAAACCTGGTAAGCTGGTCGGCGATATTGTCTACGGATCGGCCGAGATGCTGGGCTGGCTGGTGGAGGACCGCAAGATCGCACCTCACATCCCGGTCTGGGACAAATCGAAACGCACCGACGGCACCTTCTCGCGGGAGGAGTTTGCCTACGATGCGACCGCCGACAGGTATACATGCCTTGCCGGAAATACGCTCGAGACGTCCCGCCGTAAATTCTCGAAGCCGCGCCCCACGAATGTCAGCAAAACCGACGCCTACATGACCTCGTTCAGGCAAAAGCGAAAGGTCGAGATGCTCTTTGCACATCTGAAGCGATACATCGGGCTGAGAATGATACGACTGCGTGGACCCAAAGGCGCAACCGAGCAATTCCAGCTCGCCGCAACCGCCCAGAATCTCCGCAAACTGGCCAAATTGGTGCCCCAGCCAGACCCCGCATGAGCGGGACTGGCAATCGGCCCGCTTTGGATGCCAGTCAGAACGCTTCGAACGTCGACTTTTTCAACAGTATCTCCGCAACGCCGTCCCTCACGGGGACTTGCCAAATTCCTGCGCGAGAACAGCTCGCGCGCGCTCGATACCCGCTTGCGTCAGGGTCAGCGATTTCGCCTTGCGCCTTGGGTCTTCGATCAGGCCCTTGTCGTGCAGACGGTTCGTGATGTCCCAATCGACCCCTTTCCAGACCTGAGTGCCATAATGCAGGGTCAGGCTGAGGATCGCGAGGGCTGCGTCATCGATCTTGTCAGTGTCAAGTGTCATCTCTCCCTCGTCTTTGACCTGGTTTCTGGTCCGTTTTGCACGCGCGCACGTCATGCATATCCCCGCCGCTGTTTCACGCGTGCAAGTTTCATCAGTGCGGTCACCGCCCGCCCTTCATCAGAGTGCTGTTCAACCATCATCTGTCCGCGCGCACCGATCCGCCCCGTTCGCGCACGAGGCTGGTACCGCCAAAGAGATCAGGCTGGATGCTCATACGGTAAAACCGCCGCATGTTGCGCGCGGGAACAATCCGGCGCATCTGCAGCTCGGTCGGGAAGATCTCCAGTTGGTTGATGCTATGAGACATGTCGCAATCCAGCAGGGCTTTCTCCGATGATATCAGGTGGACGCTGTTGCTTCCACCTTGATTTCCTCGCGAGGAGAAAAGGGGGCTCACGCCCCCTTCTCGAACTTCATGACCGGAATACCCAGCTTGCGGGCCTTGTCGGCGAGGTTCTCCTGGATGCCATTGCCCGGGAAGACCAACACACCCACGGGCAGCACGTCAAGCATCGCGTCGTTGCGCTTGAAGGGCGCGGCCTTGGCGTGCTTGGTCCAGTCAGGCTTGAAGGCCACCTGCGTCACACCCCTCGCCTCGGCCCATTTGGCGGCGATGAGCTCTGCGCCCTTGGGGCTTCCCCCATGCAGAAGGACCATGTCGGGATATTTCGTCCGGACCTGATCGAGCTTGCCCCAGATCAGGCGGTGATCGTTGAAGTCGGTCCCACCGGTGAGGGCGACCTTGGGGCCTGCGGGCAGCATCACTTCGGTCTCTGCACGGCGCTTGGCGGCCAAAAAGTCGCGGCTGTCGACCAGCGCCGCGGTCATATGCTGGCGGTTCACCTTTGATCCGGTACGGGGACGCCAGGTCGATCCCGTGTGATGGACGAACTCGTTCGCGGCGTGATCGCGCATCATGTCCATGCAGTTGCGCCGCTCAATGAGGCTCACACCTTCGGCCGTCAGGCGCTCGAGCTCTTTGGACTTCACCTCGGAGCCATCCTGTTCCCGCTGGAGGCGGCGCTGCGCCTGCTCGTTCTCATCGAGCGACCGCTCGATCCGCGCTGTGGCGCGGTGGAAAAGGTTGACCTGGCCCCAGAGCACTTCCTCAATGTCGGGTTCCATGCGAGTGTCTTCCAGGGTCGCGACAAGGGCATCGAAGATGTCTGCGACGGCGACCGCAAGGCGCTGCGCATCGGGCATCGGGCGCGGATCGGGCTCGTCAAAGGGGCGGTAGCCGTAAAGCTGCAACTCGTCGAGCGCATGGGCCGTCTGGGATGCGGTGTGGGCGGGTTCATACGCGTCGTCATGGGTGTGGATCGTCATCGGTTTCTTGCCTCCGGGTCTCAACTCGTCCGCGCGACAACCCGCGCGGCCTTCATGGGCAGCTCTGAGCCGTCATGGCGGACGCCACTTCACCCCGCCTTCGGGGCCGAAACGCAGTGAAGGAGGGCAGCAGGCGGGCTATTTGTTTCGCGATGCAAAGCGGGGCGCGCCCCGCAGCGGAAATAGCCTGCCTGCCGCCCTTGAGGGGGCGGACCCTTTGACGGCAGCACGCCCATCTCTGAGAAGGCCGCGCAGGGCAGTCGTGGGGATGAGATTTACCCGGAAAGCGGCAATGACGACGCTCCACACCCACGACAGGACTGCAGGGCCCCTGCCCCCGCAGCCCGGCCCGGACCGCCCCTTGCGGCGTTGCTCAGCCCAACAGGCGCTGCCGATCCTTTGGCCCGATCTGACCTGCCAGATGCTGGCGCAGCGCTTCCTTGCCCTTCGCCCGGAGATCATCGTTGAAATCCCCGAGTTGAGGCTCGAGCACATGGCAACAAATTCCGACCTCGGTGGCTCTGGCGCTCAACCTCTCTGCCGCGCGTTGCCCGGCCGGATCGCGGTCGATAGCGATGTAGAGGCGTTGCACCCCATCCGGCAGAAGGACCGCCCCGAGGTGACCCGATGAGAGCGCCGCCCAGACAGGAAGGCCGGGGGCCGCCTCGGACAGGGACAGCATGGTTTCGATGCCTTCGCCGACCACGAGAATGTCGTCATGCGGGGTCAGCCGGACGGCATTGCCTAGGATGTGACCCATGGCCCGCCGCTGCGTTTCGACGGTCGCCTTTCCTTGTCCGTCAGGTGCCAACCAGGTGCGATGCACACCCTTCAAGACCCCTGCCCCATCGGTGACCGCCGCGATCAGCGCTGGTCTGGGGATGCCTTTGGTCTGGCCTTCATCCCGATGCCAGCACTTCGGATGGAAGCGCAGCGCGCTCATCTTGCCGCCTCGTGCGACGCCTCGGGCGCGCAGATAGGTGTCGGCAAGCGTGCCTACGATCGGCTTTGAGGCCGCGAACAGGCGCGCCACCGCCGCTGGCGTGCCACCGGGGGCCTGGGCCTTCTTCGGCACTGGCGTATCCGGGAGAACCGGCGTTGGGCGGCCAAGATGCGCCCGGGCCTCGTCGAGGAGTTCGGGAAACCGCGTGATCCCCGTGCGCGCGCGGATGATGTCCAGAAGATCGCCAAATTCTGACGTGGCTGAATCCTGCCATTTCCCGCGCGCGCCCGGCCCGGAGGTCGGGCCCGTGAGGCGCACAAAGAGCGAGCGGCCCGCAGTGTTTTGCAGGTCGCCCACCATCCAGTAAGACCCTTCCCGCCGACCAGCGGGAAGGTAATGGCGACACACGCCTTCCGCGTCCTGCGCAAGCGCGCGCAGAAGCTCTTCAGTTTCAACGGACATGAGATGCGCCCTTTTCAACTATTGCGTGCATGTAGGCCAGTGACCGGCACGCGCGCAAGCAGGCGCTCCAGCACCGAAATGCCACTCGGATCCACCGGGCAGAACAGGCGCAGCTTCCAAGCGATGATCTCCGAGAAGAAGCCATCGGCCTTCAGCCTGTCCTTGGCGGCCTCAGAAAATCTCGACAGCTCGATCCGGTTCACCCCCATGACGCGCGAGCGGTGCAACTCCATCCCTTCGGCCAAGCGCACGACAGTCTTGCCTTCAAGAACGAGGGCATGGACCTGCGCCGCCGTGAACTTCGGCGCATCGGTCGCCAGCGTAGCAGCAACCCATGCGGGCGAAACGCGGCGGCCGATGATGCGTTGACCGTCATCGGTCTGCAGCCCGTAGACGCGGGTTTCATCTTGGGGGAGTTGCTTCCAGATCGGCAGCAAGAGGCCCGCCACGATGTGCAGCGTGGATTCCGTGAACTCGGGGACTTCGGCCAGTTCCGGGGCCCACGCGGCGGTGAATGCCGCGCGGTCGGCCTCGAGCCAATGCGTGTCCTCCATGATCCTGGCAGGCACGGTGCTGGAATCAAGCGGGCGTATCAGCCGCAGGCGCGGTTGAATCGTACCGTCGTCCAGCATCAGGCTGGTCGCGGGCACCTGCACTGCCGCCCGGCCCGAGCGGCTGTTGACCAGCAGGCGTGCCTTTAGGTCGTCGAGCCAGTCGAGCGCATCCGCCAGTGACAGCGGTGTATTGCGCTGCTTTTGCGCGATGGTCAGGAGCTGAGTTTCGGCGCCAGAGCCGGGATGGGTGTAGATCACCCGCGCATCCGTAACGCGGAAGCTCTCGGCGCGAAGCGTCTCAAGCCCGAGGTCGTAGACCCCGGCGACGATCGCCCCTTCGATCCGTTGGTCGAGAAGTTCCTCGAAGGCCGAGAAGAGCACGGCCTGCATGTTGATCGTCAGCGCCAGCAGGCGATTGAGGAAGGTCGTGATCGGGGGCAGGTCGTCCTTCAGCCCATTGTCATCGGTCAGGCTGAGACCTGTCGCGTCCTCAAACGCCATCAGCGAGCAGCCCGCCACATCGCCTCGATAGATGCGGCGATAAAGCTGACGCAGCGCGTCGCGAGCATAGGGGGACTCGAGGTTGTCCTCAGGCCGGAACAGCCCCTGCCCGCCGGTCTGACGTTGGCCGCGTGTGATGGCACCCAGCGTGTCGAGGCGGCGCGCGATGGTGGAGAGGAACCGTTTCTCCGCCTTCACATCGGTGGCCACGGGGCGGAACAGCGGTGGTTGCGCCTGATTGGTGCGGTTGGTGCGGCCCAGTCCCTGAATCGCGGCATCGGCTTTCCAACCGGGTTCCAGCAGATAATGCACCCGCAGACGCTGGTTCTTTGCCCCGAGATCAGCGTGATAGCTGCGCCCCGTGCCGCCTGCGTCCGAGAAGATCAGGATGCGCTTCTGGTCATCCATGAAGGCGGCGGTTTCCGCGAGGTTGGCAGACCCGGCGCGAGAGTCGACCACGAGGCGCGCGGCAGCTCCCTCGCCTTTCCTCACAATGCGGCGCGAGCGGCCCGTGACTTCCGCCACCAGATCGGTGCCGAAGCGCTGGACGATCTGGTCCAGCGCCCCGGGCACGGGCGGCAGCGAGGCCAGATGCTCGATCAGCGCGTCGCGCCTGCAGGCGGCCTCGCGGCATTCCACCGGCTGGCCATCGCGCACGACGGGCCGGGAAGACAGATTGCCCTCGCTGTCGGTGAAGGGCTCGTAGAGCTGCACCGGGAAGGAATGGGCGAGGTAGTCCAGGCAAGCATATGCCGCGTCGGCATTATGCTGAGTTCGTGGTTTCAAGCTCTTGCTCTTCTGATTCATTTTCGGGTTTCCGCTTTGGATAATCATGATGCCTCTGCTCTTAACCGCAGAAGGACATGCCCCATGAACTCCCCCTCCAACTCTCCGCTCGGCGGCCGAGCCGGCGATTGGGTTGACCTGCTTACGCCAGCCACTTTTCCGCATTATGCTGGACAGGACGGAAAGGTTTGGGTGGTAATCGCGGGTGGCAGACAAGGGCGACATCGAAGCGGACTTGGCGCGGGTCCGAGCACGCATGGCCGATCTGGACGCCGAGCGGCGTGAGCTTCAGCGCGAGATGGAGGCACTTGAGGCTCGTCTCGCTGCAGAGCCCGCGCCAACTTTGAAGCAGCCCTCCTTCGAGAACGCCCCCGTCACGAATGCCTCGCCGTCGCATGACAAGGTTGATCTGTTTCGACGCCTGTTCGCTGGCCGGCCCGACGTATTTCCAGTGCGATGGGAAAACAGGAAGACCGGTCGCTCAGGATATTCGCCTGCTTGTGCCAACGAATGGGTGAAGGGCATATGCGGCAAGCCGAAGGTCAAATGCGGCGAATGCCCCCATCAGAAGTTCATCTCGCCGGACGAAAGCGTCATGGAAAAACACCTGCGAGGTGATAATGGCCGAAGCGGTGATTTTGTTGCCGGCGTCTATCCGCTGCTGCCCGGTGATACATGCTGGTTCCTGGCGGCGGATTTTGACAAGGCGTCCTGGGCGGAAGACGCGAATGCGATGCTCGAAACCTGTCGGGCAAAGGGAGTCCCGGCAGCGCTGGAACGATCGAGGTCTGGGAACGGCGGTCATATCTGGGTCTTCTTCGCCGAACCGGTCTCTGCCCGTCTGGCACGCCAGCTTGGATCAGTTCTGATCACCGAAACAATGGAACGGCGGCCGGAAATCGGCTTCGCTTCCTATGACCGGCTATTTCCAAATCAGGATATCATGCCGCTCGGCGGCTTCGGCAATCTGATCGCACTGCCGCTCCAGAACACCGCGCGCAAGGCGGGCAACAGCGTCTTTGTAGACGCGGGCATGCGGCCATTTGCTGATCAGTGGGCCTATTTGTCCTCCTTGCCAAGATTGTCGGCGGCGGCGGTAACCGACCTTGTCGAAGCCGAGGAGCTTTCTGGGCGGGTGCTGGGTGTGCGTATGCCGGTGGATAACGAACAGGCGGATGAACCCTGGAAGATGTCTCCGTCACGCCGCAGCACACCGGGACGCCTCGATGTGCCCGTTCCATCGACCATCAAGGTTACGGTCGCAGACCAGATATATATCGACCGTTCGGATCTGCCTTCGGTCATGATAGCGCAACTGGTTCGGTTGGCTGCGTTCCAGAATCCCGAATTCTATCGTGCGCAGGCGATGCGGCTGCCAACATTCGGAAAGCCGCGAATTGTGTCCTGTGCCGAACTGCATCCCCGACACGTCGCCTTGCCGCGCGGCTGCTTCGACGAAGCGATGGGGTTTCTGTCCGATCACGGCGTGACCGCCGATCTGGACGATTTACGCGAAAACGGAGCCCGCTTGCCGGAGACGGTTCGCTTCCGTGGCGAGCTTCGCCAACAGCAATCGCGAGCGTTTGACGCGCTGGCCGAACACGATACCGGCGTGCTTGCGGCCACCACCGCATTCGGCAAGACGGTCGTGGCCTCGGCGCTGATCGCGCGCCGTGCACGCAATACGCTGGTTCTGGTCCACCGACGGGAGTTGCTGAGCCAGTGGGTCGAACGGCTTGGGTCGTTTCTGCAGATTGACCCGAAGCAGATTGGCACCATCGGTGCCGGAAAGCGCAAACCCACCGGTGTGATCGACGTGGCGCTGATCCAAAGTCTGGTTCGGAAGGGCGAAGTTGACGATATCGTTGCCGATTACGGCCATCTTGTCGTCGATGAGTGCCATCACCTGTCTGCTGCAAGCTTTGAGCTTGTCGCCCGCAGATCAAAGGCGCGCTATGTCACCGGATTGTCGGCAACCGTCGCCCGAAAGGACGGGCATCACCCGATCATCTTCATGCAATGCGGCCCGGTGCGCCATCAGGTGAGCGCCAAATCACAGGCCGCCGAAAGCGGCATTCACCATCGGGCGCGAGAACGTCACACGCGGTTCCGATTGCCAGAGGCCCTCGCCATGGCCGAACGCCCGTCAATGCCTGCGATCTATGCCGCTCTGGCGGAGGACGAGGCCCGAAACGATCTGATCTTTGACGACGTGCTGAAATCACTGGAGGCCAAACGCTCGCCGATCGTGCTGACCGAGCGGAAAGATCATCTCGAATACCTTCAACAGCGGTTCTCCAGGTTCGCCCAGAATATCGTGGTGCTCCGTGGCGGCATGTCTGCCAAGGACCGGAAGGCTGCGCATGCGGCGTTGAATGTCGCTGATGATAAGGAACGGCTGATACTCGCGACAGGGCGCTATATCGGTGAGGGCTTCGATGACGCCCGGCTCGATACCCTGTTCCTGACGATGCCAATCGCTTGGAAAGGCACGCTGGCTCAATATGTGGGCAGGTTGCATCGACGGCACAACGACAAGAAAGACGTTTTGGTGGTCGACTATGTCGACAGTTCGGTCCCGGTCCTCGCCAGAATGGCGGCCAAACGGCGAACAGGCTATCGGGCGCTCGGCTATGTAATGGAATAGCGCCCCGCCGAAAGCGGGACGCCAATTTTTCCCCGTCGGTCAGGAACGCTGTGTGGCAACGGCCAAAATCTGCATCAGTTTGTCCGAGGGTTCCCGGAACTTGCCGGGTTTGATCAGCGGGGCATGATGCGCATCCAGAACCGCGAGCTTCTCGGTCGGATCCGCGCGCAGATACATCTCAGTCGTCTGGATGCTGGCATGGCCGAGCCACAGCGCGACCTTGCGGATATCGCCGGTGGCCTGAAGCGTGTGCATCGCGTAGCTGTGTCGCAGCACATGCGGGGTCACGTGCTTTGTGGCGATCGACGGGGTCGAGCGTTCGGCAGTCGTCACATGCTGCCTGAGCCTGTAGGCGAATCCGTCTCGCGTCATCTGACGGCCATCACGGTTCAGGAACAGTTCCGGCCCGACATTTCCTGGCCGGACGGCGAGCCAAGCACGGATGGCCGCTTGGGTCTCTTTCCAGAGCGGAAGGACACGCTCGCGCCGCCCCTTGCCCAGAATTCGCACATTGGAAAACGAACCCTTGGGAAAGTCATCCATCCGTACCGCGAGTAGCTCGGATGCCCGCAACCCTGCGGCGTAGGCCAGATGCAGCATGGCCCGGTCCCGCAATCCACCTAGCGTGTAGCGGTTTGGTGCTGCAAGCAAGGCTCGGACTTCTTCCGTGGTGAGATAGTCGATCAGCTTGGCGTCTGTCCGCTTGATCGGCATGGCCCGGATCATCATCGCCTGCTCAAGGCATGCCGGGTGCCGGTGCTCAATGAAGCGGAAGAACGACTTGATCGCCGCCAGTCGGGCGTTGCGGGAACGGACGGAATTGGCGCGCCCTTCCTCGATATGTTCAAGGAAGGCCCTGATCACCTGAACGTCGAGGTCTTCGATTGCGAGTTCCGATGGGAACCGTTTGAGCCGCCCGGCAGCAAACCTCAGCAGAAGTGTGAACGCATGGGCATAGGCCGCGATGGTATGCCGACTTGCCCCGCATTCGTTCGGAAGATGGGTTTGCAGGAAGGCCGACAGGTCGGGAGCGAGTGGGGTCATGCCGCACCTCCGATCCAGTTCTCTTCGGCGGACGAGGCAATCATCTTCAGCAGGACCGGCGTTGCCTCAAGGTACCAATAGGTGTTGGCGATATCGACATGGCCGAGATAGGTGCTCAGAGCCTTCATGTGCCGCAAGACGGCCTGCGGGTCGTTTCCGCAGGCTTCCAGAGATCGCACCGCGAATGTATGGCGCAGATCGTGCAAACGGGGGCCAGGACCTGTCTGGTGACGATAGCCGAGTTTCCGCACGATTCGAACGAATACAACATAAACTCTGGTCGCTGTCGGGGCGCGACCATGGCCCAGAACGAAGATGTCATTACTCGCATTGCGCATGCTGTTGCGGGCTTCGAGATACCGTTCCAGCGCTGCGCGGGTTGAGGCATGTATGGGGACGAGGCGGCTTTTGCCGAACTTGCCTTTGCGGATCATGAGGCCGTCGTCCGTCAGGTCATCGCGCTGGAGGGATAAAGCTTCCGAAATCCGCAGACCTGTCGAGGCAAGCAGCCCGAACAGGTTATGGTAGGTCAGCGGGCTGATTGGCGTCAGGCCGGGCACCAGAAGCGCTTCCTGCATAATACGTCTGATCTGGTCCTGCGTCAGAATATGCGGAGCGGGTCGCCGTCGTCGTGAACGGCTCAGCAGTCTGATCGCCGGTATCTCGTGCCGCGCATCTTCAGCATGCAGGAACACGGCCAGGGCACGAGCGCGATCAAACCGATCCTGCGCGGCATAAGGCGTCGCGGCGCCGCCGGCCCATTCCAATACCAGCGCCGCCGTCACATAGGTGATGGAACGCTCCGCGGCAAAATCCGCGAAGGCGCGCAAGGACGTCTCCTGCGCGGCAAACTTCATTCCGAGGGCGCGGTTCAGTTGGACAAACCGTTCAACATGGTGATGCATCATGACGCGCACCCCGGCCACGGCTGAGCCACGTCTGCCAGCATCTCGACATCGACCTTGGCATAGATCGCTGTCGTATCGCGCGAGGTGTGGCGCAGCGCGACACCGATCTGGTCGAGATCCGCACCGCCGCGCAACCAGGCCGACGCCAGTGAATGGCGGAATACATGCGAGCCGGTCGGCAAACCGGTAAATCCACCCCGGTTCAGGACACGGGAAACGATCCCGGCGATCTCGGCGGCGGATCGCAGCGGGGTGAAAGGGGCTTGGGTTCGGAGAAAGACCCTGTCAGTGGCGACCACTGGACGCGCATCCTCGATATAGGCCAGCAGCGCATCGCCTGCATCCTGCGGCAGGGGCATCAAAACACCCCGCCTGCCCTTGCCATGCAATCGCAACCGGCTCGTGCGCCAGTCGATGTCCGGCAGGCGCAGCTGCCAGATATCGCCCGCGCGCAGGGCCAGCCGAGCGAGGAGGAGGAGAATTGCGTGGTCCCGTATCTCGACCGGCGTATCGGTGCGACAGGAGGCGATGATCTCTTCAACCGTCGCAATTGGAATCGTGCGGGGGACCGTTGAAAGCTTGCGCCTTACGGCGGGTGGCACTGCGTGGAGGAGCGAAGGGGCGCACTCGCCTTGAATGATCGTGAAGCGCAGGAAGGTACGCAGCACGGTTACTGTCATGCGAACTGATGATCGGGATCGCTCTTCGCCCTGATCCAGAACGATCGATCGGATTCCCGCCGCGTTGTAATCCTTCGGGGTTACGCCAAGGCGATCTAACCAGCGACCGGCTTCGGTCAGATAGCGCCGCACGGTCTCGGCCGTTCCCCCACGTTCGCGGCGCAGCCACTCTGAAAACTCGGTCAGGCGCGGATCGCAGGCGGTAATGCAGGCAGGCGCTTCAGGCGGGATCAAGCCCTGATCCCGCAGGAACCGGACAAATGCGCGAGCGCCACGGCGGCGGTCCTTTGTGCCTGAGCCTGATACCCGTTTGCCCCTCTTGGTCTTGATCCCGCATCTGCAATCATGATGTGCGAACTGGTCGATAATGGCATCGTCGATCCCGTGGGCCGGAACACGCATCTGCAGCGCCCACTCCGCGAAATGGCGGGCCTGGCTCAGTCGTATCAAATACGTCACCTCGCTGTAGCGGGCGGCGCTAAGCTTCCCGGCATAGGCCTGCAGGTATTGCCCGAGTCGGGCGACATCATCGGCAATCATGACCACCCCGGAAACTTCCAGATATCGAAGAAACCGGCGCGTGTCGACCGCATACGCGGGGCACTTCAACTGGGTAGGGCTGTAGCGACCGCAGCGGCAGCGATGGCGCAAAAACCGACCAACAACCGACGCGTCGAGGTCTCTGATCGGGATCTTCCGGGCGCGCGTCCACTTCAGGAAATGCCGGGCGGCGCTCAGCGCGCCCTTGGAAAGCCTTGGATTGTCCGCGAAATAGGCGTGGACAAGAGCGCGGTCGTCGGCGTCGGCTCGGCCGCCGAGCGGAGAGTTGGAGGGGGAGTTCATGGGGGATGTCCTTCTGCGGTTAAGAGCAGAGGCATCATGATTATCCAAAGCGGAAACCCGAAAATGAATCAGAAGAGCAAGAGCTTGAAACCACGAACTCAGCATAATGCCGACGCGGCATATTACGTCTTATCCGGAGCTCCGGATAAGCACGCCTCTCTTGGCGTAATGTCAACGCGCACATCGTTCCATTCATCCGTGGGAATGTCCGACAGGCGGCGTTCCATCAGCGCCTCGCCGGTGGAGACTATCTGGATCACGGCCGCATGGCCTGCGGCGAGATCGGCGTCGATGCTGGAAATGAGGGTGGGGGTTTTCATGGAAGTGAGCAGATGGCCGAAGAAGCGCTGCTTGGCGGATTCAAACGCGGAGCGGGCGGCGGACTTGGCCTGGCGGTTCAGCGTGCCCCCGGAGCCTGTTGAGCTGGCCGGGCCAGTGATGTTGGCGGCTTCCAGCGCGGCGGACAAGTTCCGGTGTATGATTCCGAAGGCGAGCGCGTAGGCATCATAGATGCCGCGCTGCTCAGGCGTTAGCGCATGCTCGAGCAGCTCGTATTCGACGCCGTCGTAGGAAAGCGACCGGGCGGTGTAGAGGCCAAGCGAGCGCAGGTCGCGGGCGAGGACCTCCATCGCGGCAACGCCACCGGCCTCGATCGCGTCAACGAACTCCGACCGGGTGGCAAATGGAAAGTCTTCCCCGCCCCAGAGGCCGAGGCGCTGCGCATAGGCGAGGTTATGAACCGAGGTCGCGCCCGTGGCCGAGACATAGACCACGCGGGCATTGGGCAGCTTGTGCTGCAAGCGCAGGCCCGCCCTGCCCTGCTGCGAGGCCGTGACATCGCCGCGCTCGCCCTTGCTTCCTGCGGCATTGGCCATGGCATGGCTTTCGTCGAACAAGATCACCCCGTCGAAATCCGCCCCCAGCCAGTCGACGATCTGATCGACGCGGGACTTTTTTACGCCCCGCTCCTCTGAGCGCAGCGTCGCATAGGTGGTGAACAAGATGCCCTCGGTCAGCGGGATGTGGCGCCCTTGCGCGAAACGCGACAGGGGCGTGACCAGCAAGCGCTCCTGGCCAAGGGCCGACCAGTCGCGCTGCGCATCCTCCAGCAGTTTGTCGCTTTTGGAGATCCAGAGCGCCTTGCGTCTTCCTCGGGCCCAGTTGTCGAGCAAAATCCCGGCCGACTGGCGGCCCTTGCCCGCGCCAGTGCCATCGCCAAGGAAGAAGCCACGGCGGAAGCGGATGGCGTCAGGAGCATCGTCGGGCGCGGCCGAGACCATGTCGCCGGTTTCATCGACGGACCAAGACCCCGCGAGATATGCGCCATGCGCCTCGCCGGCATAGATGACGGTCTCGAGTTGAGCGTCGGAGAGCAGGCCGTCGTGCAGGATGGCGGCGGGCAGCTTAGGGCGATAGGTGGGTTTCGGGGGCGCGACCGAGGCCATGGCCGCCGATTGCACCAGCTTGGTCGGATGCGGTTCCGCTCCGGGGATGTCGATCGCCTGCAGGCGGAAGGTCTCATAAATGGCATCCGACAGGCGCGCGCTGGTATCGTCCTCGGCTGCATCGTGCAGGCTGTAAGCGAGGTCGGCGGCCGCAATCGGCGCGGCGGTGGTAGTGGACGTCTTTGCGGGCGTGGCGCGCACTTTGCTGATGGAAGCGCGCGTGGTGCGGGCAGGGTTTCCCGGGAAGGGGGAAGAGCGGCCCTGCCCGGCTGGTGCGACCTGCTCCAGCTCGAGGCGCGGGGGGACATGGGCCGTGATCAGCGAGAGCAGGCTGGCGACATCAGGCGATATCGGGCGCGCCAGATCGGCGGTGATGCCGCCCGCCTCGCCACCGCGACATTTGTCGAAGACAGAGAGGCGAGTCTCAAAGCTGGTGCCGTGCTTGGCGAAGGCCCCGCCAGACACAGCACCCGTAAAGACCAGATGCGCGGTCTCGGTCAGACGCGCGAAGGTTTCATCCCAGGCGGACGCATCGGGCGCGAAACCGGCCCCGGAGATAGCGACCAGCCGTCCTCCGGGCGCCAGACGCGCCAGCGCCGAGCGTAGATGCCGGGCTGTTGCCTCGGTGCTGCGAGCGTCGACATTCGCCACCACCGAGAATGGCGGGTTCATCAGGATGACGCTCGGGCGCACGCCCTCGTCGAGATGATCGTCGATTTGTGCGGCGTCAAAGCCTGTGACGGGGCGGCCTGGAAAGAGGAGACGAAGAAAAACGGCCCGGCTGTCGGCCAGCTCATTGAGCATCAGGCTGCCACCTGCGATTTCCGCGAGGATCGCCAGAAGGCCTGTTCCGGCCGAAGGCTCGAGGACCAGATCGCGCGCGGTGATCTGCGCCGCCGCCAAGGCCGCAAGCCCCATGGGCAGCGGCGTCGAGAATTGCTGGAAACGCTCCATCTCCTCCGAGCGCCGGGTATGCGTGGGCAAGAGGCCCGCCACCTTGGCAAGGATCGGCAGCAGCGCTGCAGGTGAGCCCGCTCGGGTCAGCAAAGCGCGGCCGAATTTTCGCAGGAACAGGACCAGCGCCGCCTCGCCCGCCTCATAGGCCAGCTTCCAGTCCCAGGCACCATCCGCATCAGAGCCGCCAAAGGCGCGCTCCATCTCAACGCGCAAGCGCAGCGCGTCGATCTGGAAACCCTGCGCCAGATCAGGCTGCAGCGCCTCGGCCACGCTCAAGATCGCAGCGGCCGTATCGAGGGACGGGATGGGGACAACAGGCGCAAGCGCGCGCTCGGTCGCAAAATGGGCGAGATGGGTCATCGGGAAACTCCGGAATGAGGGACAGGGTCAGACCCGGACACCCTCTTTCGGGCACCCTCAGGCCTGACCCTCCCCAGCCCTCCTCAAACTCTCAAAACGCCTGTGATGGCGATAGTCAGCTTGCGTTTGTTCGCTTTATGTTCTATAATGCAGCATGTGCCAGATAGGTAGATCACCCTGATGGAAGAAACCACATTCGCCCTGCCCGCCACGCCCAAGCAGATCGCCTATGCGCGATCGCTGGCACTGCGCAACCAGACGCTTCTGCCCTGGGAGGTTCAGCAGGACCGGCGCGCGCTCAGTGCCTGGATCGAGGCACAAGCCCGGTTGAAACCGGCATCAGATATGGACCGGCTGCCGACATCTAGGCAGGTGGCTTTCGCGGAAAAACTCGCCCGGATCAAGCGCCGCGCCGTGCCGGACGAGTGTTTCCGCGACAAGGGGCTGATGTCGAAGTGGATCGATGGGAACAAGTGAAGCTGGGCAGACCCTGCGGTGATCGAGATTACTTCAGCCGATCAACAACCGATGCCCCGCCCGACCTGGCAAGCGCGATCAGGCTGGACTGAATCCTAGATGTGAAGGCAGAACTGAACGTGCCGATGGGTGTGCGGTCCTCCCAGACATAGGACCGCTCCAGAATATCGGTGTTGATCTCGTCCAGCATGACCCATTTGCGGACATGGGTTTCCAATCCCACGCGCTGCGACTCGATCTGTGGCACCTCGATGAACTTGCGCGAGGGCAAGGGCGGCTGTGTCGTGATCGGCAGGATGAACACCACGGTCTCGCTATCTGACTTGGCGACAGTGACGGCGATACAGACAGGCCGCGTCTTGCGGCCCTCGGCCTCGCCCGCCATCTGTTCACGTTTCCACAGGAAGGGGTAGCGGAAAACCTCTCCAGCGGCAGGCTTAGTCATCCGTCTGCGTCAAGTCCCGCTCGAGCCCTTCTATCATCAGCGCCTTGAGATCCTCTTGCATCTCGTCAACCATATGAGCCTGTTGCGTGGCCCCCCGCGTGAGGCTCTGATACTGGTCCATGCTCATCAACACGAATTTCGGCTTGCGGTGCTTGGTGATCGCGATCGGCGAGCGAATGGCCGCGTCAAACAGGTCACTTGTGTGCCGCGTCAGGTCGGCCGCCTTGAACTCGGGAAGCTCATGCATGATCTGGGTCTCCATTTGTGCAGAATATACGTATATTCTGGTTATTCTGCAAGACATGGGTCGATGGGAGCAGGTGAGACGTGCTGGTTTGGACACGATCCGGCTCGCCCGATCAGATGGGCAGCGTGATCTCACTTCCCATCAATGGCCTTCGGTTTCCTCAGAGATCAGCTTCCGAACGACGTTGACTGGCAAGAACATCCTCAGAGGGTTCGATGCAAGCGACTGGAAGCCGTAGCTTTCGTAAAGAGCTTTGCGGCGAGCGACGCGGTCGGGTTCACCGCAATCGAGAACGTCAAGCATGACGACGGCAACTCCGATGGCATCGGCGGCAACTGCAATGCGGCGGAGAGCATCGACAAGCAGATCGCCGCCATAGCCGCCCCCGCGGAACTTCTGATCTCGCCCGATCATCGAGATGTATGCAGCAGGGATATTCCCATGCGAGGGCCGGGTCCGCGCGAACTTTGCAGGTAAATCCGTATAGAGAACGGCGTGCGCATTCAGGGCATAGAACCCGATGACCGTGCCAGAAGGGTCGACCATCACATAGAGACGGACATTATCCGCCTTGGCGAGCTTGTTGGCCGTCTTCTGGAAGTAGTTGTCGACCTGTTCGACGCCGCAAGAAAAAGCCGCTCGATCGTGTCTCTTTGGATCGAACGGCTCAATGGTGTAGGTCGTCTGTTGTGATGCCGCCATTTACTGCGACACAACCGTTTTGCCATACCGACGGAAGGCCGAACGCAGGGCGTCAGTCGGCGCCGCCGGTGTATCGAGCGCCGCGAAAAATGCGTCATGATCGACCGGCTGCAGCACCGTCCGTTCATGCGCCGCGATCGTTGCCAGCGCTGCCTGATAGGCGGCATTCATCGTGAAGACAGAATCGTCAACGCCAGAAAGTGCCGCCGCCTGCTGGATCGCAGTCTTGATGCGCGGCTTGGTCCGAAAATTCATCCGGGCCTCGTTACGCTCATCGATCGCGCGCGTGGTGTCATGGAAACCAAGCATGGTTGCCTCCTGTTTTGTTATCCATCATGTACGCCAGATAGACGTACATTTCAAGAGATCGGTTTGGAAAGCTCTTCGAAAGAATCATGCTCATCCGAACCGCCGCCCTGCTTCGGTGAAGTTGTATTCATTGGCGATGATGCCGTCCTCAAGGACCTCGTCCGAGGTCAGGTGGTCGTATTCGATCTCAAGCTGGCGGTAGAGCCAGCGGGCGAGATCGCGGATCGCCTCCGTCACGATCTCCTCTGCGTCCTCGGTCGGAGGTTGCCAGGTCGGGCTGTCGCGGGTGACGTCCACAGACATGGTGTATTCGTCGTAGTAGCGGCCCCGGTGGCTGATCTCGGCAGCGAGCTGGTGGAAATTCCGCCGCTGGATGGCCTGCAGCCGATCGGCGATGCTTTGCAGCGTCGCGTCCTGTGGCGCGTAGTCCCGGATGCGCGCAGCCGCGCCCTTGGCATGGGACCAGTATCCTTCCAGACAGGCCTTATGCAGAGCACCGCATAAGGCCAGTTATGCCGAGCTACGGATTATGCGGAGCGGTCAGGTCATCACGCTGTAAACGCGAGTGATTTTCGACAATCGGCTCCGCATAACGACGGGCTTGTGCCCTCGCGGGTTCTTTTGGGCGAGAAGTGGTTCGCCGGCATTTTCCGGCATTGAACCCATGTCAGGAGATCGAATGTCCAGCACCCCCAAGAAAAGGCGGAACACTCCGCGGTATCTCACGCTTTCAAGGCTCCATTTCGCCCGCCCACACTTCGAGGGCTATGTCCGTTGGCTTCACGCACGGAATTACACCAAGTCAACGATTTCGATGCTGACCATTTACTTGGGGCATTGGACGGATTGGATGCACGACGCCGGCTATGATCTCGGCACCATCCACAGCGGATACGCAGCATCTGTACCGGCCTTCAGGGCCATGCCGAATTACTCTATGCGATTGCGATCAGGTGCCCTGTTTGTTCTCTTCCTTGAAGAACTGGGTATTGTCGACCCACTGCCGAAGCCGCCGTCCCCGAGTGATCGGTGGCCGATCCTCGGCGAGTTCCGGGATTGGATGCTCCGGAATCGCGGGGTGTTGGACAGCACCCTCGACACCTATCAGAACATCCTTGTTCACATGTTCCTCGTCCTTGGCGACGCGCCTGAGGCTTATAGCGCCCATGCAATCAGGGAGTTTGTGCTGGGACGCGCGGGCATGCACGGCGTTGCCCATGCAAGGATAACGGTGACCGCCACTCGCGCATTCCTGCGTTTCCTGATCGCAACTGGGCGTTGCCCGGCCGGCCGTGACCAGGCCATCCCGAATTTTGCGGGCTGGCAATTGGCGCCAGTGCCAGACTTTCTCAACGACAAAGATATCGCGAGGATCTTGGCAGCTTGCGGCGGTGAGGCCCGCCTGCGCGATCATGCGGTCATTCTGTTCCTTGTCCGACTCGGCTTGCGCGCATCCGGCAGCCGACCCGCCTCGATCGGGTTGCGATCATCGACCAGGAACAGGAAGACGTCGCGGTCGGAGGCATAGAGCGTGGTCGTGTCGCGGCTGATCTCGACATCGGGGTTGTAGACCCCGGTCGACCAGTCGAGCACGCCCGGCACCTTCCAGCGCGTGTCGCCGGTGCCATTGCCCGCGATGCGCTGCACCGCCTCGACCAGCTCGAAATCGTGGATGCGGCCATAATCGGGGCCGGTCACCGCGCGCAGTTCGGTGCGGCCATCTTCGGTCTCGAAGGTTTTGACCTGCTCGCCGCGGTGGTTGGTCAGACCGTATTGCAGGTTGATCCCGGCCAGCGGCGCGGGCAACTGCCGCAGGTAGGACGCCGGGGCGCCGACGATGCTAGCAAGCTGGCCGAATGCCCAATGCGTGGGCGCAACGGGCGCCTCGGCTTTCGGCAGGACCAGGTGCAGCCGCTCGGGGTCGTCGCGCGCGGCCTCGACCCGGATATCCGCCGTCTGCACCACACGGCTGCGGCTGCGCTCAGAGCGGCCCTTCACATTGGCCCAGAGATCATCGAGCGACAGATACCGCTCGTCATCCGGCCGATTGAACCATTCGGACGACACCCGCCCGTTCCGCTCACCCCGGCTCACATCCACCTTCCAGCCACCCGCCCGCACCGGTGCGACCGGATCCAGAACTTCTACAACACCCATCGGTATTCCTCCGTGACAGGCGCCGGGAGCCACTCTCCCAGCCTTAAACCTGTCGCGAAAGCAACCAACCCTTCTCTATCTCTCAATACCGTGGCGCGTTCGGCAACAATGCGGGATCTTGCGGACGTTCGGGTCCGAGGGCAAATGGCGAAACTGCGCACGCGCAGCACAACAGACGGCTCTTCACGCCAGCGCTCCTCGCGCGTGACGGCGCAGGGCATCGCTTAGCGCCCGAAGCGGTTCTGCCGCACGTCGGTTGATTTGCCAGAACAAGGGCCGGTCAAAAGGTGTGTCCGCAATCAGTTCCACCAATTGCCCTGAGCGCAGATGATCCTGCACCAAAGACGCGGGGTTCATGCCCCAACCCAACCCCTGCACCGCCGCTGTCACAAAACCTTGGGTCGACGGCAGCCAGTGTGTTGGCGGCGCCAGCCGTTGTCCGAAGACGGCTTGCACCCATTCATTTTGCAACTGATCCTTCTGGTTGAAGGTCAGCACAGGTGCGCGGGCCAATGCTGAAAGGGTGACCCCGTCAGAGAAAAACCGTTGCACGAAACCGGGGCTGGCCGTCGCATGATAGCGCAGGCTGCCCAAGGCGATGGATTTGCAACCCTGAACAGGCTTGGCCACAGCGGTCAGCGCGGCCACCACCTGCCCCGATTTCAGCCAGTCGGTCGTGTGATCCTCATCATCGACCGCGATATCCAGCAAGATATCCGCATCACGGGCAAAACCTGCCAGCGCGGGCAGGACCCAGGTCGCTAGGCTGTCGGAATTGACGGCAACAGACAGGGTCACGCGGTCTGTCTCGAAAGCGCTCGCGGGCAGCTGGGCCATCAGGTCGCGCTCTGCCAGACCCACAAGCTCGATATGACGACACAGGGCATCACCGGCCGCCGTGGCGCGGCACGGGCTGGCGCGCTCGATCAGGACAGTGCCAAGACGTTCCTCCAGCGCGCGCACCCGCTGTGAAATGGCCGAGGGCGTCACCCCCAAGGCCCGCGCCGCGCCCTCAAAGCTGCCGGTCTGCACCACCATCGCGACCGCACGCGCGGCGGGATAATCAAGCATAAGCGCTCCTTCACCAACGTTACATCGTTTAATTTGCCTAATCACATGGCCCGTTATATCGCAAGCCGAACCTGACGGAGGCAGATATGAGCGACCTGACGATTTACCTGACCGGCCTTGGCATTGGCCTGAGTCTGATCATCGCCATTGGTGCGCAGAATGCCTTTGTTCTGCGCCAGGGCCTGCGCGGGTCGCATGTCTTCCCGGTGGTGCTGACCTGTGCGCTGTCAGATGCGATTCTGATCGTGGTCGGAGTGACCAGTTTCGCCAAAATCGCCGCATGGTTGCCGATGGTCGATCCGGTCATGCGCTATGGCGGCGCTGCGTTTCTGGTCTGGTATGGGGCGCGCAACATGCGCGCGGCCTTTACCTCATCGCAAGCACTATGGATCGATGGCGCAGCCCCGCGAGAGCCGCTGCGCCCTGTGCTGCTGACAGCGCTGGCGCTGACATGGCTGAATCCGCATGTCTATCTCGATACCGTGGTCTTGCTGGGTACGATCTCGACGCAGTATGCTGGCCAGCAGTTTGCCTTTGCCGCTGGTGCGGTGAGCGGATCCTTCCTGTTCTTTTTCGCGCTCGGCTATGGCGCTGGCAAACTGAGGCCGCTTTTCGCGCAACCGAGCGCTTGGCGGCTCCTGGAGGGCGGAATTGCTCTGGTGATGTGGGCAATTGCTGTGAAATTGATTTTGTCAGCCTGAACAGGCTGTTTCGCGTGGATCAATATCCTGAAGCATCACTCTATCGGGCATCGAATACTCGTTGACGCGCTGCATCCGCAACTCTGCTTGGGCGCCGAGTGGTCTTGCGCAATGCCCGAACCCGGCGGGTTTCCCCGCCGGGTCCAAGGGGGAGACCCCGTTCTTTTCAGAACGGGATCTCGTCGTCTTTGTCGACCAGCTCGGGGTTTTCACTCTCGGCCGATTTCGGGCGGCTCAGGAAGTCGACCTTCTCGGCGATGATTTCGCAGCCGTAGCGGTCATTGCCCGCGGCGTCGGTCCACTTGGTGTAGTGGATGCGGCCGTGGACGAGAACCTTAATGCCCTTTTCGCAATGCTCCGCGACCGTTTTGCCCAGACCGTTGAAGCAGGTGATGCGGTGCCATTCCGTGTCCATCACCCGGTAGCCGTTCTCGTCGCGCAGGACGCGACCTTCCGAGAGGCGGGGGCGGGAGGTGGCGAGGCTGAAGTTGGTGATGTTGGTGCCGCCTTGGGTGGTGCGGGCTTCGGGTTTTTGGCCAATGTTGCCGGCGAGGATGACGATATTCTGCATGTCTAGCTTCCTTCTGTGTCCTGTCTTCGGGACCGTCCCTTCGACAAGACCCGGAAAAAGCCCGTCGGGTGACACGTGCACGGTGGACAGCATGGACACCGGAAACCCCCAAAGGACCGGGGTGGAGCGGGCAGGACGCCGTAGGCGGCCAACACGGCCCGGGCTGGCGCGGGGTTGCGCGTGAGAGCCAGAACGGGATTAGGGGATTGTCAGTCGAAGGGATGGGCCAGATGCCAGACCCTGGACCTGTCATCCGGCCAACATGGCCTGTCAGAACCCAAGCCCAGCACGGCTCTGGCGGCAGAGACACCAGATCACAGATTTCCGCCACCCCTGC
>NZ_JAQZSM010000034.1 GCF_028745735.1 Roseinatronobacter alkalisoli
GGTCGTTAACTGACCCATACGAAAGACTTGAGAAAACGCTTTATTCATCAAATACGCCCGATACTAAACCTTAAGGTGAATTTAATTGACCCCGCACAGTCTGCAAGCAGAAATGCGCCGGGTGGTCAGACACCGTGAGCAATTTAGCACCAAAGAACACCACACTGCTTCGGGCACACCGCGCGGATGATCACAAACGCGCATCAGGTAGAACGGTCAGAACAAGCCTGACGGGTGACTTTCCTGGGCCATCGGGGGGGGTGAGTTTGAAGCCCTTGTTTCTTACGCACCACTGACGGCAGAGGCGGGAAAAGCGAATGACCGCTCTGCCCAAATGCTGCGGATGCGATGCTGCGAGGTCAAAGGCGGCTCTCCGCCCTTTGTGCCTCGCTGACGGCAGGCGCGAACGGATACCGAGCACTTTCAGCTGAACTCCCCCCACGTTCACACCTTCCGCCCATACCAAATCACCTTACCCACCACATCGATCTCAGTGCGCTCGGTGTCGACTGGCGGATAAAGCGAGTTGTCAGCGATCACCATGACGCTCGTTCTGCGAGAGCCGCGCCCGATGCGTTTGATCTGCAGCGCCTCCCCCACGCGAAGGACGAACAATCCGTCGTAGTCGAGGTTCGTCTTCGTGCGGTCAATCACAACCATGTCGTCATCCTGAATCGTAGGTGTCATGCTGTCACCCTTGACCCTGATCGCAACAAGCTGATTGCCCTTGGCGCTGGTCATTTCGCGCAGATACTGCGTCGAAAACGCAAGGTTGGAGATATGTTCTTCTACGTCTACAACCGCACCATGGCCCGCGCTGGCCGACACATCATAGACAGGAACAAGGTCCGCGCCTTCAGGGGCCGCACTCCCGTTCGGGACTTCATGTATGCCGCCCTGTTCAAAATACTGCAAAACACGCGGTATTTCCTCAGGCTGCACGCGTCTTTCGCCAGATAGAATTTTGGTGACGACATCAGGCTTCACGCCGATAAAGCGCGCCAATTCGGCTCGCTCACCGCGCCTGCCTGTAAGACGGCTAGATATCCATCGTGCATCTATCACTTCCATGTGCAGAACCTTGCGCAATTCGCAAGAAAACAATAGCCGCTAAAATCGCAACATTTGCGCTTGACTGATATTGCGATAATCGCAATTATGTCACCATGGAACCCGCAAACACTATTATCGAAATCTGCGGCGGCTTTAGGGCTGTCGCAAAAATCACCGGACGCGATGAAACCCGCGTCCGCCGCTGGACCTACCTGAAGGAAAAGGGAGGCACTGGCGGACTGATACCTTCCGAGTGTCAGCAAATACTGATGGAAGAAGCACGCAAGCGCGGCCTGCCTCTTTCCCCCGAACATTTCTTTCCGCCCAAGATGGACACAGATTCCGAAACGGATGCCGCCTGATGTCATATTCGTCTCCGCATAAGCCATGCGTTGACACTGGCATGGGCGCTGCTGGTGTGTCGTCCGGTATTGGGGGCGGCGCTGCGTCCAGTGGTCTGGCCGGACTATTATCCGGCAGGCCGTGCGATCCGCGCGCGTTTCGCCGCGTGTATCCGGATCGGTGGGCAAGGTTTCTACGAAACCACTTTCGCAACAGCATCGAAATCGCCTGCTTTTTCGACGTGGACGAGAAAACGGCCCGCCAATGGCTGAACGGGGTCAACGCGCCGCAAGCATGGGCCGCGTCCTTCGCCGTTGTGTCCATTCCTGGCGCTGCTGAGTACTTGATGGAGGCCGCATGACCCCTGCCCGCCTCGCTCAACTTCAGCGCCACGTTGCCACCATCACCACGCTGGACGAACTGGACGGGTTCCGCACTCAGCTGTCGGAGCAGCAGGAAATGACCACCGACATAATGGCAGCAATACGCGACCGGCAGGATGTGCTGCTCGGGCGCGGACCAGCCAGACGGACGCAATATCAGCGCTTGAAATAGCGCGCCCGAAATTTCGGAAACCCGAAATCGCGACCCCGGCGTGCAGGGGTGATGGAGAGTGACATGACCGGAACAGACGCATCTGAAAACACGGAAGAGCTGCAGATCGAAACGCTATCGGGCGATTTGCGCGATGCAATGCTCATGCGGATTCGCAACATCAACAGGCCCTGGTCGCTCCTGACAGAACAGGAGCAGCGCGAAATGGCCGAGGGGCTTGATATGGCGGCACGACACCTTGTCCGGAATGCCGTCAGGCTCCTGAATGACTATGAATGGCCCCATGCGGTTGTGAAGCTGCACGAAATCAAAATTGCAGGCAGCGACAAAGGCATTGAGGCCAAGGTCAGCGCATCAAACATCGAACACAACCGTTCAGTGCTGGGCGAGAATGTTGGCGATTACTGCATGCTGCTGATGGTTGACTCGGACACATTCATGGCCGAGCGGGCACCCGCCGCAATCGATCCTGACCAGCCGGAACTGCCCGGTAGCGATGAAAGCGAGGCTGCATAGCCCGCCATGCTTGAACTTGAACCCCCCGCCTTCATTGCCCTGCCCGGGCCGATCAGCACCAACAACCTGTTCAGCAATGTGCCGGGCAAAGGGCGGGTGGCGACAAAGAACTACAAGAAATGGAAGGGTCTCGCGGCTGATTGTATCGGGTCCCATGCACCGATCCCGCGCTTCACTGTGCCCGTCGAGATAACCCTGTTTGTCGGTGAAGTCGGCGTTGGCCAGATGGACAGCGACAACACCGCGAAGGCGTATATCGACGCGCTCAAGAATGCTGGCGTGATCCGGGACGATTCCCGCAAGTGGCTTCGCAGATCCGAAGCTGTCTGGGTGCCGGGCATGGCCGGGTGCGTGGCGCAGATCAAGGCCGCGGCGAACGTTCCGAATGCGGGCGAGATAGTGGCCAGAATTCCAAAGGGCCTGAGGGAGCTGCTGCGATAATGCCAAGGGACGTGAAGGTATCGCTCGCGCTACTGCGCCGCGCATGGGAGGACACCACGCAGACCAGCACACAGATTGCTGAACGATTTGGCATGTCCCGGCGCACGCTGGGCAAGATCGCCAAGGCGCAGGGTTGGATGAAGCGTTCCAGGCGCAATGTCCGCGTGAAACTGACACCGGACATGGTCAAGCCAATGTGGGATTTCGGTCTGATTTCTCAGGACATAGGGGCCTACCTTGGTGTCACGCATCACGCCGTGAATACCCTCGCTTACCGTCACGGTTGGCGGCGCGGCAAAGGGTGGCACAACACCGGGCGCCGCACCCTCTCGGAGTGGTGCGAGGTCCAGCTGCGCAAAGCCATGGAACAGGCCGCGAAGGCAGACCAGGATGCCGCGCGACGGCTCATGAGGGGGCGTTAGGATGAGCACGCAGAAACAACCTTGGGTGAAATTCTATACGACAGATTGGCGGTCTGACCCCTGCCTCAAAATGTGCAGCCTGGCCGCTCGCGGCCTGTGGATCGAAATGATCTCACTGATGCACGAAGCCACCCCTTACGGCCATCTTCTTGTCAGCGGCCAGTGCCCGACTGACACACAGCTCGCTGTGTTGGTAGGAGCGCCCCCCGATCAGATCGCAGCATTGCTCGGCGAACTGGAATCGGCGCGCGTATTCTCCCGCACAAGAGAGGGTGTGATCTACTCGCGCAAACTGTCACGCATGGCAAAGAAGGCGGCAACGGCGCGCAATAATGGCCGTAAGGGTGGTAACCCAAGCCTCGGAAAAGGCGGAAAAAATCCGCCTCCGGTTAACCCCCAGGATAAGGGTGGGGATAAACCCCAGAGACCAGAAGCCAGAGACCAGATAAAGAAAGAGGAACCTTACGGTTCCTTGTCGCCTCGCGGCAACGAAGCCACAAAGCCCTTCGATGAAGTCGCCGAAGCTGTCGTGGCCTACAACCGAACCGCTGAGGACGCGGGCTGGCCAAGGTTGCTGGTTCTCAGCAAGCAGAGGCGAGCAAACCTCAAGGCACGGCTCAAGGATGCTGGCGGGCTGAACGGCTGGGAGGCTGCGCTGGCGAGGGCACGTGCATCGCCGTGGTGCTGTGGCGAAAATCAACGCGGCTGGACTGCAAACTTCGATTTCCTGACCCGTCAATCCTCATTCGCAAAACTCATGGAAGGCAATTATGACCCGCGCACTGCAAGCACAGCACAGCCCCGAACCGCGAACGGCCGCGGAATGGCAGGATCAGCAACGGCGTCAGAGATCGCAGATCGCGGCGCTCGATGGGCAGCAAGCCGCAAGGCGCGGGGCTGAACTGGTCGCAATTCTCGAAGTTGCCAGCGTCAAGATTGATCGCTTCGGCTGGAACAGCATGGACCCGAACATCAAGGACGCGGTTTGCAACGACTGGTGCGATCTGCTCAGCCAATACACCCTGGATGAAGTTCGGGGCGGCGTGGCGGCGGTATTCGCGGCATCCGGCGGCAGGCTGAAATCGATCAACGAATTTCAGGTGCAGGATCAAATCCAAAAAGCGCACAAGCGCTTTCTCGCGACCCTTCCGAAGCAGGCTGAACCTGATCCGGAACGAAAGCCGGTGGACCGCGAAACCGCCGACGAAATCATGGCCGAGTTCGGTTTCCGCCCCAGGCGCTTTGGCGACGGTGACGCATGAGCAAGACACGCGCCCGCACAGCCGCACAGAAGCGCCGAGACAAACGCAAGGCCCGTCAGGCAACCATCACGCTGGCAGGAGGCTTGAAGGCCCCCCAGCGGCCCACAGGGCGCGACAGACGGCACACGAACCAGCAAGAGGACGACCCGATGCAAACCGCGATACAGGCTCGCATGCGGCACACCGGACTGACGGCCGATCGGGCGCGGCTTGATATGGCAGGATGCGCGGTCGGGCGACGATTGCTGACTGATCGTATATCGGATGCGGAGGATCTTTGGCAGGCGGTCAGGCACCTGCGCAGCGTGATCATCACCTACGACCGCGCCGTCAGGGCCCCCAACCGGCATGCGCAGTGCCTGCGGATCATGGCGCCAACGGACACGATGCACGCCGATGCGTCCAGTCCGCCCCCAGACGAGCGCACCCCCGAGGAGCGCGACCGGCAGGCAGTCACGGCCTACATGGCGCTGCAGGGCTGGCTGTCACATGCCGACGGTGCCGCAAGGTCTGCATGCCTGCGCCATGTCGTGGATGAGCCGGATGAACCGGTGCGGGACTGGTCCGGGATTGTCCTGGCACTGCGCTGCGTGTCTGACGGGATCAAGGGCCAGAAGCTGCAATGGCGGGGACGTGGTTGACAGCTGATTCGAAAGGTGGCAGGCTGAGTAAGATCGACCCCGAACTACACCGAAAGCCCTGCACCCTCCTCCCGGTGCGGGGTTTTTGCGTTTTCAGGAGCTTCCCAACATGGTCAACAAGTCCGAACCTCATGAGGGGCGCGATGAGGTGGGCCGGTTCATGCCGGGCAACCGCTTCTGGATGGCACGCAGCTCGCACGGTGCAAAGCCGAAGTTTGAAAGAGCAGAAGACCTCTGGGATGCTTGCCTTGAATACTTCGATTGGGCGCATGAAAATCCGCTGTTCGAAGACAAGCTGGTCACGTTTCAGGGTGACGCGAAGCACGAACCTGTCGCGAAAATGCGGGCCATGACGATCGCAGGGCTATGCTTGTTCCTGGATATCGAGGAAGGGACGTGGCGCGAATGGCGGAAATCGCGTGCCGATTTATCGTCCGTCATCACGCGAGCCGAAGCGGTGATCTACCAGCAAAAGTTCAGTGGGGCTGCTGCCGACCTGCTGAACCCCAGCATCATTGCCCGCGATCTGGGGCTTGCAGACCGGCACGAGATGACCGGGCGGGATGGGGGACCGATAGAGACAAAAGACGAAAGCGCCCATGACAAGCTCCTTGCTGCACTCAATGCTATCGCTGAGCGAACCCGAGAGACATAAGGTTCTGGCAACGCTGACGGAGTCGCAAGCGGCTGAACTGCTCTACGACTGGAATTTCTGGGGCCGCCCCAATCAACAACTTCCCGCCGGTGACTGGTTCGTCTGGATGATCCTGGCCGGTCGCGGTTGGGGCAAGACCCGCACTGCAGTGGAAAACATCAGTCGCCTGCTGCGGGGACCGACGCCCCTGACCGCCCCAAAAGGGGCACCGGCCATGATGTCTTTCATTGCCGACAACCCGTTCGACATGCGGCAGTATTCCATTGAGGGTCTAAGCGGTTTTGCTCATGTAGGACCGCCCGAATGGCGGCCTATACACGAGCCCAGCAAGCGGACGTTGACGTGGCCCAATGGCTGCAAGGCCCTGCTGTTTTCGGCAGAGGATCCTGAGGCCCTGCGCGGCGCTTCCGGCTCGTTCTTCTGGTGGGACGAGTTGGCCAAGTCGCGCTATGCGCGGGCGGGATGGGACAACCTGATGTTCGGCATGCGTGAGGGTAACCCGCGCGGGATCGTCACCACGACGCCCCGGCCCATACCGCTGATGCGGGAGCTGGTGGACAGTCCCAGTACGCATGTGACGAAGGGCAGCACCTGGGACAACAAACTGAACCTGTCCGGGCGGTATTTCGAAACGGTGATCAAGCCCCGTATGGGCACGCGGCTGGGCAAGCAGGAAATTGACGGACAGCTACTGGACGATGTGCAAGGGGCGCTTTGGGGTTACGATGTCATAGACGCGGCGCGCATCACTTACGAAAAGGTTCCGGGGCTTCAGCGCATCGTTGTGGCGGTAGACCCGTCGGGTGGCGGCGATGACATTGGCATTGTGGTGGCCGGTGAAGGCTTCGACGGCACGCTGTACGTGCTGTTCGACGCGACCTGCAACCTGTCCCCCGGTGGTTGGGCGCGCAGGGTCAACGAAATGTACACGCATTTCGGGGCCGACAGAATTGTCGCCGAGCGCAACTTCGGCGGCGACATGGTGGAAAGCAACATCCGGTCCGTCGATCCGCTGCTTCCCGTGACAATGGTAACGGCGTCACGCGGGAAGGTGGTACGCGCCGAGCCGGTGGCCGCATTATACGAGCAGGGGCGGGTCAAGCACGCTGGGCATTTCGACGAACTGGAAGCCCAGATGTACCATATGACCACCCATGGCTTCATTGGAGAAGGCTCGCCCGACCGGGTGGATGCGCTGGTATGGGCCATGACGGAATTAGCACTGACAAAGCCCGAGCGAGACAGAGGCGTGAGCGGTCAACGGGAGCTCGGATAGCATGGACATCACGCAGAAACACCCGCTGTACGAGGAGTATGAAGACTCCTGGAAACTGATGCGGGACGCTATGGACGGCGAGGACAAGGTTAAGGCGGGCGGAACTACCTACCTGCCGATGAAGCCGGGGCTTGCGTCCTTGACCCGTCAAGATCTGGCGGACAAGGCGTATCGTGCGTACAAAGATCGGGCGGAATTCCCCGAGGTGCTTAGCCCGGTCGTGAGGGGCATTCTGGGCATCCTGACAGAGAAGCCGCCGGTCGTGGAGCTGCCAACAGTGCTGGACGACTTGAAGGAGGCCTGTACGCTGGATGGCCTGACCTTCGATAGCCTGTACCGCAAGGTTCTGCGAGAAGTTTTGATCACCGGACGGCATGCAATATTGCCATCGCTTGACCAGACGGGCGGCGGTTATCTGGCCTGCTACACCGCCGAGGCAATTGTATCGTGGGACACCGACGAGGACTCTAAGCTGCTGGAATTCACCGTGTTGGACGAGTCCAGCATGCGCCGCAACAAGGACTCGAACGAGTGGGAACTGCAGCTTGCTTTCCTTGAACTGGGACTGGACGACGCAGGCAACTATCAGGCCCGCAAGTGGTCGGCCCCCGAGGGGTCAGACGTGCCTGTGCCGGGCGAGTGGGAAGCGGCACGAAAGGCGGGCGGCGCCGGGCTGCAAGAGGTGCCGATGGTGTTTGTGGGAACCGACGGACTGTCCCCCGACCCCGACGACATCCCGCTGTACGGGCTGGCCAAGCTGGCGCTGCGCTACTACCGGCTGGACGCGGACTTCATGCACGCTTT
Organism: Roseinatronobacter alkalisoli; assembly: GCF_028745735.1. Lineage (GTDB taxonomy): Bacteria > Pseudomonadota > Alphaproteobacteria > Rhodobacterales > Rhodobacteraceae > Roseinatronobacter > Roseinatronobacter alkalisoli. The sequence goes on from NZ_JAQZSM010000034.1 coordinate 7,968, forward strand.
GCACATGACGTCGGAACCTACCCCGGTGGCAATCGGGGTCACCAAGGAAATGATCGAGAACGACACTGCCCCCAAGACTCTGGGGTCCGCAGTCATGTGGTACCTGCCCGAAGGGGGCAGTGCCATGTACCTCGAATTCAGCGGGCCGGGACTGGCCAAACAGCAAGAAACGCTGGCGGACACCATGGAGCGCGCCAAGGAGTTCGGGGCCAAGCTGATCGCCGGATCTTCCGACCAGTCAGGTGAGGCGCTGGCGTTGCTTCTGGGTTCCCAAACAGCACCGCTTAAATCCATCGCGGTCAACGTGGCGGCTGGCGTGGAGAAGGCGCTACGCAAACTGGCAGAGTGGAAAGGCGCAAACCCCGACGATGTGTTGGTTACGCCGCATCTGGATTTCTACACCAAGAAGATGACCGCAGCTGAAATCACTGCGCTGGTCGATGGTTGGGTGAAAGAGGCTTACTCCTGGAAGACGCTGTTTGCGCGGCTCCAGGCAGGCGGGGTCATTCCGGAAGGGGTGACGGAAGAGCAAGAGGCCAAGCGGCTTCTTGAGAACAGAAACGAGGGCGATGGCCTGACCTGAGGAGCGATGCTCGATGCTGAAAGCAAAATACGAATCCGAGGACGAAATTCCCGAGGCGCTGAAGGAGTTTTATGCGCCCGAAGATGACAAGGAAGATGGCCCGTGGTGGCTGCAGATTGAGGACCGCGAGCTGGAAACGCTTCCCAAGGTGCGCGGGCTGGCAACGGCCAACAAAGAGAACCGCAAGAAGCGCGACGAATACAGGCGCAAAGCCGAGCAGTATGACGAACTGAAAGCCCTGCTGCCCGATGACGTGGACCCGGCCACCATCAAAGACCTGATTGCCGGTGCCAACAGCGGCGACAAGGAAATCAAGGCGCAGTTTGAGGCCCGCATCGACAAGCTGAAGCGGGACCATCAAGCCGCGCTGGAAAATGTGCAGGGCGAGCTGGGCCAGACCCGCGCGCAGCTGGACGACGTAGCCCGCCGCCGGGCCTTGCGCAAAGCGCTGCGCGACAACGGGGTCGACCCTAAGCATGATGCCATTCTGCTGGATCACTTGGGCAGCAAGGTCAAGGTCACGGCGGATCCGGAAACCGGCGAGCGTACCACTGAGGTGGACACCGCGCTGGGCACGGTCGACGTGAACGAATTCGTGAAGGATTGGGTCAAGGCCGACGGCAAGCCCTATCTGGAAGACGCCAAAGGACCGGGCGGCAATCCCGGCGGGGGCCGCATCCCTGCCAATATGGGGGCCAAGAACCCGTTCCTCAAGGCAAACTGGAACAAGACACAGCAGGCCAAATTGCCGCTTGAACGGCGGGATGCGCTTGCACGGGCAGCAGGGTTCAAGGACTTTGCCGCCGGTATGGAGGCCACCTCGGCCCGTACATAAGGCGGTGATGCCGCAACCCAGAGGCTCGGGCGATGCTTTAGGGCTCTAACTCAACCGCATCCTAAAGGAGAACAAAAGGATGACTACGAAAGTAGAAGACGTGATCGTGCCCGAGCAGTTTATTCCTTACATGCTCAAGCGCACCATGGAGCTCAGCGCTCTGTTTACCTCCGGTCTGGTGCAAGCTGTGCCCGATCTGGATATCGGCTCGCGTGGCGGTTCCATTGTGAACATGCCGTTCTGGATTGACCCCAACGATGACGACCAGCTGCTCGACAGCAATACGGATCTCGTGCCGTATGGCTTCAATACCGGTCGCGATGCCGCGGTACTGCACGGACGGGCTTTGCCCTACGCGGTGACGGATCTGGCAGCTGCGCTGGCAGGGGATGACCCCTTCACGGCAGTGGCCGACATCCTGGCACGCAGCTGGAACCGTCGCATGCAGCGCTTGCTGATCGCCACTCTGACCGGCGCGATGGGTTCCGGCGCTGGCGATGGTTTCAACACCTTCGACATCAGCGCTTTGGCAGGCGGGGCTGCGGTTATTGACGCAGAATCGCTTATCGACGCCACTGGCGTTCTGGGTGATGCTGCTGGTGGTCTGTCGGCCATTGCATTCGACTCGGCCACCGAGCGCTACCTGCGCAAGCTGGGTCTGGTGCATGACTACAACCTGCCGGACGGTACGTCGATTCTGATGTACCTGAACAAGCGTGCGATTGTGGATGACGGTATGCCCTCCGACGATGGCGTTCACACTGCGGTGCTGTTCGGCGAAGGTGCATTTGGCTACGGCGAGGGCGCTGTCAAGGTGCCGCTGGAATACGAGCGCAGTGCCCTCACCGGCGGTGGTACCGAGACCATTGTGTCGCGGCGTCACTTCCTGCTGCACCCGCGCGGCATCCGCTGGACCCCGGGGGCCAACGTTCCCGACAAGGACGTGCCCAGCAACGCGGAAATGGCCGATCCGGACAACTGGACAGCTGTCTACGAGCCGAAGGCCGTGCGCATGGTCCGCTTCATCTTCCGCCTCGAGGAAGACGACGGCTAAGGCAACCGCCTGAAACGAATGAGTAGCGCCTGCCACAGCGGGCGCTGCTTGGTCTGAACGTGTTGGGTAATGGGTGCTCCTTCCTCGCTACACAGCTTGGACGTTCAGACCGGCCCCTGTGGTGTGACCCCACCATTGCACCACCAGGGGCCGACTGCCAGCGCCCGCAAACAAGGAAGGAAGTAACATGGATGAAATGACACCCGGTCAGAAACGCCGTTTGCGCCGTGCAGCGCTGGCGCGCGTGAACAACCCGCAGGCTGAGGAGAAGTCCCCGAATGCCGACAAAAAGACCAGCAAAGCAGAAGCGAAAGCCCAGACAGCGAAACCTGCTGCTCAACCGAAGCCCCCGGCAGACCCGAACCCTGCCCCGGCCAAGGGAAGCGAACTCGCTGCGGTCCAGCCGAGCACGAACGCCGGGGCACCAGCAGTCGCCCAAAAAGGTGCTGCGCCCTCAGCGCCACCCGCGCCCCCTGCACCGCCCCCCAAGTAAGGATGCACCATGATCCCGACAGACGAACTTGCGGTGTCGCCGGAATGGGTGACCACCTTTCTGACCGGTCGGGGCTATGGTGCCTTCTGGCCCAGCAATGAAGCGGAACAGGAACAAATTCTGTTCCGCGTTCAGGACTACCTTGCGGCGACGTATAACAACCGCTGGAAAGAACAGTGGGAAGAGCCACCCATGGACGTGCAGATTGCCATTGCCTACATGGCGTTGGCCGAGGCGCGCAGTCCGTTTCTGTTCAGCGAGGTCATTACCCCCGGCAGGTACCTGACAGCTCAGTCCATCGACGGGGCATCAGAATCCTACAGTTCGGACGTAATTGCCGCGCTCAAGGGCCGGGTCGACCCCTATCTGTCGATTGTGCAGCGCAACCTTGGCAAGCACATCTGCCCGCTATTTGTTCACACTGTGCGAGTGTAAAGCATGGCCCGGCTAGACCGAAGAACCCGCGAGCTGCTGCGGGGGCTGGAGGCCAGCGTGTCTTCGGCCTTTGTAGAGGCCATACGCGACATTCCCGGCCTGTCGGACCTTAAGGTGTTTCGCGAGGCCCTGGAGGCTCGTGACCTCGAGCGCGCCATGCGGATAATCGGGCCGACAGACGCCAATTTCCAGCGCTTGGACGATGCCATACGGGAAGCGTATACGGCAGGCGGTGAAGGGGCGATACGCAATTTGTCCGGCATCCGCGATCCCCAGACGGGGGCCATAGTGCGACCGACATTCGACCGCCGGACTGCCAACGCGGTACGTTGGGTGCAGCGCGAGGCGGGTAGCGCCATTCAAGGCCTGAACGCCTCTATTACGCAGGTCGTGCGCGAGGTGCTCAGTGAGGGTATCGCCGAGGGTGCTTCAGCACGGGGCATGGTGACCCGGCTGATGGGCACCTATAACCGCGCGACGAAACAGCGTGAGGGCGGTGTACTGGGGCTGACCCGCGAGCAGTTCCGGGCTTCCGAGAATATGGCTGCCAAGCTGAGTGCCGGGGATTACAGGTCCTATTTCGACTACAAACTGCGCAACCGCCGGTTCGACGATATGGTTGAACGGGCCATGCTTTCGGGAGACCCCCTAAGCCCTGTAGATATCCGAAACATCCAACAAGGCTATGAGGGCAACATGCTGACCGCCCGGGGCAATAGCGTAGCCCGGGAAGAGGCCAGCAAGGCGTACAACGCCGGACGACACGAGTCGTTTACGCAGGTGCGGGATGGGGGGCTGGTGAGCAATGACCAGTTCCGGCGCACATGGCGGTCCAACGACGATGACCGGTCGCGCGCCACCCATGCCGATCAGGACGGTGTAGAGGTTATCGGTCTCGACACGCCGCATACGTTGTCGGACGGCACCCAGCTTATGTACCCCAAGGACGACAGCTTGGGGGCGGACGCCGAGCATACGATGGGCTGCCGGTGCTTCGAAGAAATCACGATCGTACGGAGCTGACGCCATGTTCGCCGACGGCCTGCTTACTCAGGACATAACCTATTGGGCTACACCGGCCTCAAGCCCCATGCTTCTCAAGGGCCGCTGGTCTGTTTCGCGCAGACATTTGTTCACCGCGGGGGAAACTGAAGCGTTCCCGCAAGGAAGCATTATCTCCCACCCGAAATTGGAGCTAGGAGGCCTTGCCTCTTTAGGCGCTGCCCTTGACGCCCCCTCTCTGCTGGAAGTGCCCTCTCTGCATTGGGTGGCGCATAGCAAGTACACGACCGGTTTCACAGGGTCTGTGGGCCTATACCGGTCCGACGTTAAACCGGTGTGGACAGACTTCACAGAAAGCGTGGACATCTTCCCGGTTACCAAAAGCGACACCGGCAGATCTTTCAACTTTGCCCGGCAAGCGGTTCCGGCCTACGCAGGCATCGCTTCCGTCAAATTGGTGAGCGATGCGGTCAGAAATAGATACGCAGGTCAGTTCAATCAGTCATGGCAGGTAGTGGTAACTCTTCCCCGGACGGCCACAACCGAGGCCATAAATCGGGCCGATGTTGAGTGGGGCGGCAAGGTCATTGAAATTGAAGGCGCGGCCCTGCGCGACAAGTCCGGCAACCCCCTCGTCCTTTCATGGGGCGGTAGTTTACGGGACGTGGTGTGATGGCTGATAACTTTCGCAGCAACAAGGACGAGGTGTTTCACCGACTGAAGGCTGGATACGAGCGGAATGTTCTGGCGGCCATCCTGCTGTGGCACGGAGCAATCGGGCGTCGCATGCAACGCGGCCCCACCAGAACCGGACGGGTGTACAAGGTGCCCGGAACCTCAGTGGAATATGTGGCCTCTGCCGAAGGTGAAAGCCCTGCCGTTCGGACCGGCCTGCTGGTGCAGAGCTACGACACCGATCTAGGCCCTACGGTTGGGCGGGTCGGGACGCCCGAGAAGTATGGGCTGCACCTTGAACGCGGAACCGAAAACATAGCGCCGCGCCCTGTTATACGCGAGGCATTCAATGACGCGCGGGACGCCATAGAGCAGGAGCTTCGTAGAGAAATTGAATGATCTGCTTAACAGGGTGTCCGCCGTCCTGACCGCTGCCCTTCCGTCTGGGACGCGGGTTCGGGAACACACCGCGGACTGGAACCCTACTCCTGATCTTGTGACCTATCGTGCGTCCTTGCAGGGGGCTGCGATGGGCACGAATTCGCGGCTGGGCTTTGTAACTCTGGACGTTGACGTCTGGGCCGCCGGTCCCGACACGGGGGCCGCAAACTCTCTGGCAGACCTGGTCGAAGCCTCGCTGGAGGAAACCACCATAGGGCCGCCAGAGGGCGACCTCAACGTACCCCGCTTTACCCTGCGAAGCAGGACCATTGTCGACGGCGATGACCCGAGACTTGCACACGTAACCATGGTCCTGTCGGGCCGAGCATACAGGAGGCATTGATATGCCCGCACCAAAACAAACCGGTGTAACTGCCGCGACGTGGAACAGCCTCATTATGGACGCGGCTGTTGCCTACCTCAACTACGGAAGCACGGATGAAAATTACCCCGAGCGTATCCTGGGCGCTACCAACGGCGGGGTGTCTTTCGGGTGGGCCGAGTTCAACATGCGCCACCCCGAGATTGACGGGCTGAAAGGCTCCATGAAAGGGGCATCCCGCATCACGCAGGCCATTCCGCAGCTTGAGGTCAACCTTGTCGAGTGGTCGCTTGAAAACCTGCTTCTGGCCTTCCCCGGCTGCGAAGTCGAAGTTTCTGGCGTTGGCGCGGCACAAATTACCACGCTGACGCGCAGCAATCGCCTTATCGCCCCGGAGGAATACCCGCTGAATGTGGCCATGGTGGGCACGCAGTCGGGCACCGGGCTGCCAGTGGTGGCGATCATCAAAAACCCTCTCGTTGTAGAGGGCGTAGAGCTGGCCACCCAAGAGGACAGCGAGACCACGACCCCGGTGATTTTCGTGGGCCATTACGACCCCGAAAACCCGGAAGACGAGCCGTGGGAAATTCGTTTCCCAACGCCTGTCGAAGACTGATCAAAGGCCCAAAGGAGCGCCCACTCTATGACACGAACAAACCTGCGGCCCATCAAGGCCCGCGACACCCGCGTTCTGGCCGCCGTGCTGGGACGCCACTTGCCCGGCATTGCCAACATCACAGGCGACAAGGACAGCGACGAATACAAGCGCGAAGTCGGTATGCGGCTTGTGGGAATTATCCTGGACGAAGAGCTGGAAGCCTTGTGGGGCTGGATTGCCGACATAAACCAAATGACGCCGCAGGAACTTGATGACGGGGAGCCAGACCTGCCATTGGCCATTCTGACTGACCTGTACAAGGGGGACCAGTTGAAAGGTTTTTTGGAGCAACTTCAATCATTGGTTCCACGAAAAGAGACTACAGAGTCGCTGTCGACCGTGTAGCCGCTCGCTACGGCTGCACACCGCAAACGGCGGCCGACATGCCGCTGGACGAGTTTCTGGTGGCGTACGAGGCCGCTGTGGACGACATGCGCGAGGCGTACAGAGTAGCTGCTTATCCTGTGTATCTGCAACACGGCAAGAAGGGTAAGAAATGGACGCAGTTCCTCAACGAGTTGGGGCTGGGCGTTCGCAAGAAGAGCAACAATGCCGGTCGACGACGCGGTGCTTCAAGGGAACAACTCGACCGCATTTACAAGCTGGCCGAGGACGTTCGCAAAGCTGACCTAGGGGGTCGCGTCGATGTTTAAACTGTTCGAGGTATTTGGCGAGCTGTCCATGAAGGGCGCAGAGGGTGCCGCCTCTGTCATGTCCGCTGCGGAACAGCAGGGCAAGGGCTTGGCCGATACCTTGGGGGCTGTGGGAGACCGCGCGGCGTCTGTGGGTGACTCCATGACCAAGCGCGTCACCGGCCCCATTGTCGCGGTGACCGGTGCGCTGACTGCGATGGCGTTCAGCGCCATCAGCACCGGCGACGATCTGGCCAAGTTCAGCCGCTCGGTCGGCATTGGGGTGGAAGCCCTGCAAGAATACGAATTCGCCTTGGGCCGCATCGCCGGTCTGAGCGAAGGGCAAACCCGCAAGGCGCTGGAGTTCATGAACCGTACCCTGGCGGAAGGCACGCAGGGCAACGAGAAGGCAATCGAAACCTTTACGCGCCTTGGGTTCTCTATGGAGGACATTGTTAACGGGGCGGTAGGGACAGAAGCCGCTATGGACGCGGCGCTTGAGGCCATACGCGGTGCTGCATCCGAGGCCGAAGCCCAAGCGATTGCCATGGACATCTTTGGAACGCGCCAAGGCATCGCGCTGGCAAACAACATCCGTGAATCCGCCGAAACGGTAGAAGACGCCCGCGAAATCTTTCGTCGTGAAATCGGCGGTATGACGCAAGAGCAAGCGGAAATGGCCGAAGTTGCCAACGACGCTTGGGACCAGTTCAAGCGCTCTATTACCAGCGCCAAGAACGTTCTGGCGGCGGAGCTGCTACCCACCTTTGTGAACGTGGTGGGCATGCTTCAGGAGAGCTTTATCCCGATGCTGGTGAAGGCCGCCAGGGGGCTGGCCAGCGTTGTGCAGTGGTTCAATGAACTAAGCCCGACCGCGCAGGCCAGCATCGGCCTGTTCATCGCTTTTGTCGCTGTACTAGGCCCGGTGCTGTCCATCTTTGGCCGGTTAATGAAGCTGCTATCGGGTCTCCGTATTGCCTGGATGGCCCTCGCAGCTGTCAAGGGTGTCGTGCTGGCCGCGCTGGCAGTGGTTAGCGCCCCTGTGCTGCTGATTGTGGGTGCCATTGCGGCGCTGTCCGCAGCTATTTGGTACAACCGGGAGCGGGTGGCCGAATGGGCTGTCGCAATAGCAGAGTTCGCGTCCAAGACCTACAAAGATCTGCAAGCATGGGTTGGCAAAGTCCTCAACATGTTCCGGGAGTTGCCGAACCTTATCGGGCAGGCCATTCGCCGGATGGCCAGCAACGTGGTCAACGGCATTCGGAACATGGTTTCCGACTCGCTGGCAGCGCTGCGCAACCTGTACCGGGAAGCGGTGGGGAACTCCATTATCCCCGACCTGGCGCGCGATGTGGTGCGTACAATCACGGACATGGCGGACGACAGCATAGATGAAACCCGGCGCATGAACACAGGCATGACCGACGCCATGCCGCGTGACCTGCCGCCCGGATTTGGGCGCGGGGATGACGGCCCCGGCTTTGGCGGCATGGGCATGACGCAGGTTATTCACCTCGAACATGCAGTGATCAACACCGAGCATCAATTCGACCGCAGGCTGTCCGCTTCGGGCCGCGACCTGACGGGGGCCTTCTAATGACGCTCAGCCTTCTTGCCCAAGCGGTATCCCTGCAAGGCCAGGTGTACCGTGTAAGCAACTGCTTGATTGACGAGGCGATAGGCAGCGTTCCGCAGGTTTCTTTTGCGGTCGAAATGGATGCAAACTCGGGGCTGCCGGTGCCCGCTATCGGCATGCAGTTCACCGTAGATCAGATTTGCGACGGGCTGTATTCGGTCATGGGCGAGGTTACGTCTGTCCAGCGCAGGCGCATCCCCGGCGGCACGCAGTACCGCGTCACGGGTATGGGTGAGGGCCGCGCCGCTGGCGAACGTCGCTGGCTGGGCATCGTCCCTGCTGGCCCTCTTGGCGACTCTGTACGCTTCCTGTGGCAACAGGTGCTTCAGGGTGTCGATCTGTCGCTCGTCCCTGCGGCTGGGCCAACGCTGCCAGACTACCCAATGGCCTACGCCTCCGTGTCAGAGTTCATGGATTTCGTGTCCAACAACACCGGCTGGATATGGTCGCTGCGCAATGGCGTGCTGCGGGTTTTTGACCCCATGGTTCCGGGCGGCAACGGGTGGCCACTGCTGCCGGTTTCCAATACCGACTTTGAGGCCAACTCGCTGGAAATCACCGAGGGGCTGGACATCATAAACGTGGCCCGCCAACAGGCGTGGTTTACCCGGCGCGTGACAGTCACCGCGCCCCGGTTCCCCATTGGGTGCCGTAGTTCTGTCCCCCTTCCCAATGACCTGCCCAAAGAGTCCGAGGGCTGGGAGTTCGTAGGGGCACAGATCACGCACGGCGACACGGTCGACGGCTCCGATCCGCAGCAAGTGCGCATAACGGTTGATCCGGATGTTGCAGAGCTGTCCGTAGGGTTCTGGGACTGGCCACGGGTCACGCTGGTGCTGGAGTACCGGCGGCTGGTCTGGGCAGAGGAAATCGACCACGACTCTGTGGACGTTTACGGCTTCCGCGAAGGGCCTCCCCTGCCCCACGACGGGGCAATGGGCGTTCAGGCTGCGCATGACAACTTGCGCACCTATCTGAACGGGGTGTCGCAGCCGTCTATCAGGCTGTCCGGTATCAGCCTGCGCGCAGATTTCCGCCCCGGCCAACAAATTCAGGGCGTGCTTCCCGGTCTGTCCGGCGAACGTCGCTATCTGGTCAAGCGCATACGCCGCGCCACCAGCGGAACCGAGCTGCAGGTACAGTTCGAAGCTGAAACCGCCGGTCTGGTAGCGGACCCGAACCTGCCGCCTTCCACCCGCCCCCTCGGCCGATCTGCCGATGGGCGTGGCGAGATGGTTCGCCGGTTGGAAAACCTTGAACGGGGGCCGCTGAACCCGGCCAGCCGTGCGGGCCTGATTGCTGCGATTGTCGGCCCGGTTCCGCGTCCGCATGCTGTTGCTGGTGGCGTAGCTTGGGGCGTCACCTTCACGGCGGTTGATCCGTTCAGGCAGCATGGCGAGGCTGACACTGCGGTTCAGTGGTCAGTAATTGCTGAAGGCCAGACCGTGGTTCTCAATCATGGCGCCACTCAGGTGCCCCTTCTGTGGACGGTAGAAGCACAGGGCGTCATGCCGTCCTTGGGTCAGGCCGGTGCCTTTGTGAATTGGGAGGCAGAATTCGCGGGGTCAACTCTCGGCCTCGGCACTTCAGCCCCCGCTGTGACATGGGCTGTACAGGCGTCGGGGCTGCCCGCGCAGCCAGAGCAATCACAGATTGCCGCGCATGTTGAGTGGTCTGTCACGGCTTCTGTTGAGGCGGTGTCTGTGACGCAGGCAGTAGCCGCCGCGCCGGTCATGTGGACAGTCCAGTACGCGGCCCTGAACGTTCCAGATCCCGCTGGGGACGGTCTGATTGTTGAGTACGACACGGGCGCAGATATCGCCCTTGCCGCTGGCGGTCTGGCCGTCGACCCGGAACTTGATTAACAACCACAGGAGATATCCACATGCCTACCATCGCCGATGGGTTTGTCACGCAGGCGGGTTTCGACGCCTTGGCAGAGGCCCTTACCGAAGGTCTGGGCGTACCCGCCTTCGCCTCGATCCGCATACTGGACGCCAACGAAGATCCCATTCACACCCAGTCGCTTGACCTGTCTACCGAGGCCGCAGACCCGGCCCCCGGTGTGGTGGTTGAGGCCACGACCACTTTCGCGGCGATCAATGTAACTGACCCTGTGGTCTGGGCAGAACTGTTGGGGCCTGCCAACGAGGTTCTGGCCCGCGCGGAGTTCACCGCCCCCTTCCCGGCGGAGCAGGCGTTGCAGATCGACATTCGCAACACGTTCACGCCACCCGAGGTGTAAGTTATGGCCGCTTGGCACCCTACAGGGTTCTGGGGCAGCGTTGTCCTGTACCCATCAACGCCAGATCCTGCAGACGACTCCGTGTGCCCGCCAACAATACGCTTCGCTGGGTGGACACTGCAGGGTGACTTGCCGGGGGGCACCACGAAGCGTGACGTCCCGCTGGGCGATGCCATTGACGAGCTGGAAGAGCATCGTGGCTCCGAGGTGTGGAACGAGGTTAGCCGCACCACGCAAGACCCCGGAAACGTGGGTTGGCCGGTGGGTACAAAGGTGCTGACCAGCATCACCTTTTCGCGCAGCCGAGGGGGCAATGTCACCGTCAACTATAACTACCCATACCCAATCGTAGACGCAGGGATAAGCTGATGCCGATTTACAAGCAGATCATAGCCCGCGACACGCATGGCAACGTCGCCCAAGGCGCGGAACTGGCAGTGTACACAGTCACCTTCAACGGCGCTGGAGTGCCTGCGCGGGGTGGGTTGGTCACCACCCTGCAGGACGCGGAAGGCAACCCCATTGACCAGGCTGTAGACCCCGCACCCGTGTCAGGGGAGGACGGCATAATCGCTTTCATGCTTCCGGCGGGGGGGTACTGGTTAACCGTGACCCGAGGCGCGGATACTTTTGACGTCCCGGTATTCATGGTAGGGCGCGCAGCCCAGTTCGACACGGGGGCCGACAGCGACCAGCTTCCGACTGGCGGCGACATGCTGGAGGCCCTGCTGGGTTCTGGCCAGCTGGTTGAAGGCAACGACGGAAGTATGCTGGTGTATGACCACGACACCGGCGCCCTCCTTCTGACCCCTATTCCCGCGGAGGCTATGCCCCCCTGGCAGATCGACTATGACGAGGGGCCTTGGCACGGGGGGCCACCATTTGACCCGCAACGAGCTGGCAAGGTGTGGGGATTTGGCGGCGGAGGCGGTGTCACACAGGCAACCATCCCAGCAAATGCCAACGTCGCCGTTCCGGTCGGGTTGGTGTTTTCCTTCCTGATCGATCACCCGGACCGCGTATTTGTGATCACGCCGGAAACCGGTGTCACATTCAACGGGAACGACAATTCCTGGGCAGCTATGGAGCCTTACTCTGTGGTGACCATGTGGAAAACCGGAACCGATACTTGGGTGGGTCAGGGCTTCGTTGACGGGGGCGAGTGATGCTACTTTTTTTCATGAGCCAGCACCGCGCTGCATCAGAGCCGCAACCACCCGATTTCAACCCGTCGACCGAACCCGCGCTGCTGGTGTCATCTTTCGACGAGCTGCGACCTGCCGCGAACAACCCGCTGATCGTCACCGGTTACCCTGGCGACGGCCTGCAACCACTGCGCTACAGCGAAACCTAGGGAGGCAGACACATGCCCACTTTTGAAAGCGGTCGGGAACTTCCCGAACTGAACGAGGCAGGAACCCTCAATGGCACCGAGCTGGTGGTGCTGCATCAAAACGGGGTGACCAGCAGGCTGACGCTGGCTGAGCTTGCGCAGTACGTCAAGACAGCGGAGACTATTGTTCCGGCTTCGGAACCCTTTCGCGGCGCTCGGCTGAACCGCAGCGCGAACCACACTCTGGGGTCCCTGCCCTATTTCGTGCCGTGGAACGACGTCCTGTACGACACTCACAGCTTCTGGAACGTTTCAGAGCCCACGCGGCTAACCATCCCGGCTGGCATAAGCAAAGTCCGCCTGGCCGCAGGGTGCTCGCTGTCGACTGCTGGCTCTGCTGGCTCAATTTCGTGGAGCATTCACGACAGCGACGACGTTATGATAGCTACCGACGTTAAACGGCAAAGCTCTACCGGGTTCTCCAGCAACATGGCTTCTTGCGGCACAGGAGTTCTGGAGGTTTCCGAGGGCGACTATTTTCAGTGCCGGGTCAACCTGTCTGGCATAAGCGCCTCGCAGCTACTGTCTACGCCCTTGTCCTTCTTTTCCGTCGAAGTGGTGGAGTTGACCTGATGCCTTGCACCCTGATTGCACTCAAACGCGGCGCCGACATTGAGGCTTTCGAAGCCGATATGGTGGCTGCAGGCGTGAAGCTGGTCAAACTTCCCGGGCTGCGCGGGGTATACCGCGTGGACGCCTGCAAATGCAGTGATCTTGATCACATCCGCCACCCTTCGATCCAGTCTGTGGACGACGGTGACGCGCCGACACATGGTCACGAGGCGCAGCCCATCGAGTTTGACCAACTCAACGTCGGGGGCGCGCATCAGCTGGCTCGTGTTATCCGTCGCGGCAACCCGTGGCTGAACAACCCGAACGGGCACAGGAGCTTCCCCGTTAAAACCTTCTTTGAATGCGAACGAGATGGCACCGGGGTCGACATCTATGTGGTGGACTCAGGTATTCGCGCTACACATGAGGAATTCGACGGCAGGGCCACCAATGTGGCGGTGGCCACTGGCATGGGTGAGCTGTACGACGAGCATGGCCACGGCACGCGGGTGGCCAGTGTGGCCGCGGGAGTGACGACCGGCCTCGCCCGGGGTTCGGAAGTCCGGGGCTTCAAGGCGCTGGACAGCTCTAACTCCGGTACTTTGGCCGCCCTGGTCGAGATGCTGGGTGCCGCTGTGAGCGACTACAACAGCCGCTCGCATCTGGGCAGACCGGCGGTCATGAATGTCAGCTTGGGCGCAACAGGCAGTTCCGGGTCACTGAACGTGGCGATGGACGCGGTTATGGACGCCGGTATCGTACTTGTCAGTTCAGCGGGCAATGCGGGCAATCCGGTGGTGGACTTTACGGGCTTGAGGCACTACCCGGCGTGCTTCCCCGATGTTGTTTGCGTCGGCGGTTCTAACGCGCTGGATCTGCCTTACTGGAATGGTCCAACCGCGCAGTCTAACCGGGGCAACCGCGTGGACATCAGCGGTCCAGCTCAACAGGTGTGGGCTGGTTCTTTTGTCGGGGACGATACTTATCAAACGACCAGCGGCACGTCCTTCGCCTCGCCTCTGACTGCTGCGGTTCTAGCGTGTATGCTGCAAGGCAGGCCGCGTATATCCAGCCGTGCTGAGTACCGCGAGCTTGTGGAGCAGTTGCGTCACAGCGCCACACGCGGGGCAATACGTTTTGGCGAGAACCGTAACCAGCCGCAGGGGGCCATCATTCCGGATCGCCTGCTGTACGTCGCGCCCAAAGAGGAGATGGAACCAGAAGACTGGACGCAGGACCGCATACACCTGGTGGGCGAAGCTTCCTATGTGGATGAAGGTGAAGCCGACGAGATAACCCTACCGATACCAGCCGGGGCACAGGAAGGTGATCTGCTGCTGTTGCACCTCATACAGCGGGATTTCATTTCTGCTGTGCCCGCCGGGTGGACGCATATTCAGTCCGGTCGCCATGTCGGAAACACAGTTGATCAGAAGCTTGAAACATTTAAGCGCAAGGTCGGGTCCGAGGCTGTGCCGGAGACGGTTACTGTCCAACTCCAGCAAAGCAATACGCAGCTTAAAGGCATCGTCCAGCTGTTCCGTGGCCCAGTCCCCATTGACGTTTGCAGGGTAGCCGGAAATGCTTTCAATGTGGAGTCTTTCCCCCACCTCTTCCTGGGCGTCGAGCCCCTGCGGGTAGTCGGCGAGCCCGATCATCTGTGCTACGTTATGGCGCGAGGGTACTCGGCCCTAGCGTCCGGTACAGAGAGTTTCTGCGTAAGCGATATGCCCGCGAGTGTATTCGCCGGACCCACTTTCGCCGAAGGGTTACGGCTGGTTAGCGCTTACCGGGACATAGAGCCGGGGGAGTACAGCGAGGGGTGGTTGGCCAGCCTGAGCGGCGCGGACACGCTGTCTGGTTTGGAGCGTATGGGCTGGGTGCAGCTCTTTCTGGCCGAAGAGACCTTTGAACCCACCATCGAGCACCTTAGCCTGTACGAGCCCTATGCAGCATCTAACGTAACCATTTCGGGGGATGGTAAGTCGTTTTCGGCAATCTCCACCGCCACCCGCTGGTCGCCGGTTATCAAGCTTCTGGGGACCACACCCTTCCCCACAGGGGCCGTGGGGTACTACTGGGAGATTTCCCTTACCGCTGGCAGCGCGCAGTTCGACGGCTACTTTGGTGTGGCCACATGGGCCAACAGCGAAAGCGCCTCTGCCCGCGCCAGCAACCCCATAGCCTCAGGTAGCATCGGCTGGCGCGGCGTCGGTGAAATACGCTCCGGTGGCGCCCTCCAGCGTGACGATGTGCCCACCTTCGGAAACGGGGACCGCCTGATGATGGCGTTCAACCCGCATACCGGCGAATTCTGGATCGGTAAGAATGGCACGTGGTTCGACGATCCGGAGGAAGACCCCGCGACCTATACCACGACGCCGGGGTTCTACTATCGTATCTATGTGCAAGCGCGCAGCGCCGGTGACGCCGGGACACTGCATACCACTGCATCAGATTTCGCGTATGCCGTCCCGGCTGGATGCGTACCGGCGGCTGAAGACTTCACGCCGTAACCAGGGACAGCGCGACACCCTTCCAGCCAAAATTACACTGGCATGAGCGGCCGGACGAAATGGCACATAAAAGCACGTCACCGGCCCCCGACTTCTAACCCACAAGGAACGATGCAGGCATGGATGTTTGGCGATTAATTCAGGAGGCATGGCCCCTGTTCACAGTATTGGTTGGGGGGCTGATTTTTATCCTCGTGCGGGTTGAGGTCGAGATGGCACTGACACGTGCCAATATCAAAGCGCTCTGGGCACGGCGGAAGGAGGAACGGGCAGAGTTCGCGGAAATGGTCGCGATTCTGCGGTCGGACCACAACGCGATGCGGACGGAGATCCATACCGAGATGCGCGGTTTGCGCGACTTGCTTGTCGAAAGGTCCGTAGAGCGCAGGATCCGGCAAGCCGAACGGATGGACTGAGCGGAATCGGCGCCGGTCACACGACCAAATATTCACAGGATTATTCCGCCGCCCGTTCGGGGCGGTTTTTTTCATGGCTGAAAGGAAACGGAATGCCAAAACTGTACCAGAACTGGAAAGACTACCCCATGCGGAACTGGCGCTGGAAAAACTTCAGTCCGCAGGAAATGGCCTGCAAGGGGACAGGCCGCCTCATGCTGGACCCTGTCGCAATGGATGCATTGCAGGCCCTGCGTGATCGCCTCGGACGACCGTTGATCATCACGAGCGCTTACCGCAGCCCGGAGCACAACCGCAATGTCGGCGGCGCGCGGGCGTCAAAGCACATGGAAGGCATCGCCTTTGATATCCGGCAGGACAACCACGATCCGGCGCAGTTCATTGAAGCTGCCAAGGCGGTCGGGTTCCGCGGCATCGGCACCTACCCGCGATCGGGGTTCATCCATGTCGACACGCGGCTGGCCGCCTTCCAATGGGGTGACCCGTTTCCGCCCTCCGCAAACGGGCTGGCGGCGCAGCCCCCGCGCGAGCCCGAGACACTGGCCGAGAACCCGCGCGCGCAAGTGGCGGGTGGCATCGGGATCGGGTCCGGGGCCATCGCGCTGGCCGATCAGGCATCCCGTGAAGGCGGTATCCTTGACCGGCTGCAGGAACCAACGACGCTGATCATCGTGGTGGCTGCGGTCGCGGCGTGGCTGTTCTGGTCGGAGTGGAAGGGCCGGAGGCAATGATCAAACTATCGCTGCCATTTTTTTCAGTGGTGGGGGCGACGCTCCTAGCGCTGGGAGGATGGGCCTTCTGGTCCTTCGACCGTGCCCAAACGCGCGCATATGAGGCGGGACGCGACAGCGTCCTGCTGGAACTCGCAGCCGGAACAGAAAATATGCGGCAAGCACTCTATGCCGCCGACGCAGGGGATGGAGACCATGCAGCAGACCTTACTTGGATTGACCACTATCTTGATGCTCGCGGCCTGCGACCCACAGACACCACCCCAGTCCACGGCTGTCCCTGTGATTGCCAGCCTTGACCGGCCATCCACTGACCTGCTGGTCTGCGTAGGGCGGCGGGACTGGGGATGCACGGCAACGCACGCCCGCGTAATCCGCGCCCGGCTAGACGCGGCAAAAGCGCAACTCCAGTCGGACGCCCCAGACTGAGCATTCCCACCGGGGTCGGCTGGTCGGAAGGCGCAGCGTCCGGGAGGATCTGACAGCACCCCGTCCGGACAGCCAAAATGCCCGCGCAAGGCGGTATATTCGCGGTGAACAGATCACAGGTTGCCTTCAGTCAACCGCAAGTTGTAAGTACGGGAAGCTTATCGAATCCACCTGGACGACGGGCGCTGGATGAATTGGTTTTCGACTGATTCAATTGATCAAAATGGATTTTGTATGTTCTACAAAGACGAAAAACTGGCGCTGTTTATTGATGGTGCAAATCTCTACTCGGCCGCGAGAGCGCTAGGATTTGAGATTGACTACAAGCTTCTAAGGCAAGAATTTATGCGCCGGGGGAAGCTGTTGCGAGCGTTTTACTACGCGGCACTGCTCGAGAACGAAGAATTTTCACCAATTCGTGCTCTGGTCGACTGGCTCAGCTACAATGGCTACAATCTGGTCACCAAATCTGCCAAAGAATATTCTGACAGTGAAGGGCGGCGAAAAGTGAAAGGCAATATGGATATTGAATTGGCTGTCGATGCCATGGAGCTTGCACCCCATATTGACCATGCTGTTCTCTTTTCTGGCGATGGTGACTACAGTCCTTTGATCGAAAGCTTGCAACGTCAGGGGGTGCGTGTTTCGGTAGTTTCAACAATTCGCAGTAAAAGACCGATTGCCAGTGATGAGTTGCGACGCCAAGCTGATAACTTTATTGAGCTCGATGAGCTGCGCGACGTTATCGGTCGACCATTACGCAATCATCATGACGACTGAGGGACGCAGATGCGAATTCTTTTCTATCAGATCGCCCTGGTCGTATTTACGATTTCCTGCCTCCCATCAATGTCGAGTGCTAATGTACCGATCGTTCCGCGTGGTCAGACGTTCACTTGCACTCCGACGCATGTCTGGGATGGTGATGGTCCCGTTTGGTGCAAAGAGGGCCCACGCCTAAGGCTTTCCGGTATCGCAGCTCGCGAATTGGACGGGAGTTGCTCTCCGGGCCATCCGTGCCCGGCAGCAAGCGGCATTGCTGCGCGTGACGCGCTGGTGGCGCTTCTGGGAACACCCACGGGAGTAAGCCGACACGGTCATATTCTTATTACAGGCCCTGCCCTGCGCTGCCGCTCAGATGGTTCTGCTGGCGGCAACCGAACGGCTGCCTGGTGCGTCTCACCGCGACATGGCGATATCAATTGCGCTATGGTTCGCGGGGGGTGGGCGTTGCGCTGGGATAGGTACTGGCGTGGGCATAGGTGCTAGTGATCAGAACCTGGCGCAAGGTTGCGCTACTGGCAGCGAGGGGCAGCAATGCGGGACAAAGCACCAATTCGCTGCGATCGCACGAAAGGCAGCTTCGCTGCCGAAGCCCAGGCAGTTGAACTATCAGCGAAATACACCGAAGGTGACTAAGCGCAGTTGCCAAAAGGTGCTTCGGAGACAACGAAAATTGAAACAGACTGACCTACTCTCTCTTGCAGAATTAGATGCCCAATTCATAGAAAATCTGGTGGCCAGAGCGGGTCAGCTTCAAGAGAACTGGCACAATGGAAAAATGCCTCAGTCGCTGCTCGGTCGCCGTATTGGGATGATCGAAGAGTTGCCCGGCTGGCGGAACCCGACAGCGATCGCCGTTGGGGTGGCGGCGATGGGCGGCACCTGTGTTTCCGTCACG
>NZ_JAQZSM010000035.1 GCF_028745735.1 Roseinatronobacter alkalisoli
TGACCAAATCGCGCGATCAGCCGGTTCAGGAACCGCCTTGCCGCCTTGGCGTTGCGGCGCCTCTCGAACCAAGATTTCAAGCGTGTCCCCATCAGCATCGACAGCCCGCCAGAGCCATTGTTTTACCCCGTTGATCGAGATCACGACCTCGTCCAGATGCCATTTGTCATTTGGTCGGGGACGGTCCCGGCGGGTGCACGCGGCGAAATGCGCGCCAAACCGGTTGACCCAAAGACGTATCGCTTCTCGGCTGACAGTGACACCCCGCTCCGCCAAGAGATCCTCAACATCTGCCGTGCTGAGGGCAAACCTGTGGTAGGCCCAAACAGCGTAGGCGACAATCCTACGTGGGAAACGAAAGCCTTTCAGGCGCGGCACGGACGGTGGTACCTTCATGCCTCAACATCTACCCAAATCAGCCGTCCCAAATAACTTGGCAATGCCACTGCAACTGTTTCGGGCGTTTTGGGTAGCCCGGTATGATACTGCGCATTCGGGTAATAGCCGAGAGCCCGCGAACCCAGCTCTGCCGCAAGGGAATGATGGACAGTGCTGCGCGCACCTGACACCGTGAACGCGACCCGTTCATTGGAGGAGAGTGATGAGCAACAGCACGGATGTTGTGGTCATTGGCGCAGGGCTGGCTGGACTGGTCGCTGCGGACCAGCTTGTCGCGCGAGGACGGCGGGTGATTTTGGTGGATCAGGAGCCGCGTAGCAATCTGGGAGGGCAGGCCTTCTGGTCGCTGGGCGGGCTTTTCATGATCGACACGCCCGAACAGCGAAGATGTCGTATTCGCGACAGCCTTGATCTGGCCCGGACCGACTGGATGGGGTCCGCGGGCTTCGACCGGGTAGAGGATGAATGGCCCCGCCGTTGGGCCGAGGCTTATTTGAATTTTGCCTCGACTGAGATGCGGCCTTGGTTGCATGGGCTTGGAATGCGTTGGTTTCCCGTGGTCGGCTGGGCCGAACGCGGTGGCGGTCTGGCACATGGGCACGGAAACTCTGTCCCGCGTTTTCATGTGACATGGGGAACTGGGCCGGGGGTTCTTGACCCGTTTATTCGCCGAATCCTCGCTGCAGAAATCGACGGGCGGATCACACTGAAATTCCGCCACCGGGTCACCCGACTTATCCGGGACGGGAACAACATTGCGGGAGTCGAGGGTGAGATTCTGGCCCCCGATAATGCTGATCGCGGTAGATCAACCAATCGTGAGGTGACTGCAGACTTTGCAATCCATGCCGAGGCTGTGATCGTCGCGAGCGGCGGCATTGGCGGAAACGAGGCATTGGTGCGCCGCAACTGGCCTGCCCAAACGCTTGGGCCCTTACCTGAACGCATGGTTATCGGAGTGCCTGCGCATGTGGACGGGCTCATGATCGGCCATGCAGAGGCCGCTGGCGCACAGGTCATAAACGGCGACCGGATGTGGCACTATACCGAGGGTATCCGAAACTGGGACCCGATCTGGCCAGACCATGGAATCCGCATTCTGCCGGGGCCATCTTCGATGTGGTTTGACGCGGATGGCAACCGATTACCGGCGCCTTGTCTGCCGGGTTTCGACAGTTTGGCGACGTTGCGCCATTTGTGCCGGACAGGTCAGCCCTATTCGTGGTTCATCACAAACCAGAAAATTGTGAAGAAAGAATTTGCCCTTTCCGGCTCCGAGCAGAACCCGGATCTAACTGGAAAAAGCCTTCGACTGTTGATAAAAAGCCGCATGTCCAAAGGCGCGCCGCCCCCGGTCGAGGCGTTCAAAACCCATAGCGAGGATTTCGTCGTCGCGGACAATCTGACGGATCTGGTTCAAGGTATGAACAGAGTGGGCGAGCGGAGTTTGTCGCTAGATCACCTGACGACGCAGATCAAGGCGCGCGATGCCCAACTGAGAAACCTGTTTGCCAAGGACGCGCAGATCCTGGCTTTGCGACAGGCGCGGTCCTATCTGGGTGACAGACTGATGCGGACAGCGAGGCCACACCGCGTCCTCGATCCTGCGGCGGGGCCACTGATTGCAGTCAGGCTTCATGTCCTGACCCGCAAAACGCTTGGCGGATTACATACAGATCTTGACGGACGAGCACTGGATGCGGCAGGGCAGGCGATCTCTGGTCTTTATGCATGTGGAGAGGCGGCAGGTTTCGGCGGTGGTGGCTATCATGGCTATAGCGCTCTGGAAGGTACGTTTCTTGGCGGAAGCATCTTCTCAGGCCGTATCTGCGGTAGTCACGCATGAATTTCGGTGGCTGTTCGGTTGATCGCGTTGCTGAGGCCAAATGGCTTCGCCGCAAAAATATGGTGATAAATTGAGCGGCGGCTATGGAGCCGCCAGCATTGTCATCTGTGGGCCAGATAGTCTGCCGAAACGTAACCCGAAACACTGGGTTGGTCTGTAAGGAATACCCTGCACCAGACCATCCCATTTGTTGTCACGCAGTTCCGCCGGGTGAGGTTCGTTCCGTCTGGCAATCCGACTATGATGTTGTGGTTGAGTCCTGGCCCGTCACGAAGCTTCAGAAGATCATCGGGGCCTGCACCTTTGACCACTGCGCCAGAACCGGCGGTACATCCGGTGGCGATCATGAAGGCAAGAAGAAAAGCAAAATGTGTCCGCATCGTCAGTCCTGAATCGTTTCGACATCTCTACGACACTATCGCCCTTGGTGACAACGGGCTGAAGCGGACGTGGATAAGAAAAGCATCAGATCGGTCATCGTCGCACCAGATGGTGGCGGGACAAAACTGGGAAAAGAAGGTCAAGCACTTTATCAAATCAGGGGGCATTCCTGACGTGATCAGGGCCAATCCCGTGAAGACGGATGTTGAAGGCATCGAAAGCGGTGCCGGGGTTTACAAGCGTTGAAAAGGTGTGGATCCTGTTGTCAGGCCAGACGCAGGCAAGGCCGATCTGGCATATACTGCCCGCATCGCTGCAGGCGGTTTCCACGTCCAGTGCGATGAAACGGAAAGTGTAATCGGGGATCATGGTATGCATTCCTGTGCATCATTGAGTGTCCGGGCAAGGATCAGGCACCCCTCGACGTTATCCAGATCGCGCTGCAACTGTCGTGTGAACTCGAGGTTTCGGCGGTGCTGGTCTATGAGGTCACTATGGCTGGCACGCAGATCGCGGTGGTCTGAAATCAGCGCATTGTGGTCTCGTACGAGCCGGCTATGCGTGTCGAGCAGACCATTGTATTCATCAACCAGCGTGTTGTGGTCACGCAAAAGGCACTCGTGCCTGTCGAGGCACTCGACGACATTGGACCTGCAGGTGAAGCCCCGATAGTCGCATTGAAAGCTGTCGAAACAGACCGCGTTTTGGTTGACGCATTTGCCGGAGCTGGAACAAGCGGTTTCGCCAAAGCCGAGGCATGTGGGTCGCGTTCCCATATTGCATGAAAAGCTCTGGCCCATGGCCGGGTTGGCCATGGACAGCACTCCCAACAGGATCGCGGCGCGGATCACATCACCTCCAGCTTCGGCAGACCGCGCACGATTTTCATAGTTTGCAGGCTGATAGTGATGACGCGCTGGAACAGTTCCAGGGGGTAGGCCGGGTTGTTCATAGTCTCGATGGCATAGCGGTTGGCGTCGTTTTCGATCCCGCTGGCCTTGTCGGTCTTGACCACCTGGCGTTCCATTACCCATTCCAGCGCGGGCTTGCCGTTGACGACGTTGTCATAGGCCTCCAGCGGGATATCCTGCATGGTGATGTTGGCATTGTAGATGACGGTGGTCTTGTCCTTGCCGCTCTGGTTCTGTCCTTGCGCTGCCCGTGTCGGCGCCCAATCCAAGGGACCGTAGGACCAGCGACGACGATCCCGTCAGGTGCCACGACCGTTCCGGCGAGCCTTTCTTCGACATAGAGACGCAGAGCTGGGTTCAGCGCACGCTTGGCGATCTTTGGGCGTTGGCCCGATCACTCGGCATGCCATTGAGCAGTCGAGGCACGATACTCCAGCCCGCCGCTGCGCGTGGCGGCGTTGCGGCGCAACTCGCGGGAGATCGTTGAGGCGGATCGATGTAGGCGGCGACCAATGTTGCGCATCGAAAGGCCCTGCACGCGAAGAAGGGCGATCTCTTCCCGTTCCGCAAAAGAGGGATACCGCCCGGATGGCGACTTGGCCGAGGATATGTACATCGATGGTGGCATGCCGCCGGCCTTTCGGAATAATCTCGCTCCGACAGGCTGCGATATGCCCGCTTCCAATGCAGCACTCTCGCTCGCCATTCCACGAGCGATCCCCAACCAAAACCGCTGAAGTTCAGATCGCTTCGCCTCTGGCGGCCGTCCTGGTGATAGCAAGGGCGCCCGACCAGATCGGTGTGACCGCCGCTTTCGAAAAGTCATCGCAACCTCCAACATGAGAGTGTTGCGACGACCACTTGAATCCGCCGAGGTTTAAAGGGTGAAGACGATTTCTCGCGAGAAGCTTTACGAATAGGTTTGGTCCAAACCCATGACCAATGTTGCACCGGCAGCCGAGCCTGTGTCGCCTTCAGCTTTCGGTAATGTCACACCATGCTCAAGTGCCGGTCGGAGCAGTATTTCACGCACAACGGCACCAATGCGCTTGCATCTTCACCTACACCCATGACAAGGGCTGAAGCGCGATTGCGCTGCCATGGCCGGCCGAGGTAGAAAAGACCCTCTATTGGAGATAGCCCAGCCTTCTGCAAAAACGTTCCGTCGGAATGGGTGCTGCCCGGAATCTGAAGCCATGTGCTGTCGTCCCGGTAGCCGGTACACCAGATGACAGAGTCGATCGTCCCTCTCGATTCATCTGCAAAGAATGCGAGGCGGCCATGAGCGGAAACTAACCTTGCTGAAACGGTTACGCCCATCTGCCGCAGTCTGGCCAGACTGCGGCCCCTATCAGGGAACGGGTCGGTTCGCCGCATCAGGCGTCCCATCGTTGTGTCCGGCCTTACCCGCAACATGCCCAGCTTTCGTAGCCACCACCATGTGCTCTTGCCCAGAATATGCTCCGGAAACAGTCGGCGGCTGCGCCCAACAGCCAGAACGACGTCGTGGGAACGGGATAATTCTGCCGCAATGTCGCGTCCGCTTGCTCCGTCCCCCACGACGAGAACGGTGCCAGTCGGGGCGTCGGTAGCGTTGCGATAACTCTCCGGCGTCAGTTGACGGACTGCCGGTCCGAAGTCTGCACCGACGCTTGGGATAATGATTTTCTGAAACGCTCCTGTCGCGACGATCACCGCTTTGGACGCTATGTGCCTGCCATCATCGAGTTGCGCGACGAACCGCTCGTCGGTCCGACGTTCGAGCCGGGTCACGCCGTTTCCGGAAAGCACTGGCAAGCCAAAATGGCTGGCATAGGTTTCGAGGTAGCCGGCAAATTCATCGCGTGCCGGATACCCTTCGGGGTCCCCATCGAGGAGAAGGCCAGGCAGCGCGCTAAGGGCCCGCGGGGTGAAGAGGGTCAGCGAGTCGTAGCGAGAGCGCCAACTGTCACCGACGCGGTTATGGCGATCGACGATCAGAAATGAATGCTCCGTTTTGGCAAGATAGTAGCCGGCTGCGAGCCCCGCTTGGGCCCCGCCTACCACCAGAACGTCCACGTCCGGCAAAGTTTCGGTCACGGGTCTCAGTGCTCCTCTGGTGTGAAGAACACATCGGCGTGCAGATTCCGCGATTGCAGCCCTGCCGCAGCCAGCACCAGCGTGGTGGCTTTGACCATTGGTGGCGGGCCTACGACGTACGCTTTCCATCCATCGAGGTTTTCCAGATCCTCGGCGATCGCGCCGCTGACCATGCCCGTCCGATAGCGCGCTGATGGCTGATCCGACAATACGGGTGTAAATATCAGGTTCCGATGCGTGTCGACCAGGGACTGGAAATGATCCAGCATGTAGAGATCCCGCTCAGTGTGCACCCCGAAATAGACATGGATCGGTTGGTCCATACCAAGATGCAGGGCTGTGGCCACGATCGAGTGGATGGGCGCGAGTCCCGAACCTCCGGCAACCGCAACGATCGGCCCGGAGTGTTCCTGACGCAAATGCGAGAACCCGAACGGACCTTCGAGTGTGACACACTCCCCCGGTTTCAAATGTGAATGAATGAAACTGGATGTCTCGCCATCGGGGACACGGCGAATATGGAATTCGAGTTCGCTCCGGTCAGGGCGATTGGCCATCGAGTAATCGCGTGCAGGAAGTCCCTCCAACGACAACCGGGCATGCTGGCTCGCAGAAAAGCTGAATGGCTGGCCATCGAGGGCGAGCCGAGCGCGGCGAATATCGTGGGTCGCCGCGTCGATGGCTGAGAAACGGCATTGCAATCTGCGCTCGGGATGGTCGGGCTTTTCGTGATGCGGGCCGAGCCACTCTACACTCACCGATCCTTTAGTAGGTACCGCACAGCAGGCCAGAACCTGTCCATTCGCCTTCTCTTCTTCTGAAAGAGAAAATTCAGTGTGACCGAGAAGCGAGACTTCCCCCTCGAGCAGGCGCGACTTGCACTTGCCACACTGCCCGGAGCGACAATAGTGCGGATAGGGAATACCCTTTTCCAGCACCGCCGAGAGGATCGTCTGACCGGGTTCCAGATCGATGACCTGTCCGACTTGGGGACGATGCACCACCGGACGTTGCTTTGGCGCACCCGCAATGGTCTCATTGCGACCGACCTGCCCAAGCATGGCTTCTATTTGTGGTTTCTGGCTTTCAAAGGGGCCAGACGTGAACCAGTCCCCGATGACCGTTATTGGCGCGACGCGGTCGCTACCGCGCCGGTCCGTGGGGTGCGCGGTGTATCCACTCTGTTCAACCGCCTTGACCAGAAGTGCTTCATCCGCGTTGCCCTGGATGGTCGCTTGCTCGGTCGCCAGGTTGACGGTGGCCGAAACAACCCCCGGCACACCCTGTAAGGCGCGTTCTAACCTGCCGACGCAGGAAGCGCATATCATGCCTTCGATGGCCAGTTTGATTGGTGCTGAGGATACCGAATAGCCAGCCTGTTCAACCCCGCGCACCAAGGCTTCGTATTCGATCTGCTCGGTCACAACGACATCGGCGCGTTCGGTGGCAAGATTGACATTGGCGTTTTCAACGCCGGGCACGGCCTTGAGCGCCTTTTCAACGCGACCCACACACGATGCGCATGTTATGCCCTCGATCTGTAAGCTTATGACCCGATGTGCTTGCGAGGGGTGCTTTGTTCGAGCATTCATTGCCCATCTCCGTCCAGAATTTTCCACTCGCAGACGACGGTAGTGCTTCCTCCAATGGGAAGGTCAACAGGCTGTTGCGATGTTTTTTGGGTTCTGTCGCAAAGATTCTGGGGGCGCTGTTGGTGCCCCGGTCGCATCGCGTTAGGAGATCAGCTCGCAGCAATGGTTGGATAGTAAAATGGTTGATTTCAATGGCACGCACTATCCGAAATCCGTGATCGTGTTCGCGGTGTTTTTCTATCTGCGCTACCCGGTTTCTTATCGTGATCTCGAAGAGATTATGCAGGAGCGTGGGATCGATGTTGACCATGCCACCTTGAACCGTTGGGTGATCAAATACTCACCTCTGATCGCCGCTCAAGCGCGGACGAAAAAGCGGCTGACAGCTTTGTCATGGCGCATGGACGAGACCTACATCAAGGTTAAGGGCAAGTGGATGTCTCACTACCGCGCGGTGGACCGGAACGGCCAAACCCTTGATTTCGCTTCGCGGACCTTCGGTTCATGCTGTCTGAGCGTCGTGACAAACCTGCAGCACGGCGCTTCTTCCGGCGCGCAATCGGCAACAACGGTGTCCCCGATCGCATCGTTATCGACAAAAGCGGGGCCAATCTGGCGGGGCTGGAGGCTGTGAATGTGATCCTCAAATTCAGCGGTTTGGGAGAGTTCATAAAGATCCTGCAAATCAAGTATCTGAACAATATCCTTGAGCAAGATCACCGATTTACCAAACGCATCACAGGGCGAATGCTTGGCTTCAAGGCGTTCCATTCCGTTTCAGCAACGCTCGAGGGTATCGAGACCGCGCACATGATCCGCAAGGAACAATTTGGCACCAACGGCTTGAATGCATTTCAGCAGTTCGCCCAGATCGCAGCATAATTATGTCCAGCGAAAGCCTCCTCTCAACCAATCTGAAAATTTGCGACAGAACCCTTGAAAGGCCACGTTTTGTGGCGGGCTGGCTGCAAGCGGCTGGCATACCGCAGCCCTCACGATGCGACTTCTAGTAGAGAGTAGCTTCGTTCCCGTTGGCGGTATCGTTGGCGCCGGGTTTGAGGAACTGACGTGGCCTCGCCCCGTGCGCACTGGCGATGAATTGCGTGTGGAATCAGAGGTTCTTGTCCTCCGCCCCTCAAAGTCCCGCCCCGGTCAGGGAATGATCAAAATACGCAACATCACGATGAACCAGCATGACGAACCAGTCCAACGGTCCGTGGGAACTCTTCTGGTAAGGGTGCGACCAATGGGTAGCAATTGAAGTCCGGTTTCGACTGTTTTGCACCATGTGTATCTGAATCCGGGGCACTGCGGCGTTGACTCAGGGACAGGCAGACCCCTCCGGTTTACGCGACACGCTCAATGGCCAGGGCGATCCCCTGCCCGCCGCCGATGCAGAGCGTGACCATGCCGCGCGCAAGCCCCTCGCGCTGCATCGCGTGGACGAGACGGGTCACCAGCACAGCCCCGGTCGCGCCAATGGCATGACCATGCGCGATGGCGCCGCCCTCAGGGTTGACGATATCTTCCGGCAGACCAAGCGCCTGCATGACAGCCAACGGCACGGCGGCGAAGGCCTCGTTGATCTCGATTCGCTCAAGCTGACCAAGCGTCCACCCGGCATGCGTCAGCGCTTTTTCAACCGCCGGGACCGGGCTCATTCCGAACATTTCCGGCTCGGCCGCCGCCACGCCGTACCCGGCTAGTCGTGCGGCGGGTTTCAGCCCGTGCTTCTCGGCCCAGGCGCGGTCGGAAACCACCATCGCAGCGGCGCCGGCGTTCACACCCGGGGCATTCCCGGAGGTGAGCGTGCCGTCCGGGCTGAGGGCTGGTGTCAGCCGGGCGAGCGCATCCAGCGTCGTGCCCGGACAAGGTGCCTCGTCCCGTGCGAAGACTCCTTTCCCGCGGCTGGTGTTGATCTCGACGCCAACGATCTCACCGTCGAATCGGCCTGCGGCCTGCGCCGCCGAAAACGCCAGTTGCGAACGCAGGGCAAAGGCATCCTGCTGCGTTCGGGTCAGGCCCACCGACATCACCAGGTCCTCGATGTGCCATCCGGAATACAGGCCAGAAAAGGCGTCGTTCAAACCGTCGGTCAGCATGCTGTCCATGATCTCGGCGGGACCCATGCGATAGCCCCAGCGACCGTTGTCCAGCAGATAGGGCGCGCGGTCCATGTTCTCCATCCCGCCTGCCAGCGCGACAGGCACCGCACCGGCAAGGATCTCCTGCGCGGCAGTGACAATCGCCTGCGCGCCCGAACCGCAGACCCGGTTGACAGTCATTGCCGGAACCGACACCGGAAGCCCGGCATGTATCGCTGCCTGCCGCGCCGGGTTCATCCGGTTGCCCGCCTGAATGACGTTCCCCATCGTGACCGAGCCGATCTCGCCCGGCTCAAGCCCCGCCCGCGACACGGTTTCGCGCAGGACGGTAGCGCCGAGTTGTGTGGCAGGGACGGTTTTCAGGCAGCCATTGAAGGCCCCGATCGCTGTTCGGACCGGTTCGATGAGGACGATTTCCTGGCGGCGCATTGCACGCTCCTTGCGAGATGGGACAGGACCGCTGTGGGTTCCGTTAATTATAGATTGCATATATAATCTAAATGCCATTGGCAATGCCGCTTGCGGCCGTGCATTGGGTTTCAGACGGCTGCGCGACTTTTCCCTCAAGAAGTGCCTTGCACCCACTGTCAACACTCTGTTAGAGTTCTCTCGTAATCTAAATGGAGGGTCGCCGATGCGCGTGAGTCGCCTTCAGGCCGAGCAGAACAAGCAAAAAGTGATCGATGTCGCCAGCCAACTGTTTCGGGAGCACGGCTTTGACGGCATCGGCCTCAAGGATCTGATGCATGGTGCCGGGCTGACGCAGGGTGCTTTCTACAAGCAGTTCGCGTCGAAAGATGATCTCGCTGCCCAGGCATCGGCACGGGCGAT
Source organism: Roseinatronobacter alkalisoli (assembly GCF_028745735.1). Lineage (GTDB taxonomy): Bacteria > Pseudomonadota > Alphaproteobacteria > Rhodobacterales > Rhodobacteraceae > Roseinatronobacter > Roseinatronobacter alkalisoli. The sequence continues at coordinate 10,145 of NZ_JAQZSM010000035.1, forward strand.
GCAAAGTACGCAGCGGCGGTGGGAAGCCGCCGCTGCGAAGAACCCGCAAGACCCGCTCGGCGCGGTGATCGCTTTCTATCTCAACCCGGCACACCGCGAAAAACGGATGGAGGGCTGCCCGATCGCCGCGCTCGGGTCCGACGCCGTCAGACAGAATGCCAACATCAGGGCTTCGTTCGAGACGGGTATCAAAGAGTACCTCCACCTGCTCACCGGCTGGTTCTCCGAAGCCGGCGATGTAGCGGTCGATGAGGCCGCCGCTGCCGCGGAAACAAGTGACAAGGCCATGGCCACGCTCTCGACCATGGTTGGCGCACTTCTCCTCGCGCGGGCAGTGAACGACGAACAACTCGCCGGACGAATCCTGCAGGCCGCTGCCGGGAACGTGCAGGCTGCCGCCGGGATCCGTGACGCCCAGCCGGGCGATACCCAGCAAGGACCGCACTCTTGACGACGGATCGCGGGGCAGGGGCGCCCAGCGCCAGCGTTCCGATCACCGATCTGGCGGACTGCACCGGGTTGGAACTAGTTGCACGGCTTGCGGATGGCAGTGCGCAGCGCCCGCCGATGGCCGATACGATGCCGATCACCGTGCTCGCGCCGCAAGAGGGCAAGGTTGCGCTGTTGGCCAATCCCGAGCCGCGCTTTGCCAACCTGATGAATACCATGCATGGCGGCTGGATCATGACGCTGCTCGACACCGCCATGGCGCTGGCCGCACAGACGACGCTCGCGCCCGGCGAGATCTGTCCGTCGCACGAAACCTCCGCCAAATTCGTACGTCCCGTTTTCGCAAATTCCGGCGTCATGCGCGTCACCGGCCAGGTGGTGTCGCGTGGCCGTAGCGTCATCACGCTGGAGGGACGGGTCGAAGACGCGCAGGGCAGGCTCTACGCGCACGGCACCTCGACCTGTCTCATCCCGCAGAGGAGGCCATGATGTCCGTACACGCCGGGGCCCCCGTCGAGCGCCGCCTGACCGGCGGCATCCTGTTCCTGCTGGCCGGGCTGGCCGCCCTTGGCGCGCTGGCCACCAACATCATCCTGCCCGCCTTCCCGCAGATTGGTGCCGGGCTCGGCGTCACATCGCAGGAACTCGGCCTGACCCTGAGCAGCTTTTTCATAGCCTTCGCCATTGGCCAGCTAATCGTCGGGCCGCTTTCCGACCGCTTCGGTCGCCAGTGGCTGGTGCTGAGCGGGCTGGCGGTCTTTGTCATCGGCAGTGTGGTCTGCGCGATGGCCGGAACTCTGTCGTTTCTCATCCTCGGTCGTGTCATTCAGGCGCTGGGGGCCTGTGCAGCCTCGGTCCTGTCGCGCGCCATCGCCCGCGATTTGTTCGAGGGTGAGGCGCTGGCGCGGGCTCTGGCGCTGACCATGATCGCCATGGCGGCGGCGCCAGGTTTCTCGCCGCTGCTGGGCAGCGCGCTGGAGGGGCTGTTCGGTTGGCGGATCACCTTTCTGGTCGTCGCCGGTATTGGTGCGGTGCTGGCACTGCACTACGCTCGCCGCATCGGCGAAACCCACCCGACTGACCGCCGGGTGACGTTGAGCGCGGTAGCCGTTGCCGCCGCCTATGGTCGGCTGGCCGCCGATCCGCGCTTCATCCTCCCGGCATTGTCTGTGAGTCTGGTAATCGGCGGTCTTTTCACCTTCTTTGCCGCGGCTCCGGCGCTAATGATGAGCGAACTGGGTCTCAGCGGGCTGGAACTCGGTCTGTATTTCGCCGCCACGGTGGGAATCGTCTTTACCGCCGGCTTTCTCGCCCCGCGACTGGCGCGGCGTCAGGGCCTGCGGGCGGTCGGCCTGTTCGGCATCGCCCTCGCTCTCGCCGGTGGTTTGTCGATGTTCGCTGTGGCTGCCGCCCCATCCATATCGAGTTTCACCGCCGCCATAGGACTCTATCTGTTCGGTATGGGACTGATCAACCCGCTTGGTACTGCGCTTGCGCTGCAGCCATTCGGCCAGCAGGCTGGCCTCGCCTCGGCGCTGCTGGGCTTCCTGCAGATGGGCTGCGCCGCCCTCGGCGCCTCACTGGCGAGCATACTGCCAATGCCGCCGCATGTTTCCCTCGCCTTCCTGCTGACCACCGGCTCCGCTATCGCGTTGCTGGTGTTTCTGCCGGTAGTGCTGAGCAATGCGCTTTCGGCGCCAAAATCGACAGGACACTAGATGAAACGAATCGTTGTCACAGGTCTGGGGGCCGTCACGCCCCTCGCCGCAGGGGTAGAGGCTACATGGTCGCGGTTGCTAGGGGGACATTCAGGCGTCTGCGGGCTCCCTGACGAAATGGTAGGCGACCTTCCAGCGAAGGTGGGCGGTGTCGTCCCCTCACTGGCACAAGATCCTGAGGCCGGGTTTGATGCGGACAAGGTCCTGGCACCCAAGGACCAGCGCAAAGTCGACCGCTTCATCCTCTTCGCGCTGGGGGCCGCCGACGAAGCGCTGGCGCAGGCGCACTGGCAACCGGGTCAGGAGGTCGACCGCCTGCGCACAGCTACAATCATCGCCTCGGGAGTAGGCGGCTTTCCCGCCATTTCCGATGCGGTGCGCACGGTCGACGCCCGCGGCGCCCGTCGCCTTTCTCCCTTCACCGTGCCCTCCTTTCTGGTTAACCTCGCCGCCGGCCAGATATCGATCCGACATGGTTTCAAAGGCCCGCTCGGCGCCCCGGTGACCGCCTGCGCCGCCGGCATTCAGGCCATCGGCGACGCAGCACGGCTGATCCGCGCTGGCGAGGCCGACATCGCCCTTTGCGGCGGCAGCGAAGCTTGTATGAACAACGTCAGCCTCGGCGGCTTCGCCGCCACCCGCTCGCTGTCCACCGGGTTCAACGAGATCCCGTCGCAGGCCTCGCGCCCCTTCGATCAGGCACGAGACGGCTTCGTCATGGGTGAAGGCGCAGGCCTGCTGGTCATCGAGTCGCTGGAGCATGCGCTGGCCCGTGGGGCGAAACCGCTGGCCGAGCTGGTCGGCTATGGCACCACGGCAGATGCGCATCACGTCACCTCGGGGCCTGAGGACGGCGGCGGTGCCCGCCGCGCCATGGAAATCGCGATAGCGCAGGCCGGGATCCAGCCGCAGGAGATCCAGCACCTTAACGCTCATGCTACCTCCACGCCGGTCGGGGATCGCGGGGAAATCGCCGCCATCAAGGCGATCTTCGGCAGCAATTCCGCTCTCGCGGTCAGCGCCACGAAATCGGCGACCGGGCATCTGCTCGGCGCCGCCGGCGGGCTGGGGGCCATCTTCGCTATTCTGGCGCTGCGCGATCAGGTGGCGCCACCGACACTGAACCTGACCGCCCCGGAACCCACAGGCGCGGGGATCGACTTCGTCGCCTTGCAGGCCCGTCCCATGGCGATGGATTACGCCATCGCCAATGGCTTCGGCTTCGGCGGCGTCAACGCCAGCGTCCTGTTCCGGCGCTGGACCGACGGTTCCCGGGCCTGACGCCCGCCTTCCCTGCCTGCTCAAGAAAGAGATGAACCATGAATCGGAATTTTAACGGCGTCGCTCTGGTAACCGGGACCGCTGGTGGCATCGGACAGGCCAGTGCCAGGGCGCTGCAAAAAGTCGGCTACCGCGTCTTCGGCACCACCCGTGGTGACGCCGGAACCTCTGGCGGTATTAATCTTCTGACCTGCGATGTGACCGATGACGCGTCAGTCGCCCGGCTGGTCGAGGAGGTTCTCGCCGCCGCGGGGCGTATCGACCTGCTGGTCAACAACGCGGGCGTCGGGGTCGTTGGCGGCGCCGAGGAATCCTCGCCCGCGCAGGCCCTGGCGCTTTTCGACGTCAACGTCTTCGGCGTCATGCGTATGACCAATGCCGTGCTGCCGGTGATGCGGCGGCAGGGCGCGGGCCGGATCATCAACATCAGCTCGATCCTCGGCCTGATCCCCGCGCCCTATAATGCGCTCTATGCATCGAGCAAACACGCCCTCGAAGGCTATTCCGAGTCCCTCGACCATGAACTGCGCACGCAGGGCATCCGGGTCACGCTGGTCGAACCGGGCTACACCAATACCGCTTTCGAGCGGAACATGTCGAAACCCGATCAGCCGCTCGCCTACTACGATACTGTGCGCCGCCAGACCGAGACATTCCTGCAAAAAAGCGTGGAACGGGGTGATCCCCCGGAAATTGTCGCACAAACCGTGGTCAAGGCGGCCCGTGCGGCGCAGCCCGACCGGCGTTACCCTGCGGGAAAACTCGCGCGCCAGGTCAGCCTGCTGCGGCGCTTCGTTCCTGCATCGGCCTTCGACAAGAGCCTGCGCAAGCAGAACGGGCTGCCGTGACGAACCTGGCCCATAATGCGTCCTTCCATCCCTGAAGAAGGATTGCACCATCAAACCGTAGGATCAAACAGTCAGATGGTCCCACTGTTCAGGGTGTGCTGGACGCCACCGAGCAGGTGGGCTTTCAAGGGTTCTGTCGCAAATTTTCAGATTGGTTGAGAGGAGGCTTTCGCTGGACATAATTCTGCTGCGATCTGGGCGAACTGCTGAAATGCATTCAAGCCGTTGGTGCCAAATTGTCCCTTGCGGATCATGTGCGCGGTCTCGATACCCTCGAGCGTTGCTGAAGCGGAATGGAACGCCTCGAAGCCAAGCATTCGCCCTGTGATGCGTTTGATAAATCGGTGATGTTGCTCAAGGATATTGTTCAGATATTTGATTTGCAGGATCTTTATGAACTCTCCCAAACCGGGGTAACAAGAAAATGGATTGCAGCAATTAGATTAAAAAACCCAGTGGATTTTTGCTAATAGCAGCGCTAACGATGTAAGCAAATACGATTAATGCACTGATCCAGAGAAGTTTACGGGCATTGGGATTCGGTACTTTGAATGCTGCGACGCCCAGACCAATATAAGCGATCAAGCCGATAATTTTGGCCATCAGCCAAGGCTGGCTACCGGGTGACATGCTTAAGTGAACCGCCAGCACTATCCCGCTCACCAATAAAATCGTGCTAATAACATGCGGTAATATTTTTACCCATTTTTTACTGAGCATACTGGAGTTCATAAACAGCCAGATGCCACGTATGAAAAATGCCAGCAGTGATAGGACCACAAAAGTCAGATGTATATTTTTAAGGGCTAGATACATGGTATTTTCCTTTTTCCAAAAGTGGAATTGTCGTTGTGAACGTTGGATTGTGATTGAACGGAAATTATCGTTAGCATGCACCCAATGGGGGATAGTTCGTTCAAAGGCCCTTTTTCCGTGAGGATAGTGTAGTCGGGCCCGGTCGGGCCCGTCAGTCGAGGCTCTGAATGCGGTTCTTGTGGTCGACGGTGGCTGCCGCTCTTCTGCTCGCCACTGAACCGCTCGCTGTGCGCAGCGAACTTGATGTGCCCGCATCCGTTCGAGGGCAGCTCAGGGCCGCTCTCAGCGGACCTGCACCACGACCTTGCCTTTGGCACGCCCCTGCTCGACATAGGCCAGAGCCTCTGCGGTCTGGTCCATCGTGAACGACCGGTCGACGACGGGACGGATCGCCCCCTTCTCCACCAGCGCCGTGATCTGGCTCAGCTGCTTGCCTTCGGCGCGCATGAGGACGAACGTATAGTTGACGCCGCGGGCCTTGGCCTTCCTTCGAATGCCGAAGCTCAGCAGGCGCAGCACCTGCTTCACCGGCCAGGGGAATCCCCGCTGGGCAGCGAAGGCGGGCGTGGGCGGCCCGGAGATCGAGATGAGGTGCCCGCCGGGCTTTAGCACCTGCAGCGACTTGTGCAGTTCATCGCTGCCGAGGCTGTTCAGCACCACGTCGTAATCACGCAGTTCGGTGGCGAAGTCCTGCTTCTTGTAGTCGATGACCACATCTGCGCCCAAGGCCTTGACCCAATCGACGTTTGCCGTGCTCGTGTTCGTGGCGACCCAGGCCCCAAGGTGCTTGGCCAACTGGATCGCGATGGTGCCGACGCCACCGGAGCCCGCCTGAATGAACACCTTCTGCCCCTTCTTCAGCTTGGCCGTCTCGACCAAGACCTGCCAGGCCGTCAGCGCCACCAGCGGCAGCGAAGCCGCTTCGCCCATGCCGATGTTGGCGGGCTTGCGAGCCACCGACGTGGCCTTGACCGCGATCAGCTCTGCGAACGTACCAATCCGGTCGTCGTCGGGACGGGCATAGACCTCGTCACCCACATTGAAGTCCCGAACGAGACGGCCGACCCGTACGACGGTGCCGGCCACGTCGTTGCCGAGGATGAGCGGCATGCGGTAGGGAATGACGCTCTTGAACTCGCCGGTCCTGATTTTGACGTCCAGCGCGTTCACGCTGGCGGCGTGAATCTGGATCAGCACGTCGTCGTCATGCATGCCCGGTTCAGGCATGTCGGCGAGGCGACCGACTTCCTTCTTGCCGTAGCGGTCGATGATGAAGGCTTTCATGGGGATCTCTTTCTTTTGAAATGGCAGGACCAGGCGGCAGTCGCGCGACCCAGGATTCGAAATTATCGATGCCTTGTCGCAGCTCAGGCGCTCACGTCCACAACCGTGCGCCCACGCACCTGCCCTCGCAGCACGGGCTCCGCGAGGCCGGGCACATCCGCGAGACCGACCACCTGAGTCGCACGCGCAAGCTTGCCCAGATCGAGGTCCTTCGCCAGGCGGGACCACGCTGCCAGGCGCACGTCCTGCGGTGCGTTGACCGAATCGATGCCGGCCAGCGTGACATTGCGCAAGATGAAGGGCAGGACCGAGCCGGGAAGGTCCATACCCTGTGCCAGGCCAAACGCGGCCACGGCGCCGCGGTAGCGGGTCTGGGCCAGCACATTGGCCAGTGTGTGGCTACCCACCGAGTCGACGGCTCCAGCCCACCGCTCGTTGCCGATCGGCGCGCCCGGTTCGGACAGCGTGCGGCGATCAATCACCTCCACGGCGCCCAGGTCACGCAGATAGGCCGTCTCCTCCGCTCGGCCGGTCGAGGCGACGACGCGGTAGCCGAGCTTGGACAGCAGCGCGATGGCGACGGACCCGGACCCACCGCCGGCGCCGGTCACCAGCACCTCACCCTTGTCCGGTGTCAGGCCAGCGTGCTCCAGCGCCAGCACGGCAAGCATTGCCGTGTAGCCCGCCGTGCCGATGGCCATTGCGTCTCGCGTCGAGAACACGTCTGGCAGCTTGATCAACCAGTCGCCACTGACGCGGGCCTTCTGCGCGAAGCCGCCGTGATGCGTCTGGCTCAGGCCCCAGCCGTTGGCAACCACGCGGTCCCCCGGCGCGAACGCCGGGTGTGAGGACGTTTCCACCACGCCGGCGAAATCGATGCCTGGAATCAGTGGGAACTGGCGGATGACCGGCGCGCGGCCGCTGATCGCCGCCGCGTCCTTGTAGTTCACCGTCGAGTAGTCGATCGCGACGGTGACGTCGCCGGGCATCAGATCAGCCTCGGAGAAATCGACCAGGGCGGTCGAAATCGCCTCACCAGACTTGGTGCTCAGTAGTGCTTTGAATGTCATTGTATTGCTCCTTTGCAATAGCGGTTGTTCGAGAGTGTTCAACTGGGCGCGCGCAGAAAACGATGTCAGGGGTGGGCATGAGTGCACCTCAGGTTGTTGCGGGTTGATCGAAGATTAAGAGATTTGCGTCGAGCGGCATCAGGCAGCGGCTTTCGGAACGCTCGCGAGTCGCAACGCGTCGTTCAACACCTTGGCAGCCACGTCGGGCCGCTCAAGGGCGATGAAGTGGCCGGCGCCAGGCACCTCTAAAAACTCGGCCGCGGGCAGCAGTTGCTTGTTGGCTTGCCGGTCTGAGGGTCTGGACCAATCCGTCTCTCCGTAGATGAGATGAACGGGCGCCTTGACCTTGGGGTAGCGGGCGCGGGCCGCGATGAGGCTGGGCAGGTTGCCGTACACCGCGCGGACAACGACCGGATAGCCGGGCCGGCGTCCGACCTTCAGCAGTTCATCGAGGTAGTCATCGCGCAGGGCGGCTGTGTTGCCAAGGCCCCCGCGGAGCACGGCGCCTACGATCGGCTTTGGTTGGACGCCTGCGATGGTCGGGCCGACCAACGGCGCCAGCGCGCCGGTCACGACGAACCGGGCCAGCAGGCTGGACCGCTTGATGCCGCCCGCGTAGTCATAGGTATTGATCGCCACGACACGCCGCACTCTCTCGGGCAGATCGGCCGCGGTGGTGAGAGCGAGCGTCGCGCCCATTGATTCGCCAAGCAGCGTCACGTCGCGCAAATCGAGTCGGGTGATGAGGCTCTTGACCGCCGCGCGCATGGCCGGCTCCTCATAGGAGGCGTTCGGCACGATCTGCGAGTAACCCATTCCAGGGAGATCGAGGGCATAAACCGTGTACCGGTCTTTGACGAGCGGGATCAGGTGACGGAAGTGCTCGGCCTGGGTCCGCACCGTGTGCAGCAAGATCAACGCTGGCCCCTTACCGCCCGAGAGATAGCGCAATCGCCCCAGACCCTTCTCCCTTGACCCGAGCGGGTCAAGAAAGTGTTCCCTGGTCCCGGGAATCCTGATTGCGGAAAGTGGATCATTGCTGGTCAGCGGCACGGTGGCTCTCCTCGATTTCTTCAGTGGTACGTCGTGGCCGGGGGCCATGAATGGATGCATGCTTTCGGGCGCATTCAACGCGCCTCCATGCGGATTTAAGAGCGGGGCGCAGTTCGAATGCGATGCGGCCACTCAGCGCAAGGGCTGGTAGCGCGACGCCACTTCGTTGCTCGAGAGGTGGGGGGCCATCGCCTTGCGCGCGCCTTCGTAGGCATCCCAAAGCGCCACGTCGTGCAGCGACGGAAGCGTCACCGACTCGCCGCGCTCGAAGCCCAGCAAGGCGGCGTCCACCAGGTCTTCGGCACGCATCACGATCTGCGCCGGCAGGTGCTCCACCGGAAGGCCGCCGCGTGCCCAGAATTCGGTTGCCGTCGCACCCGGCAGCACGGCTTGCACCCGCACGCCTTTGCCGGCGAGCTCGTGCTGCAGCGATTGACTGAAGGCCAACGCGAAGGCCTTGCTGCCGCCATAGACGCCATTGAGGGTTTCCGGAGAGACGGCCACAGCCGAGGCGATGTTGATCAACGCACCTCTGCCGCGTGCCACGAAGCCGGGCACCGCCGCGTAGCTCAACCGGGTCAGCGCCGTCACGTTGAGTTCGATCATGCGCACCATCTGGTCCACGTCGCTCTCCAGCAGCGGCGTGTGCGTGCCAATGCCGGCGTTGTTGACCAGCAGGGTGATGCTGGCATCTTGCTTGAGCTTGTTCTCCACGCTGCGCAGCGCGACCGGGTCGTTCAGGTCGGCGGGGAAGACCTCCACCGCGCGGCCGTGGCGGCTGGTGATTTCCTCAGCCAACAGGTTCAAGCGCTCGCGGTTGCGGGCGACGAGGATCAGGTCGTAGCCGAGTCGCGCCAGGCGGTCGGCGTAGAGGGCCCCGATGCCGGAGGAGGCTCCGGTGATAAGGGCGGTGCCTAAGTTCGTCTGTGTCATGGTGGTATTCCGTATCGGGGTTGCGATGGAGCACATGTTGCACCGTCTGGCGTCTGGCGTAAATGACGCTTATAGTCATGTTTTATGCCATATGCTTCGGAGATAAAAAATGCACAAAGTCAGCTACGTCCTGCCGGCTGGGTTCCAAGTGATGGCGCTGGCCACGCAGGCGGTCTTCGAGTTCGCCAACTCTGTGGCGGCCGAGCCCTTCTACGAGGTGACTTGTCACTCGATGCCCGGCGGCAGCGTGAAGACATCGCTAGGCACGGCCCTGCAGACGCGTTCCTTCACCGCACGCTGCACGGCCGACACCTGGATGGTGGTGGGCGTGATTGACCCGTTGGCCACACCCTCTCCATCCGAATTGCTGCATGCGTTGCGAAAGTGCAGCGCTCGGGCACGTCGGACCGTGGGGCTGTGCACCGGAGCCTTCGTACTGGCCCAGGCCGGCCTGCTGGCTGGGCGACGCGCCACGACGCACTGGGCCTATGCGGATGCACTGCAACAGCGGTATCCCGATGTCCAGGTCGAGCCGGACCGCATCTTCATCGCCGATGACCCGATCTGGACCTCGGCCGGCATGACGGCCGAACTGGATCTGGCGCTCGGTCTCGTCGAGAAGGACCTGGGCGACGACGTGGCGCGATCGGTGGCGCACCGGCTGGTCATGCATCAGCGCCGTTCGGGCGGCCAGTCGCAGCATTCGGAGATCCTGAATCTCGCGCCGCGCTCGGACCGCATCGCGCGGGCGCTGGAGCATGCCCGCGGCCACCTGGCGCAGTCGCTGAGCGTGGAAGAACTCGCTGCGGCCGCGAACCTCAGCCCACGCCAGTTCAGCCGTGTGTTCACGGCCGAGACCGGCCAGTCGCCAGCTAAGGCGGTAGAGCGTCTGCGCGTGGAGGCAGCGCGTTTGATGATCGAGCGCAGCCGCCATCCGCTGGAGGTGGTGGCTCGCGAAACGGGTTTTCGCGACCGACGCCATCTTCGCGAGGCGTTCATGCGGGGCTTCGGCAAGCCGCCTCAAGCACTCCGGCGCGACGCCCGCTAGCCTAGGGATCTTGAAGCTTGCCGAGACGACGGCGGCAGTCAGATAACCGGCCAAACGCACCTGACAGCGGACCATATAGTCAAACTGCTGTACCTGCTCAGAAGCGGTTGCCAGTGGCGCATGCTGCCCTAGGAGTTTCCCAAGTGGCGCACGGTGCATGCGTACTTTGCCATCTGGAGTGAGCCGCGTGAGGGTGGCAGCCTGCTGGAGCAGGCTTTTAAAAAATCAGGTTGGGCGTGACCCGAGAAAAACTGGGGTGCAACGCCTCTAGCGCGTTCTTGATCGTGGGAACTGGCAGGTGGTTCCATCGCCACGGCTGGGAGCGTGCTGGTGAAACCTAACGCTACTAACGACCCGATCAGGGCTATCGCGATGATAAGCACAGGCGGAACGGCGGTGAAGTAGAGACCGATCAGAAGCGGCACAACGAAAGAGGCGATGGCCCGTGGCACTTCGATTGCCGCGTTCGCCTTGGCAAGTCCTTCCCGCACAGAGACCTTGGGAAGGATGGAGAGAGCTGAGAGGACAAACCGCACAACACCGAAGCCCGGGGGCGCAAACCGCAGTGGTTCGTGGCAGCACTGGAAGTGGGCAAAACTGCAGAGGACATGGCCATTAGCTGAAAGCCATCGCAACCAAGCCCGAAGCCAATTGACGCGCGACACGGGGGACTGTTGCATTAATCTCGTTGAGCCGTGTGACGTCAAATATGCTGAGGTTACGCAACGGTTTCGAACAAGCGATCGATGAACGCGATCTCGCCTCTGACTCCTGGCTGTTTGTGGTCCAGATGGTCGCGCTTGATGGTTCGGATCGTCTCAATGCCGCTCAACGTTGCCTTTGCTGTTGGCAAGGAACGGAAGCTCTGCCGGTATCCGGGTAGCCGCTTCATGGCGGCGTGGTCGCCCTCGATCCGGTTGTTCTGCCACTTCCGGTCGATATGCCGGATGCTGTCAAAATGCGGGTCATATCGGTGATTGATCTCACGGATGACATGCCGGTATGCCTGCGCTTTGTCCGTGCAGATCGTGACCGGCCGGTGCAGCCGCACACGCTCGATTGCCTTGTTTAGAAGCGCTTTAGCGGCCTTTGCGTCTCGCCGTGCGGTCAAGCGGAAGTCCACCATCTGGCCGTTCGCATCAATCGCACGCCACAAATAACGCCATTTCCCGCTAACGCGGATGTAGGTCTCGTCTACATGCCAATCGAGGCTGGCACGGCGCAGGTGCTTCTCAGTGCGCTTGGTGATTTCAGGCCCGAACTTCTGCACCCCACGGAAAACTGTCGATCTATCGACAGTGATATCGCGCTCAGCAAGAAGATCGACCACGTCCTGATATGACAGCGGCTAGCGCAAATACCAACGTACCGCACAAAGGATGATCCCGCGTGGAAAGCGGTGGTATCTGAATGGCGATTTGCGCGGCATGCTCGACCTCAAAAGCAAAAATTGGCAAGACACAGCGATTAATGCAACAGTCCCGGGCGGCCTGCCCCGGCATAGTTCACAGCTTGGATTCCGCACCAACCGATGCTATGATTACAGATGGTTACAATGGAGCACATCATGCCACAGCGCGCCGCATCCGAACCAATCACCATCCGCACAGCCAAGGTGGCCGAGATCGACGCTTTGGCGGGTGCGATGGACCGTTCCCGCAACTACATCGTCAATCAGGCGATTGAGCAGTATCTTGAAGCGAACACTTGGCAGGTGGAACGGATCAAAGACGGTATCGCTGCAGCCCGTGACGGCAAAGTTGCGCCTGCGGGTGAGGTCTTTGCCGGGATAGCCGCAAAGCACGGCTGGTCACGTTGAAGCAGCTGGTCATTGCTGAACCTGCGGCCCGCGATCTTGAAGGGATTGTGGACTATATCTCAATGGATAATCCCGTTGCTGCAGAAAGGGTGTATTGGGGAATCGTGAGTGCGGCGGAGAAGCTGCCTGAGTTTCCGGCCTTGGGTCGCCCCGGACGCCATCCCAAGACGCGGGAACTCAGCGTCGCGGATTTGCCCTACCTGATCGTCTACGAGGTTGGCCCCGACGCCGTGACGATCTTGGCGGTATTTCATAGGTCCCGTGATCTTGCAAAGTTACTGCGTGACAGGATGTAGGCCTGCTGACAGCAAGTTGTGCGGAACGGACTGAACCTTCCATCCACGGCACTCTGCCGCAGGGACTAAGATTTGCGCGACAAGAACGCGATGCGGGCAGATTGGATTGCTATACCTATCGCAAAGAGGTATATACCTCTTTGCGATAGGTATGAGGCCGCTTATGAAACGCGAAAGCTCACCCAACTATCTGAACGGCGTTCCCGAGCTGCTGGTTCTGCGGCTGCTCAAGGAACGGGAAATGTATGGCTATGAACTGGTGCAGGCCATTCGAGACGCGACCGGCGAGGCGATCGTGCTGGGCGAGGGCGTCATCTATCCCATGCTGCACCTACTGGAACGGGAAGGCGCGCTGCAATCCCGCCGCCAGACCGTCGCGGGCAGAAGCCGGATCTATTACACCCTGACACCAGCCGGAGAAAAGCGGCTGACGCAAGCCGCGACCGCATGGACGCGCATCCATGATGCGGTCACCAGCGTGCTTGGAGTGTCGGCGCGTGGCTGACCTGTTCAACACTCTGAAGGATCATCTTCTCCGTGCCGGTGTCCGCCCCTCCAGCGCGTTGCGCTATGTTACGGAACTTCGCGGCCATCTGGACGATCTCGTGGACGAGGGGATTGCAAATGGCCTTGAGGAGACTGCGGCGCGGCAACAAGCATTAGCCCGGATCGGCAGCATGGATGAACTGGCACAACCCATGATCGCAGGCTTTGTTGATGGCATGGATGCCCCCTCCCGACGGCATCGTAATGTGCCAAGGTGATGTTTGCTGAAGACATCACAGAAGGAGAGAGCATCCATGTCCGAAGTTACCATCATCGGGATTGATCTTGCAAAGCGC
>NZ_JAQZSM010000036.1 GCF_028745735.1 Roseinatronobacter alkalisoli
GTCCCCGTTGCGTCTGGTGCGTTATGTCTTGGCGGGAGAGCAGCAAGTGCCCGTTGAAGACACGATCACGCTCAACCCATAGCGCCGTATAGGAGGAGAAGAGCATGTCTGCCCAGGACTTTCTTGATTATTGTGGATCGCCGAAAGAACCCATCCGGCTTGATCCGGAACTTGCCCCCCGGTTCGCTGCGCGCGTTCCGACCGATCTTGTGTCTTTTTGGATCGACGAAGGGATAGGTTCCTATGCCGACGACAACTACAGGACCTGTACACCCGACCTCTTCGATCCATTGCTTTCGATTCTTCTGGCTAAATCCGTCGAGCTGCGGCCTGACGATCTTGCCGCCATCGGCTATTCGTGTTTGGGATGCATTGACCTTTGGCATCGCGCTGGCCGTCACTTTGTCTATTCGATGGATGTCGGGTTGCTTATCGACATGACCAGCAAAAACGAGACCGAACCTCTGCCGTATGACCTCGCGGCCCTTTATGCTGCCGCAGATACGCCCTTGCCCGATGATCCGATCGAAGGCTTTCTGAGTTCGCGGTCAAGACCTGAAGACGTCTGGATGATACTCATGAGCGGCGCTTCTCCTGACGGATATGACCTGATCGAAGACGATGACTTACGTCCCCTTGTTCCACAACTCCAGACGAGCTACGGCGGTCTTGCGCCCGGCGAGATTTATCTTCGTCGTGACCTTCGCGGGCCACATTTAGCACAATCATATGAGCGCATTAATTTGTCCGATGCTCAACGCCTGCTCCCTGAGACGGTCCTCTACTCGCGTAGCATTGAGATTGATGGAAATCGGGAAGAGGTATCGGTGCGTATTCCTGTGACCGGTTGAAGAGATATGCCCGGCGTCGGCAAGGGCGTGGTGTCGGGAACAGTGGGCGGCATTTGTGAACCCATCGGCCATGCCGCGCAGGTGCGCGCAGAAGGCAGCCCCGTCATCCGCCATCTTGACCGGTTCTGGATGAACAACCGCAACACAGTGGGCGAAGCGATCTTCGTGCGCGACACCGCGACATACGCCCCGCCAGAGGATGACGACCCGCTGCCGGGGTCGCTGGTGATGTCGGATGCCATGCCAGAGCCGCTCATCATGGGCGCTCAGTACGCGCAGGCACGGGATGTCCATGGCGGTGATCGTCTGGGACGGCTTGACGCTCATGCCGCGCGCTTGGCACAGAATGGATGTCCAAAGATGAATGCGCGCCTGCGGGTCTGTCCGGGCCGTGGCATGGATGCGGAAGGAAACCAGATATGAATGAGATCACCGGCGTCGATTTCAGCGGCATTGACCTGCAAGACCGCAGTGAGCCGAATCACGCGCGCCCCTTTGACGGCATTCTGGATGTGCTGGGACCGATGAGCTTTGTCGAACCGGTCAGCGCCACCGAGGCTGAGCAGTATCGCGGCCGGGTCCCGGATGGTTTACTGGAATTCTGGCACCGCCATGGCCGGGGCGCAGTGTTGCAGGGGTACGCGTGGCTCTGTGACCCGGCCCTCTTACAGCCGATTGTGGAAGCGGTCTTTGCCGATGACCCGGAATTCGACGCGGCTGATTTCACCTGTTATCTCTACGAATTCGATGGGCGGATCGAGGCCTGGGGCAGGCAAAACCAGCATTGCCAGATTGATCTGACCGCCTTTGACTACGCAACAGTGAGCGTGCATGGCCCCGGCCCGTTAACTCATCAGCGCTTCGGGACTGTTACGCCCGATTACCTTGTCGGAAACAAACTGATGTCACTTGCACGCAGACTGGGTCAGGGAATGGATGAGGAGTATTCCGACTATCACATGTTCACGTCTGCTTCTAATCGGCTGGGGCGTCTGGAGCCAGGGGAGATTTTCGGCTTTTTCCCCTCGCGCCAGATGGGCGGCGAAGGCTACCCCGAGGACATGCAGAAAACCCGGCTTGTGGAGCATCTGCTGTTCCACACGCAACTGGACCGCGCCACCTTGCGAGGTTGGGAACCGATCCCGGGGGGCGACGGTCTGAGTCGCCCATATCCCATTCGCAAACTTGGCCCGCAGCCGGATTGACGTCATATGACCCGGAACCGGCACTTTCGGCGTGACCCGCCACTGCCCATGCAAACCGATCCCTTGCCTTCTGCAGGTGGACGACAATTCCCGCAGCCTGCGGCACAAAGACCAGCACCCTCACGATGGCGCCCTTGGTTTGCATAGACATGCGCTCACGTGGCGGCTTAGTGACGACCGGCGGTCACACCGCCGTCGACGGGAAGGACTGCGCCCGTAATCCAAGACGCCTGTTCGGACGCGAGGAACAGGATCGCTTCGGCAATATCACGAGGCTGGCCGTTACGACCGAGCGGGTGGAAGGCGTTGAAGGTCGGAAGAACCTCCTTCACCTGCGCGTCGGACATGAAGGTGTTGTAGACCGGGGTTTCAACGACGGCCGGGGCAACCGCATTGATGCGGATCCTGTATGGCGCAAGTTCGATCGCAAGATTGCGCACCATGGCATGGACACCCGCATTGGCCGCCGAATAGGCAGCAGATGGCGTCGCACCAATCGCCTGAATCGCCCACATCGAACCAGTCTGGACAATTGCACCGCCCTTGTCCTTCATAGCTTTGGCTGCAGCCTGCGCGGTGAAAAATTTCCCCTTCAGAATTGTGTCCAGATACCAGTCATAATCAGCTTCATTCAGTTCGAGGAATGGCTTGGGGTTAAAAACACCCGCGTTGTTCACGAGGATATTGAGCGCGCCGTACCGGGAAACTGCAAGGTCAACCAAAGTGGCGCCCGTCGCCGGATCGGCTATGTCACCCGCCGACACTGCAACATTCTGACCGCTGGGATCGATCTGCTGTGCGGCAGATTCCAGCTTCGCCAGATCGCGACCATTAAGCACAACCTTCGCCCCCTCTGCGACGAAACGTGCCGCCGCCTCTTTGCCGATGCCGGAACCACCCCCGGTAATAGCGACCACCTTGTCCTGAAATCTTGTCATCTTGGCTTCCTTACCTGTCGACAGATAGATTGAAATCCCCCCTTACGGCTTGCTGAACGCGACCGCAAGCCTTATCTGTCAGCAGGTAGACAAACGCGGTTTCCAATGGATGAGATGACGTGAGCGATACAGTAGAAGCAATCATGGACGCGACGGAGCGTCGTATCAGAGCTGCCGGTTACAGTGGCTTCAGCTTCCGCGAGGTTGCTGCGGATGTCGGTGTAAAGAGCGCCAGCGTATACTACCACTTCCCGACAAAAAGCGCACTCGCGGCAGCGGTAGCCCGCCGCTATAACGCCCGCGCCGTAGAAGCGGCTGACGCTGCCGTCCTTGCCGGACAAGATGTGGTTCAGGCCTGGAAGGCCATCTTCCGAAGAGCGCTGGACGATGGCGCGAAGATGTGCCTCTGCGGCTCGCTCGGCGCGACTGTGCCCGATCTGTCACCGGAGGTTGTGAACGAGGTGAAAGGGTTCTTCGAGGCGGGCGTCGCCAGCCTTATCGCCGGTGGACTTACAGAGCAACGGGCGACACAGGTATTCGCAACGCTGGAGGGCGCAATCCTCATGGCCAGCGTGCATGGTGATGCAGGTATTTTCGAGCGCGCGACTGAAGCGCTCGACTGAAAGGCGCGGTAAAGCTATCGCCGCGCCACTCCCCCGCCCGTTCAGTTCGTCGGGATAATGCGCGTTGCTGTGCCCGGTCCCGTCCAAGTAATTTGCATTGGCAGGCATAGAGGGATAAGCTGTGGTTCAGCCTCAGAACTGGTAAATTTTCAGGGAAATGATGTCCTCCGCAACCGAGAGTCCGACCTCAGAATCCTCAGAAACATTAAACCAAGCCAAGTTGGACGCGGGAGAGCGGAAGGAAAGCGATGCCATCGCCCTGCCCGCGCATGTCGCCGGGTCCGGCACACTGGATCGGCTGGTTGATACCGCACGCGACTATGCGCGCGCCGCTGCATCCGACAACACCCTCAGGGCTTATGCAAAGGACTGGGCGCATTTCACGCGCTGGTGCCGGATGCGTGGCACGGACCCCCTGCCGCCCTCGCCTGAACTTGTTGGCCTTTATATTGCCGATCTGGCGGCCCCGCAGGGCACCGCCCTGTCCGTTGCCTCGATTGAGCGGCGCTTGTCCGGGCTTGGCTGGGGGTACCGGCAGCGCGGCTTTACGCTGGAACGCAAGAACCGGCATATCGCCACTGTGCTGGCCGGGGTCCGGCGCAAGCATGCCCGCCCGCCCGTGCAGAAAGAAGCTATCCTGGCCGATGACATCCGCGCCATGATTGCCACCCTGCCCCATGATCTGCGCGGCTTGCGCGACCGCGCCATTCTGCTGATCGGCTTTGCCGGTGGGTTGCGACGCGCGGAAATTGTCAGTCTGGACCGGCATAAGGACGACACGATTGACGGCAGGGGCTGGGTTGATCTGCGCGACGGCGGCGCACTGATCATCCTGCGCGGCAAGACCGGCTGGCGCGAGGTGGAAATCGGGCGCGGATCGTCAGACCAGACCTGCCCTGTCTATGCGCTGGAACAATGGCTGCATTTCGGTCGCATAAGTTTTGGCCCCGTATTCACCAGCGTAACACGCGATGGCAAGCGCGCGCGCGACACAAGGCTGAACGACAAACACGTTGCGCGACTGATAAAGCGCTGCGTGCTGGATGCGGGCCTGCGCCCCGACCTGCCCGAGGCCGAGCGCGTCATGCTCTATTCCGGGCACAGCTTGCGCGCGGGTCTGGCCAGCAGTGCCGAAGTGGATGAACGCTATGTCCAGAAGCAGCTTGGCCATGCCAGCGCGGATATGACCCGCCGCTACCAGCGGCGCCGCGACAGGTTCCGCGTCAACCTGACCAAAGCTGCCGGGTTGTAGCGGCACGCGCGGCTTTTGTTGTTCCGTGGCATTGGTTGCCAACCAGCAGGTGTTCGCCGGAATACGGGTCGCGCGGGGCCGTGACCCGCAAGGTCGTTGCGGGTCATCCCGCCCGCGCCGAACCGCAGTCGCAGGTGTTGTTTCTGATCAGGCGGATCACACCCCCGACCAGACAGGTCGTGCAGGCATAGGTTGGTTGCGCCAGCCGGTATCCGATACCGTTTTCCTGACAATCTATTGCGATGGCCATGTTCGTGACCAGGGTTTCCTGCCATGACGCGACTGCTTGGCGAATGGTCCGCAGCGCCCGGCTATACCGGCAAAGGCACGGACATGGCGCGGGTAAAAGCCTTCGCAAGTTCATCGCAAAAGGCGCGGGTGCTGCGGCGTTCGGGACGGTTTGCCAGTTCAATCGTGGCCAGATCCAGCCCGATGGGTTCGCTTAATGGCAGCAGCCGCATGTCCGGCGCCATGGCTTGCGCTGTCAGACGATCAGTCACTGTACACAGCCCTGCCGCACGTGCAAGACCCACGGCAAATACGATATTGAGCGCGGAAATCTGCCGCCCCGGTGTAATCCCGCGTTTGTCCAGTTGCGCGATAATCAGGCGGCCCATCGGCGCGCGTGGGTTGTGCATGACGCAGCCCCCCTCTGCCAGCCAGGCAAGATCGAAGGCCTTTTCCCGCGCGCGGGGGTGGCGGCGGGGCAGCACTGCAACCAATGGCATCTCGCCTATGACAGTCTGGCGCAGGTCGGGCCTGTTCGCCTGTGTGCCCCCGATGGCCATATCGATAGACCCGTCGCGCAAAGCGGCCAGTTGCACTTTCTGCCGCCCGCCATCCACAACGATTTCCAGATCGGGAAATCGGGCATAAAGCGCGCCCACCGCAGACGGGACAAGCGTCATGGCCAGCACAGTAGACGCCGTCAGGCGCAATGATTCCTGCTGACCGCGCTGGATCGACTCCACCGAGTTTTCCAACTGACCAAGGCGCTCGAACAGGCCCCCGCTTTCCGCATAAAGCCGCTGCGCTTCCCATGTGGGTTCCAGCCTGCCCGCAATGTTCCTGAACAATCCCAAACTCAGTTCATCCTCGAAAATCGCTATATGGCGGCTGACCGTCGGCTGTGACAGGCGCATCTGCCGGGCGGCGGCGCTGATGCTCATCATCTCAAAAACCGTGCGAAATATCTGAAGCCTGTGAAGGTTTAGCCCGTCCATTGCCGTCCTGACTGCTCAAATTTTGTTCAACTTGCATGTGCGCACGCAATCGCCCGCGAAAAAAATTCCGCGCGCACGTCCCATATCCATGGTCGTACCAGCAGAAAATTCATTAGTTACAATATAATATATAGCCAATACGTATGGAGTTCGCAAACATATTCGTATTGCGTATACCATCAGAGTCTTCTTGGATCAGCCGAAAGGAGATCGTGATGCCGATTTTGCCCTTCCTGTTCCTCTTCGCCGCGATCATGTCGGGCTCTGCCATCGCGTATTTCGTCGGTGGCGCGACCATTATTGGTTTCATCAGTCTGGACCAGACCCGCTATCTGGCGGCCCTGCCCCAACGCGCAATGAGCCAGCTTGACGTATTCGCCTTTCTTGCCATGCCATTGTTCATTCTGACCGGCGAATTGATGAACCGCGGCGGCGTCACCCACGCGCTGATCCGGTTTTCGCTGTCCATGCTGGGCCGGTTCAAGGGTGGAATGGCGCATGTGAACATCCTGACGTCTGTTTTCTTCGCGGGTATATCCGGCTCTGCCACTGCGGATGCGGCTGCGCTTGGCAATACGCTGGTCCCCGAAATGGAACGACAGGGTTACCCCCGCGCGTATGCCGCCGCGATCACGGCGGCGTCTTCGATCATCGGGCCGATCATACCGCCATCAATCATCCTGATTTTCTATGGCGCATTGCTGAACACGTCTGTCGTGGCACTTTTTGCGGCAGGCGTGGTGCCCGGACTTATGCTTGCAGGTGTTCTGATGGTGGTGAACGCATTCATGGCACACCGTCACGGACACCCCGGCGGCAAAGGGTCCGAGATACCGCCCTTCTGGGGTTCGCTTTTCACGGCACTTCCAGCCCTTTCGCTGCCTGTCATCATCTTGTCGGGCATCCTGTTCGGCTTCATGACCCCGGCAGAAGCCGCTGGCGTTGCATCCGTCGCCGCGCTGGGGGTGGGCATGTTCTACGGGCGCCTGACACGGCGCGATGTGATCGAGGCATTGAACCGCACTGTCCTTCTGTCGGGCGCGGTTTTCATCATTCTCGTCGCGGTGGCGACATTCGGCTACCTGACATCTGTGGAACAGCTTCCGCGCAAAATGGCGGCACTGATCGGCGAACTGGGCCTTGATGCTACCGGCTATCTGCTGGTGCTCAACGTTATCTTTCTTGCTGCTGGCATGATCATGGACGTGAAAGCGGCGGTCGCACTGCTGGGTCCGCTACTGATCCCGCCCGCCATCGTGCTTGGCGTGGACCCGGTGCATATGGGCATTCTTGTGGGCTTCAACCTGACCGTGGGTCTGCTGACCCCGCCGCTGGGCGGCGTTTTGCTGATCCTGTCGACAGTGGTCAATATTGGCTACTGGCGGCTTGTACGGGCGGTCCTGCCCTTCCTGATTGTCGAACTGATCCTTCTGGCCGTGCTGATCTATGTGCCGGCAATCTCGCTCACCCTGCCCCGTTACCTTGGGCTTATGAACTGAAAACCAACAGGAGTTACCCTATGAAACAGCACCTTCTTGCCGCAACTGTCAGCCTGTTGGCGCTGACAGGAACAGCTTTCGCCATGGATGACGTGGTTATCGCCTTCGCCGGAACCGAAGACCTGCAGAACGACGCTGAATATGTCTTCATCCATGCCTTCGCCGAAAGTCTTGCGGAACGCGGCGTCAATGTTGTTGTTCACCCGTCCGACAGCATGGGCGGCGAAAGCGACCGCTTCGATCAGACCGCACAAGGGTTAATCGCGATGAATCTCGGCAATGCCGGGGCATTGAAAAAGGCGTCCGAATTCGCCTCGGTCCTGTTTCTGCCCTTCCTGACGCGCGACGATGCCGAATTTGACCGCGTTGTCGCAGAATCCGGCGCGCTTGATCGCGTCAATGAAGAAGCGACGCGCCTTGGTATCCGCGTTGCAGGGTTTGCCATGCGGGGCGGCACGCTGGGGCTTTTCAACACCCAAAAGGCGGTGACGGCGCTGGATGATGTCGTGGACATGCGCCTGCGCGCGCAGGGTGGTGACCAGCTTACTGTCTTCTCCGCATGGGGCGCGCGCCCTACGGTCGTGTCATGGGCTGAAACACCGAACGCGCTGCAAACCGGCGTTGCCGTGGGCCATTTCAACCCGCCTTCGACTGTGGTGGCCGCCGGGCAGGTTGAATTGCTGGACTATTTCACACCGCTGGATGCAGGTCCGGTACCAAAGGTGATCATGCTGTCGGATGACTGGTATTCCTTCCTGACCGCAGAAGAACAGGGCTGGGTCGATGCGGCTGTCGCCCATGGCGTCGCCGCGAACCGGGAATGGGCACTGGAACAGGCCCCCTATTTCGAGCAAGCCATTCAGGACGGCGGCATTGAGATCACACCGCTGATTGACGGCGAACGCGACAAATTCGTTGCGGCCACACAGTCGGTCTGGGACCAGATTGTGCCGCAGGAAGATCTGGACTTCATCGCAGGCTATCTTGATTGATCCGAAGATTGGGGGGCGTGCAGGCCGCGCCCCCACCGGCGGGAGGACATTCATGACCGCAATCGCAAAAAAGCTCATCTGGCTAAGCGAGGCTGTCGACCAGGTCTTGCGTCTGGTGGCGTTGGTTTTCCTTGTTGTGATGGTGCTGACCATCACCCTGCAGGTTGTTGCCCGCTATGGGTTTTCCGCGCCCCCCGCATGGACGGAAGAAGCCGCGCGCTATGCCATGGTCTGGGTCGGACTGTTGGGGGCCAGCATATCGTTCAAGGCTGGTTTCGACCCCAGGCTTGTCACCCTGCCCATGACCCTGCCGCGTCCTGTTCTTGGCGTGGCGGCAATCATACGGGGCATGGCGGTGGTTCTGTTTCTGGGGCCAATCCTGTTTTACTGCTTCTTCGGGCCGGGCATGAACCCGGTGCGGTCGTTCCTGTCGCGCAGCCTGCACACATCGGCCGAAAGCTTTGACATGCCGCTGATCTTTGTCACCGTGACGGTGCCGATCTTTATTTCGGCGATATTCCTGCACGGAATCGCGCAGTGCGCGCAGGGACTGGCACGAGTGCAAGATACCGCCAGCGATGGTGCGCATAACTGAACTGCGCGCAGCCTGACCGCAATATTCCCCACCCCATCGAAAGCATCCGCCCCCCCCGGCACCCGCTTTTCGCAACATCTGTCAGAAGGTACTTCATGCAGACTGTCACGCCCGACACCCTCCATGCTGATGCGGATTTCATCGCGCGGCTGACCGCAATCCGCCATGATATCCATCGCCATCCCGAAACCGCGTTCGAGGAAACCCGGACCGCAGATATCGTGGCGGCCTTCCTTGACGGGCTGGGGCTGGAAGTGCATCGCGGCCTTGGGGTTACCGGCGTGGTCGGCACGTTGAAGGGCGCGCGCCCCGGCCAGCGCGTCATCGGCCTGCGCGCCGATATGGATGCGCTGTTCATCGAAGAACAGACCGGCCTGCGCTATGCGTCTGCCGTGCCGGGCAAGATGCATGCGTGCGGCCATGACGGGCACACAACCATGCTGCTGGGCGCCGCCGAAAAACTGGCCCAAAACCCGGATTTTGCGGGCATTGTCCATTTCATCTTCCAACCCGCCGAAGAAGGACTTGGTGGCGCGCGCGTGATGATCGAAGATGGTCTGTTCGACATGTTTCCCTGCGATGCGGTCTATGGCCTTCACAACGCCCCGAAAGAACCGCTGGGCAGCGTCCAGACCCGTCCCGGCCCCTTCCTGTCAGCGGGTGACACCTGGGAAGTGATCTTTGACGGCAGCGGGGGCCATGGGGCCATGCCCCATACCGCAACCGACCCGACCGTGCCCGCAGGTCAGTTCATCACGTCGCTGGCGCAGATCATTTCACGCAAGGTGCCGTCGAATGACGCGGCGGTAATTTCGGTCGGGCATATCGCGGCGGGAACCTATGACAGCCCCAACATCATCCCGTCGCGCGTGACGGTCCGGGGCACGGCGCGGTCCTACCGTCCGGAAATCCGCGATATTCTTGAAACATCGATCAACGCTTTTGCCACCCATTGCGCCGCGCCGCATGGCGTGACCGCCCGCACGATCTATACCCGCCGCTATCCGCCGCTGGTCAACACCGCGCCCGAAGTGGCCATTGCTGCCGCAGCCGCAACCAGCGCTGTCGGCACCGATCAGGTGACCATCGACGCCGCCCCGATCGGCGGTAGCGAGGATTTTTCCTTCATGCTGGAAAAGGTGCCGGGGGCTTATGTGATGATCGGCAATGGCGACGGGCCTGATGCGGCCTTCGTGCATACGCCAAAATACAATTTCAATGATGCGTTGATCCCGATTGGCGTGGCCTATTGGGTGAATATCGTCGCAACCGAACTGGGGGGCTGATCCCGGCATCGCAGTCTTCAGGGGGTTCCCACATGCCCCGGCACTCACGCCAGACAGCCGCAGGCGTCATGCATCCTTGCGGCAGACGGCGGTATATGCCCGCAACGCATTCCGGCAGATCGCCCTTTCAATCAACCGCCCTGTCTGTCAGGTCACAGGTAGTCGCGCCACACGAATTCCGGCAGTACCCGTTCAAGGGCGACGTGACAGCAGGACATGCATGTGATTATCGCGTGTTCACTTGCGCGCGTGACGATCTACAGTAATGCTTCGTTATCGGAGCACACATAAAGTTAGCTTGAATGCGCGACATCAACCTGAAGGCAACAGAATATTTCGAGGCCGTGGCACGGCTGGGTACTGTAACAAAGGCCGCGCAGGAACTCGGCGTGTCGCCCTCTGCGGTAAGCCAGCAGATCGGAATGCTGGAAAGCCAGTTCGGCGTGCGCCTGTTCCGCCGCGAGAAACGCCGCCTGATCCTTACGCTTGATGGCGACCGGCTGTTCCAGACCACGACGCAAGCCTTCAGCGCCCTGCGCAATGCCCGCAATGCCATAACCCGCCAGCGCGATGCCCGTGCCCTGACCTTGCGGGTCAGTCCAAGCTTCGGCGTTCGTTGGCTGGGTCCGCGTATCGCGGCCTTTGCAGAAGCCAACCCCGATTGGAACATCCGGATTGACGCCACCCCTGATTTTTCGGCCTTCGAAACTGAAACCGTTGATTTCGATCTGCGCTATGGGCTGGGTGGCTGGACCGGTCTGACGGTCGAGGGCATCATGTCCGATCTTGTCCTGCCGCTTTGCAGTCCTGATTACCGCGACAGGTTGCGCCAGCACGGCGAAAGCGCCGCTGAAATGCTGCCCCATGCCCGTCTGATCGACAGTGTGAAGACAGTATATCGCTGGGATGTCTGGCTGGCCGTAAACCGGATCGAATTGCGCAACATCGCATATCCTTTCCGCTTTGACCGTTCGTCAATGTCAATCGAGATGGCCAAACAGGGCGGGGGTGTGGCGCTGGACAACGCGCATTTATGCCGGGCAGAACTGGAGCGTGGTGACCTGGTGCCGCTTGCCGTCGACTGTCCTGTTATCGAATTTCCGTCATATTGGTTTGTCTGCCCCCCGCGTCATCTGAACCGCCGGATTGTCCGGCGCTTTCTGGACTGGATCACAGCCGAGGCAGCGCGCGACAATGCCCATACCCGCGCGCTGCTGGCGCAAGCAGGATGCGATTTTCATCAGGGCGATGTGCAGAACATGCAGGTCATCGCACCGAACATGCTTCAGTAGATTGTCAGCGCAGGAACATAGGAAATCAGCGCCAGAACCCCCAGTGCAACCAGATAGAAGGGCAGCAATGCCCGCACTGTCGCGCCAATCCCCACCTGCGCAATCGCGGCGGAAATGAACAATGTCGTACCCACTGGCGGGGTATAAAGGCCGATAGACAGGTTCACGACCATCATCAATCCCAGTTGCACAGGGTCCAGCCCGATGGCCTGCCCGATCCCCACAAAAATCGGCCCCAGCAGCAACACGGCAGCAGGCAAGTCCAGCACCGCGCCAACCAGCAGCATGACCAGATTCAACGCAAGAATGATCATCCATGGCTCTGACAGTGTCATGCTTACCCATGTTGCCAATGTTTGCGGGATGCGCTCGAAGGTCAGCACCCATTGCACCGTGGATGATGCCATGATGATAATCATCACCGCACCTGTCATCATTGCCGTCGAAACGGCCGCAATCCATATTCCGCGCCATGTCAGATCACGGTATATCAACCCGCTGACAATCAGCGCATAGGCCACCGCCATGACGCTGACCTCGGTCGGGGTGGCAATCCCGAAGCGCAGTGTCCCGATTACGAAAACCGGCATCAGCATCGCCGGGACTGCCACAGCCAGTTGCCCCTTGAATGCGGCAAATCCCCCTTCCAGCGGCGCGCGTGGCAGGTCACGCCGGATACCGACAATCCAGACCATGACCATCATGCCAACAGCCAGCATCACCCCGGGCAGGATGCCGGCAATAAACAAGTTCACAATGGAAACATTCGCGATCAGCCCATACAGGATTAGCGGAATGGAGGGAGGAATTAGCACCGATACAGTAGACGAGGCCGAATTGATCGCGGCCGCGAAACTGGGTGGATAGCCCTCTTTCTTCTGGACCGGGATCAACGCATTCCCCAGCGCCGAGGCATCCGCAACAGCTGAACCCGACACGCCCCCGAACATGACAGACCCCAGAATGGACACCTGCCCCAGCCCACCCTTGAAGCGGCCCACCAGCAACCGCGCGGTATTGACCAGATACACCCCGAACTTTCCCGACATCATCAGGTTTCCGGCCAGAATGAAGAAGGGAATGGCTAGCATCGGAAAGCTTTGTGTCGGCGAATAAAGTCGCTGCGCCAGCACAGCCATCGGTTTGCCATCCAGCCAGAGGGCTGCGGCCACACCACCCAGCATGGCAAAAGCCACGGGAACCGAACAGAGCAGCAAGACAACGAAGACCCAGATCAACGGAGCTGTCATGTAAAATATCCCTCGCTAGGGTCGGGGTCAGCTAAAGCTGGCAACAGTATCGCCCGACAGAATGGCTGGATCACGCACCAGCAGACGCAACAGGTCGCAAACGGCGATCACCCCCATGCCCGCAAAAGCATAGACAAGGCTGGAATACCCCCAGATCTGTTTGAGTCCCAATGTTGACAGGGTCTGGAAAGTTGACGCACGCAATATCGGCTGACTGGTCCAAAGCACCGATACCGCGATTGCCAGAATGATGCATTGAACCGCGACGAACAGCCATCTTCGTGCAGAGAGCGGCAACAAATCCGGCAGCAGCGTGATGGCAATATTGCGGTTATGTGCCGCTGCAATCACCAACCCCCCTGACACCAGCCAGGGCAGCAGTACCGCGTGAATTTCGTAGGCCATGGGCAGGCCCGTACCGAATACATAGCGCAGGATAACATTCAGCAGCAGCGCTGCAAACATTACCGCCATACACGCCACAGCGATAACCCTGCCGCTATAATCAAGCGCATGACTCAGGCCCCGCGCGGCCACAACAAGGGGGCGCATCCGCCCCCCTGCCCTGTCTGTTGGTCGGGTGGTCATTCGCCCTGGGCAGCAGCGCGCAGGGTCGCGACCAGTTCAGGAAACTGCGCGGCGTGCTTGTCATAAACAGATGCGGTGGCGTCAATGAACGCCTCGCGGTTGGCTGTTGCAAAGATTGCGCCTTCACCTTCCATGACATCCTGCAAGGCTTCATTTGCGTCAAATGACATCTGACGTTGCAATGCCCCGGCCTCTGCGGTGGCGTCAAGCGCGCAGGCCTGTGCCGCCTCATCCAGACCGGACCACCACCCAAGCCCGGCGACAACCGGTGTTGCCTCATACTTGTGGCCGCTGATCGTTACATAGGGGGTAATTTCATGCAGACGGGCGGAATGGATATTCGTCAACGGGTTTTCCTGCCCGTCAAACACGCCTGATTGCAAGGCCGTGGGCAATTCCGACCATGCCAGCGGCGCCGGTGACGCGCCCAGAGCCTCGAAAATATCGATGGTCATCTGATCGGGCGGGGTGCGGATCTGCATTCCTGCCAGATCAGCAGGTTCGGTCACATGCTTGGACAGATGGGTGATATTGCGGATGCCATTATCCCAGAAGCCCAGAACCTTAAGCCCCGCTGATTGCGCACGCGAATCCAGCATCTCGCCCACATCACCATCCATAACCGCCCATGCACTTGGAAGGTCCGCAAACAGGAAGGGCAGACCCAGAAGGCCAATCTCCGGCACGATCTGGCTCAGCGCGCCCTGGGAATTGGCCGTAATCTGGATAATCCCCGCCGTGGCCGACGTCAGCATCTCGACATCATTGCCCATTGTTGCGGCCGGGGCGACATTGACCGACATACCAGTGCATGCGGCATAAAGTTCTGCCCATTTCTCTGCGGCCACATAACGCGGGTTACCGGGGTTTTCGCCATGGGCGAAGACCACATCACTTGCTTGTGCGGCACCTGAAAGCAGTGTCGAACCGGCCAGAATAGCCAACAATTTCGTCTTCATGTCGCGTTCCTCCCTTGAGTGAAGACTTCTAAACCCCTGCGCCCCTCGCGCAAGGGCAGGTGGTTAGTGAATCAGTGATCCTCCGTTCACGTCGACTTCTGTTCCGGTGCAGTAGGATGACAGGTTTGACGCAAGAAACAGCGCGCAGCCAGCCACATCCTGTGCCGTGCCTGCGCGACCCATTGGAATGCCCGCCAACACTTGTGCGCGCATGTCGTCAGTCAGCTTTCCGGCGGTGATGTCAGTCGCGATGAAACCGGGGCAGATGGCATTGGCACGCACATTGTCAGGTGCAAGTTCGCGCGCCATTGCCTTGGTCAGGCCCAGAACGCCAGCCTTGGCCGCCGAATAATGCGGCCCGCCGAAAATGCCGCCACCACGCTGCGCAGACACGGATGACATGTTGACAATGCTGCCTGATTTTTGCGTGCGCATCGCGGGAATGACGGCCTGCGACATGTAAAGCGTGCCGCGCAGGTTGACATCTGTCACCGCATCGTAGTTTTCCGGCGCAATCTCCATCAGCTTTAGCGGTTGGGTGATACCGGCGTTATTGACCAGAATGTCTATCCGTCCGAATGCTTGCAGCGTTGCCTGCGCCACCCGCACGCAATTGCCCTGATCACAGACATTGCCACCTATCCCAAAATGACTGTTCCCTGGCAGATCGACAGCGGTCGCCTGTGCCTGCGCGCTATCAAGATCCGTAATAACAACAGTCGCGCCATGTTCGGCAAACAACTGTGCCGTCGCCCTGCCCAATCCGCGCGGGCTGGCCGCGCCGGTAATAATGGCAATTCTTCCGTCCAACAGGCCCATCTGACCCAATCCTCCCGATAAAGAAAACAGCTTACAGCCAGCCCTTGATCTGCTGCGCCACGCGATCAACAGACAGGCCATACATGTCATGCAATGTGGGCAATGCGCCCGCTTCCAGAAACGCATCCGGCAGCGCGATCATGCGGAACGGAACATGTGCGCCCGCCAGCATCAATTCGCGCGCCACCGCTTCGCCAAGTCCGCCATTCTCAGTGTGGTTTTCCGCCGTAACGACCAGCCGTCCACCCTTGCGGGCCTCGGCCAGAATGGTGGCCTTGTCCAGGGGCTTGATCGTGGGCACATGCAGCACGGCCACATCAACATTATCTTTCGCCAGCGCGTCAGCCGCATCCAGTGCGCGCATGGTCATGATACCGGATGACACAACCAGCACGTCGCGCCCTTCGCGGATCATCTGCGCGCGACCCAGTTCAAACCGGTAATCAGGCTTGTGGCGCGTCAGCACTGTAGGCACCTTTCCGCGCAGCAACCGCGCATAGACCGGCCCGTCATGGGCAATCATGGCTGGCACCATGCCCACCACATCGCACGCATCGCAGGGGTCAATCAGCGCCATATTCGGCAAGCCACGGAAAATCGCCAGATCCTCTGTCGCCTGATGGCTGGGACCATAGCCAGTGGTCAGGCCCGGCAATGCGCAGACGATCTTGACGGGCAGGTTCTCCTCTGCAATCGCCATCGCGATGAAATCATAGGCCCGGCGGCTGGCAAAGACGGCATAGGTTGTGGCAAAGGGAATAAACCCCTCGCGCGCCAAACCAGCGGCTGCAGACATCAGCAGCTGTTCGGCCATGCCCATCTGATAGAAGCGCTCTGGCATGGCCTGCGCGAAAATGTGCAGATCGGTGTATTTCGACAGATCAGCCGACAGCCCGACAATGCGGTCATCCTTGCGCGCCTGTTCGACCAGCGTATGGCCGAAAGGGGCGGCAACCGTGTCATAGCCTTCTGCCGCCAGCGAGGCGATCATGGCAGAGGTCGCCACCCTTTTGTCCGGAACCTTGCGCGGTTCATATTTGCGCGCCAATGAAGCCAGTGTCATTGCGGTTTTCCTTCTTCCAGCACATCCAGCGCCTTGGCCCATTCATCGGCTTCTACGCGCACGAAATGCGTGATCTCGCGGGCCTCCAGAAACGGGACGCCCTTGCACATGGTGGTATTGGCGATGATCACACGCGGGCGCGGGTCTTTCAGGCTGCGTGCGGCATCAAAGGCCGCGACCAGTGCGTCCAGATCATTGCCATCCACCTCCTGTGCATGCCAGCCGAAGGCTTCCCATTTCGGGGCCTCTGCGCCCACGGCCAGCGCATCGCGCGACGGACCATCAGCCTGCTGGTTATTGAAATCGACCACGCATATCAGGTTATCAAGCTGCCATTGCACGGCTGACATCACCGCTTCCCATGTGGACCCTTCGCCCAGTTCGCCATCTGACATCAGGTTATAGACGAAGGCGGGGTTGCCCTTGCGCTTCAGCCCCAGCGCCGCGCCCACCGCAATACCAAGCCCGTGGCCAAGCGATCCGCCGGTGATTTCCATTCCCGGTGTATAGGACGCCATGCCTGACATCGGCATGCGACTGTCATCCATGCCATAGGTCTGCAACTCATTTTCTGGCAGGATGTCCGCTTCCATCAGCGCGGCATAAAGGGCAATCGCATAATGGCCGATGGACAGGTAAAAACGGTCGCGCCCTTCCCATTCCGGATCTTCGGCACGGTAATCCATCGCGTGGAAATATGACGTCGCCAGC
Organism: Roseinatronobacter alkalisoli; assembly: GCF_028745735.1. Lineage (GTDB taxonomy): Bacteria > Pseudomonadota > Alphaproteobacteria > Rhodobacterales > Rhodobacteraceae > Roseinatronobacter > Roseinatronobacter alkalisoli. The sequence goes on from NZ_JAQZSM010000036.1 coordinate 17,147, forward strand.
ACATCCGCGACACCCAGCGCCTGCCCGATATAGCCCTGCCCCTGCACTTCACCCATCAACAGGGCCTTGCGCCGGATATTCCAGGCGCGCATCGCCAAGGACATGTTGGCGCGCACCATCGTGCGGGTTTGAACGCTCATGCTTTCCTCCCTGTTCATCGCCGGATTGCGCCGATCTGCGACAGGGGTAACAGCATTCACATGGCAATAAACGTTGGAAAAATTAAATACCTTGTTAGCAAAGCTAACAATGTTCCGGTTACAAACCCGCTATCACCCGAACAGAAACAGATAATGGGTATATGAAATTGCAATCTGGCGCGTGCATTTCCTGTACGCTCCTGCTCAGCCACCCCTTGCAAATTTACCCGGCGGCGCGCCGACATCGCGGCTGAAGGCAGAATAGCGCACAGCCCAACACCGGGAAACGCTGAAGGTCCGTTCGCACGGCCTGAAAGGGGACCTTGGGGAATGAATAAAGCCCGCACCGGCGGTGGGCCGGGGTCTGCAGGTTCGACGTGATAGGGGCGCAGTTTATGCAGGCGGCATAACTCCAACCTTCAAGGCTTGGCATGACATCAGCAAAACCGGCAGGTCGCGGGACGGCCGGACCTATGGCGCGGGCCAGCCTCGCGGCCTTTGTTCCGCGCCTTTAGGCGTTAACTTCATGCCACATGCCCATAGGGGAGTGTTCAATCGCCGGGCGGACCCGAAATGGCGGTCATGACCATGGCTAAAAGGTTTTTCTCATATTGCCGTTCTCTTGGCGCTTAGTTCGCCGACGCGGTCGGGCGGATGGTGATTTCGGTGGTGTCCACGCTCTCTGGGGCCTCGATCACCTGACGCACGGCGCGCGCAATGTCGGCGGGTTGCAGGGCAATCGCGCGATATGCGTCCATTACCGCCAGCGTCTTTTCATGCGTGATGGTCGAGGCCAGGTCGCTTTCCACAACCCCCGGATTGACACAGGTAACACGGATATCCGTGCTTTCCTGCCGCAACCCGTCGGAAATTGCCCGCACCGCGAATTTCGTCGCGCAATAGACCGCAGCGGTCGGAACCACCTGCAGCGCCCCGATCGAGCCTATATTGATGATCTGGCCAGACCCCTGCCGTTCCATCACCGGCAATACCGCACCGATACCCCAGAGCACACCCTTGATGTTCACATCCACCATGCGCGCCCATTCATCCAGCTTGCCTGCCGACAGCGGCGACAGCGGCATGATGCCTGCATTATTCACCAGCACATCGATCCGCCCCCAAATATCCAGCGCCGCCTGCGCGAAACCCGCCACTGCCACCCGGTCAGTAACATCCAGCATCCGTGCATCAGCCACACCGCCCGCCGCGCGGATTTCTGCCACAATGCTGTCCAGCCGGTCCAGACGGCGCGCGCCCAGCAGAACCCTGGCACCCGCCGCTGCAAGTTCGCGCGCCATGCCTTCGCCAATCCCGCCGGAAGCGCCGGTGATCAGAATTACCTTGTCCATCATGTGTTCCTTTCCTTTGATCGCTAAAGGAATGGACGAAATTGATTGTCGCGTGTATCCCCCGGATGATGGACTTCATGATTAGCGTAGCTTGACAATGATTGATCTGAACCTTCTGCCACTGTTCCGCGCCGTGAGCGAAGAAGCCAATTTCCGCGCGGCGGCTGACCGGCTGGGGGTCACGCGCTCTGCGGTCAGTCAGGGAATCCGGCGGCTGGAAGACAGTCTTGGCGTGGCACTGGTCACGCGCACCACGCGCGCGGTCCAGTTGACAGAGGCGGGGGCGCGGTTGCAGGCCGCGCTGGCGCAGCCCCTGGCCGACATTCTGACCACGCTGGAAACGCTCAGCGCCGAGGATCGCCCCCGCGGCCTGTTGCGGATCGCTGTCACCTCGATCGCAGAGCCCTTTCTGTCAGGCCCGCTGATCGCCCGCTTTGCCGAGGCGTATCCGGAAATCACACTGGACATAACGGTGACCGATGCAGAGTTCGACATCGTTGCTGCCGGGTTCGACGCCGGCGTGCGGTTGGGTGAAGTGATCGCGCAGGACATGATCGCCGTGCCGGTCGGTGGCCCCCAGCGTGAAACAGTTGTGGCCGCGCCCACCTATCTTGCCACATATGGCACGCCCACCCATCCGCGCGATCTTGTCCGGCACCGCTGCATCGGATGGCGTCCAGCGCCGAACACCGCGCCTTATCGATGGGAATTTGCAGAAGATGGTGTTCCCTTTGACGTGGCCGTTGCACCGCAGATCTGCACCAATGACCTGCGGGTGATGCTGCGCACAGCACTCAGCGGCGGGGGGATTACATTTGCGCCGGCCGAAACGCTACAGCCTCACATTGATAACGGCGAGCTGGTGCCATTGCTGGACGACTTCCTGCCGCCGTTCCCCGGTTTCTACCTCTTCTTTCCGCAACGCCGGAACATGGCCCCCAAATTGCGCGCCCTCATCGATCATGTGCGGCGCTCAACCTCTGCTGCGGTTTCAACACCGCAAGGGGGATAACGACAGGCAATCCCGGCAAGGCCCTTGTGCCCGTTTCCGGCAATGGCGGTTTCATGTCCGGCGCGCGGGAACCGTGGCGAAATGCCGTCCCGCCGCCGCCTTGATATCGGTGCGGTGGGCGATAAACTCCCGAAACTGACAAAGGGGACATTTGATGAGTACCGACTGCTGTTCCAGCGAAAAATCAGGATATCAGCCGCGCGATGACAGCTGGCACGCCGCCGCGCTTGCAGTCCCGGTCGCCGGAAAAGAGGTGACTGACGCGCTTCGGAAACATCTTGTGGAAATCCCCGGCGGCTTCTTCGATATGGGTGCCCGCAAGTCCAGCTTTCCCGGCGATCATGACAGCCCCCGGCAGAAGACCTTTGTTTCACCCTTCCTGATCTCGCCGACGACAGTGACGAATGCCGAATTTGCCCGGTTCACCGCCGCGACAGGCTACCGCACCGTCGCCGAGCAGGAAGGGTGGAGCTATGTCTTTCATCTGTTGCTGTCGAATCCCGCAGATGCGCCAGAATCCCCCCCCGGCCTGCCATGGTGGCGCAGGGTCGACGGTGCCTTCTGGTCGTGCCCGGAAGGCAAGGACAGCACGACTGAAGGCCGCGAAGACCATCCCGCAGTCCATATCGCATGGTACGACGCCTTCGCCTATTGCCGCTGGGCCGGTATGCGCTTGCCGACCGAGGCGGAATGGGAACGTGCCGCGCGCGGCGGGAAGGAGCGGCAGAAATTCCCGTGGGGAAATGCCCTGAAACCCGATGGCCGGTTCGCGATGAATACCTGGCAGGGTGACTTCCCCAATAACAACACCGAAGAGGACGGTTATCTGGGCACCGCGCCGGCGCGGTGTTTTGCGGCCAATGGCTATGGGCTTTTCAATACGACCGGAAATGTCTGGGAATGGGTGGCCGACAGGTTCGGACCGCGCCCGCACACCACCGGGCCACTAAAGAACCCCAAGGGTCCGGAAACCGGCAAGGCACGGGTCCAGCGCGGGGGGTCCTACCTCTGCCATGTCAGCTATTGCGACAGGTATCACGTGCATTCGCGCACAAGGAATGATCCCGACAGCTCCACCGGCAACGCCGGGTTCCGGGTCGCGGCCGATGCACCCTAGTGTTCGCCACCTGACATAAGATTCCCGATGGAAACAGGGTATCGGACACTTGCCCGACATCCTTGAGCGAAGCGGTCAGATGAGGGTTTGGGGGCCATTGTGGCCATTTGATCAATGCCTCGCGCGAACGATAACCGTGCACGTGCAGCATCGTGGTCGGCCCATTCCAGACCTTCACCACAAGGTCAACCGCTGCGATGCGGCTTCTCCAGACCAGTCGTTCGCTGCAACCGCAAAAAGTGGATTATGGCAGCATTGCTGCCTTATTTGAGCCTGTAACACCTGCTGACCTATGCAAATCCAACCCAAGACATTTGGGATTAAAGCCAAAAATCAATGACGATTCATAGGGAAAGGCCATCGTGTAAGTTGCCTTGCAGCTTACAAATGGTACAAGTCAGAAGTCCCCAAGAAGGATCAGACAGTGACCATTCCCCCAGGATTTCTTGACCGCTTACGGGCCAATGTTGGGCTCTCAGACGTAATCGCTCCGACTGTCAAATGGGATACACGGAAAAGTAACTTTGACAAAGGCGACCTTTGGGCGCTGAATAGCCCCTAGCTTCATAGACGCCTTCTTCCCTAATTTTGAGGCAAGGAGGCCGAGATGGGCAAAGGCAATTTCAGCGATGAGTTCAAGCGTGACGCGGTCGCGCAGATCACCGAGCGGGGCTACCCGGTTGCGGAGGTTTCGCAGCGGCTCGGGGTAAGCGCGCACTCGCTCTATGCGTGGAAGCGCAAATTCGCGAAGGCGGCGTCTGGCGAGACAGAGAAGGATGCAGAGATCCGGCGTCTGAAGCGGGAGCTGACGCGGGTGACCGAGGAGCGCGACATTCTAAAAAAGGCCACCGCGTATTTCGCCAGGGATGCCAAGTGAGATACGCGTTCGTGGCCGAGCATCGCAGGAGGTTTTCCGTGCGGGCGATGTGCCGATGCTTGCGCATCCAGCCGAGCGGCTTCTATGCGTGGCTGAAGGCGCCGCTGAGCAAACGGACCCAAGAGGATCAACGGCAGACAGCGCTGCTGACGGAGGCCTGGATCGAGAGCGGCAAGGTTTATGGTCACCGCAAGCTGCATGACGATCTGATCGAACAGGGCGAAAGCATCTGCGTGAACCGTGTGGCCCGTCTCACCAAGCTGGCCGGGATCAAGGCCCAGATCGGCTACAAGCGCCGCCCCGGAAAGTATGGCGGCAGGCCGTCGGTCGTTGTCGACAACACCTTGGACCGGCAATTCGATGTGGAGGCGCCCGACAAGGTCTGGGTCACTGACATCACCTACATTCGCACGCAGGAGGGCTTTGCTTACCTGGCGGTCGTCATCGATCTCTTCTCCCGCCGCGTGGTCGGCTGGTCGATGCAGAGCCGCCAGACAACGGACGTTGTTCTGCAGGCTCTGCACATGGCCGTCTGGCGTCGCAAGCCGAAGACCAAGGTGCTGATCCACTCGGACCAGGGCAGTCAATTCACCAGCATGGACTGGGCCGCGTTCCTGCGGGGCCATAACCTGGAGCATTCGATGAGCCGGCGCGGGAACTGTCACGACAACGCCGTTGCCGAGAGCTTTTTCAATCTGCTCAAGCGCGAACGGATCAGGCGCAGGACCTACAAGACCCGCGAAGAAGCTCGGCGGGAGGTGTTCGATTACATCGAGATGTTCTACAACCCGAAGCGAAAGCATGCGAGAAACGGGATGCTGTCGCCCGTCGAGTTCGAACGGCAGCGGAAACTGAGACCCGAAGGCGTCTAGAAAACTCGGGGCTATTCATTCACCACGCTCGGCTTTTTCCTCGCTGGCGCTGTGCAGGTGCCACTCTTAGCTCTTGGTTTTGCAACCCTGATCGCTGAGAACCCGGTCCTCTTCGACCTGATCCGCTACGCGGGTGGAGCCTATCTCATCTGGCGGGGCGCGAAGATGCTCTTTGGTCGGGCGCCCGATCCCCAAAGAGAGGGCTGCACTTCGGTCTCGCGGGGCGAGGCCTTGCGCGAGGGGTTCGTGGCGAGCCTCGTAAACCCGAAGAGTCACGCCTTCATGCTCGCTTTCCTGCCGCAGTTCGTGGACCCTGCGGCTGGGTCTGTCGCCATCCAATTTGTCATCCTCGGTCTCGTGATGCGTATCGTCGCCCTCTTTGTGGAGGTGACTCTGGCCACCTTCTCGGGAACCATCGGAGCGTTCCTTCGGCGTTCGCGGCGTGCGCGTATCGCGTTAGAGCGCACGGCTGGTCTGCTCATCGTCGCCATCGGGGTCCGGCTCCTTCTTCTGGAGCCACCCGAACCACCAAGAGTCCAGTAAGTCCGTCCTCAATGCATGATAAGGCGTGGCTCCTCCAAAGCAATCATTTGTGCAAATCGCAGCATCGGTCAAAGTGGGCTCAAACCGGGATTTCGCCGCGCTCTCCACCAACGTCCGCTCTCATCATCATGCAAGCTTTTGGCATAAAGCTTGCATGAGTCTTGAAATTCTATGATTGATACGACAACGACGTACCCGGCCCAAAGCCGCCGTTCGAGTTCCTCGGATGCTGCGCGGCGCCCCCCGGAAGCGGTCACGCAGGCAGCTGGAGCGGCGCGGCGGGTGCAGAGCTTTGTCATCCTCGACACCGCGCATCCCAAAGACGCCATCAC
>NZ_JAQZSM010000037.1:0-2288 GCF_028745735.1 Roseinatronobacter alkalisoli
GTCATCGTAATGGCGGTAGAATTCCTGTGTACTGCCCTGCTTGGTCACCACGAAACGCTCATAATAGGAGGCGGGCGTATCCAGCGGATCGAGACCACGGCGCGCGGGTGCGATGCTGTCTGCCTTCGCCTCGCCTGCCCCATCATCACCAACAGCCTGATCCCCCGCAGCCTGGCGGGCCTTTGCCTCAGTGCCTGTCCGCTGCCCCGCCTGACCTGCCTGCGTCGCAAGCTGATCCGCTGCGCCCACAACCTCGGCCCGCGCCTCTGCGCGGGCCTGATCCTCGATATCGAATGAGCGCGATGAGATATATGCCCTGTCAAACCCTTCACGGCGCAAAGCCGTGATCGCGTCTTCGATCTTCTGCGACGTCTTCTCCTCCAGCGCCTCGCGCCCTGCAGGTGTCATATCGAGACCGACATCATCCCCGATCCGGTCATGCACGCGGTCCACCTCTTCCAGCGCGCGGTCCAGATCATCCTGCTTCGAGAGATCCAACCCGTGATGCTCGGCCACGCTGCGCAGATCATCCATCAGCCAGTCTTGCTCCAGCGCCGCATTCGGCGCGCCCTCGCGCAGCCGCGCCATCAGCGTGTCAGCACTGATCCCGCTGCCTTCCACAGCCCCCCGTATCCGTCCTTCGCCAACCAGCGCGACATGTTCCATCGCGACGGCTGCGTTTTGGGCGGCATAGATGCCCGCTTCGCTGGGGGCCGCGGTCAGTTCCTGATCCCGTGCCTCTGCAGGCAGCAGAGCGTCCAGCTTCGAGAGCGCATCGCTGAGACGTGCTTCTTCTCGCGGGCGCTCGCCCGGCGCGGCTGCCGCAATCCGGTCTTCGGCCTGCACCACGACGGCATCGAGGCGCTCCAGCGCCTGAGTGAAGCGCTCTTGTTGTAACATCGGGACGGCTCCGTAACTGTGGGGATGAAGGCTGCGCCCGGCCGCGAGATCGCTGGCTGCACGCTGAAGGTTCTGCGCCAGATCAGACAGGCGCGTGTAGGAGGCAATCTCGCCCCGGGTGAAACGGGCATGATCGATGGCCTCGATCCCGCGCGCATGCGCGGCCAGCGCCGAATAGCTCTCGGCATGGCGCGCGATCTGCGCGCGTGCATAGTCCAGATCCGCCCCGGTCCGGGGGCGGTCTGCGGTCCGGCCGCGGCGATATTCGGCATCCGTGGGGGCACGGTGGATAATCCCGCGCTGCAAGCGGCTGCTGGCCTCCAGCGCGACACCATAGGACTGACCCAGCTCGACCAGCGTGTCCTTATAGGCCTCATAGCTGTGATCCGTGCCTGCGCGCAGTGTAAAGAGCGGGCCATCCTCGCCCCGCCGGTTGACCACGATATGCGCATGCGGATGTGCGCGGTCGCTATGCGTGGCGGCGATATAGTCGAACTGGCCCTCGAACATGCGCTCGCAAAAGCGCTCAGTGATCACTTCCACGTCGCGGCTGTCAGTGTCCTGGGGGAAGGACACGATCAGATGCGCAGTCTGGCCCGAGGAGGTCATGCCGTCCCAGCTGTCGCTCCAGCGGGTGGCGGCCTCGCGCGCCTCATCCGCAGTGAGCGGCCCGCGCTGCTCGAATGTGCCTTGAGAGTCAAACACGCGGTCCGCCTTGCTCATCAGATAGTCGAGCTGATTGCCAAGCTGGCGGCTGTCATGACACCCGCCCCCGCGCACGAGTTTGACCACGACTGCCCGATTGCCCGATGCCGCCCGCGCCATATGCTGATAGCTGCGCGTGGCGCCAAAACGACGCCCAAAAGATTTGGGTGCAGGCTCATCGCCCTGCCCGCCCGGGCCGCGCGTCCAGCCCTCGTCGAACAACGTGCCCATGGCCGCGCTCACGGCATCCGGCTTACCCGCCATGCGCATCCTCCGAAGACAACGCTTCCCCTACGATCGCATCACCCACAATCACACGGAAGGCCGCATCGCGACCGCGTGCCTTCGCTCCGATCAGCACGGCCAGATGATCGCGCGACCGGGTGACAGCGGCATGAGTTGCACGAAGCAACTCCGCCTCGCGACGGCTAAGCTTGCGGTCCCCGGGCAACAGCCGCGGGTCATTCAGCCGCCGCGCGATCTGATTGAGGTTCGAGCCGATCGCTGACAACTCCCGCCGCAGCTCACGGACAGCCTCAGCGAGCTCCGCATCGGCGCCAAGATACCCCGCTGGATGGCGGATGAAGGCGCGCAGCACCGTCGAGCGCTGGTCCCCCCCAAGCCGCGCGATCAGCGCATCAAAGGCCCGGATATCCGCAACAGGCACCCGCGCGGTCACAGTT
>NZ_JAQZSM010000037.1:2298-23388 GCF_028745735.1 Roseinatronobacter alkalisoli
GCCCAGCTCGACCAGCGTGTCCTTATAGGCCTCATAGCTGTGATCCGTGCCTGCGCGCAGTGTAAAGAGCGGGCCATCCTCGCCCCGCCGGTTGACCACGATATGCGCATGCGGATGTGCGCGGTCGCTATGCGTGGCGGCGATATAGTCGAACTGGCCGTCGAACATGCGCTCGCAAAAGCGCTCAGTGATCACTTCCACATCGCGGGCATCCGTGCCTTGCGGGAAGGACACGATCAGATGCGCAGTCTGGCCCGACGAGGTCATGCCCTCCCAGCTGTCGCTCCAACGCGTCGCAGCTTCGCGCGCCTCATCCGCAGTGAGCGGCCCGCGCTGCTCGAAGGCGCCCTGCGAGTCAAAGACCCGGTCGGCCTTGCTCATCAGATAGTCGAGCTGGTTGCCGAGCTGGCGGCTGTCATGGCACCCGCCCCCACGCACCAGCTTGACCACGACCGCCCGATTGCCCGATGCCGCGCGCGCCATATGCTGATAGCTGCGCGTGGCGCCAGACCGACGCCCAAAAGATTTGGGTGCAGGCTCATCGCCCTGCCCGCCCGGGCCCCGCGTCCAGCCCTCGTCGAACAGCGTGCCCATGGCCGCGCTCACGGCATCCGGCTTACCCGCCATGCGCTGCCTCCGGGGTCGTATCCTGGACAAGGGCTTCGCCCACAATCGCGCGGAAGGCCGCATCACGCCTGCGCGCTTTCTTGCCCCAAAGCACGGCCAGATGCTCTCGCGTGCTGCTGATGGCATCGCGCAAGTCGCGCATCACCTCTGCATCGCGCTTGCTCAGTTTCCGATCTTTGGGTTGCAAACGCGGGTCATTCAGCCGTCTTGCAATCTGATTGAGGTTTGACCCGATCGCCGACAATTCGCGGCGCATAGCACCCACAGCCTCTGCCAGCTCCGCATCCGCGGCCAGAAATCCGCTCGGGTGGCGGACAAACGCGCGGAGCGCGGTCGATTTCTGATCAACCCCAAGGCGCGAAATCACCCCCTCGAAGACCCGAATATCCGCAATGGGGACACGGGCGGCCACCATCGCAGTTTCGGATTTGGCCTGCGCCCGGGCCAGCTTATGGTCGCGCGTGATGTTTCGAATGGTCTGCTCCGACACCCCATAGCGGCCTGCAAGCGCCTTTGTACCAGTGCCGTTCTGCTTCTCGGCGATGATGACCGCGCGCTGTTTCGCGCTCAGTCTTGCTTTCGCCTTGGTTGTGGTCGTGTTCGTTTTTTGGTGTGTGTTATCAGTATTCATTTCCTGCCACTCTCTCACACCAATCGTCCCTGCTTCTAGTCTCGGGCAGGGCTTTGCGTCAACCGCGATTCAGCGGGTGCGCTCATTTTTTCGGTTATTTTACAATATGTTATGTGTGGGTGTGTGCGTGGCAGCGTGCGGGCACACTTGCGTGGAAACTTGCGTGCGCGTGCGCATGCGGGGGTGTGTGCTGCCGTGGGAGTGTGCGTGTGTGCAACTGTGCAGGCGTGCGATCAAGTGTGCTTGCAAATCAACTTTAGCGTGTGTTACCTGCGCCGCTCAAGCTTTTGCCGCGCCCGGATATCCCGCGCTGCATATCATGTTTCGCCAGAGAGAGATTTCAGCGTGAGCGCAAAAACACCGATCCTGATCGCCGCCATGAACCGCAAGGGCGGGATCGGCAAAACAACATTGGTGCGCGCTCTCAGCTCTGCCATCGTACATGCGGGAAAGAGCGTGCTGCTGATCGACACCGATCCCAACCGCGCGCTCATCTCATGGCAGACGCGCGCGCAGGAAGCGGGCTTTGGCTCGCCTCTCATGTCCTGCAAGGAAACGCTGGATATGGATGCTCTCAACAGCATGCTTGATGAGGCGTTTGAGGAAGCTGCGGTGGATTTCATCATCATCGACACCCAAGGTGGTGGGGGTGTCTGGGCGGATACCATTGCCGCACAGGTTCAGATCATCGTGGCCCCTGTGATCCTCGCGCGCACGGATGTGGAGGACAGCCTCAAATCCTTTGCCTGGTATCAGCGCCTTGCGGATCGTGTCGATCAGCCAGAGCTTCTGCCGAAATACTGCTCGGTCATCACCAAGTTTGATTCCAGGACACGCAGCGGGGAATCGAAGCTGCGCCAAACCGAAGCGCAGCACCTGCTGACGGTGGCGCAGAAGCTCAAGCCCCTCTCCTATGCGCTGCGGCTGCGTCCGGCCTATCAGGACATGGATGAGACCGGGCTCTTGGGCGAGATCGCGCGCCGGATGCGCGAAGACGCCAATGTGCTCAAACGTGGGCAGGCGATCCGGTTCGAGGAAGCGCTGCAAGAGGCCACCTATGTGCTGAACGAATTGCTGGCCGAGGGCAGTGGCGTGTCCTTCAACCCTGAGGCCGCGCATGCCTGATCGCAGTCGCCCCATGCTCACCGTCCGCGGGGTCGATCCCGAGATGGGCAAGGCCATCAAGCCCCTGAGCGCGCCAGAGGCTGTTGCTGCGGCCCAAAAAAAGAAGACCCGGGAAGAGAGTGGGGTGGCTACACCTGTAGCCGCCGATATCCTTGAGAGGCCTGCGCCGCGCAAGACCACGGCGCTGCGGCAGGCGCGTGAGACAGGTCCCGTGGCAGCCGGTCTTGCCCCTAGCGATGACGCCGTCACCATCTGGCTCGCTCTGTATCCCCTGCAGCGCCATGCTGAGCGCCTCCACGCCTTGCGCGCGCAGGGTGTGGAGATCGCGATCCTGTTCCGCTTGGCCTGGCAGCAGTTCAACGACACCCTTGCCTTCGTGCCGCGCTATCAAAAGCCCGAGCCCTGCATCTGGTGGCGTGCGCATGTGCATCGCAAACGCATCAAGCTGCCCGCATCGCTGCTCTCCGACATTTCCCGCGATGCGCGGGATTTCGGGGCGCTGAAACCATCGGAACTGGTCGCAGGCCAGATCCAGCGCCAGTGGATCGACGCTTTGGACAAGGTCATCGCCAGGGTCGAGGGCGAGGTTTGAGGCTGCTGGCCAGCGCGTGGGAGGCTTTCGCGCGCGCTGTTGCCACGCCTCGGCGCTGAGCAATCGGCCGAGTTTCATCCGGGATCTGGACGCTCCTTGTGAAAACAGCTTTGAGAAGGAACGCAGACGTGAGCGATGTACCACGCTCGAAGTATTCAACAGCCCGGTTTTACTTTGACGTTTTGACAGTGCTTTGCATCCTGCAGATCGTGGTCGCTGTGGTGATCTTCATCGCAGCATTCTTGTCCGGCCAGGACAGCAGATGGGCCATCGCTCCGTTCGTACACTTGCCAAGGTCAACCGTGATGTGGTTGGCCTTGTTCGCCGCATTTCTGGGTCTCGGGGAAATTGCCGCGATACAAGTGTCTCAGGCGGTGCTCGACATGGCCGATAATTCGCGCATGACGCTGGAGCGCGCGATCAAACATCAGCACGTCACGATCAATGGTGTCACACCGCAGATCGCAAAGCTGCGTTCGGAGCCGAAACTCAAGCGAGACGCGCCGCCCGACACCGCCAGTTGAAGACAATGCGCGGGGCGCGCGCAGCACAAACCAAGAAGTTCGAGGTTCACGTCTTCCCTTGCAAGAGGGAGGCGGCCCCGCAGGGCTGAGACCTGGCCGTGCATGCGAACATGCCCCCCGTGGGCCGAGGGGATAGCTCAGGATGAGACAGTCTTCGCCATGCCTTGGGGCAGGGAGCAGGTGCGGTCGGGGCTCAGGGCAAAGCCGCAGCAGCCCGGCTCCGCTTGCGGGGCTTGCCCATGCTCAATCCACCAAAACCGGACAGCCGGCCAGTTTGAGATGCTGCAGGTGCAGTCGGCTGGTTCGCCTTCATTGCGGACGGTCAGGCGGGGTGCAGAATGTGTAGCGTGATCCTCGGACATCGCTGCAAGCGGACCTTCGCCGCAGGATGCGGCGAGGTTTCGGCCACCAGACAAGAAATCGTCCGCTGCGCCTTGGAGGAAAGGCAGCGAAACGCGGAAAACTGGGCTTACCAAGTTAGTGCGCCCAAAAATGCTGCATCTTCTGATCATACATCTGGATCGACCAACGCACATGCGTTATATTACCAAGCATGACAGATAGAACCGAACATAAACAAAGTGCAGACAAAGTTACTGTGAAGGTCCGCGGTCGTGGCCTGCGCTCGTATCGCGTAAAGTTTGGAAGCGTTACTGTGTCGGGTGCGAAGCCTTCGAGCGCGGACGTTGACGCCAACATCGAGCGCAGCACCGAAGCATTGCAGCGCATCGGCAAAAAATTCAGTAAACCTGGCGTCCGGCTGTCCGTCAAGAAGGGTGTGCCGCGCTACTCTTCGGACGAAAACGATCCAGCAGTATTTGTGCGCGTTCTTGATGGCGTGACCCGGCGCGGGCGCATGGTCGATGGCAAGTTCGTAGCGCTGCCTTGAACAAGCTTGGGCCGGCCGTCGATAGAGTTATAGAAGCTCAGAAGGCAACGAAGAAACCCTTGGCAATTATCTTGGCCGGTCACAACGGCTCGGGCAAATCGACGATGTGGCGCAAAGTTCTATCAGACCAGTTGCAGATGCCGCTCATCAACGCCGATAGAATGATGTTGTCAGTTCTGCCAGAAGCCAATTCCGAAGGCAAACTTGCTGACTGGGCGCGTGAGCTGAGGGATACAAATGAGGGCTGGATGCGCGTGGCACAACGCGGCGTTCAGGCGTTTGTCGCGCATGCCATGCAGGCCAAGGTGCCCTTTGCGATGGAAACTGTATTCTCGCACTGGGTGGAGCACGATGACGGAAGGATTGAATCCAAGATCGATCAGATCCGCGAAATGCAAGCGGCGGGATATTTCGTTCTGCTCCTCTTTGTAGGCCTTGCAAATTCATCTCTATCAATTCTTCGGGTTCAAACTCGGGTAGCGGAAAACGGGCATGATGTTGAAGTGGCTCGGTTGACGGACAGGTTCCCGCGAACGCAAAAAGCGATCAAATCCGCTATGCATGTCGCCGATGCGACAATCTTGCTAGACAACAGCCGATCATCAGAGCAAGCATTTACCGTCTGCGTAGTGCGCCAAGGGCCGAACCACCTTTTTGACATAAGGAGCGGCAGCAATAGCGTGCCCAAAGTCATGACTGAATGGCTCAACATCGTTTGCCCTTAATATCCAGTTTAAAGCTCCAGCCACCGAAGGCTCCCCGGTGCGCACTTGGGCTGACTGCCGGGAAGGAGGTTGCTCCAGACCATCTTCGAAAATGACGCGAGCCAGTTTGCGAGCAGGGCCGACCATGTAAACGACTCATTGCGGACGGTCACACAGGATGCGGCATGTGTATGGTGATCGACAGGCAGAGCGGCGCCGGGTCAATCCGAGACGAAAATCAACACCTGAGCGGTATAGAAACGATCCGAACAGTCAAGCGCGGCCACATCTATCACAAGCAACCAGGCGTCAGAGGTGAAATCGCGTTCATCTCCGAACTGTTCCAAGGTGCATGAACCATGCCCACCGCCTCGGCATCCAAGTAACCGAAGATGAATAACGCAACAGTCCCATCCCGAGTCAAAACCGGTCCGAGCCTATGTTCGTGCCACGGTTCGGGCAGTGGACTCGCGCACCAGAAGCAGTGGCTCCAGTGTCTTGCTTTTCGGCGGTGCGGAATTTTCGATCAGCGCGAGGATGTTCTCGATGGCAACCTCGCCGGTAGCTTCGGCGCATGTGTCCACGGTCGTGAGCGGAGGGGACACGTACCGACTGATCGCAATGTTGTCGTAGCCGGCAAATGCAACATCCTCGGGTACTCGGAATCCGAAACGGTGAGCCTGCGACATGATCCCGATGGTGACAAGGTCATTGCAACCGACGATCAGATCGAACCGGTTCCCGCCAAGGAGAACTTTGGAAGCAATCTGCTCCCCGGCTTCGCTGGTCGGCTCGTCGATGTGGAAAACGTTTAACTTGACGCCGGTTTCGGCAAAAGCCGCAGCGAGCGCGTCGCGCCGTTGCGCGTTCCAGTCGGCGCGATCGTAACCGACATATGCCACCTGCGCGAAGCCTTGTCGGACCAGAAAGTTCGCGAGGAGCGAGCCGACATCGCGATTGTTAAGCCCGATGCAGACGCTGCCGGGAAGGTCAGCCTCACCGACAAAGACAACGGGCTTGTCGATTTCGGCCAACCACTCGATCACATCTCGGGGCAGTCGGGGGCTTACAACAAGGCCATCGGTCCGCTGGGCCAGGGGGGCCAGCAGTTGGCGGGAAAAATCGACCCGCTCCTCAAGATCAACCATCAGGAGGTGGTACCCTTTGGCCAGTGCCATACGGTTCGCGCCTTTCACGAAGGAGGCGTGATGCGGATTGCCAATATCCATGATGGCCAGACCGATGGCTGTTGTCTTGCCGGTCACCATGCTTCGAGCTGCGGGGTTCTGGATGTAGCCGAGCCGGACCACGGCCTCCCGAACCTTCATCTCCACTGGCTTTGAGAAGGACTGCTGGCCGTTGACGATCTTTGAGACCGTTGCGATCGACACGCCGGCCTCGGCCGCAACGTCACGGATGGTTACTCTTCCCCGACTTGACATGACGTGATCGCTTGCTTCCCATTGTTTGCCGCGAATTCGCGGCACTCTCTACGAAAAGGTTATCACAAATTTGCTCATGAGCAACCACATTACCCTTGTCAATGGCAGTTAAACGTTTTCTTTATTTTACCATTCTTGTGTGGTATCACTGATTCGTGACGTGGGGCGACGGAGGCGCAAGTCGGGGATTGGAGTGTATGCGAAGCCCTTTCCGGCACTGAATGAACGACATGGAGGAGGTGTCATGACAAAATTCAAGTTGGGACTAGCTGCCGCTGCGGCGGGATCGCTTCTGGCCACGACGGCCATGGCAGAGGATCTCTCGGTATGGATGCGCTATGGTGAGAACGAGCGGAACGTTCTCGACGCCGTCATTGCCGAGTTTACCGCACAGACGGGCATCGGTGTGGATCTGTTCCTTGCGAACACGGATTTTGAAACCCGGCTGGCGCGTGCCGCCGCCGGTGGCAATCTGCCCGACGTTGTGGTGAACGATGCAACAATCGTAGGCCAGCTTCTGGAAATGGGAATCCTGAGCGAGATCGATCGGGATAGCTTCAAAGGCGCCGACGCTATCTACGACGTTGCTTGGGAAAGCACCCTTGGACCAGACGGCAGGCACTACGGTGTTCCCATTTCGGCTCAGGCCTTTGCCGTTTTTGTCCGCAAGGACTGGCGCGAAGCGCTTGGCTATGACAAGCCCGAGACTTGGGAAGACCTGTTCGAACTTGCCCGGGCGTTCACCGAAGACGACCCGAACGGGAATGGCAAAGCCGACACCTATGGCTACGTCATGCCTGTCTCTGCGACGCGCGGCTATACCTCCTGGTTTCTTTCCGATCTGATCTGGCAGGCCGGAGGCGCATTCGTCGAGGAAAGCAACGGAACCTTCCGTTCCACGCTCGGCACCCAGGAGGTCGCGACGGCGATCGAATTCGGCCGGTCGTTCATCTGCGCCGGATATGCACAGCCTGCCGCCATCACGGCAACCACGGGTGACGCGACGCCGGTCTTCTCATCTGGTCAGGCGGGAATCTATCGGTCCGGTCCCTACCATAACGCGCCCTTCTCCAAGGAACCGGGGTCGGACCTGATTGAAGTCATCCTTCCGCCGGCGGGCCCTGCGGGTCGCGGTTCGCTCGCCGAGGGCGAGGCGGCGTTCATTACCGTGACCTCAAAAGTGCCGGAGACAGCCCAGACGTTCATCGAGTTCCTGGTCTCCGAAAGCGGGCAGCGGCTGGGCATGGCAGAGGGCATGGACTCCAGCCCGATCGTGCGCCTCTCTGTGAACAAAAACGTAGATACGCTTGCGGTGCGCGGCGACGAGGGCTGGGCAACATTTGCACAGCAGTTCGCCGAAGCCGGGCAGTATTTCCCGCGTGTGCCAAACTGGAAGCCCATTCGCCAGGTGACTGCGGATGGCTTCAACCGCATTCTCGCGGATTGTTCCTCTGACATCGGTGCGGCGCTTGCCGCGATTGACGAAGCGGTCAACGCCGAACTCGACCGTCAGGACGTCCTGATCAAATAGTCGGTACTTCGGGGCCGTCGCGCAACGCGGCGGTCCCACTATAGAGAAAGGGTACCGTCGTGCTATTCAAGCTGCGTGTGTCGCCGTGGGTCGTTCCCTGGCTTTTCCTCGCCCCGGCTCTCATCGTCTTCACCTGGTTCAAGTTCATTCCCATCGCAAATGGCGTGTTGATGAGCTTTCACAAGGTGAAGTTCGTCGGACCAGACGAATGGGTGGGGCTGAACAATTTCCAACGTGCATTCGGCGACGGCGCGCTACATGCCGCGATCGGCCACACGTTCCTGTACGTCATCATTTCGACCGTCATCGGCGGGATCCTTGCCTTCAGCGTGGCGCTTGCGCTGCAGGATCAGGCCCGGCACGTCAGGATCATCCGCACCGCGATCTTCATCCCCGCAGTGACCTCGGTGGCGATCCTGGCAGAGATCTGGCGGATTATCTTCTACCCCGCCGCCACGGGCGTCGCGAACAGCTTCATTGCGATCTTTGGCGTGCCGGCACAGGGTTGGATGGCCGATCCCGACCAGGCGCTCTTCGTCGTGATCCTGCTGGAGATCTGGAAGACTGTCCCCTACAATATGGTGATCTTTCTCGCCGGACTCGCAGGTATCAATCGCGAGTTGTACGACGCCGCCGCTGTGGACGGTGCGAGTGTCTGGCGGAAGCTCTGGCATGTCACTCTTCCGGGTCTGATTCCTGCCTTCTCTGTAGTGATCATGTTGTCTTTCATTCGCGGATTCCGCGTCTTCACCGAAGTCTACACCACGACGGGCGGCGGTCCTGCTGGCCGGACCGAAGTGATCATGACCGAAATTTTCAAAACCGGCTTCGAACGCCTCGACTACGGCTATGCCTCTGCGGTGTCCTTCCTGCTCTTCGCCTTCACCGTTCTGCTGACGGTGGTGCATATCTCGATTAAAAACCGGATCGACCGGTTCTGAGGTGGTATCCATGACACAGACCTTTTCTCAGAAAATTGCGCGTGCGGTGCTTTACGCATTCCTTCTGATCGTCTTCTGCGGACCGTTCTGGGGCATCCTTGCCACGGCATTCAACAGCGCCACTGTTCAGCCCGGCCAGCTTCTTGCCTGGCCCGAAGACTTCACGTTCCGCCACTTTGCCTATGCCTGGAACGAAGCAAAGGCCTATATATATCTCTTCAATTCGATCGTCGTCGTCGTTATTGGCACTGTGCTTCAGACTCTGGTCAGCGCGCTGGCTGCCTATGCACTGGCGCGCAAGAGGTTTCGCGGCATGGCTGTCGTCAGCCTCGCGATACTTTCGACCATAATGCTGCCGGAAGAGGTTATCTCCATCCCGCTCTATCTGATCTTGCAGGCCAAGATCCCGCTATTGGGGGTCTCGCTGTACAACACCTACTTCGCCATGATCCTTCCAGTCGTGGGCTGGGCCTTCTCGGTCTTCCTGCTTACGGAATTCATGAAGGCAGTGCCCAAGGATCTGGAAGATGCCGCCCGGGTCGACGGCGCCAGCGAGTTGCAGATATTCTGGCATGTCATTTTGCCACTGGTGAAACCAGCCCTTGGAACGGCCGCGATCTTCGGCTTCCTGATGATCTGGGATCAGTATCTGCTTCCGCTGATCGCGGTCGACAAAAAAGAACTCTACACGATCCCTGTTGTTCTGCGGTCGATGCGCGTCGACGAGATCATGCAGGTCAACATCTTCATCGCGGTGACGGTCATCGCCACTGTGCCAAGCATTCTTGTCTATCTGGCGCTGCAACGACAGTTCAACAGCGGGCTTACCGCTGGTGCAGTAAAGGGCTGAAATTTTCTTAACGGAGGGCGCAATGGGCGCGGTACTAGTCAACAACATCGGCAAATCCTTCGGCAAGGTGGACGTGATCAAGGACGTGTCGATCACCGTCGAGCCGGGCGAATTCTGTGTCCTTATCGGCCCCAGTGGGTCCGGCAAGTCAACGATCCTGCGTCTTATTGCAGGCCTGGAAGAGGCAACGACAGGCGCGATCCACATCGGCGGACGCGATGTCACCCGACTTCCGCCAAAGCAACGCGATATCGCGATGGTGTTTCAGACATACGCGCTCTATCCGCAGATGACGGTAGCGGAAAACATGGGTTTCGCACTGCGGCTTTCGGGCATGCGCAAGACCGAGATCGCCGAGAAGGTAAAGGCGGCCGCCAAGCTTCTGGAACTCGACCAGTTGCTGGACCGTCTCCCGAAGGAGCTATCTGGCGGGCAGCGTCAACGTGTCTCGATGGGCCGCGCCATTGTGAGGAATCCGACAGTTTTCCTCTTCGATGAACCGCTGTCGAACCTCGACGCCAAACTGCGCGCGCAGGTACGTGGCGAGATCGCAGATCTGCACAAGCGGCTGAAAACGACTTCAATCTATGTCACGCACGATCAGATCGAAGCCATGACGCTGGGCCAGAAGATCGTCGTCCTCAGGAATGGCAGGGTCGAGCAAATCGGTCGGCCAATGGATCTCTACAACGAACCGGCGAACGTCTTTGTCGCGGGATTCATCGGAACGCCCTCGATAAATCTCCTGCATGGCAGAGTGCGGGTCAATGGTACGACGAAGGCGGTCGAACTTTCCGACGGCAGCCACATTCCGATCAAGGCCGGATTCGACGTGACCGCGAACCAGAAGGTTGTATTGGGGCTTCGTCCCGAACATCTGACGATTGCTGCACGCCCGGATGCGGAAGGCATTTCTGTAAAGGTCACGGCGATAGAGAACACCGGTTCGGACATGGTGGTCAATTGCGAAAAGCCCGGCCTCCGGCTTGTTGCCGCATTCAAGGAGCAACGGAGCATAGAGGTCGGACAAGCCGTTACCATCGTGCCGGATCACGGAAAGGCCTGCCTGTTCGACTGCACGACCGAAAGGCACGTGCCCTTCACCACGGACGCCTGATCGTCCGCATGCCGCTATCATTCGAGAACGAAAGATCGACCTCCCTTGTTTTTTGAAAAGATGACGACCGAGCAGCTTTCCGGCGGGCTGGAGCGAACTGGCCCGTGGGCTCCATTTCCAAAGATCGACGACCGCGCTGCGTGGCAGGCGGTGCGCAAGGTTCCTCGACTTGCGCTATCAGTGGATGCGATCCTGAATTATGCCGAGCAGGTGATGACGGCCGAAATCGACCAGCTATCCGGCACGATGTATATGGAGTTCATGCGGAGCGGTAATCGGCTACAATACGAGCAAAACTACTTCAGACGTCGGGCCGAACTGTCCCATCTGGTCATGGCCGAATGCCTGACCGCCGAGAGCAGATATCTCGACCGCATCATTGACTACATCTGGGCTATCCTCGGTGAGATCTACTGGTGCATTCCTGCGCATAATTTCGCAGGCCAACACGACATGGTCATGCACAAAAGACCAAACCCGTGGCACCCGGACGACCCACTACCGATTCCGGATGACGAGTATCTTGACCTGTTCAACTGTGAAACCGCTGCAATTTTGGCGGAGGCCTGCTACCTGCTCGGCCCGGTGCTGCAAGAACAGACCCCTTCACTCTACCACCTTGTGCATCGGGAGATCGAACGCCACACTTTCGCGCGGCTCGAAAGCCAAGTTCTGTTTGGGTGGTATCACGGAAAGAACAACTGGACACCGTGGTGCGCCCACAACCTGCTCCTTGCTGCCACCTATGTCATTGACGATCATGACCGGCTCGTCACCCTCGCGAGCAAGCTCATGGTACCGATGCAGCGTTTCTTCGACAATCTCGAGGACAGCGGCAGCTGCATCGAGGGTCCTTCCTACTGGGTGGTGAGCGCGGGTCGCTTGGCCGGGTTCATTGAGCTTGTCGAATCGCGCTTCGGCGTTCGGTTGGGGTTCGAACACAGCGACAAGTTTCGAGCTTTTGGTAGCCACATCGCATGTCTGCATATCGGCGAGAATCAGTTTGTCAATTTTGCGGATGGGGCGTTTAAGGTCGATCTCGATCACGGGCTTCTGGCGCACTATGCGCAGATGATCGGCAACGAGACGCTCGCAGGCTTAGTCTCAGAGGACATTGATCGCGTTGCTCTGCGCAAGCTCGACCGGCCAGTGGCCGAACGCCACCACAACGAATACAACCGACAGACGCTGGTTCATCTGACGCGGCTAATGTTCTGGACCCCCAACCTTCCCAACCGAGCGGGTATCAAGCATGAATGCAGTGTATGGCTGAGTGACATGGAGGTTCTTATCGCCCGCGAGAACGAACATCCTGGCAAGGGGTTGATGTTGAGCGTGATTGCCGGGACGAACGATCCGAAGATCAATCACCATTCGCACAATGATGTAGGGCATTTTAGCGTCTGCCTGAATGGCTGGCCAATGATCATAGACCTCGGTCAGGGAGCCTACTCGAAGGCAACATTTGGCGAGGCCCGCTACGATATGTGGCACATCAGTTCCGAAGGCCACAACGTCCCGCGGGTCAACGGCATTCTGCAGCGGCCCGGAGCGGGCGCCGAGGCGCGTGAGGTGACCTTTCGCCGGGAAGGCACCGTAAGTACGCTCATCTTGGACGCTGCACCAAGCTACTTCGCCGAGGCAAAAGGACGCCAAATCTTGCGGCAAATCGCGTTTGATCATGGGTCCGGGCGGATCGAGATCGAGGATCACATTGAACTGCCCGAAGGACTGAGCTCTTTCGAGTTGCCCCTGCACATCGTCGACTGCGAAGTAAGTAGCAGCCCTTCGGGCGCGCTGATTCTGTCGTCTGAGGCCGGCCAGATGGAGATTGGCTTCAGCAACCTCGATGTTGCCTGTGTGGAGACGATCAACCTCACCGACCCTCGCCATAGCGAAGTCTGGGGGCCACGCGTTAAGCGCATTCTCCTGAGGGCCGGGAATCCTGTCGCGGACCACTTCACCCAGACAATCTCCATCCGTGCCTTGCCGCCGAGGAAAACAAGTGCACGGGAAGGGCCCCGATGCCGTATCAAGTTGGGGTCTGATGCCGGAGGGGGCAGAATAGTACGCTAGGTGTTCAGTCCCGGCATCTGGTGGATCGGATTTAGGATGAATCTGTCTGGCTCGGATGTCCAGATCTTGCAGATGTATTCGTAGCTTACACCGAACGACATGCATGCCGCAGCAGCAGGCAAAGAACCTAGTCAGCGTGAGCCAAGGATAATGCCAGGTGACAGCAAATTATGTGGATCCAGGGCATTCTTCAGGCCGCGCATCAGGTTCATTTCCGCTTCAGGCAGGCTTGCCTCAAGGTCGCCAACATGTTTTCGTCCGATGCCGTGTTCTGCGCTGAAGGACCCGTCGTGCTTTACTAACACAGCATTTACGGCATCGCGGACGCTTTTGATCATCGGCATCTCTGTCGCTTGATTTGTCTCAGGCGGCAACATCCAGTTCCAGTGGACATTCCCATCCCCCAAGTGCCCCATGAAAACGGCGCGCCCTTGAGGCGCTGCGCCACTGGCAGCGCTCTCGGCATCCTCAAGGAAAGACGACAGCCGGCTAAGCCGAACACTGACGTCGAACATGATGGCGCAGCCACCAAGCTTGTTGGCTTCGGGGCACGCGTGGCGCAAATGCCAGAGATCATCAACTTCGCGGCCGTTCTGAGCGATCACCGCATCAGCCACGAGCCCGGATTCGATCATGCTCACTAGAGATCGCTCGCTCTCTTCAGTGAAATCCCGTTCGGAGTTGCTGTCCGACAGCTCGAAGAGCAGGCTGTAGGCAGGCAAATCGGCCATGGGCCACTTCGTCCCCGAAACATGGGCAATCGCCAGTTCGATTTGCGACCGGTTCATCAGTTCGCAGGCTGAAAGAGCCGTGTCGAACCGCTCGTTCAGCTGCATGAAGCAAGTGGAAGCGGAATCGATGTTGGGAATGGCGAGAAGCGCCGTCACACGCTTATGCGTCTGCGGGTACAGTTTCAGCGCAACCTCGGTAATGATCCCCAAAGTGCCTTCGGACCCGATGAAAAGCTGCTTCCAGTCGAGCCCTCTGTTGTCCTTTTGCAGTGCGGCCATGCGGCGGACGACAGACCCGTCAGGCAGCACCACCTCGAGTCCAAGCACCATCTGACGCATGGATCCGTATCGCAGGGCCGCCACGCCACCGGCGTTGGTTGCAACCAGACCGCCAATCTGTGCGGTGCCTTCGGCGCCCAAACTCAGGGGGAATTTTCGTCCCTCCTTGGCGACGGCATCGTGAAGTGTGGACAAAACCACACCGCACTGCACCGCGAGCGTGTTGCTGACAGTGTCGATCTCGATGATCTTGTTCATTCGCTCGGTGGAGAGCAAGATACCCGTCGCGGTTGCCCCCGGAACGGACCCCTGGCAAAGGCTGGTGTTGCCACCCTGTACGTGGATGGTGTAGCCAAGTTCGTTGCAAACCCGCACAAGGGCCGCGACTTCATCGGTCGTTGCCGGACGCGCGACCAGCAACGCATCGCCGCGCTGCGTGCCGCGCCAATCGACCAGATAGCGTTCCATCTCGGGGCCGAGAGTCGCGCCCTTGGGACCGAGCAAGGCCTGAACCCGCGCAACAATGTCTGTTTTTTCTACTGCGAAAGTCATTGGCGTTCCTGCTTCAGCAAATCTGGCTTCTGGAACGAAGCTTACCCCTTTGCCCGGGGACCAGATCAAAAAACGTGGCTCGCCAACAAATTGGCGAGCCCAATGATGCGTTTTAACGGTTGAGTACGGTCGCGATGAGCTCTTTGCTGGTGTCGCTTTCCGCCGCCATCTGGTCCGCGAGATCCGAGCCATTCCGGAACGCGACGTCGGTGCTGAGATTGCCCATCGTTTCGATGAATCGGGGCGTCTCGGTCACGGTCTTACAGGCTTGCTCCAGCGTATCTCGCGCCTCGGAGGGTATGTCCTTGGGCGCAAATACACCGCCCCACCATGCGGCGGTCGTCTCGAAACCTTGCTCCACCGTGGTCGGAAGATCGGGCAGGCTCTCAAGACGCTCATCCGCGAATAGCGCGACGGCATTTAGATCGTTTTTGGCCACGACGGGTATCACGGCCATGAAAAAGTCGATATGGCCACCCATCAGGGCCTTGATGCCAGAAGGATCATCGCCCATTGGCACATGCTTGACCTCGATATCGGCCTCTTGCAGGAATGCTTCCATTGCGAGGTTGGGCTGTGAGCCAGGGCCAGGAGAGCCATATGACAATTCGCCCGGATGCTCTTTGGCATAGGTCACAATGTCGGTGAGCGTGGCGAACAGCGAATTTTCGGAAATGGCTAGGGCCATCGGGCTCGACCAGACCTGGCAGATGCCGACGACATCCTCATAGGTATAGGGTGTCTCGTTCATATGCGGCTGGTTCACCAGCGGGGGCGCGGGAATGAAGCCGACCGTATAGCCATCTGGACGGCTGCGCGTAAGGCGCGCCGTTCCGATCGTCCCGGCCGCGCCGCCGATGTTCTGGACCGGCATGCTGACATCCATAACATCCTCCATTTCGCGGGCAAATGCACGGGCAAGAATATCCGTGCTGCCGCCCGCGCCGAAGGGCACAATGACGTTGACGGGACGCGTGGGGTATTCCTGCGCGGCCGCAAGGCCCGGCAAGGCGGCGCTCAAGACCGCAGCGAATTTAAGTGTGGTGAAAAATTTAAAAGACATCGTGTCTCCTCCCTGGTTTTTCGAATTGAAGATACGCTCCCCCGGCTCCTCCTCCGGAAAATCATGGTTTTTATGGGGCCGCATGGGACCGAAACCGCAACGCGCACAGGATGCGAGGTAACTACACGGCGGCAACCTCGGGGGCGAGGATGCCAGTCGCAACGACAGTTTCGAAATACTCGACCTTGAGATCGAAAGACTTCAGCAGCTTCTGGGTGCTGGGCTTTACGACCGCATCGTCAAAGGCGGTGCCTTCGAAATGAGCCGACGATCCGAAATCGCTCCAGAAACTGGCAACTACCAGCTCATTGTCCTCGCCCTCGACCTTCTTGGCCAAAGTGGCACCCAGATGGCCCGGAAGTTCGGCCATCTCTACAAACGTAGTGCGCCGCAAGTGATCGGCATACTGATCCAAGACTTCGTTCGAACCTGCAATGGCTCTCCACCAACGGATGATCATTATCTTCTCCCTAAAAATTGGGCAGGAAACTCCCGACCTCATCAACCTTATGTTGCGTATATCGGAATTTTCCGTTATCCGCAACATATGACGAACAACAATATCCTTCAGACCGCGCTCAAGGCGCTTTCCGTGCTTCGGCTGGTGTCGGAAGCCGGTGCGCCGATCTCCATGAGTGAAGTCGCCGAGCAGGCCGATCTGTCGCGTACCGCAGCATTCCGTATGCTCAAAACCCTCGAAGTTGCAGGTTTCGTACAGGTGGTTCAGGGCGGAAAACGCTACGAGGCGACGGTGAACCATGCTGGCGCCGCTTCGTTCAACGATGCTCTGTCGCTGCTTCGACGCATCTCGGTCGCCAATCCCGTATCGGGTCTGGACGAAGCCCAACTTCATGAGAACACAAAGTTGTCGCGCCCGCAGATTCGGGCTGTTCTAGACGACTTGCACCGACACCGGCTTGTCGACGCATGCGGGGCGGGGCAGTGGCGTATTTCTCCCGGCATTCTAGGATATGCCCAGCAGTTGCTCCGGGCCTCCCCGACACTAGCAGCCCTGCGCCCGATCATGCAGACGCTCTCGGATGAAACTGGCGAGACGATCACCTTCTTCCGAGAATCCGAAGGGTTTCAGTTCGTGACTGAGGTCGTGCCCTGCAAGCAGCCTCTCAGCTACTCGTTGCCCATTGGCAGCAACCATTCCGTTCTTCGCGGCGCAGCGGGTCGGGCCTGGCTTTGCGGGCATGATGACGTGGAGGTGCCGCAGATCGTTCACCGGCTGATGGCACTCGGAACGCATGAACCGGCCGTTGGTCCTGAGGCGCTGATTCGCGATGCCATCCGGTTTCGGAAGCTTGGATACGCTTATTGCCACAACGAACGGATCGAGAATGCGGCCGCCACTGCAGTTCCGATCACCGGACCCACAGGAAGAATCGCTGGGGTGCTTAGCGTTATGGCTCCTGTTTTCCGCCTGACGGAAGAACAGGGTCAACTACTTGGCCCCAGAATGGTGGCGCTGACACGGGATCTTTTCGGATCGAATACCTGCATTTCCGGGGAGAATTCGGAGAAACAATTGCCTGAGTGAAGCGCAGCCGCTCGTACCTAAATGAGGAGGAAAGTCATATGTTGAAACGCTGGTCCGACCTAACAGGCGGGATTGCTTTTTTAGGATTGGGCGGCCTGTTCTGGGCACAAACCATTGAACAGTCGGTCAGTGCCGGGACCGTTGCAAACAACCCCGTCTGGTTCCCCAGACTTCTGCTGATCATCATTGCCATCGGGTCGCTTGGACTGATTGCCAAGGCAGTGTTGGCCAAGACCTCTTGTGATGGGCGCGCGGCCCTCCCCGCGAAACCCGGTCAGCTAGCGCTCGGGGTGCTTCTGGTCGGCCTCTACCTGCTTCACTTCACACCTGTAGGTTTCCTGCCGACCTCTGCAGCAATGATCATCATTTTCTGCCTGATGACGGGATACCGGTCCGTCGTTACAGTAATTGTTTTCACGCTGATCTTTGTGCCGGGTATTTGGTATCTTTTTGTCGACGGCTTCAGCATCCGCCCACCCGGAATCGGGATGGATAACATTCTCTCCTACATCGGCGGATTCGCCAATGAATAGTGTCTTTCATGCTCTCGGCAGCTTGGCTGACCCATTCATCCTGTTCATCGTGGTGGCGGGAACGGCCGCCGGGATCATCGTCGGCGCTTTGCCGGGTCTCGGCTCAGTTTTGGCAATCACCTTGGCGCTTCCGTTGACCTTCGTGCTGCCACCCGAAGCGAGCATCATCCTTTTGCTGGCCCTATACTGCGGGTCGATCTACGGCGGATCGCTTTCGGCAATCTTGATCAATACGCCGGGCACACCGCAATCCGCAGCAACGCTTCTGGACGGGTTCCCTATGATGAAGAAGGGCCGCGGCGCCGAAGCAATGGGCTGGGCTACTGTCGGCTCGGCCATCGGCGGGCTTCTCTCCACAGTCCTCTTGATCCTCGCCGCGCCGGTCCTTGCCAAGTTCGGCCTGCGCTTCGGCCCGATCGAGTATTTCGCCCTAGGCGTCTTTGCGCTGACCTGCGTCGTGGCCATCTCCACGGAAGCGCCGCTTAAGGGCTTGCTCGCGTGCGTTCTGGGCCTGCTGCTTGCAACGATTGGCCAAGATCCGCTTACGGGTGGAATGCGGCTCACATTCTCGTCCTTCGAACTGTCCGCAGGGATCGGCCTAGTGCCGCTGCTGGTTGGTCTTTTCGCGTTGTCCGAGGTTTTCTGGCGGCTGTCTTCCGGCCTTGGGCCGCCACCGGCAAAGGTGGGCGCGGGCTTCAAGCTGCCTGGTCTGCGGGACCTGATATCGCGGTGGCGCATCCTTCTGCGCTCGGCCTTGATCGGAACCGGTGTCGGAACCCTTCCCGGCGTCGGAGCAACCGCCGCTTCATTGATCAGCTATGCCGAGGCGCGGCGCGTTTCCCCCAACCGGGAGCAGTTCGGCCAGGGCGAGCCGGATGGCATTCTGGCGTCCGAGACAGCCAATAACGCAGTCACCTCGGGGGCGCTTGTCCCGACGCTGGCGCTCGGCATTCCGGGCGACCCGATCACCGCGGTGATGCTGGGCGCGCTGACCCTGCAAGGCGTCACGCCAGGACCGCAGCTCTTTACTGATAATCCGGATCTGACGACCTTCATCTTCCTCGGCCTTTTCGTGGTCAACATTGCCATGCTGTTGCTGGGTATGGCGATTTGTCCGCTGGTATCGCGCCTCATCCGCATTCCTGAACCGCTGCTGCTGTCAGGAGTGGTGATATTGATTGCGATCGGCACCTACTCGGTCAGCTACAATCCTTTCGACATGCTGGTGCTGCTGATCGCCGGAATCGGCGGATACGCGCTACGCGTTCTACACTTCCCGCTGGCTCCGATCGTGATCGGGTTCGTGTTGGGCGGAATGATCGAACAAAGCCTGCGTCAGGGGCTGATACTGACGGACGGAAGTTTCTTGGCGTTTCTTGCCAGCCCGATCGCCGCAGTCCTTTTCTTTCTGACCATCGCCTTCTGCACCGTCCCCCCTTTATTGGCGCGGAGCAAGGCCCGGTACCGTGATGGCTGATTCGCTACCAGATTTGACCAAAATTGAAAGATTCACCTTATGAAAGACGTTTTTCAATCGGACCTGCTGGCGCAAATCAAGCCAGCCGCTGCGCTGGCAATCGCCGCCAAGGCCTCTCAGAAGCGCGCTGAGGGAGTTCCGGTCATCAACTTGGCCCTGGGTGAACCGGATTTTGCTACACCCAACCACGTGATCGAGGCCGCGATCCAGGCCATGCGGAACGGCGAGACCCGCTACACGGTGCCGGACGGAACCGCTGCGCTGAAAGATGCGGTTGTCCACAAGTTCAAGCGTGACAATAATCTTTCATTCAGCAAAGAAAACATCTCATGTGCGAACGGGGCAAAACAATCAATCTACAACGTTCTGCTGGCCACGTTGAACCTTGGCGACGAAGTCATCTTCAGTGCGCCGCACTGGGTCTCTTACTCGGACGCCTCGACCCTGGCGGGAGGCATCCCCAAGGCGCTCACCAGCAGCGCACAGAACGGCTTCAAGCTAACGCCGGACCTCCTCGAAGCGGCGATCACACCGCAAAGCCGCTGGGTTATCCTGAACTCGCCGGGCAACCCCTCCGGCTCGGTCTACACCAGTGACGAATACGCGGCGTTAGGCGATGTCCTGCGGCGCTATCCGCGAGTCCTTATCATGTCCGACGAGATCTATGAGCATATCAATTATCTCGATGACCCTTTCGTTTCCTTTGGCCAGGCTTGCCCGGACTTGCTAGACCGAACGGTCATCGTGAACGGCGTCGCAAAGGCCTACGCCATGACTGGCTGGCGGATCGGATACATCGCCGCGCCGGCGCCCCTTGCCGCGGTGGTGGGAAAGATTCAGTCGCAGACAACGGCCAACCCCTGCTCGATTAGCCAGGCGGCGGCTATCGCGGCCTTGATCGGCCCGCAGGATTTCATCCAAACCTCACTGGCCGCCTATCGCAAGAGGCGCAAGCTTATGGGCGACGGGTTAGAGCGCGCTTTCGGCAGGCCGCAAACACCACCTGACGGAGCTTTCTACTTCTTCCCGTCAATCACCGAGCTTTTGGGCAAACAGGGTCGCGACGGACGGACATTCACCTCTGATATGGATATCGCGGACTACCTGCTTGATCAGGCGCATGTGGCCTGCGTTCCAGGTTCGGCTTTCGGCCTTCCCGGTCACATCCGGTTTTCCTTCGCGACATCGCCAGAGGACGTCCAGTCAGCGTTGTCCAAAGTCGAAAGCAGTCTCTCAACCCGAGGAACAAATCGATGATGGTGCGGTGAAGTTGACGATCAGTGTGGTTGCAAACTTGTTCTTCTTCGCTGATCGTCGCACCGGTGAACCAGTCACCACTGGTATCGACCAGCAAAGCATGCGCGTTTCGCAAATACCAAGTTACATGCCATCTGCGATAGCCAGGGACGCCTGTTTGATCCCATGGTTTGATGGTGCGATCCTTTCGCAGGAATGGAAGGAAGCATTATGGGACAAGTTCGTCACGGGAGCGCCACGACCACGCACGCCGTCAGAGCTGCAATACAGCGATCGCAAGCTTCGCTCGCGCAGCTGAGCAAGGAGCTTGGGATCAACCCTAAAACTGTAGCGAAGTGGCGCAAACGCCAGACCGTTGAAGACGTCAAGACCGGGCCGAGGGAGCCGCGCTCAACTGTCTTGACCGAAGCCGAGGAGGCGACCATCGTCGCATTCAGACGGCATACATTGTTGCCGCTGGACGACTGTCTCTATGCGCTGCAACCGACGATCCCACATCTGACGCGTTCAGCTTTGCATCGGTGCCTTCAGCGTCACGGCATCTCTCGGCTGCCTGATGTGGAAGGTGACAAGCCAAAGCGTCAGAAGTTCAAGCGCTACCCC
>NZ_JAQZSM010000038.1 GCF_028745735.1 Roseinatronobacter alkalisoli
TCCAGGACATCGATTGGCGTTCGGGAACCCTGCGGGTCAAGGGCAAGGGACGATCCGAGTCTCTTTTGCCTCTACCGCAGGATGCTGGCGATGCTGTTCTATGCTATCTGAATGACGCTCGGCCAGCTGTTGATGACGACCGCATGTTCCTGACAGCAACCGCGCCATTTCGGCCGTTTTGTGGTTCTCCGTCTATTTCTCAGATCGTTTCTCATGCTTTGACGCGTGCTGGCATTGAGGATCCGCCATCACGCGGTGCGAACTTGCTACGCCATTCAGCAGCCACGCACCTGCTCCGAAGCGGTGCCACTTTACAGTCGGTTGGCGCGCTTTTGCGACACAAGTCCGTGGAAACCACGGTCCTATACGCCAAAGCCGATATCACCATGCTGGAGCGGATCGCGCAACCGTGGCCGGGAGAAGTGTCATGCTGACCGACGATCTTTCGCGCTACGTCGCGCTTCACGAGACGATGGGTTTCAAATTCCGAACACAACGGCTCTTGCTGCGCATATTCGTGTCCTACGCTGAGCGTCACGGCGACAGTATGATCAAAAGCGATCGTGTCATCGCATGGGCAATCCAAGCACCTTCTCCCGAACAACGACGCAACCGGCTGCTAACGGTGCGCCGGTTCGCGATCGCGATGCACGCCGAAGATCCCGGCCATGAAGTGCCAGCGGCTGACGCGTTGGGTCGAGGGTTATTTCGACGAAAGCAGCCATATATCTATTCGGCTGACGAGATTGAGGCCCTTATGGTCGCGGCGGCTTCGCTTGGTCCGATCGGCACGCTTCGACCGCTTACTTATTACACATTGTTTGGGTTGCTCGCCGCGACCGGAATGCGGATATCCGAAGCTCTGGCTTTACGACTTGGCGATGTCACCGAAGACGGACTGGTCATCGCCAGCACCAAGTTCAAGAAGAGAAGGCTTGTTCCGATCCACAGTACGACCCGTGCAGCAATCGATCGTTATCTCTCCGCTCGTTTAGCAATCATCGGGGCGGAGACTAACGCACTGTTTTTATCCAACGAAGGTACTCCGCCGCGCTATGACACAGTCAGTGGGGTCTTCCGGAAAATTTCGCGCCAGATCGGGTTGAGGGGTGCTCCGGGACAGCCGGGCCCGCGCCCTTGCCTCCTGCACGGAAGCGATGATCCAGGAATTGAAGCTGGAGATCGCAAAGCTGCGGCGTGACAAATACGGCATTTCCTCGGAACGTCGCGCGCGACTGATTGATCAGCTGGAGTTGCAGCTTGAGGAATTAGAAGCTGCCGCCACTGAGGATGCGTTGGCGGCTGAACAGGCAGCGGCGCAGGATAAGACCGGCACCGTGCGCGCCTTCACGCGGCGCAAGCCTGTGCGCAAACCCTTCCCCGAGCATCTGCCGCGCGAGCGTGTGGTAATCGAGGCCCCGACCAGCTGCACCTGCTGCGGCTCGGACCGGATCGTGAAGATGGGCGAGGATATCACCGAGACGCTGGAGGTCATCCCGCGCCAGTGGAAGGTGATCCAGACCGTCCGCGAGAAGTTTACTTGCAGGGCATGCGAGAAGATCAGCCAACCACCGGCCCCGTTCCACGCCATTCCGCGTGGATGGGCTGGGCCACAGTTGATTGCCATGATCGCTTTCGACAAATACGGACAGCATCAGCCGCTGAACCGGCAATCCGAGCGCATTGCGCGCGAAGGCATTGATCTCAGCCTGTCGACTCTGGCTGATCTGATCGGCCATGCCTGTGTGGCGCTGGCCCCGATCTATGCACTGATCGAGCGTCACGTGCTGGAAGGGGCGCGCCTGCATGGCGATGATACGACGGTGCCGCTTCTGGCACGCGGCGGCACCAAGACTGCGCGGCTGTGGACTTATGTGCGCGATGACCGACCGTGGGATGGCGGCACGCCGCCTGCTGCCCTGTTCAAGTTCTCGCGCGATCGCCAGATGATCCACCCCAACAAGCATCTCGCAGGCTGGCAGGGCGTTTTGCAGGCCGATGCCTATAGCGGCTATAACGATCTGTATCTGGCTGACCGCAGCCCCGGCCCTGCGCGCAGCGCGCTCTGCTGGAGCCACGCGCGGCGCAAATTTTTTGAGCTGGCCGACATCGCGGGCAACGTGCGCAAGAACAAGCCCGCCCATGACATCTCGCCCGTCGCACTGGAGGCGGTGAAACGGATTGACGCGATCTTCGATATCGAGCGCGAGATCAATGGTATGGATGCAGATGCCCGCCTTGCCGTGCGGCAGGCGCGATCCCGGCGGCTGGTCGAGGAACTGCATACCTGGCTTCTGGAAGAGCGCGCGCGAATGTCGAAACACAACAGCGTCGCCAAGGCCATCGACTATCTGATACCGCCCAAAGGCGAGCGGTGGGGCGCCTTCACCGCTTTCCTCGATGATGGGCGCATCTGCCTGACCAACAACGCCGCCGAACGCGCCCTGCGAGGCATCGCATTGGGCAGAAAATCATGGCTCTTTGCGGGGTCTGAACGCGGCGGCGAACGCGCGGCCTTAATGTATACACTCATCATCAGTTGCAAGATGAACGACATCGACCCGCAGGCCTGGATGGCCGATGTCCTGGCCTGTATGCCGAACATCACCGTGTCACGCTTGCCCGAGTTGCACCCATGGAACTGGAAGGCCAAGCAGGAAGCCGTCAAGGCCGCGTGACCACGGCCCTCGCAGGATGCTTACCGAGCATCCTCTCCATGAGCCGGATCTTCGCCTCCTTCATGTCCAACCGACAAGCTCGAAGCCTTGGTGGCAGCAAGTTCCCCAACCCAGCAGCCGGGTACGTTCTCGCCGCCAGACAAGCTCATTGCCATGTTGAAGGAGACACGCCACTCAAATTATGCTGAGTAAAGACCTGCCGGTTTCTAAGCGATCTTTGACAGGGTCGTTCGGGACTCCACATAATCAGGGCCGCCGCATAACGCCGCATGTCCGTCACTCCGCCCGCGATCCAGACCTTGGTGCCAGCCGGCAACGCGATCATGCCGGATCCAGCGCCTGCACAAGGCGCGTCAGCGCCACCGGATCGATTGTCGCCGCGACCGAAAGGCGCCTGCCGTTCAGAAGCGTGATCTCTGCCCGCTCGACCGAAGGCGACGCAGGCGTCGGCTTCGGCGCAGGTGGTTCCGTTGGCACATCAGGGGGCGTGAGTATTACCGGCATGAACCGCAACGGTGATGCATCGCCCGCAAGTTCGCCGTTGCGATACTGACGCCGCCAGCGCACCAGCAGCGTTCGACCAATATCATGGCGACGCGCTGTCTCGGCGTAAGCGTGTTCTGACACCCACCTTCCAGGTTTTGCCCTGAGCTGCGATCTCCCGCCTGATGGAAATCGGGATGGAGTTTCGCGATGGCGACTACGGATGAGTTTCTCCGTGGCTATGGGGTAGATATCCGCTCGAACGGTCAGCGGCGCTGGCCGGATGAGGTGAAAGCACGGATTGTGGCAGAGACGCTGGAACCGGGGGCCACGGTGAATGAGGTTGCGCGTCGATACGGGTTGCGGGCCAATCACCTGTCAGAGTGGCGTGGTCGTGCGCGGCGCGGCAAGCTCGTCCTTCCGGCGGTTCCAGACGATGATGGCCTGTGCTTCGCGCCGGTTGTTCGTAAGCGCAGTCCCCGTCCCATTGATGTTTTCAGTATCGGAGCAGTTAGTGGCACTATTTAAAGTTTCTGAGCGGCGTAATTGTTCTTAGACAGACTCTGGAACCCATATCATCGGATCGAACAAGAATGCTCGACCTTGTGCATGCTCTCTTGTTTGCGCAGCCAGCAGCATCTTGTCGACAAGCGCTTCGGCCAGATTCGCAATAGGCGTTGCGATAGCCATCAATGCATAGCGGTCTTGTAAGGCTGCGCGGCTTTCTAGTGTGAGCTCATTCACAATCAACGCTACCTTATTCGGTGGTCGCACTTCCCGCAGCGCTGCAATGGCTCCCTCCATGCCGCCCCCCGCAACGTAAATTCCACGCAGGTCGGAATGAGTGTCGAGCAAGTTGAGCGTTGCTTCATAGGTCACTTGTCGGGTCTCAAGATTAACAAGTGTGTCCAAGACCGTGACTAAGGGAGCATACTCCCGCAAGGCACTGCGAAACCCGGTCTCACGCAAGGCGTGTCCATGCCACCGATTGCCCCCGACGAACACCGCCGCACGTCCCCCTTGCTGCAATCGTTGCGCCATCATCCAACCTGCAATCCGGCCTACGCGTAGATTATCAAGCCCGAAATAGCCTAGATGTGCTTCGCGGCCGAAATCGTTGAGGAGCGCGAAGAGCGGCAGTCCTTGTTGGATCAATTTTGCACCAAAACGGGCTACTTTCGCATGTGTAACTGCCGAAGTGGCCAAGGCTGCACAGGTCTCACCAAGAGCCGCCAATTCGGCGCAAAAATCGTCAGGTGCTTGAGATGCAGCGTATCTAAATTCTGGTGTGATGGCAAAATCGTCGCGGGATTTGCACGCGTCCTCAAGGGCGCGTGTCAGGTTGCGGTAGAACTCCTGCCCGCCTTTATGCAGCACGAAACCTAACCGAACCGAGCGGAGTGACTTCGGAGCTGGCTGAATGCGGAAATCCCGAAAGCCGATCTCCGCAGCCGCTTCCTGGATTCGCAAGAGGCTTCTAGCTGACACATTGCCTCGTGAGTGAAGCGCGCGATCGATTGTGGCCAAGCTTACTCCTGCTGCTCGGGCCAGGTCGGCAAGTGTCGGATTGCGGGACATGATTTATTCACCTCATTTGCCTCCTCATGATTGAGGCAATTTGAGGTATCTGCAAGCTGGAATTCTGGAGCTTTGGTCTGAACGCGATAATCTGATTTTGAGATTCGGGTTTGGAGGAGCCTATGGCACACAGAGATTATTCCATGTTGGGCGCGGATGCCAAACGTGCGGTCGAGACCGGACTTGCTGCAGCGGAATGGTATCACACGGACATTCCCAGGAAGCAGATGAAAGACCTCATGCGTCGCGACGATGGCCCTGCCATTCGTGACACAATCATTCTCTTCGGATCGATGGTGGCGCTCGCTGGCATTGGTATCGCGCTTTGGCCATCGATATGGTCGCTACCTTTTTGGCTGGCCTACGGCGTGCTTTATGGATCCGCGATGGATTCGCGCTGGCATGAGTGCAGCCATGGGACCGCTTTCAAGACCCGCTGGATGAACGATGTGATTTATCAGATCGCGAGCTTCTGCATGGTCCGCAATCCGCATGCATGGCGCTGGAGTCATACCCGCCATCATACCGATACGATCATTGTCGGTCGCGATCCGGAAATCGCTATTATGCGCCCGCCCGAATTTGCTCGGCTGATCGCGAACTTCTTCGGTCTGGTCGATGCATGGAATGGTTGGATCCGTATGCTTTACAACGCCACTGGCCGAGTACACCCCGAAGAGGCATCCTACATTCCTGAGGCAGAACAGCACAAGGTTATCCGCGTAGCGCGCATCTGGGTGGTAATCTATGCATCGGTCATCGCACTGGCATTTGCCATGGGATCGATCCTGCCGCTGATGGTGATCGGACTACCGAGACTATACGGCGCGTGGCACCATGTGATGACGGGACTTCTGCAGCATGGCGGGTTGGCGGATAATGTGATCGACCACCGGTTAAATTCACGGACAGTCTACATGAATCCGATCAGCCGCTTCATCTACTGGAACATGAATTATCATGTCGAACATCACATGTTTCCGATGGTGCCCTATCACCGACTCCCCGAATTGCATGAAGCAGTGAAGCATGACCTTCCATTGCCTAATTCCTCGATTGCACAGGCGTTCGCGGAAATGTGGCCCGCGCTGCGGCGGCAGCTGAAGAACGAAGATTTCTTTCTGAAACGCGATCTGCCCGCCACTGCAAAGCCTTATCGTGAAGATTTCCATCATGCGGCATTGGGAACCGCTGCTGAATGACACTTTCTTTGGGAGGAGAGACTTATGCCTTGGATTGATGCCTGCGCCACTGATGACATAGAAACTGAAGACCTGATCCGTTTCGATCATGATGGGCGGACCTTTGCGATCTACCGCAGCCCCGATGACGAATTTTTCTGCACTGATGGCCTCTGCACTCATGAACAAGTGCATCTCGCTGACGGGCTGGTGATGGACTATGAGATCGAATGTCCCAAACACAATGCCACTTTCGACTATCGCACGGGTGAGGCGAAGCGTGCACCGGCCTGCGTGAACCTGAATACATATCCGGTCAGGACCGAGGGCGGGCGCGTCCTGATCGAGGTCTGACCGATGACGGGTATTGTGATTGTTGGCGCGGGCGAGTGTGGAACGCGCGCTGCGCTCAGTGCGCGCGAGGCTGGCTTTGAGGGGGCCATTACGCTGTTCGGGCAAGAGGGTGGTATGCCTTATGAGCGGCCGCCCCTGTCCAAGTCGGATGCAGGTGCTGTAGTTCGGCGCGCGATCTGCACTGAGGATACTCTGGACAAAGCTGGAATCGAATATCGCCAGAATATCGCAGTGACAGCCATCAGTCCTGAAACCAGTCGGCTGTCACTATCAGATGGTAGCGATGCCAGCTATACGCGCTTGCTTCTCGCAACAGGGGCGAGCCCGCGCCTGCTGGATTGTATTGGCAGCGAACATGCGCAGGTTCTGCGCAGCTATGAGGATGCACGGGCCATCTTCTCGAAGGCTGTTACGGGTAAATCTGCGGTCATAATTGGTGCGGGTTTGATCGGGCTTGAACTGGCCGCGAGTTTACGCAAGCTCGGCATGAGCGCCTGCGTGCTGGAGCTAGGTCCAAGGGCACTAGGCCGCGCGGTCCCTGAAATCCTGGCAAACAGGCTGGTCCTGCGACACCGTGCCGAGGGAGTGAATTTTCGTTTCAATTGTCAAATTGATGCAATCGCCTCTGATCATATCCTGCTTGCCGGGGGTGAATGCTTGCCTGCGGACCTGATCATCGCAGCCATCGGTGTGACGCCGGAGACGGAACTGGCGCGGCAGGCGGGCCTCGACTGCAACAATGGTATCTGCGTCGATGACCAGTTACGCAGTTCGGCGCCGGATATTTTCGCAGCGGGGGACTGTGCCGCTTTACGCAGACCAGATGGTACTATTCAACGGTTTGAAACCTGGCGCAATGCTCGCGATCAAGGTGATCTTGCTGGGCGCAACCTCGCCGGTGCAGAAGCACGATTCTCGGCCCTGCCGTGGTTCTGGTCGGACCAGTATGATCTGGGCTTGCAGGTTGTCGGCGATGTCTCAGGCGCACCTTCTGCAAGACGCACAATTTCACCTGACAATGATATCTTGTTCTGGCTTGACGCGGACGGACGTCTCATCGGGGCCGCGGGTCTGGGGACTGGCCGCAGCGCGGCAAAGGATATCGCACTTGCCGAGCGGCTGATTGAAGCGGGCGTCTCTTCTAGCTCCGAGGTGCTCAGCGACTGCACGCACAACCTCAAATTCCTGCTGAAGTGCGCCAAGGCTGCGTGAACAAAAAGGATGGCTCCATGACCTTTATATCCAAACGACCGACAGTGGTCGATATTCGGGCACTGAAGGGTAAACGCCAACTGACCATGCTGTATGTCGAAACTGTCGAGGAAGCTTCTGCAGCTGCAGAAGCCGGGATCGACATGTTGTCCATCATCGCACCCCTCTGGACCCCTGAAATGCGTGCGGCTGCCGGAAATTGTTTCGTGCAGGTCGGGCTGCTTTACGGGCAATTAATCACGCAGGAAGACTATCAGCGCGCGGCACATGCCGCGATGCAGCTTGGCGGTGATTGCGTTTATTGCGCGTCCTCCCTTGGTACGGTCAAGGCATTGGCCGATGATGGTATTCCGGTCGTCGGCCATGTCGGGCTTGTACCGTCCAAGGCCACCTGGACCGGCGGTTTCAGGGCTGTTGGCAAGACGGCGGAAACAGCGCTTGCGGTCTGGCAAAATGTGCAGGCCTTGGAAGCTGTCGGGGCCTTCGGGGCCGAACTGGAAGTTGTCCCCGACCGCGTGGCAGCAGAAATATCACGCCGGACATCGCTTGTTACGTTGGGCATGGGGGCCGGCTCCGGTGCGGATGCGCAGTATCTTTTTGCCGAAGACGTGCTGGGCTGCACGCGCGGGCACAAACCCCGTCACGCAAAGACCTATGCAGATTTCGCCACCGAATATGCGCAGTTGCAGCAAAAGCGGGTCAGCGCATTCGGTGCGTTCAGGCGGGATGTGAACAGCGGCGCGTATCCTGCACCGGAACATACCGTAACGATTGATGATGCGGAATATCAACAGTTTCTGACCATTTCAGGTGTCTGATGCTTGAATGGGGAGTGGACGGAACATGGTGGTCATGCGGCGCGTTTTCTGTTTGCGACGGTCAGCCGACCATCGAGAACTGCGGCCCTTGTGACGGCTACTCGGTGAGCCCCTTTGGGCGACCACCGCATCCTTCTGCGCTTTCCCATGCGGGCATTGGCAATGTCATCGACTGATCCTTCGGCACGAGATGACGAGATGGGCAGCCCGTTACGGTACCGCCGGCCATAGTCGACGAGGGATTCCATGTTGTTTGCGAGATAGGTGTATAGTGTCTCGCATCGGGCCTGCACACGAGCGGCAGCGGTGCGGACAGCCAGAGGTTCTTCCGCAAGGCGGGTGCTATCGTGCATGAGCCCCTTCAGATAAGTTTCCGCGATCCGTGCTCTGCCATGCCAAAGCCACCAGCGGAGGCTTTTCGCGGGGCGCTGGAACAGCACCGGAATTCCAGTGAATCCCGGTATCTGGACCAGACCCTGAACGGCGGCCTCGACATGCCGAATGCGCATCGAGATGTGCCACCAGTCGAGGATATGCTTCACTTGGCCGTCGCCACCGATGGCATTCCGTATGAGGTTCGGGAGAGCAAGCTCGCCGTCAGAGATTACCGTCAACAGACGGCCCTGCTTCCATCCAAAGTCTGACAGCTCTTCTCGCATACGGCTGCCTGGTGATGCCGTCGCATTGGCGACCAAGCCAAATCGTCGGCACATATTGCGACTTTCAATCTTGCCGACCACAAGATCCAAGTGTCGCTGCTGATACTCCGGTCGACAGCGGATATGCGCACCGTCCAGAAAAACTGTCAAACCACCTTTGGGCGCGGCTTCAACGGGATCGCCTGATGCCCTTCGACTTTTCTCGAGCCCCGTGGCTACCCTTCCCAACCGGTTACGCACCGTGGTGTGATGGGGCGGATGGCAGGGGTGTTTCGGACGGGCGCGAAGGGCCTGGCGGGCTGGACTTCGACTACACCACCTTCCAATACGCGAATTCGACCAGCTCGGTCATGCCCCGTGCCATCGGAACATCGCATCCCGATAGTGTTGGGGATTATGCGATCTCCCGGCCGACAAGTTCCACCAGCGTTGTAACAAACCCGCTTGGGTTGGATACAACCTACTCTTTCAGCATGATCGGAGGACAGCCGCGCGTCACACAGATCGAAGGGGAGGCAACCACTTACTTACTGCCTTCCGACCGAGCAGACCTTCAACTACACACCCAATACCGGCGCACCCGAAGGCTATGTCTATGAGGCGACCAACCGCAACGGGTCCGTCACCGAATATGAGCGGGACGCGAGGGGTCTGGTCCTGACCCAGACTGAGGATGCCACTGGCACAAATCCGCGAGTTACGACCTGGACCTGGCACAGCACACTGCGTCTGCCGCTGACGCGCGCCACCGAAATGATGGAAGAAGCATTCACCTATGATTCCAGCGGACAGCTCAGCTCATATTCGCAGACCGATGTTCTGACCGGCAGCCCGAACTTCAACGACACCCGCACCTGGAGCTATGATTATACAACCCTTGCCTCGGGGTTGCAGGTGCTGACCAGCATTGACGGGCCGGGCACCGGCACGGTGGAGGATGTGACCACACTGGTCTACACACCGGAAGGCAGGCTGACAGACATCATCGACCCGAACGGCCTTCTTATCGAAATTCTCGAATACAACGAACAGGGTCTGCCGAGCTACATCTGTGATGTCCACGGTTTCATGTGGCGTCTCGCCTATGACAGTCAGGGCCGGTTGATCGAGGCTGAATTCGAACCCGATACGACCCATTCTGAAACTCTCAGCTTCACCTACGATCTGGCCGGGCAGATGCTCAGCGCCACCGATGCGCGCAACCGCACCTGGTCCTTTGAATACGATCTGGCCCGCAGGTTGGTCGCGATCGAGGCCCCCGCAGGTGAGACGATCAGTTTCTCCTATGATGCGATGAACAACGTTACCGAAACCCGCTTCTCCAATGCGGCATCGGCGACCACCTTCCTGCAGCAGGCCAGTTTTGACGAGCTTGGTCGGCTGTTGCAAGGCCTCGGCGCCTTGGGTCAGGTCAACAACTATTCCCATGACGTCGAGGATCTGCTCAGCGAGGTCAGCGATCCGCTGAACTTCACCACCAGCTTTGACTACGATCCGCTGCTTCGGCTGGCCGAGATGACGGACCGGGAGAGTTTCGTTACTGCCTATGCCTATGACGACGGCGACAACCTGACCGCCTATGAGGACGAACGGGAACTGGTCACCACTTTCGCCTATAATGGTTTTGGCGAGGTGGTGCAGGAGACCAGCCCTGATCGCGGCACCTGGAACTACAGCTACGATCTGCGCGGTCTGGTCACGTCCGTGACAGACGGGCGTGGGACGGTCAGCAATTATGCCTATGACAACAGTGGCCGCATCGTCAGCCTGACCTTTCCCAGCCAACCGGCGCTCGACCAGACCTATACCTACCACACCGCGTCAGGAGCGTCCTGGAATTTCGCCCGCCTTGCAGCGGTCGAAGATAAAGCAGGGGAGACCGGGTTCGAGTTCTCGCCCCAGACCGGGGATATCGCATCAGAAACCCGCATCCTCGACGGTGTGAGCTACGAGGTCAGCTATGACTACTTCGTCCGAGGCGAGATCAGTCGGATCACCTATCCCAGCGGCGGGCAGCTGAATTTGAGCTACGACGACAATGGCGCGCTTCTGGCCCTGGAATGGGAAGGGATCGACCCGCTGACCAGCACACTTTTGCCGCCGCAGGTGGTGATCGAGGACATCGCCTATGTCCCCTTCGGCGAGTTGCTGGGTGCGAGTTATGGTGATGGCGGGGCGTTCACGGCAGGCTATGATCTGTCCTACCGGCTGACCGCGCAACAGGATGTACTCGCAAGCGTGGATCTGCGCGATGTCAGCTATGCCTGGACGCTACGCGACGATCTGCTCAGTGTGACCGATAATCTCATCTACGCCAATGATGAGGGTTACACCTATTCGCCGCGCCAGCAACTGGCCTCGGCCGAGGGGCCATGGGGTGAACTGGCCTGGCTCTATGACGGGGTTGGCAACCGGACCCTGGAAAGTCTCGATACCGGCGGCGGGCCGGTGAGTGATACATATTCCTACCCGGCGGGCAACAACCGGCTCCAGTCGATCGCTCTGGGCGCGGGTGGCAGCCGCAGCTATACGCATGACGCGATGGGCAATGTCACGGCTGACAACCAGACAGGACAGAACGGCATTGCCAAGTTGTTGTCCGCTGGGTGCGGTGGTCTGTGCCTCGTGCATTCATGCGGTCATTTCACGGGTATAGCCTGCGAAAGAACCAGTTTCGCCCACCCCCTCGCACACCTAGTCGCTACCCTTCGGTCGGCTCATGCCGATCCCGCGTCGCGCAGCAGTGCCTCTGCCAGAGGGGCGTCCAGCGCGACATGCATGGCATAGCCACCTGTCAAAGCCGCCCGGGTGGCATCAAGCTTGGAGAGGCCCGAAACGACCAGCAACCCTTCCATCTTGCGCAGTGCCGCAAGGTCGGCCCCGATCATCCGTTGGTCAAGTTCACCGATGAGCGGGGTACCATATTTGTCAATGAACCGGCCAATGATGATGCCAACTGCGCCTTTGGCGGCATAATCTGAAATATCCTGCTCTGTTGCCAGATTGAACTGGACAACATGCGTGTCAAATGTGCAGGGACTCAAGGAAAAAATGGCCTTGTTACAGTCGCTCAGCAGGTCAATCTGCTCGGCGATGATCGGCTCGGCGCGCAGGCGATCCGCAAGATCGGCTGCGGTGCAGACCGCCGGAGCATTCAGATTGACGCAATGCGCAGACAAGCGTCTGGCGATCTCGGTGGTGCAGCTTTCGCAGGTGGGCAGCAGGGGGTTGGCCAACGAACCGATAAGTTGACGCACGACCAGCCCTTCAACCGGCCACCATGGAACGCGCTCTGAGACGAACGACACGGTCTGCCCCCAGCTGACCCCAAGCGTATCGCCTGACTTCACGAAATCCGGCAGGAACTGGGCTGCGGCCTCGCAGACTTGCAGCGCGGTATCGGCTTCGTTGGGTTCGTCCGGGATGACCAAGGCACTTTCCAGCCCGTACCTTTCGCAAAGTCTGTCGGCCAGATCATTGATGCGAAAATGCGTGCCCTGAATTTTTACACCGACGATCTGGCGTTCTCTGGCAAGCCGAAGATAAGTAACAACAGTGGGTCGGGACATGCCCATGCGCGTCGCTATCTCGGCCTGATTCAATCCCTTGATATAGTAAAGCCATGCGACTTCGGCGACGATCTTATCAGAGGGGTGATTAGCTCGAACCATCGAAAGTCTCTCTTCTTTGGCCGCAATTCAGTTCCGGTCAGACGGTGTTGCGGGTAATGTCGTGGCGCAAGACATCAGCAGTAACCTGCAGGTCTTCGTCAAGGGAACGA
The DNA here is from genome assembly GCF_028745735.1 of Roseinatronobacter alkalisoli. Lineage (GTDB taxonomy): Bacteria > Pseudomonadota > Alphaproteobacteria > Rhodobacterales > Rhodobacteraceae > Roseinatronobacter > Roseinatronobacter alkalisoli. The sequence continues at coordinate 12,745 of NZ_JAQZSM010000038.1, forward strand.
TCAGATATTTTCTTTGACCTGGCAAGGTCGGCATGATAGCCGCGCACAGCTTCTTCAGGGGTGACCTCGGAATCTGCGACACGGCGCATCCATGCAATCAGGCAACATTGATCTTCGGCCTGATTGATCTTGCGCCCGAAAAGCGCGATCCGCGCACCGTGCCGTTCGGATTGGGCGATCAACTCGAACGTGTCGCGATGGGTTGCGCCCGCACCACCAAGCACACCGATCACCATTGAGGGGTCGTGTCGGGCAAGCTGCTGCAGTGCCTCTGGCCCGTTGTAATTGACCTTCAGAAACTCCGGGCGTTCCGCTGTGGTCAGGCTGGCCAGCAAGCGGATAATACTGTCGGTGACGAAGGCACCAAGATCATTTCCTGCAACCGCGTCAGCACGATTGGGATTGAACACTTCCAGAAAGTGCTTCACACGCGCTGTGCGTGCCTCGCGGCGGAAAGTGGCGTAGGCTTCAAGGGCGCGGGCATCAGACTCTGTGTCGTTGTTAAACGTCACCGAATACAGGCACAGATTTCCCGGTGCGAAGTCCAGATCGGCCCCTCTGAATGGGCGCGAGGGGGTGGCTGCATAGCTGCCACCGCGAATATTACCCCACACACAGGTAGTTTCGTTGCCGCGAAAGGCAGGCTGGATGGCACGCCCGTCAAACGCACGGCTTTGGTGCAGTGCCTCAAGATTGCCTGCCGAAGTCAGCATGATATCGACCACATCCTGGTCGATTACGGTGCGGATTTGCTTCAGAAATTCCGGGCGCGTGCGCGGGCCGACAGGGCGGCCATCGGCGGCGCGCGCGGCACCTGTTGCATGCACACCGCCGGTAACGTCTGAATCCTTGGCATCAGCGATCATGAAATCGCCTTTTCGATAACTACCTGCGCGCAAACGGGCGAGTTTGCCAGCATAACGTGTTCCGGTCATTCTGTCAGTCCTTGCGCAGGCTTCGCCCCGTTTCCGGGTCGAAGACGTGAATATGATCAGGTGCGATGGAGAAAGTCACAGGATCCCCGGGGGAAAGGCTACGGAAATCCTTGGTCACAAAAGACACTTCCGCTCCCGCGACATTTGTGATGACTTGCCCCTCGGCGCCCATGTTTTCAACCAGAACCACGGTTCCGTGGATGGCGTTGTGGCTATTTTGCCCGCACAGTTCCATGCGCGCAGGACGCAGGCCAAGTTCCACCTTCTGACCCGCTACCAGATCAGGAAAACTGTGTGGCGAAAGCGTTAACGTCAGACCTCCACCGCTGGCGCAGAGTTCATCGCCTGCCCGGATTTCGGCGCGGACAAAGTTCATTGCCGGTGTGCCTATAAAATCAGCCACGAAACGCGATCTGGGGCGTTCAAAGATTTCGTCCGGCGTGCCCATCTGCTCGATTTGCCCATCACGCATCAGCACGATGCGGTCGGCAATAGTCATTGCTTCAAGCTGGTCATGTGTCACGAAGATCGTCGTGGTCTTCAGTTGCATGTGAATTTTGCGGATTTCGGTGCGCAGCTTCTCGCGCAGTTTGGCGTCGAGATTGGACAGTGGTTCGTCGAAAAGGAACACTTTGGGTGTCTTTATCATGGCGCGCGCCATGGCGACGCGCTGCTGCTGTCCGCCTGAAAGGTTCTTGGGGCGCCGTTCAAGAAATGGCGTTAACCCGAGAAGATCTGCGACTTGTTTCAGGCGCGGCGCGATTTCAGCGCGGCTGTTGCCCTGACGGCGCAGGCCGAAAGTTATGTTGTCCGCCACGGTCATGTGCGGGTATAGAGCGTAGCTCTGAAACACCATTGCCACGCCGCGTTCGCCCGGCGGCAGATCAGTAACGTCAGTGCCGCCAATGGCGATGTGCCCGGCACTTACCTCTTCCAGGCCCGCGATCATGCGCAGCATGGTTGATTTCCCGCAACCTGAGGGGCCGAGGAAGACCACGAATTCGCGATCCGAAATTTCGAGGTTCAGCCCCTCAATCACCGGATGGGCACCGTAGGATTTCACGATGTTCTTGCAGGTAATATTCGCCATTGAAGTGTCCTATTTCGGGCCGCTTCGGACCATGGAGTTCAGAAGGCCCATCAGCAGGCCAATGAATACAAGCGGTGGCAAGACAAGCACCACTGTGGCCGCGTTGATCACGCCCCAGGGCACCTCTTTACCAAGTGAGGTTATGGATGCTGCTACTACCGGCAAAGTGGCTTTCTGGGCGGCCAGCGTCAAAGCAAGCAAAAGTTCGTTCCAGACCAGTACGAAGGTAAAGACGAGGGCTCCGAAAAGCGAAGGGGCTGCTACTGGCAGCGAAAAGCGCCAGAATATTTCGGCAGGACCGCAGCCCTCCATTGCAGCGGCTTCCTCTATCTCGCGGGGGACCCGTTCAAAGGCCGGAACAGCGAGCCAGATGATGGTTGATACTGTCGTGATGAGATAGACTAGGACAAGGCCAAAAAGCGTGTCATAGATGCCAAGATCCAGATAAAGCACGATAAATGGCAGTGCGATTGCGACTGGCGGCATGAAGCGCAGGGACAGCACGAAAAACTGTACGTCATCGCCCCATTTGCGGGCGTAGCGCGCCAACGTGTGTGCTGCAGGAATGCCCAGCACCGCGCCGACCAGTACCGCCGCAGATACCACGACAGCAGAATTCAATAGACCGTCGCGGATAGTGGGATTGCGCAGGATGGTCGCGAAATTGTCCAGCGTTGGTGTGAAAAGAATCTTTGGTACCGGGGTCACAATATCGCGCAGGTCTTTAAATGCGCTCAGCACCGTCCAAAGGATTGGCCCCAACGCCACCAGGAGCAGAAACGCCAGCAGCGCCCGGACAGCAACGGAGGAAATCAGTTTGTCCATTTCTTCCCCGCTTTCCAGATTATAACGAAGGCCATTGTGGTCACAATCAGCAACAAAACCGACATGGCAGAAGCATATGAAATGCGCCCCCCCATATTGATCCCCATCTGATATGCATAAAGATCCAGTGTTTCGGTTGCAGTTCCCGGTCCGCCGCCTGTCATGACGAAGATAAGGTCAAACGATCGCAAGCTTTCCACCGCTTTAACCAGTGTCAGTGAAATCAACGGTCCCTTGAGCATCGGCAATGTGACATAGGCGTGGATTTCCCAGGTCCGGGCGCTGTCCAGTTTCGCCGCCTCGATAGGTTCGCGTGGCAAAGTTTCCAGAAGTTTCAGCAAGATAACTGTGAAGAACAGCCCCCATTGCCAGATGTCTACCACCGCAACCGAAATCAGCGCCAGGGATGGGTTGGCGAGAAATTCTACGGGGCCGATTCCGACCAGCCCGCATAGGTAATTGATAACACCAAGAGATGGTGAATAGAGAAAGCGCCAGATGAAGGCTGCGGCGACCCGTGGCAGCAATACGGGCACAAGAAAAGCAAAACAGATCAGGTTGCGCCATAGTGGTTTCTTCACGGTCTCGAAGATCAGCACGGCCAGTAACACGGCAAGGGTCAGCGTCCCGATAACAGTGATGGCTTCCCAGATGATCGAATTTTCCAGCGCATTGAAGAAACGCCGGTCGCGCAAAAGACGCAGAAAGTTATGAAGCCCGACGAATTCATAGTCTGCCGATCGCAATGTCCGGTTCATGACCGAGAACCATATGGCCCCGGCTATCGATACAAGCGCCAGCGTCGCCAACAGGCCGATCGCCGGGATGAGGGTCAGGGTGACGAACCGTTTCCGGGTCATGCTCTATCCTTCATGAGAAGTGATGTCCGGTGCGCCAGCTGTTTCTGCGCACCGGAACGTGAAGGCTACGCTATTTCAGCCCTGCAAGGCTGTCTTCGGCAAAGAACGCCGCCTCATCAAGCACAGCCTGAACATCGGTGCGAGTGCCTGCGAAAATTTCTTCAAGCGCAAGTCCCAACGTGTCGCCGATCTCAGGCCAGACCGGGCTGGCCATGATCAGCAGGTCTGTTTTCGGTCCGGTTTCAAGCAGTGCGTCGATATATTCCTGCGGCACCAATGCCTTGAACGCATCGCTTTGCAGCGTCGATACGCGTCCGATATCTGATGCGATACCGGCCTCCAGGCGTTGCTGTTCCATTTCTTTGGATGTTGCCCAGCCGACGAAATCACCTGCCACAACCTGTATGCAGCCTTCAGCGGCGCCGACCGTCGATACCGCCCAGCCATGCGCCCAACCTGCCGAAGGTAGCGGATCGGGGGGTGGTGCATAGCCCACCTTGCCAACGACGCTGGATTTTGCGACGTCTTCCATCCATGGGCCGAATACATCGGATTCGATCAGGATCGCCACTTGTCCGCTGCGGAATGCCTCGACCGAATCTGACCAGTTGAACGTCGCAATGCCCGGCGGGGCATAAGCCATCAGGTCTTTGTAAAGTTCGGTCGCTGCAACCCCTGCAGGACTATTGAACGCAGGCATTCCGTCATCGATCCATTCGCCGCCCAAGGCGCGGAAGAAGGGAGTCCAACGCCACACATTCATCCCCGAACCGCGCTGCCCCCGTGCGGCCCAGCCATGCGCCCTGTTATCGGCCGCATCCAGCAACTTGATCGCCGCGACCATGTCATCCAGCGTGCGCGGCACTTCCAGCCCGGCTTCTTCCAGCAGATCCTTACGATACATCATCACATCGCCGCCGCCGACGAAGGGCGCGAAATATTGCGTCCCGTCGATTGTGGCCACATTGCGCAGATCCGTGCGGAAATCTGCTAGATCGTAGCTTTCGGGGACCACATCCGCCAGAGGATACACCCACCCGGCCGAAACATATTCGGCCAGATTTGCCTCATCGACATACATTACATGATAAGATCCTGCCCCGGTTGAAGCATCGAGCCGCGCCCGTGCGCGACGTTCGTTTTCGCCAAGCAGGGTGATCCTGACCTCGGTGTCCCATTTCGCGTTGAATTCCGATAGCCGATTGCTCAGCTCGGTGACGGCGGGCATACCTTGTCCGATCACGTTGAGTGATGACACTTGCCCCTTGCAGGCCATTTCGTCCTGTGCGTGTGCTTGCACGGCCAGCGTACAAAACACTGTTCCCAATAGAAAAGTCTTAACTTGCATTGATCTTCCTCCCTTGATTACTGATTGTGCCCTTTCCGCCTCAGGGGGCGGTCGTCTTCAATTGTGCCGCGATACCTTCGTCCAGCAGGCGGAACTTCTTGAATCTGTCATCATAGAAATCGGCCAGCGCCGGATCAGGCGTGTAGCGCCGCGCCGCGCCGGTCATCTGGCTTGACGCTTCAGCAAGATCGCCATAGGCGCCACAGGCGACGGCTGCACAGATTGCGGCCCCCAATGCGCCCACCTCGGGCGCGCGCACTGCCTCAACGGGGCGCTGGCAGATATTGGCGAAAATCTGTGCCCAGACCGGAGACTTTGCGCCGCCGCCAGCAAGACGGATCGTTGGCGGAAAGGGGCGACCAGCAAGGGCCACTGCTTCGTCGGCGTGACGCCGGGCCTGAAACACAACGCCTTCGTAGATGGCAAGTAACATCGTGCCAAGATTGTCAGCCGCCGACATGTCCACAAATCCACCGCGCCGAGGTTCGGGGCCGAAAATGTAGGGAAGGAACTGACAGCGCCGCGTTGTGACAGGGCAGGCGGCAACCAGTTCATTGGCAGCACTGACAGAGAGTTGGCCACGCATGACATGGTCCAGAAACCACCCCAGATTGGCCGCAGAACTGGGGCTTCCTTCGGCGATAAGCCTGCTACCGCCGCTGCGATAAAGCATATTGAGGATTGGCACACCCGTGCCTTCGTTTCCGGTGGGTCCGGTTTCCAGACAGTTGATCGACCAAGTTCCTGCAATCATTGTCAGAAACGCTGCGTTGAAACTTCCCGCGCCCAGCGTACAGGCCGCGACATCCATCATCGACCCTGCAACAGGTGTCCCTTCAGGCAGGCCGGTTTCTTCGGCTGCACGGCGCGACACGTGCCCGGCAATCGCATCACTGTAAACGATGGGTGGCAGGCGGTGCACATGCGCGCTCAGGCCAAGTTGCTCAAAGACAGACAGGGCATAGCCGCCTGATTGCAGGTCCATCATGCCGCCGCCGCTGGCGTCAGTGGAGTCGGTAAATGCCGCGCCAGTCAGACGCAGGCGGATCAGATCCTTGCATGCCAGCGCCCAGCGGGTACGCGCCATAACTGCGGGTTCGGTGCGGGCAAGCTGGGCCAACTGCATCAGAGTTTGCCCGCCCCAGATGCGATGGCCCGTTATGGCCGAAATCCCGGCGGCCTGATTCGTCGCCATCAGTTCGTCCACGAGGGGTTGCGCCCGGTGGTCAACGGAAACAATGCCTGCGCGTGTCCCGTTACCGGCATCATCGACCAGAAAGATGCCGTTGCCGAAACCTGTGCAGCCGACACCCAGGATTTTGTGCCCTGCACAAGCGGTCATAAGCCGGCGCAAAGCCAGAACGATGCCGTTCCAGAACGATTCCACCTCGCGTTCGGCCCTGCCATCAGCATGGTGGATGGTTTCTACCGCAGCAGTTTCAGTGGCAACAGCTATGCCTCTCAGGTTAAAGGCCACAACTTTGACAGTGGTGCCGCCCGCATCGATGGCAATTAGCAGATCATCGCTCATGCCGCCAACTCCTTACGGAGCGCGCGCTGTCCCATCAGCCGCGGATCGCGCAGTGCCGTCTGGATTTCCTGTGCGAGATCATGTTCCGAACGCCCGGTTTCCTGATACAACAGCGCCGCCAGATCTTTCAGTGTTGCGTGTTGCAACCCATGCCCGAATGTCAGACGAGAACGGCGCAAGGCCAGATCCTCAAGCCGCATTGCACCACGCGCGCGGATGGCCCAGATCATCTCGCCGCGGCAATAATCCGGTGCCCCGGCAAGCGCAGCGGCGCCTTCGCCTGTGCATAGTGGCGCAACATCGCGCGCCAGCGCGCCATAGCGCTGAACAAGCCTGTCTGCCACGTCCTGCGTGATACCGGTCTGGGCGATGATGTCCTGTGGTGTGCAGCGCGCGGCACCAGGGTACTGGCGTGCGGCGGTGGAGTTGCTGCGCTCGCGCCCAAGTTCCCTGAATATCCTGTCGCCAGCACTCTCGGCAAAGGCGCGAAAAGTCGTCCATTTTCCACCCACCAAAGATAGCACAGGGACGGGCAGATCGGCGAACTGATCTTCCTGAATAACATGGTCACGGGCAGCACTGGTTGCAGAACCGGAACTACGCCGCAGCGGGCGAATACCTGTGGTCATGGAGATAATCTGATCCCCGGTCACCGCTATATCAGAAAAAAGCCCATCGATCGCGCGGAGCAGGTAGCCAATCTCGTCCTCGGAAATGCTGCGGTCTTCCGGCTCGGATGTGTCTACCTCAGTGGTGCCCACCAGCACATTCCGGCCGACGGGCAAAGTGATAATCATGCGTCCTGTGCCGTCATCGAAATAGAATGCCCTTCCATCCATCCGTGTACTTAATGCAGGGTTGTTAAGGACAATATGCGCCCCCTTGACCCCCCGCAGATAGGATGTCCTGCCCCCGAGTTGCGCATTCACATGGTCAATCCATGCGCCGGTTGCATTTACGACAAGCTTTGGCGTGATGCGGAACACCTCTTTTCCGAAAACGTCGTGAACCTGAAAGCTTGAACCATCTCGTTGCCAGGAAACATGGTTCAGCGCGGCGACCTTCGCGCCCTGCGACATTGATTCTGCGATCATCTCAAACATCAGCCCTTCAGGCTGGGTGATCTGACCATCACAATACGTCACAAGCGCACGGGTGCCGGGATGCAGGCCCTGCGGGAAACGGGTCTTGCGCAAAATCATCTTGTGAGCGGGAAGCGGATGCTCTTTTCGCCCGTAAGCTTCATACAGACGCAGCGCCCCTACAAGCGCCGCGAGTGACAATGGTCCGCTCTTGTTTGACAATCCCAGAAAACGCGCGACAGAACCGGGAAAGCCCGCAACCAGATTGCGTAGTGGAACGACGATCTCCAGTGGCTTTACCAGATGTCCGGCATGAGCAATCAGCCGGTTGCGCTCTCTGGCAGATTCCGCAACCAGCCCGAATTCACGCCCCTCCAGATAGCGCAATCCACCATGCGCCATGCGGCTGGAAGCGCTGCTGGCACCAGCGCAGAAATCATTGGTTTCCAGAAGCGCGCATGACAGGCCGTTCAGCGCAAGTTCCCGCAGGGTCGCGACACCGTTTACACCACCACCCAAAATCAGGACGTCGATTTCGGGCATGGTGGCTAGACGGGCTTTTGCCAGTTCACGCAACGAGGTGCGCATTGGTGACATGGGTGAAGGCAGTGTGTTCATGAAAGCGAACCAACACATAAATTGATCTTTTGTAAATAGCATTTTATTAATGTTAAACTAAAGTCGTAGATATTCTCCTGTCATGTGTGTTCTTTCTTGTTGCTTCCTGAAGGCCCCTATCAGCAATTTCTGCGGTCAGAATCACGTCCGGTCAGGTTGCGGTCCGGGGTGCCGGCGGGTAGGAAGTGCGAATAAGCATCTTGCGCTTGTTGGCTATGCCGACCCCAATCTGCGCGATGCGCTGAAGGGGCTCTGTTGATGGCATGGATGCCCCCTCCCGACGGCATCACAATATGCCAAGGTGATGTTTGTTGAAGGCATCACAAAAGGAGAGAGCATCCATGTCACTGTACCCTCATAAATCAGATTCTGCGGATTCGCGGGGGAGTGGTCAAAACTTGGTGGTCGGCGTGGTAGAGTAAGGTTTTGGAACAAGGCGGGACCCCCCATGGATGTAAGCATTTTTGTCGAGACGACGTTTGGCGATGGAGAAACCAAGAGGCACAGTATCGGTCGACTTCGCCGTGCACCGGACGAGTTTGGTTCCGAGAATTTGGAGGCGTTGTTGCGCAACTCATGCCTGAGGCATGATGGCCCCTCTCCCCGTCGGCGTCAGGCCACGCGAACGATCTCAGCGGTGCCGAGCGCATTGAAGCGGTTGATGAGGGCAATGCGGATCTGGATT
>NZ_JAQZSM010000039.1 GCF_028745735.1 Roseinatronobacter alkalisoli
TCCGAACCATCAAGCGCGACCATCTGGACCACAAACAGCCAGGAGTCAGAGGCGAGATCGCGTTCATCGATCGCTTGTTCGAAACCGTTGCGTAACCTCAGCATATTTGACGTCACACGGCTCAACGGATTAATGCAACAGTCCCCTATGGCGCGACCACCATTGCCGTCACCAGCCCCAACAGCCGGTTGGCACAGTTGGCAGAAATTCCGATCACATTCGCGATTCCCGAACATCCCGATATTTTCAAACCCACCGCCATCCGGTTTTCACTGTTGATTGTGCTGGACGCGCTGGCATTGTCCGTCGCGCGTGAGCGGCCTGAACTCAGTTCTGAATATCTGCGCCGGGTGCGGGCTTCGCTGACGGCCTATCACGGGCGCACAGTTCCGCTACCACTTGGGGATTAAGCGTCCATCGCGTCATGTGCGGCATGCAAAAGCGGGTGCCCGTTCTGTCAGAAAACATTGTCCCAAACAAACCGGCCGGGCATGCCTGCGACGCGGGTTTCAGATAGCCCGCAATTCGCTGACAAAATCATAGCGGTCCCCGCGATAGGCCGATCTGGTCAGTTCTACTATGGTCCCGTCCGCCAGATAGCCGCGCCGTTCAATCCGCAACACAGCCGCCCCGCTTGGCACACCAAGGTTTTGCGCCTCTTCTTCTGATGCAAGTGAGGCCGTGACCCGCTGAAGCCCTGTGACCGGCTTGTTGCCCACCGCATCAAGGGCTGCATATAGCGAATTATCCACACTGTCATGATCGGGCAGATAGGCTTCAGGCACGATGGCATGTTCCAGCGCCAGCGGCTCGCCATTTGCGGTGCGAATGCGCCTGAACCGTTTGACACGCGCATTCACCGCCAGCCCGAAGGCGATCACTTCATCCGGCGAGGCCGTGTCAGTCGACTTTTCCAGCCAGACCGACCCGGCAATCAGCCCGCGCCGACGCAGATCTTCGGAAAACCCCGCCAACAACGATGAGGGTTGTTCAATCCGGGGCGCGATATAGGTGCCAGACCCGTGTTTGCGCGACAGCACGCCTTCGCGCATCAGAAGGTCAATGGCTTTGCGCACCGTGACGCGCGACACCGCCATGCGTTCGGCAATATCGCGTTCAGACGGCAGCGCGTCGCCCACGGAAAATTCCCCCTGCTGGATCTTCTCGCGCAAAATCGTGGCCAGCCGGACATAGATCGGCGTGTCCTCTGCGCGGGATACAAGCAGTTCGTGGTGCCATGTCATGGTGTGGCCTGTTGCGCCGCGATGGCGTCGCGCAATATGCCGCCTGCACGTTCAAGGGCATCATCGGCACTGTCGGGGGTCGCGCCCATGGCGATCAGCACAGCGGGCTTTACCCGCCAGTCGCATTGGATCAACGCATTTTCTGCCGTGTCGGCGGGCACGTCTGCAATGCGCTGAACCATGGCTTGCGCACGACCCCGCAGCTTGATGTTCTGCGGTCGCATGTCGACCATAAGCCCGTCATGCACATGCCCCAACCGCACCATGATCTGCGTGGAAATCATGTTCAGAACCACCTTTTGTGCCGTGCCTGCCTTCATCCGGGTGGACCCTGCCAGAACTTCGGCGCCGGTTTCGGTGGCGATGGCATGTTCAGCCGCATCCAGCAAAGGCGTGCCGCCATTGCACGCAATCCCGATGGTCAGCGCGCCCGCCGCGCGCGCCGCCGCAATTGCGGCCACCGTGAAGGGGGTGCGCCCGCTTGCGGCAATGCCGATGACAACATCGCGCGCGCCTATCTCTGCGCGCACCACCTGATCGCGGGCATCGTCTGCGTCGTCTTCTGCCCCTTCAATCCCCAGCTGCAGCGCCGCTTCGCCGCCCGCAATCAGATAATGCGTGCGCGCATCAGGCCAGTTGAAGGTCGGACCAAGTTCGGTGCCATCCTGCACGGCGATACGGATTGACGTGCCTGCCCCCGCAAAGACCAGTCGCCCGCCTGCCCGCAGGCGGGGCAATGCCCCCTCGACGATTTCTGCCAGTGCGGGCAAGGCAGGGCCAATGCTGGCAATCGCGGCCATCTGGCTTTCCCAGATGGCGCGCAGGGCGCTCAGGCTGTCCCAGCGGTCCAGCTCACGGTAGCGAGGGTCGGAAAATTCGGTCATGCACAGGGGCCTTTTATATCAGTTCTGCGGGGTTATCACATGCTCAGGCGCTGTCCATCTGCGCCAAAATGGAACGCGCGGGCCATGTCAGGGGTGACGAAGGCACGATCATTGACTTCAGCCGCGTGTTCGCCAAACAGGCGCACGGTAATCAACCCGTGGGGGTCCGCGCGCAGGTATATCAGCGTCTCGCCGCCCAGTTGTTCCACATGGCTGACGCGCCCTTCGATCATGCCCGCGTCACGCGACAGGGCCAGATGTTCGGGGCGAATGCCAAGGCTTTTGCCCGCCACACCCAGCGCGGGCGCATCCAGAAAGTTCATCTTGGGCGAACCTATGAAACCCGCCACGAATTCATTGGCGGGGTTTTTATACAACTCCATCGGTGCGCCAACCTGTTCGATACGACCATCCCGCAACACCACGATACGGTCAGCCAGCGTCATCGCCTCGACCTGATCATGGGTGACATAGATCATGGTTGCGCCCAGTTCGCGGTGCAGGTTCGCAATTTCAATGCGGGTTTGCACGCGAAGCGCTGCATCCAGATTGGACAGCGGTTCGTCAAACAAAAACAGCTTGGGCTTGCGCACGATGGCGCGGCCAATGGCCACGCGCTGGCGCTGCCCGCCCGACAGTTCTGCGGGGCGGCGGTTCAGATAGGATTCCAGATCCAGCATATGTGCTGCGCGTTCCACGGTTTGCGCAATCTGCGCACGCGGCTGGCCCGCCTGTTTCAGCCCCAGCCCCATATTGTCGCGCACGTTAAGATGCGGATAAAGTGCGTAGGACTGGAACACCATCGCAATTTCGCGCTGTGATGGCGGGGTGGTGTTGACCACGGTACCGTCGATCTTCACCTCGCCGGAAGTAATGTCTTCCAGCCCCGCGATCATCCGCAGCAGCGTGGATTTTCCGCACCCGGACGGGCCGACAAAGACACAGAACTCGCCATCATTTACCGCAAGGTCCACTTCGCGGATGACATCGACCGTGCCGAAGGACTTGCAGACTTTATCAAGTGTCAGATTGCCCATCAGGCCCTCCCCTTTTTTGGTTATGCGATACGCACGGTCTGGCCCGTGCGCACGCTTTCATCTGCGGCCAGACATACGCCGACGGAACGCACGGCATCATTGACATGGCGCGACATGTCGTGATCGTCCAATATGGCGCGCGCCATGGCGGCAGCCTGCAGGTCGCACAGGCCCTGATGGCCCGGACTATCTGCGAATGTCCTGACCGTCTCATTCTGCCCTGTCGGTGCAAGGATCAGATGGTCGGCGGCAGTGTGCCCTTCGACATCGGATGATCCCACCCCTTGGGGCGCGCGCAGCGACACGGCCCCTTGGGGCGAAATCACGTCTTTCACGAAATGGGCTGTTTCCGACATCATCGGGCCCCAGCCCGCTTCATACCACCCGCAGGATCCGTCTGCGAAAATCACCTGAAAATGCCCGTAATTATACATATCGGGCGCAATTTCATCGGACAGGCGCAGGCCCATGCCGCGCACTTCCACAGGGGCGGCATCCGTGATCTGGCACATGACATCGACATAATGCACGCCACAATCCACAATGGGCGGGGTCGATTGCATCAATGCCTTGTGAATGTCCCATGCGGGACCAGCGGACCGCTGGTTCAGGTTCAGGCGAAACACATAGGGCGGCCCCATGGCACGCGCCGCCGCAATCAGCGCAACCCATGTCGGATGATGGCGCAGGATATGGCCCACCATCAGCTTGCGACCGGTACGCGCGGCGGTATCGGCCACGGCCTGACAATCTGCCACGGTGGTCGCCAGCGGTTTTTCAACAAACACATGCGCGCCAGCGTCCATGGCCTTGATCGCAAGTGCTGCATGACTGTCGGAATAGGTGGCGATTGCCACCATATCCGGCTTCAGCCGTGCAAGGGCTGCATCGAAATCGCGGTCAATGTCCAGATGCGCCAGCGCGTCAGGCAGTGCCACGTCAGACCGGTTGACCAGCCCCACGACCTGAAATTCGGGCAGACTGGCATAGGCCATTGCATGGCTCTGGCCCATCTGGCCAAGCCCCACAACCAGAACACGGATCATTTCACCGCCCCCTTGGTAATACCGCGGATCAACTGGCGCGAGAAGATCAGGTAAAGCACTATCACCGGGAAGATCGCCAGCGTCAGTGCCGCCAGCACCGCGTTCCAGTTGGTGACATACTGGCCAAGAAAAATCTGGCTTCCCAGCGTCAGCGTCTTGGTGGATTCCCCCGGTGCAAGGATCAGCGGGAACCACAGGTCATTCCATATGGGGATCATGGTGAACACGGCCACTGTCGCAAGTGCGGGGCGCACCAGCGGCAACGCGATGGTAAAGAAGATGCGATACTCGCTTAGCCCGTCAATACGCGCGGCATTCTTCAGATCATCCGACACCTGCCGCATGAACTCTGACAGGATGAACACTGCCAGCGGCAGACCCTGCGCTGTGTAGACAAGGACCAACGCCGTCAGCGTGTTGACCAGATTTGCCGCAACCATGATTTCCAGGATCGCCACAGTACCCAGACGAATGGGAATCATGATGCCAAGCGCCAGATAGAGCGCCATCAGCAGATTGCCGCGAAAGCGGTATTCAGCCAGCGCAAAAGCCGCCATCGCCCCGAACAACAGCACGAAAAACAGCGAGGCAACAGTCACAACCATGGAATTCTGGAAATACAGCAGGAAATTGCCCTGCTCCAGCACAGTATGAAAGCCAACCAGATCAAATGTTTCGCGCGTGGGCAGCGACAGCGGGTCATTGAAGATGGCGCGGCGCGACTTCATCGAATTGATGACGATCAGCAGCACCGGATAAAGTGCCAGAATTGTATAGGCAATCAGGATCGCATGGGCGAAGGAGCTGCGTAGGATATTGGCGCGTGCAGACATGATGACCCCCTAGAACTGGTAGCGGCGCAGCCGCGTCTGAACGCCGAACAGATACAGCGACACACCCGCCAGAATGATGAAAAACATCACTGTTGCCACGGTCGCACCCATATGCGGATCGCCCAGTTGCAACTGAAAGCCGAAGAAGGTGCGGAACAGGAAACTGCCCAGAATGTCGGTTGCGTAATTTGGCCCGGCAAGCGCCCCTTGGGTGACATAGATCAGGTCAAACGCGTTAAAATTGCCCACGAAAGTCAGGATAGATATGATGCCGATCGTGGGCAGGATCAGCGGCAGCTTGATTTTCCAGAACTGCGAGGCGCCGGTAATGCCATCCATTTCGGCGGCTTCCAGCACTTCATCCGGGATGGACAGCAATGCCGCATAGATCAGCATCAACGGGATGCCCACGAACTGCCAGACAGAAATCAGCGCCAGCGTGGTCAGGGCGGACCGTTCCAACCCCAGCCATGGCGCGAACCAGTTGCCAATGCCAAGCGTGTCCATGAATGTGGGTGCAACCCCCCAAAGCGGGGACAGGATCAGCTTCCACACAAACCCCACAATCACGAAACTCAGGATAGCGGGAATGAATATTGCTGTCCGATAGAAGGCCGCAAACCGAAGGCGCGGCGATGAAAGGATCGCGGCCAGCGCAATGCCGATGGGGTTTTGCACCAGCATATGAATGATGAAAAACCACAGGTTGTTCCATGTTGCGTTCCAGAACGCCCCCGACCAACGCGGATCACCGAACAGCGTGGCAAAATTGGCAAGCCCGTTGAATTCGCGCGTTCCCCCTTCGCCGCGCGTGAACAGCGACAGGTTCAGCGTGCCAAACAGCGGGATGATCATGATCGCGGTATAGATCAGAACAGCGGGCGCCAGAAACACTGCAATATGCCAGCGGATCGGGCGACGCGGGGTGCGGGCAGTGGGCATGGAACCCTCCGGTATGGTCAGGAATGCGGGGTGCGGCCCCGGGTCAGGTACGGGGCCGCGTTTTGCGCTTATTGATGCGGTTCATACCAGGATGACAGGCCCGATTGCAGCGCCTCGCCTGCTTCTTCCGGTGTCCATGTGCCGCGCATCACGTTGGCCGCAGCTGTCCAGCTTTCGTTCGACAGGTTCGGCGTGCCGCGTGATACAATCTGGTGAAAGGGCCGGATGGTGCTTTCACATTGCTCGCGCCAGCCGAGGAATTCCTGCGCCAGCGGGTCTTCCAGTGTCACCTCGGCCGATGACAGCGGGAAGAAGCCGGGAACCGCATTGGCAAAGAGGTTGGCAAATTCGTCACTGCTCAGCCATTCCAGAAAGATGCGGCCCGCTTCCTGATTGGGGGATGCTGCATTCAGGCCAATGCCCATATCGGTATGGTCGGAAATGAAGCACCCGTCCGTCCCCGCGGGGACAGGTGGCGGGAATGCGCCCATTTCGAAATCGGCCTGTTCGCGGAAGCCCGCGATTTCCCACGACCCCGCCGGATAGATTGCCGCGCGCCCCAATGTAAACAGGTTCTGGCTGTCAGGATAACTTTGCGATTCAAACCCGCGCCCCAGATACGTCGACCAGCGCGCCAACTGGCGGAAAGGTTCCACCCATGCATCATCAGTCAGGCGGCTTTCACCGGCGATCAGCGCGGCACGTCCGTCTTCGCCGTTCCAGAAATTCACCCCGATATTGGCATAACCCATGGTCGCAGCTTCCCATTGGTCATTGATGCCCATGGCCATAGGGATATAGCTGCCATCCGCTTCAATTGCGTCCAGAACGGCAAAGAATTCATCTTCGGTGGTAGGCACTTCAAGGCCGAGTTCGGCGAATATTTCGGCGTTATAGATGAATCCGTGAATCACCGATGCCACAGGCACACAAAAGGTCTGAGCGCCATCATCGGTGGACCAGGCCGAGCGTGCGACATCGGAATAATTGGCCATACCGTCCAGATCCGTCAGATCGGCCAGTTGGCCACGCTCGAACAATTGCAGCGATGCGTCAAAGGCCCGGCAGGTGATGATATCGCCGGCAGTGCCCGCATCCAGTTTTGAATTCAGCGCGGAATTGTATTGCGCGGGTGCCATCGGCTGGAAATCCAGGCTGATGCCGTCATGCGCGGCTTCAAAAGCCGGAATGATCTGGTTGCGCCAGATGGTGATGTCGTCATTGCGCCAGCTTTCGATGGTCAGCGTGACATCCTGCGCAACTGTGCCCGTTGCACATAGGGCAATTGCAGTTGTCAGGATCAGGGTTTTGCGGGTGGTCATGGCAGTCCTCCTTGTTGTAGCGGGGCCAGCATGCCGGACCAGTGATCCGTTTCTTTTGGCTTCCCCCGCCGTATATAGGACCAAAAGAATACCATTTGTCTAGAAAATTCGACAGCATGATTGTGAAAATAGCCCCGGAACATCCATCACAAACACAAAAAATCAGCATTTACATGCGTTAAAGTGGCGATCCTAACCTAATAATAATGCATCTGCATGGGTCTGGTGACTTCGGTGTACGTAAGAAACCACTTTCCATATGGTATTCTTTTGGTATTATTGCCATCAAAGGGGACGGGAATGCGTATCTTCATTGGACTGGATGGTGGCGGCACAGGATGCCGCGCGCAGGCAGAGCTGGAAGACGGACGCCGCACGCCGGTCGTGACCGGTGGCGCGGCCAATGTGTTCAGCAACCCCGATGGGGCCCAACGTGAAATTGCGGCGACTTTGGCGCAGGCACTTGCCCATGCACAGGCCCTGCTGCCCGATGGCGCCGCCACACAGACACGGATTGTGCTGGGGCTGGCAGGGGCAAGCGAATCGGGCGCGGCGCAACGCTTGCAGCACGCACTGCCCTATCCGCAGGTTTCCGTCATGGGTGATATCGACATTTCGCTGAAGGGCGCTTTCCAGCAGGATGATGGCATTGTGCTGGCGGTTGGCACCGGATCGGTGCTGGCACGTCAGCGCAAGGGGCAGATGCAACGTCTGGGGGGGTATGGTTTCGTGCTGGGTGATGAAGGCAGCGGCGCATGGATCGGGCGCGAAGCGCTGCGGCTTTGCCTGCATGCGCGCGACGGGTTCGGGCAGGACGGCCCCCTTCTTCAGGCCATCTGGCAACAGCTTGGCCCGCTGCCGCAGATCATAGGGTTTGCGGGTCGTGCGCGCCCTGCGGATTACGCGGCACTCGCGCCGCTTGTGCTGCAACATGACCGCGCGCAATGCCCCGTCGCAGGGAATATACTGGATCGGGGCTGCGCCTATTTGCAGCGCGCCATCAGTCACTTGCAGGCAGGCGACCGGGATATGCCGGTGGCCCCCACAGGCGGGCTTGGGCCCGTGCTACTTGACCGGATCATGGCGCAGGGCGGTGCATATCTGCACCGCGCAGCACCCAAAGGAACCGCACTTGATGGCGCTATCTGGCAAGCACGCCACGGCGCAAGACATAAGGAAACATCTTCATGACCCAGACCTTCATGGCACAGGAAATCGCGGAAATACCGTCCAGTGTAGCGGCCTGCCTGAGCCAGAATGCCGAAAGCCTGGGCACCATCGCCGACAGGCTGCGCCAGTTCGATCCGCAACTGGTTATCACTGTGGCGCGCGGGTCGTCAGACCATGCGGCAAGCTATTTCAAATACGCTTGTGAAATTCTGTCGGGCATTCCCGTGGCGTCCGTCGGGCCATCGGTCGCGTCGGTCTATAACGCAAAGCTGCGGTTGCCGCGGACACTGGGGTTGGCGATTTCGCAATCCGGCCAAAGCCCCGATATCGTGGCGATGACACGTGCCGCGCACGCATCCGACGCGATAACTGTGGCGCTTACCAATAACCCCGACAGCAATCTTGCGCGCGAAAGCAGCTATTGCCTGCCCCTGCATTGCGGCCCTGAACGCAGTGTTGCAGCGACAAAAAGTTTCGTCACCTCGGTGGTGGGCGGGTTGGCACTTCTTGCGGCATGGCAGGACGACAGCGATTTGTCGCACGCGCTTGCAGCCCTGCCGGAGGCCTGCGCGCAGGCGCTTGGCTGCGATTGGGGCGCGCTGTCGGACAGGCTGGTGCGAGCGCCTGCCCTGTTTGTGCTGGGGCGGGGCGCAGGCTATGCCATCGCCAGCGAGATGGCACTGAAATTCAAGGAAACCTCGGCCATTCATGCCGAAGCCTATTCGGCGGCCGAAGTGCTGCATGGCCCTGCCGCATTGGTGGAACGCGGCTTTCCGGTGCTGGGGATGATCTGCGAAGATGCGGCGCGCGAAAATTTCGCCGCCACTGCCCAGAAGCTGCACCAGCAGGGCGCGGATGTGTTTGTGACCGCTGATCTGCCGGATCTGGTGGCGCTGCCTGCCCCGCCGCCGCTGCACCCGCTGGTCGATCCGTTGTTGCGGGTGGTGTCCTTCTATGCATTCATTGAAGGATTGGCGCGCAGACGCGGGCTGGCACCCGACACACCGCGCCACTTGCGCAAAGTAACCGAGACTGTCTGATGATGCAGGTTCTGAAAGCTGCCCATGTCTTTGACGGCACGCGGATGCATGCCAATGCGGCCGTCAGCCTGTCGGCACAGGGGCGCATTCTGGGCCTGCACGCAGAAGGGGACGTCCTGCCTGCGCCCGCGCGGGATCTGGGCATGGGCATTCTGGCCCCCGGCCTGGTGGATTTGCAGGTCAATGGCGGGGGCGGTGTCATGGTCGGCGCGGGCACTGATTGCGCGCAGCTGGCGCGCATCTGTGCGGCCCATGCGCGGCTGGGGGCCTGCGCCATCCTGCCCACCCTGATCACCGACACCCCTGATGTGACACGACAGGTGATTGCCGCGGGGATGGACGCCGCGCGCGACAGTGTGGCGGGATTTGCCGGCCTGCATCTGGAAGGGCCGCATCTGGACCCCGCGCGCAAGGGCGCGCATGACGCGGGCCTGATACGCCCCATGGATGAAGCCGATCTGGCACTGCTGTGCGATGCGGCGCAGGCACTTCCCGCGCTGATGGTCACCCTGGCGCCGGAAGGTGCCACGCTGCACCAGATCGCCGCGCTGGCCGAAGCTGGTGCGATCATCAGCCTTGGGCATTCGGGTTGCGACAGCGCAGCCGCGCTGGCCGCGCACAGGGCAGGCGCGCGCAGCGTGACGCATTTGTATAACGCCATGGGCGCACTGCAAAACCGCGCGCCCGGTCTGGTGGGCGCGGCACTGACCAGCCCGCTTGTGGCTGGCATAATCGCCGATGGCGTGCATGTCGCGCCTGAATGCATGGCTGTGGCACTACAGATGAAAGCCCCGGACGGGCTGTATCTGGTCAGCGATTCCATGGGCTTTGCAGGTACTGATCTGCGCGAAATCACCCTTGGGGGGCGGCGTATCCTGCGCGCGGGAGGCCGGTTGACGCTGGCTGATGGCACATTGGCCGGGGCCGATATTTCCCTGCCGCAATCGCTGGCCTGTCTCGCGGGTCTGGGCGTTGGCGCAGAACGCGCGCTGGCTATGGCCAGCCGCATCCCCGCTGACCTGATTGGCGCCACGGATCGCGGGCGCATCGCACCGGGCGCGCGTGGCGATCTGGTTTTTCTGTCACCCGACTGGACCTTGCGCGCGATCTGGCAGGCAGGGCGCAATGTGCCATTTGCGGAAGATGTGGTAACCCCACGCGCCGGGGCAAGGGGGTGATGTGCCCCGCGCGGCCGCCTTTGTCCTCCGCGTTCAGATCAATCTGCGGAAACAGGCAGCACACGTGGACCGGCCTCTGACTTCGGGTGAAGATCGTGTGCATAGGGCGGCTGCCGCTCTCACAGCCCCCTGGCTTCGAGCGAAAGGGCGAGCTTGCGAAGCAACGCAGCAAGGGTTTCCTTTTCTTCCGCCGACAACCCGCCCAGCAGCTCCGCTTCAATGCGCATATCCTCGACAATCGCCGCGCTTGCCTTTTGCTGCCCCTCGGACGTCAGCGCCACAAGTATGCTTCGCCCGTCCATGGGGTCTGGTATCCGCACCACAAGCCCGCGCTTTTCCAGGCGGGCAAGTCGCGCGGTCAACCCGCCCGAGGTGATCATCAGCCAGCGAAACAGTTCCGTCGGGCGCAGTTGATAAGGCGGGCCCGCGCGCAGCAGGGTCGAAAGCACGTCGAAATCGCCAGTGTCCAGGCCGAAACGGTCAAAGACCTTCTCGATTTCCGTGCGCACACCAAGTGTGATTACGCGGGCGCGCCCGAAGATGGCCATTCCGGTTGTATCCATCTCGGGCCGTTCGCTGGCCCACTGCCTGCGCCGCAGGCCCACACGATCAAGTTGGTCCACTGCCACCCCCGTTATCTTGACAAAAAGATAGATATCTTTACTGTAAGATAAACCGAAGTTCCACCGGTCGCAACCATCCATGACGGAGACAACCAATGCCAGACCGCCCCGCCAAAGGGCCCGCCTCCTATTTTCCTTCAATCGAAAAAACCTACGGCCGCGCGGTCGAGGAATGGTTTGCCCTGATCCGTGCGCAGCCCGAGCAGAAGCATATGGCGCTTGTTTCCTGGCTGAAGGAAGCACATGGCCTTGGCCACGGGCATGCCAATGCGCTCGTGGCGCATGTGCAGGCAACGGACAAACGTGAAGCGAAAAAGACATAAATGCGATTGCGGGATCTTTGCCGGCCCTCCCGACATGGAAATGCGGCCAGCCCGCACAGACGCATCAGACCGGCAGCATGAATCCGTGCAGCGCCTGCCTTCTTGGCCCCTTGTCGCTATGGGCCGCGCCCCCAGCCAGATCCGCAGCATCATTTGTTGCATCGGTGCCGCGCAGCCGCCGCAGCACCCGGACGGAATTGCATAGTCAGATCAGGTTTTCCATTGATTCCGGCGGCAGGCCCGGCATCCGGAATACTGCGGGAATTATCATACGGAACTTTAACTTATCAATTTATATGTGCAAAATATGGCAATTTTGCAAACCACTGCGGCATATCCCTCTCAGGTGCCCACACGCTTTATCTGACACCCCTGCGCAGCGCCCTGTGATTTGCCGCTGATCGCTTGTGATTCATGAACGCCATGGGGAATCAGATACGCGGCATCAGGGAACCCGCCCCATGCATTCACCCGCAAACAGCCCCGTTACCACACCCCTGATCGGACATGCCCGCATATAGACCGATCGGCCCCCCCTGCCCCGGTCGCAGGCCTTGAACCTGCGCATCCGTTTGGAACATGCGCCCGGGCGCAGCTGCGCAGGACCGGTGTTCGGGCGCGTTGCAGCGGTGTCCCCGCGGGGACAGTTCACATTTCAGGTGTTGGGAATGGCCGCTGCGTTCTAACGCACCCGCTGTGGGCGGTCACACTGGCAGCTGTTATCGGTGGCAATATTGCCTGACCTGCCGGGTCAGGCAGTTTCCATCCTATTACCCGACAGCCGGGCATGACCACGCCCGGCGCGGAAGACGGCGGCTTATCTGGTCATTCATCCAGCGCCGACAGGAAGGCGGTCACGGCACGTTCCAGCCTGCTGCGGTCTATCGCGGTAAAATCACGCGGCAAGCGCAGCTCTATCCGCCCTTCCGACGCGCTGAGCTGCGCCATTTCGGCCCCATGCGCGACCCGCAGCGTGGTTTTGGCGCCCGGTTTGCGCGCAGGGCTTACCGTGTCCCCCTGCCCCGCACCCACCGCGCTTTCGGCATATTCGCGCAGGATGTCCAGTTCCCGCTCAGCGCTGCGCGTTGGTTCCGTCGCCAGACGCGCGCGCAATCGCGCTGCCGTTTCGGGTTCGCGATCAATGCGTTTCCAGACAGCCAGACCAAGTGCGCGCGGAATTTCCGGCGCATACAGCAGGCTTTCGCCCAGGGCATCCAGCATCCGGGCGAAATTGCGGATATAGATGCGCTTTTGCCGGTTGGCCGAGGCGTAGAGCGTGGCAATTGTGGTATCAAGCCCCGTGGCCGGGGTGTCCGGGTCGGCCGTATAAGCGCGGGCCAGTTCGGCCATTTCAGCGAAAGACACATCCCGGCGGATCATGTTTTCATCGACCATGCGTCGATACAGCCCTTCCATCGACCCGTCTGCCGGCACCAGCCCAGCAGGAATGCGCCCCCAGCTTTCGGTGTCGCCGGTTTCGGCCAGCAGTTCCAGATACGCGGACAGCCGCCGATAGCCCTGCACCAGATCAAACCCATCATCACGCGCCACAACACGGATGGGGTTCGACAGGCCGATGGCGCGGATCGATTCCTTCAGTTCATCCAGTTCATCATCCCGCCCGATGGCGCGATCCCGCGTCAGGGCCTGCGCTCGGATATCGTCCAGCGGGATCATGTCAACAACCACACCCAGCTTTTTCAGCCGGACAAATTCATGTGCCAAGGCATCATTTTCGGCCCGGATTTGCGCTTCTACTTCTGCGCGGTCGCGCAAGGCTTCGGCATTTTCTGAAATTGCTGCCGCCATCGGGCTGCGGCGGCTGGCGGTTTCTGTCCCCGCGGGGACAGGTTCGATTGCGTCATCAGGAAAGCCGATATCGAAAACGCGGCGCTTGCTCATGGCTGATCCTCCAGCTTGGCCCATGCGTTCAGGGCGTGGGTGCGAAATTCCCCGTAGGCGCGGTCAAAAGACCCACGCGCGCGCCGCCAGGTTTCGCGCGTCATCTGGCGGTAATCAATCTCATAGATCGAAGACAGGAAACGCCCCGACTGTTCCACCGCGCGGGTAAGTTCAATCGGATGCTCGGCCATTCTATCGCCAAATACCTTTCCAAAAGCTGTCTCCATCGCACGGTGCAAATCATTGTTCGGTTCAAACCGTGTCAACAGGAACCGGACATCCAGAAATTCCTTCGGCAAACGTGCTGTCCCCGCGGGGACAGTTGCGCCGAAACGCCCCAGATCTTCCAGCGCTTCGGCCAATTGCCCGATGAAACTGGTGGTGGAATCATATTCCCAATAGCCGGGGCCAGAAGGGATATAGAGCATGTCCGCCGCGAAAACCGCGTTCATGGACTGATAGCCAATGGCAGGCGGGCAGTCGAACAGGATCAGGTCATAGCTGTCGCGCGGCAGTGAATCGAGGAACCGCGAAACCGCTGCGAAGAACGACCATTCGGGGTTTAGATGGCGGTATTGCGCGCTGGCGAATTCAACAAACGCGGCATTCGCGCAAGACGGGATGATGTCGATTGTCGGCCAGCATGTCGGCTTGATGAAATCGGCAAGGCGCAGATCCGCAAGCCCCATTTCAGTGATCGCGGCAGGCAGGCCACGCTGGGGCAGGGCGGACCCGCTTTCTGCGCCGCGCAGGGAGCTGTTCATGCGCTCCGTCTCCTGGATCAGATCGCGCGCCATGATCCCCCAGACGGTGTATTCTTCGGCCACGTCAGACAGGCCCATGGAATGCGACAGGGTTGCCTGCGGATCGAAATCAACCGTCAGAACGCGGTAGCCATCCAGCGCGGCGGCATGGGCGAAATGCAGCGCAACGGTGGATTTCCCGGCCCCGCCCTTGAAATTGGCAATCGCCACGCGCAAGGCACGCTTGCCCTGCGGGCGCGGTGCCATAAGTGATTTACGGCCAATCCGAAGGCGGCGGCGCAACTCGTTGATTTCTTCCAGCGAGAACCAGCGCTGGCGACCATCTTCTTCGACCAGCCCCTGGGGCAGGGACGGATCAGCCGCCAGTTTGCCACGCAGCGTCGACTGGTTTACCTGCAGGATAAGTTCGGACAGTTCCCAGCTGGAAAAGCGGCGCAATGTCTTTTCATGTTCGGGGGAATAGGTCTGTCGGCGGATCCAGTTCTGCATACGCAGGGATTGCGCCTGCAGATCGGCGAGGTCTTGATGTGTGAACATGCTGGCCTGTCATCTGTAAGTTGCGGTGGAACGTTGATCGTTGTTTTCCGTCAGACTACGCCGAAAACACCCGGACGCCAATCATCTTTCTTTGGGAATTTACGCCTTGTCCCCGCGGGGACAGCCGGGATCAGCGCCTGTGCAACACGCAAATCCGGGCATTTCGCGATTTCAGCGGATCAGGAATTCACCATGTTGGTAATTTCTGGAAAATCAGGAACAGAAGAAAAACACACGGACATCGCAGGATATAAAGATTGTAAGAGTTATAAGAATCTTTAAGACTCTTTACGTATAAATAAACATTTATATACAATGTCTTACATAAGTTTTGGTACCTGAATACAGGACCAATGGCACCTGTTTACGGGATCAATGGTACCCGTTTGCAGGTATAAAGGAACCCGTTTGCAGGACCTTGGGCACCCGTTTACAGGGGAGCGTATAGGCCCTGTTCCTGACCAATATGCACCTGAAATGTCGCGTTTATGACCCCGCGCGCCGACAGTTTCACGCCGATTCGGTGTTGATTCGTAGTCTTGCCCGAAAAGCGCCCGGAAGTAAGGCAGGCATATGGACCTTGCCCCGGTGTTTTCGGAAAGACGCCTTGTATCGCAGTCTAAAGGAACCCGTTTGCAGGATGAAACCGCCGATTCTTCCTTATGGAACCTATTGCTTCCTTGATCATGGGTTCCTTTGGCGGCATGTTTGATGCACAAACAGCGCAGGGAATCGCGGCAGGCAAAACCGATGTAATCGGAAAGCAGCAGGGGCAGGGCGGCAATGCCGGAAGTTCGGAAACAGGTGACAAAGGCCCGCGAAAAAGACGCGATGGCCAAAGCCGCGGTCAAGAAGAACGTGGCGGCGATCCATGTGTCGGGCAAGCTGACCTTGCTGCAGCGCAAGATGTCGAATGTCCTGTTGCTCAATGCTTATGATCATCTGATCACCCGTCAGAAACACAGCATCGACGCCCGCACGCTCTGCCTGATGATCGGCTATAATTCCAATGATATGGAAACCCTGAAGGATGCGTTGCGCTCGCTGGCGGAAACGCTGGCCGAATGGGATATGCTGAACGAACAGGGCGAACAGGAATGGGGCGTGTCAGCGCTGTTGGCCTATGCCCGGCTGCGCGGCGGGGTCTGTGAATATTCCTACTCCCCTGCGCTGGCCGAAAAACTGCACGACCCCAAGGTCTTTGCGCTGATAAACCTGAATATTCAGCGCCGGTTTACAAGCGGCCATGCGCTGGCGCTTTATGAGAATTGCTTCAGGTTCATCCGCACCGGTTCCACCGGGTGGTGGCCGATTGAACTGTTCCGCAGGCTGATGGGGGTGGATGGCAGCACCTATTACGAAAGCTTCAAGCAACTGAATGCCAAGATAATCAAGCCCGCAGTTACTGAAGTGAACAAGAATTCCGACATCATCCTGACACCGGAATTCCGCCGGAAGGGCAGGGCGGTCAGTGAAATCCGCTTTCTGATCCGCGAGAACCCGCAACTGGCAATGTTCGACATCGATGACGGCGAAGGGATGCGCAGCAGCGCTATTTACAAACGGCTGATAAGTATGGGCGTGTCAGACCGTCTGGCGCGGCAATGGATTTCCGAACATGGCGAAGATCATGTGCGCGGCAAGCTTGACTACGTAGAAGGGCAGGGGGGGGTGAAAAGCCCTGTACGCTATCTGGCGGCCGCATTGCGCGATGACTATGCGGCGCAAGACACGGACGATGCCGCGCCGCCCAGCCCGGAAGCGGTTGCCAATGCCGCGCGCCGCGCACAGGAAGCCGCACAGGCCCGCGATGCAGCGGCACAACGCGAGGCAGAGGTCGCACAGGCCCGTCGCGTGCGCGCCGCGCGGCTTGCGAAGGTGCGCGCCGTCGCTGAATCGCGTGATCCCGAAACGCAGCGCCGCGACCAACAGCTTTTCCTGTCGCGGCTGGATGCGGAACTGGAACGCGCGGATTTCGCCCGTCAGGGCTGGTCCAGCGCATTGAATGCGCGGGCAATCTTCGCCTTCTGGGAAGAAATTATGCCGGATATTTTTTCGGATATATGAGGGTGTGGCGGAACCGGTGTCACGCGGACCTTGGGTCGCGCCTGCGGCACGTGCCAACCACCGGGACGCGCGGCGGTTAGGGTGATATTTCGTGGCCAGAACCGCCGCTTTGGGTTAAGCTGTGGCGTATGACCTACCCCCTGTTTCATGACCCCGTGCCGGATGTGACACCGCAGCGGTTGCCCGACTGGCTGGTGCGAATGCCCGCCGGAACGCTGGAAGATGCCGCCATCTGTTCAGGCGCAGCGCTGGCCATGCTGCATATGGTGCGCGCGCGCCCGGATTTGCCGGATGCGCTGTGGCGGGCGCGGCTGGCGCTGACGGCGGCTGCGCATTGCGCAAATCTGGCCGGGCGGCGGGAGAATGAAGCCGCGCTTCGCGATGAAACCTGCCTGTTGCGCCCCGGCGACCAGCCCGGACCTGCGGGCGCGATCGCGCTGGTCTGGCAGAATGTGATCGCGCGGCCCTTGTCGCAATCGCGCCTGCAACGCGCCTTGCCGGGGCTGGATGCGGCGCAGCTTCGCGCATGGGCCGCGCCGGGTGCCGGCAATCCGGTCGCGCAGGCTGCGCAGATGATCGAGATGGTTTTGAGCGATGCCCCCCGCGATGAACTGACCGCACTGATCCTTGCCGATGCGGCCCTTGCCCGCGCTTTGGGATGGGATCATCTGATCCCGCTTCTGGGGGCGGGGATGCCGCGCCGCGATCTGACGGCGCGCGGTGATGCGCTGCGTCTTGCCTGTCATCAGGCGCTGATCAGATCAATCCGCAGGGCGTTGCCGCTGGCCGCCGGATTGTCCCACAGCGCCGCGCGCCTGAAGGCTGTCGCCCCAAAGCTGCGCGCCAAGGCCGCCCCCCGCGCGATAGAGCTGTTCCTGACCCGCGATGCGACAGCGCCCGCGCAGCTGACGGGGGCCATGTCAGACCGCGCGGCCCGGCGGCTGTGTGACCGGCTGGTGGCGCTTGGTGCCCTGCGCGAACTGACCGGGCGCGACACATTCCGGCTTTTCGGACTCTGACATGGCGAAGGGCAGAGCGGATACGGAATTTGACCGGGAACTGGCGGATTTACCGCCGGCCTTGCGCTGGCGTGAATGGCTGTGCCGGATCGAAGCTGTGCTTTTTGCCTCTGCCGCGCCCGTCGCGCGTGCGGATCTGGCGCGTGTGGTGGGGCAGGGGGCATCGGTTG
This sequence comes from Roseinatronobacter alkalisoli, assembly GCF_028745735.1. Classification (GTDB taxonomy): domain Bacteria; phylum Pseudomonadota; class Alphaproteobacteria; order Rhodobacterales; family Rhodobacteraceae; genus Roseinatronobacter; species Roseinatronobacter alkalisoli. The sequence continues at coordinate 18,102 of NZ_JAQZSM010000039.1, forward strand.
ATCTGCTGATCGCGGATCTGGCGCTTGATCTGGCTGACCGCCCCTACATGGTTGCGCAGGTCGGTAGCGGCTGGATACTGCGCACAAAGCCCGGCTATGCGGGCGCAATCCGCGCGGCGGCGGATGTGGGCACGCAATCGCTGGACCTGGGGGAATTTGATATCGCGGTGCTGGCGGCCATTGCCTATCATCAGCCGGTCACACGCGATGGCCTGAAGGATATCTTCGGCAAGGATATCAGCCGCGATCTGATCGGGCGGCTTGTCGCGCGCGGGTTGATTGCCACGGGTCCGCGCGAACCGCGTCGCGGGGCGCCCTATACATTCGTCACGACCGCGCAGTTCCTTGTGGCCTTTGATCTGCAAAGCCTTGCTGATCTTCCTGATTCAGAGCAACTGGCAGATACCGGTTTGATGCCGGGTCAGGACGGGAATTCCGGCAGCGATGCGGCGCGCAGTGCGTGACGCCGCGACAAGATGCAGAGGGGCCTCGATAGTGAAGAAGCAATCAATGCCTGGAATTGGCTATACAATGGTCGGGACCACCGACCTTTCACGCGCACTGGCATTTTATGATCCACTTTTCGCGGCGATGGGTTTGGATCAGTGCTGGCGAGATGATAGTTCGGCTTCCTGGGGCAAGGCCGAAGACGAGAGTTTTCCCCGCTTTTTTACCGGCTATCCTTTCGATGGCGGAAAGGCCGGTGTTGGCAATGGAGCCATGACAGCCTTCTTGTGCGCGCCTGATCTTGTTGATCAACTTCATGCGTTGGCGCTGCGGAATGGGGGGACAAGCGAAGGTACGCCGGGCCGACGCCCTCAGTATGGCGACGGGTTCTATGGTGCGTATGTCCGCGATCCGGACGGAAATAAGCTGGCATTTGTCTGCTATGACGCGCCATCGACCCGCTGATCAAAGTTTAACTGCCGCCATCTGACGTATATGTTCAGGCGTGACGGTTCGCCGGGCGGGGCGACCGGCATATGCATTGGTCCATATAGCGAATAACTGGCGCGCTGGTATCTTCTCAGCGCAAGTCCACAGCAGCTTCTGACGTCCGCAGCGTCGTGTCGCCTGTCGATGGTTGATCATCAACTTCTGATATCTCGCTGCGGATCCAGTCCAGAAACTTCAGCAATGGCGGGGAAGGTGGCGTGCCTTTGGGCCATGTCAGATAATAGCTTTCGC
>NZ_JAQZSM010000004.1 GCF_028745735.1 Roseinatronobacter alkalisoli
ATGCAATCCGCGCCTTCATACCTTCAAGCGCGGCGCGCCAATCCGAAATCACTCCAGCCCAATCCGATACGGACATCGAAATTCCTCCCCAATTGCTCAGGCAGGATTGAATCAGATATCCATATTATATGCAACTGTAGTATTAGGGTCTGGACCCATTGATTTCCGGGGCTCTACGTGATTCACGGTTCGAAAAACGAGCGGTGAACATGTCTGATCTCTTCTGGCTGAGCGACGTCCAGATGGCGCGCCTTGAACCCTATTTCCCGAAGTCCCATGGCAAGCCTCGTGTCGATGATCGCCGGGTTTTGAGCGGGATTATCTTTATCAATCGCAATGGCTTACGCTGGCGGGATGCGCCTGTGGAATACGGCCCGCACAAGACACTCTGCAACCGCTGGAAGCGGTGGAGCGAGAAGGGCGTCTTTGCGCAGATGATGGCTGGCCTGGCAGCCAATCACGGCGAAGAGAAGACGGTCATGATCGACGCGACTTATCTGAAGGCCCACCGAACCGCGACCAGTATGGCCGCGAAAAAGGGGGGCCTGGACGCCTGATTGGCCGAACCAAGGGCGGCATGAACACCAAGCTGCACGCCATCTGCGACAGCCAAGGGCGTCCGCTCAACCTGTTCGTCACCGCTGGTCAGGTCAGCGACTATATCGGCGCGCGGGCTCTGCTGAGCAGCTTTCCCAAGGTCGACTGGCTGCTCGGGGACCGAGGTTATGACGCCGATTGGTTCAGAGATGCGTTGAAAGACAAAGGCATACGCGCCTGCATCCCGGGTCGCAAACAGCGCAAGACAAGCGTGAAATACGATAAGCGGCGATACAAGCGGCGCAACCGGATCGAGATCATGTTCGGCAGGCTCAAGGATTGGCGGCGCGTCACAACCCGATATGACCGATGTCCCAAGGTCTTCCTTTCAGCAATCGCTCTCGCCGCTATCGTCATCTACTGCCTTTGAAACTCAATGAGTCCAGACCCTAGAAAAGCAGAAGCTTTGAGAGCTGTTGCCCTTGCCGGGCAGGGACTGCAGTCCGTCGAGGCCCGAAGCAGGCGCGCAGAACGGGTTGCTCAGGATGCTGAAACACATAAAGCGTGGGTCGATGTGCTGCGGTGCGAACTGGTCCGGAATATTGATGAGCTGTCGGCTGATGTGGAGAAGAAGCAAGCTCAGCAGACGTAACTCGAGGCGCCTGCCGCGCAGATGGAACAGGCCCGAAAAGATGCTGTTGTCGCCCGTGGCGAGGCCGATCGGCGGGCCTTTCAAGCAGAACACATCGCAATGATGGAACTGGCGCGGGCTGATGCTGCCTCAGGCCGGATCGAAGCGCTGACCGACGGCATGACCGCTCTTGCGGACCATGTTGCTGCAAGCATCACACATGGTTCTGGGGAGCAACGCATGACTACGGATGTCAGTGACAAGTTAGAGTCAGCCTTCCCTGAAATCGCGCCAGCGGTGCGCGTTGCAGAGAAAGCCGTGGACTCTGTCCGGACCCTTCGTAGCAAGGCCATCGCCTTCTCTGATCATGTGACGCAACTCCGCGAGGCTCAAAAGAAAGAAAAGGAAGGCCCGGCGAAAGAACGGCGCCTCGTCACGCAGTTGCGCCAGTCGCTCAAGGCAATGTTGGCCTGCCTCGCGCGTTGGTTGACCCATCCTGGAATGCCCGAGAGCCTTGCCGCCGAAGGTGCAGATATCCTGTGCGATGCAGACCGGATCCTGCAGCAGCCTGAGGACAGCAGCCCGGAGTTGTGACGCAGTGCAGGGTACCCTCTTTGTGGGTCAGGATGAATTGCCCCGAGTTTGTGGAGACCCTTCAGTTTGCGTGACCACTCTCAATCTGAACTGCTATTGTTCATCGTCTTGTCAGCGCTGCTGAAAAGATTGATGCTTTGGGTAAAGGTAAAGATCAGTCACATGATTGTACCTGTGTGTCGAATAAATGAGTGGAGTCTACCCGAAACTGCGACGTCCCCAGCGTTAACCATGGCGCGTGAAGCCACGACTTGATTATGATAAAACGTTGGGGTGCTGCCGAAAGTGGAATGTGATTGATGTCATTTTTTGATTGGCCTGGGAAAAGCGCTGTAGGGGATGATCCTTGCGAACATCCAGCCGTGTATCATATGCTGGACGTGGCCGCCGTGGCGGAGCGTCTGATCTCGCCTTTTTCCATCGACCACAGGCTGCGCGGCGCCTTGGTTCTTCTGATTGCATTGCACGATCTGGGAAAGATCAGCGACAGCTTTCGACGGATGCTCAAGGAAGACCGACCTCAAGTCCATCGGCACTGGGAACTCTCAGAGGCGCTCCTTCATTCGTATGATCAGAATCTCTGTGCGCGGATCGGCGGTGGGCCTATGCAGCGCAACGCGTTGTATGCTGCAGCTGCCGGGCATCATGGTCGGCCACCTGACTTGCCATTGGGCCCACTGCCGAAGCCACCGCGGTCGCGCGAAATGCATAGGGTAATGATGCATGTCGGCTCGGGTGAAGGCCCTGCTGGTGAAGTCATCGAAGCCTTCTGCGATCTTTGGCCTGAGGCCTCTTTTGACGGGTTGACGGATGGCGAGGCGCTGCGGTTATCCTGGTGGCTGCCAGGCCTGTGTGCCGCAGCCGACTGGATCGGGTCGAACACGAGGTGGTTCGAAGCGCTGCCTCCAGGGCCGGGACTGTCCGAATACCTGACCCGTGCGCGCGTGATCGCGAATCGCGCCGTGACAGAGGCCGGGTTGGCAGGGGCGACCGTCTGCGATGGACCGGTCTTCGATTTCGCCTTGCGTCCCATGCAGCAGGCTTGCAAGGATGTCGCGTTGGCCGACGGCCCGATGTTGGCAGTTATTGAGGACGAAACCGGCGCGGGCAAGACCGAAGCCGCGCTGATTCTGGCGCATCGGATGGCGCTGGCGGGGAAGGGGCGGGGTATCTATTTTGCCCTTCCGACGATGGCCACCGCAGATGCAATGTTCGCAAGAACGGCCAAGGTGATCGGTCGCATGTTTTCAAATCCGAGCCTTACACTCGCACATGGCAAGTCTGACCTGTCGAAGGACTTCCGCGATCTGGTTGAGGGCGGCGCGACCGGGGAAGATGCGGCAAGCTGCACAACATGGCTGGCCGAAAGCCGAAGGCGCGCGCTGCTGGCGGATGTCGGTGTCGGGACCATTGATCAGGCGCTCTTGTCGGTTCTGCCGGTGAAGCATCAGTCCCTGCGCCATTTCGGCCTGTCCTCGAAAATCCTGATCGTGGACGAGGTTCACGAGATGGGTGAACCCTATGTGGCGAAGGAGCTTGAGCGTTTGTTGCAGATGCACCGGGCCGCCGGGGGATCGGCGATCTTGTTGACCGCGACCTTGCCACTGGAATTGCGAGCGATGTTGTTGGCGACATATGGTGGTCGCTCGGAAACCGCTGCCTATCCGGCGCTTTCGGTGGCGGGTGGACAGACAGTTACAGGCCTCAGAGCGGATGAGCGGCCGTCGAAGGGGCCAGTGAAGGTGGCGCGGGTCGAGTCGGTAGAGAGCGCGGCTGATCTGATCGCGGCGGGGGCAGCGGCGGGGGCGGCCTGTGTCTGGATACGCAACGCGGTGGACGAGGCTATTGCTTCGGTAGAATTGCTGCGCGCGCGCGGCATCGCGGCGCATCTGCTGCACGCCCGCTACACGCTGGCGGATCGCAAGCGGATCGAGAAAGAGGTGCTGGCTCGCGTCGGAAAGGATGGGACAGGACGAGAGGGGTTCGTTCTGGTCGGCACGCAGGTGCTGGAAGCCTCGCTTGATCTTGATTTCGACCTCATGGTGTCCGACGTTGCGCCGGTCGCGGCCTTGATTCAGCGCGCGGGACGGTTGTGGCGGCACATGGCGGAAAGGCCACGGGCAGGACGGCCCGTCCCCGACCCCGTGCTGCACGTCCTGTCGCCAGACCCGGATTCTGTGTCTGACGACAGGTGGCTGCAATCCACCCTCGGACGTGGCGCCTGGGTTTATTCGGTGGCCGATGTCTGGCGGTCAGCGCGGGTGATCTTCGCGCGCGGGGGCATCGACGCGCCGACCGGGTTGCGCGGCCTGATCGAGGCTGTCCACGGGCCGGAGGCCGAAGATGCGCCCAAGGTTCTGTTGAACGCCGAGGCGGAGATCATCGGCAAACGATTGGGCCAGAGCACACTTGCGTTGCACAATCTCGTCGATCTGGGTGCAGGCTACCGCATGGGCGGGCGCGGCAATAACGACGCGACATATCCGACGCGCCCCGGGGATGAGACGCGGACGCTGATGCTGGCGCGGCGGACAGGGCATGGGCTGCGGCCCTGGGCCGATGGCGCGGGACCGGAGGCCTGGGCGCTGTCGGAGGTCTCGGTGCGGGTGAAACGGCTGAAGGGCGTTTCCCTTCCGGATCAGTCCGCTCCGGAGATTGTCGCGGTCACAAGGGACTGGCCGGACTGGAAGCAGGCCGAGGCGCGGCTCTGCCCGGTGGGCGAAGATGGTGCGATCTGCGAGGGGTTGCGTTACGATGCGGAATGCGGTTTGGTGTTTGTATCCTCGGATTGAGCGGGGATGGCCCGTGTTGAAGTGTTGGGCATATCTGTTCCCCGCCATGCGGGGATAAGTGTTGCAGTGTATGTGAAATAAAAACCTTGACTGCTGCAATACATTCTGCAACGTTAAGAACGAGCCTCGGAGGGGTTTAACCTTCCGAGGCTCTATAGAAGCCCAGTTTCCCGGCTGTTGACGCAGCCAAGATGAGCGGAGGTAAGATGTTGTTGAGAAAAATACCCGACCTGCCCGCTCTTGGATGAGCATTTCATAGCATTCCCCAAGAGCGTCGGCAAGGGCCTAGCCCTTGCCGAACCCATTGCGCCGTGAGTGAAAAAAGGCTCACCCTATGCAATTTTTTCCTTTACGCTGCTCGAGGCAGATGCTCGTCTGACTTCTGTATTTTGCGGAGGTATTGATTTGCTCAATCTCATTGAAGATCCGTGGATTCCCGTTCGCTGCGTACACGGTTTCCGCCGGGTGATTGCGCCTTGGCAGATGGCCGACCCGGACGTCATTGCGCCCGACTGGCCCCGGGCCGACTTGAATATCGCCTGTCTCGAAATGCTGATCGGCCTTGTTTTCATGGCCGATCCGCCGTCCGGCCTTGCCGAATGGCAGATGCGTTGCGCCCCGGATCGAGAGCGTCTGCGCGCACGGCTGTCGGACTATGCCCCGGCCTTCAACCTGCTGGGCGACGGCCCGCTGTTCTTGCAGGATCTGGATCCCCTGGCGGGCGACGCAAGCCCGGTCGACATGCTCTTCATCGACAGCGCTGGCGCCAACACAGCGAAGAACAACGCTGATGTCATGGTCCATCGGGACAGATACGGTGTGCTAGACCTGCCGATGGCAGCGATGGCGCTTTACACCTTTCAGGCCTTCGCACCGTCCGGCGGGGCAGGAAACCGCACCTCAATGCGCGGCGGCGGGCCGCTGGTGACACTGGTTGAACCCCGCACCAAGGACGGGCCGCTCTGGGGACTTGTCTGGGCCAATGTGCCAAACGGCGCGCCTGCCGCAGTTGAAGATCTGCCATGGATGCGCCCGACGCTGGTTTCGGACGGCGCGGACAAGATCAGGACGCCGCCGGATGGGCTGTTCGATGTCGAGGCCTTCTTCGGCATGCCGCGCCGGTTGCGGCTGGTCACCGACGGCGTGTCGATGACAGGCGTGGTTCAGCGGCCCTATGGCACGAACTACGCTGGCTGGAAACACCCGCTGAGCCCCTATTACCGTTTGAAGGAAGGGGCCGAATGGCTGCCGAAACATCCGCGTGCCGGGCGTTTCGGGTTCCGCAACTGGCTGGGGATCGTGGCGCAGGCGCGGGATGACGCACTGTCGGAGCGGGCGCTGTGCCTCAGGCAATGGAATGACCGTGGCGGTGACGTTTCGCTCATCGTTGCGGGATGGGCCATGGACAATATGAAACCGCGTGACTTCGTGCTTTCGGTGCAGCCGTTTCATGATCTCTCCATTGATGCCGAAGACAAGCTGGTCGGTCTGATCAAGGCTGCGGAAGCAGCCGGCATCGCCCTGCGCGGCGCATTGGAGCCTGTTCTGGCCGCTGGCGAGGCGCGCGAGGCAGAGCGCGAGCGGTTCTTTCGGGAACTGGAACTGCGGTTCATTGACCGTCTCGAAATGGTGAAGTCCGGTGAGGACGCGGTGGCGGTCTGGCTGGACGATCTGCGGAAACAGGCATTCAAGCAGTTCGATGCACTCTCTGTTCCGGGGCTGGGTCTGCGCGATACGGCAAATATCAAGACGATTGTAGAAGCGCGCAAATTCCTTGGGCTGGCATTTGCAGGGTATGGCAAGCAGGGGCAGGCGATCTTTACCGCACTTGGACTCGAGCTTCCCGTCAGAAAGAAGGAAAAGGCAGCATGAGCGAGGAACCGAAAGGCCGGGGCGCGGCCGCGCTCGGGTGGTGGGGCCGCTATATCGCGCAGCGCGAGATCCCGGCTGTACGTGCGCTGGCTGCCCGCTTGCGCCGGGCCGCGCCACTGGCAGTGCTGAGTGAAAGGGATGTGATGACGCTTGCGGGCGCCCTTGGCCTCCGGTCGCATGATGCAGATGACATCGTGCGGCTGGCCGTCCTGCTGGCCGAGATCCGCGAGCACGGCCCTTCGACACTTGCAGAGCGGCTGGGTGGCGAAAAGCCGGTGCTGTCGCCACTGCGTTTCCAGCGGCTCTTGCGGGCCGAAGGGGAAGAGCTGACCGACCACCTGCGCCGCGCCATCATCATGGCGGAGCGGCGCTGCAATGTCGCGGCGCTGGCTGCCGATATTCTGCACTGGGAGGCGGCGCGGCCGCGCTGGTGTTTTCACTATTACGGCGCTGACGCGCCCCGGACGGGTAACGAGGAGAAAACCGAATGACCACTTTCCTGCAATTCCACCTGCTGACCAGCTATGGCCCCTCGAACCCGAACCGTGACGATCAGGGCCGCCCGAAGCAGGCGATGGTTGGCAACGCACCACGTCTGCGCATGTCGTCGCAATCGCTCAAGCGGGCGCTGCGCGAAAGCACCTTCTTCAAGCTTGATCTGGCCGGGAATCAGGGCACACGGACGAAACACCTTCACACGCGGCTGGTTGCGCATCTGACCGGAAAGGGCACGCCCGAGGCGGATGCCACCGCAGCAGCTACTACAATCGCCGGTCTCTTTGGCAAGCTGGAGTCAGTGAAGAAAAGTTCCGGAACCGAGACCCGTGCCACCACGCTGGCCTTCATCTCGCCTGCGGAATGGGCACTGGCGGAAGACCTGGCCGGCCGCATTGTCGCGGGCGAAGACCTGCCAGCGGAGAAAGACCTCAAGAAGATGGTCCTGCGCAAGGCCGATGGTGCGATCGACATTGCCATGTTCGGCCGGATGCTGGCCAGCGACGCCGATTTCAACCGCGATGCCGCCGTGCAGGTCGCCCATGCGATCACGACGCATACCGCGCAGGCTGAAGAAGACTGGTTCTCGGCGGTCGATGACCTGAACAAGGACGAGGATACCGGCGCGGGGCATCTGGGTGAGATCGCTTTCGGATCGGGTATCTATTACCAGTATGTCTGCGTGAACTGCGACCTGTTGGTGGAAAACCTTGCCGGTGATCGCGACCTGGCCGCGAAGGGGATCGAGGCACTGGCCCGCGCCATCGCTCAGACCACCCCGCGCGGCAAACAGAACAGCTTTGCCCATCATCCGATTGCCTATCACATCCGGGCTGAGCGTGGACAGCGCGCGCCGCGCGACCTGTCGGGGGCGTTCTTCACCCCAGTTGACAAGAAGTTGCATAAACTCGGGGTAAACGATCTGGAGACTGCATCAATCAGGGCGATGGAGAGAACCGTCGCGTCGATTGACGGGTGCTATTTCGGCGGCGTGGCCGAAGACTTCCGTAAGCTCGATACCCTCGCAGGTGAAGGAACCCTTGAGGACATCGTCACCTTTGCCGTCGATGCGGTGCGGGGCGCGTGATGCAGTCCTACCTTGTCTTCGGCCTGACCGCCAGCCTTGGGGCAATGGGCGAACTGGCAGGCCACGAGCGGCGCGGGTCGCTTGTCTGGCCGGGCCGGGCCGCGATCATTGGCCTTTTGGGCGCGGCGCTGGGGGTCCGGCGTGACGGTGATTTCTCGGCGCTGGACGCGCTGGCGATCTCGGTGGCAATCTTTGACGAAGGTGTGCCTGTCAGGGATTATCATACGGTCGAGACTGTGCCCTCAGCGGCAGCGAAATCGCCCAATTCACGGCCCGAAGCGTTGCGGACTGCCGGAACGCACACGAACACCACCATTACCCTGCGCGACTATCGCGCGGGGCCGCTCTATGGCATCTCTGTGGCAGGCGAGGGGTTGCAAGCCATCGCAGAGGCGCTGCGCAATCCGCATTTCACGCTCTACCTTGGGCGAAAATCCTGCCCACTTGCCGCCCCGACCGGGGCAAAGGTGGTCGAAGCCGAAACCGAGGAAGCCGCGCTTGCCTTGTTGGATCTGCCGCCCTGGCGCAAGAATGCGGTCGCGCGGACGCTGGTTGTCGATGCGGCCCTAGGTGAGGTTGTCAACGACGTGCCGCTGGACCGCAAATTGTGGCATCACGGCGGACGCCGCGTGGCGATGCGTCCGGTGCGCATTGCGACGGAGGGCAGCGCATGACGCGATACCTCAGTCGTCTTCGCCTGTCGCATAGTCCCTCTGCACGGGCGCTGGCTCCACTGTTGATGCCCTCGGAGGCGGGGCACCGGCGATCGGCTGCGCATAACCTGCTCTGGTCGATCTTTGCGGACGGGCCAGACCGGAAGCGCGACTTCCTCTGGCGGCAGGAGGGTGACAATACCTTCCTCACCCTCTCTGCGCGGCCACCGGCCAGCTCCGAGCTGTTCGAACCCCATCAGATAAAACCCTTTGCGCCGGTTGTCGTGGCGGGCGACAGGCTGGAATTCCGTCTGCGCGCAAATGCCACGCGGATGAAGCGCGGAGGGGCGCGTGTCGATGTCGTCATGGATGCGCTGCACGGTCTGCCAAGTGAAGATCGGGCCGAAAAGCGGATGGAGTTCGCCACAAGCGCCGGGTCGGACTGGCTGTCGCGGCAGGGGGACCGTGCCGGGTTCTGCGTGCTCGACGCGACGGTCGAGGATTATTCTGTCGAGCTGCTGCCCGGTCATCGTGGGCCGCGAAAAGGGCAGCCACAGTTCGGCATTATCGAGATCGCGGGGCGCCTTGAAGTGACCGATCCGGAAATATTTCTGGATCATGTCGGCAAGGGCTTCGGCCGGGCAAAGGCCTTTGGCTGCGGTCTGATGCTTCTCCGGCGGCTGCCGTGACCGATAGATCCGATCAAGGCGCGCCCCGCAGCGGGCTGCCCGGCCTTGCCCCGCCGCGCCCGATCCCGCTCAAGGATCGCGCCTCGCTGGTCTTCGTCGAACGCGCTCAACTGGATGTTCTGGACGGGGCCTTCGTCGCGGTGAACGCTGATGGAACGCGCACGCAGATACCGGTCGGTGGCCTCGCCGGGATCATGTTGGAACCCGGCGCGCGGATTAGCCACGCCGCAGTGGCGCTGGCTGCCCGTGTTGGAACCCTGATCACCTGGATAGGCGAAGGTGGGGTGCGTCTCTATTCCGCGGGCCAGCCAGGCGGCGCGCGCGCCGACCGGCTGCTCTGGCAGGCCCGCATCGCGCTCGACGATGCCGCCCGCCTCCGTGTTGTGCGCAAGATGTATGCCATGCGATTTGGCGAGGCTGCGCCGCTGCGCCGATCCATCGACCAGTTGCGTGGCATAGAAGGCGTGCGCGTTCGCGAAAGCTATGCACTGCTCGCGGCGCAATATGGTGTCAACTGGAAACGGCGCAGCTACGACCCGACCGACTGGGAGGCAAGCGACACCCCGAACAGATGCCTTTCGGCGGCCACGGCCTGCCTGCACGGGCTTACAGAAGCCGCCGTCCTCGCCGCAGGTTACGCTCCCGCAATAGGTTTCCTGCACAGTGGCAAGCCCCTGTCATTTGTCTATGACATCGCGGATATCTTCAAGCTGGAGACGGTCGTCCCAGAAGCGTTTCGCATCGCCGGGCAGGCGGCGAAGGGGAAGCTGGACATGGCTCCGGATCGCGCTGTCCGGCTGGCCTGTCGCGACGCTTTCCGGAAGTCGGGCCTGCTGGGGCGCATTATCCCCACCATCCAGGAGGTGCTCGAGGCCGGCGAAGTCCAGCGCCCGGAACCGCCGCCCGAGGCTATGCCCGTTGCCTTCGACGATCCCGAGTCTGGCGACCCGGGTCATCGTGGATGATGGTCGTGGTCGTCTCCAACGCGCCCGCGCGCCTGAGGGGACGGCTTGCCGCATGGCTCGTAGAATTGCGCGCGGGGGTCTATGTCGGCGACTACTCTGCGCGAACGCGCGAGATGATCTGGGAGCAGGTTGTCGCCGGACTCGATGCCGGCGATGCAGTTATGGTCTGGAAAGCCCCGACGGATCAGGGCTATGAATTCCGGACGGTTGGCCGGAACCGCCGTATGCCTGTAGATTTCGATGGCTTGAGTTTGGTGAGCTTCTTTCCAGACAAGCCGGGATAGACCATGAGAACCGGGTAAAAAAACCGGTACGCTGTTTGACATCGTGAAAAGTTCGGTAGATCAATGGTCTGCAGGAAGACTGTTCCCCGCCCACGCGGGGATGATCCGATGGCGCGCCGGTTCAAGTCGAACTTCACGGCCTGTTCCCCGCCCACGCGGGGATGATCCGGGCTGTGATGTGGTCAACCTGCCATTTATCTCCTGTTCCCCGCCCACGCGGGGATGATCCGGTGCAGGTGTCTGACGGTGTCGGGGGCTGGGACTGTTCCCCGCCCACGCGGGGATGATCCGGCTTCACCGGGCAGATGCGGGCCTTCAAATCGCTGTTCCCCGCCCACGCGGGGATGATCCGCAGGACTTCGGCATCATCCTTGGACACATTCTCTGTTCCCCGCCCACGCGGGGATGATCCGACGGCGAAAACTTGTGGAACAGATCAGATGCCCTGTTCCCCGCCCACGCGGGGATGATCCGGCGCGTGGCCACTGATCGAGAGGACAGCAGGCCTGTTCCCCGCCCACGCGGGGATGATCCGGTGGGATCCAGTGAAAGCGGGGATGGCTTACACTGTTCCCCGCCCACGCGGGGATGATCCGCAGGTTGAACGGAAAAGCAGGGCGGATGAAAACTGTTCCCCGCCCACGCGGGGATGATCCGGAACCGCGGCAATGAAATCGACCGGCTTAACACTGTTCCCCGCCCACGCGGGGATGATCCGGGGGACGCCAAGAAGTCCGGCGTCGTCACGAACCTGTTCCCCGCCCACGCGGGGATGATCCGAGGAATGTGTCGATCTTATAGGGCCGGATCTGCTGTTCCCCGCCCACGCGGGGATGATCCGTTTTAAAAAGGTTCCGCACTTTTTCGCAATGGCTGTTCCCCGCCCACGCGGGGATGATCCGGTGGCGATACAGACCCCTGACGGAATTGCTTTCTGTTCCCCGCCCACGCGGGGATGATCCGCATTAGCGGTCAGGTGTCGATCGCGGTGCAGACTGTTCCCCGCCCACGCGGGGATGATCCGCGTGCCATATCCCTACTGCGTCGTGAGCAGTTCTGTTCCCCGCCCACGCGGGGATGATCCGCTCCATCAGGCGGCGCTCGGCGGCCTCAACGTCTGTTCCCCGCCCACGCGGGGATGATCCGTTGTCCAGGGCGATGCAAGAAGAAGAAGACTGTTCCCCGCCCACGCGGGGATGATCCGGTGTAACAAGCCGATGGCCCGTTTGTCAACGGCTGTTCCCCGCCCACGCGGGGATGATCCGGTCCCTGGGGCGCTATCAACGAAGTCCAGGAGCTGTTCCCCGCCCACGCGGGGATGATCCAGGATTGTCACTAATGACATTCGCACTTATCGCCTGTTCCCCGCCCACGCGGGGATGATCCGAAAGACTACACATGAGCCAATTCTCCAACATCCTGTTCCCCGCCCACGCGGGGATGATCCGTCAAACGTCCTACGAAGTATGGACAATGACATCTGTTCCCCGCCCACGCGGGGATGATCCGGAATTGGCGACTCGTCGCGGGCTTAATATCGACTGTTCCCCGCCCACGCGGGGATGATCCGACGATGCGCGATAGGCCGGCGCGTTCTTGGATCTGTTCCCCGCCCACGCGGGGATGATCCCAAAAAATTCCCCTTTTTCTGCAAGCAGAAAAACTGTTCCCCGCCCACGCGGGGATGATCCGAAAGCTGCGCACTGCTGTTTCCAGTTCTCGCACTGTTCCCCGCCCACGCGGGGATGATCCGCGTATCCCCTTGCCGATCCATTCCTGCCGCCGCTGTTCCCCGCCCACGCGGGGATGATCCGCCGGAAAAATACCCCGATGAGGTCGCGCTTGCCTGTTCCCCGCCCACGCGGGGATGATCCGGCGCCGGGTCAACGACCTCCCGTTCGACGGAACTGTTCCCCGCCCACGCGGGGATGATCCGTCTTAGCCAACGACGCTCGTAGAGCTCATGCACTGTTCCCCGCCCACGCGGGGATGATCCGATACGATTACACCAGCGCAGGCAGTGAAAGCCCTGTTCCCCGCCCACGCGGGGATGATCCGGCCATGCGGAAATACGCAGGGCCAATGGCGTTCTGTTCCCCGCCCACGCGGGGATGATCCGGGATCGTCTGAGGGGTGATATTGTCGGCGTTCCTGTTCCCCGCCCACGCGGGGATGATCCGATCACGTTTGACCTGACGGGCATATCGACAGGCTGTTCCCCGCCCACGCGGGGATGATCCGCCAACATTCGACGAGGCTTCTGTTGAAGGTTTCTGTTCCCCGCCCACGCGGGGATGATCCGGTTTTAGGTGACAGCCCGGCGGTTTACAATGTCTGTTCCCCGCCCACGCGGGGATGATCCGTCCCCAGATGTCGGCGATGCGCGGCTCATTCGCTGTTCCCCGCCCACGCGGGGATGATCCGGAATGACTGACCGCTGGGCGCGCTTCCTTACCCTGTTCCCCGCCCACGCGGGGATGATCCGTAATCAACAGTAGGGATGCGCCAGAATATTGACTGTTCCCCGCCCACGCGGGGATGATCCGTTACCAGATATTACCTGAACGGGGTATACCTGCTGTTCCCCGCCCACGCGGGGATGATCCGGCGACAACGGCAAGGGAAACGGGAAAGGACGCCTGTTCCCCGCCCACGCGGGGATGATCCGCATCGCGCCCGCACGCGGCAGGGCAAAAAAATCTGTTCCCCGCCCACGCGGGGATGATCCGTTTGAAAACGGTTCGCCAAATTTCCGTATTACCTGTTCCCCGCCCACGCGGGGATGATCCGGATGGCGAGTAGCCATGCGCGGGCGGGGTTGTCTGTTCCCCGCCCACGCGGGGATGATCCGGCATTCGACATGCGCCTGAAGCGCGGGTTGCGCTGTTCCCCGCCCACGCGGGGATGATCCGTTTCCGCAGTGAAACAGACGCAAAGCGCTGGACTGTTCCCCGCCCACGCGGGGATGATCCGCGGGCAGCGGGTCGGGCGGTATGAGTTAATGCCTGTTCCCCGCCCACGCGGGGATGATCCGGTAATCTTTCGCACCCGCTGCCTTTCGATATCCTGTTCCCCGCCCACGCGGGGATGATCCGACCACAAAGGGAACTTTCACATTTGAGGCTGACTGTTCCCCGCCCACGCGGGGGGGATCCGTCCGAGCCTTGCAACAGAGGGGGCTTGACGATACTTTTCTCTGCCTCGCGTATGTAAATAGACGCGCCAGTATATAGCTTAACGAATTAATTTTCGTGTATTCGTCCAGAGAATATGGGAAAATCTATTAATTATATGAATTTGCTGTTTAAACTGTGCAGTTGGGCGCAGGCAAGTCACGGCGGCAGCCTGTCCCCGCAACCAAAATATAACATATAATCAATACCCTACGCCCCGCAATACGCGGGGCTTTCGCATGCACACAATCTGTGTTAGTGCCACGGAAGCACAAGGCAGAAGGTTTGGGGTGTGGCCGCAGCGCAACGCGCAACGAATATGTCCCAAAACCATACTATGGCCAAAAGCCTTAGGGTTGCGCTGCGCGCATAGTTCCGGCGAATTCTACCCACTGCAAAGGCTTCTGTCTGGTTCATGGATGACCCGCCGAGGTATTGAATGGCAGCGATTTCTGTTTGCCGGAATCAAAGCCCGGTGCATCCCCGACCACTTTCATGAACGCTCTATCCATCAGCTTTTGCGCCTCCACATGATCGGTGGCATGAATGAGATGAAAAGCAACACGGTTCCCATCCTCCATTTGAAGGATGGGATAGGGCTTCACGTACCGGTACTTCTGCTCCTCGGTGAAACGTCTGCCGACCATTTCGACCATCCCAAACTGCGACTTCGGCGCAAGCGCTCGCCACCCTTCTGATCCCCACCATTGATTGAGGTCTTCGATCCGCGCGCGCTGCAATGGCCTCCACCGTTGACCAGTGACATTCAGCGGTCCTCTGATCGAGCAATGCAAAAACAGCTATATTTCTACGCATTTTCGGAGTCTTTAGGGTCAGGACGCGTTCTTGATTCATAGCCAGAACATGACGGTTGCGGCGAGGGCGATGGCGGACAGACTATCGCCTTGGATGAAGAGCTTGCCGCGACTGCGGACATTCTGCGGTCTGTCGCTGGGATCGGCCCGGTCGCCAGCACCATGCTGATTGCCGAAATGCCCGAGCTTGGCCAAATCTCGGGGGAACAGGTCGCAGCACTCACTGGCCTTGCGCCCATCGCACAGGACAGTGGCGCTATGCGCGGCAAGCGCGCCATTGCAGGTGGACGGCGCTTGTTGCGGCATGTGATGTTCCAAGCCGCACTCGTCGCCAGCTATCACAATCCAGTCCTGAAGGTCTTCTCCGACCGTCTTCGCGCCGCCGGAAAACCACATAAGGTCTTCATCACGGCTGTCGCACGCAAGCTCATCACAATCACAATCGCAATGTGCAAAGCTCGCCAGAAATGGAACGCTCAAACTGCCTGAAGAATACAGCTGCTAGTCAAGAAGCAACCGCAGTTTGGCAGGAGATAGCAGGTCAAAGTTTATTAATTATGAATTCCAAGTAATGCTTATACCATACGTGCCCGCGAGTTGCGCCTCACCTTGTGAAACGACTCTGCAGGAGACGAACTCGCTTCCCAAGCAGTGGGGTAATCCCAGCGCAGCGATTAATGGCGCGTCATAGTGGCCTGACAACAACAGGATTCCCTCACGCGCCAAGATATCCCGTGTCCCTCTCCCGTTGTCGGACCGAATGCGACGCATGAAGTCTTGTTGCTGAGCGACTGCCTGAACAACATCGCGGGCGATGGGCTGCCTCTGTACCTCACGAAAGAGATTGGCCATCCGCTGATTGCCTGTCTTGCCCAAAAAAATGCGGTCAATCGCGTCAGGCGGGATCGTACGCCAAAAGTTTTCCGGGTATGGGTGATCAAACAGCAGCCAGAATATATTAGAAAAACCGAGGGCAGAGACGCTCTTCTTTGAATCCTTGTTCTGTCCGAAAGTGAGGTACTCGGGATGCGCCACAAAGAGGCCAAGGTAGCATTTCGCCCGCACCTCATCGGCAGCCACAAGTATGCATGGGTGGTCAATCGCCTCGGTGGGGATCATCCAATTGCTGCCCATCGTGTTCTTGATGTCAACGTCATGATCAAGAATGACGGTATCTAGTTTGCCTTTTGGCAGGTGCAGCATTGCGCGAAGCTCGATTTCAACGCGCGTGCCGATGTATGTTTTTTCGGTCTTTTCCAGTTCGTCGTACGAGCGCCGCCCTGTTTTGGGGGTCATGATAACATCATCGACGCATTGACGAAGCATTATAGCAAATTTTGTCGCCAAAGCGTCATGTCCCCCGGCGCGCCAGAGTATGTCACCTGCAATTGCAGTCAGCAGATTGTGGTCGCGGTGGCCTGCGACGACAATGCTGTCTGGGATGCTCTTTTTCAAATGTGCCCCATGCCGTTACTCGATTGCTTGCCAGAAATCTGTCACAGCTGGGCAGATTCGGGAAGCTCAGGCGCTTACGGCGCGCAAAAGGCGCTTACGAAGAGCTTTGGCAATTTGGCTTGATACAGCTTGTGCCACCGGAGGAGGGAACGCATTGCCAACTTGGCGGTAGGCATTTGTTTTTGCACCGGTGAAATGCCAGTCGTCTGGGAAGCCTTGGATTCGAGCAACCATTGGGACAGTCAGGCGCGGCATGCCATCGAAGAAGGCGTCTGGTGCCTCGGGTGCGATTGTACGCCCCTCAACCCCTAATGTCGCCCAAGCCGCACGGGCACGGGTTGGGCCAAGGTCCGGTCCGCCATGTTTTTTTGATCCACCTACGATGGTTGGGGCAATCTCATCCGCCCTTGCAGCCCAGTCATCAGCTCCACGCCAGCCTCGGGCTGCCATGAGGTCACGAAGTGTTTCGCCTACAGTACGTGGGTTATGCGGGCTGGCTTCTGGCCACTCATAACATTCAGACCGCTCCTTAAGTACCGCCACGATGACCACTCTGGGTCGAAGTTGTGGGACGCCGTAGTCGGAGGCGTTCAGAAGCCGCCAGTCAGTCTTGTAGCCAAGCTTGTCCAGTTGCGTTTTCAGCCGCTCGCGGTAATCGTGAAACACTGCGTCAAGAAATCCTCGCACGTTTTCGATCATCACGGCGCGTGGACGAGCTGCATCTACAAGGTCGATCGCGTCGTCGAATAGGTTGCGTTCATCAAGTTCACCAAGCTGCTTTCCGGCGACAGAGAAGGGTGGACAAGGGAGGCCGCCAGCAAGCAGGTCCATGCCCTTGTAATCAGCGGCGCGTTCCTTGAAAACGCGCATGTCTTCCTCAAGAACGTTCCACTCTGGCCGATTATGCCGCAGAGTATTGCAGCAGTGTTTGTCGATCTCGACCAACGCGGTATGGGAGAACCCCGCCTTTTCAATCCCCAAGGCTTGCCCGCCAGCACCAGCGCAAAGTTCTACAGATGTCAGCATGTTGCCTGCCCGTTTTTTGAAGTTAAAACCCGAAAGGGTTTCCGAAATCAATACATAACAGGATGCATTTTCAAATGTTCCTTTTTCGTTCTTATCGTGCTTTTGATGTGCTCGCAAGTCCCGCATATATAATAGTGGCTGAATACACAGAGTAATCTGGTTGTGGCGCTCGATCAGCGATATACACAGGTAGCGTTATATGTCGTCTGATTTTGGAAGCGCTGCGGAAGCAAGCAAACCCATCTCAGCCCCCGGATCAACGCATGTCACGGTTGCGATAGATCCCGGCCGCCGGTTCTGTCCGAACGCGGCTCGGTCGTTGAGGTGTCCGGCTTGGGGTGAGCAGGGATTCCGACGTCGCTGAAATAGCACTTGTCCGCAATGATGTGCAGGCCTTCGCGCTGCAACGCGGTCTTTGCCTGTGGGGCGCGTGGGTCGCTATCATGCGGGCATCGGGGCCTGTCAGCGATATCTGCTGTCGGGGTATCTGCTAGCCACACCAACTTAGCATTGCGGGTGGCTTCGTATTCCCGGCTGGTATCTTCGATGAAACCTGCGATGCCCCCCCTGCATACGCTTGGAAAAATCATGATTTTTACAAAGCTTTGGCGGGGAATTGGCTGTTCTGTATGCATCATCAGCATATGGTGAAAGCGGCCAGTTGTTGCTGCAACGGCGACCGGCTGATGCGCGCGGAATTTGCTACGCCAGAAGTATTTCATGCCGCCGAATCCCGGAGGGAACGGAAGTCAGTCTATCTTCGCCGTCATCTAGCCCGGCGCAGCATCTGCGCTACGTGATTGACCGTTGGCGACGCGCGCTGGTTCGCGTGCCAACCTGCCTGACACATGTCACATGTTACCTTGCGTCCGATTGCCCAAGGGCGAATTGTGTTTGCGACATGCGCGCTTTAGGTTGTGCATGATAGTTCGTTTACCACGAAAGAAAGCAATATTCATGCCAGCCCAGCACGATTCAAGGCGCAAAGCCGCGCTTCCGCTTCTGGTCATCGCAGTTCTGGCGGCATTGGTCGCTGCGTCGGTCTGGTGGGTTACGCGCCCCGGGCCGTTGTTGATACAAGGTGAAGTTGCCGCTCCGCGTGTGGATGTTTCCGCACGCACATCCGGTCGCGTGGACGAAATCATGGCCGATCTGGGTTCGCGGGTCGAGTCCGGGCAGGTTCTGGCGGAACTGTCCAATCCCCAGCTTGTCACGGCCCATGCTGCAGCGGCCTCGGGGGCAGAGGTTGCGCGCGCATCGCAGGCTGCCGCAGGCGCGACACGGCCCGAAGTGATCCGTGCCCGCGACGCTGAACTTGCTGCGGCACAGGCCGACCTGCGACTGGCCGAAGAACAGGTCACGCGGGACACGGAACTGGCGCAGCAAGGGTTGCGCCCGCAGGCCGCGATGGACCAGACCATGCGCAATGTCGAGACCGCCGCCCGCCGGGTGGAGGCCGCGCAGGCCCAGCTTGATCTGGCACGCGCCGGCGCGTCACCCGAAGAACGCGCGGTTGCCGCCGCGCAGGTCACGCAGGCCGAGGCCGCGCTGGCCCAGCGTCAGGCCGATCTGGATGAGTTGACCATCTATGCGCCATTGAGCGGAGAGATTTCTGCCCGCCTGATCGAACTGGGCGAGAATATCGGCCCGGGTGCGCCGCTGTTCACCATCGTCGATCTGGATCAGGCATGGTTCACCTTCAATCTGCGCGAAGACCTTCTGTCTGGGCTGCAGGTGGGGGATGTGCTTTCGGTGCATGTGCCCGCGCTGCAGCGTGACCTTGATGCGCAGATATCGTTGATCAATGTGCAGGGCCAGTTTGCAAGCTGGCGGGCGACACGTGCCACAGGCGATTTCGATCTGCGCAGTTTTGAGTTGCGCGCCCGTCCGCTTGCGCCTGTCGAGGGGCTGCGCCCGGGCATGTCGGCGCTGATTTCGCTTGGCAGGTAAGCCATGCTGGCGGTGATGCTGCGCGAGTTCCGGTTGATTTTGCGCCGACCGGCCCTTGCTGGGTTGGTAGTGGTGTTGCCTGTGCTGATGCTGCTTGTCCTGACCGGCATTTTTCGCGCCGGGATTCCGACGGGCATGGCGCTGGTGGTTGTTGATCTTGATCGGTCAGATCTTTCGCGCACCATTACAAGAATGCTCGACGCTGCGCCGGAACTCCGGGTGAGTGAACAGGCACTCAGCCTGACAGAGGCACGCGCCCTCATCGTTGCGGGCGAAGCGCGGGGCGCTGTCTATCTGCCGCAGGGGCTGGAGCGCGACATCATGCGCGGCGCACGCCCCGAAATCGTGACATTCTACGACAACCAGCACATGAGCGCGGGTTCTATGGTCGCGCGCGGTGCGCGCAACGCCATAGATACCGTGCTTGCGGGTCTGCGCCTGTCCGTCCGGCAGGGGCAGGGCGAGGCACCGGTGCAGGCGATGGTCAGCCTTCAGCCCATCCCGTTGCAGGCCCATGCACTGTTCAATCCGGCCTTTGACTACGTGCATTTCCTGCTGGCAGCACTTGTGCCTACGTTGTTGCAGATCATCGCTGCAGCCGCGACGGCCTATGCCATCTCGCTTGATTTCGGGCCGGGCAGGCACCCGCAGGTGCTGGCGCGCATGGCGGGCGGCGTCTTGCCTGCCATGCTGGGCAAGATCCTGCCCTATACGCTGATCTTTCTGCTGATCCTTGGCCTGTCGGATATCGCGCTGTATGGCTGGTTGGGTGTGCCTTTGCGCGGCTCGTTGTTGCTGATGGCCACAGGGGCGGTGCTGTTTGTCCTGTCGGTGCAACTGATTGGTGCGCTGGCTTTCGTGATGACCCGCGACATGGGCCGCGCGGCCAGTATCATTGCGGTAATCACCGCGCCTGCTTTTGGCTTCATGGGACTGGGCTTCCCGCGCGAGGCCATGTCGCAGCTGGCGCAAGGCTGGGGCGCGGTCATCCCGGGCACATGGTATGTGCAGTTGCGCATCGATCAGTCCCTGCGCGCCACACCGCTGGACATATCGCTGTGGTCTGTTGTCTGGCTGGGCTGTATTGCCGCCGTGCTTGGTATTCTGGTGCTGATCCGGCTGTTGCGTCTGCGTCACCAGATAGAGGCTGCGGCATGACGCATATACTGACAGCCCTGCGCACAGAGTTGCGCGGCATATTCGCGGATCGTCAGGTACGGCTGATCATTCTGGCCGCGCTGGTGATCTATGCGCTGATCTATCCTTTCCCCTATCGCGCGGAGTTGTTGCGTGATGTGCCTGTGGTGCTGGTCGATCTGGATCGCTCGACCAGTTCGGCGGAACTTGCGCGGCGCGTGACCGCCTCTGAGGCGGTGACCCTGAGCTATGATGCGCCCGACATGATTCAGGCCACGCGACTGGTTCAGGAACGCCGCGCCTATGGCGTGCTCGTGATCCCCGAAGGGTTCGAGCGTGCCTTGTTGCGCGGCAATCAAAGCCCTGTCGCACTCTATGGTGATGCCAGTTATTTCCTGATGTATCAGCGTGTGATGCAGGGGGCCGCCGTACCCTTGCGCCAGATGGGCGCAGAGGTTGAAATGGGCCGCCTGATGGCGCAAGGCACCGCGCCGGATGTTGCCTTGGCACAGGTCAGCCCCGCCGCGCAGGTAGAGGTCCCCTTGTTCAACCCGGCAGCGGGGTATGCGACATATGTTCTGCCCGCAGCCTTTGTTCTTATCCTGCAGCAGACCATGCTGATGGGGCTGGCGCTGGTGGCGACACGGCGTACACAGCCGCGCGGTCATCCTGTCTGGCGGGTTTTGGGGCGCATGGGCGCATGGGCCTTGGTATACGCTGTGTTGCTGCCGGTTTACCTGATTGTCCTGCCCGCGTTTTACGGCCTGCCAAATCTGGGCAGCAATGTCGCGGTTCTGATGCTGGGGCTGCCCTTTGTTCTGGCGACCGGCCTTCTGGCCCAATGCGTGGCGGCCATATTGCGCCGCGCCGAGGTGGTGCAGGTCGTGCTGCTGGCCGTAGGGCTGCCGTTCTTTTTTCTGTCAGGGTTCGCCTGGCCGGTTGAGGCAATTCCCGCCCATCTGGAAGTGATTGCTCAGATCATACCGTCCACCCCCGCCATTGACGGGCTGGTGCGTGTCAGCCAGATGGGCGCAACCTTGCCCGATATTCAACACCGGCTGTGGCACCTTTGGGGACTCGTCGGTGTTTTCATATGTGTCGCACTTTGGCTTGAGAAGAAACAACGTTTTCAATAGTATGCCGTCCATCCTTGGCGGCAGTCACCGTCGCAAGGGGGCGCTTGCCGACATGGCAGCGACGCATCCGCTGCATCTGGCGAAAGCGGCTGGTCGCAGCCACGCGATGTAGCTTGATTTACGATGACAAGCGGCGGCAGTCCGTCCGGCAGGAAGCCTTTTCAGCACTATGCCTATGACAAAACCTGCAGGGCCGACAGGGCGGATATCGCCCGTGCCTGCGCGCAAATTCCAAGCATGCTGACTGGAAAATGAGCAGAATAAAAAATGAAATATTTCATTTTTATTTTGACTTTGAAAAACATTTCATTTTTATGAGTGTGAGGAATCACAAAGGATCACTTAATGCCTTCGATCAATATGGAGTTTGTGCGCAACTGCTTTCCGGGGCTGAAAAACGGCACTGTCTTTCTGGACAATGCTGGCGGCTCTCAGGTTGCGCAGCAGTCGATAGATCATATTGTCGGGTTCCTGTCGGGCGAAAGTGTCCAGCTTGGTGCCAGCTACGCAGCTTCGCAAAAGGCCGGTGCCGCAGTAGCTGATGGGCGCGCCGCACTTGCAACCCTGATGAATGCCGCCCGCCCGGAAGAGGTGGTGATGGGCGCAACAGCAACCCAGTTGCTTGATCAACTGGCGCGCGCGCTGGTGCAGGGCTGGAAAGAAGGTGACGAAGTGATCGTCACGAATTTCGACCACGAAGCCAATATCGGCCCCTGGCGCCAACTGGAAGCGCGCGGCATAAATATCCGCGAATGGAAAATGCCCGCAGGATCAGATCTGCCAGATATGGATGATCTGCGCGCCCTGCTGTCAGACCGCACGCGCATGGTTGCGCTGACGCATACCTCGAACATCTTCGGGACCATCATGCCGATCCGTGAGATTGCGGATATCGTCCATGACGCGGGCGCGAAAATCTGTGTGGATGGTGTGGCTTATGCCCCGCATCGCGCCATTGATGTGCAGGCTCTGGATGTCGATTACTATGTCTTCTCGGTCTACAAGGTTTATGGCCCACATCACGCAGCACTATACGGACGGTATGATCTGCTGCGCCACGATGCCAGGAACATCAACCACTACTTCTATGGCGAAGACAAGGTTCCCAACAAGCTTGAACCCGGCAACCCGAATTACGAACTGGCGGCCGGGTGCCGCGGGGTCGTGGAATACCTGGAAAAATTCGCCGGCGCGCATGGCGTGAATACAACCGCCCGCGCCGCGGTGGAGGCTGCTTTCGATGTCATGGCCGATCACGAAGCTGTCCTGGCAGAGCGGCTGCTGTCTTATCTGCGCGCGCGCGCAGATATTACCATTCTGGGTCAGGAAGGGGCGGGCAGGGCCGTTCGCGTTCCCACGATTTCCTTCATCGTCAATGGGAACAGTTCCGCGGCGCTGGTGCGCAAGGTCGACCCGTCGGGTATCGGCATCCGGTTCGGGGATTTCCATTCAAAGCGTCTGGTCGAGTCGATGAACCTGTCCAGTGGTGACGGGGTCATCCGTGCTTCTGCGGTTCACTACAACACGGTCGAAGAGATTGACCGCCTGATCGACCAACTTGAACGTCAGCGCTGATCCGGCGCTTGCGGACGACATGCCAGAGCGGGCGTGTCGGCAATCTTTCCAGCTCAACAGGGAAATAACCATGACAAAATCCTTCTTTCTTGCAACCACAGCAATGGTTTTGGGGGCCGGTCTGGCGCACGCCAGCACCCTTGAGGACGTGCGCGAACGTGGCGCGGTTGTCTGCGGCGTTACACAAGGCGTACCGGGCTTCTCCAACCCTGATGATGCGGGCAACTGGACCGGCTTTGACGTGGATATCTGCCGCGCTGTTGCTGCCGCTGTTCTGGATGATGCCGATGCAGTCCGCTTTGTGCCACTGTCGAACACCGAGCGCTTCACTGCGCTACAATCGGGCGAAGTCGACATTCTGTCGCGCACAACCACCCGCACACTGAACCGCGACACTGCACTGGGGCTGAATTTTGCGCCTGTCGTGTTCTATGACGGTCAGGGTTTCATGGTGCGCGAAAGTCTTGGCGTTGCATCTGCGCTGGATCTTGATGGTGCAAGCGTCTGTGTCTCGGCTGGTTCCACAACCGAACTGAACCTTGCTGACTACTTCAGCGCCAACGGCATGAGCTATTCGCCGGTGCGTTTCGACCGCGCGGATGAGGTTCTGGCAGCCTATGATGCCGGTCGCTGCGATGTTTATACCTCGGACCTGTCGGGCCTTGCTGCGCGCAGGCTGGTCATGGAAAACCCTGCAGAGCATGTCATGCTGCCTGAAACCATCTCGAAAGAGCCGCTCGCCCCGGTGGTGCGGCATGGCGATGACCAGTGGTTCGATATCGTGACATGGACAGTCTATGCCCTGATCGGTGCCGAAGAAATGGGCGTCACATCAGAGAATATGCAAGAGATGGCCGAAGGCGGCAGCCCCGATATCCGTCGTTTGCTGGGCGCAGGTGACGACAACATGGGTGCCTGGATGGACCTGGAGAATGACTGGTCCGCAAAAGCCATCGCCGCCGTCGGCAACTACGGCGAGTTGTGGGAGCGTCATCTGGGCATGAACACTCCGCTGGAACTGGAGCGTGGCCTGAACGAGTTGTACACCAATGGCGGCATTCAATACGCGATGCCCATCAAGTGATCGTGCAAGGCGGGGCTGCACAAGCCCCGCTGGCCATACGATCAGATGCCCATGCCGGGCCACACCCCCGGCATGGATGGCGCACTGTCTGTCCCATCGCGGGTACAGGCAGCCCCTCCGGAACCTGACGGGAAGATTCAGCACATGGCCGATACCGCTTCGCAAAGCCCCGGGCGATTGCCCTCTGGCCCCCCACGCGCGCCCTTTCTGACCAGAGGGCGCATCCGGTCACTGGCCGTGCAGATACTATTCATCGCGGCGCTTGTCTGGGTTGTCCATTTCCTGTTCTCGAACACCATGTCCAACCTGTCGCGGCAAGGCATCGCGTCGGGTTTCGGGTTTCTGGGCAACCGCGCGGGGTTCGACGTCTCGCTTCACTACATTCCTTTCTCGTCCAGCTCGACCTATCTGCAAGGGTTCTGGGTTGCGGTGATCAACACGCTGGTGTTGTCGGCACTGGGGATTGTGCTGGCGACATTTCTGGGATTTGGCCTTGGCCTTGCGCGTGTTTCGCGCAACTGGCTGATTGCACGTCTTGCAACTGTCTACATTGAAATATTCCGCAACATCCCCCTGCTGCTGCAATTGTTCTTCTGGTATTTTGCAATCCTCCGCCCGCTTCCAAATCCGCGTGACAGTGTTGATTTCGGCGGAATAGCCTTTCTGAACAACCGCGGTCTTGTGGTGCCGGAACCAATCCTGGGGGCCAGTGGCAATGCTGTGCTGATGGCCCTTGTGATCGGCGTGATGCTTGGCATCGTTCAGACCCGGCGCATGCGCAAACTGCGCGACGCAACAGGCGATGCAGGGCCGGTCTGGCCCTGGTGGCTGGGCGGCCTGATCGCGCTGCCCCTTCTGGCATGGGCCGTCAGTGGTGCCCGGTTCGAATTGATCATACCGGAATTGCGCGGCTTCAACTTTCAGGGTGGTATGGTCATCCTGCCGGAGATGCTGGCCGCGCTGCTGGGTCTTTCCTTCTACATCTCCGCCGCAGTGGGCGAGATTGTCCGCGCAGGCATTCAGGGTGTTCCAAAGGGTCAGTATGAGGCCGCTGTCGCAATGGGCCATAGCCGGTGGGAAATGATGCGGCTGATCGTGCTGCCACAAGCCATGCGCATCATCATTCCCCCATTGGCGACACAATACCTGTCACTGGCCAAGAACACCTCGCTTGCCGCAGCGATTGCCTTTCCGGAAATCATCTCGATCGTGGCGGGAACAACGTTGACCCAGACGGGGCAGGCGGTCGAGACGATCCTGCTGGCGATGGGTTTCTATATTACTGTCAGCCTGTTCATTGCGGCTGTCATGAACTTCTTCAACTACAGGGTCTTGCGCAATGACAGATAGGATGCTGAGTGCGACGGCTGATCACCCCGACGCGAACGCGGTAATCCGCGAACGGGCCGGCATTTTGCCGCCAGCCCCGGCACAGGGGCGTCTGCCGCCCAGAACGCATTCTGGCCCGGTCGACTGGATTCACCGGAATCTGTTCCCCGACTGGCGGCAGGGGCTTTTGACAATCGTGGTGTTGTATCTGCTCTATCTGTCCATGCCGGGGTTGTATAACTGGGCCATCGGCAATGCGACATGGGTGGGCGACCGCGCCGATTGCGTGGCCAATGGCGGTGCCTGCTGGGCCTTCGTAAACGCACGCTGGGGCCAGTTCATGTATGGCTTCTATCCGGTGGCAGAGCGGTGGCGCGTGGATCTGACATTCGCGCTGCTGATTGTATCGGTCGCGCCGATGCTGTTTCCTGCCATTCCCGGAAAACGCTGGTTTCTGGCCTTTTCGCTGCTGGTCTATCCGGTCATCGCCTTCTTCCTGCTATATGGCGGGGTTCTGGGCTTGCCAGTGGTGGAAACCGCGCGCTGGGGCGGGTTTATGCTGACGCTGGTTGTTGCGATTTCCGGCATGGTGGGCAGCTTGCCGCTGGGCATATTGCTGGCGCTTGGGCGGCGGTCGAAAATGACAGTCATCCGCCTGTTCTGCACGACATTCATAGAATTGTTTCGCGCTGTTCCGCTGATTACCGTGCTGTTCATGGCTTCGGTCATGTTGCCGCTGTTCATGCCGCAGGGCTTTACGCTGGACAAATTGCTGCGCGCGCTGATCGGGGTGGCCTTGTTTAACGGCGCGCTGATGGCCGAGGTCATACGCGGCGGTCTGCAGGCCATCCCGCGCGGCCAGTACGAGGCCGCGACAGCGGCAGGCATGGGCTACTGGCGGATGATGATCTTCGTCATCCTGCCGCAAGCTCTGCGCATCGTCATTCCCGGCATCGTCAATACATATGTCGCGATCATCAAGGACACGACGCTTGTGCTGATCATCGGGCTGTTTGATCTGCTGGGCATTGTTCAGGCCGGGATTGCGGATTCGAACTGGCTGTCGGCCTCGGTCACGAAAACCGGCTATGTCTTTGCGGGCATGGGCTTTTGGGTGCTGTGTTTCGGCCTGTCACGATACAGCATGTATCTTGAACGGCGGCTGAACACGGGCCACAACACATAGGATCAACGTCACATGCAACAGAACCACAAACCCATTTCAACCGCAGACAGGGCTGACATGAGCACCGATGACGTGATCCGCTTCGAGGACGTGAACAAATGGTTCGGCACCTTCCATGTGCTGCAAAACATCAGTCTGTCGGTCAAAAGCGGCGAGAAGATCGTCATTTGCGGGCCATCCGGGTCGGGTAAATCCACAGTGATCCGCTGCGTTAACCAGCTGGAAACGCACCAGATGGGCCGCATTCTGGTCAATGGGCGCGAAGTTCATGAAGACATGAAAGGGCTGGAGCAGGTGCGCGCTGAAATCGGAATGGTGTTCCAGAGCTTCAACCTGTACCCGCATCTGAGTGTGGTTGAAAACCTGACGCTCGCGCAGATATGGGTTCATAAACGTCCCCGGAAAGAAGCTGAAGAACGCGCGCATCACTTCCTGAAACGTGTCCATATAGAAGAGCAGGCCCGGAAGTTCCCCGGCCAGCTGTCCGGCGGGCAGCAGCAGCGCGTTGCCATTGCGCGGGCTTTATGTGCCAATCCGCAGATCATGCTGTTTGACGAACCGACCTCGGCGCTGGACCCCGAAATGATCAAGGAAGTGCTGGATGTGATGGTCGAACTGGCAGAGGACGGCATGACAATGGTCTGCGTCACCCATGAGATGGCGTTTGCCCGCAAGGTTGCAAACCGCGTCATCTTCATGGATCAAGGACAGATTGTAGAAGAAGCCAGCCCTGAAGAGTTTTTTAATGCGCCAAAGACTGACCGCGCCCGGTTGTTCCTTTCACAAGTGCTTCAGCACTAGGCGCGCGGAGGATAGATGGACCAATCACCGACCACGGCCGGCGAACCGGCACTAAACCCCCCGCAAGATCTGGAGCGGTTTCGCACCCTTTTGCTGGAAGAACGCCACCTGTTTACCCGCAAGATGCTGGAAGCAGGCGGCTATGCGGTCAGCAACCCGCATGATGTTGCGCTAAGCCCCGTGTCGCAGCTGGCCGAAAAGTCTGGCATTGCGGCAACCAGTTTTGTGCGACTGGCCAAGGCAATGGGCTTCAATGGCTTCAGCGAGATGCAAAAGGTATTTCGCGCGCCCTTGCAGCGCGCCGCACCTGCATCGCTGGAAGACCGCATCCGCCATTCGCGCGGCGAACAGGTTGTGCCCAACCCCGATGACCTGAACGCGCTGACCAAATCGTTCAGCCTTGCGAATATGGCGTCGCTGGACCATCTGGTTGAACGTGTCGAAAACCTGCCGCTGGCCGAAACCGTGGACAGCATTCTTGCCGCGCGCGTGGTCTACGTTATCGGCGTGGACCGTTCCTTCGCGGCGGCGTCCTATCTGTCTTACGCCCTGAACCGTGCGGGTGTGCAATCTGTCCAGATCCTTGGGCTGGGCAGTGCGCTTGAAGACCACGCTGCCGTCATGGCGCCCGATGACCTGCTGATCGCCATCAGCTTTCCGCCCTATGCCGATGACACGGTCAATGTCACGCATTCCGTGCGCCAGCGCGGCAATCCGATCATCGCGATTACCGATAGTCCCGTAAGCCCGATTACCGAACGCTGTACCCACCTTCTGACTATCGAGGACGCCGAATTCCATGGCTTCCGCTCCGTCGCTGCGCTGATGACTGTGGTGCAGGCGTTGATGATGGGGATCGCTTATCGCAAGCGTCATCTTGAAGGCGGGTTTGATCTGGACCAGATCAATGCCTGATCCGAAGGCCCGTTGCCGCTATGAATGCCAGAAGGAAAAGACATGAGCCTCGATCTGATTATCCGCGGCGGCACGGTCGCAACGGCCGCGGATACTTTCAGATGCGATATCGGCATTGCCAACGGGCGTATCGTGGAATTAAGCACAGCAATATCCGCGCCAGCCACCGAAGAATATGATGCACAAGGTTTGCTGGTGCTGCCCGGCGGCATAGATAGCCATGTGCATCTGGCGCAGCCTTCTGGCGAAGGGGTGGAAATGGCGGATGATTTCGCATCTGGTACACGCTCTGCGCTGTTCGGCGGCAATACCACCGTCATGCCATTCTGCCTGCAGGAAAAGGGGCAATCCCTGCGTGATGCGGTCGATGCCTATCATGCCAAGGCCCGCGACAACTGCCTGACCGATATCAGTTTCCACCTGATTGTCACAGACCCGACACCGGCGGTTCTGGGGCAGGAACTGCCCGCGCTGATCGCGGCAGGCTACAAGTCGGTCAAGGTATTCATGACCTATGAGGCAATGCGCCTGAATGATGCCGAAATCCTGGCAACGATGGATGCGGCGCGCAGGGCAGGGGCTGTGATGCTGGTCCACGCCGAGAATGAAGACGTCATCCGTTATCTGTCAGATGCACATGTGCGCGCAGGCGATATCCATGCCGCTGCCCATGCCACGACGCGACCTATTGCCGCCGAACGAGAGGCAACCCACCGCGCCCTGAGTTTGGCTGAAGTCGTGGATGTGCCGGTGGTGATCGTGCATATCTCCAATGGTCCCACGATAGACGAGATTTCGCGCGCACGTGCGCGCGGCCAGCGCGTAACCGCCGAAACCTGCCCGCAATACCTGATGCTGACGAAAGACGACCTGTCCGCCGAAGGATGGGAAGGCGCGAAATATGTCTGCTCTCCGCCGCCGCGCGACAGGGACCAGCAGGAAGCCTGCTGGCGTGGACTGGAGACAGGTGCGTTCGATCTGTTTTCGTCAGATCATTGTGCTTTCCGGTTCAATGACATTGCAGGCAAGAAGCGACCGGGGGGTAAATTCACCCACATTCCCAACGGCATTCCGGGTGTGGAAACGCGCATGCCGATCCTGTTTTCCGAAGGCGTCAAAAAAGGCCGTATCGACCTGAACCGTTTTGTTGCCCTGACTGCGACCAACCATGCGAAAACATATGGTCTGTATCCGAAGAAGGGGACCATCGCCATTGGCAGCGATGCAGATCTGACCATTTGGAACCCGGACCTGACGCGCACGATCCGCCACTGTGATATGCATGATGCCTGCGACTACACCCCCTATGAAGGGCTGGAGATTTCGGGCTGGCCGATTGCAGTTTACTTGCGGGGGCGGTTGATGATGAAAGATGGCGTGTTGCACGGCAGTGGTGCTGATGGGGCATATATTCTTCGGTGAGGCTTCCGGCCGGGAATGGTATCCACAGCAGCAGGCATAAGGCCCGGATATCTGGGCCGCTGTTATCAGGGGATTGCACGTGGCATGTCCGCCGTCCCCCTTCTAACAGCGAATGCCGCGCGCGGGGCTGCCGAACCAGTTTATTCACACTGCGATCATGGGGGCTGAACCCCAGATCCGGCCCTGTTTACCGCTGGATGACGTTTCTGTGGCGCGCATGAAAGTTTCAGGATTGTATTCACAGAACTGTCATATAGTCTTGTTAGCGGTAGCGATGATTGCCGGAAAATCCGGATCCTTCGAACATCGCACCCACACGGGAGGAAAGACATTGCGTAAGATTTCACTTCTGTCCGCATCACTTGCGGGCTTTATCGGCGCGCCGATCATGGCGCAGGCAAATGAACTTGTGCTGTATTGCTCCGTTCAGGAGGAATGGTGCCGCCTTATGGGCGAAAGCTTCCAGCGCGAGAGCGGAATCAATGTACTGATGACTCGTCGCTCGTCGGGCGAAACCTATGCGCAGCTCAAGGCTGAAGAGGGCCAGCCGCGCGGGGATGTGTGGTGGGGCGGCACAGGTGACCCGCATCTGCAGGCGGCCGAGGAGGGGCTGACTGCTGCATACGAATCGCCCATGCTTGCTGAATTGCAGGATTGGGCCGTGTCGCAAGCCGAAGCATCCGGCTTTCGCACCGTGGGGATATACGCAGGCGCACTTGGCTACGGGTTCAACACCGAACTGGTAGACGATCCCGCACCGGCCTGCTGGTCGGACCTGCTGGACGAGAGGTTCCGCGACGATATTCAGGTTGCCAACCCCAATTCATCCGGTACGGCCTATACGCTTCTTGCGACGCTGGTGCAGATAATGGGCGAAGATGAGGCCTTTGAATTCCTGGGCCAGCTTGATGAAAATATCAGCCAGTACACCCAGTCCGGCGCAGCACCGATCCGTAACGCCGCGACGGGCGAAACCGCCATCGGCATCGTGTTCATGCATGATGCGGTTGCGCAGGCCGTGACGGGCGCACCGATCACCGCTGTCGCACCATGTGAGGGGACGGGATATGAAATCGGCTCCATGAGTCTGGTTGAAGGCGGTCCCAACCCCGAAAATGCGCGCCTGTTTTATGACTGGGCGCTCAGCCCCGAAGCTCAGGCGCTGGGGGCAGAGGCAAACAGCTTCCAGGTCCCTTCGAACCGCAACGCACCTGTCCCGCCGGAATCGCCATCGCTCGATCAGATTACGCTGATTGACTACGATTTCGTGACCTACGGGGCCAGCGATACGCGCCAGAATCTGCTGTCACGCTGGGACGCAGAGATCGGCGCACAACGCTGAGGGTTAGCAACTGCCGGGCGGCGGGTTGACCCGCTGCCCGGCTTTAGCGGTGAGCGGATATGACTCCTGAAGAATTACGCGACTCGCGCGCTGCGCGTGAAAGGCTGAGTTGGCTTGTGCTGTTGGCGCTTGCAGTGCTTGTGCTGCCTTGGCACCAGTCCTTGCCCGCGGAGTCTGCGCCTATAATTCCCTCGGCGCTTGGGCTGGCAGCAGAGGGGCGCGGGTGGCTGTGGCCCGTGGTTCTTGCACTGCCGCTTCTGGTCTGGGCAAGTTTCAAGGGGGCTGGCGGGCGTTTGTTTCTTGGTGTCGCGCTGGCTGCGTTCGCGGTGTTGTTGGTGCAGGGCTTCACTGTGGGCCTGCGCGGTCCGGCGTTTGACTGGCTGACCATCCTTTTTCCCGTCGCCGGACAAGGGCAGACCGGGCTTGGCTGGGGCGGGTTTGCATCTGGCATCGCACTTCTGGGGCTTATCGCGCATGCACTTGCCCTTCGGGGGTTTTGCCGGGGTGACCGGTTCTCGGCTTCGGCTGTGGTGTTCATTGTGGCGCTGCTGGGGCTGTTTGTTTTCTATCCGATCCTGAGGCTGGCGCTGGCTGCATTTGTCGGCCCGGATGGAGAGGTGGCACTGGGACCGTTCCTGACCCGGCTGTTTGCGCCCGAAATCTGGCGACTGGACTGCCTGACAGGCGGGCGACGTTGCGGGGTGGTCATCAATTCTCTGGTGCTGGGCCTTCTGGCTGCCACCATCTGCACTGCCTTGGGCTTGGCGCTGGCACTGATCGTGGCGCGCACCTCTTTCCGTTTCAAGCAGACGCTGCGCGCGCTCTCCATCCTGCCCATCATAACCCCGCCTTTCGTCGTGGGTGTTGCGATCATCGTGTTGTTCGGGCGCACCGGGCTGATAACCGGCTGGGGCGCGGAGATATTCGACATCCGCCCGACCCGCTGGGTCTATGGCCTGAGCGGTATTCTGATGGCGCAGGTTCTGGCGTTCACGCCGATCACCTTCCTCGTGCTTCTTGGCACGGTAGAAGCGATCAATCCCACGCTCGAAGAGGCCAGCCAGACGCTTGGCGCCGGTCCGGTCAAGACCTTCTTCAAGGTGACATGGCCGCTTTTGCGTCCGGGGCTTGCTGCGGCGTTCCTGCTGGCATTTATCGAGAGCCTTGCGGATTTTGGAAACCCCATCGTGCTGGGCGGTGGATATGAAGTGCTCTCTACCCGGATATTCTTTGCGGTTGTCGGCGCGCGGTATGATCTGGGCAATGCAGCCACGCTGGCCATGATCCTGCTGACGCTGACACTGGTCGCGTTCTGGCTGCAACAGCGCTGGCTGGGCCGGAAAAGCTATGTCACCGTCACCGGTAAATCCGATGCTGGTCTTGCCTCGACCCTGCCATTCGGGCTGAAGGGCGTGGCATGGGCTGCGGTCATTCCGTTTGTGGCGTTCACCATCGGCGTTTACGCTGTGGTGCTGCTTGGCGGCTTTGTCCATGACATTGGGCGCTGGGACCTGACGCCGACATTCGCACATCTGCGGACAGCATTCGATTTCGAGGTGAACGCGAGCGGGTTGCAGCTTTATGGCTCGGCGTGGAACTCCATGCAGACCACGCTGCTGGTTTCTGCCATTGCAGCCCCCCTGACCACATTGATTGGCATCATGACGGCCTGGCTGGTTGCCCGGCAGGATTTTGCGGGCCGCAATGCGTTCGAATTCGGCACAATGCTGAGTTTCGCCATTCCTGGTACCGTTGTCGGGGTCAGCTATGTTGCGGCCTTCAACGTGCCGCCTGTGGATATTACCGGAACTGCTGCGATTCTGGTGATATGCTTCGTGTTCCGTAATATGCCAGTGGGCATGCGCGCAGGGCTGGCGGCATTCGCGCAAATAGACCGCAGTATGGAAGAAGCCAGCCAGACCATGGGGGCTGGCGGTGCTGCAACCCTGCGCCGCGTCGTTCTGCCACTGGTCAAGCCGGCGGTGTTCACTGCGCTGGTCTATTCCTTTGTCACTGCCATGACTGCCGTGTCCGCCGTGATTTTCCTTGTTTCGGCCCGCCACAACATGGCGACCGCCTATATCATGGGCCGGGTAGAGGCCGGGGAATACGCGCTGGCGATTACTTATTCGACAGTGCTGATGATTGTGATGATTATCTGCATTGTCCTGATCCAGCTTATGGTGGGCGCGCGCAGGTTGGGGCGGCGGCGCGAATTCCAAGGCCAGAAAGCCCCGGCTGAATGAGGTTACATGACTGAAGAAATCGCGATTGAATTTGCCAATGTCACCAAACGCTATGGGTCCGCTGTGGCCGTGGATGCGATCACCTTGTCCATCGCAAAGGGCGAGTTGGTTACCTTCCTTGGGCCTTCGGGCTGCGGCAAGACAACGTCGCTGCGGCTGATTGCAGGGCTGGAACTGCCCACATCGGGGGTGGTGCAGATTGCGGGCCGCGATGTCAGCCAGCGCGCGGCCTCTGAACGCAATGTCGGGATGGTTTTTCAGTCTTATGCCCTGTTCCCGCATATGAACGTTCTGGAAAATGTCTCCTATGGTCCCATGATCCGCGGTGTGGCCAAGGCCAAGGCCCGCGCGCATGCCTATGAAATCCTTGAACAGATCGGCCTCAAGGGGTTGGATATGCGCCTGCCATCGGAACTGTCCGGCGGTCAGCAACAGCGTGTCGCGGTGGCACGTGCCATTGTCCAGCAGCCTGATGTTCTGCTGTTTGACGAGCCTCTCTCGAATGTGGATGCCAAGCTGCGGCGCAAGGTGCGCGGCGAAATCCGCGAGTTGCAGAAGCGCTTTGGCCTGACAGCCGTCTATGTGACACATGATCAGGAGGAGGCGTTGGCCGTTTCGGACCGGATTGTGGTGATGCAGGCCGGCCGGATTGCCCAGATCGGAACGCCGCGCGATCTTTATGAACGTCCGGCCTCGTCTTTCGTTGCTGATTTCATCGGGGATGCCAATCTTATTTCCGGACAGGTGACGGCCGGGCGGTTCCGGGCGGCAGATCTGGATGTGCCGCTGGCCGGGCCGGATGGGGCCGCGCAGATATCGTTGCGCCCCGAACGTATAATTCTTTCGGCGGGCGAGGGCGCGCCTTCCGGTCGGGTAAGGTCCTGCACCTATCTGGGCAGCCATTGGGAATACGAAATTGAAACAGGCTTCGCCGAACTTCTTGCCTCGCGCCCGATGAGCGAGGCCCCGATAGCGCCCGGCACTGCCGTGACCCTGACAATCCCTGAAACCGCACCAATCAGAGTGACCGATATATGACCCATGATGACTCGCTTGCCGCGCGCTTTGCGCTTGCCCAGACAGCTGCGCGTGCGGCAGGGGCGCATGCGCTGGCCCTGTTTCACGACCGCGCCAGCCTGACCATCGAGACGAAGCACGATGCGCTTGACATGGTCAGCCGCGCCGACCGCGAGGCCGAAGACGTCATCCGCGCCATGGTTTCCGAAGCCTTCCCCGAGGACGGGTTTCTGGGCGAGGAAGGGGGCGCGCAACCCGGCACTTCGGGTCTGACATGGGTGATTGATCCGATTGACGGGACTGTGCCATTCGTTTCGGGTCTGCCGCATTGGTGCGTGGCGATCGGCATCCAGTCCGAGCAGGCAACCGAGGTGGGTGTCGTTTACCAGCCCATTCTGGATGAGATGTTTACCGCACGGCGCGGGGCTGGCGCTGCCTTGAATGGTGTGGCGCTGCGCATCAGTCCGACGACCCGTTTAACCAACAGCCTTACTGGTATCGGGGCCAACCACCGGGCCATCCCGGAGCATGTTGCCGGGGTGTGCTGCAAGTTGATGGCCCAGGGCGGCATGTTTTATCGGAACGGGTCCGGCGCGCTGATGCTGGCGTCTGTCGCGGCGGGGCGTCTGGGCGGGTATTACGAGCCGCATATGCACCCCTGGGATTGTCTTGCAGGTTTGCTTCTGGTGCGCGAAGCGGGTGGGCAGACGCTGCCCATGCCCGACGGCGCATCGCTGGCAGAGGGGGGGGAAGTCCTTGCTGCGGCCCCCGCCGTCTGGCCGGACCTTGCCGCGATCACAGGGCATAGCTAGGCGCCTTTCGCTTACGCCGGTCCGGCCCGCGACATTGGTTCCGGGCCGACGCTGCAACGCATCCGGGGTGGGGGCCGTCAGCCCTTCACGCGCCTTCCAGCGCGGGGCGCGCGGCGGCAGTAAACGCGGCCACCCGCGCCGCATCGACAGGGTTCCACCAGACGCCGTCTTCCTTGAGCGAGGAGGCCACGATAACCGCATCAACCTGTCCCAGAATTGCACCGACATTTGACGCCGTGACCCCGGACCCGACCAGAACCGGCAGATGGGTCGCCGCTTTGATGGTTGCGATTTCGTCCATCGCGGCACTGTCGCCAGTGCGCTGGCCTGTGGCAATCACGGCGTCGGCATTGAAAAACGCCAGATCACGGGTCAACTCTGTCACGCTACGATCGGCCACGATGGCGTGGCTGCCATGCTTTACATGTGCATCTGCAAAGATCCGGATACCCTCGGCGCGCAGTTGGGCACGGTAGCGTAGCGCCTCGGCGGCGCACCCCTCGATAAAGCCTTCGTTGGCGACATAGGCATTCGCCCATTGGTTTACCCGGATGAAGCGCGCCCCCGAGGCCGCAGCAATGGCGAGTGCGGGAATAGCTGCATTGGCCAGCACGTTGATACCCAAAGGTACATTGAATTCGCGCATAATGCGGTCTGCCACCACTGCCATGAACCCGGCCGTTTCCGGACCGATCTTATCCGGCTTTGAAAAGGGGATGTCGCCGTGATT
Source organism: Roseinatronobacter alkalisoli (assembly GCF_028745735.1). GTDB lineage: Bacteria > Pseudomonadota > Alphaproteobacteria > Rhodobacterales > Rhodobacteraceae > Roseinatronobacter > Roseinatronobacter alkalisoli. The sequence goes on from NZ_JAQZSM010000004.1 coordinate 35,751, forward strand.
TTCAACAATCAGGCCATGCATGCCATTGGTTATCAGTCGTTCGGCATCGCGCAGGCAGAAATCGAGGATCTGGTCGCGCGCCGCCCCCCGGTAGCGCGGCGCACCGGGGAAGGGGGGGCAGTGAATCATGCCGATCAGGGCCTTGGGTTGCCCGAAAATATCGGCAATTGCATGATGTGGCTTGTCCGATATCAGCGTCATCCTGAGAACTCCCTGCCCAGCTTGTTCAAGGACATACTCGCACCCTGTGGACAGATTGGAAACGCAGTATATCGGCAAGTATGCACGACCGTGCTGGTGCAGTTCGCGAATATGATCGTACCGGGGCAGATTACCCGCTTCAGTAGTGCCGGCAGCATCCCTGTCCGGAGCGACGGAATTGCTGAAGGGTGCGGCTATCCGGGCAGACGCAATGAACCGCCCCGGTTTCACCGCAGATCGGTAGCGTCGACCATATCGTGCAGGTCACACTGTGCGGCGTGTCGACCTATGTGGCGCGCGCCAGATTTTCGCAACAAAGGAAAGGCCACGACATGGATTTGTATGTCGGCCTACATGTCTTTCAGGCAAGCACCGTGATCTGCGCGGTGTCCATGCAAGGTAAGGTTATCAAGCGGTGCTGTTGCAACAGCACCCTGTGCAGGCGGTCTTGCCCCGCTATTCCTGGCGGGCATTCTGGTTGTCGATCACGATATCCCGGCTGGTTTTGCGAAGTCTGCCGAATATGGTGCGAGTGGCATTTCATTCCTTGTTCAGGAGCGGAACTTCAATCCGGGTGGCAGTTTCACCTGCAAGGCGGGCCCTCGTGATCTGGTCAGACGGTCGGGGGTGTTGCCGGTTCCCGTTCTGCGGTTGCCAGCGCAAGTGACGCGGCATCCAGTGCGGCATGAAGCGCTGCGGCGGTTTCCCCACCCAGCGCGGCGAGTATTTCGCCATGCGCCTGTTTCCAGAGTGGCAGCGCATCGGCCAACTGTGTCTTGCCTGCCCCGGTCAGGCGTGCGACCCGCACGCGCCGGTCCTTGTCGCTGCGTCCGACCTCTACAAGGCCTGCCGTTTCCAGCGATCGCAGGTTGCGCGTAAGCGTGGATAGTTCAAGCGCGAGGATGTCGGACAGCCGCCCCATGGGCTGTGCCCCTTCCGGTCCCAGCGCGATGGCGCTCATCAGCGTGACCTGCGTGGCCTGCAAACCGGTAGGGCGTAGCGCCATATCATAAGCGCGCGTGATCGCCCGCGCAGTTCGCCGGGCGCGGAAGCAAAGACAGTCAGCGGCCATGATCCGCGCGGCATCGAGATGATTCATGGCGCTCCTTCTAGCTGTATTTTCTGCAAGCTGACAGCCACCATTTGGTACAATGTCAGCAGAGCCTGCGGTAGGGAGTCCTGCCGGTTTCCATCCTGTACGTGAAAGAACTTGTATATACAAGTTAATTCTGCTACGCAGACGGAAAAATGATTCCGGGGCGGATGCACCTGAAACTGCGTGTCAGGATGGAACCCGGAAAATATTCACGCCGACAGGCGTCTAGGTTGGCCGACACTGCGCTGGCTTTCGTCGCCGGGCAGGCCGGTGCGGTGCTGGCAGAAGCCTTTGTCGACTCCGCGTTTTCTTCGGCCTGTGCTTAAGGTCGGCGGCGGGCAGTTCATCAAGACCCATGGGAGGACGTATATGAGCACCACAACGCTAAAGCCCCCCGATCCGCGCATCATGCAAGGTGTCATTCCGTATATCGGCTATGGCGGGCGCAGCAACGAAGCTGTGGATTTTTATGCCCGCGCTTTCGGCGCACGCGACATGGGCCGGATTCCCGATGCGGAGCGCCCCGAATACCTTATGCATGCGCAGGTGGAAATCAACGGCGGCAGCCTGATGCTGTCCGATATGGGTTGCAAGGAAGTGACGGATCCGGGCGCGCTGGAACGCGCCCATATGCAACTTGTCGTGACCGATGGCCGCAAGTGGTGGGACCGCGCAGTGGCGGCGGGGTGCAAGGTCATCGCCCCTTATGAACGGCAATTATGGGGTGACGACTGGGGCGCATTGCAGGATCCCTTCGGCATCCGCTGGGCGATCCTGCAACCGGGACCGGGCCGGGGCGATCAGGATGCCTGAGCATCGCAGGGCAGGGGACCCACCCGGTTCCCTGCACAATCATCAGAAGGGATCATGATATGACATGCATTCAGGGCTTTGTTGCCGCCGTGCCAACGGAAAACCGTGCGGCCTTCATCGACCATGCGGCGCGCGCGATGCGGGATTTTCGCGATCACGGGCTTGTGGCAGGGGTGGAATGCTGGGGCGACGATCTGCCGGACGGCGAAGTCACTTCATTTCCGCTGGCGGTGAAGGCCAAGGCCGACGAGACAGTGATCTTTTCCTGGTATGTCTGGCCGTCCAGGGCCGCGCATGATGCGGGCATGAAGGCGGCCATGGCCGATCCGCGCCTTGGGCCAGAGCAGAATCCGATGCCCTTTGACGGCAAGCGCGTGATTTTCGGCGCGTTCGAACCTTTGGTGGAACATGGCGCGCCACAGAAGGGCGGCTATGTCGACGGATTTGTCATTCCGGTGCCGCGCGCCAACCGCGAGGCATTCCGCAAGCAGGCCGCCGATTTCGCCCCCATCTTTGCCGAGCACGGCGTCAACTGGCTCATGGAATGTTGGGAACAGGATGTGCCCGATGGCAGCCTGACTGATTTCCGGCGCGCAGTGCAGGCCAAACCAGACGAGGCGATCGTGTTTTCCTGGGTACAGTGGCCCGACAAGGCGACACGCGACGCAGGCAACGCGAAGATGATGCAGGACAAGCGGTTTGAAGGGATGGTGATGCCATTTGACGGCAAACGCATGATTCTGGGTGGTTTCGTGCCCGTTGTGGAAGTCTGATGTAACCGGGCAGAAGATCATCCCGCAGCGCGTGCCTGCGTTGCTTTCGTCATCCCGCCCGACAGTCATGGAAACCTTCATTGAGATGCGCAAGATTGATGTATCGGCCATGGAGCATGTAGTAAAATGAGCAGGACGGCGGGACCGGATGCAGAACGGCTGACTCTGACAGGCGTGAAGGACTGGCTTGCCGCCAATGCGTCGGAGGCAGAGCGACAGAAGCTGCTGGGCTACGGCATACCCAACGACCGCGCACTTGGCGTGTCCATGGGGCAGATGCTGGCCCTCGCGCGCAAGCGACCGAAAGACCCGGAGCTTGCCGCCGCGCTCTGGGCTGATGGCGGCTATGAGATGCGCACGCTGGCGCTGCTGCTAGATGATCCCGGCACCCTGACACGCGCGCGGATGGACGCGATGGTGGCCGGGTTCGACAACTGGGCTATTTGCGATACTGCCTGTTTTCGCCTGTTCGACAAGGCACCCCGGGCCTGGGACGCTGTGCCGCAATGGGCCGCGTCCGAACGGCTTTACACACGGCGGGCGGCCTTTGCGCTGGTCTGGGGACTGTCGGTCCATGACAAACAGGCCGGGGATCAACGGTTTCTGGAGGCGCTGACATTGGCAGAGGCGCATGCCAGCGATGCCCGCCCGCATGTCGCGAAGGCAATCTCCATGGCGGTGCGGGCGACCGGCAAGCGCAATACCACCCTGCGCGCTGCGGCGCTGAACTGGGCCGATTGCGTTGAGCCGCGCGGCAAGACCGAGGCACGTCTGGCGCGCGAGGTGCGGCGCGCGCTGGGCTGAGGGGCAACTGGTTGGTGATCAGCGCTTGCGCCGGGCGCTGAAAAGGCCGGCTTTCCCTGCGCGGTTGCGCCTGTTCACAGGGTATGCAACCCGATGCTGTGAATCATGCCCGTCAGCCCATCGGCCAGAATCTGACCTTCGCGACCGATGACCGGACCATGGCTGAAAGCGACGCATGCCTTGCATGAATGCCGGGTACGGGGAATGTCATGCCCGCGCCACTGCGAAGGACACGATCACACCGCTGAATCAGGCACTGAACCGAACTGATGCGGTGTTTTCCGCGGGGCTTTGTTCAGTGATTAGAGCAGCATACCGCGTGAACCCAGGTTTGCACAGACTGCGCCCCTGCGTCTGCCGGGGTGGTGTATCTGATAACGGGGCACCCCCACCGTGGGGGCTGCCCCGGTAAAATCAGCGCGGTTAACAGGCCTGCTGCAAGCAATTTCCATGTCATATGCAGGCCCGTTCGGGAGTCCTGACGGGACTGCGTGCCATTCAGTGTGATTTCGATTGCGCTTTTTCCAACTACCCTCTGGACAGTACGATTTCCCTGACATAATAAGCGCGCACCCTACGCAAACAAATTGCGTGTCGTGTGAAACTCACACACCCGTGCCCGGGTAGCTCAGGGGTAGAGCAGTGGATTGAAAATCCTCGTGTCGGTGGTTCGATTCCGCCCCCGGGCACCACTTAACAAGCTGGTAATCTTGGGTTTGTGGTCATGTCTGGTCCTTGTTCGGACGGGGGCTGACGCTTTTGGTGGCGGAAGGTTCGGCAATCGGTCGCGCGCAGTGTCCATGTCCCATGTCGCGCAAGGAAAATGTCCCAAAACCAGTTGCTCGACGAAATGCATGGCGTTGCTTCAGGTCAAAGGGGGGTGTTTCACCTTGATCCGGGGCGGGGCGTCTGGTGATTGCCTGAACCGGGATAAAGCGCTGCATCCGCGCATGTGCGGATGGTATTTTCGCACCAAGGCTTCTACAAAAGATGTGCAGGCGCGCCTTGGTGTCCGGGGGGTGTGTCGAAAAGGAGCCTTGCATGCGGGTAATCATTCGGGCTGACGCCTCTGGCATGATCGGAGGAGGGCACATGATGCGTTGCCTTTCCCTGGCGCAGTCCCTGCGTGCCAAGGGCGATACCGCTGCTTTCGTCATGGCGGCAACCGGGACTGACTGGACAGGTATGGTCACGCGGGCTGGTTTCGCGGTCTATCCGGTTGCGCCGCGCGTGCGCGGGCATGACGACGACGGGCCGTGGCATCAGCGCTGGCTGTCAGCGCCCTGGCAGGATGATGCCAAGGTGACAGCACAGGCCGTCAGGGATTTCGCGGCAGACTGGTTGATCTGGGATCACTACGGGCTGGACGCGCGCTGGGTGCATGTGGTGCGACAGGCTGCTGGCAGGCTTCGCGTTATGGCGATCGATGATCTGGATGACCGCGCATTGGGGTCTGATCTGGTTCTGGACCAGACGCGGCTGGACTCAACCGCGCGCACACATCCTGCACCTGCGCCGCTGTCAGGGCCTGCGTATGCGACGCTGCGGCCGGAATTTGCCGCGCTGCGCGCGCAGGCATTGGCGCGCAGGGCAAAAGCGCGTGATGGTCGGCATGTGCTGGTCACGCTGGGACTGGCGGATGCGGCCGGACTGGCGCCTGACATCGTTGCGACCCTGGCACAGGTGCCGGGGGTCAGTGCAGATATCGTGATGGGTGCATCAGCGCAGACATTGCCGCGCGTGCGCGCGCTTTGCGCTGAACATTCCCGGTTTGCGCTGCATGTGGATACACAAGACATGGCCGGGCTGATGCTGCGCGCTGATCTGTGCATCGGCGCGGGGGGCATGACCAGTTGGGAGCGCTGCTGCCTTGGGCTTGCCACGCTGCTTGTTCCCGTGGCCGAGAATCAGACCGATGTTGCGCGCGCGCTTGCGCAGGCGGGGGCGGTGCAGGTGCTGGAGGTGGCGCAGGCGCGTAACCCGCGTGAACTGCAGGCCGCGCTGCATGTCGCGCTTGCGCAGGCCCCGGTAATGGGGCAGGTCGCCGCCGGTCTGTGCGACGGGTTGGGCACGCAGCGGGTGGTTGACGTGCTGGGGGGTGAATTGCGCGCAGTCACGCCCGCCGATGCGCGCCTGCTTTTCGACTGGCGGAACCAGCCGCATATCCGGGCGGCCAGCCTGAACACTGCAGCGCTGGACTGGCAGGGCCATCTGGACTGGATCGCGGGTTTGCAGGGCCGGACTGACGGGGTGTTCTGGGTCTATACCGAAGGGGGCCGCGATCTGGGGCATGTGAATGCCCGTCGCGGGGATGACGGGATCTGGCGCTGGGGGTTCTATATTGGCGCGGATGATGCACCGAAGGGGGCAGGGCGGCGGATGCTGGCATTGGCGCTGGTGCAGCTGTTCAGCCGCCCGGATTGCGCGGAAATCGAGGCAGAGGTGCGCGCCGACAATCCCCGTTCGGTTGCATTGCACCGCGCGCTTTCGTTCAGGCAGATGGCCAGCCGCGACGATGGGCGCGTTCTTGTCTTTTCGCTGAACGAATGCGACATAGACAGCGTGTTTTCCATCCAGTTCCCGAAAGATCCTCGACCATGACCCCGTTCCAGATTGCAGGCCGCCCGATCGGCGACGGACACCCGCCCTATATCATCGCAGAACTGTCCGGCAATCATAACGGCAAACTGGAACGGGCGCTGGCGCTGGTGGATGCCGCCGCCGAAGCCGGGGCCGATGCGGTAAAATTGCAGACCTATACCGCAGACACGATCACGATTGACGTGGACCGCCCCGAATTCCGCATTCAGGGCGGGTTATGGGACGGGCGATCGCTGCATGAATTATACCGCGAGGCATCCACCCCGTGGGAATGGCATGCCGCGTTGTTTGCGCGGGCGCGGGAACAGGGATTGCAGTGCTTCTCCTCGCCCTTCGATCCCACAGCCGTTGCGTTTCTGGAAACGCTTGACGCACCGGCCTATAAGATCGCGTCTTTTGAAATTGTCGATACCCCGCTTATCCGCCTTGTGGGCGCGCAGGGAAAGCCCGTGATCATCTCAACCGGCGTGGCCAGCCTGGGCGAGATTGAGGAAGGCTTGCGCGCCGCGCGTGAAGGGGGGGCGGCAGGGGTTGCACTTCTTCACTGCATTTCGGCCTATCCCGCCGCGGTCGAAGATATGCGCCTGCGCACCATCGCGTCCCTCGCTGCGGCCTTTGGGGTGCCGGTGGGGCTGTCGGACCATTCGCCCGGGTCGGTGGTTGCCGTGGCCGCCGTGGCGCTGGGCGCGTGCATCATTGAAAAACACCTGACGCTGGCGCGGGCCGATGGCGGGCCGGATGCTGCATTTTCACTGGAACCGGCGGAATTCGCAGCGCTTGTGCGCGACTGCCGCACTGCGCATCTGGCGCTTGGGCAGGCGCGCCATGACCGCGCGGGCATCGGGGGCGGAAATGCGCTGTTCCGCCGGTCGCTTTATGTTGTGGCGGATGTGGCCGCAGGCGATGTGCTGACGCAAGATAATATCCGTTCAATCCGCCCCGGACTGGGGCTTGCGCCGCGTTATCTGCCGCAGGTGCTTGGGTGCCGCGCCACCCGCCCGTTGCAGCGGGGGGAGCCGCTAGACTGGACAATGCTGGGCCCCGCCGCATGACCATCCGCCTGTTCTGCGTCGCCACCTCAAAAAGCAATTCACCGATCATCGCACAAATGCTGGCGCAGGCGGGCGACAGGCTGGAAATGGCCCTGCATCTGGGCGGAACGGATGCGCAGTTCAAGGGCACATCGCTGTCGCGGATGAACCGCAGGCGCGGCAGTATCGGCCATCTGATGGACCGCGACCGCTACCGGGGCGCGGCGCAGGCGCTTTTCCAGCACCCCGGCTATTTGCAGGAGATGGAAGAATTCATCGCCCATCTGGAGCGGCGCAGCGAGAATAATGACCTGCGCCCGCATCGCATTCACGCGATGCAGGAATATGCTGATTACTTCCATATTCTGGCCGATGCGATGGCGGCACAGATTCGTGACAGCGGCGCGACGCATGCGCTGTTTTTCAATATCCCCCATCTGGCATATGACACCATCGCCTATCAGGTGGCGCGGGCCATGGGGTTGCCGACGCTGGTGCTGACACAATCACTGTTTCCGGCGCAGTTCTTTTCCATGCGCGACCCCGCCGATCTGGGGGCGTTTGTGCCGCGCCCGGATGCGGCGACCTATCCCATTGACACGCAGTCACAGCCCGGACTGTTCTACATGAAAGGGGTGAAGCAGGAACCTTCGCCACGTGGGCGGCTGAGTGCGCGGGCCGTCCTGAACCTCGTGGCGTTCCTGATCACGCGCAGGCCGCATATGGCGCTGAACCCGTTCTATCTGCGCCGTGTTCTGTCCCGGATGCAGGCCATCTATGGCGGGCTGCCTGACTGGCGGGATCCGTTTGCGGGGTTCTTCCATGACAGCCAGCTTGATTACTTCGACCATCTGGTCGAACAGGAAAGCGAGGCTGTGGACTTGTCCACCCCCTATGTCTACATGCCCCTGCAATTGCAGCCCGAAATGACAACCGCATCGCTTGGCGGAATTTACGCTGATCAGGCGCTGGCGGTGGAACGGCTGGCCGATATGCTGCCCGATGGCGTGCGCATTCTGGTCAAGGAAAACCCCAAACAGGGTGCCTATATGCGCGGGCCAATGTTCTTTCACCGCCTGAAGCGCATTCCGCAGGTGCAGTTCCTGCCATCTTACGCCAATACCCATGCGCTGACCGCGAATGCGCGCTTTGTCGCCACAATCACCGGCACCGTCGGATGGGAGGCGGTGCGCATCGGCAAACCCGCGCTGACCTTCGGGCAGGCGTGGTATCGCAGCTTTCCCGGCGTTGTCGAATATCGGGACGGGTTGCGTTATGACGATGTGGCGGGGCTGACCTGGGACCACGCGGCGCTGGAACGCGCGGCGGGCGATTTGCTGTCCCGCAGCCATGGCGGCATCATCGACCGGCATTACCGCGCGATGGTGGATGACCACGACCCGCAGGAAAACGCGGCGCTTGTGGCAGGAACGGTCCTTGAACTTCTGGAAGGGCGCGCCGCACCCACCTTCGGCGATCGGGGCGTTGTAGGGCCTGTTACCTGACGCAGGGTGTTGGATGACGGCTTGTAGCCCTTTCTTACGCTTCGCCGAACATGCATACTATCGGTATGCAGGGAAAATCTAAACACAAGGCAGCCAAAGCGGCTGATACCCATCACCAGCTTGTTCAGGTCGCGCGTGCGGCCTTCGCTGATCGCGGTTATGGCGACGTCAGCCTCAACGATATTCTGACACCTCTTCAGCTTACCAAGGGCGCGCTTTATCATCATTTCCGCGACAAAAAGGACTTGTTTCGTGCAGTCCTTGTCGCCGTTCAGAGCGAGGTCGCCGCCAGTGCGCGCGAGGCGGGCCGGGCCGCGCCTGACCCTTTCCAGGGTCTCAAGGCTGTCTGCCGGACCTTTCTGCATGAACTGCGAAAGCCTGATGTGATGCGTATCGTTTGCATTGATGCGGGCGCAATTCTTACATGGGCGGAATGCGCTGAGATTGACGAGAAGCACATGCTTTCTGTGATGCGTGACGCCATCGGGGCCGTTCAGGCTTCGGGTGCGCTTGCGGGCCTCGATCTGGAAGCAACGACTCGTGCGCTGGCCGGAGCGATCTATCAGACGGTGGAATGGGCTTCCCGTGACGAGGCTCACAACCGGATCGCCCAAGGCGAAATTGTCCTCCTGCGTTTGCTGGACGGCATTCTCGCCAGTTGACTCACATACCGATGGTATGCTCAAAACATACCATTGGTATGTGGGGATGTAATATGTCTGGGAAGCCAAAGACTCTTGTGATGGGGGCCAGCGGTCTGATTGGTCGGCCTGTCGCCCAAGCGCTCGCGGACGCGGGACTACCGGTTCGTGCAGGATACCGAAGCCGCCCTGTCGACATTGCGGGTGCCGACCCGGTCATGATTGATGCCCGGACCGGCGCAGGGTTGCGCGAAGCCGTTGAGGGTATGGATCAGCTCTTTCTGCTGATCGGGGATATCCCCGACCAGACTGAAGCGGAGCTGCGAGTTGTCGATGCCGCCAGAACGGCTGGCGTTGCTCACATCGTGAAGCTTTCGACATGGGGAGCAGACACTGAGGCGTTTTCAATCGCGCGGGTTCACCGGCCCGTGGAGCGTGCAATTGAACAATCGGGGATGTCCTGGACATTGCTGCGTCCGAACTGCTTCATGCAGAACTTCTACACCTACTATCGGGACATGATTGCCTACACCGGCACTGTGCGTTTGCCCTGTGACGACGCCATTGTCAGCTTCATCGATGCGCGGGACATTGCCGCTGTTGCTGCCCGCGTTCTTGTCGATACGTCCTTGCGCGGAAGGGCCTATGATCTGTCGGGTCCGGAAGGGCTCACATACGATCAGGCAGCAGCTTTGCTGGTCACCCCGCATGGTCTGCCCGTGCGCTATGTGAACATTACAGACGAGGAATGCCGTGCCGAGATGATCGCGGCGGGGCTCACGCCTGCCTATGCAGAAGATATCATAGGACTGTGCCGCTATTATCGCACCGGGGCTGCATCCGGCGTCACATCGGCGGTAGAGGACATCATCGGGCGACCGGCGGTGTCGTTTTCCAGATTTGCAGCCGATCACGCCACCACTTGGCAGTAATATGTTGTTCAGAAACAACGTTCTCGAAGAGATCAAGACTGGCAGGATAACGCTCGCCTTCCGGCAGTGGACAAGGCCCACGGTGAAATCCGACGGCTCATTGCGGACGCCGGTCGGCATCCTCGCCATCGAGAGCGTTGAAACGGTCAGGCCAGATGAAATTTCTGACGAGGACGCGGGGAGGGCTGGATTCAACGATCGCAAAGCATTGCTTGCCGAACTCCGAAAAGGGAAGGGCGGCGAACTCTACCGGATAGCATTTCACCTTTCTGGCCCGGACCCCCGCGAAGCTCTGCAGCAGCAGACTGACATTGGGGTTGAAGAACTGGCAGCGATACGAAAACGCCTTGCTGTCCTGGATGAAAACAGCCGGACAGGAGCCTGGACCACAACGGCACTTCAGCTGATCGGGGAATATGCCGGCCAAACTGCTGGAAATATCTCAGAAAGCCTTGGGATCACGAAGCCGACCGTCAAACGAAAAATCCGGCAACTCAAAGAGCTTGGGCTGACGGAAAGCCTCCAGAGCGGCTACCGGCTGTCTGAGCGGGGGCATGTGGTTCACAATCGGTTGTCGGATTAGGAGAACTGCTTCGCACTCTTGACCAAGCAATTCGCAACGCGGCGGCCCAGAACAGCGTCTAGGTAGCTTTGTCCCGCAAAGCCGCCCATAGGTACTGCACCGCACTGCTGGGGCGGTGACGCGCGGGCAGCTGGGGTCAGGCCGTGAGGGCGCGGGTCAGTGCCCCCACGACCTGATCCTGATCGGCTTCGCTCAGGCGGCTGTGCAATGGCAGGCTGATTGCGCGGTGGTAGAAGGCTTCGGCCACCGGGAACATCCCCCAGTCAAAGCCTTTCGCCCGCCAGAACGGATGGGTATGGACGGGGATGTAATGCACATTCACGCCAATCCCGTCCGTACGCAACGCGGCAAAGACGCGGGCGCGGTCCTGTACCTGCACAGGATAAAGATGCAGCGCGGAATAGCTGTCGGGCGACTGCACCGGGCGCACCAGTGGTAAATCCTGCAACAGCAGGTCATATCGCCGCGCCAATATGTGCCTGCGTGCGATGAAGTCATCCAGCCGCGCCATCTGCGACAGGCCAAGCGCGGCCTGCATGTCGGTCATCCGGTAATTGTAGCCAAGCGCGATCTGTTCGTAATACCACGCGCCCTGATCATCTGCGTTCTGCATCTGGGCCGTATCCCGCGTCACCCCGTGTGAGCGTGCAAGCACCATGCGGCGGGCAAGTTCCGCATCATTGGTGGTGGCGCAGCCCCCTTCGGCGGTAGTGATGATCTTGACCGGGTGAAACGAAAATACTGTGATATCGCTATGCGCGCAGCCGCCGACCGCCGCGCCACGATAGCTTGCGCCGATGGAATGGGAGGCATCCTCTATCACGCGCACGCCATGCGCGCGGGCCAGCGCGCCGATCGCGGCCATGTCGGCGGTCTGACCCGCGTAATGCACCGGAATGATGACTTTCGGCAAACGCCCGGCCTGCGCGGCCTGCGCCAGCTTTTCGGCCAGCGCCTTGGGGCACATCAGATAGGTGTCGGGGTCTATATCGACGAAATCAACATCTGCCCCGCAATAAAGCCCTACATTGGCCGAGGCCACGAATGTATTCGGCACCGTCCACAGCAAATCCCCCGGCCCGACACCCAGCGCCATGCAGGCGATATGCAGCGCTGATGTGGCCGAATTGACCGCGACCGCATGGGTCGCGCCGGTTCGCCGGGCAATCGCGTCCTCAAACCCCGGAACCGCCGGCCCCTGAGTCAGGAAATCAGACCGCAGAACCGCTTCGACCGCGCGAATATCATCTTCCGAAATATCCTGTCTGCCATATGGGATCATTCAGAATTTTCCGATCTTACCGGCGTTTTTCGTAACCCAGTCCTGCAGTGTTTCAAGGCTCATCCATTCGGGGTTTGTGTCAGACGCATAGGAATAATCCGGTGCGACCTTGCGCCCGTTCTTGATGCGGACAGGGTCGCTTGACCAATTGTGAATGGCCGGAATGATCTTGAAATAATCGTCGTATTCATAGGTATGTCCCGCATCTTCTGCGCCGATCATCTGTTCGTGCAGCTTCTCGCCCGGGCGGATGCCGACAAATTCATGACGGGCATCGGGGGCCACGGCGCGGGCAATGTCCAGAATGTTCATGGACGGGATCTTGCGCACGTATATCTCGCCGCCGACCATATCCTCCAGCGCGTGCCAGACCAGTTCCACACCCTGTTCCAGCGTGATCATGAAACGTGTCATGCGCGCATCGGTAATGGGCAGCACCCCCGTGTCACGCTGTTGCAGGAAAAACGGAATGACCGATCCGCGCGACCCCATCACATTGCCATAGCGCACCACCGAAAAGCGGCATTTCTCCGCGCCGGAATAGGAATTGCCCGCGACAAACAGTTTGTCAGATGCAAGTTTCGTCGCGCCATACAGGTTTATCGGGCTGGACGCCTTGTCCGTGGACAGCGCCACGCAACGCTTCACGCCCTTGTCGATGCAGGCATCGATGACATTCATGGCACCGTTGATATTGGTCTTGACGCATTCGAACGGGTTGTATTCCGCTGTCGGCACGATTTTCGTCGCGGCGGCATGGACGACATAATCTACCCCGTCCATTGCGCGGTAAAGCCGTTCGCGGTCGCGCACATCACCGATAAAGAAGCGCACTTCGGGATACTGACCATAGATCTTGGCCATGTCCCATTGCTTCATCTCGTCACGCGAATAGATGATGATGCGGCGCGGCTTGTAGCGTGCCAGCGTCATGGGCACAAAAGCAGACCCGAAGGAGCCGGTGCCGCCGGTCAGAAGTATTGTCGCGCCTTCGAGCATATCAGAGAGCCTTTTGCAGTGGGGCGGCCGCAGCCGCAGTCATGTCTGAAGTTTCGGTCCTGTGCCGCATGGCTTTCGCCTTAGCGCACAGACCTGCGCCTGTCCAGAAGTGGGCAGGCCGCATCAGGTTGCGGGCGCATCGACAAAGGGCTTGCGCACGGGAATGCCGGCCGCTTCCAGTGCTTGTTTGGCCCCTGCAGGGGTCAGTTCGGTGAAATGGAATATACTTGCCGCCGCCACAGCGGAGGCCCCGGCCTGCATGATCACGTCCACCATATGCTGATAATTCCCCGCCCCGCCAGAGGCGATGACCGGTATCGTCACAGCGTCGGCAACCGCGCTGACAAGCGGCAGGTCATACCCTTCAAAAGTGCCGTCACGTTCGATGGATGTGATCAGGATTTCACCTGCACCGCGATCTTCCAATTCGCGCGCCCAGGCAATGGCGTCACGCCCCGTGTCACGGCTGCCGGCATGGCTGAAACAGGTCCACTGTGCGGGCGCGGTCTGGCGCACGTCGATGCTGGCAACTACACATTGGCTGCCGTGCCGCTGCGCGATCCGGGTGACAAGCGATGGTGACTCATATGCCGCCGTATTCACGCTGACCTTATCCGCGCCCGCGCGCAGCAATCGCTTGACCTGTTCGATGTTGCGCACGCCCCCGCCATAGGTCAGTGGCACGAAGCAATCCTGCCCGTATTCGGCGATGGATTCATAATCAGGGTCATCGCCGGTTTCCTGCGCAGTGATGTCAAGCAGGATCAACTCGTCCACCTCGCGCTGGTTATAGACGCGGATCGCGGGCAGGACAGGGCCCACGCGCCGCCAGGAATCGAACCCCGCGCCCTTGATCAGCCCGAATTCCTTCCACAGCAGGGTGGGAATGATGCGCGTGGTCAGCATGGCGCGCCCCTTTCCAGAAAATTGCGCAGCAACCGGAACCCCGCGCGCGAACTTTTTTCCGGGTGGAACTGCGTGCCCCAGACATGGCCACGGCGCACCGCAGCAGCAAAGGGCACGTCATGCATGGCAGTGGCGATGACATCTTCGGGGTGGTCGGGGTGCATGGCATAGCTGTGGACAAAGTAAAAATTCGTCCCTTCCGGAATGCCCGCAAGCAGCGGATCGGCTGCGCCCGCAGGGTGGATTGCATTCCACCCGACATGTGGCAGGCGCGCGCTACAGCCGTGCTGCCGCAGGTGTTCCACCCGTCCGGGTATGAAACCCAGCCCTTCGGTGCCATCTGCCGTGTTTGCGCCTTCGGTTCCGCGGTCCGCCAGAAGCTGCATACCCACGCAGACCCCCAGAAGCGGCGCGCGGTCTTCTTCGACAGAGCGGTGCAGGGGGGCTATCCAGCCGCCTTCGGTGAGTGCCGCCATGCAGTCGCTGAAACTGCCCACCCCCGGCAGGATCAGCCGCGCGGCCCCGGCAAGCTGGGCGGGGGTTGTCGCAAGGAAAGGCTGCGCGCCCAGTTCCTCCAGCGCGCGCAGCATCGAGCCAAGATTGCCCGTACCGTAATCTATGACCGCAACGCGCATTCGCCCTCAGATGTTGTCGTGGTTGATCTTGGTCAGGTTGCCTTCGCGATCCTTGTGCAGACTGCCATCGGGATTGCGCTTGAACAGCTTCTTGTTGGTGAAGCGGTCGCAGATGGTGATGAATTCATCCACTGACATTTCCAGCGGTTCCAGAATCTTGTCCAGCGGCTTGCCCAGATAGGTCCAGGGGAAGCGCCCGTCCAGCCTGCGCACCGCGTCCAGCCCGTCCTGACGGGTCAACCGCCCGCGCCGGATATGCAGGCAGGCAATATCCGTCGCGCGCCCGAAACCGAATTTCAGGAACTTGAAATAGTCGTGAATGCCAGTGTGGTAATTATCAAGGTTCTCATAATTCACCATCGACCCTTCTACTGTGCGATCAAAGCTGCGGAACCCGTTGGCCCCGGCAATCAGGGCGTTCGACAAACCGTCCCATGGGATGTAATGCCCCAGAAACAGGCCTGTGACGCCCACGCGCGCCAGGTCTTCATCGGTCGGATAGACATAGTTCAGCAGGTGTTTCTGCTCGATTCCGTCCTGACCGACCAGATCGGTCACGCGCATGCCAAGCAGGCCACCGAATTCTTCCAGCCAGCGCCGGTTCAGCACATTGTTGCCAGCCGCCGCAGCCGGACCGCCATATTCGTTTTGCGAATTTTCACCCCAGATGATCAGCGGAACGTTGAACTGCACCGCCGCGCGCACAGGAATGGTAAAAATGCCCACATGTTCGGGCCAGGAAATATCGCCCACCTGCTTCAGGCCCACGCGGTTCAGTTTCGCGCGGACCAGCGGGTTGGGCGACACTTCGATGTAATCCACGCCCAGATGTTTCAGGTTCTCTATATTCGCGCGACCTATATCCGACAGGTCGCAGGTGGTCGATGTCACGCAAAGCGGGTTCAACCCCATCTGCAACATCCGCACCACCTGATATGTGCTGTCCTTGCCGCCACTGACCGGCACGATGCAGTCCCAGTTGCTGCCATCGCGCTTGCGGTAGCGTTCCAGAACGTCCTGCAATTCCGCATAGCGCGCGTCCCAATCCACCGTCTTGCGGTTTTCATATGCGCGGCAGGCATTGCAGATGCCGTCCTCATCCAGATGCAGGTCGGGCTTGGTGCTGGGCATCACGCAGCGTTTGCAATAGGTCAGCATGGTGTATCCTCAGCGCTTTTCCATCAGGAACCAGGTGATATCGTCTTGCGGGAATTGCGGGTCGCGGCGATAGGCGAAACCGTAATCCACCAGTTTCATGGCGGGATGGCGTTCCATGATTTCGCCTGCGAAGTCGCGCTTGAACAGACGTTCGGCATGGTCGCGATAGGGAATGGCGACTGGGGCGGGGTTGTAATATTCGGCAACCAGCAGCCAGCGCCGGGTCGCCCCCACCAGTTTGTCATAGACCTGCGGCAACACTTCGGGGTTGATATGGATAAGCACCCCCTTGATCAGCGCCAGATCGCAGACCGGCGGGTCCAGTTCCAGAATGGACCCTTGCTGCACGTTATCTGCGCCGACAAACCGGGCGAGTTCCTGCGCGGCGTCGGCGTTAATTTCTATTCCGTGCAGGGCCATGTCAGGGCGCAACAGGCGCAGGGCACGCAGGTTCATGCCGATATTCGCGCCGAACTCGACGCAGCTTTCCGCACCATTCGCCGCAGCCAGTGCCTTGGCGAAAAAGGCGAGGTTTGACGCCAGCAGCTTTTCGCCCTGATTGCGCTGGATGTATTCCGTGCCGAATGTTCCGGCCCAGAATTCCTCTTGTTCGGTCATGTATCGGGTCATCCGCTACTCCTTCGGGGTGGACCGGGCCAGCGCAAGGTGCATCAGTTCGGCCCTTGTCCAGTCCTCGGGGGTGTCAATATCCTGCACACGGTGGCGCGGCATCAGAATGGTGCGCGAATGCGCCGCATAGATTGGCAGCCCGTCAACCCAGGCCTGCGCATGGCCCCAATAGAATTGGCCCGCATCATGCACATATTCTGCCAGATCCTGCGAGCGTGTGATTTCATGCTCCGGATGCAGCATGGTGACGGCACCGCTGTCATCGCGTGCAAGCGCGCGCTGGATCGGGAAGGCAAAGCTTGTGACCGGAAAGCAGAAGGTCGCGCCCGTCGCATGCAGCATTGCAAGGCCGTCGCGCAGGTCTTGCGGGCGCACGAAAGGGGCGGTGGCGTACAGGCAGCACACGTCCTGCGGGGGGCGTCCGGCTGCGCGTAGCCAGTCAACGGCATGGGCAATCACGGCGATCGATGTGGCGTGATCATCCGACAGCGCAGCAGGGCGGGTGAAGGGAACCTCTGCACCGTACTCGCGGGCGACCTGTGCAATTTCGGGATCGTCGGTTGACACCAGGATGGCATCGAACACATCCGCCGCCCGTGCGGCATCAATACTATGCGCGATCATGGGCTGCCCGGCGAAACTCCGGATGTTCTTGCGCGGTATGCGCTTGCTGCCCCCGCGTGCGGGGATAATCGCAACTTTCATCTAATTATCATACCTGAATATGGCACGTATAATAGGGCGTCCCTGAACATGAATGCGATTGTCCTCCGGTGTGGCACCCGCGATCCTTATCTTAAGCCTATGCAATGATTGGAATGCTTTCGTCAAGCTATTGCAGCGCGGTTCACAGACAAGAGGGTGGCACAAGTTCCCGGCCCCGCTGGCCAGTCCGGGTTGCGCAGAACATTCCGAAGCGGACGCAACCTTACATGACAGGTGACGATCCGCTGTCAGGCCCGACGAATGTCATGGGAATATCGCCTTGCAGCAGGCCAAGCATCTGCGCTGCGACAGTCCGGACATTGGCCGCGTCGCTGTAGCCATCCACGATTTCGATATAGTCGCGATCCACAACGCCGGGGTGACAGCGCGCGACCAGCGCCCCGACAGCCTGCTGCAGTGCTGCATGCGTGAAGGTCACATCCGCCACATCCTCATAGCGCAGCCCTTCGCGCCAGGCGACGGCACCGGGAAAGGCGCGATACCATGCCCCCCCGAATACCAGCACAGGCTTGCCCATGCACAGGGCTTCCCAGCCGACCGTGCCGGAAATCGTTGCGACAAAGCGCGCATTCGCGGTCAGCGCATGGGTATTGGCGTAAGATGGCAGGAACTGCACCTGCGGAATGCGCTTCAGGCGGTGAAAGAACATTGGCCCGCGCATATAGGCACCCTGTTTGGGGTTTTCCTTGACCAGAATGCGCACGCCATCGGGCAGCATATCGGCCAGCCGTTCGATCATATAGGCCTGATCACGGAACCGCCCGCCCAGCGAAGATGTCGTCATTTCGGGCTGCATTTGCAACGGCACGTAAACATAGTCGCCAGACAGGTCGATGTCCTGTTCCTCATAGCTGGCAAGCTGGTCGAAATAGGCAAGCGCGTTTTCATGGAAAAACGCTGCGAAAGGGTCGCGCCAGCGCGGGAAAACGCCGTATATGCGGCGCATATGTGCCAGCAAACGCCATACATAGACCGGGTTCAATGCGCGCCATCTGGCCTTCAGCACCAGATAGGTCATCAGTTCGGCCACCGCGCGCGCCGTGATCGACCCGCCTTCTTCGCGCGCTTGCTTGACACCTTTCATGTAGAATAGCTGCGGCTGCTCTCCCTGTGCAATGGGATAGGGGGCGGCAGCAGGGTCGGCAGGGTAAAGCCCTGTCGCCCCCACATCGCTGGTGGAAAAGAACAGGTTGGGAAACAGTGCCTGCGTGACCATCAGCACAGGCAGGCCCATCGCCTTTGCCAGATGATACAATGCCGTGTCATAGCCCAGATGCGGCACTGAGAAGATCAGAACATGTGTCACGCCCCGGTCCCGCATTTCGCGCGCTATGGTGTCATACAGTACATGGAAATAGCTGTGATATTCGTCCACTGTTTCCAGCGGGTGGGATTTCTGCTTGAACATGGCGCTGTTGCGCGTCAGGTGGTCCGTGAATTCATCGCGATGGCGGTAATAGTCATCGGTGCGAAAGGCAATTTCTGCTGCACCGCTATAGGTGCTGTCTTGCATGATATGCCCGTCAGTCGCCATGCTGGCTTTCATCCGTGACATGCTGGAGGCGCGGAACTGTGCGGACTTTTCCCCGAAATGAAGGACAACCTTCACCGCGCCGCCGCTGATCTCCTGCATGGTCTGCAACACGCGATCCGTGTCCTTCGTCGTGGACACCACAGCAAGCCGAATGGTCATGACAAGTTGCTTTCATCAGGAAAACAGGACGATCGCGGCTTCGCACTTGTGTGACAAAATGACAAGCCCTGTTGTTCCCGTTGTAAGCGATGCACCGCCGGGTGGATGCACGGCACCCCTGTCATTGCCGCGTGATGCAATGTGCGATGCTCCGTGGCCAAAGGGTATTTGTGGTCCCTGAACATGCGGGTCCACCGCAGGGGTGGCGGCCAGTGGCCCCGGCGCGATCATCTGACAGGACGTTACGCCACGCGCGCACCCCGCACCCAGACGGACCTGATAACCGGCACCGATGCAGGCAGGGCCACGCGCAGTAGATCGGCGCGCAGCCCTGTGGCAATACGCCCGCGATCAGCAAGGCCCGCGACCTGCGCGGGTGCCTGGGTGACCATGGCAATACCGCGCGCCATATCCCCCAGCATTTCGCCCAGCCGCACAGCACCTTGCAGCAACGCCGCAGGCACATAATCCGATGACAGAATGTCCAGCCGACCGGCCTGCGCCAGGTCCGCCGCCGCCACATTGCCCGAATGGGACCCCCCGCGGATCAGGTTAGGGGCACCCATCATCACGGCGATACCGTGGGCATGGCAGGCATCCGCCGCAGCCAGTGTGGTGGGGAATTCGGCCAGCCGGACGCCGTGTTGCGCCGACACCGCGACCTGACCCTGCGTTGTGTCATCATGGCTGGCAAGTGTCGCCCCATAGCGCTGCGCTGCTGCCACAACTGCCGCTTCATGGGTGGTGCGCATCTTGTCGCCAAGCGTCCGCCGCATCGCGACATGGGCGTCGAAATCGGCATCGTTCATGTTGAACTTTCCCTTCAGATAGGTGCGCAATTGCCCAAGATCGGCGAACTGGCGCTGGCCCGGCGTGTGGTCCATCAGGCTGACAATGCCGATACGGTCCTGCGCCCCGAATTCATCCAGTTCATCCAGCAGCGAATGTGAACAGATTTCTGCCCGCAAATGCAGGAAATGACTGATGGACAGTGCCCCCGCTGCCCGCAGGGCCAGTATTTCATGCGACAGCGCGCGGGCATAGCGACCGGCCCCCCCATGGCTGCCATCCAGCGTGCCGACACGCAGCGCGTCAAACACGGTCGTAATGCCCGCGCCCGCCAGTTCCCTGTCATGGGCGACAACAGCCGCCGGATGCGGCCAGTCAACACCGGGGCGCGGGGTCAGGTGGCGTTCCAGATTGTCGGTATGCAGTTCAATCAGGCCGGGGCAGATCAGGTCACCGCCGCAA
Organism: Roseinatronobacter alkalisoli; assembly: GCF_028745735.1. GTDB lineage: Bacteria > Pseudomonadota > Alphaproteobacteria > Rhodobacterales > Rhodobacteraceae > Roseinatronobacter > Roseinatronobacter alkalisoli. The sequence continues at coordinate 56,011 of NZ_JAQZSM010000004.1, forward strand.
TCCACAGCGCCTTTGGGAACGCGCACGCCATCCTCCAGCGCTGTGATGATGCCATTTTTGATGATAATTGCGCCGGAACGGGTTTCGTGTGGCAGCACAAGGCGGGCATTGGCAAGAACAAGCTCTGTCATCAGTGGGTTCCCCGGGTTATCCGTCATTGACTTGTCATGGTGCTGTGCAAGACAGGCATGTCTGCAAAGGAAGGGTCTTGGTCACATGCTGAGTGGTTACACACGTTTCGCGGTCTATTTCACGCCACCCGCGGGTAGTGAGTTTGCGCGGGCAGGGGCGGCATGGCTGGGATGGGATGCCGATGAAGGCCGCGCTGTCGCACATCCCGAACTGGGGCTGGATCTGGCCCTGCTGACCGCGACACCCCGGAAATACGGGTTGCACGCCACGCTGAAGCCGCCCATGCACCTGAACATTCCCGCCACCACGTTTCTTGATGCGGTGGACACCCTTGCGCAGGGTCTTGCCCATGTTGATATGGGCATGCTCTGTCTGCGCCCGCTTGATGGATTTCTGGCCATGGTGTGCGAAAAGCAGCCCCAACCCCTTGACGATTTCGCGGCCACGGTCGTGCGTGAACTGGACCCGTTCCGCGCGCCACTTACCGCGCAGCAACTGGCCCGCCGCCGCAGCGCTGGCCTGACTGTGCGGCAAGAACAGCTTTTGCAGGACTGGGGCTATCCCTATGTGCTGGAAGAATTCCGCTTTCATATCACCCTGACCGGCAGACTTTCCCCTGCACAGATGCCCGATGCGCTGCGCGTCGCCCATGCATGGTTTGACCCGGTGCTGGAAAACCGGCATCGCCTGACAGATCTGGCTGTCTTTGGCGAAGATACGGACGGGCGTTTCCATCTGCTCAGGCGCTTCGCTCTGGGCGGCTGATTGCGCCCAGCATCCGCGCGACTGCAACATCCACCGACCCGTCATTGACAATGACCTGCGCGCCCTGCGGCGCTGACAGTTCCGCCCGCTTCAGCCGTGCCGCAATTTCGCGCGTGTTTTCCCGCCCGCGTGCGCGCAGGCGCCTCTCCAGCATTTCGGGCGGGGCCGTGACCATCAGTACCAGCAATTGCGGATAACGTTCGGCGATGTGCGGCAGTGCCTTGCGCGATCCGTTGAAAACCACCACGCGCCCCTGCGCCAGTTCGGCATTGATGCTGGCGGGTATCGCGTAGCGCAGCCCGTGTGCCCCCCAGTGAAACGCGTAGCGCCCCATCGCCAGTTGCGCGTCAAACAGTGCCTCGGACACGGCCAGATGATCCTCGCCGCCCGCATCTGCGGCGCGGGTTATGATGCGCTGCGCAATCACGATATCGGGCCGCGCGCTGGCCAGCGCCGAAATCAGCGTGTCCTTGCCCACGCCGGATGGCCCGACCACTGCAACAAGCTGGCCGCTTTGCGGTTGCCCGGTCATGCCGCGCCCGCCGCCGCCGGGGTAAACTGTGCCATGTCCACTTCGCGGTCGCAGACAGCATCGCGCGCGGCGGCATCATGGAAAATGCCCAGAATTGCCGCTCCGTGGGTTTTTGCTTCCCGTATCAGGTCCAGCACAACCGCGCGATTGACCGCATCAAGACTTGCTGTCGGTTCATCCAGCAACATTACCGGCCAAGGATGGATGAAGCCGCGCGCGATATTGACACGCTGCTGTTCCCCCCCGGAAAATGTTGTTGGCGACAAGGCCCACAGCCGCTGTGGAATATTCAGCCGCGTCAGCAAAGCTGCCGCCTGTGCCCGCGCGTGGTCTTCGTCCACGCCCTGCACGACCAGCGGTTCTGCCACCACATTCAGCGCGGGCACACGCGGGATCACCCGCAGGAACTGGCTGACATAGCCCAGTCTGCTGCGCCGCAGGGCCAGAACGTCACGCGCCTGCGCGCCGCACAGTTCCACGCCCGCCACACGGATCGATCCTTGGTCGCAGCGGTAATTGCCCCAGATCATCCGCATCAGCGTGGATTTCCCGGCCCCCGATGCACCCACCAGCGCTACGCATTCGCCGGCGCGCACGTTCAGACAGGCGGCGTGCATCACATCCAGTATCGCGCCGCCCTGATTGTGCAACACGAAGCGTTTTCCCACATCTGCGATTTCGATCATCGCCTTATCCCTTCATCTTGCCGTAAATACGCAATCTATCGCCCGGAACCCGCACCGCGATCAGACCTGCAGCACCGAACTGACCAGCAATTGCGTATAGGCATGCTGCGGATCGTCCAGCACCTGATCGGTCAGCCCGTCTTCGACCACGCGCCCGTCCTTCATCACCATCAGCCTGTCCGCCAGTAGCCGCACCACAGCCAGATCATGCGTGACAATCACTGCCGACAGTCCCAGCCGCCGCACCAGCCCGCGCATCAGGTCCAGCAGCCGCGCCTGCACACTGACATCAAGCCCGCCGGTGGGTTCGTCCATGAACACCAGCCGCGGCCCGGTTACCAGATTGCGCGCAATCTGCAGGCGTTGCTGCATGCCGCCTGAAAATGCGCGCGGGCGGTCATCAATGCGGCCCGTGTCAATTTCCACCCGGTCCAGCCAGTCGGTCGCCTGGCTGCGGATATTGCCGTAATGGCGCGCGCCCACGGCCATCAGCCGCTCGCCGACATTGCCGCCCGCGCTGACATTCATGCGCAGCCCGTCGCGCGGGTTCTGATGGACAAAGGCCCAGTCGGTGCGCGCCAACCAGCGCCGTTCGGATTCGGCCATTGCCAATGTGTCGCGCAAGCCCTGTTCGCGTGTGTCAAACAGTACGCGGCCTGCATCCGGTGTCAGATGACCGGCCAGACAATTCAGCAGCGTCGATTTGCCCGACCCGCTTTCGCCAACGATGCCCATCACCTCGCCCGGCCACAGGGTGAAGCTGACATCCCCGCAGCCCAGAAAATTGCCGTAATGCTTGCTCAGACCCTCAACCTGCAAAAGGGGCGTCATGCTGCATCCTCCTGTGACTGGGCGGCAACGCGGCTTGCGCAATAATCGGTGTCCGAACACACGAACATCCGCCCGCCCGCATCATCGGTGATCACCTCGTCCAGATAGGAACTGGTTGATCCGCACAGCGCGCAGGCCTGCCCTGCCGCTTTGGTTGCCGTGAAAGGGTAATCCTCGAAATCCAGACTTTCGACACGGGTATAGGGTGGCAGCGCATAAATGCGCCCTTCGCGCCCGGCCCCGAAAAGCTGCAATGCGTGCGAATTATCCAGTTTCGGATTGTCGAATTTCGGAATGGGCGAGGGGTCCATGATATAGCGCCCCTCCACCCGCACCGGATAGGCATAGGCGCGCGCAATCTCGCCATGGCGGGCAATATCTTCATAAAGGCGCACCTGCATCAGCCCGTAATCTTCCAGCGCATGCATCACACGGGTTTCTGTCTCGCGTGGTTCCAGAAAACGCAGAGGTTCGGGAATGGGCACCTGAAACACCAGAATCTGCCCCTCGGTCAGTGGGGTTTCCGGGATCCGGTGGCGGGTCTGGATGATGCTGGCTTCCGCCGTCTGCCCGGTCACCGCCACATCCGCGACACGTTCAAAGAACTTGCGGATGGACACGGCGTTTGTGGTGTCATCCGCGCCCTGATCGATCACCTTCAGCGTGTCTTCGGGTACCAGACAGGCGGCTGTCACCTGCACACCGCCTGTGCCCCAGCCATAAGGCATGGGCATTTCACGGCTGGAAAACGGCACCTGATAGCCGGGAATGGCCACCGCCTTCAGAATGGCGCGGCGCAGCATGCGCTTGGTGGCTTCGTCAAGATAGGCGAAATTATAGGCTGACATCAGGGTTCTCCTGCGCGCCCGCGCAAGCGGGTGGGTGGGTGGGCGACGCGTGGGCGCGCGATGACAACGCCCGCGCTCATTCTGCGGCCTCCTGCATGGCGCAGGCCTCGCGGCGCAACTTGCGGATCAGTTCCAGTTCGGCCTGAAAATCCACGTAATGGGGCAGTTTGATATGCTCCAGAAAACCGCTCGACTGGATATTGTCGCAATGCGACAGCACGAATTCCGCGTCCTGCGCGGGCGCATCGCTCATATCCTCGCCCAGTTCCTGTGCCCGCAATGCCCGGTCCACCAGCGCCATGGAAATCGCCTTGCGTTCCGACTGGCCAAAAACCAGCCCGTATCCGCGCGTGAATTGTGCGGGCTGGGTTTTCGACCCCTGAAACTGGTTCACGCTTTCGCATTCAGTCACCTGGATTTCCGCGAATTCGACGTCAAATCCCAGTTCCGGCAGATGCGCTGCAACCCGCACATGCCCGATACGCAATTCCCCCACGAACGCATGATTGCGCCCATAGCCGCGCTGCGTGGAATAGGCCAGCGACAGCAGGAACCCTTCATCCCCGCGCGTCAACGCTTGCAGCCGCAAGGGGCGGGCGGCCGGGAATTCCAGCGGCGTGCGCGTCAGGTCCGGCACATCATCCGCGCCGCAAGCTTCGGGGGCGTGTTCGGGTTGCATCAGCCCTTCGGCCCCCAGATGCGACAGGATATGCGGCACGGCACTGTGACTGGCCGGTGCTTCGGGTGCTTGCGGCACAGTGTCCCCGTCCGCCAGTCCGAAATCCAGCAAGCGGTGTGTATAATCGAATGTCGGCCCCAGAATCTGCCCGCCCGGCGCATCCTTATAAGTGGCGGAAATCCGGCGGATGATCTGCATCTGGCCGGTATCAACCGGGTGGCTGGTTCCGAAGCGGGGCAATGTCGTGCGAAAGGCGCGGATCAGGAACACAGCTTCAATCGTGTCGCCGCGCGCCTGTTTCAGCGCCAATGCGGCCAGATCGGGGTCATACAGCGACCCTTCTGCCATTACCCGGTCCACCGCCAGTGCCAGTTGCTCGCGGATTTGCGCAAGGGCCAGATCGGGCACTGACGGATCACCGCGTCGCGCTTCCGCCAGCCAGTCATGGGCGTTTCCGATGGCGCGTTCGCCCCCTTTGACAGCGACATACATCAGCAGGCCCTCAATCTGGTTGAGCGGGGCAGGGCGGCAAGGCGATGCCCGCAGGTAAACAGGAAATCCAGCCCCAGCGGAAAACGCGCGGCATTGGCGGTCAATGCGGGCAAGTCGGGCAGGGAAAGCTGCGCTTCGGTTTCAATGCCGGGGCCGGTCAGTATTGCGCCCCCGGTCCGCAGATCGTCCAGTTCCACGATCAGCGTGGCCGAACGGTCGGGGTATTCCGCGTTGCCTTGCGCATAGGCCGACAATGGGCCAAGCGCGTCCCATGTTCCCAGCGCGAAGGTCGCCTCAGACGGGCCGACCAGCGGTGCGCCGGTATGGAACCCCACCCAGTCGCGCAGACCCGCACAATCATGCGCGCCCGCCAGATACAGCGGTGTTGTGCTGTCCACCAGTGTCAGCAGAATGGCGGCTGCCGCAGGCGATGCGGGCGCGGGGGCCTGAAGCCCGTCCAGCGTGGCAATCCGCCCCGGATGGGCCATCGCGTCCAGCACTTGCCGGAAGGCGCGGGCACCATCGCGGGCAGGGTCGGTGAAACCGGCTGTCAGTTGCGTACTCATGCGTCCCCCCGCACCAATGTAAAGAAGTCAACCTTCGTGGCGGCTGCGCGGCGGGCGCGCCCTTCTGCCCGGTCCTGTTCACCCTGTTGCAAGGGTGACAGCACCCGTTTCTGAAGCGCCGCGCCCGCTGCTGTCTGCAACAGCGCATCCAGAAGGGCTGCGCGTTCGGCCTTGCGGGGGCTGCGGCCCTGCACGAGGGCATGCCCCACTGTGCCGCATTCCAGCCGGACGGACGCGCGTGTCACGCTGACCTCGCCCAGGTTGAAGGGGGCACCCACCGCACCGGCGCGGCCCCGCACCATCATCGCCCCGGTTTCCGGCGCGCGCAGCCAGGTGAAGGCGGGTGGGTCATCCGGCCAGAATGCGTCAAGTTGCGACAGGGGCGCACGTGCGATCAGGCCCATCCAGTCACGGCGGGCAAGAGGTTCGGCGGTCATGGTCAGGGCTTCCAGATTGTTCTAGACAACTAGACAAATACAGGATTTACAGGTTTTATTCAAAGGGATTTTTATGAAAGTTTCACGACATGACCAAACCTGCCGCCTTGTGGCAAAATATTTACGAGATATTGCGCGCCGAAATCGCGCAGGGTGCATGGCGTGCAGGCGCGCGCCTGCCGACAGAGGCCGGACTGGCCCAGCGTTTTGATGTCAACCGCCACACCGTCAGGCGGGCATTGCAGGCGCTGGCCGATGACGGGCTGGTGCAGGCGCGTCGTGGTGCCGGTGTTTTCGTGCGCCCCGGTCCAGTTCCCTACAGGATCGGCACGCGCACGCGGTTTCGCCAGAACCTGCTGTCGGCCGGGCGCACCCCGTCGCGCAAAGTGCTGCATTTGGGCCGACAAGCCGCCTCTGTGCCCGAAGCGCAGGCGCTGGGTGTGTCCCCCGGCGCCCCGCTGCATGTGCTGGAATCCATAAGCTTTGCCGATGAATTGCCTATTTCGCTGGCCCGGTCGTGTTTTTGCGCAACGCGCTTCCCTGAAATGGGTGCGGCCCTGCGCGATCAGGGGTCGGTCACCGCGGCGCTGGCACATGTCGGCGTCGGTGATTACACGCGCAGATCCACCCGTCTGACCGGCCATAATGCCGACCCGGTTCAGGCGCGGCATCTGCAGATCAAGACAGGCGATGCGCTGATCCTGTCGGAATCGATCAATATCGACCCTATGGGCCAGCCTGTCGAATTCGGGCGCAGCTATTTTGTCGGCGCGCGGGTCGAACTGGTGCTGGACGGGTCAGAAACCGCGCCCTTTGTCATCTAAGTGCAACATCCCTGCGGTATCTGCCCGACAAAACGCGAAGGATCCCTGTCGATGCCACCACTGAACCTGCGCCTGACCGGCGCGCTTTGCCTGTTGAACAGCACGCTTGAAGATTGTGATCTGGTGATCAATGCCACCACATTCGGCCATGCCGATGGCGCCATGCATGAGATTGACCTGTCTGGCTACTGGCTTTTGCCCGGTATCGTCGATCTGCATGGTGACGGGTTTGAACGCCATATCCGCCCCCGCCCCACAGCCCCCTTTGACAAGCGCCAGGCGCTGCAGGCCGCCGATGCCGAACTGGCCGCGAATGGCGTGACAACCGCGTGGTTCGCGCAAAGCTGGTCATGGGAAGGTGGCTCGCGTTCTGCGGATGAAGCGGTTGCCCTGATGGCGGCCCGCCGCCAGATCGCGCATCGTCTGGGCACCGATATCCGCATTCAGTTGCGTTTTGAAACCCATATGCCGCGTGACCACGCAGCCCTTGTCGCGGTCGTGCGTGACTATCATCTGGATTATATCGTCTTCAACAACCACCTGCCCGAAGCGCTGGAAATGGCCGAAACCAAACCAGCGCGCTTTGCGACATGGGCGGCGCAGAACGGCCATGCGCCTGACGACCTGCTGGCCATCGTCATGGAAGCGAAACGCGCCGATCCGGAGATTCCGGCATTCCTGACCCGCGTGGCCGCAGACCTGCGCGCACTTGGCGTGAAACTTGGCTCGCATGATGACACCGACCCCGAAACCCGCGCCTTCTATCGCGGGATTGGCGCGCATATCTGCGAATTCCCGACCAGCATCGCCGCAGCCCGCGCTGCGCAACAGGCCGGTGAACCCGTGCTTATGGGCGCACCCAATATCGTGCGCGGGGGGTCGCAGGCCGGAAATATCGCAGCGATGGACCTTATCGAGGACGGGCATTGCTGCGCGCTGATCTCGGATTACTACATCCCTGCTCTGATGCAGGCGGCCTGGGTGATCGCCGATGCCCGCGTCCTGAGTTTCGCGCATGCCTGGGAAATGATCTCCACCCGGCCTGCTGAAATCATGGGCCTGACCGACCGTGGCAGGCTGGTGCCGGGGCAGCGCGCTGATCTGGTTGTCCTGAACCCCAATACCCGCCGCATAGAGGCAACGATCGCAGGTGGGCAGATCACCTATGCCAGCGCCAATGTCGCTTGCCGAATTCTGCAGGCGGGCCCCCGGCTGGCGATTGCGGCACAATGAGATAACAATGACCTATGCCCGCCTGATCGACGCAGAATTGCGCCCGATCCACCCTGTTGACCTGCTGGAGCATGACCATGTGCGCCGTGCGCGTGACTGGGTCGCGTCCGGCGTCGAACTTTGCCGCATCAAACCGCCCGCGACCCCGCCCATGCATCTGGTCAGCTATTTTCCCGTGATCGACAGTGGGCATATTCTGCTTGGTGATCACATTTCATCCGGGCTGTGGCTGCCACCGGGCGGGCATGTCGAAGCGGGCGAGCATCCGCGCGATACTGTCAGCCGCGAATGCCTGGAGGAATTGCGCATCACCGCGCGGTTCGCCTGCGCAGCCCCGCTGTTTCTGACCATCGCGCAGACAGTGGGCGCCAATCCGCATGACGACGTGTCGCTATGGTATGCCTTGCAGGGCGATCACGCGCGCATTCCGGATTATGACCCGCGCGAATATCGCGCCATGCGCTGGTTTCGTTTTGACGATGCCCCGTTCGACGATACCGATCCCAATCTGGAACGGTTTCTGGCCAAACTGTCGGGACAGCAACCAGCAAAGCCTTAGCGCCGCGCGCTTTCCTCAATGCAGCGTGACCTGATCATATTTCGCCAGAAACTCCCCGATTTCCAGATTGCGGAAATCGCTTAATGCCATGCGCAGGCGGTCATGGTCCCAGTCCCACCAGGCCAGCTCGGTCAGCCTGCGCGCAATCTGCTTGGGAAAACGCCTGCGCAGTTTTTCTGCGGGAACGCCCACGACAATTGTATAGGGGGCGACATCGCGTGTGACCACGGCACCCGCACCGACAACCGCACCATGGCCAATGCTCACATCCGGCCGGATAATCGCGCCATGCCCGATCCATACGTCATGACCAATGCGCACGCGCCGCGCGGCGCGGCGCTCAAAAAACGCCGCATCGGGTGTTTCGTCAGGCCAGTACATGTCTGACCGGTACAGAAAATGATGCAGGCTGGCGCGATCCATCGGGTGGTCTGTGGGACCAATGCGGACATTGGCAGCAATATTGACGAATTTGCCGATATCAGCATTGGCAATGTCGCAGCCCCGCGCGCAATAGCTATAGGCACCTATCGTGCTGTTCAGCATAACCGAACCCGCGCCGATCTCGGTATATGCCCCCAGCATGCTGTCGCGGATGTTGCAGCCCGGGTGGACCAGCGCCCCTTCGGGCGAAAGTTGTCGGCTCATCAGAAATCGCGCTCCTTGCCGCTCCAGTGCAGGAAACTGCCCGTCCGGGCCATGTCCAGCGTGTCTGCAATATCCAGTATGCCGCCCGCCACATCAGCGGGGTCTTCTTCAGCGTCATCTCCCCCCATGTCAGTGCGCACCCAGCCGGGATCGATCAGCGCCACGGCAATGCCGCGCGGGCGCAGGTCGGTGGCCAGCCCCTGCATCACCTTGTTCACGGCCGCCTTGGACGCGCGATAGGCAATTCGGTCCGATTTCGCATACCCCATCCAGGCCATCTGGCTGGATATCGTCAGTATACGCCCGCCCGCTGCCATCTGCGGCAGCACTGCCTGCGCGATGGCCAGTGGCGCCAGCGTGTTGACCAGCAATGTCTCGGCAAAGCCTTCGAAATCCATCTCCAGCGTCGATTGCTGTCGGGGGCCAATCACGCCCGCATTGTTGATCACGGCATCCAGCGCGCCCACCTGCGCCCCGATGGTGTGCAGGCTGCCCGGATGGCGCATATCGGCAAGTACTCCGCGCACGCCGTCAGGCGCTTCGCCCGCGCGCCGCACTGTGCCTGTCACACGCCAGCCGCGCGCGACGGCCTGCAAGGCCAGTTCACGCCCGATCCCGCGTCCGGCACCTGTAATCAGAATATGCATGCACCTGCTTTCATTCTGGTAAAAATATCCCCGCCGGAGGCACCGACGGGGAATGCGTTCATGCCGGTTGCGGTTAATGCCCGCGCTCGCCGATGAACCGCTTGCGGATCAGCCCGGACCCCCAGTCGATCACTGCGATCACCACCAGCACGTTCAGCACCACGAAGGCCACCTGATCAAACAGTCCCGCACGGAAGCGTTCAATGATGATCATGCCGATCCCGCCTGCACCCACAAGCCCCAGAATCGTCGCCGACCGGGTAGAGGATTCGAAAGAATACAGCGACAGCGAAATAAAGACCGGCAGGATCTGTGGCAGATAGCCGAAGCGGATGATCCGGCTGGTATCGGCCCCTGTTGCGCGTACGCCTTCCACCTGTTTGCGGTCGATATTCTCGATCGCTTCGGAATACAGCTTCGCCAGATTGCCCATGTCCGAAATCCAGATGGCCAGCACCCCGGCCAGCGGTCCCAGTCCGACGGCCCGCACGAATACCAGCCCCCAGACAACCTGATCAATGCCGCGGAATACATCCAGCATACGGCGCACCGCATGGCGGATTACCCCCACCGGCATGGTGTTGCGCGCTGCAAAAAACGCCAGACCCAGCGCAAAGATCGTGCCCAGAAGCGTGCCGACAAAGGCCATTGCAATGGTTTGGGCAATGCCCTTGTAGATGTTGTAATACTGCCATGTGGCCATGTCCTGCCAAACCACCATGCGTGTGATCAGCGCCCAGGCCCGGTCGGATGCGGACAGTAGTTTGCCGATCTCGAAAAAGCCCAGCGACCAGACCAGATAGACCGCGATGAAGGCCCAGCTTGCGGCTTTCAGCGTGGTGGCGAACGGATCGCCAAATGCTTTTGGGTGGCGTTTGCGCGTGGCTGCTATATCCACGTCAGAGATGGCAGCGTAGGTCAATGTGCTCATTTCAGGGACTCCTTGCCAATCAGCGTATGGCGCGCGCGTTCGGACAGCAGATCAATTGCCGTGACTGTCAGCACGACCAGCAACAAAACAGCCGTTACCCGGTCATCGGAATAGAAACTGATCGTATGGCTGAGTTCCGCCCCGATCCCGCCTGCACCAACAAACCCGACCACAGCGGAGGCCCGCACATTGATTTCGAACCGCCACAGCGCATAGGATGTGAAATTGGGCAGCACTTGTGGCAGAATGCCATAGCGCATCTGTTCAAACCATGACCCGCCCACGGCTTTTATCCCGTCAACCGGGCGCATGGATGCGTTTTCGTTCACTTCGGAAAACAGCTTGCCCAACGCGCCGGTGGCGTGAATGGTGATGGCCAGCACCCCGGCAAGGGGGCCGATGCCGACTGCAAACACAAGGATCAGCGCGAACAGGATTTCGGGAACACCCCGGCAGAATTCCAGAAAGCGCCGTGCGGCTGCGCCCATCCACGGATAGGGGGTGCAGTTGCGCGCCGCCAGAAACGACAGTGCGATCGCAAGCCCCGTGCCCAGCAGCGTGGCAGTCAGCGCCATCAGGATGGTTTCCCAGATCAGGCGCAGGTATTTCCAGAAATCATTGTACCAGTATCCGACAGAACCGGCGGGAAAGCGGCCTTCCGCGCTACGGCCTTCAAACAGCATGTCCCATTGCAATGATGGCATGACAGACCCGAAATATTCAAAGATCCGCGGAATGCCAGCGGCCAGCCGGTCGGGCGTGAAGCGCGAAATCCAGATTGACCATGCCAGAAAACCAAGAAACAGCACCGCCAGCGTGATATTGGCCAGCATCCGGTCGCGGATCATCCGGGTGCGGTGGGTTTCGAACAAGGATACCGGATCATGGTCCGGCCCGTTTGTGGTGATGCTGGCCATGTCAGTTCACCACGCGGGCTTCGGGTTGCGCGGGGGCTGACGCACCGGGCCGCAGCGCGGTCGATGTCATGGCTTCGGAGAATGCTTCTTCGGCTTCGGCACCATAGATTTCGCGCGCGGCACGGTCTGTCAGCTCCGTTGGTGTGCCGTCAAAGACGATGACACCATCCTGCATGCCGATGATGCGGTCGCAATACTGCCGTGCAGTGTCCAGCGTGTGCAGGTTGCAGATCACCGTCAGCCCGTCTTGCCTGTTGATCGCGCGCAGCGCGTCCATCACCACTTTGGCGTTTAACGGATCGAGGCTGGCGATGGGTTCATCGGCCAGCATGACGCGGGGTTCCTGCACCAGTGCGCGGGCAATGGCCACACGCTGCATCTGTCCGCCCGACAGCGTGTCGGTCTGTTGCAGCGCCACATGCGCCATGCCCAGCCGGTCCAGCGCGCGGATGGCAAATGCGCGTTCTCTGGCTGTGAATATTCCCAGCATGGAGGACGCGAAATCATGGTGGAACAGCCGTCCCGACATCACATTGGTCAGCACGTTCAGGCGGCCCACAAGGTTGAACTGCTGAAACACCATCGCGCATTCATTGCGCCACTCGCGCAGGGCGCGGCCCTTCAGCGCGGTAATGTCGCGCCCCTGAAACAGCATCTGCCCGCCGGATGGTTCATTCAGACGGTTGATCATGCGCAGCAGCGTGGATTTGCCCGCGCCCGACCGCCCGATAATGCCGACCATCTGGCCGTCGGGAATGGTGAATGTTGCGGGTTTGACGGCGATGGTGCTGTTGAACTGTTTGGTCAGGCCCTTGAATTCGAGCATGGGTTCTCTCCTGTCAGCGGCGGGGAGGGCCGCGAAAATGCACTGACCCCTGCGAAAACGCAGGGGCCAGATGGGGTGTAAGTTTCAGCGCGAGCCAGCGAGTTCAGCTTCGCGCATGGCGACGATGCCTTCGTAAAACGAATGATCGACTTCGGCGTAACCGTTGCCATCGCCGCCCACAGTGTCGGCGTAGCATTCGGGGTCCTGTTCCTTCAGACCCAGCATCGTGCTGACAGCCAGATCGCGGGCGTCTTCGGGCAGGTCATTGCGGAAGATGGTCGGACCGTTCGGGATCAGGTTTGATTCCCACACGATGCGGATGTCGTTCATGTCTAGCAGGCCGTTATCTACCATGCGGCGCAGGTTCCCGCGGGTGTAGCCATCAGATTCCTCGCCCATCAGCGAAGTCCAGGTGACGCCCGCGTCATACTGACCGTTCAGCACGGCGATGACCGCCTGTTCATGCCCGCCACCAAAGCCGGTGCGGCTGAAATAGGTCGTGTCGTCGATCCCGGCGGCGGCCAGTTCGGCGCGCGGAACAAGATAGCCAGAGGTGGAGTTCGGGTCGGCATAGGCCAGCGACATGCCTTCCAGATCGTCCAGGGTCCGGGCGTCGCTGTCGGCGCTGACATAGATGACGGCGTAATACCCAAGGCTGTCATCCACGTTCTTGGTGGTCAGCAGCGGTGAGACGGCTTCGGGGTCTTGCAGATATACGCCCGCATAGGCTGATGCCCCGACACCCGCCTGATGCAGTTGCCCGGCCAGCAGGCCCTGCATCACACCGGCGTAATCCGATGCGGGAAACAGCTCGACCGGGACACCAAGCGCGTCAGACATCAGGTCGGCGAAGCAGTCATAGCGGCGCAGGCGGTCGGCTTCATTCTCGCCGCCCAGAAGGCCGATATTGTAGGTGCCGAAATCCGCGCGCCAGTCAGCGGCGACAGGCATGACAGAGGTCATCAGAACAGCGAGCGTGGCAGCAACGCCAGTGAAGGTCTTGGTCATTGTGGTCTTCCTTTGCATGGATGATCGACAAGCCCCCGCCAAACTCCCCCCAGCGCAGGCAATAGAAAAAGGGCGGCCCGGAATGGGCCGCCCTTCAGAATTTCAGCGGGAACCTGCAAGCTCCTCGCGGCGCATTTCGACCACGCCTTCGAAGAAGCTGTGATCAACCGCGACCCAGCCCTGTCCTTCGCCGAAGGACACGTCGTAATAGCACTGCGGGTCTTGTTCCAGTTGGTTGGCCAGATAATCCTTCAGGATATCCTTGGCTTCCTGCGGAATGTCCTGACGGATCACAACGGGGCCGTTCGGGATGATCGGGCTTTCCCAGATGATGTTCAGATCGGCCATGTCCAGCAGATCATTGTCGATCATGCGGCGCAGGTTGCCACGGGTGTAGCCCTCAGAGGCTTCGCCCTGTCCGGAAGCCCAGGTCACGCCTGCGTCATACTGGCCTTGCAGCACGGCAATGACCGCCTGTTCGTGACCGCCACCAAAGCCGGTGCGGCTGAAATATTCGTCATCATCGATACCGGCGCGCTTCAATTCAAAGCGTGGCACAAGATAGCCCGAGGTGGAATTCGGGTCGGCATAAGCCAGCGATTTGCCTTCCAGTTCCTCCAGCGAGGTGATGCCGCTATCGGCGCGGGTATACATCACGGCGATATAACCGGTGGACCCGTCAGCTTCGGCCGACACGAAAATAGGCTCTACTGAATTGGGGCCTTGCAGGTAGATGCCCGCATAGGCAGATGCACCAAGGGCTGCATATTCCAGCTGGCCCGCCAGAAGCCCTTGCATCACGCCCGCATAATCCGGCGCAGGGAACATTTCGACCGGGACGCCCAGACGCTCTTCCAGGGCTACGCGCAGACAGTCATTGTTGCGCAGACGGTCGGCTTCATTCTCGCCGCCCAGAAGGCCGATGCGGAATGCAGGCATATCAGCGCGCCAATCTGCGCTGGCGGTCATGGGAAGGGTGCTCAGCGCAGTGGAAGCGACAAGCAATGTGGCAAGAGCCTTGGCATTCATATGTGTGATCTCCGGATCAGGTTGGCAGCTTTGGTCCCGTATTCGGGAGTGCCGCCCTGATCGCAGGGATTTGTAACGCCTGTATGAGGGAATTGTGAAATTTCAGGCAGGACTCGGGGATACGCGGGCGCAGCGATGCAGGTTGTGACACGCCGCTGTCATCTTTTGTCGTGGTGCTGTGGTGCTGGGGCGTGTGCTGACGGGCAGCGGAAAACCGGGCAATTGCTGCTTTCGGCCAAGCGTTATGCGCGCGGCGCGGTTTGCTGCGTGACCTGCGCCGGGGCAATATGGTCGCGCGCGACCGACATGGTTTTCAGGATCGCATGAACCGGGTCACCCGGTTGCAAGGCCATCTGGTCGGCGGCACGGCGGCTGATGCGGGCAAGGATTTCATGCGGGCCGACCATGACATGCACCATGACCCCCGGTCCGGCACCCGGCACAATCTGTGCCACATGCCCGGCAAGGATGTTCTGCGCCGACAATCCTTCGGGGCGCGCGCGCGACAGGATCACATCATGCGCCATGATGCGCACCTGCACACGCATGCCGGGCGGGCCGTCAATCATCGGCAGGTAAAGCGGGCCGGTCGCAGCGTCCAACTCGGTCAGGCCATCGGCAAGCTGTTCCCTGATGGTTGCGGGCAGCATTGCGGCCACATCGCGGATGCCCAATGCGCGCAGCGCGCCCGCATCTGCCATCACCTGTGCAGTGGTGCCGGAATGCACGACCTGCCCCTTTTCGATCACCACCATCCGGTCCGCAAGAAGCTGCGCCTCGTTCACGTCATGGGTGACCAGCACAACCGGCATTTTCAGATGGGCGCGCAGCGCGATGATTTCGCTATAAAGTTTCGTGCGGGTTTCCCGGTCCACGGCTGAAAAGGGTTCATCCAGCAGCAATGCCTGCGGTTGACGGGCCAACGCGCGGGCAACCGCCACGCGCTGTTGCTGGCCGCCCGAAAGCTGCGCGGGCCTGCGTCCGGCCAGCCCGTGCATATTCACCAGATCAAGGATGCGCGCGGCCTCGTGCCGGTCGGGCTGGTCCATCGCGGCCATGACATTCTGCATGGCGGTCATATGGGGGAAAAGCGCGTAATTCTGGAATACCAGACCAACACGGCGGCGATGCGGTGCAAGGTTCACCCGCGCGTCCGTATCCAGCCATGTCGTGCCGTTCACCCGCACCCGTGCCACATCCGGCCGCCACAGCCCTGCGATGGTGCGCAGCAGCGTGGTTTTGCCCGACCCGGAATGCCCCACCAGCGCCAGCAACTCGCCCGGGTTCACCCGGAAAGACACATCAAGCGGGATGGGCGTCGCAGCCTTTGCCATTACATCCAGTGCCATCATGACAACCTTCTGCCGATGCGCGACGACAGCCAGTATGTCACACTGATCGTGAACAGCGATATCGCCACAAGCACGGCTGACATGACCGCCGCGCCCCTGTCATCAAACCCTTGCACGCGGTCATAGATGGCGATGGCGATGGTTTTCGTTTCGCCGGGGATTGACCCGCCGACCATCAGCACGATACCGAATTCACCCAGCGTATGCGCGAAGGTCAGCACCATCGCCGTCAGCACACCGGGCCAGGCCAGCGGCAATTCCACGTTCCACAGGCTGCGCAAGGGGGACATGCCGCAGCAGGCCGCCGCCTCGCGCACTTCGGGTGCGATGGCTTCGAACCCGCGCTGGGCGGGCTGGATGGCAAAGGGCAGGTTGAAGATGACTGATGCCACCACCAACCCCTGAAACGTGAACACAAGCTGATGGCCGAACAGGTTTTGCCACAGATCGCCGAGCGGCGAATTTCGACCGAACGCCACCAGCAGGTAAAAGCCGAAGACCGTGGGCGGCAGCACCAGCGGCAGCATCACCAGCGCCTCGACCAGCCCCTTGCCCCGGAAATCGTGATAGGCAAGGAACCGGCCCATCAGCACCGAGACCGGCAGCAGGATGATCACGGTCCAGCATGCCAGCCGCAATGACAGGAAAAGCGCGGTCCAGTCCATGCGTCATTCACCTTCAGGCAGGGCGAAACCGTAGCGGTCCATGATGTCACGCGCCGCCGGTTCGTTCATATAGGCATAGAATGCCCTGGCCACGTCGCCCGCATTGTTCAGCAGCACCATGCGCTGGCGCAACGGGCTGTGCCAGTCATCGGGGATCAGGACATAGGTCCCGCGCGGGGCAATTTCGGGGGCAAGGGCCAGCGCATAGGCGATGATGCCGCCTTCGGCATTGCCTGACAGCGCGAATTGTGCCGCCTGACTGACGTTTTCACCCAGTACCAGCACTGATTGCAGATCATCCCAGATACCCCTGGTGATCAGGGCCTCTCTCGCGCGCATCCCATAGGGCGCGTGATCGGGATTGGCGATGGCGAAGCGGCTGATCTGCCCCGCGGCCAGCATTTCGGCCAGATGGTCAAGTTCAGCGTCGGGCGTCAGGGTTGACCCGCCCGGCACCATGATCACCACGCGGCCAAGGGCATATAGGTCGCCATTATCGCGGCTGAACCCGTCGGCATGCAGTTCGGCGATGAATCGTTCATCGGCAGCCATGAATATCTGGAAAGGTGCCCCTTCGCGGATCTGGCGTGCGAAATTGCCGGTGGACCCGAAGGACAGCCGCACGTCCATGCCTGTATCGGCGTGGAATGCCGCTGCAATTTCGGTCAAGGCGAATTGCAGGTCGGAAGCCGCGGCAATGACCGGGGCAGTGTTCTGCGCGGATGCGGGGCTGGTGATGAACGCAAAGGCGGCTGCGGCCGCAAGCATCGTGCGGCGGACAATGGCTGCGGACATCGGCGGACTCCATATCGATATATCTTGTGGAATATATCGTAGCAGCAAAGCCACGCGGTCAAGCGTTATTTTTCGTCGGGAATATCGCGTAACAGCGCGCGCAGCGCATCCAGCCGCTGCGTTCCGGCCTCGGCGGCGTCGCGTTCAAAACCCCGGTAAAGCGACAGAACGTTCCGCCCGTTCGCGGTCAGAATGGCGCCGCCGCCACCCGGTCCCCCGCGCGTGCTTTCGACCAGGGGCGTGCGGAACATCGCGTTCAGAAGGCTGACCAGTTCCCATGCGCGCTTATAGCTCATCCCCATTTCCCGCCCCGCCGCCGCGATAGAGCCGGTTTTGTCGATCCGTTCCAGCAATTCAGCCTTGCCGGGGCCGATCATTCCGGCCTCGTCAAAAATTATCCGGATGCGTAACCGGGGGTGCTGTGTGTCCGTCGCCATACCCGCAATCTCTGGCGTTTCATGCAGAAGTGCAAGCGGCATCAGGGGTGCTGGAGGATGATCGGTCAGCCATCTGTTCACCACCGGTGCCGGGACCATCAGTGACAAGTCCCAGTGCCGCGTCGCTTGCCGTGCCCGCATATTTGTCGCGCGGCGGCCAGGGCCGATCCTGCCAATGCGGCGTGAACACGAAGCTTGATATTTTCCGCCCATCGACCAGCGCCCCGTTGCCAGCGCCCAGGGCGTAGTCGTAATAAAGCTTTACGATCTGTTCGTGCGTTACCTGATTTGTGGCCGGGTGTGCCATACAGGCATCTTGCCAGACCCGCACACGGTCATAGTCCGGCCCATGCGGCAACGTGAAACCCTCATAATATTCGAGGAACCAGAAACGTTTGAAAACCGGCGCAAAGACAGCTTCCGCATAGCCGAAATCATCGAACAGCCAAGGGCCGCTGCGGCTGAAGTCGCGCAGAAAGCCATTGATATCCCGATAGATGGATAACAGCGTTTCAGCGTATTCGGCACGGCACGCGCGTTTCTGGTTCATGACGAACAGATAGCCCGCCATTGTGATGGCCCCCTCAAGGGCGACAAGCATCGATTCTACCGCATGTTGTACCGGGTCGCTGCGGCGTAACCTTGGCCCATCCAGCGTTTCATCCAGATAGCGCAGGATGACGCGGCTTTCCTTCAGGACCGTTCCATCAGGGACCAGCAAGACGGGCAGTGCGGTTGTCCCGCGTGTCATTGCCAGCAGGGCTGGTTCCCGTGGTTTGCTGATGTCGACGGTCCGGAATTCAACAGCGCCTTCCTGCCCCCGCAGCGCCAGCAGAATTTCCAGCCGCTGCGAGAACGGACAGACGGGAATGTGGTACACAACATGTCCTGCGGTCATGAAATCAGTCAATCGGCGGCCCGGTAAAGGTCAGGTTGTGGCGTCGTGCAGATTCCGCGATTTCCGGCATGTCTTCCGGTATCCTGAATTGCCCCGCTGCCATATCGGCAAAGAAACCCTCAAAACCACCGGGCGTCAGGATCACCAGATGCCGCGAGGGTTCGTCCCCGACAACCCTGAAGCTGTGGTTTCTGCCACGCGGGATGAAGGCGCTTTCGCCGGGGCCGCGCAGAAACTCCGTACCCTCCAGCCAGATTTTGCAGATTCCGGTAATCACGACGAATGTTTCGTCTTCATTTTCATGGATGTGCCGCGGCGGCCCGCTGTTGACCGGGGACAAGCTGTCCACAATGGACATGGTGCCACCGGTCTGTTCGGGTGTGAGAATGGTTTTGTATTTGACACCCAGCCATTCGATGGCGCCGGGGTCGTCGGTCAGGTCTTTCATCGTTTCACTCCTTATGGCGGGACTGAAACGAAAGCGCTTTCGTTGACATGAATATACCCTGACGCCATGATATCAGCCAAACTGTATTTCCTGATAGCGGGTATCGGCGGGATGAATTTCGCGACATTCGACCTGAACCTGCTGCGTGTGCTCGACGCATTGTTTCGCGAAGGGTCAACTGTGAAGGCTGCCGAAAGGCTGGGCTTGTCGCAATCGGCTGTGTCAGGTGCCTTGTCGCGCCTGCGTCGCGCCCTCGGTGACCCGCTTTTTGTCCGACATGGCAACCGGTTGGTAACGAGTGACTATGCAGAGGCCCTCCGGATCCCTTTGCACGAAGAACTGCAGCGACTTGAATCCCTGCTGTCACCGCCGGCCGCATTTGACCCGGAAACAGCTACGGGAACCTTCCGGATTGCCGCAAGCGATTTCTTCGCCGAGCTTCTGATGCCACCGCTGGGCGACATGCTGCATCAGACGGCACCGGGTATCCGCGCCCAGCTCGTTGATCTGGTGCCCTATAACTATGTCGAGAGTCTGGAGCGCCGCAATGCCGATATTGCGCTGATCCCCGATACCGCGCTGCCACACTGGATCAGGCGCATGCCGTTGTTTCACGCCCCGTTTCGCGTGATCGCCAGATCAGAAAACCCTGCAATTGCGGGGATGGCCGCCGGTCAGACCATGCCTATTGACACATTCTGCGCGCTTCATCACGTCCTCTTTTCGCCCGAAGGGAACCTGGCAGCCATGGGGGATGCGGCGCTGGAACATGTGGGACGGCGCAGGCAGGTGGCCATGACGGTTCCTGTCTTCTCCGGTGTGTGCCGCGCCGTCAGTGAAAGTGATCTGATCGCTCTGGTCCCGGCCCAGCTGGCGGACAAGGTTGCCCCGGACTTCAACCTCCGGGTCTTCGTGCCGCCTGTGGAAATCGTTCCCGTCCTGATCATTGGCATCTGGCACAAGCGATCCGACAAGACGCCCCTGGCATCCTGGATGCGGGACAGGGTCTTTCATCTCATGAAAGCGCTGGAAACCGGCAGCCCTGCATAACGGTCATTTCTGCAAAATGACAAACAGTCGCGGCCTGATTTCGGTTTTCGCCCTAATCATGACGCTTCTGGATTACCGGGGCGAACTGCACTAGTCCAGAAGGCAAGTCAGCGCATCCCACCACCCTCAGGAGCATCCGCGCATGAAACGCTATTCCGCCTTTGCCATCGCCCGCGAGGCCCTTCGCCAACATAAAGGCTGGTCCCATGCCTGGACCAGTCCGGAACCGCGAAATTCCTATGATGTTGTCATTGTGGGGGCAGGGGGGCACGGTCTGGCCACGGCCTATTATCTGGGTCGCAATTTCGGCATCACCAATGTGGCGGTCATTGAAAAAGGCTGGCTTGGCGGCGGCAATACCGGGCGCAACACCACCATCATCCGTTCGAATTACCTGCAGGACCCGTCTGCCGCGCTATATGAAAAGGCGCGGTCGCTGTTTGAAAACCTGTCGCAGGATCTGAACTACAACATCATGTTCAGCCCGCGCGGTGTCATGATGCTGGCGCAGACAGAGCATGAAAAACGCGGTTATCTGCGTACCGAACGCGCCAATGCCCTGCAAGGCGTGCAGACGCGCTTCATCCAGCCCGCCGAGGTCAAGAAACTGGTGCCGATCATCAATCTTGACGGGCCGCGCTATCCGGTGCTGGGGGCGCTGTGGCAACCGCGCGGCGGCACAGCACGCCATGATGCAGTGGCCTGGGGCTATGCGCGCGCCTGCTCCGACATGGGCATGCATATCATTGAACAATGCGCGGTTACCGGGGTCGAATCCGCGGGCGGGCAGGTGACTGCTGTCAACACCACCAAAGGCACGATTACCTGCAAGAAGCTGGGCATTGTCGTCGCCGGCCATTCCGGTGCGCTGGCCGATATGGCGGGCTTCCGTCTGCCGGTCGAATCCGTGGCACTTCAGGCGCTGGTGTCAGAACCCATCAAACCCTGCATGGATGTGGTGGTCATGGCCAACACAGTGCATGGCTATATGTCGCAATCCGACAAGGGTGAAATGGTCATTGGCGGTGGCGCGGACGGGTTCAACAACTACACCCAGCGCGGCTCATGGCACCATGTCGAGGAAACCGTGCGCGCGCTGGTCGAAACCTTCCCGATGATTTCGCGCCTGAAAATGCTGCGCCAATGGGGGGGCATCGTGGATATGACAGGCGACCGCTCGCCCATCATCTCGAAAACCCCGCTTGGCAATTGCTTCATCAATTGCGGCTGGGGTACGGGCGGGTTCAAGGCCACGCCGGGGTCGGGCTGGGCCATGGCCGAACTCATCGCCAAGGGGGAGCCGGGACCACTGGCGCGCGAATTCTCCATGACGCGCTTCCGCGAAGGGCGGTTCATCGACGAGTCCGTGGCCGCAGGGGTGGCGCATTGATGCCTGCGTCTTCCGCGCCCCTCATTCATTCTGGTGAAAATATCCCGGGGGTCCGGGGGCAGCGCCCCCGGCCGTCCCTGAAGGAGGCAACATGCCGGCTCTGACCCGCCCTTGCTGCGACGTGACCGCCAAGGCGCATCTGATGCGCCCGCGTCCGCATTCGTCGTTTTCACGGCGTGACGGGCAGCTTTGCAGGAACCAAACTGCCCATTCCGGGGTTTCTTACCTGAGTGCACTTTATCAGGAGAAACGCACATGGCCGACAAAATCGATTCACACGTCCCCCCCCGCGGCTACGGGACAGGCCCAGGCCCAGGCCCAGGCAACGAGACACATGTCTACCAGGGCGCGACACCGCCCCCTGCGAAACGCAGCAGCAACACGATGGCATTCATTGTCGGCGGCGTTGTTGTGGGCCTCATCCTGCTATACTTGTTGTTCGGTGGCTTTGGCAGCAGCACTCCGACCTCAACAAGCACGGCACCTGCCGGAAGCTCTACCATCATCAACAACGATGCGGGGACAGGGGCCGCAGGGACAGGGGCTGAAGGCACAGCGCCCGCAGGCGATGGTGCGACTGCACCAGCCGCGCCCGAACCTGCAACTGGTGCCGAAACCGCACCAGCGCCTCTCCCGGCGGACTGACACAGGCCCATCCGGCCAGATTCATGAACCCGCCAAAGCCGGGCGTCGTCAGACGTCCGGCTTTGGCATGCCCGGTGCCTGCGCCGGGTCGCGAAAGGTTTGCCCATGCTAACACTCACCTGCCCTTGCTGCGGCGTGACTGCCGAAGAAACCGAATTCAGCCCCGGCGGCGAGGCGCATCTGAAGCGCTTTGGCCCCGGATCATCGGATCAGGAATACGAAGCCTATATGTTCAACCGCAAGAACCCGCGCGGGGTGCATTTTGAACGCTGGCGCCACGCCTATGGTTGCGGCAAGTGGTTTCTGGCCGCGCGCTGCACCATGACGCTGGAAGTCTTTGGCACCTATGCTGCCCAGACGCTTGAGCCGCCTGCCGAAATCGTCGCGAAAATCAAAGACAGACATCCCGGATGGGAGGGGTATTCATGAGCCATCGCCTGCCCCATGGCGGCCGGTTGATCGACCGCGCGCAGCCACAGAATTTCACCTTCAACGGCAAATCCCTGACAGGATTTCGCGGCGACACTGTGGCCGCGGGTCTGCTGGCCAATGACCAGATGTTGCTGGGCCGCTCGTTCAAATATCACCGCCCGCGCGGGGTTGTGGCAGCAGGGGCGGAAGAACCCAATGCCATGCTGGGCCTTGGGCAGGGCAACCGGTATGAACCGAACCAATGCGCCACCACGACCGAAATGTTCGACGGGCTGCAGGCCCAAAGCCAGAACCACTGGCCCAGTCTGGAATTCGACCTGTTATCGGTCAACAGCCTTATGCCGCAATTCCTGACGGCCGGGTTTTACTACAAGACCTTCATGCGTCCGCGCGCCTTCTGGAAACATGTCTATGAACCCATCATCCGCCGCTCTGCCGGGCTGGGCAAGGCACCGGACAAGGACGCGCGTGACCCCGACCGCTATGAACAGGTTTACGCCTTCTGCGATATTCTGGTCCTTGGTGGCGGGATCGCGGGGCTTCAGGCCGCGCTGAGTGCGGCGCAGACCGGGGCAAAGGTCACGCTGTGGGAACAGACTGCCCATTGGGGCGGGCGCGCGCCTGTGGATGGCATGCAGATCAACGGCCAGCCCGCACAGGACTGGATTGACGCCACAGTGGCGGCGCTGCAGGCGATGGAGAATGTTCAACTGCGCACCCGCTGCATGGGCGCGGGCGTGCATGATCATGGCTATGTGCTGGGCTACGAACGTATCGCCGACCACATGCCCGGTACAGATGCGCCCCGCCACCGGTTGTGGCGCATGCGCGCGCGCCAGATCATTACGGCCACCGGTGCTATTGAACGCCCGCTGTCATTTGCGGGAAATGATGTGCCCGGCGTGATGCTGGCATCCGGCCTGCGTGACTATATCGTCAATTACGCCGTGGCACCGGGCCAGCGCATTGTCGTTGTCACCAATAATGACGATGCCTATCGCAGTGCCATCGTTGCGGTTGAAGCAGGGCTGGACGTCCCCGCCATCATCGACCCGCGCCCGGTGGTGGACGGCGATTTGCCCGCCCGTGCCCGTGCGCTGGGAATCACCGTTCTGGAAGGCCGCGCCATTCGCAAGGTGAAGGGCGGCAAGCGCGTCACCTCCGTCGAAATCTGCCGTCAGGACAGCAGCGGCGGCGTGGTGGAACGCAGCATTGACTGCGACGCGGTTGCCATGTCCGGCGGCTGGTCGCCGGTGGTGCATCTGTGGTCGCATTGCGGTGGAAAATTGCTGTGGGATGACGCGGGCAGCTTCTTCCGCCCCGACCCCGCGCGCCCGCCGCTGGGCGCGGATGGCGCGGGTTTCGTGCGCGCCTGCGGGGCGGCTAACGGGCATCTGCAGGATGTGCTGGCTGACGCGCATGGCTGCGCACAGGCATGCGCACAGGCCACGCAAGCGCCGGGCCAGCCCGATGCGCCCGCGCAGATGGAAACACCTGCTGAGGCACCGATGCAGGCGGTCTGGATGATGCCGGCGCAGGCCAGCTATGATCTGCGCATGAAAATGTGGCTGGATTATCAGAATGATGTGAAAGTGTCCGACGTGCAACTGGCTGCGCGCGAAGGGTATCAGTCTGTTGAACACACCAAACGCTACACCACATTGGGCATGGCGACGGATCAAGGGAAGCTAAGCAATATCAACGGTTTGGCAATCCTGTCTGATGCGCTGGGCCAGCCTATTCCGGCGACCGGCACAACCACCTTCCGCCCGCCCTATACCCCGATTTCCATTGGTGCCATCGCGGGCGAAGCGCGCGGGCCGATTTTCCAGCCCCTGCGGCGTAGTCCGGTGCATGACTGGCATTCGGCCAATGGTGCGGATTGGGAACCCGTCGGTCAGTGGCGGCGGCCCTTTGCCTATCTGCGGGCAGGTGAAACACGTCATGATGCCGTCAACCGTGAAGTGAAAAACACGCGCGAAAATGTCGGGCTTCTGGATGCCTCCACGCTTGGGAAAATTCTGGTGCGCGGGCCGGATGCAGGCCGTTTTCTGGACATGATGTATACCAACATGATGAGCACGCTGAAGCCCGGCAAATGCCGTTACGGGCTGATGTGCAACGAAAACGGTTTCCTGATGGACGACGGTGTCGTGGCGCGGCTGGATGAGGACAGTTTCCTTGTCCATACCACCAGTGGCGGTGCGGATCACATTCATGGCTGGATGGAAGACTGGCTGCAATGCGAATGGTGGGACTGGCAGGTTCACACGGTCAACCTGACCGAACAATTCGCGCAATTCGCGGTTGTCGGCCCCAAAGCGCGCACGCTTCTGGAACGCCTTGGCGGCATGGATGTCAGCCGCGATACGCTGCCTTTCATGGAATGGTGCGAAGGCACGCTTGGCGGGTTTGACGCGCGGGTGTTCCGCATCAGTTTCTCGGGCGAGTTGTCCTTTGAAATTGCGGTGCCCGCCGGGCAGGGCCGCGCCTTCTGGGACAGGTTGATGGCGGAAGGGGCCGATCTGGGCATCATGCCATATGGCACCGAAACCCTGCATATTCTGCGCGCTGAAAAAGGCTTCATCATGATCGGCGATGAAACCGATGGCACGGTCATCCCGCAGGATCTGGGGCTGAACTGGGCGATCAGCAAGAAGAAGGCGGATTTCCTTGGCAAACGCGGCATGGAACGCGAAGCCATGGTCAACCCTGATCGCTGGAAACTGGTGGGCGTGGAAACGCTTGACGGGTCGGTATTGCCGCATGCGGCGCTGGCGGTGACGGGCGGCAAGAACGCCAACGGGCAGGCGCAGACCGAAGGGCGGGTTACATCGACCTATTATTCCGCCAATCTGGGGCGTGGCATTGCCATGGCACTGGTGCGCAATGGTCCCGACCGCATGGGCGAGGTGCTGAATTTCGCAGGTGATGCGGGCAAGGACATCAAGGCGCGGATCATTGATCCGGTATTGATTGACAAGGACGGAGCGAAGCAAAATGTCTGACATGTTGAACAGCGCGCTGCCGGGGGCAGGTTTTGCAGGTTTCGTCACGGTGAATGAGGCGGGCCTGCGCGGGATGATCACCCTGCGCGGGGACCTGTCATCACCAGTGCTTGCGGGCGTATTGAAGGATGCGATGGGGCTGGACATGCCCGCACAGCGCCGCGTGACACAAGCCGGTACCGCGTTCGCGGCCTGGATGTCACCGGATGAATTGTTGCTGATGCTGCCCTATGATCAGGCGGGCGCGATGGCGCAGAAACTGGCCGGCGCGCTGGCGGGTGAATTTGCGACTGTGGCCAACGTGTCCGATGCGCGGGCGGTATTCACGCTTCAGGGCGCGGCTGTCTTTGATGCGCTGGCCAAAATCTGCCCGGTGGATTTCAGCGATTTTGCCGAAGGCGATATTCGCCGCACCCGCGCGGCGCAGGTGGCCGCAGCGCTCTGGGTATCGGGCGCTGATCAGGTGACGCTGGTGTGTTTCCGGTCGGTCGCGCAATATATGTTCGACCTGCTATGCGCAGCAGCGGCACCCGGTTCGGAACCCGCGCTTTATGCCTGACAAATCAAGGTGGTTGGCAGGAATCCGCCCCGCGCCCCTTGACGTTCCGGTATTCAGGGCTCTTATTCAGGGCAGTCGCGAACCAATAACCGAAAAGAGGTAGACCATGGCTTTCGAACTTCCTGACCTTCCGTATTCGCATGATGCGCTGGCCGATCTGGGCATGAGCCGCGAAACACTGGAATTCCACCATGACATCCACCACAAGGCCTATGTTGACAATGGCAACAAGCTGATTTCCGGCACCGAATGGGAAGGCAAATCGGTTGAAGACATCATCACCGGCACCCATCAGTCCGGCGCTGTGGCGCAGACCGGCATTTTCAACAATGCCAGCCAGCACTGGAACCATGTGCAGTTCTGGGAAATGATGGGGCCGGGCACAGGCGGCATTCCGGGCGAACTGGAAAAGGCACTGACCGAAAGCTTCGGGTCCGTTGACAAGTTCAAGGAAGAATTTGCCGCTGCAGGGGCCGGTCAGTTCGGGTCGGGCTGGTGCTGGCTGGTCAAGGACAGCGACGGGTCACTGAAAGTCACCAAGACTGAAAACGGCGTGAACCCGCTGTGCTTTGGCCAGACAGCACTTCTGGGCTGCGATGTGTGGGAGCACAGCTATTACATCGACTTCCGCAACAAGCGTCCTGCTTACCTGACCAACTTCCTTGAAAAGCTGGTCAACTGGGAGAATGTTGCATCGCGCATGTGATTGCGGCTTAAGACGGATAGAAAAGGGGCACCCATTCGGGTGCCCCTTTTTTGTTGGTACCCCCGCGTGGGGCAGTGTCATATCAGCAGGTAGCGCAGGGCTGGATGAATATGGCCGTTTGCGGACCCCCATAGCGCCAGCGACATGCCAAGCCTTGAATGCCGGAATATGCCGCCTGCATAAAGTGAGCTTCTACAACGCCGGGCCGGTAGTCCCCGGCCCACCGATGGCGCGGGCTTCATGCAGGCCCCTTCCTTCAGGCCACGAACCACCCATAGCGCCCGCAATCAGGGCAATATCTGCAACCAGACCCACCCTGTGACAATAACCCCCGCAGTGCCGATCAGCACCGCCGATGCCGCCACACGTTTTGCCCGCCCGTAAAGATTGGCAAAGACATAGGCATTCACCCCCGGTGCCATCGCCGCCGTGACCACGGCGGACCGCATGCCCTGGGTGCCTACACCCAGCAGATGCGCCAGCCCGAAGGTGATGGCGGGATGCACCACCAGCGACAGCGTGACAACAAAGCCGATGGTGCGCAGATCCCCTTCGGGACGGTAGCGGTACAGCACCCCCCCCAGCCCGAACAGCGCCGCAGGCAGGGCCGCACGCACCATCATGTCCAGCGCCTGATCCATGACACCGGGAATGGGCAGGCCGGAAAAGTTGACGATGAACCCAAGCGCGATGCCGATGACCAGCGCGTTGCGGAACATCGCTTTCAGCACCCGCAAGCCGGTGTCGCGCAGCCGCCCGCCACGGTTGCGTACCAGTTCCATCGCGGTGATGCCGATCCCGTAACAAATGGGCGAATGCACTGCGATGATGGCGAAATTCGCGGCCAGCGCATCACTGCCGTAGGCGCGTTCGGTTATCGGTAACCCCAGCAACAGCGAATTGGAAAACAGCGCGACAAAACCGATGACAACGCAATCTTCCCAGTCGCGTTTGAACAGCAGCCGCGCCCCGCCAAACCCAAGCCCGAAACAGATGATCGCGCCGGCATAGAAGCTGGCCAGCAGCCGCAGGTCGAAATCCTGCCCCAGATCCAGCCGCGCGATGGCCACGAACAACAGGCAGGGGATGGCGAAATTCTGCGTGAACAGCACCACGCCGTCCACATGGGAATCCGTGATCAACTGGCGCCAGCGCGCGATATAGCCAAAACCGATAATCAGAAAAACCGGAAGAATGACATTCGCCAGCGCCTGCATCAGATATCCAGCCGCAGTATCATGCCATCAAAGGCAGGGGTTACATTATCCGGGGTTTCCGTGTCTACTGTCACATAGTCCAGATCAAGATGCATATTCGTCAGCACCGCCTGTCTGGGGGCCGCACGGGCGATCCAGTCCAGCGTCATGTCCAGATGTGCATGGGTCGGGTGGGGTCTGCGGCGCAACGCATCCACAATCCAGATATCGAGGCCCTGCAGCAGCGTCCAGCTTTCGGGGTAAATCTCGACCACATCAGGGCAATAGGCCAGCCCGCCCACCCGGAAACCAAGCGCGTCAATGGTGCCGTGATTCAGCCGCATCGGGTGCAGCACCAACGCGCCGCCCGCCCCATCGATGGTAACTGCGCCATCAATCGTATGCATGTCCAGAATGGGCGGATAGGGGGAACCCACCGGCTGCGTGAACGCATAGCCAAAGCGTGAATACAATGCGTCCTGTGTCGCCCCATCGGCCCAGACAGCCAGCCGCTGGCCGGTGTTGAACACAATCTGTCGCAAATCATCTATGCCATGGACATGATCGGCATGCGCGTGGGTGAACACTACGGCATCCAGCCGCGCCACACCCGCATCCAGCAATTGCGCGCGCATATCGGGCGATGTGTCGATCAGCACCTGCGTGCGCCCCCCCGCATCGCTGATACGTTCCAGCAGCAGTGAACAGCGGCGGCGGTTATTGCGCGGGTTTTCCGGGTCGCAATCGCCCCAATGCCCACCCAGACGCGGCACCCCGCCCGATGACCCGCAGCCCAGAATGGTGACGCGCAGTTCCGCCATTACGCAGCCTTCCAG
Organism: Roseinatronobacter alkalisoli; assembly: GCF_028745735.1. Taxonomy (GTDB): domain Bacteria; phylum Pseudomonadota; class Alphaproteobacteria; order Rhodobacterales; family Rhodobacteraceae; genus Roseinatronobacter; species Roseinatronobacter alkalisoli. The sequence goes on from NZ_JAQZSM010000004.1 coordinate 85,018, forward strand.
AACAGGCGGTCAAAATTCTTCGATGTCGCGGCGGCAAAATCAGCGTAGGTCATGCCGAAAGCCTTCGCCGCGACTTCTGCAGTATGAACAGTATATGCCGGTTCATTGCGCCTGCCGCGATGGGGGGGCGGGGCCAGATAGGGCGCGTCGGTTTCTACAAGAATCCGGTCCAGCGGCGCGGCGGTGAAAATCTCGCGCAGCGCCCCGCTTCTGGGAAAGGCCGCAATCCCCGACATGGACAGATAGAACCCCAGCTCCAGCGCTGCCTGCGCCAGCCCCTCGCCGGATGAAAAACAATGCATCACGCAGGTATAGGGACCGGCGCGATATTCATCGCTCAGAATGCGGGCCATGTCGTCATCCGCATCGCGGGCGTGAATGATCAGTGGCAGGCGCGTCTGGCGTGCCGCTTCAATATGGGTGCGCAGGCTTTCTTGCTGACTGTCCTTGCTGTCGGCGGTGTAGTGATAATCAAGACCCGTTTCGCCGATGCCCACCATTTTCGGGTGTTCGGCCAGTGCCACCAGTTCCGCGACACTTGCCATGGGTTCATCGGCCACGCTCATCGGGTGGGTGCCCGCGGCGAAAAACACGCCGTCATAGGTTTCCGCAATTGTCTGAACCTGCGGCAGGTTGCGCAATTTGGTGCAGATTGTCACCATGCGCGTAACACCGGCGGCGCGCGCGCGGTCAATCACGGCATCCAGTTCCGCCGAGAGTTCGGGGAAATCAAGGTGGCAATGGCTGTCAACGATCCGGGGTTGGGGCATGAACACTCCGCGCGTGTGATCAAAGGAACCTGCGTGCCTCTGTTTCGGTCTGCAAGACCATATCAAGCACCAGCGCGGCAGGGTCAAGGTTGACTGCGCGCCCATGCCTTGCGCGTGCCCCCAACCGCTGGGCCAGTTCGGCATAGGCGCGCGCGGCTGCATCATGGGGCGCAAGGCGGGCCAGCAATGCGGCTTCGCCTGCAACGGCTTCAGGCCCCGGACCCAGAATGCCCGCCCGCGCCAGCCGCGCCAGAAACAGATCATAGAGCGTCAGCAGCAGGTCAAACCGCGCGTCATTGCCTTTGCCTGTGGTCATGTCGGCCAGGGCAAGTGCGGCCTGCCGGTCCAGCCGTGGCAGCCCGGAAAACAGCGTGACAAGCCGCTGATAAATGTCCGCACCACCGCCCTGCGCCAGCGCAATCGCAGCGCCTACCGACCCGCCTGACAATTCCGCAAGGGCCGGGGGTGCATCGCTGATGCCCGCCTGTTCAAGTGCCGCTTGAAAGTCCTGCCCCTGCAACGGGTGCGTGCGCAATTCGCGGCAGCGCGACCGGATCGTGGGCAACAGCCGCGACGGCTGATGCGCGACCAGTAGCAGGGTTGCATTCGCGGGCGGTTCTTCCAGTGCCTTCAGCAGCGCATTGGCCGCGTTGGGGTTCATGTCATCGGCGGCATCGACTATCACCACGCGCCTCCCGCCATCTGCGGCTGAAAGCCCGAAAAAGCCGTGCAGTTTGCGCATCACATCCACAGTAATGTCGCGGCGCAGATTTCCCTTGTCGTCACGTCCGCGCCGGATGACCAGCAACCCGCCATCCGCGCCCGCGCGCAGTCGCCTGACTGTAGGGTGGTCTTCGGGCATGTCCAGCGTGTCGGGGGCGAACATGCTGCCGCCGTCCAGCGGACTGGCCAGAAGGAAGCGCGCCAGTTTCCACGCCAGCGTGGCCTTGCCCACCCCGCGCGGGCCGCAAATCAGCCAGCCATGATGCAATCTGCCGGAATTGCAGGCCTGCAAAAAGGCGCGTTCTGCGGCCTGCTGGCCAAACAGAACCGGGGTCTGGCGGGGATGCGGTGCGCCGTCCAGCTGGTCGGGCAGGGGCAGCTCGGCGGTATCACTCATCCTGCGCGCCCGTCGATGAAACGGCGTGCAATGGCCAGCACATCGGCGCTGATTGCGGCCATGTCGCGGGCGCCGTCAATCACCTGCACGCGGTCAGGGGCCATGCGCGCCAGGTCCAGAAACCCCGCGCGCAGCGCTTGCTGGAAATCCGCGCCCATATCCTCGAACCGGTCCTCGCCTGAATTGCGCGCCAGCCCGCGCGACAATGCGGCCTTGGCGTCCATGTCGATGACAAATGTCATGTCCGGTTCAAACCCGATGACCAGATCATGCAACTGGTCCACCAGGGGCCGCAGGCTGGCGCGTGCGGCCCCCTGATAAACGCGGGTGGAATCGGCGAACCGGTCGGAAATGACGATCGCCCCGCGCGACAATGCGGGCAGGACGGTTTTTTCCAGATGGTCGCGGCGCGCCGCATTGAACAGCAGGATTTCGGTTTCAGGAGACCAGCGGTCTGCGGTCCCTTCGACCAGCAGGCGGCGGATGGCTTCGGCTCCGGTGGACCCGCCGGGTTCGCGTGTCAGCACGACATCGCGCCCGTCCTGTTGCAGGGCCGTTGCCAAGGCGCGGGCCTGCGTGGATTTGCCCGACCCGTCAATGCCTTCGAATGTCAGGAAAATGCCGGTTCCGGGGCGTTGCAGCATGCCTAATTCAGGGCCTCTTGTCCGGCGCCGCGAATTTTGGTGAACAGCCGTGACGCTGCCGCCTGCGCCCGCACGGTGAACCCGCCTTCGGCCACATCCGCGCCCGCGACCAGCGGAATACGCATCTGTGCCATGTCGGGAATATCCACGACCAGTTCGCCAAGCTGCGTCCCTGCCGCGACAGGCGCAGGAACCGGCCCATCATAGACAACGCGCGCGTCCAGATTGCGTGCGCCGATTGCAGGCACCAGAATGCGCGCTTCTTTTGCGACCACAAGCGGGACGCTGTTTTCCGCACCCAGCCATACGGGTGCCCGCGCGATCACTTCGTCTTCGCGGGCGATGGTGACCTGTGCGAACTGGCGAAAGGCCCAGTTGATGATGGCTTCAGCTTCCTGCACGCGGGCGCGCTCGCTTTCCAGCCCGCCAAAGGCAAAGATGATGCGCCGCTCCCCTTGCTGCACCGACCCGGTCAGGGAATATCCCGCCGCAGAGGTGTAGCCGGTTTTCAGCCCGTCCAGCCCGACACCGGCCCCCAGAAGCGGCACGCGGTTGGGTTGTGTAATGCCATTCCAGGTGAATTCCGGTTCCGACAGATAGGGGTAGTATTGCGGATAGGTGTTGATGATATGCTCTGCCAGAATAGCAAGGTCGCGCTTGGACATCAGGTGGTTGGGGTCCGGCCAGCCGGAGGCATTGGCGATAGAGGTGTTGCGCATTCCCAGTTCGCGGGCACGGCGCGTGGCCATCTGGGCGAAGGCATCTTCGGTGCCCGCCAGCCCTTCGGCGACGACCACTGTTGCGTCATTGCCTGACAGCACCGCGATTCCGCGGATCAGGTCTTCGGCAGTGGGGCGGTCGGTCGGTTCCAGAAACATGCGTGATCCGCCCATCTGATAGGCGCGCGGCGATACAGTGAAGGTCGTGTCCAGCGACAGGCGTTCATCTTCCAGTGCTTCGAACAGCATCAGCAATGTCATCAGTTTTGACATCGAGGCCGGTGGCAGGGGCACATCCGCCGATTTTTCCAGCAGCACGGTTCCCGTGGTCAGATCGCGCACATAGGCCGATGTCGCGCTGGTTTCAAACCCCGCGACGGTTTGCGCCACGGCCTGCATACCGTGACCTGTCAGACCAAGCCCTGCGCAGGCAAGGCCAAGAAGATGGGTGCGAAGGAAGTTGCGCATCATGTCGTTCCTGCTTGCTGTCAATCTGTCTTGTCCATGTCTGCACAGGCGCAAGGCAGGCTGTTCGTCATTATCATCATGCCCGGTTTAGCGGCGCACGGCGTATGCGTCATTGAACCCCAAGCCTTTGACTTGTTCAAGTAGCTGTTGGCGTTCCTGCGATGTGGCTGCCGGGCCAGCCGTGACCCGCCAGAACGCATTGCCCTGCGTGCTTCCGGCGTGGACGCGCGCGGACAGTCCGGCTGCGCTGGCCATTTCCTGTGCGCGCCGGGCATTGGCCTCGACACTGAAAATGCCAAGCTGGATATAGGGACGGTCCAGCGCGGATTGTGCTGGTGGCGCCTGTGGGGCTGGCATGACCGGCGCTGCACTGACCGGCGCAGGCATGGGCGCGCTGTCGGCAAGGGCAGTGGTGTCCACACCGTCTGTCACTGTGTCTGGCTGGGCATCGCGCCTGAAAATGCGCGAGAACAGCCCACGGCGCGGCTGCGCCACATCTTCGGGGGGCAACGCGATAGGCGTGCCTGTGTCAGCGATGTCCGGTGCGACCGCGGCTGTGGCCATTGGTTCCGGGGTGCTTGCCGGGGCAGGGGGGGGCGGTCCGGGTGCGGCATCTGCGGCTTGCATTGCGTCAGTGCTGCCTGCGGTTACGGCGATTTCCTCGCTGCGCAGTGCGATAACTTCAATCCGTGTGGGCGCACCGGCCAGCATGGCCACGGCTGCGGCTGCATCGGCAGAGACCTGAAACACAGGCCCCGGATTCATGCGTTCGCGCCGGAACAGCGCGCCGATGGTTTCCTGCCCGTTTTCGGTATTGCGGATGATCACGCGCTCGGGGTCGCGCACATCGGGATGGGCAACCCAGACCCCGCCAAGCGACGGGCGGCCATCCCAAAGCCCTGCATCGCGTTTTGAAAAGACATTGGGCGCCTCGATATCGCGTTCCGCGGTTTGGGCCGTCCGGCCAGCACCGCCATCGCTGCGGGCGTTGTCGCCACCAGTGCCATCCAGACAGGCCGCAAGGCCGACAGTCAGAACCACACCCATACCAAACCGAAATAAACGACTGCTTCGCATTCTGCCCTCTTTGCCATTGTTCCGGCCTGATCTTGTGTCAGGTTACCGGGATGCGCCTGTTTGGCGACATGGCGCATCTATACACCATGGCGTGTGATTTCCACAGTCCAAAACCTGCACCCCGGTGACATCCTGCGCATTTTACCGGCTGCATGTGGCAAGGGAAAGCTACAGTTGCGTGAACGCCGGGGCGGGTCAGGTCGACAGGGCGTGTTTTCCGGGGGCTGGCGTGAAACAGGCGTTGGGGCAGATCAAGGCGCGGGACAACGGCCGCAGGCTGGCCCACGCCACAGGTCTGGCCGTCCCGCGGCCTGCCGGTTTTGCTGGCGCTGATTTAGTCCCTGCATGTCAGGATTGTGCCGCCTGCATAAAGTGAACTTCTATAACGCTGGACCCGCAGACCCCGGCCAGACCTGTGGCGCGGGCTTGGTGCGCGGGCTTGGTGCGCGAATATCCGTCTCACTCCAGAAAGAATCTTACCCCTGATCTGATCACCACCCTAGCTGTTGTCACGCCAGCGATTGACCATCGGATAGCGCCGGTCCAGCCACAAGGCGCGGTTGCCAAGCCGGGGGCCGGGGGCGGCCTGATACCGCTTCCATTCCGAGATATAGATCAGGTGTTCCACCCGCTTGACCGTGTCGCGATCAAACCCCTGCGCCACCAGATCGGCCACAGGCAGGTCATTGTCGATCAGCCCCTCCAGAATGGCATCCAGCACATCATAGGGCGGCAAGCTGTCATCATCGCGCTGATCCTCGCGCAGTTCCGCTGACGGGGGTTTGTCGATGATGCGCGCCGGAATGGCCTGCCCCTCGGGCCCTTTCATCCAGTCGCGGAAATTGGCGTTGCGCCAGCGGCAGGTGTCAAAGACGCGGGATTTATACATGTCCTTGATCGGGTTATAGCCGCCATTCATGTCGCCATAGATCGTGGCATAGCCGACGGCCAGTTCGGATTTGTTGCCAGTTGTTAGCAACAGCGCCCCGGTCTTGTTGGACACCGCCATCAGAATTGTTCCGCGCAAGCGCGATTGCAGGTTTTCTTCCGTAACGTCGGGGTCACGGCCCGCAAAAAGCGGCGCAAGGGCGGCTGTCAGCGCGGCGCGCGGGCCTTCTATGCCCACCTCGTCCAGATGTGCCCCAAGGCTGCGCGCCAGTTCGGCGGCATCTTCCAGCGAATGCCCGGATGTGTATTCCGATGGCAGCATGATGCAATGCACGTTCTGCGCGCCGATCGCGTCTGCGGCGATGGTCGTGACCAGCGCCGAATCAATGCCACCCGACAGGCCCAGAACCACCTTCGCAAACCCCGATTTACCCAGATAGTCGCGCAGCCCCACGACCATGGTGCGGTAGTCCTGTTCCAGCGCATCAGGCAGATGCGCCAGCGGACCGGGTTCCGCGCGCCACCCGTCGGGGGTGCGGGTGAAATCCAGCGTGGCGATGGCTTCGTCATGTGCGGGCAGTTGCAGCGCCAGTTTCCCGCCCGGATTCAGGACAAAACTGGCCCCGTCAAAGACCTGATCATCCTGTCCGCCCACAAGGTTCAGATAGATCAGCGGCAGGCCGGTTTCCGTGACACGCGCCACCATATGGGCCAGCCGTGTGTCATAGCGGTCCCGCGCATAGGGCGACCCGTTGGGCACCAGCAACAGCTCCGCCCCTGATTCTGCCAGCGCCTCTGCCACGTCATCAAACCACGCATCTTCGCAGATGGGTGTGCCGATGCGCAGCGGTCCCGCAACATAGGGGCCGGAAATGTCGCCCGATGCGAACAGGCGCTTTTCGTCGAATACGCTTGTATTGGGCAGATGGTGCTTACGGATCGTGGCACGGATTGCCCCGCCGCCAAGGACCGCCCAGCAATTGTACAGCGCCCGGTCCTGAACCAGCGGCACGCCGATTCCCATCAGCGGACCATCAGCGCAATCCTGCGCCAGCTTGTCCAGTGCGGCACGCAGATCAGCCTGAAAAGCCGGTCGCCAGACCAGATCTTGGGTCTGATAGCCCGACAGGAACATTTCCGGCAGCGCCAGCATATCCGCGCCTGCATCGCGTGCCTGTTCCCATGCGTTACGCGCACGCGCGGCGTTCCCGGCAATATCCCCTAGAACCGGGTTCAGTTGCCCAAGCGTCAGGCGAAAGCGGTCTGTCATGAAATCGTCCCGGAAGCTGATATTTGGCATCACATACCATGTTGTTCGCCCAAGGAAAGGGGGGCAAGGGCAAAGGAAAGCTCTTGCCAGCCTGAATGCCCCTGACTAGGCTCTGGCACAATGAACAGACAGGGAGAATGCGTTATGGCCTTCAGAATGGTTACTGTGCCCGCTTTTGCAGTTGCCTGTGGATTGGCCCTTGCACTTCCCGCCATGGCCCAGGTGGATGGGGTCATGACCCGCCAGTATGAAGATGGCGGCATATATGAAGGCGAATTCCGCGACGGGCTGCAGCATGGGCAGGGCACTTACCGCCTGCCCAACGGGTTTGAATACAGCGGCGACTGGGTTGACGGCGAAATCAGTGGTCAGGGCGTCGCGCGCTACCCCTCTGGTGCGGTCTATGAAGGGGAATTCAGCGCGGGCCGCCCGCATGGCACTGGCAAAATGACATTCGCGGACGGGTCCACCTATGAAGGGAACTGGCTGGACGGTGCCATCGAAGGGCAGGGAACCCGCGTATTCGCCAATGCCTCGGTCTATGAAGGCGAATTCGTGGCGGGCCAGCCGCATGGCACAGGCGTTCTGAACCGGCCTGATGGTTACCGCTATGACGGGGACTGGGCAGACGGGCAACGGCAGGGTCAGGGGCGCATCACCTATCCCGACGGGGCCACCTATGAGGGGGGCATGCTGTCGGATCAGCGCCATGGCACCGGAACGCTGACACGCCCTGACGGGCTGGTTTACACCGGGGGCTGGTCCGAAGGGCAGCTTGCGGGCGACGGGGTGCTGACCCAGCCCGGCGGCGATGTGCATACCGGCGAATTCCGCGACGGTTTGCGCCATGGCGCAGCGCGTGTTGAACAGGCGGACGGGCTGGTGTTTGAAGGGCAGTTCGTCAATGACCAGCGCGAAGGCGAAGGGCGGCTGACAGGGCCTGACGGTTATTTATACGAAGGCACCTGGGTCGCGGGCCGGATCGAAGGGACTGGCCGGCTGGCGCAGCCCGACGGGTCTGTCTATGAAGGGCAGTTCCGCAACGGACTGCCGGACGGGCAGGGGGAAATCACCTATGGCGACGGCTCCAGCTATGACGGCGAATGGTCCGAAGGATTGTTCCATGGTCAGGGGCGTGCGGTGTTTGCTGACGGGTCCGAATATGAAGGCCAGTTCCAGCGCGGCCTGTCCGAGGGGGAGGGGGTGATGACCTTCGCCGACGGGCGTGTCTATCGCGGGCGTTTTGCGGGCGGCGAATTGCACGGTCAGGGTGAAATGACCTATCCTGACGGTTCTGTCTATGTCGGCAGTTTTTCGGAAGGCGCGCGCGACGGGCAGGGCCGAATCGAACTGGCTGACGGTTTCAGCTATGAAGGGGACTGGTCCGCAGGCCGGATCGAGGGGCAGGGCATTGCCACCTATGACACCGGCGATGTCTATGAAGGAGAATTCCGCGATGGCCAGCGTCACGGTCAGGGAACCTTGCGCTATGCCACAGGTGAAATTTTGTCCGGCGACTGGGAGGACGGTCGTATGACTGTGCGCGACGCGGAGTAATCCCGCCGCGCACGCCGGACAACGCAGGCCGCCTTCGGGCGGCCTGATGCTTTTGGGCATGTGCGGGTTTTCGGATGCCCGCCCGATACTATGACTCAACCTGAATATGCGCGACAGTGATGCGCCATAAATCGTTTTATATCAGACAGATGTAGCGCTACCTGCATGTCATGCGCAAGCGGGCGGCCAATGCGCCAGTGCAGAATCCAGACTTGATGCAGCGCATTAAAAAAGCCGTGCAAGTCATTGACTTAACACGGCTTTTTTGCAGTTCCGCATGGTGCCCAGGAGAGGACTCGAACCTCCACGCCCTTACGGGCACTAGCACCTGAAGCTAGCGCGTCTACCAGTTCCGCCACCTGGGCAGGTTGCGTGAGGGGGTGTTTATGGCGCGGCGCTTTCGCTGTCAACGGGGGAAATGCAGGAAATGTGCCGCACATGAAAAAAACCGTTCGGGCTTGTCGTGCGCACGGTGCAGGGCTATTGATGCGGGCATGAAACCCACGGGTATTGAACCGCAGGCGGAGGGCGCAGTATGACGCAGCTTGTTACCATTTTTGGCGGGTCCGGCTTTGTCGGGCGATATATTGCGCGGCGCATGGCGAAGGCGGGCTGGCGCGTGCGCGTGGCAGTGCGCAGGCCAAATCAGGCGTTGCATGTCAGACCTTACGGTGCCGTGGGGCAGGTGGAACCGGTCTTCTGCAATATACGCGATGACGCATCAGTGCGCGCGGTCATGCAGGGCGCGGATGCTGTGGTGAATTGCGTGGGCATTCTGGGCGAATACGGGCGCAACCGTTTTGACGCGGTTCAGGCCGAAGGTGCGGGACGGGTGGCGCGTATCGCGGCGGAACTGCAGGTTGCGCGGCTGGTGCATATTTCTGCTATCGGGGCGGATGCGCAGTCAGACAGCCAGTATCAACGCAGCAAGGCCGAAGGCGAAGCGCAGGTTATCCAGCATTTCCCCGATGCCGTCATCCTGCGCCCATCGATCATTTTCGGCGTAGAGGACCAGTTCTTCAACCGTTTCGCGGCCATGACCCGGTTTTCGCCCTTCCTGCCTGTTGTCGGGGCGGATACCCGCTTTCAGCCGGTTTTCGTCGATGATGTCGCCAAGGCCGCCGAAACCGCATTGACCAGCGATATTGCGCCCGGCGTGTATGAACTGGGCGGCCCGGACAGCGCAACATTCCGCGACTTGATGCAGGCCATGCTGGCAGAAATCCGGCGGAACCGGATTATCGTGAATGTGCCGTTTTTTGTGGGCAGAATGATGGGGGCGGTGTTGGATTTTGCGCAGATCGCGTCGCTGGGGCTGTTCAGAAACACAGTTCTGACGCGCGATCAGGTGCGCAGTCTGCAGCGCGACAATCTGGTTGATGATGCGGCACAGGGCTTGGATGCACTTGGTATAACACCCACGCCGATGGACGCGATTTTGCCGTCCTATCTGTGGGTTCACCGCCCCGGCGGGCAATACAAGGCGATCCATGAATCGGCGTCGCGCCTGCGCAAATCAGGGCATTGAAAACTATTGAATAACAAGGAAGGGCGGCCCATGAAGGCAAGCCGCCCTTCCCCTTCAGGGTGGTCAGCGCGGCAGCAGGACCGTGTCGACGACATGGATCACGCCGTTCGACTGGTTGACGTCGGAAATCGTTATCCGCCCTGCATTACCGGACTGGTCATAAACCCATAGGGTTCGCCCCCGAAGCTGTGCGCTGAGGGGTGCCCCTGACAGCGTTTCCATATGAACAAACCCATCGCTGCTGGCGCGTGCGCGCCGCATCAGTTCGGCCCCCCCAAGGTTTCCCGCCACAACATGCGATGTCAGCACGCGCTGCAATGTTTCCTTGTTTTCGGGCTGCAGCAGGGTGTCCACGGTCCCTGCCGGAAGCGCATCAAATGCAGCGTTCACAGGGGCAAATACCGTAAAGGGACCGGGGCCTTGCAGCGCATCGGCCAGGTCTGCGGCCTGCACCGCGGCGACCAGTGTCGTGTGATCCGCAGAATTCACTGCATTTTCAACGATGTTGCGCGTTGTCAGCATCGGCGCGCCGCCGACCATGGGATTGTCTGACGCCATGGCAGGTGACATCGCGACAGGGGCGGTAAGGGCCATCAGGGCCAGTATTGCAAACTTCTTCATGATTCACTCCCGGTTGATACGCGGGACAGCGCCTTGTTGCGCGTGTCCCATGTACAGTGAACGGGTGGTCGGGAATGAAAGTTTCAGCGCCGGGTAATGAAATTCGGACGGGTCAGCTTTCGGTCAGTTCCGCAACGGCCAGCACATCACCTGTAGGCAAACCTGTGGGCGAACCGCCTGCAGGTTCCAGACTGAGGGCAAGAACCTGCCCCTGCGCCAGTTCGGCAGGAATGGTCAGTTCCCCATCGCGCAATACTCCGAGCGAGCGCGGAATTTCCGTTTCATCGATGACCCATAATTCATAATCCAGATCTGCACCTGCACCCTGCCCACGCAGGGACACGCGCAATTCTGCGCTGGCCATGTCAAAGCGCGCCTGCAACACCAGTTCGCGGTCCTCTGCGACCAGTTCTGCCTGCAGCGTGGGGCCGGATGGCGGGGCGGCAATGTCCCAGACCAGAAGCGCCACACCGAATGCTGCCGCAACTGCGGTGCCCGACAGCAGGCCCCACAGCCATGATCTGCGTTTGCGCCCGGGTGCGGCCGGGAAAAGCTGCGCTTCGATCTGCGGCATCAGGTCGGGGGCCGGGGCATCGTCATACAGGTCATTCAGGGGGGCCAGGCGGGTTTCCCATGCCTGGACGCGCGCCGCAAACGCGCCGTCAATGGCGGCGCGGTCCTTGGCGGCCTGCCAGTCATCGCCTTCCAGCAGGCCAAGGACATATTCAGCGGCCAGCACGTCATCAGGGGGCGGGGTGTCGTCGGTCTGTTGGCTCATTTGTCCAGACACTCCTTCAGGCTGATCAGGGCCCGCCGCAACCATGTGCGCATGGTGTTCAGCGGCACATCGAACCTGCTTGCAAGCTCCTGATAACTTAGCCCCTGCAGATACGCCCCTTGCACTGCACTGGCGCGGTCTGCGGGCAGTTCCTTGATGCAGGTAACCACGCGCATCATTTCTGCACGGGCGAGTGTCCGGGTGGCGGCGTCGGGGGACGGGTCCGGCAGGCGGGCGATGGGATCGTCATGTTCATCGCCACCATGGCCCGCAGGCTGCATCCGCAACCGTGCGGGGCGCGCGGACCGCAGGCGGTCAAGCGCATGATTTCGTGCAATGGCACCTATCCAGCCCATTCCGGTTCCTTTTTCAGGATCAAAGGCCGACGCGCGGTTCCATATCTTTATCATGACATCCTGCAGCGCATCTTCAGCATCTGGCCTGTTGCCCAACATACGCATGAAAATGCCCATCAGTTTCGGCGCGGTCTGTTGATACAGGGTCCGCAGCGCGTTTTTGTCCTGCTGCGCGATGCGGTTCAGCAGATGCGCGATGTCGTCAGCCACGATACAAAGACCCTTTTTCCTGCGCATCAGCATAGCGCGCCGGGCGGTGAAGCATTGCTGCCTGCTGCACAATCATGATTCAAGCCGCAATCGCAATTCGCGCAGGACCGGGACGGTCTGGCGGACGCGGTCTTCGCCCAATGTTCTGGCGATATCGTCAATCAGCGGGGTGATCGCGGCAAGGGCTGCATCGCGCGCCGCCCGCCCTGCGGGGCTGATGGCAACCATCTTGCGCCGCGCGTCGTCCCAGTCTGGCCGGATATGCACATAGCCCGCCCATTCAAGTTTGCTCAATGTGTTGGTCATGGCACCGCGTGTGACATGAAACGCGCGCGCCAGTTCTGCTGGGCTGCGTTCTGCCTGTTGCCGGGCCAGCAGGTTCAGTACCCCGAAATGGGACAATTCCATTCCCTTTGGCAATACTTTGGACAGGCGGTTGCGCGCCAGCTGGTCGGCCATCAGCAATTCGCTGATCAGGGCATTGGCCAGATCGGGACGCGGTGTGGTGCTCATGGCTGGGTGTGCTTTTCAAAGGGGCGGTCATGAAACAGTGATGGGATGCGGTTGCGTGCGGCCAGGATCCGGTCAAGGTCGATGGTGACAAATCCGACGCCCGGTCCGGTGCCCATATCCAGCAGCACCTCCCCCCAGGGGGCGATGGCCATGGAATGCCCGTAAGTCCGGCGCGGCTGGCCATGATCGGCCGGATGCTGTCCTGTCTGCGCCGGGGCCAGCACGAAACAGCCGGTCTCAATAGCCCGCGCCCGCAGCAATATTTCCCAATGCGCCGCACCCGTCACCGGACTGAAGGCCGCAGGCACCGTCAGAATTTCCGCGCCGGCCTGTGCCAGCGCCCGGTAAAGATAGGCAAACCGCAGATCATAGCAAACACTCAGCCCGATACAGGCAAGGTCCGTATTTGCCGTAACCAATGCTGAACCGGGGCGAAAGCCTGCTGACTCGCGGTAGGATTCGGTTTCCGATACCTGCACATCGAACATATGTATCTTGTCATAACGCGCGATGATTGCCCCGTCGGGACCAATCATGAAAGACCGGTTCGCGAAGCGCCCGTCCTTGTCCTGCGTTTTCAGCGCCAGAGATCCGACATGCACCCAGATCCCCAGGTTGCGCGCCGCATCGCGCAGGGCGGCAAGGGTCTGGTCGCTGTCCTCATGCTGTAACACGCGGTCCTGTTGCGCGCGCGAAGATGACACGCAATTTGTCACTTCCGGTGTCAGGGCGAGACGCGCGCCCCCTGCGGCGGCTTCGCGCAGATATTGCAGCGTCACTGGCAGATTCGCAGCAGGGTCGTCGCTGGAATTCAGTTGCAGAAGTGCCGCGCGCAGTCCCATGCTGTTAGTCCTTCAACAGGGAATCAAGTTTGCCCGCACGATCCAGCGCATATAACTCATCGCAACCGCCGACATGGGTTGTCCCGATGAAGATTTGCGGCACAGTATGGCGCCCGCCTGCACGTTTCAGCATTTCTGCGCGGCGGTCGGGTGTGCGGCTCAGGTCGATTTCTGTAAAGCTGGCACCTTTGGCACCCAGCAAGCGTTTTGCAGAATGGCAAAATCCGCAAAGCGGCGTGGTATAGATTTCAATCGGTTGCATTGCTGGCGTCCTGCGTTTCCGGGTTGCGCCGCACTATAGCCGATCATTCCGCATGTGCAACGCGCGCCAATGCGATGACACGAACAGACGTAGCACCGCATGCAAGCAGTGTATCGGTTGCAGCGGCAAATGTCGCCCCTGCTGTCATCACATCATCGACCAGCAGGATATGACGCCCGGAAATGCGCCGGGCCTGCCGTGGGTTTGGGCGGAATGCCCCTTCGACATTGGCGAACCGCCCCATGCGCCCGCGCCCGTCCTGCGTGCCGGTATAGCGCGCGCGGTTCAGCAGGTCCGGGCAATGCTCAAGCCGCAGGTTTCCCGCCAGCGCAGATGACAGAACCGCGGCCTGATTGTAGCGCCGCTTCAGCAGGCGCAACCAGTGCAGGGGAACAGGGGCCACCAGCATGTCGGGTTGCAACAGCGGTTGCGCGGCCCGCGACATCCATTTTGCCGCAACCGGCGCATGGTCCAGCCGGTCATGATATTTCAGGCCAAGCAGTATCTGCCTTGCCTTGTCACCGTAAACCATGACGGCGCGCCCCTGCTCCCATGGGCGGGCAATTGTCAGGCAGTCATCGCAGATGGCGCTTATCTGGTCGGTCACATCGCCGGGCAGGGGGGTGCCGCACAGGTCGCAGCATGATCCGAAAATGAAACCGGTTTCGCGCCAGCAGACGGGGCATAGCGCGCCCGGTTCCTCGACCAGGGTGTCGCATGTCATGCATTGTGGCGGATAGATCGCGTGCAGGATGCGCCTGCCAAGGGTTCTGCCGGTGGCGCGCACGCGCTGCAAGGTGTTTTGCCTTTCCAAGCGAACTCTCCTACATGAAGGGGCGTAGATATGACCAGAAAGCCCTTGCATGACCCGCACCCCGCCAGAGCTGACCGACCGCGCCGCGCTGCTTCGCAATCGTGCGCGCGTGAATGACACCCGGCAGCCCCCCTTTCTGCACCAGATCGCGCAGGAGGAGTTTCAGTTTCGCCTGAGTATGGTTAACAGATCGTTTAATTCGCCGGCCATCGTGACAGGTTTACCGCAGCTTTGGGCGGATTTCCTGCCAGATGCGCGCGTGGTTGCCGATGATCCCGTGCTGGACCTGCAGGAAGGGGCACATGATCTGGTAGTTCATGTCATGGCGCTGCACTGGTCATCGGACCCGGTGGGCCAGTTGGTGCAGGCGCGGCGTGCCTTGCGGCCCGACGGGTTGTTTCTGGGGGTTCTGCTTGGTGGTCAGACCCTGAAGGAATTGCGCAGCGCCCTTGCGCAGGCAGAATCGGACCTGACAGGCGGGTTGTCGCCGCGGGTGTTGCCTATGGCCGAAATCCGTGACCTTGGCGCATTGTTACAGCGCGCGGGACTGGCCTTGCCTGTGGCAGATTCGCTGACCCAGTCGGTGGCATACGGGACGATACAGCGCTTGTTTGATGACCTGCGCGCGATGGGTGAACGCAACGCGCTGGCCGCGCGCCGCCGCAGCTTCACCCCTCCTGCGCTGTTTCGACGCACGGAGCAAACCTATGCCGCGCATTACAGTGACAATGCTGGGCGGATCATGGCCACGTTTGAACTTATTTTCCTGACAGGATGGGCGCCGGATGCCAGCCAGCCGCGCCCCTTGCGGCCGGGTTCCGCCAAGGTTGCGCTGGCAGATGCGCTTGGTAGTGTGGAAACGCCGCTGCCCGATCAGGTGAAAATCCCCGGCAATGATTGATTCCCAAAGAAAAACAGCTATGTCACGCGGGGACATAGCGGAATGAAAGACCCTGCCATGCTTGATGCAAAGCCACAGTCAACAGCGGGCGGCTGCCCCGTTCATATGGACCATCCCGGGCAGGGGCGTCTGGCCCATGCCGATGCAGACCATCCCCCTGTGGCGCAGGCCAGAATCGGTGTGTTGCTGGCCAATCTGGGAACGCCGGATAATTATGATTACTGGTCTATGCGGCGTTACCTGAATGAATTCCTGTCCGATAAGCGTGTGATCGATTACCCGGCATGGAAATGGCAGCCGCTTCTGCAACTGATCATCCTGACGAAGCGGCCTTTTACGTCGGGGGCGAATTACAAATCCATCTGGAACCACGACAAGGGCGAAAGCCCGTTGATGACCATCACCAAGGACCAGACAGCGGGCATTGCAAAGGCAATCGCCGCGCAGTTTGGCGACACTGTCATGGTGGATTTCTGCATGCGCTATGGCAACCCGTCCACCCGGTCCAAAGTTGAAGAAATGGTCAGGGCGGGCTGCGAGAAGATTTTGTTCTTCCCGCTTTACCCCCAATATGCGGGCGCGACATCGGGCACGGCCTGTGACCAGTTCTTTCGCGCCCTGATGGATCAGAAATGGCAACCGGCGGCGCGCACGGTTGCGCCCTATTTCGACCATCCCGCCTATATTGATGCTTTGGCGCAGTCTGTGCAGCGCAGCTATGATGCGATGGATGAAAAGCCGGAAGTGCTGGTGGCGTCCTATCATGGCATGCCAAAGCGCTATCTGATGGAAGGCGATCCCTATCATTGCCAGTGCCAGAAAACCACGCGCCTGCTGCGCGAGGCGCTGGGCTGGGAGAAGGACAAGATACAGACATCATTCCAGTCGGTTTTCGGCACCGAAGAATGGTTGCGCCCCTACACGGTGGAACATGTTGCTGAACTGGCGCGACAGGGCGTCAGGCGGCTGGCAGTGGTGGCGCCTGCATTTTCGGCGGATTGCATCGAAACGCTGGAAGAAATCAACGAGGAAATCCGCGAGAGTTTTGAGCATGCGGGCGGTGAGCAGTTTACCTATATTCCCTGTCTGAATGATGATGCTGCGCATATTGATGCATTGGTTCAGGTAATTGCCGCCAATCTGTCTGGCTGGACCTGACAATCACGGCGCATTGCCATTGTTTTCCGGGCGGAAATGCAAAACCGGGAGTCCGGTTTTTCCGGCATCTTTCACATTTTGCGGCGGAACCGTGCCGCGCGTGTCTTCAGAAAAGAAAAATGGCGGGCACAAGGCCCGCCATTTCCACGAAACCGGAGTTTCGTATATTATTTTGCGGCAACAGCAGCAGCCACAACCAGAAGCAGCATCAGCGGAACGATGATGCCAGCCGAAGAAGACTTGGTGTCTTCAACGATAACTGCCGGTTCAACAACCGGTTCGGCGTATTTGCCGCCCATGCCACCGGCAAAAGCCGAAGTGGCAGCCATGGACAATGCTGCTGCGAGTGCGATCTTTTTCATAGTAACCTCCAGTATTTACCTGCAACCCATTCATCAGGCGCAGGCACCCAAGACGAAATGTCGTAGCTGTGGTAAAATCACTTTCTAGCGACGAACGCAACGCAGAGATGTCATGTCCTGTGCAGGAATTTGCAAAAATCGTCAAATTCGCAACACTTTCGGGCCGCATTTCACTTCTGCTATCGCGTAGCATATACATGTCCCGACGCTGATAGTTGCATAACTGCCAAAGTCCGGGTGATCACGCCGAGTTGTGTTTGAAAACCCAAGGCGTAAGGGATATGGAGACAGCCTGTCGCGATAAGGATGAATCTGGATATGTTTCGGTCAATTGCTATTTCCCTGCTTGGTGCGTTGTTTCTTGCAGCCTGTGATGTTTCGCCTGTCGCCATGCGTATGGGACCGGACGGCAAGCCGGTTCCGGCTGTCTACAGGATCAGTTCCAATGACGCGCCGCGCGTGCGACAGCGCATGCAGGACGGTCTGAATACAATGCGTGCGCAACATGGTCTGGCGCCGCTTCAGGGCAATGCCGAACTGGCCAGCGCCGCAGCGACCCATGCGCAGGATATGTCGTTCCAAAGCCGCCCCTGGCATTGGGGCTCGGACGGATCCAGCCCGATGCAGCGCGCACAGCGCGCCGGGTATAGGGGGTCTTTCGTCGGTGAGATGGTTTCAGAAACCTTCGAGACGGAGATAGAAACCGTCACTGCATGGATGTCGGAAGCCGAAACCCGCGCCGTGATTCTGGACCGTCGCGCCCGTGATGTCGGTGTGGGCTGGCATCAGGACGGTAATGGCAAGCTGTGGTGGGTGGTTGTTCTGGGGGAACCTGCAGCAGGTATGCAGATCGCGGCGCGGTAATTCAGGGCTTCAAGCTGTGAAAAGACATAAGCCGCGCCCGAAAGGACGCGGCTTTTTGTATTGGAAATCGCCGGGTCGGAAGGCGCTGCTTATCCCTGATGCGCCCCGTCTGCCAGCGCGCGCACATAATCCAGCACATCCGCCACTGGTTTGCCGGATGCAATTTCCTTGACGATCGCGGACCCCACGACGCAGCCATCGGCCACGCTGGCGATGTCCTGTGCAGTCTGCGGGGTTGATATGCCGAAACCGACGATCACGGGCAGGTCTGTCTGCGCCTTGATGCGCGCAACCTCTGGTCCGACCTGCGCGGCCTGTGCCGCCGCCGCACCGGTGATCCCGGTGATGGACACGTAATAAACGAAACCGGATGTGTTCTGCAAAACCTTGGGCAGGCGGCGGTCATCGGTTGTGGGGGTGGCAAGGCGTATGAAATTCAGCCCTGCCGCCTGTGCAGGCAGGCATAATTCGCTGTCTTCTTCCGGGGGCAGGTCAACCACGATCAGCCCGTCAATGCCAGCATCCGTGGCCTTTTCCAGAAAATGCGCGACACCCATGCTGTAGATCGGGTTGTAATAGCCCATCAGCACAATCGGGGTGGTGTCATTTCCGGCCCTGAAACGCCGCACCATGTCCAGCGTCTTGTCCAGGGTCTGCCCGCCATCAAGCGCGCGCTGCCCTGCAAGCTGGATGGTGGGACCGTCCGCCATAGGGTCAGTGAAGGGCACGCCCAGTTCAATGACATCGACCCCGGCACCGGGAAGCCCCTGCATAATGGAAAGCGAGGTTTCAAGGTCGGGGTCACCCGCCATGATATAGGCGACAAAGGCCTTGCGGCGCTCGGATTTCAGGGCGGCGAAGGTGGTATCGATTCTGGTCATCTGATCCTGTCCCGAAGCTTTTGCAACGGTTTGGGGGAAATCGGCGCGGGAATCAACTGCTCCCGCGCCGTCCGTGGCCTTTTGCGCCGCTCTTGTGCAGGCGCTCAGTCCTCAAACTCGATCAGCAGATCCTTCGCTTCGATCTGGGTGCCTGCCTGAACATGCACGGATTTGACCACCGCATCGCGGTCTGCATGCATGCCGGTTTCCATTTTCATGGCCTCGATTGTCAGCAGCAGATCGCCCGCCTTCACCTTCTGGCCCGGATTGACCGCAACAGATGCGACCGCGCCGGGCATGGGGGCGCCCACATGGGCGGGGTTGGCGATATCTGCCTTGGCGCGCTGCGCGGTCTTGGCCTTCACTTCGCGGTTGGCCACGCGAATGGTGCGCGGTTGGCCGTTCAGTTCGAAAAACACCTTCACATCGCCATCATCGCCGGTTTCACCCACAGCAACAACGCGGATTTCAAGCGTCTTGCCCGGTGCAATTTCCGCTGAAATCTCTTCGCCCGGTTCCATACCGTAGAAGAAGGTCTGCGTGGGCAGGGTGCGCACGGGCCCGTAAATGCGGTGGCGGCCCATGTAATCCAGAAACACCTTCGGATACATCAGATAGCCGTTCAGATCCTCGTCATCGACGGTAAACCCTTCCAGTTCCTTGCTGAGGTCCGCGCGGGTGGCTTCCAGATCAACAGGGGGCAGGCGCGCACCCGGCCGTTCAGTCAGAGGGGATTCGTCCTTCAGAACCTTGCGCAGTATCCCTTCCGGCCAGCCACCGGGCGGTTGGCCCAGATTGCCGCGCAGCATGTCGATGACCGATTCGGGGAAACTGACATCGCGTTCGGGGTTTTCGACATCGGCGCGCGTCAGCCCTTGTGACACCATCATCAGCGCCATGTCGCCCACCACCTTGGACGAGGGGGTAACCTTGACGATATCGCCGAACATCATGTTCACATCGGCATAGGTGCGCGCGACTTCCGGCCAGCGGTCTTCCAGCCCCATGGACCGGGCCTGCGCTTTCAGGTTGGTGAACTGCCCGCCGGGCATTTCGTGCAGATACACTTCCGAACTGGGGGCCTGCTGCGCGGATTCGAACGCGGCGTAATGCGTGCGCACTTCCTCCCAGTAATCGGAAATCTTGCGGATCGCGCCCATATCAAGGCCAGTGTCGCGATCGGTGAAACGCAGCGCCTCGACAATGGACCCCAGTGTTGGTTGGCTGGTATTGCCTGAAAACGCATCCATCGCGGCATCTGCGGCATCAACCCCCGCTTCGGCGGCAGCCAGAATCGTGGCCCCGGCAATGCCGCCCGTGTCATGGGTATGGAAA
This sequence comes from Roseinatronobacter alkalisoli, assembly GCF_028745735.1. Classification (GTDB taxonomy): domain Bacteria; phylum Pseudomonadota; class Alphaproteobacteria; order Rhodobacterales; family Rhodobacteraceae; genus Roseinatronobacter; species Roseinatronobacter alkalisoli. Next base: position 104,956 of record NZ_JAQZSM010000004.1, read on the forward strand.
TGGATGGGCAGGCCCACGTCTTCCTTCAGTGCCTTGATCAGTACCCGCGCCGACGCAGGTTTCAGCAACCCGGCCATGTCCTTCAGGCCCAGAACATGCGCGCCTGCCGCCTTCAGATCCTGCCCCATGCGGACATAATATTTCAGGTCATATTTCGCGCGGTCGGGGTTCAGAATGTCACCGGTATAGCAAAGTGTCCCTTCGCAAAGCTTGTTTGCCTCCAACACGGCATCCATGGCGACGCGCATGTTTTCAACCCAGTTCAGGCTGTCAAATACGCGGAACACATCAACCCCGGTTTCGGCGGCCTGTTTCACAAAGAACTGCACAACATTGTCGGGATAGTTGGTGTAACCCACCCCGTTAGAGGCCCGCAGCAACATTTGCGTCATCAGGTTGGGCATGCGCGCGCGCAGATCGCGCAGGCGCTGCCATGGGCATTCCTGCAAGAAGCGGTAGGCCACATCGAACGTGGCCCCGCCCCAGCATTCCATGCTGAACAATTGCGGCAGCATATGCGCATAGGCAGGTGCCACGCGGATCATGTCGATGGACCGCATGCGTGTGGCCAGAAGCGACTGGTGCGCATCGCGCATGGTTGTGTCGGTCAGCAATAGCCGCTTTTCAGCGGCCATCCAGTCCGCCACGGCCTGCGGTCCCTGTTCATCCAGAATTTGTTTCGCGCCGCGCGGGGGCTGCTGGACGGACACCTTTGGCGCGGTCGGGGTCTTGATCCCGGCTGGCGGGGTGGCGCGCCCGGCGGTTTCGGGGTGACCGTTCACGGTGATATCGGCAATATAGGTCAGAATCTTCGTCGCGCGGTCCTGCCGTTTGCGGAACTGGAACAGGTCATCCGTCGTGTCGATGAATTTCGTCGTATAGCTGTAATCCAGAAATGTCTGATGTTTCAGCAGGTTGATGACAAAATCGATATTGGTGCTGACGCCGCGAATGCGGAATTCGCGCAGGGCGCGGTCCATCCGCGCAATCGATTCCTCTGGCGTTGCGGCCCATGCTGTCACCTTGACCAGAAGCGAATCATAGTAGCGCGTAATCACGCCCCCCGCATAGGCGGTGCCCCCGTCCAGACGAATGCCCATGCCTGTGGCGCTGCGGTAAGCAGTCAGGCGGCCGTAATCGGGGATGAAATTGTTCAGCGGATCTTCGGTCGTGATGCGGCATTGCAGGGCGTGGCCCGACAAGGTGACATCGCCCTGGCTGGGCGTGCCGGTGGCATCTGACAGGGTTGCCCCTTCGGCCACGCGGATCTGCGCCTTTACGATGTCAATGCCGGTGACTTCTTCGGTGACGGTATGTTCTACCTGCACGCGGGGGTTCACTTCGATGAAGTAGAACTTGCCCTCGTCCATATCCATCAGGAATTCGACAGTGCCCGCGTTCTGATAGCCCACGGCACGCCCGATCTTCAGGCCCAGTTCGCAAATCTCGGCGCGCTGTTCCGGTGTCAGATAGGGCGCAGGGGCACGTTCAACCACTTTCTGGTTGCGGCGCTGCACAGTGCAGTCGCGTTCATACAGGTGATACAGATTGCCATGCGTGTCGCCCAGAAGCTGCACTTCGACATGGCGCGCGCGCTGGATCATCTTTTCCAGATACCCTTCGCCATTGCCGAACGCGGCCTCTGCCTCTCGCCGGCCTTCGCGCACCTTGCTTTCCAGCTCATCAGGTCCGGTGATCGCGCGCATGCCGCGCCCGCCGCCGCCATGGCTGGCCTTGAGCATCAGCGGATAGCCGACTTCATCCGCCATCTTGCGTACCGCGTCCATATCATCGCCCAGAAGTTCGGTCGCGGGAATGACCGGAACGCCCGCTTCGATTGCGACGCGCCGCGCGCTGGCCTTGTCGCCAAGCGCGCGCATGGTTTCTGCCTTCGGGCCAATAAAGGTGATGCCGTTTTCCACGCAGGCATCAATAAGATCCGGGTTTTCCGACAGCAGCCCATAGCCCGGATGAATGGCATCTGCGCCAGACAGTTTGGCCACGCGGATGATTTCGTCAATCGACAGATAGGCCGCAACCGGCCCCATCCCTTCGCCAATGCGGTAGGCTTCATCCGCCTTGAACCGGTGCAGGCCCAGTTTGTCCTCTTCTGCGTAAACGGCAACAGTGCGTTTGCCCAACTCATTGGCGGCACGCATGATGCGGATAGCAATTTCACCACGGTTGGCGATCAGGATCTTCTGAAATTCGGCCATGACGGTCCTTTCTGCGAGTGCAAACCTGTCTTTGGTCCACGGAATAGACCAGTTTTCACAGTTTCGTAAAGGGATTGTAAGGTTTCGTTAGAATTCGGGCACCGGCGCAAGCCGCGCTGCGGCATCCTGCGCGCGGGATATGCCCAGCTGCACCATGCAGCTTTTCATATCTTCGGTCAGAATATTGTACAGATGCGTCGGTCCCTGTGCGCCTAGCGCCCCCAAAGCGTAATGCCAGCCCCGCCCCAGCATGGCAAAATCCGCGCCAAGGGCCAGCACACGCAGGATATCCAGCCCCGTTTCCAGTCCCGAATCGCAGATCAGCGGGAAATCCGGCCCGACAGCGGCGCGAATGGCGGGCAGGCAATGTATTGCCGCAGGCGCCCCGTCGAACTGGCGTCCTGCATGGTTCGAGACCCAGATGGCCTGCATGCCCGCATCGCGCAGGCGCGCAGCGTCGTCCGGCTCCAGCACTCCCTTGATGATCAGCGGCCCCTGCCATTCATCGCGAACTGCGCGCAGATAATCCCAGTCGGGCGCGGCGCGCAGCAGATATCCCGCATGGGCAGTGGACGGGGCGTTTCCGTCCAGTTTCAGATATTCCTCCATCAGGCGCAGGCGGGGGGTGCCATGCCGCAAGGTGCCAAGCGCCCAGACAGGGCGCAGGGCGATCTGGGCCAGAATCGACGGTGTAATCCGTGGCGGAATCGCAAGCTGTGCGCGCAATTGCCGTTCCCGGCGTGACGGGCCGGGCACATCAACCGTCAGCACCAGTGTTTCAAAGCCCGATTTGCGCGCGCGGGTCAGCAGATCACGGCGGATTTCAGGGTCTTTGGGCGGGTAAAGCTGAAACCAGCCCATATCGCCCGCAACCGGGCCTATATCTTCGGGCAGGCGCGTGGCCACAGTGCTGAGCGCATAGGGGATGCGACTGTTTCGCGCCATTGTCGCAAGGGCCGCTTCCGCCCCCGGCCAGATCAGGCCCGACATGCCAACGGGCGCGATACCTATCGGGCAGGAATAATCGCGCCCCAGAAAACGGGTGCGCAGATCGGGCGTGATCGGGCCGCGCAGGATTGCGGGGGTGAACAGAACCTGATCCAGTGCGGTGCGGTTGCGCTGTTTGACGGATTCCGTGCCCGTGGCGCTGTCGACATATTCCCACACGAAATGCGGCACCCGTTTGCGGCAGGCCGATTTCAGGTCTGAAAGGGCGGGATACTGCTGATCTGGATGCATTACATCGCTCATATTCCGAGGCTGCCATGCAGGTGATCATGTGAATGCGGAATTGGCAAGCGTGTCGTTCCGCGCCCGGCCTATACCAGATGTTAAGGAACGGCCCATATGATGATCAGAACTATTCCCATGGGACGGATACGATGCACAGAATCATCAATCACAGTTCGTCGAATGACGTGTTGCAGTGCAGTTCGCATGATACGTGGCATTCCGGCCAGTTGGCGCTGGCGGGTGCCGACGTGGAACAGTGCGCTTTCCCGTGTTGGAAAATGGCGTTTATCGCCAGACCCGAACTGACGGAAATTCTGGAAAAGGCGGTTATTTTGGAAAAAGCGGTGGTTCCGTTGACGGAAATTGCGCGACGGGCAACCAGCCAGACCGGCGACCGGCGCGGGAATAAACTATTCAGATGGGTCATTGGCAGCTTTCGGAATCCGGCGGCCATCTGAACGCTGCGACAATCACGATTTTCCGGCAAGCTGGCGGGAACGTTGGGCGAACATGGCTTTCCCTTTGCAGTGCGTTTCGTTATTGTCGCGCCATGAGCGATTTCAACACTGACCTGCCCCTCTCCGCCCGCGCCATGGCCGCGCGTCCTGCCCCATATCTGGAAGGGTTGAACCCCGCGCAGCGCCAGGCGGTCGAAGCGCTGGATGGTCCTGTCCTTATGCTGGCCGGCGCCGGAACCGGCAAAACCAAGGCGCTGACTGCGCGTATTGCGCATTTGCTGAATTCCGGCCGCGCCTTTCCATCGCAAATTCTGGCTGTGACCTTTACCAACAAGGCCGCGCGCGAAATGAAGCTGCGGGTGGGTGGCTATCTGGGCGAAGCCGTGGAAGGTATGCCCTGGCTGGGCACATTCCATTCCATCAGCGCGAAATTGCTGCGCCGCCATGCCGAACTTGTGGGCCTGAAGTCCAGCTTCACCATTCTGGACAGCGATGACCAGTTGCGCCTGCTGAAGCAGTTGATTGCGGCGACCAATATTGACGAAAAACGCTGGCCTGCGCGGTTATTGGCGGGAATCATCGACCAATGGAAAAACCACGCATGGACGCCCGAACAGGTACCCGCGCGCGAAGCCAGTGCGTTCAACAATCGCGGGACAGAAATCTACGCCGCCTATCAGGACCGGCTGAAAACCCTCAATGCCTGTGATTTCGGGGATCTGCTGTTGCATTGCATCCGGATTTTTCAGGTGCATCCGGATGTGCTGGAAACGTATCAGACACGGTTTCGCTATATTCTGGTGGACGAATATCAGGATACCAATATCGCGCAATATCTGTGGCTGCGGCTGCTGGCGGGCGGGCATAAGAATATCTGCTGCGTGGGCGATGACGATCAGTCGATCTATGGCTGGCGCGGGGCCGAAGTGGGTAATATCCTGCGGTTTGAACGCGATTTTCCGGGCGCAACTGTCGTGCGGCTGGAACAGAATTACCGCTCCACCCCGCATATTCTGGCTGCCGCAGGTCAGGTGATTGCCGGCAATGAAGGGCGTCTTGGCAAAACCCTGTGGACCGAAGCGGAAACCGGCGAAAAGGTGCGCTTGATCGGGCATTGGGATGGTGAGGAAGAAGCGCGCTGGATCGGCGAACAGATAGAGGATTTGCAACGCGGCACGCGCGGGCTTGCCCCGTTCGCGTTGAACCAAATGGCCATTCTGGTGCGCGCCAGCCACCAGATGCGCGCGTTTGAAGACCGTTTTCTGACAATCGGCCTGCCGTATCGCGTGATCGGTGGCCCGCGATTTTATGAACGCATGGAAATCCGTGACGCGATGGCCTATTTCCGGCTGGCGGTCAGTCCCGGTGACGATCTGGCCTTTGAACGGGTCGTCAATACCCCCAAGCGGGGCTTGGGAAGCGAGACCCAGAAGAAGATTCAACGAATTGCCCGTGTAAACGGTGTGCCTTTGGTGCAGGGTGCCGCAATGGCGATCGAGGCGGGCGAGATCAAGGGCAAGGGCGCGGCGCAATTGCGCAGGCTGATTGAAAACATTGCTCGCTGGAATCATTCAGTTTCTGGGACATTTACCCCTTCCACAGTTTCAAACGATGAATTGATCATTGACGACGAAGATGTAGGGGTAGCGGCCCGTGTTTTCGAAAGTGGGGCAAGCGCAGAGTCACATATCGAACTAGCCGAACAGATACTGGAAGAATCCGGCTATACAGAAATGTGGCTGAATGACAAAACGCCCGAAGCGCCGGGGCGGCTGGACAACCTGAAAGAACTGGTCAAGGCGTTGGAATCATTTGAAAACATACAAGGGTTTCTGGAACATATTGCGCTGGTCATGGATAATGACAGCGATGGTTCCGTCGACAAGGTCAGCATCATGACCCTGCATGGCTCCAAGGGGCTGGAATTTCCCGTGGTGTTTTTGCCGGGCTGGGAAGACGGGTTGTTTCCGTCGCAGCGTTCCATGGACGAAACCGGATCGAAAGGTCTGGAGGAGGAACGCCGCCTTGCCTATGTCGGAATCACCCGCGCAGAGCAGCTTTGCACCATCAGTTTTGCCGCGAATCGCAGGGTGTATGGGCAATGGCAGGCACAGATGCCGTCGCGCTTCGTGGATGAACTGCCCGCGGATCATGTTGATATCCTGACGCCGCCGGGCCTGTATGGTGGTGGGGGTATGGCTGCGACAATGGCGCAAAGCAGTGTTGAAGACCGCGCAATGCGGGCCGATGCCTATAATTCACCGGGTTGGCGGCGCTTTCAGGCCGCGCAATCACGCCCGGCCGCGCAGCCGCGCCAAGCGTCGAAGATGGTAATTGACGGGACCGCATTGCCGGTGTTCGAAGAAGGCGCGCGCGTTTTCCACACCAAATTCGGCTATGGGCGCGTGGCGTCCGTTGACGGTGACAAGCTGTTCGTTGAATTCGAAAAATCCGGCCCGCGCCATATCGTGGCAAGATTCGTAGTTCCCGCAGATCAGGCAGATGATCTGCCGTTCTGACGGAAACGCAAACCGGCGCACCAATACTGTTTTAAGAATCAAAAAGGCGGCAGTCCCAGGGAGGAGGAGGGGACTGCCGCCGATTTGCCATGACCCCAGGGAGGAGGAGGGGGCCCGTTGCAATGTTCGGGTCCGTGACCCGATATTCTAGGGATAGAGCAGCCAGGGAGGAGGAGGGCTGCGGTATCCCAACGACCACCACCCAGGGAGGAGGAGAGGGGGTGTTCGTTTCGTGACCGGCTTCTGGCTTTCTGCCATGACCGGAATAGGGTGACGGTGATTGGGGAGGAGGATCAATCACCGTCGCTCTCGGACCCCAGGGAGGAGGAGGGGGTCCAAAACCATTAATTCTCGTATGCGGCCTCGTATGCCAGGCGCGTGATCATGGAGCGGCTGATGCCGAGATCTTCCAGTTCACGGCTGCTCAGGCTGCTCAGCTCATCATGGGTTCGTTTGTAAACCCGGTAGCGCGACATCGAATCTGCTACGCTTTCAACCCAACCCATCAGGTAGGCAACCGGGCGAAAGGAACCTGCATTTGCGGTTATATGTGCCATGTTTTGCCTTCTCTTCTCACTGTGCTGCGGCGAGTGCCGCGTCTTCTTGTGATTGAAGATAGCGATTTGCTGCGCTCGCACAATAGACGATGCTGCAATGCGGCTATGCGCTAGCGACATGTTTACGCTAGGGAAATTTAAAAAATGCCTGAAAATTGGACCATCCGGTCCGGAATTCCGGCGTGCATTGGCGCGAAAGTTGACTTCGCAATGCAGATTAATTGATCAAATGTTCAGAAATAATGGTAGCGGTATCAGTAAGTTCGCGTGCATCCCCTTGCGGGGGCGTGCTGAATGCCGTGGCGCCGTCGTGCAGGTATGCGGATGAGGTCACATCATGCATGTGATGCATGGGAACGACATGGGCATGCGCGTGGGGGACGTGAATTCCGGTATAGAACATGGAAACACGCGGAACTTTGTATATTGCCTTCTGCGCGCGGGCAATTTTCTGGGCGCATGTCGTTATGCGCGTGGCCAGATGTTCGGGCAGATCTTCGAACCAGACATGGTGTGTCTTGGGAATCACCAGGCTGTGGCCTGCGCGGATCGGATGCAGGTCCAGAAATGCAAGGATATGGTCATCCTCATATATCTTGTGGGCAGGCAAGGCCCCCGACGCAATCTTGCAGAACAGACAGTCATGTTGCATCTGGCCCTCCAGCCCTGTGAGATTGTGAATTTTTGCATGGAACAGGGTGCATGACAATTTGCAAACAGCCATGTAAGCCTTGCCGCCATGGCGCGCAAAGCCCATCTCTTCGCGCAAACCCGGAAGGAATTATCATGAGTGTGACACGCGAAACGGTCCTTGATGCCCTGAAACAGATTGATGTGCCCGATGGCGGCGATCTGGTATCGCGCGATCTGGTGCGCGCACTTGTCATTGAGGGGGGCGCGATCCGCTTTGTGCTGGAGGCTGAAAGCGCCGAAATGGCCCAGCGGCTGGCCCCCGCGCGGCAGGCGGCGGAAGCTGCGGTCAAGGCGCTGGACGGGGTGACGCGGGTTTCGGTGGCGTTGACCGCGCATGGCCCCGCGCCAAAGGCAAAAGGTGCCGCGCCGTCGTTGAAAATTGGTGGCCACCCGCGTCCCCAAGGGGACAAGCAGGCGGTGCCCGGCGTGCAACATATTGTGGCCGTGGGGTCCGGCAAGGGCGGGGTGGGCAAGTCCACGGTTGCGTCCAATCTGGCCGTTGCGCTGGCCCGTCTGGGTGTGCGTGTGGGCCTGCTGGACGCCGATATATACGGGCCAAGCCAGCCCAAGATGATGGGGGTGGACCGCAGGCCTGCCTCGCCCGATGGCAAGAAGATCATTCCGCTTCAGGCGCATGGGGTCACGATGATTTCCATTGGCCTGATGCTGAAGGCCGATGATGCCGTGATCTGGCGCGGGCCGATGCTGATGGGGGCGTTGCAGCAACTTCTGACGCAAGTGGAATGGGGTGAGCTGGATGTGCTGATTGTGGACATGCCACCGGGGACGGGCGACATTCAACTGACACTATGCCAGAAATTCGATGTGCGCGGCGCGGTCATCGTGTCCACGCCGCAGGACGTGGCACTGCTGGACGCGCGCAAGGCGCTGCGCGCCTTTCAGACCCTGAAAACCCCGATTCTGGGACTGATTGAAAACATGTCCACCTATATATGCCCCAATTGCGGGCATGAGGATCATATCTTTGGCGAAGGCGGCGTCCGTGTTGAGGCCGAAAAACAAGGCCTGCCCTTTCTGGGGGAATTGCCGCTGAGTGTCGAAGTGCGTCTGGCTGGGGATGGGGGTATTCCTGTCGCTGCGACAGACAGCCCGGTTGCACGCGCGTATGAGCGTATGGCGCAACGCCTGATCGAGGTGATCTAGCGTATTGTCATACCGCGCGGAAACGGGGAGCAGATTGAACCCGGCCTGAAACAGTTGTGGATGTGGGCCACGTTGCGGTCTTTGCGTTGCATCTTGGAAACTCCGACGCGCGTTTCGGGCCGCAAACTGCGCAAGCCGTCACCCCGGGTTGATTGCGCCCCCGGGTCCGCAGATTCAGGGATTGGCCGGGATTGCATGGGACGCATGGAATTTCATGGGAATGGCGCATTTTCCGGCCGGAAAATTCCGTCCCGCACTGCGCCTTCTGATCGCGGACGAATCAACCGCACGTGATTCGGCGTGATTTCAGGTGTTTTCCGGCAGCAATACCTGATGGTCAGCTGCGGTAGGCGCATTTGATTGTTGCTTATGTGCAACGATGAAGTCTTTTCAGAACAGTTTTTCATATTTTATCATCCCTGTTCGCGCATGAGGTGGGATGCCATGGGTGCGCGGCATTTGGGGCGGTTCCTGAAATGTTCACACTATATGTAGTGAATTTTAGAAAATAATCACAGAATGCAGTAGGGTGTAATCCGCCTGCCTATATGTCATGCCCGTATTTTTCAGTTGATTACCATGCAATCCCATGTCATCCCTTTATCCAAGATGAACGGGCAATAAAGGGGCGACCAAAGACCCCGAACGAGGCAAACGGTTTCATACAGGCACCCGCTTTATCTTGAAACAAAACAGATCCGGCGCGCTTGCAGGCAGCATCCCCTCCCCCAAGGACGCACGCGCAAACCGGGCACCCAGCGATGGGACAGTCGGCGGATCGGGCAGTGGCAGCAGCTCGATCCGCCGTTTCCATTTTCAGACCCCATGACGGGGTCCAGAACAAAAAAAGGACCGCCGGGCAGTGGCACGCAGGTTCAGAGGCTCCTTCCACCAGAAGGTGGACAGCAAAGGAAGGGTTTCCATCCCCGCCTCTTTCCGTCGTGTCGTCGAAACCGGCGACCCGGACTGGACAGACGGGCTGCGCCCCAATCTGGTTATTGTCTACGGGCTGGATGACCAGAACTGGCTGGATTGCTATACCGTCAACGCCATCGAGGATATCGAAGAACGCATCGACCAGATGCAACCGGGCAGCGATGACCGCGAAGCGCTGGAATTGCTGTTTCACGGTCTGGCTCAGGATATGCAGATCGACGAGGACGGGCGCATTGTCCTGCCACAGAAACTACGCGACAAGATCGGTCTGGACGGCGACGAAAAGGCGCTGTTCATCGCACTTGGCGACCGGTTCCAGATATGGCGCGAAGACACGTTCGAAGCGACCAAGACCGCCGCAACCCGCGCCTATCTGGCCGATCAGGGACCACGCTTCAACCCGCTGACAAAATTGCCATCGCGTCCAAGTTCACCATGATGGCGCAAGATCAAGCCCCGCATATTCCGGTTCTGATACGCCCCATTCTGGCCCATCTGGCCCCTGTTGCAGGGATCTGGCTGGACGGCACATTCGGGGCCGGTGGCTATGCGCGCGCACTTCTGGACGCGGGCGCTGATCAGGTTATCGGGGTGGACCGTGACCCGCTGGCACTGGATATGGCGCGCGACTGGGCGGACAGCTATGGCGACAAGTTGCGGCTGGTGCAGGGCAATTTTGCGCAGCTTGACACCCATGCAGACGGGCTGTTGGACGGGATTGTCCTGGATCTGGGTGTGTCATCGATGCAGCTTGATCAGGCCGAACGCGGGTTTTCCTTTGGCAAGGACGGGCCGCTGGACATGCGCATGTCGCAATCGGGGCCAAGTGCCGCCGATCTGGTGAACACAGCGCCCGAATCCGTGCTGGCCGATATTCTGTATCATTACGGCGAAGAACGCGCATCGCGCCGGATTTCCCGCGCCATCCTGCGCGCGCGAACCGACGCGCCAGTGACCCGGACCCTGCAACTTGCGGAAATCGTCGCAAGCTGCTTGCCACGCCCCAAACCAGGCCAGAGTCATCCGGCCACCCGCAGTTTTCAGGCGTTGCGCATTGCCGTGAACACTGAATTCGAATCCCTTGTGCAGGGGTTGGAAGCGGCGGAACGCGCGCTGCGTCCGGGCGGCAAGCTGGCGATTGTCAGCTTTCATTCGCTGGAGGACCGCATCGTCAAGCGCTTCCTGCAACTGCGCGCCGGGCAGGGCGGGCGTGCCAACAGATATGCGCCGGAAACCCACACGGAAGCGCCGCGCTTCACCCTGATTGAAAAGCGCGGAATCAGCGCTGATGCCGATGAACTTGCGCAGAACCCGCGCGCGCGATCAGCGCGGCTGCGCATGGCGCTGCGCACTGATGCCCCCGCAGCAAAAGCCGATCGCGCAGCCCTTGGGTTGCCGGGGCTTGCCCTTGAAAATCTGGAATAGGACGCCATGCGAAGTTTTCTGTATTTCCTGACCGCTTTGGCCGTGATTGGCCTTGCCGCCTGGGCCTACCGTGAAAACCACCTGACCCAGCAAGCGATGAATGAACACCGCGCCCTTGAACGAGAGGTCGCAAGCCTTGGCAATGCGATCACCATTCAGCGCACGGAATGGGCGTATCTGAACCGTCCCGACCGGCTGCGCGAATTGGTGGATGTCAATTTTGAACGTTTGCTGCTGGTGCCGATGACCGCCGATCATTTTGGTGAGATAGGGCAGGTGGCGTATCCGTTGCCGGTGCTGCGCAGCGACTATTCCACCGCCGTTGAAGTGTTCGGCACACTTGATGAAGATGCCGTTTCAGAGGAGCGCGAACCATGATTCGCACCCCGCTACGCCCCCTGGCCCGGGTTTTGAAGGCCCGGGAAACCGGTGAAAACCCCGACCATATCGAACAGGAAAACCGCCGGTTGCGGCTGGAATCCATGCGCGACGCGGCACGCAGTCAGGCCGAAGGGCGCTTGCTGACGCTGGCCTTGCTGTTTGTGTGCGGATTTGTGCTTCTGGGGGCCAGAATGGGCCTGTTGGCGGCCACCGAGCCGCTGGAAATGAGCGTGGGCATGGTCGAGGATATTTCCAGCGCGCGCGCTGATATTGTTGACCGCGAAGGGCGTGTTCTGGCCACCAACTTGCCGACGCACGCACTTTATGCCGAAACCCGCCGCATGGTGGACCCGGTGCGCGCCGCGCGTGAACTGGCGCGCATTTTCCCCGATATAGATGCTGATCGGATGGCCGCGCGCTTCACGGACCCGCAGCGGCGTTTCATCTGGATCCGCACCCAGCTTTCGCCCGAACAACAGCAGGCCGTGCATGACATTGGTGAACCGGGGTTGTTGTTCGGCCCGCGTGACATGCGCGTCTATCCCAACGGGCGCATGGCTGCGCATGTCCTTGGTGGGGCGCGCTTTGGTCAGCAAGGTGTGCGCGCTGCGGAAATTCTGGGTGTGGCCGGGACTGAACTGTATTTTGACAGCCGCCTGCGCGACCCCGGACAGTTGCGCGCGCCGTTGCATCTGTCGCTGGACCTGACAGTGCAGGCCACCGTGACAGAGGTTCTGGAAGGTGGCATGCATATGCTGAACGCCAAGGGTGCATCGGCGGTGCTGATGGATGTCTATACGGGCGAAGTGATCAGCCTTGTTTCGCTGCCGGATTTCGACCCGAACCTGCGCCCCGCCCCCCCGACCGAAGGCGAACCAGCCGACAGCCCGTTGTTCAACCGTGCGGTGCAGGGCTATTACGAACTTGGGTCGGTGATGAAAAGTTTCGCTGTGGCGCAAGCGCTGGATGCGGGCACGGTCACCCCCCGGACCATGATCGATACGCGCGGCCCGCTGACTTGGGGACGGTTCCGGATCAATGATTTCCGCAATTATGGCGCGCAATTGTCGGTTACGGATGTGATGGTTAAATCCTCGAATATCGGCACCGCGCGGATCATGCAGGCCCTTGGCGCAGAGGCACAGCAAACATTCCTGCGCAAATTCGGGTTTCTGGACCCCGCGCCGATAGAACTGGCTGAAGCCGCGCGGTCGCGCCCGCTGCTGCCTGACCGCTGGTCGGATCTGTCAGTCATGACCATTTCCTACGGGCATGGCCTGTCCACCAGTCCGTTGGCGCTGGCCGCAGGCTATGCCAGCCTGGTCAATGGTGGCCGCAAGATTCAGCCCACCTTACTGCGTCAGGACAATGTGCAGGCGGGCGAGCAGGTTATTTCATCGCAGACATCGCAGCAGATGCGCCTGTTGCTGCATCAGGTCGTGCAGCAAGGAACGGCCTCTTTCGCGCGCATTTCCGGCTATCCGGTAGGCGGCAAGACCGGATCGGCGGACAAGCCGGGGCCGCGCGGCGGTTATATGAAGGATGCGGTTCTGGCCACATTCGCCAGTGTGTTCCCGTCACATGACCCGCGCTATGTATTGATTGTCACACTGGACGAAGGGGCAGATACAACCGGCCCGGAACCGCGCCGCACCGCTGGCTGGACGGCTGTTCCCGTGTCCGCCGAAATTACGCGCCGCGTGGCACCGCTGCTGGATATCCGGCCCATGCGGCTGGAAGCCGTCAATGCCGCATTTGCCGCCACATCCCTGACGCCTGCGGGGCATTGAACAGCGGTCAGGTTTCAGGCTAACAGGCAGCACTTCCCCCGCAAGGAGTCAACGCGCGTGTCCGATCATCCCCCCCGCCCGCTTTCCGCGCTTGGCCTTAGCCCGACCCGCGGGTCGAATGTGACCGTCAGCGGGCTGGCGCTGGACAGTCGGCAGGTGCGGCAAGGCGCGCTGTTCGCAGCGCTGCCCGGCAGCCGCGTGCATGGGGGTGAATTCATTTCCTATGCGCTGCGCATGGGGGCCGGAGCCATACTGACGGACCGCGAAGGCGCGGCAATTGCGCAGGATGCGTTGGCGGGTTCCGACGTGGCGCTGGTTCTGGCCGAAGACCCGCGCGCGGCCTTTGCGCTGGCCTGTGCGCTGTGGTTCGGTTCCCAGCCCGTGGAAATGGTTGCCGTGACGGGCACGAACGGAAAGACCTCTGTCGCCAGTTTCACCCGCCAGATCTGGGCGCTTCTGGGACATGAGGCAGTGAATCTGGGCACGACAGGGGTTGAAGGCAGTTATTCCGCCCCCCTTGCCCATACCACACCGGACCCGATTACGCTGCACCGCCTGCTGGCGGAAATGGCGCAGGCGGGGGTCACCCACGCCGCAATGGAAGCATCGTCGCACGGGCTGGACCAGCGCCGCCTTGACGGGGTGCGTTTGCGGGCGGCGGCATTTACCAACCTGACGCAGGACCATCTGGATTATCATGGCACGATGGATGCCTATTTCGCCGCCAAGGCGCAGCTTTTCGACCGGTTGCTGCCCGATGACGGCGTGGCCGTCATCAATATGGATGACCCGCGCGGCGCTGAAATTCTGGCCATTGCCGAAGCGCGCGGGCAGGGCACGCTGACGGTTGGGCGCAGCCGGGATGCGGATATCGTGCTGCTTGGTCAGCGTTTTGAGGCAGCGGGCCAGACAATGCGCTACAGCTATGCTGGCCAGACCTATCAGGAACATCTGCCGCTGATCGGCGGGTTTCAGGCTGAAAATGTGCTGGCCGCTGTCGGGTTGGTGCTGGCCTGTGGTGATGACCCTGACGAAGTGGCGATGCGCCTGTCGCGTCTGGACGGGGTGCGCGGGCGGATGCAGCTTGCGGGCACGCGCGCGAATGGTGCCCCTGTTTTTGTCGATTACTCCCATACGCCCGCTGCGCTGGAAGTTGCGCTGCAAGCGCTACGCCCGCATGTCATGGGGCGCCTGATCGTGGTCTTCGGTGCTGGCGGTGACCGCGACAAGGGAAAGCGGCCATTGATGGGCAAGGCAGCGGCGGAAAACGCTGATATCGTATATGTGACAGACGACAACCCGAGATCCGAAAACCCCGCCCAGATCCGTGCCGAAGTTCTGCATGGATGCCCGGACGCACATGAGGTACCGGACCGCGCAGAGGCCATCTTGCGTGCTGTTGATGCGCTGGGACCGGGGGACGCGCTTCTGGTTGCGGGCAAGGGGCATGAAACCGGGCAGATCGTTGGTGACACGGTCTATCCCTTCGATGATGTGGAACAGGCGAGTGTGGCCATCGCCGCCCTGGAGGCCCGCGCATGACCCTTTGGACAGCATCCGACGCCGTGCGCGCGACAGGTGGACAGGCCAGCACTGACTGGCAGGCCAGTGGTATTTCGATTGACACGCGCAGTCTGAAAGAAGGGGATCTGTTCATCGCGCTGAAAGCCGCGCGCGACGGGCATGACTTTGTGGCACAGGCCCTGAACAAGGGTGCCGCGGCTGCCATGGTTGACCATATTCCCGAAGGCGTGCCGGATGATGCGCCACTACTGGTCGTGCCCGATGTGATGGCCGCGCTGACTGCGCTGGGTGCGGCCGGGCGCGCGCGCAGCAGGGCACGGGTTATCGCAGTGACCGGGTCTGTGGGCAAGACATCGACCAAGGAAATGCTGCGCGACATGCTGTCCGGTTTTGGCAAGACCCATGCCGCAGAAGCGAGTTTCAACAATCATTGGGGGGTTCCCGTCACGCTGGCCCGGCTGGCCCCGGACGCGGATTTCGCTGTGATCGAGATCGGCATGAACCAGCCGGGCGAAATTGCGCCATTGGCGCAACTGACCCGCCCGCATGTCGCCATGATCACCACAATCGCCCCCGCCCATCTGGAAGCGTTTGAGAATATCGACGGCATTGCCCATGAAAAGGCAAGCATTTTCAATGCCCTTGGCGCAGAAGGTCATGCAGTTTTTCCCTGCGACCTGCCGACAAGTCCGATCCTGCGCGATGCGGCCATGCAGTCGGGGGCGACGATCTGGTCTTTCGGCTATGGGTCTGATCGCGTGCGCCCGGCAGATATGACCCAGACCGAAGCCGCATTGGTATTGCGCGCGCATGTCGGGGATATGCGCGTTTCGGTCCGGCTGGCCAATGCGGGGGCGCATTTCGGCATGAACGGGCTGGGTTGTCTGGCTGTTGCGCAGGCATTGGGGCTTGATCTGGCGCGCGCCGCCCTTGGCCTTGGGCATTGGCAGCCCCCCGCCGGGCGCGGGTTGCGCCAGACCATTGTTCTGGATTCGGTCGAGGAACTGGGTTTCACCCTGATTGACGATGCCTTCAATGCGAACCCCGCATCACTGGAAGCCGCGCTGGAGATGCTGGCGAAAATCACCCCTGCCCAGACCCAGACCGGTCGTCGTGGCCGTCGCATCGCCATTCTGGGCGATATGCTGGAACTTGGCCCGGACGAGCAGTCCCTGCATGAAGCGATTGCGCAATACCCTGCCATCGCCGCAGTTGATCTGGTGCATTGTGTCGGCCCGCGCATGGCGGCCTTGTCGCGCAGGTTGCCACTGCGTCAGCGTGGGCGTCAGGTGGCGCAGGCCGATGATCTGACAGGCCTGGTGCATTTGCTGGTCGCGCCGGGGGATGTCGTTCTTGTAAAGGGGTCCAAGGGAAGCCTTGTGTCCCGCGTCGTCGACGCATTGCGCAATCTTGCCGTGGCAGAGCCGGGCAGCCGCGCACACCGGAAAAGCTGAAGGAAGCACCATGTTCTATTTCTTGACTGAATTTGCGGGCACATTGCCGGGGTTCAACCTGTTCCGGTTTATTACGGTGCGCGCGGGTGCGGCCTTTTTTACGGCGCTGATTTTCGGGTTTGTCTTTGGCAAGCCGTTGATCGACATGCTGAAGCGGCGCCAGTCCAACGGCCAGCCCATCCGCGAAGATGGCCCCGAAAGCCATTTGTTGACCAAGACCGGCACACCGACAATGGGCGGGCTGCTGATCCTGTCTGCGCTGACAGTCTCAACCCTGCTTTGGGCGCGGCTGGACAACCCCTATGTGTGGATCGTGCTGCTGGTGACGGTTGCGTTCGGTGCTATCGGTTTTGCCGATGATCTGGCCAAAGTGTCCAAGGGCAATGTCAAAGGCGTGCCGGGCCGCGTGCGGCTGGGGCTTGGCGTGCTGATCGGCGTGCTGGCCAGTGCGGCGGCGATGTATGTTCATCCCGAAGACCTGCAAGGCCATCTGGCAGTTCCGGTGTTCAAGGAAGTGCTGCTGTCGCTGGGGTGGTTCTTTATTCCTTTCGGGGCGTTTGTCATTGTGGGGGCTGCGAATTCGGTCAACCTGACGGACGGGCTGGACGGGCTTGCCATCATGCCGGTGATGATTGCTGCGACCACGCTGGGGGTGATTGCCTATGCGGTCGGTCGGGTGGATTTCACGGCCTATCTGGATGTGCATTATGTGCCGGGCGTCGGCGAATTGCTGGTATTCACGGCAGCGCTCGCCGGTGGGGGGCTGGGGTTCCTGTGGTATAATGCACCACCCGCTGCGGTATTCATGGGTGATACCGGGTCACTGGCGCTGGGCGGCGCGCTGGGGGCGATTGCGGTTGCGATAAAACATGAAATCGTTCTGGCAATTGTCGGTGGTATTTTCGTGGTTGAAACGCTGTCGGTCATCATTCAGGTGCTGTATTTCAAACGCACCGGAAAACGGGTTTTCCTGATGGCACCCATTCACCACCATTTCGAAAAGAAAGGCTGGGCAGAGCCGCAGATTGTCATCCGCTTCTGGATCATTGCGCTTGTGCTGGCGCTGATCGGGCTGGCGACACTGAAAGTGCGCTGAATGGGTTAGGGTTGCCTGCATCGGGGAACACGGCGGCTGAAGTCTGTCGCGAAAACCTGAGAGCAGCAAGGTCGGGCAGTTCCGAGCTGAAACGGGTGCTGGATCGCAAAGGCGCGGAGAAAGAGCCGCAGGTGGCCTGAAGCGGACGTTGGTTCTCGGATCAAGCCCGCGCCAGCGGTGGGCCGGGGACTGCCGGTCCGGCGTTCAAAGAATGCAGTTTATGCAGGCGGCATACTCCGGCATCAAAGGCTTGAATTGACGCTGGCGGTATCGGCAGGCCGCGGGACGGCCCGCCGATGGTGCGGCGGCCTTACGGCCTTTGCTCCGCACCTTTGTGTATCCCCTTCAGGCCAAGAAAAGTTCCTGACGTTCAACTACGCAGATAGGCTTCCATGCTGTCGTCCAGCGCGTCTTTCCACGGTGTGTGGTGGACAGGGGCCATTGTGCCGGTGATGACGGATTTGTAGCTGTTGTTGCGAAAGCCCATGATGTCCTTGGCCTTGTGCTTTTTCCATTCAAAGAACGCATCACAGGCCCCGTCAATATCGAAGGACGGGTAGTCGGTTTCGGCCACCAGTTCCTTCACGTAATCCGCCTGATAGCGGATTGCATATTTGGTGTCCTCTCCTGCGTCCTCAAGGGTTTCGCGGTTGCGCACATCGTCCAGAAGGGCCTGTTTGTCGGCGGGAATCGCGATTTTACCCATGATGGCGTCGCGCACCCACCAGGCCTGAGCGTCGAACATGTTGAAGGTGAACCACTGGTCCTGCATGCCAAGGTAGAACAGTTTGGGGTTATGCACCCAGACCACCCCTTTATACAGATCCGCGGTTGCCAGCCGGTTGGCAGTTTTCAGGCGCAGGTCATCGGGCAGGAAGCTGAAGAAATGCTTGTAGCCGGTGCACAGAATGATCGCATCTATCTGTTTCGTGCTGCCATCCTTGAAATAGGCTGTGTTGCCGTCCACGCGGTCCAATGCGGGCTTTTCTTCCCAGTTTTCGGGCCAGTTAAACCCCATCGGCGCGGATCGGTAGCAGGAAGTAATTGATTTCGCGCCATATTTCCAGCATTGTGACCCGATGTCTTCGGCGGAATAGGACGCGCCCATAACCAGAATGTCCTTATCCGCGAATTCGCGTGCATCGCGGAAATCATGGGCATGCAACACCCGGCCGTTGAACGTTTCAAACCCCGGATAATGTGGGACATTCGGCACTGAAAAATGCCCCGATGCGACGATCACATGATCGAAGGTTTCGGAATAGACGTGATCGGTGGAATGGTCATGGACCGTCACGGTAAACAGGCCGGTGGCGTCGTCATAGGCGACCCAGCGTACCGCGGTGTTGAAGCGCACCCAGTCGCGCACGCCCGCTTTATTCACGCGCCCTTCGATATAGTCGAACAGCACCGCACGCGGCGGGTAGGACGCGATCTGTTTGCCGAAATGTTCTTCAAAGGAATAATCCGCGAATTCCAACCCTTCTTTCGGGCCGTTGGACCACAGGTAGCGATACATCGAACAATGGACCGGTTCGCCGTTTTCATCCAGCCCCGTGCGCCAGGTGTAATTCCACAACCCACCCCAGTTATCCTGTTTCTCAAAGCAGGTGATTTCGGGGATATTTTCGCCTTTCGCTGCTGCGGACTGAAAGGCGCGCAGCTGTGCAAGGCCCGAAGGGCCAGCACCGATAATGGCAATACGTTTTGTGGTCATGACATGCTCCATGTTGGCGGGGAACCAATTATAAGTCTGGTTTGAACCAAATTTGTGCCAGATAGAACCAATCTGTCAACCAAATTTCACCACAGGGATAAATATTTTACCCAAAATCCCGAAACTTCAGGTCGCGGCGGGTAGTTTTCATGCTATATCATATCGCCATGACAGGACCGAGCTTCGCACAAGGAATGGCTATCCGCAGTCTGCTGCCGACCTATCGGGTCGGTATGGCGCAGGAGGTCAGAATCGGCATGCTTGTGCCGTTGTCCGGGCCTGCAATGTCCTGGGGCCTGCCGGGGCTGAATGGCTGCCGCATATGGGAAGACTGGCTGAACGCGGCAGGGGGCGTGCTGATACAGGGAAACCGCTATCCTGTGCGCATCATCGCCCGCGACTGCGGCACAGATGCAGTTCAGGCCTTTGAAGGCGCGCGTCATCTTGTGCTGTCCGAAAAGGTTGCCCTGCTGATGATGCTGGGCGGGGACAGTTTCACCCCTGTCCGGGGGTTCCTAAGCCAGAACAAGGTGTTGACATCAACGCTACTGCCCAGTGACCTGTCGCCGGATACGCGCTATCTTATTGCGCCATCCGAAACGCACCCGGTCTATAATGTCACCGGCGTTGACTGGCTTGCGCGTAACCGCCCGGAATTGCGCAGGGTCGCGCTATGCAGCCAGAGTGATGCATTCGGCCTGCCGTCGCTTGCCACCTACCGCGTTGCATTCAGGGCGGCGGGCCATACGATCTGCCGCGAAATCCGCTATGACGCGCAGGATACCGATGTTGCAGCCATTGTGCAGCCCATGCTGGATTCAGACCCTGATATCCTGTGCTGGTGTACCAGTTACACGCCCATGGTGCATGCCATGACCGAATACGCCCATGCGCACGGCTTCAAGGGAACGATCCTGTCCTGCACGATGGACCAATATGACCAACTGGTTGCGCGTACATCGGTTGAGTTCATGGAAGGAACCGTGTTCCAGTTCCCTGATTTCGACGACCCGCTGCTGTCAGAGAAGGCGTTTTTCTTCAACCAGCCGAACACGTTCTACACCGAATATAACCGCCGCTTCCCGGATAGCTGGAGTGCGGTAAGCTGGGAATATGCGGCCATTCTGGATATTTGGCTTGCCGCCGTGGAAAAGGTCGGCACACTTGCGACCGCATCCGTGATGGCCGCCATGAAACAGATGGACAAGGTTAACCACGCTTTTGGCCCGGCGAAATGGTGGGGGAAATCCCTGTTCGGTATCGACAATGCGCTGATCGGCGACTGGCCGGTTGTCACCATTCAGGACGGCAAGGCCCGCATTGTGGGGTTCGGGTCCGTGCCGGACTGGCTGGCCCAACATGAAACGGCGTTGCACAGCGAAATGTCGACACTCGGGCAGCTTTGGGCGCAACGGCAGGAAGGGGGGCTGGCCTTGCAGACACTGGCCCCACGGCAGGCATATCCGGCGGCATAGGGCCGTTCAGGTGTCGTGCAGCAGCAGTTTCTGTTCTTCTATCAGATGCAGCTTGATAAATTCGACCGCCGCTTCCACATCGCGCGATGCGATGGCGTTGAACAATGTATTGTAGCGGCTTTGATAATCCTGAATGCGGTCCGGGGTCAGGTGGCGGCGCATCAGGGCTGACCGGAAACTCTGGCGGCAGACCTGAATCGTCAGTTCATAGCATGAGTCCAGAAGCGGGTTGCGCGTGCCCCGGGCAATCTTGCGATAGAAATCTTCTTCGCATTGCGTGAATTCATCCGCGTCATTGCGGACCTGTTCGATCCGGGTCAGGATATCGTCCAGTTCCTCTATTTCGCGCGGACTCATGTTGATCGTGGCAAGGCGCACCATTTCCGGCTCGATGATGGAACGCACGACCAGATGATCCAGCGGACTGGTGCGTTCAGCCACAGTGCTTGTCCCGGTTTCGGTCGCGGTCTTGGCGCGGTAGGTCACAAAACTGCCGCTGCCAGCGCGCCTGCGGATGATTTTCTTTGTTTCCAGCACATCCAGCGCTTCGCGCACAGTGTTGCGCGACACACCCAGTTCGGCGGCCAGTGAACGCTCGCTGGGCAGGCGGGTATCGACGGGGTATTCGCGGCTTTTGATTTTCTGAAACAGGGTGTCGATGACAACCTGCACAGTTCCCCCGACAGAATGCATGGAGAGGGTGTCTGCATCCAGTCTGGTGGTCATCCGCATCCCCGATCTTGTTCAACGTCCAGCGTATTAACGCGCGCCGCGCGCCGGACATGATGCCGTCCGGCCAGACGCGATTTGCAGCGCCTTCCATAAGCGGGAAAATGGGAAATTGCCAGTACATTTGGATCGCGCGCTGCCCCGGTATTGCACGGGACAGCGCGTGTTCACCTATTCTGCGGGGGACAACACGACAGACTCGCCGTCATGTTCAATTCCCCAGTTCAGTTTATCAAGCCCCGCTGCCTGATCTTCTTCGGGCACGCGCAGGCCAATGGTTTTTTCAAGGATTGTGCCCACAACCAGCGCGGTCACCGCCCCGGCTGCGATACAGGCAATGATACCCACCAATTGCATCACGATCCCGATTTCACCATGCTGGAACGCATAGGCCCCTTCTTCGATACCCAGATACCCGCCGCGCGGTGTGCCTGCCTTGAACAGGCCCAGCATGATCAGGCCATAGCTGCCCGCGCCCAGAAACAGCGGAAACAGCTTATGTTCATCAATCCCGCGTTTCAGCGTGAATTCATAAACGGCCCATGCGACAAACGGGGCACCCAGCGACACAATGAACATCTGCCAGGGCAGATACACATCAAACCCCGATGCCCCGGCAACATAGCCCGCCAGCGGCCCCAGCAGCGTATAGGCATAGTTTCGTGTCTTATAGGCGATCAGCAGCCCGGAAATGCCCCCGCCAGCCCATGCCAGCCCGTAATTGTTGAACGCAATGCCCACACTGGTATTCGCCATTGTCACGCTGACGGCCAGTGCTTCGGGGTCAAAGAAAAACAGGCAGGACAGAATGACCATCGGCAAACCGGCAAATATGGTCACCAGCCCGGTCGCGGCCAGCCCGATACTGGGCGCATTATAGCTTTGCACCAGCGGATGCGGGGTAAACATGCCCGGACGCGCACCCAGACGTGGCACCAGCACAAGTGCCATGCCGGCAGGAAACAGATAGACAAACCCCACGCCAAAGAAGTCATGAAAACCGGGATTGGTCAGCGGCCCGACCGACCCCCATGTGGCCCAGCTTAGCGCGGATGATACCAGAGTGGCCGCAATGCACAGAATGAAATAGGCAGCGGCTTTTATCCGTTCCGCCACGGCGAAATGCAGCAACACATTGATGATGCCCGCGAAACACGCAAGGAAGAACACGAATATCTGGAAGTTATTCAACCCCGGAAAGATATCAGGGGATATTTCATGCGCGCGGGCATTCACCATGCCGCCCCCCAGCCACCAATCCGCAATGGAATCGCCAAGCGTCGCATCTTCGATAATATAGTATTGCGCCGCCCAAAGTGCGAAACCGATCACGAAATACACGGTAAAGCCGATGAAGAAGCCCATCAGCTTTTCAATGGTGGATGTCAGCAAATTCTTGCTGCGCGTGGTGCCTGCATCGATCATCAGCAGGCCCACGACAACCATGATCGCGCCGACCGTGCCGGATGCATAGACGAGGTTCTGAACAAGAGAGTTCAGGCTGATCTGATCAGCGTGAACGGTGGCTAGGTCAAGTGACATCGGAAGCTCCCTGTCCCGGTTATGTTCCATGAAGGGGCGTATCAGCCCGGTAACTGACACCAGGCAAAGCGGGATCCGCCCGCGCTGGAACCAGTTTCATTTGTGGCCCTGTCTGGTTCTTATCTGGTTCTGACCAGTTGCTTCGGGTAAGCAAAGCGTGCCGCATGTTTTGCAATTCACAAAGCAAAAAGTTAACTGTTGGGAAAATAAATTTCGCAAATATGAAATATTTTGCATAATTTGGCACTTTTGGCGGAACCAATATGTCGTATTGGTTGGAAAATTGACTGCCCGGTTGCGCAAACTGGTCAGCGAATCATATCAGGCGCAGCCGTGCCCTGAATGGACCTTTCACAGGCCAAAGGTTGCGACCCGGCCCCGCGCCATTGCCCGCCGCGCCGGAAACGAGGCGTGCCCGCCGCACCCGAAAAACGCAGCATGCGCGGCGATACCGCAAGATCAAAAGCAAGCCAGATCAGCGCGATAACCCGTTTTCGGTCGCGCGCCGCCATGGCGTGGCTTCAGCAGCTTTTCACCGCCGGAGTCGCATTTGACAACGCCTCTGTCCGATTCCACGACATGAACGCCCGCGCCATCCGCTATCAAGGTGCGGCAAGGAGTGTTTCACATGCGCTATTCCGCTTTCAGACTGCTGAAAGAAGCCCTGAGCGGCCATAAGGGCTGGACGCCCGCATGGCGCAACCCGGCCCCGAAGCCGCATTATGACATTGTCATTGTCGGTGGGGGCGGTCATGGCCTTGCAACGGCCTATTATCTGGCCAGAAAATTCCGCCAGCATAATATTGCCGTCATCGAAAAAGGCTGGATCGGCGGCGGCAATGTCGGGCGCAATACAACAATCATCCGCTCCAACTATCTGCTGGACGGGAATGAACCGTTCTATGAATTCTCGCTGAAATTATGGGAAGGGCTGGAGCAGGACCTGAACTATAACGCCATGGTCAGCCAGCGCGGCATTCTGAACCTTATCCACACAGACGCGCAGCGCGACGCCTTCACCCGCCGCGGCAATGGCATGATCCTGCATGGCGCCGATGCGGAATTGTTAAGTGCTGAACAGGTGCGGCGTGAATACCCGTTCCTGAATTTCGACAATGCGCGCTTTCCCATCAAGGGGGGGCTGGCCCAGCGGCGCGGTGGCACTGTGCGCCATGATGCGGTGGCCTGGGGCTATGCGCGCGGGGCCGACACGCACGGGGTTGATATCATCCAGAATTGCGAAGTCACCGGGTTCCGCATTGAAAACGGCGCATGTCTGGGCGTGGAAACATCGCGCGGTTTCATCGGCGCGGGTAAGGTCGGTGTGGCGGTGGCGGGCAATTCCTCGCGAATCATGGCCCATGCGGGCATGCGCCTGCCCATTGAATCGCATGTATTGCAGGCTTTTGTCAGCGAGGGGCTGAAACCGGTTCTGCCCGGTGTCATCACATTCGGCGCGGGGCATTTTTATTGCAGCCAGTCCGACAAGGGCGGGCTGGTCTTTGGCGGCGATATTGACGGCTATAATTCCTATGCGCAGCGCGGCAACCTGCCGGTCATCGAAGATGTGGCCGAAGGCGGCATGGCGCTTTTCCCCGGCCTTGGCCGGGTGCGGTTGCTGCGTATGTGGGGCGGCATCATGGACATGAGCATGGACGGATCGCCCATCATTGACCGCACGCATATTCAGGGCCTCTATTTCAACGGCGGCTGGTGCTACGGGGGCTTCAAGGCCACGCCCGCATCGGGCTGGTGCTTCGCGCATCTGCTGGCCACCGACGCGCCGCACCCGACCGCCGCCGCCTATCGTTTCGACAGGTTCCGGAAGGGCCGCATGATCGACGAAAAAGGCATGGGCGCGCAGCCCAACCTGCATTGAGTGCCGCCATGCAGATTTCATCTTGCCCAAAATACTCAACTACTCCGGTCCAGCTTCGGGCCATCCGCCGAAGGGGGCGCGCATGATCATCAATCACCCGCTGCTTGGCCCCTGTGACGCGCAGGAATTCACCTATCTGGGCGATGCGCGCCTGATTGAACGCCCCGATGGCATGGCAGACGGCGCAGCGGCTGCGTTTTTCGATTATGCCTATCTGCGTGAAAACCCGGCAGGCGAACATCGTGAACTATGGTTTCATGAACAAGGTGACCGCAGCTGGCTGGTTGTGACGCGCAACACACTGACCCATGACATCATATCCGTTGAACTGGCGCGCGATGTGGCACGCAGACAGGGGCGCAGCGCATGAACAGGCTATCCACCGGCGGGCAGATCGACCGCGCAAAAACCTTTCGCTTCACCTTTGACGGGGTGCCATATGACGGGCATCCGGGTGACACGCTGGCATCTGCCCTGCTGGCAAATGGTGTGCGGCTGATGGGGCGGTCGTTCAAATACCACCGCCCGCGCGGCGTACTGACTGCGGGCAGCGAAGAACCCAATGCCCTTGTGCAATTGCGCAATGGTGGGCGGCAGGAACCCAATACCCGCGCCACAACAGCGGAATTGTTCAACGGGCTGACAGCGGTATCGCAAAATGCCTGGCCCAGCCTGAAATTCGACGCGCTGGCCATCAATGACCGGCTGTCGAATTTTCTGACAGCGGGATTTTACTATAAGACCTTCATGTGGCCCGCGGCGTTCTGGGAAAAACTATATGAACCGATCATCCGGCGCGCGGCGGGGCTGGGGTCCATTACAACCGAACCCGACCCTGACAGCTATGACAAGGGGTTCCTGCATTGTGACCTGCTGATCATCGGCGCAGGGCCTGCCGGTCTGGCTGCGGCCCTGACGGCGGGGCGCGCGGGTGCGCGTGTCATTCTGGCGGATGAGGATTTTCGCATGGGCGGGCGGCTGAATGCCGAAACCCATGCACTGGGCGAACAGTCCGGCGCGGATTGGGCGGCGGCAATTGTCGCAGAACTGGCCAGCATGCCCAATATCCGGCTGCTGACGCGCACAACCATTCTGGGCGCGTTCGATCATGGCATTTATGGCGCGGTCGAACGTGTGGCCGATCATCTGCCCGAACCCGCACCGGGCAAACCACGCCAGATCCTATGGCGAATCTATTCCAAAGCTGCGGTTCTGTGCGCCGGTGCGATTGAACGCCCCATAGCATTCGCCAATAACGACCGTCCCGGTATCATGATGGCGGGCGCGTTGCGCACCTATGTCAACCGCTGGGCGGTAACGCCTGCGCAAACCGTGGCGGTTTTCACCAATAACGACGATGGCCACCGCACAGCCCGCGATCTGCTGGCGCGCGGGCTTGATGTGGCCGCGATTATTGACACCCGCGCTGATGCGCCTGCCTGCGACGGCGCACAAGTTATGGCCGGTGCGCAGGTCATCGACAGCGCGGGGCGGCTGGGTCTGAAATCCGTCACCGTGCGGCAGGCGGACGGGCGGGAACATCAGCTGAAACTCGGCGCGCTGGGCATGTCGGGCGGCTGGAACCCGAATGTCGCGCTGAGCAGCCACCAGCGCGGGCGGCCCCAGTGGAATGACGAAATCGCGGCCTTCCTGCCGGGGGCGGACCTGCCGCAAGGCATGCAGGTTGCGGGCGCTGCCGCAGGCCGGTTCAGCACGCAGGCCGCGCTGGCATCGGGGGCAGATGCCGCCATGCAGGTCTTGTCCGACATGGGCAAGACCGGCCACGCGCCCGATCTGCCCATGGCCGAAGACGGGAAAACCCGCATCACCCCGTTCTGGCATGTCGGCGGGACCAAGGCGCGCGCATGGCTGGACTTTCAGAATGATGTCACCGTCAAGGATGTCACACTCGCCCATCAGGAAGGGTTCCGGTCCGTCGAGCACCTGAAACGCTACACCACTTTGGGCATGGCCACGGATCAGGGCAAGACCGCGAATATGGGGGGGCTTGCGGTGATGGCCGAATTGACGGGCCAAAGCATTGCGCAGACCGGCACCACCATGTTCCGCCCGCCCTATACGCCCGTTGCCATGGGTGCGCTGGCGGGCCGGTCGGTGGGGCGTGATTTCCGCCCCTTCCGCCTGACACCCAGCCATAAATGGGCGGTTGAGCAGGGCGCAACATTTGTCGAGGTTGGCATGTGGCTGCGCGCGCAATGGTTTCCACAGCCCGGGGAGTCTGACTGGCGCCAGTCCGTGGACCGCGAAGTGCGCGCCACCCGCAGCAGCGTTGGTGTGTGCGATGTGACCACGCTGGGCAAGATCGATGTGCAGGGCCGTGACGCGGCCGCGTTCCTGAACCGCATCTATTGCAACGGCTTTGCCAAGCTGGCCGTGGGGCGTGTGCGTTATGGCCTGATGCTGCGCGAGGATGGTATCGCCATGGATGATGGCACCGCTGCGCGGCTGGCTGATGATCATTTCGTGGTGACCACCACGACCGCCAATGCGGTCGCAGTGTTTCGCCATATGGAATTTGCCCGCCAGTGCCTGTGGCCGGATATGGATGTGCAACTGATTTCCACCACCGAAGCCTGGGCGCAATTTGCTGTCGCCGGGCCGAATTCACGGGCCTTGTTGCAAAAGATCGTGGACCCGGAATTCGACTTGTCGAATGACGGGTTTCCCTTCATGGCCTGCGGCGAAATCACGGTTTGCGGGGGGTGTCCTGCGCGGCTGTTCCGCATTTCATTCTCGGGCGAGCTGGCTTTTGAGATTGCGGTTCCCACGCGTTATGGCGATGCGCTGATACGCCGCTTGATGGCGGCAGGCCACGAATTTGGTGTCACCCCCTATGGGACTGAAGCACTGGGCGTCATGCGCATTGAAAAGGGTCATGCCGCAGGCAATGAACTGAACGGCCAGACAACTGCGCTGAATCTTGGCATGGGGCGGATGGTCAGCGACAAGAAAGACAGCATCGGCGCTGTGCTGTCACGCCGCGAAGGGTTACAGGACGAAAAGGGCCTGCGGCTCGTCGGGTTTATGCCCAGGAACCCGCAAGACCGTGTGATCGCAGGCGCGCATCTGCTGGAAACGGGCGCGGAACTGCGCGCGGCCAATGATCTGGGCTATGTGACATCGGCATGCTATTCGCCCACGCTCAATTCCTATATCGCCATCGGTTTTCTGAAAGCGGGGGATGCGCGGCTGGGCGATGTGCTGCGCGCGGCGTCGCCGCTGACCGGACATGATACCGAAGTGACAGTTGTGTCGCCCCATTTCATCGACCCAGAGGGAGAACGCCTTCGTGCATGACCTTACCCCCCTGACCGCGCTGGGATCCGGCGCCCCGCAGACCGACACAATCGGCCCGGTCACGATTTCTGAGAACCCCGACAGTGCGTTGGTATCCGTCGCCGCGCGTCTGGGGCAGGAAGCGGCCTGTGCCAGGGTATTGGCGGCGATCCTCGGTGTGCCTGCCCCTGATGTTGCGCAATTCGTTCAGGGCGCCACCCTTGGCGCATTCTGGACCGCGCAACATTGCTGGATGGTGGATGGCCCTGATGACCCGCAGGCCGGTCTGTCCGCCCGCCTGAAGGCGGAACTGGGGGATATGGCCAGCGTTACCGACCAAAGCGTGGGCTGGGTCCGGTTCGATCTGCAGGGCGACGGGCTGGGCGTACTGTTTGAACGGCTGTGCAATCTGGACATGGCGCGCATGCCGACTGGCAGCGCACGGCGCAGCGTGATCGAACATCTGGGCTGTTTCGTGCTGCACCGCGACGGCGGATACACTGTCTATGGCCCGCGATCATCGGCGCAAAGCCTGCATCATGCGCTTGTCACCGCGGCGCGGTCGGTATTCTGAATGCGCGTCAGGCGGATGGGACAGACCGGTTATCCTGCACGCGGAAGACATTGATCTTGCGGCGTTCTTCTTCCGGGGGCAGGCCGTAGGTTTCCTGATAGCGCTGGCGAAACGGGCTGGCAGAGGAATATCCGATAGCCAGCGCAATTTCACGCATGGATCTGTTGGAATACATCACCAGTTGCCGCGCCGCCGCCAGACGCAGATTGCGGTAATAGGCCAGCGGGCTTTTATCCGTCAGTTTCTTGAACAGCCGTTCCAGATGGCGCGGCGACACATCAATCTGGTCGCAGATATCGGCAATGCAGATCGGGTCTTCCAGATTTTCCGACATGATCCGCACTGCGCTGGCAACCGGTTCGGGCATCATGTCGGCTGTGGCTGCGGCGCGCAGGGCGGGGATGCGCTGCCGTGTCCCTTCGCGCCGCCCCGGCTGGTGCTGGAACCAGCACGCCACTTCTGTCATGATTTCCGGCCCGAGGCGTGCTTCAATCAGCATCAGCGACAAATCGAACGCCGCCGCTGCGCCCGACACCGTGACCCGCCGCCCGTCGGTCATGATCACATCATCTGTGGTCGCGTGGTCGGGGAATTCATCTGCGAATGCGGCGGCATAGCACCAATGAACCGAACAGGTGCGCTGTGCCATAAGCCCTGCGCGCGCCAGCGGAAACACCCCCCCGCTGACCGCGCCCAGAACCGCGCCGTGCCGTTCCAATGTGCGCAGCACGGCGTTGGCGTGTCGCGGATTGTCAAATTGCGCATTGGGCGGGCTTAGCAGGATCAGGTAATCAAGCGCCCCGGTTTCCGACAGGCTGGCAGCGGGATGGAATGCAACCTGTGCGCTGCTTTCGACTGCTGTTCCCTGTTCTGACAGCAAGGTCCAACGAAACGCAGGCTGGCCCGCAATTTCATTCGCGGCGCGCAATGGTTCAATCAATGACGTCAGGCAGGCCATCGGAAACCCCGGAAAGATCAGGAAGCCCAGATGCATATTTTCATTTCCGTTTGCAAAATATATACTCTGATGAAACATGCCGCTATGTCCTGATCCCGATATGGGGCGTTTGCGCAAGGCCCCGCCCCGCAGTCAAGGAGAAGTCATGCCCAAAGACAAGCAAGACCTTACGCAAAAGGACGCCAAATCCCGGTTGTCGCAAGATCCGCATCTGGTGCGCGAAGAACGCGAGAAGGTTCTGGAAGTTGCCATCGGGCGTGAAGTCCGTGGGTTTCGCCGTCAGAAAGGTATGACAGTTGCCGATCTGGCGCAAGCGACGGGTCTGTCCATTGGCATGCTGTCGAAGATTGAAAACGGCAACACGTCGCCGTCGCTGACCACGTTGCAGACGCTGGCCAATGCGCTGAGCGTGCCGCTGACATCGTTTTTCCGCCGTTTTGAGGAACACCGCGAAGCCGTGCATACCAAAGCTGGCAAAGGGGTGGAGATTGAACGCGCGGGCACGCGGGCAGGGCATCAGTATAATCTGCTTGGGCATATCGGGGTGAATGCCAGCGGGGTTATGGTCGAACCCTATCTGATAACGCTGAGCACCAGCGCTGATATTTTTCCAACATTTCAGCATGGCGGGATTGAAACGATTTATATGCTGGAAGGGGAATTGCTGTATCGTCACAGCGACCAGCTGTACCACTTGCGCCCCGGTGACACGCTGTTTTTCGACGCAGACGCGCCCCATGGCCCCGAAGGGTTGGAAAAATTGCCCGCGCGCTATCTGTCGATCATCGCCTATCCGCAAAACGGCTGACCTATTTTTCCAGCGGCGGCTCGCGGTCCGGATCAGGCCAGATACCGGGCGAGGTGGGCTTGCCGTCATCATATTGCGCCAGATAGTCCAGAATCAGCGGGCGGTTATTGATGAAGCCCTTATAGGTGGCCAACTCATCCGGCAGGTCGCGGATAACGCGGTGCAACCGGCGGCCCCATTTCGGCATGGTGACCAGATCATCCAGCGCGATCAGATAGCAGCGGATGGGGAATACCAGCGCGTTTGAACGCGGCAGGCGGTAGAAGGTCTGCAATTCCACCCGCAGATGCTGCTTGCGACCGATATTCTCGGGCGTCAGTGTCGTTTTCTGCACCCCCCATTTATGGTAGTTCTCGGGGCTGGTATCGAGCAGCGGGTTGACTGTCATCGTCCAGTTCAGCCGCCGTGCCGGGCCGCCTTGCTGGATGTTCAGCAGGAATTTCAGCGCGCGTTTGAACACGCCCATTTCATGCGCCAGCGGCACCGGCGCGTGCCATTCAAAGAAATTCATGCCGATGTCGAAATCCAGCGACCAGTCGGCCTGGGTGGTGACCATGCCCGCATCCATCCACAGGTTGTTTTCGCGCTGGTCCAGCACCGCGAAATCCCCCTGCGCCTGGCGGGTGATGTATTCCATTGGCCCATAGGGCAGGCTGGCGTCATCCATGAAGGTGAATGTGTCATCCATGCCCAGCGGCTTGTTCACCCAGCGCCATTTATCGCCCTTGCGGTGCAGTTCAAACAGGTCGGGGTAATCTTCGGATTTGCTGACCATGATCAGTTCCAGCAAGTCCCAGCCCGCCAGATTCATATGCGGCAGGGACTGGCAGCGCAGCGGATCTTCGGCCAGCACCAGCGCCCGGTCGCGCATTTCGGATATATAATGTTCATCCACATCGAAGCGCTTTTCAAACACTGACCCCGCAGGCCCGCCGCGATGCTGTTCCATGTTGACAGAATACATGTAGCTGTCTTCGTGAAACGGAAACGGAAAGCGCCGGATCGCCCAGTCCGAATTGCGGAACGTGTAATCATCGCGGAAGGTTTCGTCATTGAACTGAATGGTCATGGTTGCATTCCCCCGTTAGCGGTCCAGAACCAGTGTCTTGCCGTCAAACCGGCTGACACAGGGCATGATCTTTTCACCGCTGGCGTGCTCTTCTTCTTCCAGCCAGTGGTCATTGTGCAAAATCGTACCGTCATGGCGGATGACGCGGGTTTCGCACTGCCCGCAGGCCCCGCCCCGGCACATATAGGGTGCATCCACCCCCGCGCGTTCAATCGCTTCCAGCAGGCTTTCATGTTCACCGACCGTGACGGTCTTGCCTGATGCAGCGAGTTCCACCACAAACGGGGTGCCGGATTGTGGCGCCAGGAATTCCTCGTAATGCAGCGCAGTGGCGGGCCAACCCAGTTCCGTTGCCGTGCCCAGAACCCAGTCAATCATGCCACGCGGGCCGCAGACATAGATATGGGTGCCAAGGGGTTGCCCCCTGAGCAGGGTTTCCAGC
The DNA here is from genome assembly GCF_028745735.1 of Roseinatronobacter alkalisoli. Lineage (GTDB taxonomy): Bacteria > Pseudomonadota > Alphaproteobacteria > Rhodobacterales > Rhodobacteraceae > Roseinatronobacter > Roseinatronobacter alkalisoli. Next base: position 136,892 of record NZ_JAQZSM010000004.1, read on the forward strand.
GCGATGCGTTCCCCCTGATCATCATGATAGACATGCACCTGCAACGGGTGGCGCGTGCGCAGGTCATCGGCGTAGCTGGCCAGCGCGGCACTGCGCACCGCATAATGCAATTCGAACCGCGCGGGCAGGCGTTCAAGCTGCCGGATTTGCGACATGAACGGCGTGATGCCGATGCCGCCCGCGATCATCAGGTGTTTTTTCGCGGTCAGGTCCAGCGGAAACAGGTTCACAGGATAGCTGACTACCATCCGGTCACCGACCTGCACCTTGTCATGCATGAAGACCGAGCCGCCGCGCCCCTGATCATCGCGCCGCACCGAAATGGCATAGTGGTGCGGGTCCATCGGGTCGGACATCAGGGAATAGGGGTTCAGGCGGGTTTTGTCCCCGTCCCGCATTTCGACAACGATATGCGCGCCGCCTGAAAAATGCGGCAGGTCATGCCCGTCCGCGTGCCGGAATTCAAACCGGGTGACAAGATCGTTCAGTTTCACCCTTGCGGTGACGATCACGGGAATTTTCTGCGTGCCGGAACTCATGAATACAACTCCACCGGTGGGGGAACATTGCCGGGGTCTTCGGCATCGATGCACACGCCCTGAAATGCGGCCAGCCTGCGGGAATAATGGTCGCGCACAAACAGGTTCAGCCCGCAATGGCTGCAGGTGAAAGGGTCGGTCGTCACATCCTCGGTGATGCCTTTGCAATGCACGCATTGCACCCGCCGCGCGACGGACCCGCGGTGTTCCGTCTGGATGGCGGCCAACGGGATGCCCGCGTTCAGCGCTTCATTCATGGCCTGCCCGATCAGCCCTTCGGTGCCCGCCAGATAGATTTGCGCACCCATCACGGTGTCGGCCAGCACCCTGCGAATGCGCGGAACGCTTGCATCATAACTGGCCCCGATATGCAGCACTGCCGGGGCTGCGGCCTGAAGCTGCGTGACATACCGATTACCCGTGTCGCGGGGAATGAAGATGACATGCGCGCTGGCCATCAGGGCCGCATCGGCGCGCGCCAGACCCAGCAGCGCCTCTGCCCCTTCGGCGTCGGCGATCATCAGGTGCCCGCTGCCCTTGCGCGGCGACAGGGTGCCGTAAACGGGGCGGCTATGGATGGACGGGGGGAAGGTGAACCTGCTCATCTGGGGTCATCACTCCTGATAATAATCGTGAAACGGGCGCGGCGCCCATGGCTGCCGCGCCCTGTCATCGCTCAGCCCTTGGCGGTCCGGCGCTTCTTGTCGGGGTCATAGAAGGGCATGGAATGGGCCACGCAGGGAATTTCGCCATCTGCGTTCTGCACGACCAATGGCGTGCCATCCACCGCGCAATCCACCGGCATGCGCGCAATGCCCACATTATGCTTGTTTAGTGACGAATACATGCCGATGGTGACAACACCCACCTGCTTGCCGTCTTTCAGCAGGGGCGCGCCTTCGTCGGCGGGGGCGGTGCCGTCCAGTTTCACACCATAAATCCGGAAACGTTCCTTGCCCTTCAGGCGGTAATGTTCTTCCGCACCGCGAAAGCCGGTCTTGCCTTTGGACACAGTGAAATCAAGGCCAAGTTCCCACAGGGTGTCACCACATTTTTCATCCGCGAATGGGTGTTTTTCTGAATTATCATAAGGAAAGAACAGCAGATAGCTTTCGGCGCGCAACAGATCCAGCGTGGTGAAGCGCGTGGGGATAATGCCCATGGCCGCGCCTTTGTCTACCAGCGCATCCCAGATTTCCGCCGCATCCTGCGCACGGCAGAAAATTTCATAGCCGCGTTCACCCGTATAGCCGGTGCGCGAAATCATCACCGGCTTGTCCCACAGCATGGTCTGGGTATGGGCGAAATAGGGCAGGTCACGAATGCCCGGCACGCCTTGTGCGTCCAGAAAATCCACGGCCAGCGGTCCCTGTAGCGAGATGTCATGCAGATTGTCGTCAAAGCGGATGTCCACATCGCGCCCCGTCGCGGCCATGGTCAGTTGTTCATGCCCCTGACCGGACCCATGCACGACCATGTAGGCGTTGGGACCAGTGCGGTAGATCACGCAATCATCAATGAACTTGCCGTCGTCATTCAGCATGGTGGCATAGGAACTGCGCCCCGGCTTGATCTTGTCGGCATAGCGTGTGGTGGCGCGGTCGATGACATGAAAGGCGTGTGGCCCCACGACATGCACCTTCTTCAGGCCCGAAACATCCATGAACCCGGCCTTGGTGCGGATGGCCAGATATTCCTGTTCCTGATCCTTGTCATAGCTCCATGCCGTGCCCATGCCGGACCAGTCTTCCAGTTCCGACCCAAGTGCGCGGTGACGGCTGGCAAGCGCCGAGAATCGCCAAGATGTCGTCATTCTGATCTCCCTTGTGTGGTTCAACTGGTATTTATTGGTCTTATTTGGTCAATACGCAGTGTTCTTGCGGCTGCTGTTGTTGAGCAGTTGGCCAAAACGTGGCCGTAAAATCAACATAAAAAGAAAAATATTTTACTGGTGTGCAATATATTTGCCTTAGGCGCTGTTTCGCTGAGCATATTTTTCAGGGAATCGCTGTAAGAAAAGTACCAATTTGCGGGAATTTGGTAATTCTGGTCCGAATCGTCGGTTGTCCAGGGCCATGTGCCATGGTGGCCGCATGTTGTGTAGACCGAAGAAATGCGTGAAATTTAAGCATGCTTATGACTGAAAGGAAAAATATATTCTTACCAGTTGATTCCGGATCATCTGCTTGATAGCGTCTGCTCAAGCGCAATTTGCAAGGAAATGGGTGATGTGCGGAATAGTTGGGCTGTTTCTGAAGGATCCTTCGCTGAAACCACAGCTTGGGGCGATGCTGACAGATATGCTGGTAACAATGACGGATCGTGGCCCCGACAGTGCGGGAATAGCGATCTATGGGTCGGGGCAGGCGGGGCAAGCCAAGCTGACGGTCCAGTCAGATGATGCCGATGCGGATTTTGCCACTTTGGCCGATGATCTGGGGCAGGCGTTGGGCGCTGCGGTGTCATTGCGCCGGGCCGATACGCATGCGGTGCTGACACTGCCTGCGGAACAGGCAGATGCGGCGCGCGACGCACTTGGCACCCTGCGCCCCGGCCTGCGCATCATGAGCGATGGACAAAATATTGAAATATACAAGGAAGTTGGCCTGCCGCGCGATGTGGCGGCGCGGTTTGATGTCGCGTCCATGTCGGGCAGTCACGGTATCGGGCATACGCGCATGGCCACGGAATCTGCTGTGACGACGCAGGGCGCGCACCCGTTTTCGACCGGGGCCGACCAGTGCCTTGTGCATAACGGGTCGCTGTCGAACCACAACAATCTGCGCCGCAGCCTGAAACGCGCCGGCGTGCGGATCGACAGCCAGAATGATACCGAAGTCGGCGCGGCCTATGTGACGTGGAAAATGCAGCAGGGGGCAACCCTGGGGCAAGCGCTGGAAGGCGCGTTGACGGACCTTGACGGGTTCTTCACATTCGTTGTGGGCACGAAGGACGGTTTTGGCGTGGTCCGCGACCCGATCGCGTGCAAACCTGCGGTCATGGCCGAAACCGACCAGTATGTGGCCTTCGGGTCGGAATATCGCGCGCTGGTCAACCTGCCGGGCATCGACACCGCGCGCGTCTGGGAACCCGAACCCGCCACTGTTTATTTCTGGAGTCACTGATCATGCAAAGTATTGATCTTGCTACCCAACCCCTGCGCGAACTCAACAGCACGCTTCAGGCGCAATCCGCGCAGACCAATGCAACTGCATGGGAAATTCTGAACCCGCGCGGCGCACATGCCATTGCCGTAGGGCTTGATGCGCCCATCGAGGTCACTGTTCGCGGTGTGACGGGCTATTACTGCGCGGGCATGAACAAGCAGGCGCATATTCATGTCACCGGGTCCGTCGGGCCGGGCGTGGCCGAAAACATGATGTCGGGCGCTGTCATTATTGACGGGGATGCCAGCCAATATGCGGGCGCAACCGGGCGCGGGGGGCTGCTGGTCATCAAGGGCAATGCATCGTCACGCTGCGGGATTTCCATGAAGGGGATCGACATCGTGGTGCATGGGAATGTGGGCCATATGTCGGCCTTCATGGCACAGGCGGGTAATCTGGTGGTCTGCGGTGACGCGGGCGATGCGCTGGGCGATTCCATTTATGAAGCGCGGCTTTTCGTGCGCGGGTCGGTCAGAAGCCTTGGCGCGGATTGCGTGGAAAAGGAAATGCGCCCGGAGCATCTGGAAATCCTGCGCGATCTGCTGGACCGCGCGGGCGCGGATGCGAAGCCAGAAGAATTCCGGCGCTACGGGTCCGCGCGCAAATTGTATAATTTCGACATCGACAATGCGGCGGCATATTGAAGGATATGACAATGAAAGATCATGACACCCGCATTCCGCAGACAGTGCCGATTCAGTCGGCTACGTTTTCAAACCCCATCAATGCCGAAATCCGGCGGGCTGCGGCAACCGGCATCTATGACATTCGCGGCGGCGGCGCAAAACGCAAGGTTCCGCATTTCGACGATCTGCTGTTTCTGGGCGCCTCTATCAGCCGCTACCCGCTGGAAGGCTACCGCGAGAAATGCGACACGCGCGTCACGCTTGGCACGCGCTTTGCAAAGAAACCGATTGAACTGGACATCCCCGTCACCATCGCAGGGATGAGTTTCGGCGCGCTGTCGGCGCAGGCCAAGGAAGCGCTGGGGCGTGGCGCATCTGCGGCGGGCACATCGACCACCACCGGCGATGGCGGCATGACGCCGGAAGAACGCGGGCATTCCAGCAAGCTGGTCTATCAATACCTGCCATCGCGCTACGGGATGAACCCCGATGATCTGCGCCGCGCAGATGCGATTGAAATTGTCGTGGGGCAGGGCGCAAAACCGGGCGGCGGTGGTATGCTGCTGGGCCAGAAGATTTCCGACCGCGTGGCCGAAATGCGCACCCTGCCCAAGGGCATTGACCAGCGGTCTGCCTGTCGGCACCCGGACTGGACCGGGCCGGATGATCTGGAAATCAAGATCCTGGAGTTGCGCGAAATCACCGGCTGGCAGGTGCCGATCTATGTCAAGGTCGGTGGCACGCGCCCCTATTATGACACGGCGCTGGCGGTGAAGGCAGGCGCGGATGTTGTGGTGCTGGACGGCATGCAGGGCGGCACCGCCGCCACGCAGGATGTGTTCATCGAACATGTGGGCCTGCCGACACTGGCCTGTATCCGGCCCGCCGTGCGCGCGTTGCAGGATCTTGGCATGCACCGCGAAGTGCAGCTTGTCGTATCGGGGGGCATCCGCACGGGTGCAGATGTGGCCAAGGCATTGGCACTGGGCGCGGATGCAGTGGCAATCGGCACAGCCGCGCTGATTGCGCTGGGCGACAATGACCCCAGATGGGAATCCGAATACCAGAAGCTGGGCACGACGACAGGGGCCTATGATGACTGGCATGAAGGGCGCGACCCGGCTGGCATTACCACGCAAGACCCCGACCTTGCCGCGCGTCTGGACCCTGTGGAAGCAGGGCGGCGCTTGCGCAACTATCTGAAGGTGATGACGCTGGAAGCGCAGACCATCGCGCGCGCCTGCGGGCATAACCACCTGCACAATCTGGAACCCGAAGACCTGTGCGCGCTGACAATGGAAGCCGCCGCCATGGCGCAGGTGCCGCTTGCGGGCACGGACTGGTATCCGGGCAAACCGGGTTCAGGGTATTAAGGCATATGGCGCGGGTCGGGCAGGGGTCCGGTCCGCGCAGCCATTTTGAAAACACGCGACCAACAGGGACAAGAAAATGACACTCGATCTGGCAAGTTTTGCAGCTGAACGCGGCATCAGATACTTCATGATCTCCTTCACCGATCTTTTTGGCGGACAGCGCGCGAAACTGGTGCCCGCGCAGGCCATCGCCGATATGCAGCGGGCGGGCGCGGGGTTTGCCGGTTTCGCCACTTGGCTGGACCTGACGCCTGCGCATCCTGACATGCTGGCCGTGCCGGACCCGTCATCGGTCATTCAGTTGCCATGGCAGCCGGATGTGGCCTGGGTGGCAGGCAATTGCGTCATGGAAGGGCAGGATGTCGCGCAGGCCCCGCGCAATGTGCTGCGTCGCCTGATTGATGAAGCCGCCGCCGAAGGGCTGCATGTCAAGACCGGGATTGAGGCCGAATTCTTCCTGCTGACCCCCGCGGGTGACCAGATATCGGACCCGTTCGATACGGCGGCCAAACCCTGCTATGACCAGCAGGCGGTGATGCGCCGCTATGACGTGGTGCGCGAAATCTGCGATTATATGCTGGATCTGGGCTGGGGCCCGTATCAGACTGACCATGAAGATGCGAATGGCCAGTTTGAAATGAACTGGGAATTTGACGATGTGCTGGTGACTGCCGACAAGCACAGCTTTTTCAAGTTCATGACCAAATCCGTGGCCGAAAAGCACGGCTTCCGCGCCACCTTCATGCCCAAACCCATCGAAGGGCTGACCGGCAACGGGTGTCACGTGCATATTTCGGTCTGGGATGGCAAGGGTAAGGATGCGAAAGCCAATGTCTTTGCCAGCGACAAGGGGCAGGGCCAGACGGGTGAGGTCGGCCTGTCCGACAAGGGGCGCGCGTTTCTGGGCGGCATCATGAAACATGCCTCGGCCCTGGCGGCGATCACCAACCCCACAGTGAACAGCTACAAGCGCATCAACGCGCCGCGCACCATTTCGGGGGCCACATGGGCACCCAATTCCGTGACATGGACCGGCAATAACCGCACTCATATGGTGCGCGTACCCGGACCGGGGCGGTTTGAACTGCGCCTGCCGGACGGTGCGGCAAACCCCTATCTGTTGCAGGCAGTCATCATCGCGGCGGGGCTTAGCGGCATGCGCAGCAATGCCGATCCCGGCAAGCGCTGGGATATCGACATGTATGCCGAAGGTCACAAGGTCGAAGGCGCGCCAAAACTGCCGCTGAACATGCTTGATGCGCTGCGCGCCTATGAAGCGGATGGCGAATTGATGCAGATGATGGGGGTGGAATTCTCCAAAGCCTATCTGAAGCTGAAGAAACAGGAATGGAATTCCTTCGTGTCGCATTTCAGCCGCTGGGAACGTGAAAACACACTGGATATCTGAACAGGAGCCGCCGGGGTAAATTCCGGCGGCTTTGTCTGGTGAGCTCGCCTGCTATTGTGTGGATGGAATGTGTCAGAAACGAGGATAAGCGCGCGCCAGCGATGGGCCGGGGTCTGCCGGTCCGGCATGGGCGAAGTTCACTTTATGCAGGCGGCATAATCCTGAGTTCATAGGCTTGGCATGACATCAGCGAAACCGGCAGGCCGCGGGACGGCCCACCGGTGGCGCGGCGGGCTGCGCCCTTTGCTCCGCGCCTATGCAGAGGCTGGCATCCGCTTCAGCTTGGTTCCACCCGCCACGATCCTTATCTAGGCCGACAGACCTTTTGCGCCCATGTTCAGGAATTTCTGGCGGCGTTCCTGTTTCAGGGTGGCGGGATCCTTGCCGTCAAGTTCTTCCAGCATCGCATTCAGTGCCGCGCCGACACCCTTGATCATGGCGTCCCGGTCACGTTGCGCACCGCCCAGTGGTTCGGGGATAATGCGGTCAATCACGGCCAGTTTTTTCAGATCCTGCGCGGTCAGGCGCAGCGCTTCGGCGGCTTCGCGCATCTTCTCGGAATCTTTCCACAGGATCGATGCGCAACCTTCCGGGCTGATGACCGAATAGACCGAATGTTCCAGCATGGCGATGCGGTTTGCCGTGGCAAAGGCCACAGCACCGCCGGACCCGCCTTCGCCAATGATCACCGACACCAGCGGAACGCCAAGATTCAGGCATTTCTGCGTGCAGCGCGCGATGGCTTCGGCCTGACCGCGTTCTTCGGCCCCTTTGCCCGGATAGGCACCGGGCGTATCGACCAGCGTGATGACCGGCAGGCCGAAACGATGCGCGATATCCATCAGGCGCATGGCCTTGCGGTAGCCTTCGGGACGGGCCATGCCGAAATTGCGCCGTAGCCTGCTTTGGGTGTCGTGGCCCTTTTCCTGACCGATCACCACAACCGCGCGCCCCTTCAGCCGCGCCAGTCCGCCAATGACCGCTTCATCTTCGGCAAAACCACGATCACCGGCAAGCGAGGTGAATTCGTCAAACAGCGTGTCGACATATTCCTTGCAATGCGGCCTGTCGGGATGGCGTGCCACCTGGCATTTCCGCCATGGTGACAGGTTTTTATACAGGTCAACAAGCAGTTTCTGCGCTTTCTGGTCCAGCGCTGCTGCTTCTTTGGCAACATCGGTTTCGGGACTGGCCGCAGCCATCGCCCGCAATTCGGCCGCCTTGCCTTCGATCTCGGCCAGCGGTTTTTCGAATTCCAGATAATTCATCAACCATTCCACTCGCAGTTTCGGGGGTTATGCTTCAGCAGGGCGTGATTTGCAATCTGGAAGCGCAGGATTCCGCGCGTCATTGCTCGGGCTGATTTCCGAACTGGATAGCATATAGCCGCGCATAAGCCCCGCCAAGGGCCAGCAATTCCGCATGGTTGCCCTGTTCAACCACACGCCCACGGTCCATGACCACGATCCGGTCTGCATTGCGGACCGTGGACAGCCGGTGCGCAATGACAATTGTTGTGCGCCCTGCGGACAGCTTGTCCAGCGCTTCCTGTACGAAGGCTTCGGATTTTGCGTCCAGCGCGCTTGTCGCTTCATCCAGCAGCAAAACCGGCGCATTGCGCAGCAAGGCCCGCGCGATCGCCACCCGCTGACGCTGCCCACCTGACAGCGACGATCCGCGCGGCCCGGCCGGTGTATCCACGCCATTGGGCAGAAGTGGCAGGAAATCATCCACATGTGCTGCGCGCAGGGCTGCGGTCAGGGCCGCTTCGGTCACCCCTTCGGCGCCCATGGTCACGTTGTCACGGATGGATTCGTCAAACAGCGCCGTATCCTGACTGACCACGGCAAAACACTGGCGCAACGCGGCCAGATCCATTTTCCGAATGTCCTGCCCGCCCAGCAACACCTGCCCGGAGGTGACATCGGCCAGTCGGGTCAGCAAGGAAAACACCGTGGATTTCCCGGCCCCCGATGGCCCCACGATTGCCGTTGTCCTGCCCGCCGCTGCCGTGAAGGACAAGCCGCGCAACACGGGTTCATCATCATAGGCAAATTCCACATCGTGGAAGGTAACAGCGGCCTGCGCGCGCGCGGGCACAGGTACATGGGGCGGGGGCGGGTTGGTTACTTTGGGCTGGACCTGCAACAAGGCATGGGTGCGTTCCAGCGAGGCCAGCAATGTCTGCCATTCCGCCGTCAGTGCGGAAAACCGGCGCATCGGGTCAAACAGCAGCCCCAGAGCCGTGAAAAAGGACATGAACTGCCCCACAGTGCGGGTGCCGTCAATGATCTGCAACCCGCCATAGACCAGCACCATCGCGAAACCGATGGCCGCGCCGAAATCCATGACAGTGGGCACAGTCGCGTGGCCGATCACCGCGCGCACGGCCTTGCGCACATATTCGCGCATGACAGTGCGGAAACGCGACAGCTCGCGGTCCTCTGTGCCGGTCAACTGAATGGTGGAAATCCCGTGAAAGGCTTCGTCCAGGCGGTTTGAGCTGTCAGCGGCGGCCACGCGCGATTCCGCGCTGCGCCGCCGGATCAGCCGTTGCAGCCACAAGAGCGGCAGCACAAGAAGCGGAATGCCGACCACCGCAACCAGCGTCCATTGCCAGTCGGTCCATAGTGCAACACCAAACAGCACCACCACTGCGGCCCCGTCACGGCCGAACCCGGTGATCAAGCCCTGAAACACCCGCGCAAGCGCTGCCGAATCCCCGCGCACACGCTCAATCAGAATACCGGGGGCGTTCAGCTTGAAAAAGCTCATATCCAGCCGCATCAGATGCGCCAGAAGCATGGTCTGCAATTCTGCCGTGGCCCCTTCGGCCTGCAGGGCCATGACGGATTTATGCGCAAGCCGCGCAAGGCCGCGCCCGAAAAACACCGCAGCCATGGCCAGCGCGACCCAGTAAACGCTGCTGCGTTCCCCCGCGATCAGCACGTCATCGAACATGGGCCGGATCAGATAGCTGAATGCCCCCAGCATCAGGGCTTCGACGACCATCAGCGCGACAGCGGCGAGGATGAACCATATCCGGTGACGCACGAAGCTGTGCCACAGCCACAGGGCAATCACCCTGTCATTGCGACGCTGGGTTTCACGTTTGCTGGTGTCAGTCAGGCTTGCCACGATATGTCGGTTTCCGTCTGCTTTGACCGGCAGCCATACTTGCTTTCGGCAGGCTTAGAAACCCTGCTTTTCATCCGCGCCTGCGCGCATGCTGCAACCTGCCCGCCGGATGCGGATGAATATCGCGCCCCCTGGCCTGCGACAAGTATCTAGTCCGCGACAAGCATATAGCCCGCACCCCGCACGGTTTGCAGATGGCGCGGGGCCTTTGGGTCATGTTCGATCTTGCGGCGCAGTCGGGTGATCTGCACATCGACGGCACGATCCTGCCCCATTACCGCACCATGCCCCGCCCGGTCGCGCCCCAGATGGTCAACCAGCGCTTCGCGCCGTATCACCTCGCCGGGGCGTTCGCAGAAAAAGCGCATGATTGTGGCTTCGGTCTGGGTCAGGCGGATAATGTTGTCGCCGCGCTTCAACTCGCCGCGTTCCAGATCATAGCGCAGCGGCCCCATGATCAACACCTGCGGCAGCACTTCGGTCGGGGCGGGTTGCGGGCGCCTTCGCAGAATAGCATTGATGCGCAGCAACAACTCGCGCGGCTCAAAGGGTTTGGGCAGGTAGTCATCGGCCCCTGCCTCGAATCCGGAAATCCTGTCCTCTGCCTCGCCCCTGGCGGTCAGCAACAAGACGGGAATCGCAGTGTCGTCACAGATATACCGGGTCAGGCTGATTCCGTCTTCGCCCGGCATCATCACATCCAGCACCACCAGATCGAAGCTAAGCCCCGCCAGAAGCCTGCGCGCATGTGCCGCATCGCGTGCCGCGGTCACCATGAACCCGTTGCGGATAAGGTATTTCTGCAACAGTGACCGGATGCGCGCGTCATCATCCACAATCAACAGATGCGCTGCGGTTTCCATGGTCATGTGCGGCGCTCCTTCAGGGCGATATACTGGCGGAAAATCTCGTCATCCATCATCGATTCCAGCACTTGCCGGAACCCCGCCACAGCCTGCGGCCCCGCCGCGCGATAGGCCGCGCGCATCCGGTCGCGCTGCGCTTCTGACAGCTTGCGTTCCAGTTCGCGCCCCGGTTCCGTCAGGTACAGGTTGCGTTCGCGCCGGTCCGTGCGCCCGATCCGGCTTTCAACCAACCCATCCGCGATAAGGGTGCGCAGCACGCGGTTCAGCGATTGCTTGGTCACACCCAGAACATTCAGCAGGTTATTTACTGTGGTGCCATGGGTCCGCTTGATGAAATGCAGCGCGCGGTGATGGGCGCGGCCATAGCCATGTTCAGCCAATATGCGGTCAGGGTCGGCGGTGAAGCCGCGATAGGCGAAAAACATCGCCTCGATGCCTTTGCGCAATTGTTCATCCGTCAGGAACAGAAGATTCTCGCCGCCGAGTGTTCCGGATCCGCCTTGTCCCATGCCGTTCCTGCCCTGATTATCACTCTGATCAATCTTTGGGCTATTTTATGTCAGCGTTGTTGACATTCCAAGATCGAATTGCTAGCGATTCGTCAGTTTTCGCGCAAGATTATGTCCGATCCGGACCAGACTTGCGTAACTTTTGCAAATTTGCCAGATGAGGAGGCACATATGGCCGGGGCGTATGACGACAAGGACGGCTTGATCTGGATGGATGGGACGATGGTGCCCTGGCGTGATGCCAATGTGCATATCCTGACCCATGCGATGCACTACGCCTCTTCCGTGTTTGAAGGGGAGCGTTGCTATAGCGGCAAGATTTTCAAAAGCCGCGAACATTCCGCGCGGCTGCTGGAATCGGGGCGTCTGCTGGACATGAAAATCCCCTACAGCGTTGATCAGCTGGAAGAGGCGAAGGCAGAAGTGCTGCGCGCCAACAACCTGACGGATGCTTATGTGCGCGCGCTGGCATGGCGCGGTGTCGGCGAAGATATGGGTGTAGCGGCACGTCGCAACCCTGTGCGTGTGGCGATCGCCGCTTGGGAATGGGGTGCCTATTACGGCGATGCCAAAATGCAGGGCGCGAAGCTGGACATTGCCAAATGGCGCCGCCCGTCGCCCGAAACCATCCCGACTGCGGCCAAGGCCGCGGGCCTTTACATGATCTGCACCATGTCCAAACACGCAGCCGAGGAAAAAGGCTGCTCGGACGCGCTGTTCTATGATTATCGCGGCTATGTGGCCGAAGCGACCGGGGCAAATGTGTTTTTCGTCAAGGATGGCGAAGTGCATACCCCTATCGCAGATGCCATCCTGAACGGGATCACGCGCCAGACTGTTATCGCCATGCTGGGCGACATGGGCATAAAGGTGCATGAACGCCATATCATGCCCGAAGAACTGGCCGATTTTTCGGAATGCTGGCTGACGGGCACTGCCGCCGAAGTGACCCCGGTGGGCCAGATCGGCCCGCATCATTTCCAGGTCGGCCAGATGACCCGCAAGGTTGCCGAAACCTATGAGGCGCTGGTGCGCGCCTGATCTGCAGGACGCATTTGTCAGAGTATCAGCACGCGGCGGGGCCATTCCCTGCCGCGTGTTTTCGTTGCGGCGGGCGCTGCCGCGCAAAGGCCGGTTTCATGCCATGTTTCTGGCCGGTCCTTATGCGAATGAAGCCTGGTCAGGCTATTTGACGCTTTGAAACGACCCCGCCACCGCCCCGCCCTTGACCTTGGATGATCCGAACGCCTACCAGTTCAGTGTCAAAATAGAATTCCAGGAACCATTGGCCAAAAATGACATGAGGAACCGTGCAGCATGACAGTCAGGACCATTCCGACCACGCCCATTGATGACCAGAGGCCCGGCACATCGGGCTTGCGCAAGAAAACGCCCGTTTTCATGGCCAGCCCATATCTGGAAAACTATGTGCAGGCCATTTTCGACGGGATCGGTGGTGTGGCGGGCCAGACGCTGGTTGTGGGCGGTGACGGGCGGTTCTTCAATGACCGCGCGATTGATGTGATCCTGCGCATGGCTGCCGCGAATGGGGCGGCTGCCTGCATCGTGGGGCAGGGCGGGCTTTTGTCCACGCCCGCCGCATCGCATCTTATCCGCAAGTGCAAGGCCGATGGCGGGCTTATCCTGTCGGCCAGCCATAACCCCGGCGGCCCGGATGCCGATTTCGGCCTGAAATATAACGGCCCGAATGGTGGCCCCGCGACTGAAGCTGTCACCGAAAAGATATTCACCTGCACCCGCACCATCACGCAATACCGCATCCTTGACGCGGATGGCGTGAATATCGGCATTCCGGGGCAGTATGATCTTGCGGGAATGCGCGTCGATGTCATTGACCCGATTGCGGATTACGCCGATCTGATGGAAACCCTGTTCGACTTTGACGCCATCCGCGCCCTGTTCGTAGGCGGGTTTCGTATGCGTTTTGATGCGATGCATGCGGTCACTGGTCCCTATGCCCATGAAATTCTTGAAAACCGGCTGGGCGCGGCGGCAGGCAGTGTGGTGAATGGCACGCCTTCGCCGGATTTTGGCGGTGGTCATCCCGACCCGAACCCGATCTGGGCCAAAGACCTGATGCAGACCATGTATGGCACTGACGCGCCAGATTTTGGCGCGGCGTCTGACGGGGATGGCGACCGCAACATGATTGTGGGCCGGAACTGCTATGTCAGCCCGTCTGATTCACTTGCCGTGCTGGCCGATCTGGCCCATCTGGCACCGGGATATGCGGGCGGGCTGGCAGGCGTTGCACGGTCCATGCCCACATCCTGCGCTGTGGACAGGGTGGCCAAGGCCAAGGGTATTGCCTGTTTCGAAACCCCCACAGGGTGGAAATTCTTCGGTAACCTGCTGGATGCAGGCAAGGTTACCCTGTGCGGCGAGGAATCGGCGGGCACCGGATCAAGCCATGTGCGCGAAAAGGACGGGCTTTGGGCGGTGTTGCTCTGGCTGAACATTCTGGCACAAACCGGCAAATCCGTGGCGGCGCTGATGGCCGACCACTGGGCGCGCTACGGGCGCAACTACTATTCCCGGCATGATTATGAAGAAGTGGACACCGACCCCGCAAATGCGTTGATGGAACAGTTGCGCGCAGCGTTGCCCGCGCTGCCCGGTCAGGAGTTTGCGGGCTTGACCGTCGAGCGCGCGGATGAATTTTCCTATGATGACCCTGTTGATGGCAGTTCATCCACGCAACAGGGCATACGCATCTTCTTTACCAATGGCGCGCGGGTTGTGTTCCGTCTGTCGGGGACCGGCACAGCGGGCGCCACGTTGCGCGTCTATCTGGAACGGCTGGAAACCGCAGCCGATGCGCTGGCGCAGGATGCGCAGGAAGCGCTGGCCGATGTGATTGCCGCGGCAGACCAGATCGCGGGTATCCGCCGACTGACAGGGCGTGACGCGCCCGATGTGATTACCTGAGCTGCGCTGAAGGGCACGCCCCGATCACGGGTATCGGGCGTTTGGGGGGTCCAAAGGCGCGGAGCAAAGGCCGGTAGGCCGCCGCGCCACCGGTGGGCCGTCCTGCGGCCTGCCGGTTTCGTTGGCGTTGTTTCAGTCGTTGGAAGGCAGGATTGTGGAGCCTGCATAAAGTGAATTCTTCCAACGTAGAACCGGCAGACCCCGGCCCACCTATGGCGCGGGCTTTATGCATACCCGGTGCCTGCCTGAACACGCCGCGCACATCCATCCGGCGCGATCACGCCGTGGCAGACAGCCGATAGAACGCTTGCCATATGCCATTGCGGGCTATATTCTGCTGGTTAAATTTTATTCCGGTAAGGCAACTACGCTGAAAGGTGCAACATGCTGGACAATCCCTATCCGCGCGTCAAACCCGGCCCGCCGCGCCCCAGCACCATCATCACGCCCAGGGCGTTTTCGCTGCCACCGGGTATGGAACGCTATACAGTCGCGGGCGGGGGGGCAGCACTTATCCCTGTCCGGGTCGGCGACCGGCTGAGCCTGCATAATGACGAAGGCGGGCAGGTTTGTGAAATTCTGGCCGCTGATAACAAGGGCCGGATTGATGCGGGCATCATCGGGACCAGCGCGAATTCGGATGGCGCGGGGCTGAAGGCACTTCTGGCCAGCGACCAGTCGTCACTTCGGGGCCTGCGCATGGGGCTGGACGCGCGCAATATAGACCTTGCGCTGGCCGGTGCGGTACGGTTCTTCGACAGTCAGACCCCCGCAGGCACCCAGCAGGAATTCCTCGTCAGCCGCGACGGTGTGGTCATCATTGCGGCCCCCGGCGGCGCGATGGCCCCTGATGCACAGGACACCGCCACCCCGCTGACGGTTTCAGTGCAGCGCGCAACCCTGACCCCTCATATCCGCTTTGAACTGCCCACACCGCTGGCCGACCCGCTGGCAGAGGTTCGCGTGCATTCCGCCACCGCCGAGGCGTATTTCGTCAAGGCGGGTGACTATATCCAGATCCTTGATGTTGATGGCCGCCAATGCACGGATTTCCAGTGTTTTTCTGCGCGCAAACTGGACCGCGGCATACAGCATCCGCTGGATGTGACGACCACGCGCACATTGATGGGACATGCCTATCCCATGCCGGGGCTGCACGCGAAATATTATGATCAGGACATGGAACCACTGGTCGAAGTGGTGCAGGATACATGCGGGCGCCATGACGCCTTTGCGATGGCCTGTGCGGCCAAATATTATGATGATATCGGCTATCCGGGCCATGTAAACTGCACCGATAATTTCAATGCGGCCCTTGCCCCCTTTGGTGCGGAACCGCGCCCCGGCTGGATGGCGATCAATTTCTTCTTCAACACCGGGCTTGATGAACACGGGGTTCTGTATGCCGATGAACCGTGGTCGCGCCCCGGCGATTATGTATTGCTGCGCGCGCTGACTGATCTGGTCTGTGTCAGTTCCGCCTGCCCCGATGACACCACGCCCGCGAATGGCTGGAACCCGACCGATATTCACATCCGCACCTATAGCGGCAAGGAAACCTTCAAGCGCGCGATCGCCATCCGCGCGACCCCCGATTCGGAGCCACAGATGACCAAGGAAACCGGCTTCCATGCCAGCTTTGCCAGACATACAGGTAATTTTATCGAATATAACGGCTACTGGCTGGCCAGTTCCTTTGCCGCGACCGGCGCAATCGGGGAATACTGGGCCTGCCGCGAGAAGGCGGTCATCATGGACCTGTCGCCCCTGCGCAAGTTCGAGATTACCGGCCCGGATGCGGAAGCGCTGTGTCAGTATATCTTTACCCGCGATGTCAGGAA
Source organism: Roseinatronobacter alkalisoli (assembly GCF_028745735.1). GTDB lineage: Bacteria > Pseudomonadota > Alphaproteobacteria > Rhodobacterales > Rhodobacteraceae > Roseinatronobacter > Roseinatronobacter alkalisoli. The sequence goes on from NZ_JAQZSM010000004.1 coordinate 153,308, forward strand.
ACTGTCGGAAGGGGGCGTTGTCTATACCGCCATGTGTTACCCCCATGGCGGCATGATCGATGATGGCACGCTGTTCCGGCTGGGGCGCGATAATTTCCGCTGGATTGGCGGCAATGACTACGGCGGCGAATGGATCCGCGAACAGGCGGAAAAACTGGGACTGAAAGTGCTGGTGCGGTCCTCCACTGATCAGTTGCATAATGTGGCTGTGCAAGGCCCCGAAAGCCGCGACCTGCTGGGCAAGATCATCTGGACAGCGCCGCACCGCCCGACATTCGGGCAACTGGATTGGTTCCGTTTCACGCCCGCACGGCTGCATGGGCCGGACGGGGTGCCGCTGGTGGTGTCGCGCACCGGCTATACGGGCGAGCTGGGCTATGAAGTCATGTGCCACCCGAAGGATTGCGCGACTGTGTTCGATGCCATCTGGGATGCAGGGCAGGACCACGGCCTGCAACCCTGCGGGCTGGACGCGCTGGATATGGTCCGTATTGAAGCGGGGCTGATTTTCGCGGGCTATGATTTCAGCGATCAAACAGACCCGTTTGAGGCAGGCATCGGATTCACAGTGCCGCTGAAATCAAAACCGGATGATTTCATTGGCCGCGATGCGCTGATCCGGCGCAAGGAAAACCCCATGCGCAAGCTGGTGGGGCTGGAGATTGACAGCAATGTGGCGGTCGGCCATGGCGACCCTGTGCATCTGGGCCGCGCGCAGGTGGGCGAGGTGACGTCGTCCATGCGCTCGCCCCTTCTGGGCCGGAATATTGCGCTGGCACGGCTGGATGTGGCGCATGCGGAACTCGGCACCGGGGTTGAAATCGGCAAGCTGGACGGGCAGCAAAAACGCTTGCCCGCCCGCATTGTGCCCTTCGCGCATTATGACCCGAAAAAGGAACGCCCGCGGTCCTGATGCATGTTTCAGGAAAGCGGGAAGCATACTGCGCGTCGTGAATGCGCAGGCGCGCGGGAACGTGGTCATCGAAAGCTGGCGCCGGGAAGGGGGGAACCCGCGGCAAATCGGCTCTACGTGTCGTAGAGAGGCATTGGGAATGAATGTGGGCAGAGCGATTGACTTCAGCGGCCTCAGCTTGCCCCACTTGGTCAGAATCCGCCGACACAAGGATGTGAACGTTCACCCTACTGGGATGATCCAAGCGGGCAGCGTAAAGCGCCAGCCGATAGTAACAAGCCTGGAACCCTCATGCAGACCCTCACTCAACCAACGGCATTCAGCAGGCGCAGCTTTCTCTTCGGTGCTTCTGCGGCGCTCAGCGGCTTGTCAGCGGCACCTGCTTCTGCCTTTCCATTCCTACGAAAAGCGCAACAGACTGACGCTGCGGAAACGCGTAGCCTGCTCATGATCAATCAGCAGACCGAAGAGGTGTTCCACGAAGTGTATTTTGATGGCCGCGTCTATATTGCGGATTCACTCGCACGATTTGCGCTTTTTGCCCGTGACCTGCGCACAGGTGAGTTGGGCGAGATGGACCCACACCTTCTCGATCTGGCGTTTGAAGTCCAGCAACGTGCTGGCGCTGATGAACCACTGATCCTGACTCACGGCTTTCGATCATCTTCACGAAGCGTGCGTGGCGGTGCTGCCAATTCGCACCACTTGTATGGTCAGGCGCTCGACATCACTCATCACAGGCTCGGTCCACGTGGGTTGCATGAAATTGCAGCATCGATCGGCCGTGGCGGGCTTTCACGATATTCAAGCTTCATCCACATCGATACGGGTGCGACACGGACTTGGTAGCGCACTGAAGCTGACGGTAAACGAGGTAGGCTGCGGGAGTTGCTGGATAGCACGTGATCGCTGGGCGGGGAAAAAGTCATCCTTTTCCAATTTCCGGAATGCGGAAGCTGGTAAGCAATGTCGTGGCGCGGGGTCAGGTGGTCTGGTCCCGCGCCATGTCGCGCAATTGGCGCACCCCAGCTTCCGGAAAATCCGCGCAGTTCACGTTCAAATCTCCGAGTGGGATGGTGCGCCGGATGGGGAAAGTCAGCCGGTTCCTAGAATCACTGCGCCGAAAATCTGGGCCGAGCAATCGTCGGACGAGATTCGAACTGGGAGTTTGCTACACGAGCATGAACGCGAAGTGCTACACGCCAGTCATGCAGGCGCAAGTTAAGACATTGAAATAATTTATGCATATGGTGGGTGATGAGAGACTCGAACTCCCGACATCTTCGGTGTAAACGAAGCGCTCTACCAACTGAGCTAATCACCCGCTGGGCATGCATCTAGTCAGATTCGCGCACGGCTGCAATATCGGAACTGCATTGTTTTGCGCAAGATTGCGGTTAATTTTATATTAACCCGGCTGCGGCATGCTGCAATCCATGTTCAGACTGCTTTTCAGCCTTGTCCTGTTTCTTACTGCCTGCGATTCACCGTCGCCATGGCTGGCCCATGGCACGGCCACACCTGTGACCGCAGCCGGGTATAATATGACCATATGGCAGGCGGGCGACAATGTGGAGGTGATACGCCATGGCTACGCCCCCCGCCGCGACCAGCCCCGCCTGCGTCCGGCAATGGCGCGCGCAATTGTCGATGTGACGGGCTGCGAAATTCGCCCGGACACATTGGAAGGCGATAGTGGCGTGTTGCGCGCGAAGCTGGATTGCGGCTGATTTGGCGCGCCTCGGTTTTTGCGACCTGTGTTCCGGATTCCGGCAGTCCTTGCGCCAAATCAAGGTGCGCTGCGGAAAATTATGCTTGGTTGCAGGGCATCACATGAACATGAGGGCATTATGATCAGAATGTTTCCGCTGATTTTCAGTATTGTCGGGGTAACCTGCGCCGGTATCGGCGTTGTGGTCGCGCTGAGCATCGGGCAGGACACGCTTCAGCCGATCCTTGCATGGGCGGCAGGCGGCGCGGTTGTCGGTGTGGCTGCAAGCTGGATCATCGCGCGCAGGCTGATCAACGATTGATCAGTCGAACCACATGCGGACACTCGCTTCAAACGGGCGCGGGGCTTCGGCATGCAGCCAATGGCCTGCGCCCGGTAATTTGGCAAATTTCGCGTCCGGAAACAGCGCCTTGATGGCGGGGCGGTGACCGGGCAGCACATAGTCCGACTTTGCCCCGCTCAGGAACAGGACCGGGCGGTCATAACTGCCCTGCACATCATCGGGCCAGCCGGTGATGCGGTCCATCTCGCGTTCCAGCACGTCCAGATTCAGGCGCCAGCGCGGCGGATCTGCGCGCAGGTCCAGCGATTGCAGCAAAAACGCCCGCACGCCGGGATCCGCGACATCGGCGCTTAGCGCGGCATCTGCATCGGCGCGGGTTTTCAGCGCCGATATGTCCAGTGCGCGCATCGCCGCGATCAGGTGGGTCTGGCTGTGCTCATAGGCGACGGGCGCAATGTCGGCGACCAGCAGGCGGTTCACCAGTTCGGGTCGGGTTAGCGCCAGCATCATCGCCGCCTTGCCGCCCATGGAATGGCCCAGCACATCCATTGGTTCGTTTTGGGACGTGATGACCTGCGCCAGATCAGCGGCCAGATCGTCATATCCATGGCTGTCCGCCCAAGGGCTGTCGCCATGGTTGCGCATATCCACGCTGATCACCTCGCGGCTGTCGGACAGCCGTTTGGCGATAGCCCCCCAATTGCGCGCGGACCCGAACAGACCATGCACAATCAGCAGGGGGGGCAGTTCGGACCGGGTGCCGTTTCGCAATATGTTTAGCATGGGTGTATGGCCCGCGCCCGTATCCGGCGCAGGCCCCTTATATTACAACTGCGGATAGATGGGGAAGCGGGCGCAAAGTTCCGCCACTTCGGCCTTGACGCGGGCTTCCACTTCAGAATTTCCGTCTTCACCATTGGCGGCCAGCCCGTCAACCACGGCCACGATCCAGTCGGCGATCTGGCGGAATTCGGTTTCGGTGAACCCGCGCGTTGTGCCGGCGGGTGACCCCAGACGAATGCCGCTGGTGACAGTCGGGCTTTCGGTGTCAAACGGAATGCCGTTCTTGTTGCAGGTGATATGCGCGCGCCCCAGTGCCTTTTCGGTGGCGTTGCCCTTCACGCCTTTGGGGCGCAGGTCCACCAGCAGCAGGTGCGAATCGGTGCCGCCGGTCACAATGTCCAGCCCCCCCTTGACCAGTTGATCGGCCAGCGCCTGCGCGTTCTTGATCACCTGTTTCTGGTAATCGACGAAGCCGGGTTGCAGCGCTTCGCCAAAGGCCACGGCCTTGGCCGCGATCACATGCATCAGCGGGCCGCCCTGAATGCCAGGGAAAATGGCGGAATTGACCTTCTTGGCGATGGTTTCGTCATTGGTGACGATCATGCCGCCGCGCGGGCCACGCAGGGTTTTATGGGTGGTGGTGGTGGCCACATGTGCATGCGGAAACGGGCTGGGGTAAAGCCCCGCCGCGACCAGCCCGGCAAAATGCGCCATATCGACCAGCAGATAAGCCCCCACGCTGTCGGCAATCTTGCGCATGCGCGCGAAATCGATGATGCGCGGAATGGCAGAACCGCCGGCGATCAGCATCTTTGGCTGGTGTTCCTGGGCCAGCGCTTCGATCTGGTCATAATCGATGCCGTAGTCGCCCTGACGCACGCCATATTGCACGGCGTTGAACCATTTGCCCGACTGGTTGGGTTTCGCGCCATGGGTCAGGTGCCCGCCTGCGTCCAGCGACATGCCCAGAATGGTGTCGCCCGGTTTCAGAAGCGCGGTGAACACGCCCTGATTGGCCTGTGATCCGGAATTGGGCTGCACATTGGCAAACTGGCAATCAAACAGCTTGCAGGCGCGTTCGATGGCCAGATTCTCTGCAATATCGACATACTGGCACCCGCCGTAATAGCGCCGACCCGGATAACCTTCGGCGTATTTATTGGTCAGAACGGACCCTTGAGCGTCCATGACTGCCCGGGATACGATGTTTTCCGATGCGATCAGTTCGATCTCATCGCGTTGACGGCCCAGTTCGGCCTGCATGGCAGCAAAAAGTTCAGGATCGCGGCTTTCCACAGTGTCGGTGAAAAATCCTGTATTGCGTGGGGTGGTGTCCATTGGGCAGCCTCCGGAAGGGTATGGTCAGGGTTCGCGTCCAGTTAACGCATGAACGCCGGTGGGGGAAGGCTTGATTGCGGCGTGAAGATGCCGGTAGGCGACCAATTTGCGCGCGGGCGTTTCCTATTGGCGCGCAAGGGCTGGCATGGGAACCACCCCTTGCCAAAGGGCGCGGATACAGGTCACATGGCGCTGATCCCACGAGTCCCGAGGATGGAATGCAAGCAAATATCGCCTTTCTGGCCAGCCCGGCCCCGGAAGCACAGACCGCGCTTGCGGAACTGACCGCGCAATACGGCAATTGCCCGCTCGAAGATGCAAAGGTGATTGTCGCGCTGGGCGGGGACGGGTTCATGTTGCAGGCACTGCATTCCACGCAGGAACTGGACACGCCGGTCTATGGCATGAATCGCGGCACGGTCGGGTTCATGATGAACGCCTATCGTGTAGACGGGCTGCTGGCGCGGCTGGAACAGGCGGAAATGGCGGTACTGAACCCGCTGCGCATGACCGCAACCCGGATCGACGGCACCAAGGCCGATGCGTTGGCCATCAATGAAGTGTCGCTGCTGCGTCAGGGCGCGCAGGCGGCGAAACTGCGGATTGTGGTGGACGGGCGGCAGCGGCTGGATGAACTGGTCTGCGATGGTGTGATCCTCAGCACGCCGGCGGGTTCGACTGCTTACAACTATTCCGCGCATGGGCCGATCCTGCCCATCGGGTCGGATGTGCTGGCGCTGACACCGGTTGCGGCCTTTCGTCCAAGACGCTGGCGCGGGGCGTTGCTGCCGAAGGGCAGCCATGTCCGGTTTGAAGTTATAGACCCCGCCAAGCGCCCGGTCATGGCGGATGCCGACAGCCGATCGGTGCGCAATGTGCTGCGTGTCGATGTCGCGTCCGACAGCCGGGTGGCGCACAAGCTTCTGTTCGATCCGGGCCACGGGCTGGAAGAACGCCTGATCCGCGAACAATTCGTCTGAGGCGGCGCGTTTTCGGGTGGTCTTGGCCGCTTTGCCTTTTGCGCCGTGCCTAGGGAAATTCCCGAACAGATGCGTCAGGCAGGAATGCTCCGCCTTCTGGAAACACACATTCGGGAAATGTAATTTTATTGCGGCACCATGCCTGATCGCGCTACTGTGGAACAGATGACGCAGACCGGACTACGGAACATGACGGGAGTAAGACAGATGCAATTTTCGCGACGACGCACCCTTGCGATGGGTCTTGGCGGATTTGCCGTGACCCTGATTCCGATCCCTGTTTCAGCCGATATGCAGGCGCTGATTACGGATTTTACCGGGGGGGCCGACCTGGCAGAGGGGCCGCTGCAGATTACCGCGCCTGACATTGCGGAAAACGGAAGTGCCGTGCCGGTCAGCGTGACCTGCCCCGGTGCGAAATCGATCCGCATTCTGGCACCCGCCAACCCCAACCCCGAAGTCTGCACTGTTCATTTCGGCCCACTGGCGGCGCGGGGGATGGCCTCGACCCGCATTCGCATGGCTGAAACCATGGATATCATCGCATTGGCCGAAATGCCGGATGGCAGCTTTGTGCAGGCTGCGGTGAATGTGCAGGTAGTGGTGGGTGGTTGCACTGGCTGAAGCCCGCCGCGCGATACCCCTGAACTCGGTGGTGCGCGGCAATGCCGGAAACCTGCCGCTGATATGAAATGCAAGGAGTGCCCGATATGTCCAGTTCTGATATCCGCCCGCGCGTCCGTGTTCCCCGGTCTGCGTCAGTAAATGAGGTGGTTCTGCTGCGCACATTGATCACGCATCCGATGGAAACCGGCAACCGTGTCGATCCTGATGGCACGGTCGTTCCGCGTCATATCATCAACCGGTTCACCTGTCGCTTTAACGGGGAAATGGTTCTGGATATGGAAATCGAACCCAGCCTGTCGGCAAATCCGTTCATTGAATTTGAAGCCAGCGTGCCGGAATCGGGTGAATTCGCCTTCACATGGATTGATGATGACGGGTCAGTTTATGAAGAAAGCGCAAGTATTTCCGTAAGCTGAGGCTGGTGCCTGTGATGGTCTGGGGGCGGTATGATGGGAAATAATGTCTTCAGAACACTGCTGGGGGCAGGGGCCATCCTTGCGGGGCTGGGCGCTGCGCCATTGGCTGCGCAAACCGGCAGCGGCGCGGTGCCATTGGGCGATGCCGCGCGCGGGGCCGGGCTGTGGGAACAGGAATGCGCGGCCTGCCATGAGATGGGGCGCGGGGCCGAAAACGGGATCGGCCCGCATCTGAACCGCATTTTCAGCAGGCGGGCGGCTGGACTGGATGATTTTGTCTATTCCGGTTCAATTACGCGGATGGGGCGCGACGGGCTGCGCTGGACATACCGGACATTGGACGCCTATATCGAAAACCCCTATGCGTTGGTATCGGGCACCCGCATGAGCTATGCAGGACTGCCCGATGCGCAGGACCGTGCCGATCTTCTGGGGTATATCCGGCAGTTTTCCGACATGCCGGAAGATATTCCCGAAGCCGAACCGACGGCGCGCCGCGTTGAGATTGACCTGCCACCAGAGGTGCTGGCCATTCGCGGGGACCGTGAATGGGGCGAGTACCTTGCCAGTGAATGCCTGACCTGTCATCAACGTGATGGCGCGGCCATGGGCATACCATCCATAACCCATTGGCCAGAGGACCGTTTTGTGGCCGCCATGCATGCCTACAAGGAAGGGCTGCGGCCGCATTCCGTCATGCAGAATGTTGCGCGGCGGCTGGATAACGAGGAAATCGCGGCCCTTGCCGCATATTTCGCAACAATAGATGATTAAGCATATCCGTATGGGAGGACACCTGATGGAACTGAAACGACGCACTATTCTGGGCAGCATGGCCGCAGGGGCCGCAATCCTGTCAGCGCCCGCGGTGCTGGGCCAGACACGCCCGCGCGTTGTGGTGATTGGCGGGGGATCGGGTGGGGCCACGGCCGCGCGCTATATCGCGCGCGACAGCCAGGGTGCCATCGATGTGACGCTGGTTGAACCGACGCGCATGTATTACACCTGCTACTTCTCCAACCTGTATATTGGCGGGTTCTGGGAACTGGCGGATATGGGCCATTCCTATGGTACGCTTGCCGCGCGCCACGGCATCAATGTGGTGCATGACTGGGCCGTTGGCGTGGACCGCGATGCGCAGACTGTCACCCTGGCCGGGGGCGACACGCTGCCCTATGACCGGCTGGTCATTTCACCGGGCATCGATTTTCGTGAAGACAGCGTGCCGGGCTGGTCGGTCGCGGCACAAAACCGGATGCCGCATGCCTATAAGGCCGGCAGCCAGTCGGAATTGCTGAAAGCGCAGATGGAAAACATGCGCGAAGGCGGCACCTATTGCATGGTGGCCCCGCCCAACCCTTATCGCTGCCCCCCCGGCCCCTATGAACGGATTTCGATGGTGGCGCATGTGCTGTCAGAGCGTAACCCGACCGCGAAAATCCTGATCGTGGACCCGAAGGAGAATTTCTCGAAACAGGGTCTGTTCGAAGATGGCTGGGCGCGGCACTACCCCGGCATGATCGAACGTGTCGGCCCCGATTTCGGGGCGGACAACGTTTCCGTTGACCCCGAGGCAATGACCGTTTCCATCGATGGTGTCATTGAACAGGTCGATGTCTGCAATGTCATTCCGGGCCAGAAGGCCGGGCGCATTGCCGAACTTGCAGGCATTACTGATGACAGCGGCTGGGCGCCCGCTGTTCCCGCCAATATGAAAAGCCGGATGGATGACAAGGTTTATATCCTTGGCGATGCCGCCGCGCAGGGGGATATGCCGAAATCCGGTTTCTCGGCCAATAGTCAGGCAAAGGTCGCGGCGAATTCGATCCGGCATGAACTGACGGATGCGCGGCTGTTCCCCGCGCGCTATGCCAATACCTGCTGGTCGCTTATCGGCACGGATGATGGCGTGAAAGTCGGCGCATCTTATGAAGCCACCGAGGAAAAAATCGCCAGCGTCGAAGGGTTTATCAGCCAGGTGGGCGAAGATGCCGATCTGCGCCGCCAAACTTATGAAGAAAGCATCGGCTGGTATAACGGCATCGTCGCGGACATGTTCAGCTGATGCAGGGTGCGGCAGAAACCGGGTGCCGGTTTCTGCGTCGCGGACATGCGGTAGTATAAGATCAGATCGTGTCCGCGTGAATGCATATGACTGCGGTGGGGGGCAGGTGAAGGCCTGCCCCCCCCCACCGCAGTTCTGTCATATTGCTTATGTGTGTCCGGGTCGCGTGAAACGGGTTCCCGTGTTTGCGCAACGGGGCAGGCTCATGCCCATGTCGTGCAGAACCGGTTCCGGCGCAGCATGCCCCTTGGCCGCTATGGGGTCTGGTCCAGTAAATCCGCCAGCCGTTCCCGCAGCTGTGCGCTGTCGCGAACTGTATTCCTGCCCGCATGCAGCAGGCCGATTGCATCATCCACTGCGGCCCCCGCTGCAGACGATGCGTTTTGCGCAGCATCCATACCATCTGACTGCAAGGTCTGCGGGTCGGGGCCGTCAGCGACGTCACCGCCCGGTGATGCTGTTTCAGCGGTCGCGGTCCTGCCCGCAACAACAGCGGGTGGCCGGGCGTCAACCGGGGGCAATGTCAGGGGGGCGGGCCAGAACGGCCCGATCTGTTCCTGCCTTGACGTTGCAGGCGGTGCTGGCGAAATTGCATCAGCGCTGTCCGGTGCCGCAGTGGTTCCGGGCGTCGTGGCCATTAATTCCGCCTGAGCAGTGAACCCCAGCGATGACAGTCTTGCCGCCAGGTCCTGCGCCACATCCCTGGGCAGGGGTAATTGCCACGGCGCATAGGCGAAGGCCAGCGTCACGAATGTCACGTCATCGGCGTCGCGCGATAATTCATGCAGCAATTGTGCGAACAAGCTTTCTGCATCGGCGGGGGCAAAACCCGCTTCATCGCCATGCGCAAGTGACAGCGCATCTGCGAAGCGGCCTGTTCGTGACAACCCTTTTGCCAGAAAACGCGCGATCCTGTGCCCTTCGGCTGAACCGCGCAGCGGCAGCAGAATCGCGCGCGCCTCATCCACCAGATCGTCGGACAGCGGAAGGTTCATGTCCTGTTGGCGGGTCAGCAGCAGCGTCAGCGATTCGACGCTTGGATCTGACAGCAGGTCGTGTTCAAGACGTTCCGCCACCTGCACGGAGACCCGCGGCAGGTCAAGCGCGGCCTGCGCAATCCGAAGCGGGTCGGATTGCCCTTCGGCCACGCGGTCCAGACTGTCCCGGATGGCATGCGCATGGGACACGTGACCTTGCACGACAAGATGCCGGACAAGATGCGGACCAAGATGTAACCTCAAATGGGGGGGCAGGCCCTGAATTGCCTGCACCAGCGCGGGAAATGCAAAGTTTTCAGGCAGATCATCCGGCAGAATTGCCAGCGCCTGCCAAAGCGGTGCCATTCCGTCGCAATTCTCAAGATAGGTAGGAAGAAGGTCCGGAGGAAGAGGCGCAAGATCAACAAGGTGACCAAGGATTTCCAGAATCCTGTCTTCCTGCCGCAAGGGGTGCAGCAGTGACAGGATCACGCGCGCTTCCGCGCCGAAACCCAGATACAGATGATGTTTGACCAGATTTCGGGTAATTTCGGCATCAAGGCTGTCAATCTCGGTGAACAGCAGCCCCGGAATATGGGGCACAAGCGCGGTGGTGGCGGGATCGGCCCATGCTGCAGGGTCGATCAGGTCGGATGGCGGGCATGATGCAAAGAGATCATCCTGCAATCTGCGTGCTATGGCCCCGCGCGCGGCGGACACGCTGTCCGTTACCGAAAATTGCCCGGCTGCGCGGAGATCTTGCGCCGTGGTTCCGGACGGAACCGGCGCATCCGGGCTATGTGCGCGGGATATACCGGCAGGGGGGCTGTAGGGGGCGGGGGTCAGAAGCCCCTGACCGGTTGCTTCAGACAAGACCCGCCCAAGTTCCCGCGTCATGCCTGGCATCGCGAACTCCGGTTTGTCGCTGACCGTGTCGTCCTGCGCGGGTTCCATAACGGGTGTATGCGCGCCAAGCACCTGCCGCAACAGCAGCGAGGGGCCTTGCGGAAGGGGTTGCGCGCGCCCTGCAAGCATGGACGCAAGGGATTGCCCGGCCGCCAGTGCGTAGCTCCCGCCGCCCTCTGCTGGGTGTGGCAATGCGGGCTGCGGGTGGGGGGCGCGCGTCGGTGGGCGACGGGTATCAACTGTGGCGCGCGTGATCGGGATGTTCACCCTGGCTATGTCGATGACAAGGTTCCGCGGCAGATCTTCGGCCGCGTGCAGGCGGCAATCGCAGGCCAGCGTCAGTTCAAGTCCCGCATCGGTTTGCGTCAGCGTCGCAAGTCGCGTGCGCGGAATACGGGCGAATGTCTGGGACAGATCGAATGCCAGCGCAGGACCGGAAATGGTCAGATCGGCCTTGCGGCCCTGCTGGGTCAGGCGCCAGTCGTTTTCATCAGGCATCTGGATGACAAGCCGGGTAAAGGCCGCATGCTCCCCGGCGCGGACGGGAATGGTGGTGACTTGCGCCACCGCCCCGGTGCCGACGAAACAGATTCCGATGATCGCGATGATTTGTCCGGCTGTCCACATGCTTCAGGCCGCATTTTTCTTGAGATCGCGCATGGCATTTTCGAGTTCGTTGAAACCCGGTCGCTGGTGGTGGGGTGTGTTCTGGCGCCCGACCTCAATGCAGATATTGGCCGGATGGGAATGCAGGTTTGCAATCAGGACTTCGCGGATCAACTGGAGGAAATGGTCGTCTTCCTCGACAATATCGCGCATGCGCGCCGCGATCGGACCAACGAAACCATATGCCATGAAAACACCCAGAAATGTGCCGGTAAGTGCGCCGCCAATCATTTTTCCGAGTATTTCAGGGGGTTCCGCAATTGCACCCATGGTCTTGATAATGCCCAGCACCGCCGCAACGATTCCCAGTGCAGGTAGCGCGTCTGCCACGATCTGCACGGCATGGCTTGTGTGGAGTGCGTGATGTTTATGCGCTTCCAGCCGTTTATCCAGGACTTCCTCGACCTGATGCGGATCGTCATAATTCATCGAGGCCGCGCGCAACGTATCGCAGATCAGGTCCACAACGTCATGATCTGCCTGAATTTTCGGGTATTTTGAGAAGATGGCCGACTCAGTCGGTGCCTCGATCTGTTCTTCGATGGCGACCGGGTTCTGGCGCGACAGCCAGATCAGTTCGAACAGCAGGCACAGAAGATCACGGTAGTCATCCGGCAGCCATTTCGGCCCCTTGAACACGCGCGATATATCCCGCCCGGTGCTTCTGAGGGTGCCACTGTTATTGCCAAGAATGAATGCACCTGCCGCTGCGCCGCCGATGATCATCAGTTCGAAGGGCAATGCCTTCAGAATAATGCCCATCGTTCCGCCCGCCGCAAGATAGCCGCCGAAAACCATGACGAAGATGATGACGATGCCGAAGATTGCGATCACGATAAGCCTCTGACTTTGGGGTGCGAGTGCTGGCCCGCCCCATGATTATCGCGCAACTTTGTTAAGAAGGCGCTTCGCGTTTGCATGAAATCCTGTCGCGTTATTCCCTGGGCGTGTTGGCATTGCGCCCCGCCATGACGGCGCTGATCGCATAGGCCGTCACCGGATCAAGCGCCGCCATGACGGCACCGGCAAAATCCGGACGCAGCCTTGCAAAAAAACCGGCGGCGAACTGAACATCCATCTGGCTGAACAATTCCGCGGCCTGCTGGGGTTTCATATGTTCATATACAGTGGTCAGGCGCGCGACATCGTCTTCTGCGGAGGATTCGGTCAGCGCCACGGTTTGTAGCAGGCGCTGTTCCGCAAGGGCGAGCTGTTCGATCTGCTGGCGGATTTCTGCTTCTGCCTGCTGCAAATCCTGCGCGCGTTGTGTCAGGTTGTCTTCCATCTGCTGCAAGCGGGCTTCGCGCGCCCGCAGGCTTTGAAACAGATCGCCCGGGTCGGCAGGATTCACCTGCGCAGCAGTGGTTGTTTCTGCGGCTATGGGAGTGTTTTCCGCAGCAATGACTTCGGCGACCCCCAGACCCAGACGGGACATCCCGGCGAGGAAAAACATCCCCGCAAGCACCAGCAACGCGGATGACGCCCCGCGCCTGCCAGGTGTTTTGGCTTTGGCGGTGTGTTTCATTTGCGCTGCCCCGCTGTTTCACGTTGTCGCAAAATACGCGGTTTGTTGCCCCTGCCATGCGCCAGAGGCGTGAAGGTAATGTCGCCCTCGCTGCTGGTTTCGTCCTTTGCGGAAATGTCTGCATCCGCCATGTTGCGTGCGCCCGGCGGTCTTGGTTTCGCGGCTGCGAGCAGCAGTTCAAGGTTGCGCGTCGCGGTCTGCGCGCGCGCAATTGTCAGGTTGAGGTTGCTTTCCGCCCTGGTGCTGGATTGCGACGCGGTGTCCAACGCCTGTGTCAGTGCGTCCACCTGTTGTGACAGGATCGCAATAGCGGAGCCCACATCCCCGTCAAGCCGGGTCAGCGCTCGCAATCTGCGCGATAGCAGCATGCAATAGGCCGCGGCCAGCAGGGCACCGAGCGCAAATGCGATATCAACAAGAAATGCCATGATAAACCCCCTAGCTAAGTACAAATTCCGTGATCAGGAAATCGCGGATATGCCCCTGACCCGCGACAGTTTGTAACCGCCGCAGGATCTGGGCGCGCAGCCGGATCAGGGATGCGGGTTCCGCCAGATCCCTGGGGTCCACCGCGCGAAGATACATGTTGATGACGTCGATAAAGCGCGGTTGCAGGCGTTCCAGTTCCACGCGCGATGCAGCCGCCACCTCCAGCTGGCCGGAGAACAGCAGATGGCGTGAACCGGAACCGGGCGCCAGACTTACGGTGATTCGCTCAACCGGAATGAAAGCAAAATCCTGCGCATGTGGCGCGAGCCTGCCGGTAGAGTCCGGCGGGGCGAGTATCAGGCCCGAATAGACCGCGTAAAAACCCCCGCCGCCCAACAGGGTCGCACCCAGAATGCCCATCAATACCGGCAGAATGCGCGCCTTCCTGCGGGGGGCGACCCCGGTGTCGGGTGGTGTGTCAGTGGCTGCGTTCATCGGTCTGTTCCTGAAAAGCGAATTTTCTTTGGTATGCCACAAGGTCACTAACCGATTGTTAAGCGAGAGCGGCGAAACTGCGATCAGTTCAAGGGCAGAAGCCCGCACAAGGAGATTCGCAGTGCAGAAGATTCAGCCGCTCTGGGCCGCACTGGACACTAGCAGACGGGTCATGCTTATCGGGGCCGTCATTCTGATGTTCGCCGCGGTCATGGGGCTGGCCCGGCTGGCGTCCAGTCCCGGAATGTCATTGCTATATGCCGGACTGGAAGATTCCGCCGCAGGCGAGGTTCTTCAGACGCTCGATGCCAGGGGCATACGCTATGATGTGCGCGGGGACGCAGTATTCGTGCCGTCGGCGCAGCGCGATGAAACCCGTCTGATGCTGGCCGCAGCCGGTCTGCCCGCGAATTCACATTCGGGTTATGAACTGCTTGATTCGCTGTCGGGTTTCGGCACCACATCGCAGATGTTCGACGCGGCCTATTGGCGTGCGCGTGAAGGGGAACTTGCGCGCACCATCACGGCCAGCCCGCATATCCGTTCGGCGCGGGTCCATATATCGCAGGGGTCGAGCACGGCGTTCCGGCGCGAGATATCGCCCGGTGCATCGGTCACGGTCAGCACGACATCGGGTATGCTGAACCCCGCGCAGGCACGCGCGATCCGCTATCTTGTCGCCTCGGCCATCGCAGGCATGCAGCCGGAGGGCGTGTCGGTCATCGATGGCACCGGGGGCCTTGTCTATGGTCCCGAAACCGAGGCGCTGGCCAATGGCACGGCCAGCGACCGCGAAGCAGATATCCGCCGCCGGGTCGAACGCCTGCTGGAAGCGCATGTCGGTCACGGGCGCGCGGTGGTCGAACTCAGCATGGAAACCGTAACTGACCGTGAGACGATACAGGAACGACTGGTCGACCCCGATACCCGCGTGGCCATCAGCACCGAAACCGAAGAAAGCGAGAGTAACAGCACTGATTCGCGCGGGCAGGGGGTGACAGTTGCCAGCAATCTGCCAGACGGGGATGCCGCCGGGGCGGATGGCAGCGCGCAGAACCGTGAAAGTCAGAACCGCCAGCGAACCAATTTCGATATGTCGGAAACGAGGCGCGAAATCGAACGTCTGCCCGGCGCGATCCGGCGGTTGACGGTCGCGGTGCTGATTGACGGCATCTATGACACTGGCGCTGATGGTACGGTAACATGGCGACCGCGCAATGCCGAGGAACTGGAAAGCCTGCATGAGCTTGTCGCCTCTGCTGTGGGCTATGACGAAACCCGCGGAGATGTGATCACGCTGCGCTCCTTGCCGTTCGAGCCCGTTGCCGCGCTGGGAACCGAGGCGGGTTCCGGTCTTCTGTCGGCGTCTGGACTGGATATCATGACGCTGCTGCAATGGGTTTTCGCCCTTCTGGCGTTGGTGTTTCTGGCCGTGTTCGTGCTGCGCCCCATCCTGCGGGCCGCCATGCAGCAGAACACTGGGCAGGGGCTTGACCGGCTGGAAAATACCTTGCCGGCCGGTCTGCCGGAGGATGACGGGTTTCCTGACATGGCAAGCCCGCTGGCGCTGGATTTTTCCAGCATTGGCGGCGGTGGCGGGCCCGGTCAGCATGATGATCCGGTCGCCCGGTTGCGCCAGCTGATTGCGGAGCGTCAGCAGGAATCTGTCGAAGTCCTGCGCCACTGGATGGACGATGCGAACACCCCTTCGAAAGGCACTTAGATGCGAAATGCGATGCTGAAGCTGGAGGTGTTCGAGACATCTTCGCCGGATGCGGAACCCGTGCTGAACGCGGCCGCCGCCGAGGAATTGCGCGAAACCGCCTATGAGCAGGGCTATGGCGCGGGCTGGCAGGACGCGCTGGAGCAGATTCGCGATGAAGATACCCAGCGCCGGAACGCGGCACTGGAGGCACTTCAGGCGATAAGCTTCACCTATAATGAAGCGCATTCAACGCTGGAACAGTCCTTCCTGACACTGACACAGGCCGTGCTGGAAAGGCTGGTGCCGGAAGCGCTGCGGCTGTCGTTGCCGGGGTTGGTTCTGGACAGCATGCAGCAGATGATCACCCGCGACACCCGCACCGCGCTTCAGATCCTCTGCGCCCCCGGCATGCGTGCAGTGCTGGAGGATGTGACCACGGCAGTCCCCGGTCTGGAAGCCGAAATTCTGGAAGAGCCAAGCTACAGCGAGGCCCAGATATCCCTGCGTGTGCAGGACTATCAACGCAACATTGATCTGGACGCGATTCTGGCACAGCTCCATGCAGCTTTTGACCAGCAGGTCACCGCCAGAGAACAGAAAGAGGCATGACCATGGAAGACCGAGATATGAACACCGCCATACTGGAACAGGTGCCGGTGGAAATTGCCGTATCCGTCGGGCGCGCAAGGCCCATGGTGCGTGAACTGATGCGGCTGGACCGTGATTCCGTGTTGCCGCTGAACCGCCGGATTGAAGATCCGGTTGAATTGTTCATCGGTGACAAACTGATTGCGCGCGGCGTGCTTGAAGAGATGGAGGGCGAGAACGCGGGCTTTCTGGGCGTGCGCCTGACGGAGATTATCGACCTGAAAGCGGCGCTGTAGGGATATGTGGTTCAGGGGAATTCTTCCGCTTATCCTTCTTGCCGCAGGGCTTGCGTTGCCGGGCGCAGGCGCCTCCGCGCAGGAGGTGACGTTCAGCTTCGGCGATGACGGGTCATTGGCAGTGCGCAGTGTGCAGCTGATCGTGGTACTGACATTGCTGAGTCTGGTGCCCGGCATTCTGGTGATGGTTACATGTTTTCCGTTCATCGTGACGGTGCTGGCGATATTGCGGCAGGCTTTGGGGTTGATGCAGTCGCCGCCCAATATGCTGATTGTGTCGCTGGCGCTGTTTCTGACCTATTTCGTGATGGAGCCGGTGTTCCTTGCCGCCTGGCAGGGGGGGATTGTGCCGCTGAATGATGGCGAGATCGGGCTGGAGGATGCTTTCCTGCGCGTCGCGGACCCGTTTCGCCGGTTCATGGCGGCGCGGGTGGATGGCGCGACCTTTGACAGTCTGGTCAGTCTGCGCCCGGCAATGGATGGCGCGCTGTCCCCGGATGCGCCGCTGTCCGTGCTGGTGCCTGCCTTCATGCTTAGTGAGGTGGCGCGCGCCTTTCAGATCGGTTTCCTGATCTTCCTGCCGTTTCTGATCATTGATCTGGTTGTGGCCGCGGTCCTGATGTCGATGGGGATGATGATGGTGCCGCCCGCCATTGTGTCCCTGCCGTTCAAGTTGTCGTTTTTTGTCATCGCGGATGGCTGGCGTCTGGTCTCGGAGGCATTGGTGCGAAGTTACATGTAAATCCGGGCGGATGCCCTTGCCACATCTGCGGCCAAACCCTAAAAGCGGCCCTTGCGAATGCCAGTCAGGGGAATGGTGATGGGTTTCAAAATGGGAATCGTGGGTTTGCCGAATGTGGGCAAATCGACATTGTTTAACGCATTGACGAAAACCGCTGCTGCACAGGCCGCGAATTTCCCGTTCTGCACCATCGAACCGAATGTCGGTGACGTGGCTGTACCGGATGCGCGGCTGCAGAAACTGGCTGACATTGCCGGATCGCGAGAGGTAATCCCGACGCGCATGAGCTTTGTCGATATTGCCGGACTGGTGCGCGGTGCGTCCAAGGGCGAGGGTCTGGGCAACCAGTTTCTGGCCAATATCCGCGAAGTGGATGCCATTGCCCATGTGCTGCGCTGTTTCGAGGATGACGATGTCACCCATGTCGAGGGCAGGATTGACCCTGCGGCCGACGCGGAAACCATTGAAACGGAACTGATGATCGCGGATATGGATTCCATTGAGCGGCGTCTGGCGAACCTGTCGCGGAAGTTGCGCGGCGGTGACAAGGAAGCGGTTGAACAGGACGCGCTGCTGCGCCGGGCGCTGGTCGCACTGGAAGCGGGCAAACCCGCCCGCACAGTTGAAATCAGCGCGGAAGAAACCCGGAACTGGCGGATGTTGCAGTTGCTGACGGCCAAACCGGTGCTGTTTGTGTGCAATGTCGAGGAATCATCCGCCGGGACGGGAAACAGCCTTTCTGCCAAAGTTGCAGCAATGGCCGAAGCGCAGGGCGCCGCCCATGTCGTCATTTCCGCGCGTATTGAGGAAGAAATCAGCCAGCTTGATGCCGATGAAGCCGCCATGTTCCTGTCGGAAATGGGCCTGGAGGAAGCGGGCCTCGACCGGCTTATCCGTGCGGGCTATCAGTTGCTGGGCCTGCAGACATATTTCACTGTCGGCCCGAAGGAAGCGCGCGCCTGGACCATTCCGGTGGGCACCCTTGCGCCACAGGCCGCAGGTGTCATCCATGGCGATTTTGAACGCGGATTCATCCGCGCCGAAACTGTGGGCTATGACGATTACATCACCCATGCCGGCGAAGCGGGTGCCAAGGATGCCGGTAAATTCCGTGTCGAAGGGAAATCATACGAGGTCAGGGACGGTGATGTGCTGCATTTCCTGTTCAACGCCTGATTGCCCTGTTTGACATTGCTGTGGGCATGCGCTTGTGTGTGATACAGGCGTTTTGTCACAGGTAAGCCCATGCAACGGACCCGCCCATTCCCCCTGGTATTCGGCGCGATTGCGGCGTTATGTGTCGTGGGGGCGCTGGGCTGGTTTGCCTGGCAGCGCGCAACGGTCTATTATTTCACCGAATTGCATGACCGTGGGCAGAACACGCTGAATCTGGCGGAAGCGTCACTGCGCGGGCAATTGTCGCGTTTTGAGCGACTGCCGCAGCTTCTGGCGGATCAGCGCGTCATCCGGTCGCTGATACTTGCCCCGCGCGACCCGGATCTGGTGATGGCGGCCAATATCTATCTGCGCGACACCGCCGAAATGCTGGGCGCATCCGATATCTATGTCATGTATCGTGACGGGGTGACGCTGGCGGCCAGCAATTTTGATCAGGCCCATAGCTTTGTCGGCGGCAATTTCGCGTTTCGTCCGTATTTCTATGACGCATTGGGGCAAAAAGGGGCAGGGCGGTTCTATGCGCTGGGCACCACGTCCAACAAGCGGGGCTATTATTTCGGTGCACCCATCGATGTTGCGGGCCAGCGCCATGGTGTGATGGTCATCAAGATTGATGTGGACGGAATTGAACAAGCCTGGGCCTCTGATGAGATGCGCATCATCGTGACCGACCCTGAAAATATTGTGTTCCTGTCGAACCGGCCTGACTGGCTTTTCCGGTCCTTCGGGCCGATGACGCCAGCGCGCCTTGCGCGAACAGAACAGACGCGGCGTTATGCAAATGCCCGTATCGGCCAGATCGACTATGCCCGCGAAACTGATGCGAACGGGTTCGACCTGTTGCGCACTGCGGCTGATGACGGGGCAACGCTGGAATATCTGGTCGCGCGCGCGCCGATGCCGGATGCGGACTGGACAGTGCAGGTGTTGCTGAATGCCCGCCCCGCGCGGGTTCAGGTTGCCAGCGCGGTCGCACTTGGCGGGCTGGCGTTGGTTCTGCTGATGCTGACGGGTCTTATTCTGTGGCAACGGCGCCGGCAACTGGCGGAACGGCTGGCCGTGCAACAGGCGGCGCGCGATGAGTTGGAACTGCGCGTCGGGGAACGCACATCGCAACTGGCGGCGGCCAACGCGGCCCTGCGTGATGAGGTTGGTGAACGCCGCGCCACCGAGGACCGCCTGCGACAAACCCAGTCGGAACTGGTGCAGGCGGGCAAACTGGCCGCCCTTGGCCAGATGTCGGCAGCGCTGAGCCATGAATTCAACCAGCCGCTGGCGGCGGCGCGCAACTATGCCGAAAATGCGCAGCTGTTGCTTGATCGCGGGCGCAGCGCGGATGCGCATGACAATATTACCCGCATTCTGGGCATGATTGACCGCATGGGCCGCATCAGCCGCCATTTGCGCAATTTTGCCCGCAAGCCGCACCAGCAGATGCGGCCGGTTGATCTGGGCAGTGTTATTGCGGATGCGCAGGAATTGCTGGGCTGGCAACTGGACCGGTCCGGGGTGGTGCTGAATGTCGACCTTGGGTCTGACCCGCTGGTGGTGACGGCGGGTGCCGTGCGGTTGCAGCAGGTGCTTGTAAATCTGCTGGCCAATGCCATTGACGCGGTTGACGGGAATGAGACCAAGCAACTGGATCTTGTCGCGGGCCGGGTTGGCGACATGATAGAGTTACGCTTGCGCGACAATGGCCCCGGTATTGCGGAATCGGTTCAGGCGCGGATCTTTGACCCGTTCTTTTCGACCAAGGAGGTCGGTAAGGGGCTGGGGCTTGGCCTGTCGATTTCCTATAATATCATCCGGGATTTCGATGGGCGGATTTCGGTGCGCAACCATCCTGAGGGTGGCGCGGAATTCACCCTGCGCCTGCATGCCGCACAACCCCGTTCTGCCGAGGCTGCGGAATGACACCGCCTGTTGTCCTGCTTGTCGATGATGACGAGGATCTGCGCAATTCGACCACGCAGGCGCTGGATCTGGCGGGCCTGCAGGTGGACGGGTTTTCACGCGCAGAACAGGCGCTGGACCGTATTACCGCAGGGTTCAGCGGGGTGGTTATCAGCGACATCCGCATGCCCGGTCTGGACGGGCTGACCCTGATGAACCGTATTCATGAAATTGATCATGATGTGCCGGTCATCCTGATTACCGGGCATGGGGATGTGCCGCTTGCCGTGCGCGCCATGCGCGAAGGCGCACATGATTTCATTGAAAAGCCGTTTTCGGGCGCGCAGCTTGCATCAATCGCTGTACGGGCATTGGAATTCCGCCAGCTGGTGCTTGAAAACCGGCGGTTGCGGGCTGCCGCCGGGCAGGCTGATGATCTGGAAACGCGGCTTGTGGGTCGGTCGGAGCGCATGATTGCGCTGCGCCGCCAGATCCGCACGATCGGCCCGTCAGATGCGGATGTCCTGATTGTGGGGGACACGGGCACGGGCAAGGAAATTGTGGCGCGCGCCCTGCATGACCTGTCGCCGCGCGCTGCGCGCCCCTTCATTGCGATAACCTGTAGCGCACTGCCTGAAACGCTGATCGAATCCGAATTGTTCGGGCATGAGGCAGGGGCATTCCCCGGTGCGATCCGCGCAAGGATGGGTAAGTTCGACCATGCGCGCGGTGGCACCATCCTGCTTGATGATATCGGCGCAATGCCACTGGATGTGCAGGGCAAGCTGCTGCGCGTGATCGAAGACAGGCTCATCTCGCCGCTTGGGTCGAATGCGCAGCATCCGCTTGATGCCCGTTTCATTGCCACAAGTCGCGTGGAACTGGTCCGCGAAGTGGCCGCAGGCCGCTTCCGCGAGGATTTGCTGTACCGGCTGAACGTGGTCAGCCTGCGTGTGCCGCCGCTTTCAGAACGGCTGGAAGATATACCCCAGCTTTTCACCCGCCTGCTGACCGACGCCTGCCTGCGCCACCGGTTGCCCGCGCGCATGGCCAGCCCCGCCTTTCTGGCTGAATTGTCGCGCAATGACTGGCCGGGGAATGTACGCGAATTGCGCAATGCAGCAGAACGTTTCGCCCTGGGAGTACAAAAGACTGATGCGCCATCCGCAAGCCATGACACATCCGGCAAGCTGGCGGATATGATGGCCGTGCATGAACGCAAACTGCTGGTCGACGCGCTGATCCGCCATCAGGGGGCGTTGCGGCCGGTCTATGAAACGCTGGGGCTGTCGCGCAAGGCCCTCTATGACAAGCTGGTCCGGCACGGTATCGACAAGGGGCATTTCCTGCCCGCCGGACCGGATGCAGCCGATACGCCGCATGAAGATGTGTAGAAAACGACACGTCGATTTGCCTGCATGTGTAGATTTCTACACATAGGTGCAAATTGCGTGGAAAAAACTGCGATCTGCCGGTCTGCGTGCTTGAATTCGCCGCTGGAACCGTCTGCTGTGCAGCTAGTGCCTGCGACACCGAGTGAGGGGTGGAGCAAGTGCAATGCAAAATACGCAAAACCAAAGGGGAGGTTCCCAATGCGTTATACCAATTTCGCGGCTCTGGCCGCTGCTTCGATCATGGCTGTCTCAGCTGCGTCAGCACAGGATCGTGACGGCTGGCCATCTGAGCTGACCGTCGGCACCGCCAGCCAGGGTGGCGTTTATTTCGTTTACGGCAATGGTCTGGCCGGGTTTCTGGCCGAAGAACTGGGGCTGAACGCTTCGGGCGAAGTGACCGGCGGTCCCGTGCAGAACGTGACGCTTGTGCAGATGGGTGACCATGATATCGGTCTGGTGACCATGGGTCCGGCATTCGAAGCATGGACAGGCGTTTCGGAACTGGCACCGGGGCTGGAACACAGCGAAATCCGCGCCCTGTTCCCGATGTATGAAACCCCGTTCCAGGGTGTTGCGCTGCGCAGCTCTGGCATTTCATCGGTCAGTGATTTCGATGGCAAGCGGATTGGCGTCGGCCCTGCAGGTGGTACGCCCGGCACCTATTGGCCGCGCTTCATGGATACGCTGGGCGTAAATGTCACCGTGTCGAATGCTGGCGCTGCCGATACTGCGGGCCAGCTGAAGGATGGTCTGGTTGATGCGTTTGTCTTTGCGGCTGGCCTGCCGATCGGTGCCTTCTCGCAGCTTGCTGCGGAATCGGATGTCGTGATGTTCGGCTTCACCGAAGAAGAACTGGCCACCATCACCGAAGCGCATCCTGAAGTGTCGCCCTTCACCATTCCGGCGGGCACCTATACCACGCAGGACGAAGACCAGCATTCGGTCGCGATGTGGAACTTTGCCATTGCGCATGCCGACATGCCCGAAAGCTTGGCCTATGAAATCACCAAACTGGTGATGGAAAACAACGACCGCATGCTGCAAATTCACGCCGCAGCGGCCGCGACCCTGCCAGAGAATGTCGGCAACAACTCGTTCCTGCCATTCCACCCCGGCGCAGTGCGGTATTTCGAGGAAATGGGGATCGAAATCCCTGATGACCTGAAGGGCTGATCTTGCGATCTGACTTGTGATCCAGGGTCAGAGCGTGCCGCGCTCTGACCCGTTTTGGGAACCGCGTCCTTATGCGGTTTTGACATTTGCGGTGCGTATTCACGCCCCTTGATGGCCCAGTCATCGCAGCAATTCCGGATTTGGGGGAAGCATGTCTCAAACTGCCGCGCAGGACGCGCAAACAGAAGCCGATAACATTGCCAAAGGCGTTGACAATGAAATCGTCACCGGAAACCAACGTGTTTTTGCCGGTGTGGTCGGAATTGTTGTCACAACTTTATGTATTCTCTACACGGTGTTCCATGTTGGTGCGATGAATGGTCTGCATGACCGCATCACCGATTTTCTGGGCCTCGCGTCGATTGACCTGACAGAACCCTGGCGCTACCGCCTGATCCATGTCGCCGGTGGTCTGGCACTTGGGTTCATCCTGTTTTCGGCGCGTGCCTTGCATGATGAAAGCACGGATGCACCGCTGTCAATTGCCGAAAAGGGCCTGCTGGCCGCTGGTGGCGCGCTGATCCTGCTGGCGCTTGGTCAGGTGTCGGTCATGTTGCTGACAGGCGATAGGGTGACCACTGGTGCGCCTGCTGGCAAATATATCATGACCTTTGGGTATCCGCTGATCGGGGGCACCGTTCTGGTGCTGCTGGCAAGCTGGATTCAACCCATCCGCAACCGCACGAACCTGTCGGTGGCAGATACGCTGCTTGCCGTCGCGGCCATTGTCGTCGGTATCTATATCATTGGCCATGCCGATTTGCTGCGCACCCGCGCGCAGGTCTTCCCGCATGCCAATGACATGTGGGCATCTATCGCGGGGATCATCCTGATCCTTGAATTGACGCGGCGTCTGGCGGGGCTGGCGCTGGTTATCATTGTTGGTGTGTTTCTGGCCTATGGGTTTGTCGGGCCGTGGTTGCCGGGTGTTCTGAACCATCGCGGTTATGCGCCTGCGCGCTTCTTTGGCTTCATTTATACCGATAATGGTATTCTTGGGCCGACAACCGCAATTTCATCCACCTATATCATTTTGTTCATCACCTTCGCCGCGTTCCTTCAGGCCAGCCGCGTGGGCGAGTATTTCGTGAATTTCGCCTTTGCGGCGGCAGGTGGCACGCGCGGGGGGCCCGCCAAGGTGGCGGTGTTCGCATCCGGCCTGATGGGCATGATCAATGGCACATCGGCAGGGAATGTTGTGTCCACCGGCTCACTGACCATCCCGCTGATGAAGAAGGTCGGATACCGCCCCCAGACCGCCGCCAGTGTCGAGGCGGCGGCCAGTTCCGGCGGACAGATCCTGCCGCCCATCATGGGCGCGGGCGCCTTCATCATGGCAGAGATTACGGGCATCGCTTACCGTGACATCGTGATTGCCGCGATCATTCCGGCGATCCTGTATTTCACATCCGTCTATTTTATGGTCGACAAGGAAGCACTGAAAAAGGGCATGAAGGGCCTGCCGCGCGATATGCTGCCGCGTTTTGACGTGCTGGCGCGGCGGGTGTTCCTGTTCATCCCCATCATCATCCTGATCGGTGCGCTGTTCATGGGGTATTCGGTCATCCGTGCAGGCACCCTTGCGATGGCGTCGGCGGCAGTGGTCAGCTGGTTCACGCCGCACAAGATGCTGGTGAAGGAAATCCTTTATGCGTTCGAGATTGCCGCGCGCATGTCGCTGCAACTGGTGGCGGTCTGTGCGGCAGCAGGGATTATCGTTGGTGTTATCGCCCTGACAGGTGTGGGCACGCGGTTTTCGTCCATGCTGCTGGGCCTTGCGGGGCAAAGCCAGCTTCTGGCGCTGGTTTTTGCGATGCTGGTGGCGATCATCCTTGGCATGGGCATGCCGACAACGGCGGCCTATGCGGTGGCAGCGGCGGTTATCGCGCCGGGGCTGATCCGCATGGGGATTGAACCTCTGACGGCGCATTTCTTCATCTTCTACTATGCGGTGATGTCGGCCATCACCCCGCCGGTTGCGCTTGCGGCCTACGCGGGGGCTGCGATTGCGCAGTCAGATCCGATGCGCACATCGGTTGAAAGTTTCAAGATTGGTCTGGCCGCGTTTATCGTGCCCTTCATCTTCTTCTTCAACGATGGCCTGCTGATGCAGGGGGACTGGTTCAACATCATCCATGTGTTCTTTACCGCGCTGTTGGGTATCTATCTTCTGGCATCTGCGGTGCAGGGGTGGCTGTTCGGCGACATTGGCTGGCCGCTGCGCCTTGTCGTGGGCGCGGCTGCGATTGCGATGATTTCGGGCGGGTGGATTTCAGATGCGCTCGGCCTTGGTGTGGCGGCGCTGGTGTTCTTTATCCAGCGCGGGTTGATCACACCCAAAAACGTGGTCAAAGGCCACGACTGACCCTGACAGGGGGTAACGGTGCGAAGGGCCGCGTCATGCATGTGACGCGGCCCTTTTTCATGGTTGTGTTGCTGCGATGTGTTGTTGTCGCCGGATAGAGACGGGGCAGGGGCAATTGGCCTGAAGGGGACGTTCGCGCTTGGATCAAGCCCGCGCTATCGGTGGGCCGGGGTCTGCCGGTCCGGCGTATGAGGAGTTCACTTTATGCAGGCTCCATATTCCGGCTTTCAAGGTTTGAATCAGCATCAGCCAAACCGGCAGGCCGCGGGACGGCCCACCGGTAGCGCGGCGGCCTGCGGCCTTTGCTCCGCGCTTCTGACACTCCCAAATGTCCTCAACAGCCCAATACCGGACACGCCCCTTGCATGTCCGGCTTGTTCAGCCCTACCCGAATGCGTCGGGTTCGGATGCCTTGCGCTGGTCGATGAATGCCTGAATCGCTTCTGCGATGGCGGGGTCAAGGGCGGGCTGCTGATAATCGCCCAGCATTTTTGCGACCCGCGCGCTGGCCAGCGCCTGCGTGTCGCGCGCACCTTCTTCGTCCCATGTCTCGAAGGGTTTGTAATCCAGCAGATCGGACCGCCAGAACGCGGATTTGAAATTGTCCTGCGTATGGCTGCATCCCAGAAAATGCCCGCCCGGCCCGACTTCGCGCAGGGCATTCATGGCCTGACCGTTTTCGGACATGTCGATCCCGCGTGCCAGATGGTGCAGCGCACCAAGCTGGTCGGCATCCATGACGAATTTCTCATAGGATGCAACCAGCCCGCCTTCCAGCCAGCCACAGGAATGCAGCATGAAGTTCACGCCCGCCAGCAATGCCATGTTCAGGCTGTTGGCGGTTTCATATGCAGCCTGCGCATCTGGCAGTTTGGACCCGCAGAATGACCCGCCGGACCGGTAAGGCAGCCCCATTCGCCGCGCCAGTTGCCCCGCGCCATAAGTGATCAGCGCTGCTTCGGGTGTCCCGAAGGTGGGTGCGCCGGAATTCATGTCGATGGATGTCACGAACGCGCCGAATATGACCGGCGCACCGGGGCGGACCAGCTGGCTATAGGCAACGCCCGCCATCACCTCTGCCAGAACCTGGGTCAATGTGCCAGCCACAGTGGTCGGTGCCATAGCACCCCCAACAATGAAGGGCGAGATGATGCAGGCCTGATTTGCCCGCGCATAGATTTCCAGCGCGCCCATCATCACGGAATCAAATGTCAGCGGGCTGTTGATATTGATCAGCGAGGTCATGACCGTGTTCTGGTCCACGAAATCCGAGCCGAACAGCAGTTTTGCCATTTCAACGGAATCGGCTGCGCGCACAGGTTCCGTGACCGACCCCATGAAGGGCTTGTCGGAATACAGCATATGCGCCTGCAACATATCCAGATGGCGCTTGTTCACGGCAATATCAGTGGGTTCGCAGACAGTGCCGCCGGAATGGTGCAGCCATTTCGACATATAGCCCAGCTTCACGAAATTGCGGAAATCTTCCATCGTGGCATAGCGGCGGCCACTCTGGGCATCGCGCACGAAAGGCGGGCCATAGACCGGGGCCAGCACCAGATTGCGCCCGCCGATTTCGACATTGCGTTCAGGGTTGCGCGCATGCTGGGTGAAGCCCGAAGGGGCAGTTGCACAAAGCTGCCGGGCCAGCCCGCGCGGAATGCGCACCCGCTCGCCGGTGATTTCGGCCCCTGCAGCACGCCAGCGGTCCAGCGCTTCAGGGTTGTCCACGAAATTGACACCGATTTCGGCCAGAACGGTTTCGGCATTGGTTTCGATGATGGACAGCGCTTCTTCGTTCAGCACGTCCAGATTGGGGATATTGCGGCTGATATAGCGCGCGGTTTCCACGCTGACCGCGCTGCGTGCTGCGCGTCGTGCAGCGCCGCCACCCCCGCGTCCACGCCGCCCTGCTGCCTGTTCTGCTGCTTCTGTCATCGGTCCGGCACCCCATAGCCATATGTGATTGCCGCGCAACGCGGGCATACCGGCGGCGCGCGACGCTTTTTCCTGTTACCTTGATACTGCCCTTCGTGGCCCGTCAATCGCCGGTTTGCGGCGCAATAGGGTGCAAAGCGACATCGCATTGCGGCGCTTGGCTGGACAGCGCGAATGCAAAGGGTTAAGTGCGGCATAAGACCTTGGGTCAAAGGCAACAGGAGGAATTGCCACCCCCCCGATGCTGCGGGTCAACCCGTGCAGATTCCGGCCTTGCTGGCTTGATTTGCCTTGATCTGCATCGTTTTCTCACCATATCAAACCTTCTCGCCCGAAAGGGCGCCGATTGTCACCGGAGCCTTGCCATGCTGGATATGCCTGCCATCCGCCAGGACTTAAACGCCCTATATGATCTGGCGCCAAACCCCGAACTGGCGGCCAGTATGGGGGCGGAATATGCACGCATGTCGCGGGTGGTCTCGCCTGTGGACTGGGCCATTCATGCACCCTATGTCGCCGCGATCAACACCCTGAAAAAGCAGCGTAATGCCACCATTCTGGCGCATAATTACATGACGCCGGAAATCTTTCACGGGATTGCCGATGTGGTGGGCGACAGCCTGCAACTGGCGATCGAGGCCACGCGCACGAAGGCCGATGTGATCGTGCAATGTGGTGTGCATTTCATGGCCGAAACATCCAAGATCCTGAACCCCGCGAAAATGGTGCTGATGCCCGATATGGGCGCGGGCTGTTCGCTGGCCGACAGCATTACCGCCGAAGGCGTTGCGCAGATGCGCGCGCGTTATCCCGGCGCGCCGGTTGTGACCTATGTCAACACCACTGCCGAAGTGAAGGCCGCATCCGACATATGTTGCACATCGTCCAATGCAGTGCAGATTATACGCGCGCTGGATGCTGATACCATCATCATGACGCCGGACAAATATCTGGCGCAGAATGTGGCCGCGCAGGTTCCGGAAAAACGCATCGTCTGGTGGGACGGGTCTTGCATCGTGCATGAACAATATACCGCGCGCGATATTCGCGAATTCCGCGACTGGAACCCCGGCACCCGCATTATCGCCCATCCCGAATGCCCCCCCGATGTGGTGGCAGAGGCCGATTTTTCCGGCTCCACCTCTGGCATTCTGGAGTATGTCAGCCGTGAACGCCCGGAACGCGCCATGCTGGTGACAGAATGTTCCATGGCGTCCAACATCTCGGATGCACACCCGGAAGTGGAATTCATCGGCCCGTGCAATATGTGCCCCTATATGAAGATGATCACGCTGGAAAAAGTGCTGTGGTCGCTGCACACCATGACCACCGCAGTAGAGGTTGACCCTGCAGTTGCCGACAAGGCGCGTCTGGCGGTGCAGCGCATGATCGACCTTTCCGCGAAAAAGGCCTGACCACGTGCTGCGCACCGACCGCGTGGTGATTGTTGGTGCGGGCCTTGGCGGGCTGTATGCGGCCCTGTCGCTGGCCCCGCATCCGGTTCTTGTCATCTCGCCCGAGGCATTGGGCGAAGGGGCATCCTCGGCATGGGCGCAGGGCGGGGTTGCCGCCGCGATGGCGGCCCATGACAGCCCCGAATCCCATGCCAGCGACACGCTTGCCGCAGGCGCGGGCACTGTTGATGCTGGCGTGGCCAATATGGTCACACAGGCCGCGCGCGACCATATTCTGGACCTGGCGGCGCGGGGCACCCCTTTTGATCGCGATGCGGACGGGCAGTTTCAGCTGAACCACGAAGCCGCGCATTCCACCGCACGGGTTGTGCGCGTCAAGGGCGATCAGGCCGGCAAGAAAATCATGGAAACATTGATTGCCACTGTGCGCGCCACCCCGTCTGTACAGGTGATGGAAGGAGTTGTCGCGCAGGCACTGGATGTCGAAGACGGGCGCGTGACGGGCATCTGGCTGGCGCGCGCTGCGGGCGGGTCACAGTCTGTGCGGCTGCATGCACCTGCGGTGTTGCTGGCCGGGGGCGGGTCAGGCGGGCTGTATGCGCTGACCACGAACCCGCCGCGCATTCGCGGGCAGGTGATGGGGCTTGCCGCGCGGGCCGGGGCCATGATGGCGGATATGGAATTCATCCAGTTCCACCCCACCGCAATGGATCTGGGTCTGGACCCGGCCCCCCTAGCAACCGAAGCGCTGCGCGGGGCAGGGGCCAGGCTGGTGAATGCGCAAGGCGTGTATTTCATGGATGGCCAGCACCCGCAGGCTGATCTGGCACCGCGCGATATTGTGGCGCGTGCGGTTTTCGCGCAGACGCAGCGCGGATTGCGACCCATGCTGGATATGCGTGCCGCTGCGGCTGGCGCCGATCTGGCCGCGCGGTTTCCTGCGGTTCATGATGCCTGCATGCGCGCCGGGCTGGACCCTGCGCAAGTGCCCGTGCCTGTGGCCGCTGCGGCGCATTACCATATGGGTGGGGTCGCAACTGACCGGATGGGGCGGTCCAGCCTGCCGGGGCTTTGGGTCTGTGGTGAAGCGGCATCCACAGGGCTGCACGGGGCGAACCGGCTGGCATCGAACGGTGTTCTGGAAGCGCTGGTCTTTGCGCGCGCGGCGGCGGCGGATATCGCGCTGACCCTGACCGGCCCTGCCGATACGCCGGTGGTCGCGCTGGATTTCCCCGCAGGCGGGGTGGCACTGGACGCGGATGGCGTGATGCAACTGCGCCGGACCATGAGTGCGCATGTCGGTGTCCGGCGCAGCGCGCAGGGGCTGGCACAGGCGCTGACGGTGCTGAATGATCTGGAAACCACCTATGCGGACAGTCCCGATTTCAGCAATATGTGCGCCACTGCAACCCTGATTGCTGCATCTGCCTATGCCCGGCGCGAAAGCCGTGGCGCGCATTGGCGTGATGATTTTCCGCAATCCGACGCCGCGCAGGCCATGCGCAGTTTCATGACATTGACCCAGGCGCATCAGGTGCGCGCCACTGCGATGACGGAGCATTCATGACCCATTCCCCGCCTTTGCCCGATCTGTTGCTGGAACCGCTGGTCCGCGCGGCCCTGATCGAAGATCTTGGCCCGAACGGCGATGTGACGACGCGCGCGGTCATTCCTGCGGACGCGCAGTATAAAGCGCGGCTGAATGCAAGGGAT
Organism: Roseinatronobacter alkalisoli; assembly: GCF_028745735.1. GTDB lineage: Bacteria > Pseudomonadota > Alphaproteobacteria > Rhodobacterales > Rhodobacteraceae > Roseinatronobacter > Roseinatronobacter alkalisoli. Next base: position 183,844 of record NZ_JAQZSM010000004.1, read on the forward strand.
GCGGGGGTGGTGTCCGGCGTGCAACTGGCCTGTATCGCCTTCCGGCTGATGGACCCGGCGCTGAAGATCGGGATTTTGACCACGGATGGCACGCAGGTCGCAGCCGGTCAGACCATCATGACAATCGAGGGGTCTGCCGCGTCGATCCTGTCGGGGGAACGGGTGGCGCTGAATTTCGCAGGCCGACTGTCGGGCATTGCGACCCTGACTGCGGCATTCGTGGCGCAAACCGCAGGAACAAAAGCGCGCATCACCTGCACGCGCAAAACCACACCGGGGTTGCGCATGGTGGAAAAGCAGGCGGTGCTGCATGGCGGCGGCTCGGCGCATCGCTACGGGCTGTCCGATGCGATCCTGATCAAGGATAACCATATTGCCGCCGCAGGCGGGATTGCCCCTGTTCTGTGTGCAGCCCGCGCGCAGGCCAGCCATATGATGCGGATTGAAATTGAAGTGGATACGCTGGAGCAGTTGCAGGATGTGCTGGATACCGGCGGTGCCGATGTCGTGCTGCTCGACAACATGGATACTGAAACGCTGTCGCGCGCCGTATCGATGGCGGCGGGCAGGTTGGTGACAGAGGCTTCGGGTAATATGCGCCTGAACCGTATTGCGGAGGTGGCCGCAACCGGTGTTGATTATATTTCAGTGGGGGCACTGACGCATTCCGCGCAAGTGCTGGATCTGGGTCTGGATTTTTAGGCGGGACCATCCCGGCGGCAGCCTGCCCGTGCGGCGGCACGCCCCACCCGCCCACCCATGCGCGCCCCCGCACGGGCAGGCTGCCGCCGGAACACGGATGCGTGGGTTGAACCGATCAGCGGTGCAGGGTAATCAGCCTTCAGAAGGTGGCATGGGATGGCGGCAATAAAAACACAGGCGTTGGCGGCGGGGTTGATCCTTTGTGCCGGGGCACAAATGGTGCAGGCGCATCCGCATATTTTTGTGGATTCGGGGCTGGAAGTGCTGTTCGACGAAAACGGGCAGCCGGAAGCCCTGCGCATTTCATGGCGCTATGATCCGTTCTTTTCGATGCTTCTGGTCAGCGATATGGGGCTGGACCCTGATTTCAGCGGCACAGTCACAGAGGCGGAGCAGCCGCTTCTGGACGGTTTCGACATGCAGTGGATTGCAGGCTATCATGGCGACACTCATGTCACGCAGAACGGGCAGTCACTGGCGCTGAGCGGGCCGGTGGAATGGACATCGGAGTATCGCGACGGCCGGTTATATTCCTCGCATCTGCGTGAATTCGTCGAGACGCCGGACCCGGCTTTGGAATGGACCGTCTCTATCCATGATCCCAGCTATTACACCAGTTATACCATCAATGATGCGCCGCAGATCACGGGGCGCGATGATTGCCGCGCGCGCATTTTCGAGCCTGACTGGGACGCCGCAGGCGCGCAACTGGAGGCCGCGCTGGATGAAGTGCTGGGGGCCGGTGGCGACATCGAGGTCGAATTCCCACCCGTCGGTGCATTGTTTTCCGAGGAGGTCCGCATCACATGCGCACAGCCATCCTGAGTATTGCGGCCCTTGCTGCATTGGTGCTGCTGGTGTTGTGGGGCATGGGCGGTCTGGACGGGATGAGCGATTGGGCGCAGGCCGCACAGCGCCGGTTTCAGGCGCAGTTGGCGGATGGGTTACGCGCGCTGCATGCGGGCCAGCCCGGCGCGCTGTTGGCGCTATGGGGGATGTGTTTCGCCTATGGATTCGTGCATGCGGTCGGGCCGGGGCATGGGAAATTCCTGGTGGGGGCCTATGGTGCCGGTACGCAAGTACCGCTGCGGCGATTGATGGGGGTCAGTCTGGGGGCGTCGCTGGCGCAGGGGGCAAGTGCTGTCGCGCTGGTCTATGGTGGCGTGCTGATTTTCAACGCCACGCGCGCAGGCCTGCAACATACCGGCGATATCTGGCTGGACCGGGCCAGCCTTCTGGCGATTGCGGCTATCGGGTTGTGGCTGTTGTGGCGGGGCGCGCGCCGTCTGGTCGCGCAGCGGCATCTCCAGCCTGCACACGCCCATGACCACGCGCACAACCATGACCACATGCATAACCATGATGACGGGACCTGCGAAAGCTGTGGTCACCGCCACGGCCCGACCATGTCAGAGGTGGCGCAACTGCATGACTGGCGTGACACAGCTGCCCTGATCAGCGCGATTGCCATTCGGCCCTGCACAGGTGCATTGTTTCTGCTGATCCTGACATGGCGCATGGGGCTGGTCTGGCAGGGGATGGCAGGGGCAATGGTCATGGCCCTTGGCACGGCATCGGTGACAATGGCGGTTGCTGCACTGGCCGTCATGGCGCGCGAGGGCGCGCTGGGCTGGGCAAGCCGCATGGGGCGGCTGACGGGCTTGATGCCGCTGTTCGAGGTGGTGGCCGGGGTATTCATCGTCATTCTGGCCCTGAACATGTTAAAAACTTTCTGACCCCCCTTGCCGTGGGTGCTGAAGGGCGCGTAAAGCGTGAAACATGACAGCGCGGACGCACCCATTCGGAAAAGACCTGCGGGCAGTACTGGCCCTTGGGGTGCCGTTGGCAGGCAGCCATCTGGCGCAATTCCTGCTGGCGGTGACCGATACCATCATGCTGGGGTGGTATGGGGTGCTGGACCTTGCTGCCGGTGTCATCGGGGCGGCGCTGTTTTTCACGGTGTTCATTTTTGGCACGGGTTTTGCCAATGCTGTCATGCCCATGGTGGCGACGGCTGCGGCGTCTGATGACGATACCGAAGTGCGCCGCAGCACGCGCATGGGGCTTTGGCTGTCCATTGCATTTGGTATTGCGGTGTTGCCGTTCTTCTGGTTCTCGGGCACGTTTCTGACCCTTGCGCAGCAGCCCGCCGATGTGGTGCCGCTGGCAGAAGTCTATCTGCGCATCATCGGTCTGTCGCTGGTGCCAGGGCTGGCTGTCATGGTGTTGAAGAATTATCTGGCGGCGCTGGGGCGCACGCAGGTTGCGCTATGGCTGACACTGGGTGCTGTGGTACTGAATATCGGGCTGAACTGGATCCTGATTTTCGGCAATCTTGGTGCGCCGGAACTGGGGGTCCGGGGGGCGGCGCTGGCATCCATTGCGGTCCAGATCGCCACGGTTCTGGGACTGGCGCTTTATTGCGCGCTGCTGCCATCCTTGCGCCGCTATGCGCTGTTTCAGCGCTTCTGGCGGCCGGATTGGGCGGCGATGGGCCTGGTCTGGCGGTTGGGCTGGCCGATCGGGGTGGCGCTGGTTGCCGAAACCGCGCTGTTTTCTGCCGCTGCCATCATGGTGGGCTGGATTGGCACGCATGAACTGGCCGCGCATGGCATAGCGCTGGAAATCACGGCCTTGCTGTTCATGGTGCATCTGGGCTTTTCCAATGCGGCGACTGTACTTGTCGGGCGCGCGCGCGGGCGGCGCGACCAGCAGGCATTGCGCGGGAATGCGCGGGCGGCCACATTCCTGTCCATCAGTTTCGCGCTGGCGACGATGGTGGTTTATATCGTGTTCGGTCCGCAGCTTGTGGGGGTGTTTCTGTCCCCTGATGAACCCGCGCGCGATGTTATCATCACGATCGGCGCGTCATTTCTGGTGATTGCGGCTGTGTTTCAGCTGGCGGACGGGGCGCAGGTCATGGGGATGGGGCTGTTGCGCGGGGTGCAGGATACGCGCGTTCCGATGTGGATTGCCGCATTCAGCTATTGGGGGCTGGGTCTGCCTGTGGCCTATGTGTTCGGCATCCGGCTGGGCTGGGGCGGTGAAGGGGTCTGGGCTGGCCTTGCCGTGGGGCTGAGCGCTGCGGCGCTGGCGCTGATGTGGCGGTTCTGGCGCGGGCCGGGGCGCAGCGATGCGGCCCCCTGGGCACTGGCCAGATAGCGGTCGAGAAGGGCCTGAAGGGGACATTTGCACTCGGATCAAGCCCGCGCTATCGGTGGGCCGGGGACTGCCGATCCCACGTTCAAAGAATGCAGTTTATGCAGGCGGCATCCTTCTGAGCTCAAAGGACTGAACTGCCCTTGGATCATCGGCAGGCCGCGGGACGGCCCGCCGATGGCGCGGCGGCCTGCGGCCTTGATTCCGCGCCTTTGGGTGACTGCTTCAGGCCAAAACCACCCGCAAACGGCCACCTTAACCTGATCTGATCGCCTGCTACTCCGTGCTGCGCCGCGCCAGTTTGCGTACCAGAACCTCGCGCAGGTCCTGCATGGCCCACAGCAGTTCATCGGTGGCAGACTCGAGTTCTTCGGCAGTGGCGCGGAATTGGGCCCAATGCGCGATATGGCCGATATCGGAAACCGCGCGCGCCGCGCGCCCGTCCAGCCCGGTGCCATTGGCCAGCCAGTCGGCAATCAGGGCTTGTTCTTCATCAGTCAATACGTGGTTTTCAGCAACGCGCACGTCACCCGTTGCGGTATCAATCCCCGCGATCCGGTGCATTTCCGTGCGCCGCAGGCGCGGGTCATGGCGGATTTGCAACAGCATCGCGCCATTCGGGCGCGGGCGAAAGTAATATCCGCGCGCGCCCTTGGTCATGTCACTTCAGCCCTGCGCAGAATGCCTGAATGCGCGTGCAGGCCTCGCGCAAGGCCTCGTCCGAGGTGGCGTAGCTGACGCGGAAGCACGGCGATGTGCCAAAAGCCGCACCGAACACCACAGCCACACCGGTTTCTTCCAGCAGAGCGGTTGCAAACGCTTCGTCGTCGGCGATATGCGCGCCGCCCGCAGATGTCTTGCCAATGCAGCCCGCGATCATGGGATAGACATAGAACGCCCCTTCCGGCACCGGGCAGTCGATCCCTTCCGCGGCGTTCAGCATCTCCACCACCATGTCACGGCGGCGCTGGAAGATCTTGTTGTTCTCGGCAATGTAATCCTGCGGGCCGGTCAGTGCTTCGACCGCGGCCCACTGGCTGACCGAACAGGGGTTCGATGTGGATTGTGACTGAATCTTGCCCATCGCCTTGATAAGTTCAACCGGACCTGCGGCATAGCCAATCCGCCAGCCGGTCATCGCATAGGCTTTGGACACACCGTTCACTGTCAGGGTGCGGTCATAAAGTTGCGGTTCCACTTCTGCAGGGGTGCAGAAGGTGAAATCATCATAGACAAGGTGCTCATACATGTCATCGGACATGACCCAGACATGGGGGTGGCGCAGCAACACATCTGTCAGCGCCTTCAGCTCGTCCCGGGTATAGCCCGCGCCCGTGGGGTTGGAGGGCGAGTTGAAGATCAGCCATTTGGTTTTCGGTGTGATCGCGGCTTCCAGCTGGTCCGCCGTCAGCTTGTAGGCGGTCTGGCTGGAGGATTCTGCAATCACCGGCTCGCCGCCCGCCAGCAGCACCATATCCGGGTAGCTGACCCAATAGGGGGCAGGGATCACCACTTCATCGCCGGGGTTCAGCGTGGCCATCAGCGCGTTATACAGAATTTGCTTGCCGCCAGTGCCGACACTGACCTGCGCGGGCGTGTAATCCAGCCCGTTGTCGCGCTTGAATTTGGCGCAGATGGCCTTTTTCAGCTCCGGAATCCCGTCAACTGCGGTATACTTCGTTTTTCCCCCATCGATGGCCGCTTTTGCCGCGTCCTTGATATTGGCGGGCGTGTCAAAGTCAGGCTCACCAGCGCCAAGTCCGATGACATCCTTGCCTGCGGCCTTCAGCTCTGCCGCCTTGGTTGTCACTGCGATCGTCGGCGAGGGTTTCACGCGGGAGAGAGTGTCGGACAGGAAGGCCATGAGGCATACTCCGTTGCAGGTCAGAAATTTGTATCTCGGGCGTGCATGTCATAAGTTGCCCGCGACACCCGTTCAAGCGCTAATCAAGAACATTCAGACCGGAAGGAAGAGATATGACCGAAGAGACGCAGGCAACTGACTGGTATGCACCTGATCACGCGACATTCGGTGACCGGCTGACCGCCGCCCGCGAAGCACAGGGGCTGACACAATCGCAGCTGGCAGGACGGTTGGGGATCAAGTTGCAGACGTTGCAGGGCTGGGAAAACGACCGCTCGGAACCGCGGGCCAACAAGTTACAGATGGTCGCAGGGCTGTTGAACGTATCCATGGGCTGGTTGCTGACCGGCGATGGCGAAGGGCTGGCCGAACCCGCCAGCGCCGAAGAACTGGCAGAGGATACGCAGGAGTTGCTGAAGGATCTGCGCGCCATGCGTGCCGAAACAATGCGGCTTGCAACCCGGATGGGAAAAGCCGAAAAGCGGTTGCGGATGATCCTGAAAGAGACAGTCTGAATGACGCTTTCCCCCGAACAGGCCCGGCTGAAGATGCTGCGCATGCGCTCCTGGCGGCGCGGCATGAAGGAAATGGACCTGATCCTTGGCCCCTTTGCCGATGCCCATCTGGACAGGCTGACAGGCCCGGAACTGGACGCATATGACCGGCTTCTGGCCGAAAATGATCAGGATCTGTATCTGTGGGTCACAGGGGCGCAGACCGCCCCTGAATGGCTGCAGCCGATGCTTGGCAAGGTCGCTGTCGCCGCAGGTGTTGCAGATGCCGGATAGCGATTCTGTGAATTAACACAATCTTCGGGTGTTGCTGCCATTCTTGCCATTGTCCCGGAATGATGGAGAAGACGGTGAGTTTGCAGCAAACCCTTGGAACAGCGGCGCGGTCAGAATACCTGCGGCGCTATCTGGAAAACCTTGCATTGCTGGAACGGCTGCACAGGTTGATGCTTGACCTGATCAAGGATGAATTCGAACGCTTGGGCGTGGTCAATGTGAACCCTGTGCAGGCATTGCTGTTGTTCAATATCGGCGAAAACGAAGTGACCGCCGGTGAATTGAAATCGCGCGGCTACTATCAGGGGTCGAACGTATCCTATAACCTGAAAAAACTGGTGGAGCAGGGCTATATGCACCATCAGCGCTGCCCGGTGGACCGTCGCGCGGTGCGTGTGCGCCTGACACCCAGGGGGATAGCGGTGCGCGACCGTGTGGGCGCACTCTTTGAACGACATGCAGGTGAATTGCAGGCCGAAGGCATGATCGATTTCGACGCGCTGGACGGAATCGCCCGCAGCCTGCGCCGCATTGAGCGGTTCTGGGGCGAACAGATCCGGTATATTTATTAGCGCATCGCGCAAAACCGGAAACTGTTTTTGCGCGTTCCGGATGTGGGGAAACAAGATGACAGCGCCTTTCGCGTGGATGCAGAAATACGCAGGCAGGCCCTAATAACGGCAATTCGTGTAGATACCCGTTCCGATACATCTGACCTGCCGTCCATAGGGCATCTGGACCGGCGCAACGCTGGGCGCTGAATACCGGGGCAGGGGCTGACCCATCTGGCCCGCGTTTTGCCAGGCTTGGGCCGTTTGCTGCAATTCCATGGTGAACTGCTGCATCTGTGCCTGCTGAACCTGCTGATGATGGATGTACATCTGCATCTGCTGCATACTCATCGCCTGCCTGTAGCCGGTGGCCTGTCCTGTCTTGTCATGACACATGACGCGATCAGGGGCAATTTGCTGTATCTGGACGCATGTTTCATCACCGGCCATATAATAGTTTCCGTTCAGGAAATTTGGTGCAGCGGCCATTCCGCCTGCACAACCGGCAAGGGCCATCGCCGCAAGAATGCGCAATATTATAAAGGGCTTCATCTGGATCTTTCTGTGTGACTGACGGTCCCGGTTGCAGAAACACGCGGCACCTGCACATCAGTATTCACCAGCAATATGCCCATATTCTGACCCGAATGCGGCGCAGGAAAGCGCGCGCACCTGCCGCCGGGGCGGGCAGATATCTTCCCTTGTCAGATTCCTGCGACAACAAGCACGGCAACCGCCGCAGCCAGCGCCAGAATCCCGCGTCGGTAAAGTGCCAGCCCCTTGCGCAGATCCCCGGCAGTGGGGTCGGGGCAGATGGCGTTGACAAACGGATCGCCGGTCATCTCGCCCGCATAAGCGCGGGGGCCGGACAGCCGGATTCCCAGCGCGCCCGCCATCGCGGCTTCCGGCCAGCCTGCATTGGGTGACCGGTGCTGCCCGGCATCGCGCAACATGCAGGCCAGTGCCGCGCGCGGGCGCGTGGACACCAGTGCGAAAACCAGCCCTGTCAACCGCGCCGGTATCAGGTTTGCCAGATCGTCAATACGCGCAGAGGCCCATCCGAAGTCCGCGAATCTGGGGGTGCGATACCCGACCATCGAATCCAGCGTGTTGATGGCCTTATATGCGGCAACTCCCGGCAGTCCGGCAACCACACCCCAGAACAGCGGGGCCATGATCCCGTCAGACGTGTTCTCGGCCAGACTCTCGGTTGCGGCGCGGGCAATACCTGCGCTGTCCAGTTGCGACGGATCGCGCCCGACAATCATCGACACAGCCCGGCGCGCGCCAGGCAGGTCACCCGACGCCAGCGGGCGCAGCACTGCCGCGACATGGTCATGCATGGACCTGATCGCCAGCAAGGGCCAGGCAAGCAGACCACCGAGTACCGCGCCAACCCAGCCGGCAGGCAGCATCCATTGTATTGTCAGGGCCAGCCCGCCGGCGCAGGTGATCACCAGAACCGCAGCCGCGACTCCGCGCCGCTTGCGCGCGGCCGCACTGGCCGTGCCGACATTCCACGATCTTTCCAGATGGCTGATCATGGCCCCGATCCATGTCACGGGATGGCCGATCCTGCGATACAGCCAGTCCGGCCAGCCCAGGAGCACATCCAGTGCCATTGCAACCAGCATCATTGCAGCAAAACTCATGCAGCGCCCCCGCCCTGAAACCGCATGACACCATGATACCCGGCCGCGCGCATCCTGTCGGTCGCGTCGGGCGGGCAGGTTCCCGGCGCGAAAATCAACCCGCGCGCGGCACCCGTATGTGCGATATTCCAGCCCAACGCCCCGGTTGCCGCAGCCAGCGCCGCTGTCGGGTCAGGCACGCGGCCACGCAGCGCCAGACAGCGCCGCGCGCTTTCACTGGCAAGCTGCGCGAATTCTCGAAGATGCCGCGCCGCGCGCCACGCACCCACCAGATCGGCAATATCGGGAAAGTCATTGTCGCGGGCATCGGTCCGTGAGGGGCCGCCCCGGAACCCGCCCACCACCTCGAACTGCGGCAGGCCGGGAAGATGCGCATATGTGACCCCTTCACGCGATGCCCAAAGCAATCTTTCGGGTGCGGGAAACATCAGCGGATCGCTCGCGCCCTCTGCCTGAATGCAGGCCCGCGCCAACGCATCCGGCGTTCCGCGCCACTGCGCAAGATCCGCGAGTGCAAGAAGCGTGGCAGTCGAAACACCAGTACCAAGGCCTGCGGGCACGCGCGGCACCAGCCGGACATTCCCTGCAAGGTGAATATCCAGCGCCGCACTGAACCGCTGCATAATATCCGTTGTCGCAGGCGGGGCGCCGGTGGCGCCGTCAGGGTCGTCCTGCGCAGCAAGATGCGCATCCACCCCGGTTCGCGTGCAGGGCATGGTGATCAGCACCACAGGCCCGCCGGGGCCAAGCCGACCCTGAATCCATTCACCGAAATGCCCGTCAATGCTGACGGATGCGCGTGTCATGCCAATGCGCATGATGGCAAGGCATGCGCCCGGTTTTTAACCTGCGCCTCCGGCGGGGATATTTTTGCCAGAATGAAATACATGATTTCTTAACCTGTTTCAGCGATCATGAAAAAGCGGTACAGGGAGGGATCCCGATGACCGCCCAGAGTGAAAGCGCCGCGTCTCCCCTGTTTCGGCAGCCCGAGGCGCGGCGCCCGTTTCACTTGCATGCCATTTTCATTCTGGGTCAAATATCCTGGGGGTCGGGGGGCTAGCCCCCCGTCGTACCGGCACGCAGATGGCGGGCGTTCAGAATTCGATACCTTTCTGTGCCTTGATCCCCTGACGGAACGGGTGTTTCACCAATGTCATCTCTGTCACCAGATCGGCAAGTTCTATCAGTTCAGGTCTGGCATTTCGTCCGGTCAGAACCACATGGGTCATGGGCGGCTTTTCGTCGCGCAGAAAGGCCAGCACGTCGTCCAGCGCCAGATAATCGTTGCGCAGCGCGATATTGATTTCATCCAGTAGCACGAAGCGGATTTCGGGGTCGCGGATCAGTGCCTTCGCCTGTTCCCATCCTGCTTGTGCTGCGGCGATGTCGCGGTCGCGGTCCTGGGTTTCCCATGTGAAACCTTCGCCGGACACGACGAATCGGCATTGGCTGGAAAAATGGTGTTGCAGGAAGCTGCGTTCCCCCGTGGACCAGTTGCCCTTGATGAACTGGACCACGGCGCAGGGCATGTCATGGGCAATGCAGCGCATGATCATGCCGAACCCGGAAGAGGATTTTCCTTTGCCGGTGCCGGTATTGACGATAATCAGACCTTTTTCGTCGGTTTTCGTTGCCATCATCCGGTCCCGCGCGGCCTTGATTTTCTGCATCTTGTCGCGGTGGCGGGTGGCGTCGGCATTCTGGGTCAACGTGGCGTATCCTTGCTTGACTTGCGTGGCGGCGCGGCGCATCACTGTGGCGCTGGTGCCTGTTCTTGACAGGTGAAAAGGGAATGTGACAAGGCCGGACCGCAAGGTCAAGCCTGAAGCACAGCCGCCCCCGCGACCGTGACCGGAGAGGTTGCCCGATGCCACTGGCCGTATTAAGGCCGGGAAGGTGGGCAGACCGACAGGGAAACCTGACATCCGCAAGCCGGGAGACCTGCCAGCAGAAAAACGCCGCTCCCCTTGCGTTCCGGGGGGCATATCAACCGGCGGGGTGTCTGGTTGGGTTGTGTCGGGGTCTGCGCAATGGCGCATCGCCCGGGCCCTGCCGCAGCATCCCGCGTCAATGCGTGCGACGGGTGGTCGTGCGGGAAAGTGGGAAAATGACGCTACCTTCCGGTTCTGTTGCGGGGTCTTGCGTGCCAGCGGTGTTTCATGCCAGTGCCGCCGGGGTTATCTGCTGTGGATGTGCGCCGTCATGGTTCCCACGATCTGGCAGATGATGCCGGGTACCGGGTCACGCGCCCGCGCCGCGCCGTCCCTTGCCCCCGATGCCCCCGTGAACGGAGTTTTTGTCTGATGTCTTCTGAATTTGTCGATGTGCTGGTCTGCACCACCTGTCGCGCGGCGAACCTGCGCCCCGTTCCGGATGACGCGCAGCGGCCAGGTGCCGTTCTGGCCCGGGCCCTGCGCGACAATGCCCCGGAGGGGCTGCGCGTGATGGAGGTGGATTGCCTGTCGAACTGTTCCCGCGGTTGCACTGTGGCGCTGCGCAAGCCCGGCGCCTGGACCTATGTCTATGGTAATCTGGACCCTGACATGCATGTCGCAACTGTGATCGCCGGGGCAGACAAATACCGCGACGCTGAACAGGGCCTTGTCCCGTGGCGTGAACGGCCAGAACATTTCCGCAAGAACTGCATCGCGCGCATTCCGCCCCTGTAGTCCTGTTTCCGTCAATTTATGTCGCAAAACCGTTTCACATGGCGGACGGTTTTGCCCTAGAGGTATCCAATGTCTGATCTGTCAAAAACCCCTGTTACCATCATCACCGGCTTTCTGGGCGCGGGCAAAACCACGTTGATCAGTCACCTGATCCGCAATGCGGGCGGGCGCAGGCTGGCGGTTGTGGTTAATGAATTCGGCACTGTGGGCGTGGATGGGGACATCCTGAAATCTTGCGCCATTCCGGATTGCCCGGCAGAAAATATCGTCGAGCTGTCGAATGGCTGCATCTGCTGCACTGTCGCGGATGATTTCATTCCCACGGTAGAGGCGCTGCTGAAGCTGGACCCGAAGCCTGACCATATCCTGATTGAGACTTCTGGCCTTGCGTTGCCAAAACCCCTGCTGAAGGCCTTTGACTGGCCCGCGATCCGGTCGCGCATTACAGTGGATGGTGTGATTGCGCTGGCCGATGCCGAAGCCGTCGCTGCTGGTCGTTTCGCCCCTGATGTGGCCGCCGTTGATGCGCAACGCGAAGCGGATGACAGCATTGATCACGAAACGCCCCTGTCAGAGGTATTTGAGGATCAGATCGCCTGTGCCGATCTGGTGCTGCTGACCAAGCCCGACCTTGCCGGTCCCGATGGTGTGTCGCGCGCGCGCGACATCATTGCCGCCGAAGCGCCGCGCCCGTTGCCGGTGATCGAGGTGGCCGAAGGCGTGGTTGATGCAGCCGTGCTTCTGGGGCTGGAGGCCGGCGCAGAGGATGATCTGGCCGCGCGCCCGTCGCATCATGATGGCCATCATGACCATGAACATGATGATTTCGACACGATCATGATCGAGATGGGTGAAATCACCGACCCTGCTGATCTGGCTGCCCGCGTTCAGCATCTGGCGCAGACGCAGAATATCCTGCGCGTCAAGGGCTATGCCGCTGTGGCTGGTAAACCGATGCGGTTGCTGGTGCAGGCCGTGGGCGCGCGGGTGCGCCATCAGTATGACCGCCCATGGCGCGCAGATGAGGCGCGCATCACACGCCTTGTCGTGATTGCCGAGCATGACCATGTGAACGCCGCCGCCATCCGGCAGGCGCTGGAGGGATAGGCCCGCCATGCATGTCATCTTCCGCGAAAGCCACGGGCTGGAGGAAACCGCCACTCCCACTGATCTGGGCCAGACGCCGGCTGATCTGGTGGTGTTGTCGTTTTCTGACAGTGACCTTGGCGCATTCGCGGCGGGGTGGGCGCGGGGGCGCGATGGGTTGCCATCCTTGCGGCTGGCCAATCTGGCGGCGCTGACACATCCGCTGTCGGTCGATACCTATGTCGAGGATACGCTGTCGGGGGCCCGGGGCATTCTGATCCGTCTTATCGGGGGGGCGGGGTACTGGGCCTATGGGTTGCAGCAGGTGCAGGCGCTGGCGCGGCAAAAGGGCCTTGCGCTGGCGGTGTTGCCTGCCGACGGGCGGCCTGATCCCGCGCTTGACGCGGCTTCGACCCTGCCGGTCAGCACATTGCGCCGCCTGCAGCATTTATGCGAAACGGGCGGCGCGGTGTCAGCACAGGCCGCGTTGCAGCAGCTTGCCCTTGCGGCCGGGCTTTATGCGGCCCCTGTGCGCGGCGCGCGCGGAGTGGCGCAGGTGGGGGGCTGGACTGCGGACGGGGTAAGCTGCCCCGCTGCCTTTGCGCTGGGGTCAACCCGCCCGCGCGTGGCTCTGACCTTTTACCGCTCCTACATGGCTGCTGCGGATCTGGACCCGGTCCGCGCATTGGCGCAGGCGCTGGACGCGCAGGGGTTCGATGTGCTGGGGTTGTTCGTGCCATCACTGAAAGACCCGCAGGCGCGGGCGTGGCTGGCACGCTGGATCGGGGTTCTGGCCCCGCAAGCGGTGCTGAACGCAACGGCATTTTCTGCGCAGGGTGCAGGTGATGGCGCGGTGCTGGAAGCTGCGGGCGTGCCGGTCTTTCAGGTGGCGCTGGCCACCAATGACCGCAAGCGCTGGCTGGACGCGGAACGCGGGTTGTCACCGTCCGATCTGGCCATGCATGTGGTATTACCGGAAGTGGACGGGCGGCTGTTTGCCGGGGTCGTCAGCTTCAAGGAATTTGCCCCCCCCGACCCGGACCTGCAATTCGCCCGCGCCGGGCATCGCGCGGATATTTCCCGCGTGCGTGCGATTGCCGCGCGCATTGCCGGATGGGTGCGGCTTGGTGCGCGGCCCGCCGGTCAGCGGCGGCTGGCGCTGGTGCTGTCCACCTATCCGGGCAAGGGCTGGAATATGGCCCATGCGGTGGGGCTGGATGCGCTGGCAAGCGCGGATGCGATTCTGGCTGATCTGGCGCAGGCGGGCTATGACGTGCCGCCTGATGCGGGCGGCGATGCCGGCATCGGGCAGGCATTGCCAAGCGCGCGTATATATTGGCCGCTGGCCGCCTATCAGGCCGCGCTGGCGGCATTGCCGGAAACCCTGCGCAATGATCTGAACGCCGCTTGGGGCAACCCCGCGAACGACCCCGCCTGTACCGGGGGCAGTTTTGAATTCGCGGCACTGCGTCGTGGCAATGCCCTTGTGGCGCTGCAACCCGAACGCGGCACGCCCCAGACCCGCGATGATGACTATCACGACCTGTCGCGCGTCCCCCGTCACGCCTATGTCGCCTTCTATCTGTGGCTGCGCGAACAGGTGGATGCGCTGGTCCATATCGGCGCGCATGGCACGCTGGAATGGCTGCCCGGCAAATCCGTCGCGCTGTCAGATGATTGCTGGCCCGAAGCGCTGGTGCGCGATCTGCCGGTGATTTACCCCTTTATCGTCAATGATCCGGGTGAAGCTGCGCAGGCCAAACGCCGCATCGGCGCGGTCACGCTGGGCCATGTCCCGCCGCCGATGATCGCGGCGCAGTCCGGCACCGGCATGGTGCGGCTGGAAGCGCTGCTTGATGAATTTTCCAACGCAGATGGCCTTGACCCGGCCCGCCGCGACCGGTTGCAGGCCAGCATTCGCGATGAAGCCGAAGCGCTGGGTCTGGGGGCCGAACTGGGCCTTGAGCGTGCATCCTGCCTGAACGAGGCCATTTCCCGCATTGACCGTTTCGTGTGCGATATAAAGGAAAGCCAGTTCGGCGAAGGGCTGCATGTTTTCGGGCGGGGTGAACAGGGTGCCGCCGAACGCGCCGGTCTGCTGGCGGCGCTGTCGGGGCGTTTCGTGCCCGCTGGCCCGTCCGGTTCCCCGCATCGCGGGCGGCAGGATGTGCTGCCCACGGGGCGCAACATGTTCACAACCGACCCCCGTGCCGTGCCCACACGCGCGGCCTTCGCGCAAGGGGTGCGGCTGGCGGATGAACTGGTCCGTCGCCATTTGCAGGATCATGGCGACTGGCCGCGCGCATTGGTGCTTGATCTGTGGGGCAGTGCAACCATGCGCACAGCCGGCGAAGAATTCGCCATGGCGCTGCATCTTCTGGGCGCGCGCCCTGTCTGGGACGCGGGGTCTGAACGGGTGTCCGGTGTGGAAATCCTGCCGATTGCCGAACTGGACCGCCCGCGGCTGGATGTGACCTTGCGGGTATCGGGGCTGTTCCGCGATGTGTTTCCGCAACTGGCCACGCTGTTCGGGCAGGCCGTGCAGGCGCTGGCCGGGCGCGATGAAGCGCCGGACTGGAACCCGTTTGTGGGCAAGACCGGTGCGCGCGTCTATGGCCCGGCACCGGGGAATTATGGTCTTGGCATGGGGCAGGCGCTGGAAAATTATACCGACGCCGCCCGGCTTGAAGCCGGACGCGCCTGGCTTGCCGCGTCATCGCATGCCATGGATACCGGCGCGTCCGACCCCGAAGGGATTGCGGCGCGTGTGGCGGGGGCAGATGCCTTTGTCCATTTGCAGGACTTGCCGGAAACCGACCTGTTGCTGGCACAGGATTATGCCGCGCATGAAGCGGGATTTGCCGCAGCCCAGTCCGTGACCGGTGGCAAGGCCGCGCTTTATCATATCGACAGCACCAACCCCGACACCCCGCATGCCCGCCCCCTGCATGAAGAAATCGCGCGGGTGGTGCGTGCGCGGGCCGCCAATCCGCGCTGGATCAGGGGGATGATGCAGCACGGGTTTCGCGGTGGTGCGGAAATTGCCGCAACGCTGGACCATCTGGGCGCGTTTGCGCATCTGGCTGGCGCGGTTCCCCCGCAGCTTTTTGACCTCTATCATGATGCCACGCTGGGCAATGATGATGTGCGTGATTTCCTTGCCCGCGAAAACCCCGAAGCGTTGGCCGCGATGATTGCGCGATTTGTCGCCTTGCATGACGCCGGTCTTTGGGTGACACGGCGCAATTCCATTCTGGCGGGGTTGATGCATGACTGAGTTCGACGTCAAAGGCTGGTGTCCCGGTGCGCTGCGGCCCATGCGTTCGGGTGATGGCTGGGTGGTGCGGGTACGCCCGCGCGCGGCCCGGCTGACACGCGCGCAGGCGCTTGGGCTATGCGCGGCGGCACAGGCCCATGGCGCGGGGCTGATTGACCTGACCAACCGTGCCAATCTGCAGATCCGCGGTGTCAGTGACGCAGGCCTTGTTCCGTTGCAGGCCGATCTGGGCACGCTGGGCCTGCTGGACCCCGACCCGGAAAGCGAAACGCGCCGCAACATCCTGATTGCCCCCGACTGGCGGGATGGTGATGACAGCGCAGGGCTCTGGTCAGAACTGGCGGCCCGTCTGCACGAATTGCCCGCGCTGCCGCCCAAAATGGGCTTTGCCATGGATGCAGGGCCTGCGCCCGTCCTGTCACAAGACCCCGCCGATTTCCGCATTGAACGCGGGCAGGGCGGGTTGATCCTGCGCGCCGAAGGGCGCGTGCGTGGCATGGCGCTGGAACCGGGGCATGAAATTGACCAGCTTATCCGCCTGTGCCAGTGGTTTATCGCAACCGGCGGCGCGCAGTCCGGCCGCATGGCCCGTCATCACGCGCCGCTGCCCGACTGGGGCACATGGACCGCGACACCCGCGCCCGCGCGTGCGCGGTTTGCGCCCGGCTCTGCGCCGGTCGGGGTGATCCTTGGTGCCGCTTTCGGCCAGATTATCGCGCGTGAACTGGCGCAGGTGCTTGTGGCCAGCAGCACCACAGCGTTGCGTGTCACGCCCTGGCGCATGGTCATTCTGGAAGGGGTTGAGACCCCGCCGCATGACCTGCCCGAAGGGCTGATTGCCACGCCCGATGATCCCGCGCTGCGCGTGGATGCCTGCGCGGGGGCGCCGCTCTGTCCGCAGGCCAGCGTTGCCACGCGCGGACTGGCCAGGCAGATCGCGCCGCATGTCGCGGGGCGGTTGCATGTGTCGGGCTGTGCAAAGGGTTGCGCGCGGGCACAGGCTGCGGATATCACGCTGGTCGGGCGCGCAGGCGGCTTTGATCTGGTCCTGCGCGGGCGGGCCTGCGACCCACCAACACAAACAGGGCTGAGTGCAGCCCGGATCCTGACCCGTTTCGGAGCAAGCTGATGCCCTATACCTATGAAACCGATGGCGCGGCGATTTACCGCCAGTCTTTTGCGACCATCCGCGCGGAAGCCGATCTTGCGCGTTTTTCCCCCGAGGATGAACCCATCGCGGTGCGCATGATTCATGCCGCCGGCATGGTCGGGCTGGAACGCTTTGTCCGGATTTCACCGGATTTCACGCAACATGCCCGCGCGGCATTGGAGCAGGGCGCACCGATCCTGTGTGATGCGCGCATGGTGTCCGAAGGGGTGACCCGCGCGCGCCTGCCCGCACAGAATGACGTGATCTGCACCCTGCATGACCCAACCGTGCCCGGCCTTGCGCAGCAGATGTCCAACACCCGTTCTGCGGCCGCACTGGAATTGTGGCGCCCCCGTCTGGCAGGCGCGCTGGTCGCCATCGGCAATGCCCCGACGGCCCTGTTTCACCTGCTGAACATGCTGGAAGATCCCGACTGCCCGCGCCCCGCCGCCATCATCGGCTGTCCGGTGGGGTTCGTGGGGGCCGTGGAATCGAAAGATGCGCTGTGGCAGGCGCAACCAGTGCCGTGCTGCATTGTCGAAGGGCGGCTGGGCGGAAGCGCCATCACTGTTGCGGCCATCAATGCGATTGCGAGTCGCACAGAATGAGTACGCTGAATATGAATACCGGCAGGATATACGGTGTGGGCCTTGGCCCCGGCGCGCAGGATTTGCTGAGCGTGCGCGCCGACAGGCTGGTGCGCGGCGCAGCGCATGTGGCCTATTTCCGCAAGGCTGGCCGCAATGGGCAGGCGCGCGCCATCGTCGAGGGCATGCTGCGCGCGGATGTGACCGAGTTTGCGATGGAATACCCTGTCACCACTGAAATTCCGCTGTCTGATCCGCGCTATAACAAGGCGCTTGCGGGGTTTTATGCCGATTGCACCGCCCATCTGCGCGCGCTGGCGGGCGCGGGGTCAGATGTTGTCGTGCTCTGTGAAGGTGACCCGTTTTTCTATGGGTCATTCATGCATCTTTATACCCGGCTGAAAGATACCACCCCGATAGAGGTTGTCCCCGGCATTACCGGCATGTCGGGCGCATGGACGGCTACCGGTGCCCCCTTCACATGGGGCGATGATGTGCTGAGTGTGGTGATGGGCACCTTGCCCGAAGATACGCTTGCTGACAGGATTGCCCATACTGATGCGCTGGTTGTCATGAAGATCGGGCGCAACCTGCCGAAGGTGAAACGCGCCCTGCAAACCGCCGGGCGGCTGAGGGACGCATGGATCGTGGAATATGCGCAGATGCCCGGCCAGCGTGTCAGGCGGTTGGCCGATGTGGAGGAGGTGACGCCGTATTTCTCGATCGTGCTGATCCATGGTCAGGGGCGCAGGCCATGACCGGTTGGGTGGCCGTTGCGGGCCTTGGGCCGGGGGATGAGGCATTGGTGACCCCGCAAGTGCGCGCGGCACTGGATGCGGCAACAGATATCGTGGGCTATATTCCTTATGTGGCGCGCATCGCCCCGCGCGCGGGCCTGGTGCTGCATGCCAGCGATAACCGCGTGGAACTGGACCGCGCCGCCCATGCCTTGCAGATGGCCGCTGACGGGCGGCGGGTCGTGGTGGTGTCATCGGGCGATCCGGGGGTGTTTGCCATGGCATCGGCGCTGTTTGAAGCGCTGGAACATGGCCCCGCCGACTGGCGCGCGCTGGATATCCGCATCCTGCCGGGTATCACCGCGATGCTGGCGGCGGCTGCAAGCGCGGGTGCGCCGCTGGGTCATGATTTCTGTGCCATCAACCTGAGTGACAATCTGAAACCCTGGGCACTGATCGAAAAGCGCCTGCGGCTGGCCGCAGAGGCGGATTTCGCCATGGCGTTTTACAACCCACGGTCAAAATCGCGCCCCGAAGGGTTCGCGCGGGTGCTGGAAATCCTGCGCGACTGCTGTGACGAGGACCGCCCCGTGCTGTTTGCCCGCGCGGTCAGCACACCTGAGGAAGCGCTGCGCATTGTGCCGCTGGGCCGCGCGCGCCCCGATATGGCGGATATGCGGACAATGGTGATTGTCGGATCAAGCCTGACACGGATTGTCGAGACCCCGCGCGGACCGGTCCTGTATACGCCGAGGTCAGCATGACTGCGCCGGGGACGGTAGGGGGGCTGCCTGCCCCCCTCTTGGGCCTGATGGCCCAATTCACCCCCCGGGGATATTTTTGCCAGACTGAATGCAGGCACAGTGAAGGGGGGTCAGACGCGCACCCAGTCAAGGACGGTTGCGATGTCTTGGGTTTGCGCGCGTTCGGGCAGGGCCGGGCGGTCGATCATCAGGACCGGGATCTGCAACTGGCGCGCAGCGGTCAATTTGGCCAGCGCGCCTGTGCCGCCCGCGTTCTTGGCAACGATCAGGCTGATGTCATGCGCCTGCATCAGGGCGGCATCGGCAACTGCGTCAAAGGGGCCGCGATCGATGATGATGTGATGATCGGGCAGGGGTGGCGGGGTTTGCGGCGGATCGACAAGGCGCAGCAGGTAGCGGTGCTGTGGCTGCGTGGCGAAGGCTGCAAGATGCATCCGCCCCAGCGCCAGCATGATGTTGCGCCGCGGCATGCCGAGGGCGGCCACGGCCGCAGGAATGTCGGGGACATGGGTCCACTGATCACCATCGCGCGCAGTCCAGGGCGGGCGGGTCAGCGCCAGCAGGGGCGTGTCGGCAAGCGTTGCTGCGTGCAGGGCGTTGCGGCTTATTGTGTCCGCGAAGGGATGGGTCGCATCGACAAGATGGGTGATGTGGTTTTCGCGCAGGTAGCGGGCCAGCCCGTCTGCGCCGCCAAAGCCACCGACGCGCACCGGCACCGGCTGGGGTTTCGGGCGTGCGACGCGGCCGGCATAGCTGAGGGTCGTGGGCAGGCCTGCGCGGGCAAGGTCTGCGACAAGGCGGGTCGCTTCGATGGTGCCCCCGAGGACAAGGATATTCGGCATGGCTGATGGTGCCCCGTGGCTGACGATCATTGGTCTGGGGGAAGATGGCCTGAAGGGGCTGGGGGATGCAAGCCGTGAAGCGCTGGAAAAGGCTGAACTGGTTATGGGCGCGCGGCGGCATCTGGCCCTGTTGCCGGGGCTGGACTGCGCGGTGATTGAATGGCCGGTGCCGTTTGCGGATGGTATTGCCGGATTGCTGGCGCAGCGCGGGCGGGCTGTGGTCATGCTGGCATCGGGGGACCCGTTCTGGTTCGGGGCGGGCACCAGCGTGACGCGGCATCTGGACCCGGGCGAATGGGTGGCGCTGCCCGCGCCGTCGACATTTTCGCAGGCGGCGGCAAGTCTGGGCTGGCCGTTGGAAAATGTAGCCTGTCTGGGGTTGCATGCAGCGCCCTTGACGCGGTTGCGTCCCTGTCTTGTGGCGGGGGCGCGCGCCGTGGTCCTGTTGCGCGATGGTGATGCAGTGGCCGGGCTTGCGCGTTATCTGGATGGGCTTGGCTTCGGGGCAAGCCGGATGCATGTGCTGGAAGCGCTGGGCGGGCCGCGCGCGCGCCACCGGATTGCCACGGCGCAAGGCTACGCGCTGCATGATGTTGCCCATCCGGTCGCTGTGGGGCTGGAGGTCGCGGGCGACGGCCGGGCGCTGCCGGTTACTGCCGGGTTGCCCGATGATATGTTTCTGCATGATGGGCAGATCACCAAAAGGGCGGTGCGCGCGCTGACGCTTTCGGCGTTGGCCCCGCGTGCGGGTGATCTGCTGTGGGATATCGGTTCGGGATCGGGGTCGGTCGGGATTGAATGGCTGCTGGCCCATCCGCTGAATACCGCCACCGGGTTTGAGGCCGACCCGCAGCGCGCCGCGCGCGCGCGCGAAAATGCCGCAACGCTGGGCGCGGACCGGTTGCAGGTGGTGGAAGGGCGCGCGCCGCAGGTGCTGCGCGGCCAGCCCTTGCCCGATGCGGTGTTCATTGGCGGGGGGCTGTCGGAGGCGCTGCTGACGGAGTTGTGGCACCTGTTGCCGCAAGGGGTGCGCGTGGTGGCCAATGCCGTGACACTGGAAAGCGAGGCGTTGCTGGGCGCGTGGCACAGGCGGGCGGGCGGCACTTTGCTGCGGTTTGATCTGGCCGAGGCCGCGGCGCTGGGGCAGAAACGTGGCTGGCGCGCGGCCTATCCGATTGTGCAATGGAGTGTGACGCGATGATGGTTGCGGGATTTGGCTGTGCATCCCGTGTCACGGATGACAGTCTGCGCGCGCTTCTAGGCCGTGCGAAAATGGCCGGGAAGATTGATGCGCTGGCCTGTCCGGAAGCGCGCGCAGCAGTGCTGCGACCCTTGGCGCTGACCACAGGCGTGCCGTTGATCGCGCTGCCTGCGCAGGCACTTGCGGGTGTCACCACGCCCACGCAATCACCCCGCATGCTGGACACTTTCGGCACTGGCAGCGTGGCGGAGGCCTGCGCGCTTGTGGCCGTCGCACGGGCGGGCGCTATGGGCGCGCGGATTGTGGTTGCGCGCATGACATCAGAAGACGGGCTTGCGACCTGCGCTGTGGCAGAGGGAGAACAGCAATGAGCGTTCATTTCATCGGGGCCGGGCCGGGGGCGGCCGATCTGTTGACATTGCGCGGGCGCGATCTGATCGCGGCCTGCCCGGTCTGCCTTTATGCGGGATCGCTGGTGCCGCAGGCGGTGCTGGCGCATTGCCCCGAAGGCGCGCGGATCATCAATACCGCACCGCTGTCGCTGGACCAGATCATGGATGAAATCAGCGCCGCCCATGCGCAGGGCCAGGATGTGGCGCGCCTGCATTCGGGCGATCTGTCGGTCTGGTCCGCCATGGCCGAACAGCTGCGTCGGCTGCGCGCACTGGACATTCCTTATACTGTGACACCGGGTGTGCCCGCGTTTGCGGCGGCGGCGGCGGCGCTTGGCTGCGAACTGACCCTGCCGGAAGTGGCGCAATCGCTGGTGCTGACACGCACGCCCGGTCGCGCCAGCGCCATGCCCGCGCGCGAGTCGCTGCGCAATTTTGCCGCCACTGGCGCAACGCTTGCCATACATCTGTCGATCCAGAACCTTGCCCAGGTGGTGGCCGATCTGACACCGCATTACGGCGCGGACTGCCCGGTGGCGGTGGTCTGGCGGGCAAGCTGGCCCGATCAGCGGATTATTCGTGGCACATTGGCCAGTATTGAAGCCGATGTCGCGGGTAGCATGGAACGCACAGCGCTTATCCTGGTGGGGCCTGCATTGGGCGCTGACGGTTTTGCGGAAAGCGCGCTTTATGCGCCTGATTATGACCGCCGGTTCCGGCCGCAGACCGCAGATTCAATCTATAAGGACAGCATCGAATGATTCCAGGACTTATGGTTTCCGCGCCGGCCTCTGGTACTGGCAAGACAACGGTTATGCTGGGGGTGTTGCGGGCCTTGCGCGATGCGGGTGTCACAGTGCAACCGTTCAAAAGCGGGCCGGATTACATTGACCCAGCCTTTCACCGCGCAGCCAGCGGGCGCGAGTCGTATAATCTGGATAGCTGGGCGATGGGTCATGCATTGACAGATACGATTGCGGCAGAAAGTGCGGGCGCCGATATCATATTCGCCGAAGGGTCCATGGGCCTGTATGACGGGGTGGCGAAACCGGGGGCTTCGGGGCATGGGACCGGCGCGGAACTGGCGCTGCGGATGGGCTGGCCGGTGGTGCTGGTGGTCGATGTGTCGGGACAGGCGCAATCGGCAGCGGCGGTGGCGCTGGGTTTTGCACGTTACCTGCCGGACCTGCCCTTTGCCGGGGTGATCCTGAACCGGGTTGCCAGCCCGCGCCATGAACGCCTGATACGGCTGGGCATGGAGGCGGCGGGCTTGCGTGTGCTGGGGGCCTTGCCGCGGCGCGGGGATCTGGTGTTGCCCGAACGCCATCTGGGGTTGGTGCAGGCGACAGAACACCCCGATCTGGACCGCGCGATTGCCGATTACGCGACATTCCTGCGCGATCATGTTGATCTGGATGCGCTGATGCAATGCGCAGGAACCACTGGTCGTCCCCCCCCACGCGCCACCGGTTTGCCCAAACCGCCCGCGCAGCGCATTGCGCTGGCGCGTGATGCGGCGTTTTCTTTTACCTACCCGCATTTGCTGGAAGGGTGGCGGCGCGCAGGTGCGGAAGTGATGCCCTTTTCGCCGCTGGCAGATGAAGCGCCCGATCCGGGTGCCGATCTGGTCTGGCTGCCGGGCGGATACCCCGAATTGCATGCCGGGCGCCTGGCAGCGGCCACGCGGTTTCATGCAGGCCTGCAAGCCCATGCGGGCCGCGCGCGCCCGGTGCATGGGGAATGCGGTGGCTATATGGCGCTGGGGGAGGCCTTGATTGACAAGGATGGCACGCGCCACCAGATGGCGGGGCTGCTGGGGCTGGTGACATCCTATGCGAAGCGCAAGATGCATCTGGGCTACAGGCGTGCGCAATTGCGCCGGCCGATGCCGGGGTTTTCGGTGGGGGCGGCGCTGCGCGGGCATGAATTCCATTATTCCAGCATCCTGGCACAGCCCGACACACCGCTGGCCGAAGTGCGCGACGCGGAAGGGACGATTGTGCCAGAGACCGGATCGGTGCGCGGGCCGGTGACGGGGACATTCTTTCACCTGATCGCAGAGGATCAGGGATAGCGGGCAGGCGTGACGGGTGACGCGGCGGGTTGCCTTGACGTGGGGCATGGCAAAAGGATAGGGGGCTGTCTGCCCCCTCGGGCCTTCGGCCCTCACCCCCGGAGGATATTTTGACCAGAATGAAAGGGCGATGATGCGCGGGTTTGTTTCGTTTGTCGGTTCCGGGCCGGGCGATCCGGAATTATTGACAGTGAAGGCCGTGACGCGGTTGAAACAGGCAGATGTCGTGCTGTTCGATGACCTGTCTTCGGGGCTGATACTGGGGCAGGCGCGGCAGGGGGCCGAACTGGTGGCCGTGGGCAAGCGGGCAGGCCGCCCGTCGCCGAAACAGGACCATGTCAGCCGGTTGCTGGTGGATTATGCGCTGGAAGGCGCGCGGGTTGTGCGGCTGAAATCGGGCGACCCGGGCGTGTTCGGGCGGCTGGAGGAAGAGATCATCGCCTGCCGCGGTGCCGGGATCGGGTTTGAGGTGATTCCCGGTGTCACATCGGCGAGCGCGGCGGCGGCGGCGGCGGGTATTCCGCTGACCCGGCGCCTGAGTGCGCGGCGGGTTCAGTATGTGACCGGCCATGATCTGCGCGGTGCCTTGCCCGAAGGGTTGCATATGGCGGCTTTGGCGGATGCGCAGGCCACGACAGTCGTGTTCATGCCCAAGCGGACATTTCCCGAACTGGCCGATGCGCTGCTGGCGGCAGGACTGCCATCCGACACACCGGCGCTGCTGGCGGAGAATGTCAGCCATGCAGATCAGAAACTGACATGGTCCACAGTGGGATTGCTTGCTGCCGCCTTGCGCGATGTTGCCGGGGAGGGGCCTGCATTGATTCTTTACGGGCCGTTGTTCCGGGGGGATACATGATCGAGCTGTCGCTTGTCGGAATCGGAACCGGCAATCCCGAGCATCTGACGCGCGCCGCGATCCGGGCGTTGAACGATGCTGATCTGATCCTGTTGCCGCGCAAAGGGTCGCAGAAGGCGGAATTGCTGGAACTGCGCCGTCTGGTCTGTGCCGACATTCTGACCCGTCCTGTCACGCTTGCGGAATTCGACCTGCCGGTGCGGTCGGCATCCGGGGAGTATCTGGGGGGGGTGCGGGACTGGCATGCGGCTATTGCGCAGGCCTGGGCGGCGCAGATTACGGCCCATCTGCCGCAGGGCGGGCGCGTCGCGCTGATGGTCTGGGGCGATCCGTCACTTTATGACAGCAGTCTGCGCATTGCCGCGCGTCTGGGGGCAGGCGGGATGGCGTTGCGCGTGTCCGTGGTGCCGGGCATTACCAGCCTGTCGGCGCTGACCGCCGCGCATGGGGTGGCGCTGAATACGCTTGGTGCGCCGGTGATGATTACCACGGGGCGGCAGTTGCGGGACGGGGGCTGGCCCGCCGGGGTGGACAGTGTTGCGGTGATGCTGGATGCAGGCAGCGCCTTCGAGGTGCTGGACGCGCAGGGGGTGCATATCTGGTGGGGGGCCTATCTGAGCATGCCGCAACAGGTATTGGTGGCTGGCCCACTTGCGGATGTCGGCGCGCGGATCACGGCGTTGCGGGCAGACTTGCGGGCGGAGCATGGCTGGATCATGGATATCTATCTGCTGCGCCGGTAGTGCGTTCCGCAGGAGATGAGTCTGCGCGGTTGCGCACAGCGTGACATCCGTTTCAGCCGAGGAGGATATCTGCGGCGTATAGGGCCACGAATTCCGCGCCGGGTTCAATTGGTGTCATCACCTCTATCCGGACGCAGCTTAGGTCATGTGTGCCATCCCGGCGTCAATGAACAGGATGCGCGACAATCGCTACTGCGGGGGGGGGGCGTCCGTTTGTGGCAGATCCGGATCAGGAAATCGCCTTCCAGAGCGTCTTGCCGACACGGATAAGGGTGCTGTTGACCGCGCAGCGTGTCGTTGTGCCGCGCGGGAATGGCGCGGCGCGTTTCGCCTGAAAAGGACTGCAGGAAGCCTGCTTCAAGAACCGGATCAGTCCTGATACCAGCCGCCCGGGTTTCCAAACGCATAACGCAAGATGACAACGGGCGGCACGATTACATCGCGGGATCATGGCCGACAATCCACATGCGCGGATATGCCTTGACCCGGCAGATATTCATTCACGATGACCCGACAAGGGAGAGAGCCGGAATAACCTGCATGTGCCAGTCTGACGTAGCAAAGCTTCGGTTTCGTCAGCCGGAATGACGTCCGGCAGGTATTTCAGCCCCGAAGGCTGTGTGCTTATCTGTCGCCTGCTCCTCCTCTGCTGCGGCGGGGGCCGGAATGCATATGTCATGACTGGCGGTCCCCCGATAAACCTGAAACAAGGCGATGATACCGGGTTCAGGTTAACAAGCTATTTAGCGGGTATTGGTTCGGGCCTTTTGGCGCGGATTGCTGTTTTCCTTGCTGCCCATGCCCCGCCGGATGCAGAATGACGGCACCTTCCCCCGTTCAGGATTCCAGCCCATGACAGCCGTCAAGATTATTCTTCTCGCCCTTGCAGCGCTTCTGATCGCAGCCATTGCCGTTGGTCTGTGGGTACATTCCCGCGACAGGGCGCAGGCGGATCGGGTCTGGGTGGCGCTGGAGGGAGCGCGCGCGACCGACCCGCCGCGCTATGACCCTGCGATGGTGGATGGCCTGCCAGAGGTTGCGCAGCGCTATTTCGCCCGCGCCATCGCGCCCGGCACACCCCTGCATCGCGTGGTGCGGCTGGAAATGGCGGGCAGTTTCATTATGAACGGCAATGCCATGCCGATGCGTGCGCGCCAGATACTTGCGCCACCCGCGCAAGGTTTCGTGTGGCGGGCGGATATCGGCGCGGGTCTGATGCGTTTTGGCGGCTCGGACGGGTATTATCATGCGGGCGCGCGCGCGCAAAGCTGGACCAAGTTCTGGCTGCACGGCCTGATCCCGCTGGCCCGGATCGGCGGGACCGGGGATCATGCCCGCGCCGCAGCAACCCGGATGATGCTGGAGGCGATCTGGGCCCCGGCGAGCCTGCTGCCGCAATTCGGCGCGGAATGGACGCAGACCAGCGCCGACAGTGCCGAGATCCGCTTTGCCGATGCGCCTGTGCCTGAACCCATGCAGATCACTTTCGACAGCGAAGGAAACCCGCTGGAGGTCTGGGCCATGCGCTGGACCGATGCCAACCCTGAAAAGACCTATCGCCTGCAACCTTTTGGCGGGCGGATGCTGGAGATGACGCGCCATCAGGGTTTCCTGATCCCGCGCCGGGTGGAACTGGGCAACATGTGGGGCACGCCGGATTACGTTCCCTTTTTCATCGCCACGATCACTGGCGCTGAATTCTGACATGTCCACCCCGGCGTGGTTGCGGCCCCGGTTTCGCTGCTGGCTGTGAAGAGGGGGCTACGGCAGGGCCGGGCCATGGGCTGGCGGATCTGCGTCTTCTGTCGCATGCCATTCCGGCGGCGAAAGGGTGACATTCCGGCTGTGGAAAGCCCTGTCTGGCAGCGTCTGATTGTTGGACCGCTGTTTTCCGTGGCTTGATCCATATCATACCGGATCAGGTGAATTCGTGATAATTGTTCCAGACCGTTTCGAAAGGAAACCTGTCTGTTGCCAATGCGAATCCGGATATCACGGTGTCTGCCCCGCGCGTTCGTTATGCTGATGCGGGCCTTCGTGCTGTTCGTTCTTGTTGGCCTTGCCGGTACGTCCACCGCACATGCGCATCAGACGGAAGTGTTCACATCCGTTGCCGTGCAGACATCCGGGATGGTCTTGCCGGATGCGTGTTGCCATGTGGCGGATCAGGGCGGGCAACATGCCGATTGCGCCTTGTCGATGTGCTGCAGTTTGTCGGCGCTGCCCGGAAATGGCGGACGCGACATCCGGTTGGCCGCTGCCTTCATGCGGCCGCTGATCGGCCCGATGGGTGTCGCGGGCCGGTCCCATCCGCCGTTCTTGCACCCTCCCACCGCGACCTGACTCCACAGCCTGCGCCCCGTGCGCACGCAATGGCAGACATGCCGGAACTCTGCGCCGCTGGCGTTCCCCCAAAACAATGCGCGTAGCCGGTGTCCAAGAGGACAAGGTAACTCGTGGTTTCGCTGCGCATTTCAGGAACACCCGTCCGCGTGGAAGAATATCGGAGATGAGAGATGAAAAATGATGTGAAAAGTCAGCGCGACCAAGCGACCGCCGCGCTTATCGTTCCCGGGATGGGGAGTGATCACTGCGCGGGGATCGTGCGCAGGTCGCTTGTTCGGCTGGATGGGGTGCGCGACATAGAGACCAGTATCGCCGCGCATCGTGTCCGCGTGAGTTATGATGCGGGCCGCCTCAACCCGGCCGATCTGAAGGCAGCGATCGAGCGTGCGGGGTATGAAGTCGAGGATGCTGGCGGCACCGGCGGCGCGCGCGAGGTTCGCCTGACGGTGCCGGGCATGGGCAGTGACCATTGTGCAGGCCTTGTGGCGGGGTCCATCCGCCGCCTGCCGGGAATCGGGAGCCTGGACACCAACATCAGCAATCACCGGGTGCGTGTGTCATTCGATGCAGGCCAGACCGACGCGCAGACCATCCGCGCCGCGATTGAGCGCGCGGGGTATGAGGTGGACGCATTCGAGGAAGGTCAGATGCCCGACCATGCAAGTGATACCGCGTCGGAGGACCGCTATCTTGCGCGCGCATGGAAACGGCTATGGATTGCGGCCATCCCGGCCACGCTGATCATGGTGCTGATGGTCCCGCATATGTTCTGGCAGCCGATTCCGGGATATCTGGCAATCGTTGCGGTGCTGGCCTTCCCGGTGGTGTTCCTGTTTGGCGGCTGGGCCACGCATGTTTCTGCCTGGCGGTCGCTGACCAACCGCACGGCGAACATGGATGTGCTGATCTCGATGGGCAGCCTGCCGCCCTATCTGATCGGGCTTGCGGGGTTCATCTGGCCGATGACGTCTTTCATCGAGATGGCGGCGACCATCATGACCTTCCACCTAGTCGGGCGGTATCTGGAAGCGCGCGCGAAGGGCCGCGCCAGTCAGGCCATCAAGCGGTTGATCACCATGGGCGCCAAGACAGCCGCAGTGCTGCGCGATGGCGCTGAGGTCGAGGTGCCGGTGGCCGAGTTGCAGCTTGGTGACGTCATGGTGGTGCGCCCGGGGGCCAAAGTACCAACCGATGGCGAGATTGTGGATGGTAACAGCCATCTGGATGAATCCATTGCCACAGGGGAATCCGTACCTGTCGAGAAGGGACCGGGAGACACTGTGATCGGTGCCACGATCAACAAGGAAGGCGTGCTGAAGGTCCGCGCGACCCGTGTGGGCGCTGACACGTTTCTGGCGCAGGTTATCAGGCTGGTGGAGGAGGCGCAGGGGTCGAAAGTGCCGATTCAGGAACTGGCAGACCGGCTGACGGGCTATTTCGTGCCTGCGGTGCTGATAATCGCGCTTGGCACCTTCGCCACGTGGCTGGCTTTCGATGATATCTTCCGCCCGATCCTTGCATGGGGTGCGGATTTCCTGCCCTGGGTCAACCCCGAGATATCGGCCCCGATGGGGGCGATCCTTGCCATGATCGCTGTGCTGGTTATTGCCTGCCCTTGCGCGCTGGGGCTGGCCACGCCCACAGCACTTATGGTGGGGTCGGGGATGGGGGCCGAACGCGGTGTGCTGATCCGCTCGGGTGAGGCGATCCAGACGCTGAAAGACATCAAGGTGGTGGTGCTCGATAAAACCGGCACGATCACGCGCGGCAAGCCTGCGTTGACCGATGTCCATGCCTTGCTGGGTTTTGATGAGGGCCGCGTGCTGCGCGCCGCTGCATCGGTCGAGGCAGGGTCTGAACACCCGTTGGCGCAGGCCATCGTGACGGGGGCGCGCGAACGCGGGTTGGACGTGCCAGATGTGGCGCTGTTCAAATCGATCACCGCGCGCGGTGTGCAGGGCGAGGTCGACAATGAAACCGTGCGCGTGGGCAGCAGGCGGCTTTTGAATGAGGCCGGAATCGACCCCGATGCGCTTGAAGAACGGCTGGTCGCGCTGGAGACAGAGGGCAAGACTGCCATGCTGGTCGCCATCGGCGACAAGGCGGCGGGGCTCGTCGCGGTGGCGGATACAGTGAAGGCGGATTCAAAAGCCGCCATCGCCGCGATGCACGCCCTTGGCATCCATGTCGTCATGGTCACCGGCGACAATGAGCGCACCGCGAAATATGTCGCAGCACAAGTCGGGCTGGATGAGGTCAGGGCCGGGGTGCTGCCCGAAGGCAAGGTCGCGGCCATCCGCGAATTGCAGGAGAAGCATGGCCAGCATGTTGCCATGGTCGGCGACGGGATCAACGATGCCCCGGCGCTGAAACAGGCCAATGTCGGCATTGCCATCGGCGCAGGTGCAGATGTCGCGATCGAGGCCGCGGATGTCACGCTGGTCACGGGAGAGCTGACCAAGGTGGTCGAGGCGATCCGCCTGTCGAAGGCCACCTTCCGCAAGATCGTCGAGAACCTGTTCTGGGCGTGGTTCTACAACCTGGCCGCCATTCCGGTGGCCGCCCTTGGCCTGCTGCACCCGATGATCGGCGTTATCGCGATGACGGCGAGTTCGCTGTCAGTCATCGGCAATTCACTGCTGCTGAAACGCACGAAACTTACTGTCGATACCAAGAAGTAAAAGGAAAACACTATGAATGGTAAAACATATACCTTCCTGTCGCGGCGTGCCCTGCTGGTTGGCGGTGTGCTTGCTATTGCAGGTGCCGGGCTGTTTGTGACCCTTGGGGCAGGCGCGCGCGCCGGAACCCCGTTGACCGATTTGCTTGCGCGCACGCATATCCACGGTCTTGCGGTCGACGGCCAAGACAGCGGGCGGTTGCTGATCGCCACCCATCACGGGTTGCATGCGCTGGATCTGGATACGGGCCTGACCGTCCAGATATCGGACCATAGCGACGATCTGATGGGGTTTGTCGCCGACCCGGTGGCGCCAGCTGGGTTCCTTGCCAGCGGACACCCTGCACATGGTGGCAATCTGGGGGTAATCGCCAGCAGTGACGGGGGCGCGAGTTGGACGAAACTTTCGGACGGGGTGAACGGGCCGGTGGATTTCCATCAGATGGACATCAGCAAGGCCGATCCATCTGTGGTCTGGGGCAATTATGGGGGCTTGCAGCGCAGCCGCGACGGGGGCCGGATATGGGAACAGGTCGCGGATGCGCCGCCCGGCCTGATCAGTATCGCCGCATCGGCGCAGTCCGCAGAACGGCTTTATGCCGCGACGGAGACAGGGCTTTTTGTCAGCGACGCGGATGCACGCGACTGGCAGTGCGCCCATCCCACAGACGCGCCTGTCACCTTCGTAGAGGTGCTGGCAGACGGGATGATCCATGCCTTCATTCTTGGCGAAGGACTGGTGCGCAGAGCAGAGGATGGCAGTGCATGGGAACAGCTGCATCCCGATTTCGAACAGCGCTTCGTGCTCCATTATGCCGCTGATCCGGCCAATCCTGACCGCGCATTCGCGGCAACGCAACTGGGCGAAATCCTTGCTTCAGATGATGGCGGGCGCAGCTGGCATCAGTTCGGCACGGACTGAGCCACACCCATTTCACCACCCAACCTTGGAGAAGACCAATGAAAACACGTACCGGACCAACACAGATCCTTGCTGCAGCGATGATCTTTGCATTCAGCGCACCGGCATTTGCCCAGGCAAGCAGTGATGATCACGCAGCCCATCACCCCGATGCCGGGAACGGCGCGGCCGCGCCGGATGATGCGCAGATGCATGGCATGATGGACATGATGTCGCCGGATATGATGCAGATGATGATGCGCATGATGCGTGAAAGGGGGATGCAGGGCGACGATAACATGCCCGCAAGAATGGGCGGCATGCCGGATGGCCCCATGGCGCATGGAATGATGGGCCAAGGCGGAATGCCCATGGGGCGGATGATGCGTGGCCAACAAGGTGCGATGGGCGGGCACGGCCTTGGCCCGGATGCGATTTATGGCATGCCGCAGGGGGGCGTCACCGAAATGACGCCTGCGCGCGTTGAAGCGTTCTTGTCGCAACAGCTGGAACGCCACGCCAACCCGCGCCTTGAACTGGGAGAAGTCGCGCAAGCGCAAGACGGCAGCATCACAGCCGAAATTGTCACGACCGACGGATCGCTGGTTCAGCGCCTGTCATTCAACCGCTACCCGGGCTTGTTCCGGCAGATCGACTGAACCTGTCCGGCGCGACTGCCGACGGTTTGCTGTCGGCAGTTCCGGACCCCGGAAAAAGAAGGAGGCAATCATGATGAACGGATCAGGAATGATGGATGGCTGGAACATGGGGTTGCACTGGATCTGGATGGTCCTGATCGCGGCGGTTCTGGTCCTCGTGATCGCTGCGTTGATCAAATACCTGATGACATGAAAAGGAACAGGCCATGAATACGACACATGACCGGAGGATCGAAGATGCCGTCATCAAGGATGTGGACAGGTGCGTTCGCCTGACCCGCGCGGGGCGGGGGGCGGGTGTTCTGGCCAGAACCGGCACCGGGATAAGGCTGATGCTGGTCGGGTCGGTCGAGGCCGCCTGATGGATGCTGAGAATGACATCGCGGCGCGTACTGGGCCAGGCACCCGCCCGCCAGCCCTGTGGGAGGTGCCCGAACTGCCCGTCGCCTTCTTTTCCTTCCTGCTGCATTTCGTCTGGGAGTTCGTGCAGGTGCCGACCTATACCGGAATGGCCGCGATGGCGCATTGGCAGGCGATCAAGCTTTGCATATCGGCAACATTCGGGGATGTCGGTTTCGCGCTGACCGCCTTCTGGACCGCCAGCATTGCGGCGCGCAGCCGCGACTGGATTTGCCGGCCCACGCGCCTGCCCGTCGCGATATTTGTGGCTGTGGGGGTCGCCCTGACCATCGGGTTCGAATATTACTACACCAATATCAGCCTGCGCTGGACCTATTCGGACGCAATGCCGCTGGTGCCGCCCTTCGGCACGGGGCTAAGCCCGCTTCTGCAATGGCTGATCATTCCAGCGCTTGTGATATGGCTGACACGCCGTCATCTGATCGGCGCGCGCGTGATCCGTGAATCGGACGCATGAGATGATGATGCCCGCGCGCATGCGGTTGAACGTGACGTGCGTCAGGGCCAGCGAAAGAGGTGGCCTGAAACTTGACATAAACAGCCATCGGGTCGGTTGCGGATTGACGACAAAAGAACCGGTTCCCCTTGACACTGCGTGTGCTGCGATGCAGCGTGCCGTTCAAGTCAAAAGAAGGATTGGCGGATGAGCCGTGAAACACGGAGCTTTGCTGTCATTGGCCTCGGGGCATTTGGAAGTGCTGTCGCCACAGAATTGGCACGGTTCGGAAATCAGGTCATTGGCGTGGACAGTGATGAGCGTCGGGTGTCCCAGTTGTCAGACGTGCTGACATCCACAATGATCCTTGATACCACGGATGAGGCGGCATTGCGCGAAGCGGGAATCGACCGCTATGACGTGGCGCTGATTGCGATCGGCCGCGATATTCAGGCCAGCATCCTGAGCACGATGAACCTTAAAATGCTGGGGATCAGTACGATCTGGGTAAAAGCGTCGAACAAGGCCCACCACAGGATCCTGACCAAACTGGGTATAGACCGCGTGATCCTGCCTGAACAGGAAATGGGTCGGCATATCGCCCAGATGCTGAACAACCCTGTCGTTCAGGATTATGTCAGCCTTGGCAACGGGTTCAGTGTTGTGAACATCCTTGTGCCCGAACGGATGGACGGAAAGGAGCTTGCCGCCCTTGGCGTGGGCAAGAAGCATGACCTGCGCCTGCTTGGTCTGATGCGCGGAACTGAATTTCATGCCTGTGATCAGGCTGGTCTGGCGCTGAAGAAAGATGACAAGCTTATCCTTCTTGGCAAGCGTGCGGATTTGCGCCGCTTTGGCGACACGCTTTAGTCGCTTCTGAATCAGATCAACCCTATGTCACGCCGCCTGTCACAGCGCTTTCGCCGGACGCCGCCGCCATTGATCCTCGCGGCGCTTTATGGTGTTCTGATTGTCATCGGGGCCAGCCTGCTGAAGCTGCCCTCTGCGGCCACAACCACCATAACATGGTCAGATGCGCTGTTCACCGCGACATCTGCGGTAACGGTCACCGGGCTTGTGGTTCTGGACACAGGGGCTGATCTGACGCTCTTTGGTCAGATTGTCGTCGCCACCCTGATCCAGCTTGGCGGTCTGGGGCTGATGACATTTGCTGTGCTTGTGCTGGCTGCCTTGGGCCTTCCGGTGGGCATTACCGGGCAGCTTTATCTGCGTGATGACCTGAACCAGAGTGCCATGGGCCAGTTGATGAAGCTGGTGCGCACGATCCTGAAAGTTGTCGCTGTCTGTGTTATCGTGGGTGCGGTGGCGCTCGCTGTCAGTTTCGTGCCGCGTTTCGGGCTGTGGCAAGGGCTGTGGGAGGCGCTGTTCCATTCCATCTCTGCCTTCAACAACGCGGGTTTCTCGACATTTCCCGACGGGCTTGTTCCTTTCGCCACTGATCCGGTTGTCAATATCGTGATCCCCGCGCTCTTCATTATCGGGGGCATCGGCTATGTCGTGCTGCATGATGTGTTCACGAAAAAGACATGGCGCAAATACTCGTTGCATACCAAGATCATGCTGGTGGGCACGGGCATTCTGATACCGTGGTCAGTGGCCATGTTTGCTGCCCTTGAATGGAGCAATCCGGGCACGCTGGGCCAGCATGACACCGCGGTGGCGCGACTGGTCGTCAGCTGGTTTCAGGGGGTGACAACCCGCACCGCAGGTTTCAACACGACAGATATCGGGGCAATGCATGACAGCACGTCGATGATGTTCATCTCGCTGATGCTGATCGGGGGTGGGCCGACATCAACTGCAGGCGGGATCAAGGTGACAACCTTTGTCATCATGCTGATTGCCACGATTGCCTTTTTCCGGCGACAGACACAGTTGACGGCCTTCGGGCGCAGTATCGGGCTGGAGCAGGTTCTGAAAGTCATGGCGCTAACCGCGATCAGCGTGATCCTTGTCTTTGTAGGGGTGTTCCTGCTGACCCTCAGCCATGATGGTGACTTCCTCGATATTGCGTTTGAGGTTGCCAGCGCCTTTGGCACCGTCGGTCTGTCGCGCGGCTATACGGGCGAACTTGATGATTTCGGCCGCGCCGTCATCATGGCCGTTATGTTTCTGGGCAGGGTCGGCCCATTGACGCTGGGGTTCTTTCTGGCGACACGTGTCACCCCGCGTGTGCGATATCCCGAAGGACAGGTGCATCTGGGTTAAAAATCCCGGTGACTGCTGACTGACTTCAGTTAGGTATGAAAAGCTTGCCGCTATAAAAATGCTCGAATTTCCCGCCAAGTGGCGCAACCGGTGATCCGTCCGCCAGTGAGAATTCCTTGCAGCAGGCGTGCTTGTTCCGGATGCCGTCGGCCTGAATGCTCCACTCAATTACAACGGCATCATTGCCCGCTTCGTCATGACATGGAAATTCCCTGACCTTGGTTCGCATCCACGCATCTCCATCCATTGAGCACATTATGCGGCCACCAACTATGCCATGACGCGCGTGAGAACAATCGATTCATGGGCAGAAAATGGCTGTTTTTGCGTCTATGCATGATTGCCG
The DNA here is from genome assembly GCF_028745735.1 of Roseinatronobacter alkalisoli. Lineage (GTDB taxonomy): Bacteria > Pseudomonadota > Alphaproteobacteria > Rhodobacterales > Rhodobacteraceae > Roseinatronobacter > Roseinatronobacter alkalisoli. The sequence goes on from NZ_JAQZSM010000004.1 coordinate 218,961, forward strand.
CGCTACAAGGCGGCTGACAATTGCGCAAACGTTTCTGACGTCGGACATGTAAATGGCGTCAGACATCCAGCAGATCGAGCAGCGGGTCGAAGGCATAGAGCGCGGCGCGCCGCCCGGACGCTGGTTCCAGTGTGCGCAACAGACCTGCGTCGACAAGGCGTCGCGACAGGGCACGCGCTGAGGATGCCGGAATGCCGGACCGGTCCACGAAACGGTCGTTCCGAAACACCGGGCTGGCAAACACGAAGTCCAGCGCCTGATCATGAAATTGCGAGTTCAGTACGTCGCGGAATCGCTCGCGCATTTCACTGTGAAGGGCGAGGATTGCATCGGCTGTCTGGATGTTGACCGTGGCCTGCGCGTGCATCGCCTGCAGAAAGAAGACCACCCAGCCTGTCCAGTCACCGCTGGCGGAAACGCTGCGCATCCGTTCGGTATATTCGTTTTTGTTGGCTTCGAAATACCCGGAAACGAAGAAGTTCGGCTGGCTGAGAATACCTAGTTTCCATAGCATAAGCGTGATCAGCATCCTGCCAATCCGGCCATTTCCGTCTTCGAACGGATGCAGCGCCTCAAATTCGACATGGGCGATTGCGGTCCGGATAAGGGGGCGCAAGGCGCTTTCGTTCATGAAACGTACCAGTCCGGCCATCGCCGGTGCCAGATGTTCGGGCGCGATCGGGACATACTGGATTTTTCCCTGCTGCTTGTCCCCGATATAGTTCTGCTCCAGCTTGTAGCTGCCGGGCCGTTTACGGGCACCGCGACCGAAAGACAGAAGTTGCTGATGCGCGGTCCTGATCAGATGCTCGCCAAGTGGCACCCCTTCTGCGAGCGCCTGTTGCGCGTTGCGAAGCGCGCGGGAGTAAAGGTAAGTCTCGACATCGTCGTTCCGTGCTTCCCTGTAAGGGTCGGCGTGCCCCGAGTCTTCTTCTGCCTCAAGGCGGTAAAGATCCTCTATCGTTGAAATCGTTCCCTCCATCCGGGACGATGTCACGGCATCCTGGCGTCGCAGCGGTGCCAGAAACAGTTCACTGTTCACCATGCCCGACATTTTGGCGTCATACCTGGCGATGGCGGTTGCTGCCTCCTCCAGCGGGCCGAGCAAACGCTCATAATCCAGCGTTGCCGGTGGGAAATCGCCGGTGTGGTAGGTTACTGCATTTGTCAGGTCGAGGGGTTTGACGCTCATTTTCTGTGCAATTCTGTTATCAACGACAATAGGTGCGAAGGTACTGACAGCAACGCAGCTTGGCAACAGAATTGTCCTTAATTCTGACATCAAAGGATTTTGCTGCCATTTCTCTGTCTCCAAACAGATTTGACGACGAAATTTGGCCCTTGGCTGGCGTCTATTGCCAGATTTATTGATGGCCACAGCGCGGGAAACAGCTGAGTGGGGCAACCTTCGGGCACTTGTCACGCGCGGCCATTGACAGGTATTCTCAGAAAATGGAGAGCGGTCAGTTCCAGGTTTTTCGCTGCACGATGCCGGGCGTTATGGCGGTTTCGGCGGACACGCCGCATCGATTTAACCGGCATGTGCATGATCAGTTCGGAATCGGGGTGATTCAGCGCGGAGCACAGAAATCGATGAGCGGGCGCGGGCTTGTCGAAGCGCAGGCCGGTGATGTGATTACGGTCAACCCCGGCGAGGTTCACGACGGTTCTCCTGTGGACGGGAGCGGGCGTAGCTGGCGCATGCTCTTTTTTGACCCGGAACCCATTGCGCGGCTTATGGCTGTAGTTACGCAAGAAAAATGCCCCCCTGACGAACTGGCACATCCGACATTGCGTGACCCAATATCTGCGGCACGGTTCCTGGCCCTTTTCCGCGCGATGACAGATCCCTCTGGTGGGCATAGCGAGATCGAAAGCAGGCAAGCTCTGATCCTGCTGCTGGCGCGGCTGATTGACCGGCCCGTGCAAGCAACGCCAGCGTCAGCACCAGAGGCGATAGCGCAGGCCCGCGCGCGTATAGACGATGATCCGGCCACTCTGGTCACATTGTCGGAACTGGCGTCGCTCAGCGGATTGAGCGAATTCCAGCTTCTGCGCGGGTTCGCGAAAGAAACCGGTCTGACCCCGCATGCCTACCTGATACAACGACGCCTGCAACAGGCGCGCAGGCGAATAGCTGCGGGTGCCGCGCTTGCCGATGCGGCGGTTGAATCCGGATTTGCCGATCAAAGCCATATGACCCGGCTGTTCGTTCGCACCTATGGCATGACGCCCGGCCGGTTTGCAGCGGCGATGTGCTGATCTGCAATTTCGTTCAAGACCGGGCACATCTTTGCATTGCACATATGGCAACATGTAATCGCGTCATAGGAATACCCATGCAGTTTTACCATGATCCGGATATCCGCTCCCGCTTGCCCCACCTGCGCGCCGCATGGCCGCACATAGTCACGGCGCAGGTGACGCGGCCATGACATTCGAGTTTCTTCTGACTTCACTGATCATCGTGGCTTCGCCCGGGACGGGGGCAATTTATACTATCGCGGCCGGTCTGACTGGTGGTGCGCGTTCAAGTGTCGTTGCGGCGCTTGGGTGTACATTGGGTATTGTTCCGCACATGCTGGCCGCGATCAGCGGTCTTGCGGTCCTGTTTCATACCAGCGCACTGGCCTTTCAGGCCCTGAAATACCTGGGTGTTGTGTATCTGCTTTATATGGCATGGACGATTCTGAAAGACCGCAGCATGCTTAGCGTCTCCGCGGCGGGGGGGGATAAGACGTGGATGCAGGTGATCGTATCGGCGGTGTTAATCAACGTTCTGAACCCGAAACTGTCGATATTTTTCTTTGCGTTCCTGCCGATTTTTGTCGCCCCGGATGATGTTGACCCCATAGGCCGCATGATCGCGCTGAGCCTTGTTTTCATGGCGCTGACCTTTGTCATCTTCGCGGCCTATGGCGGGATGGCTGCAGCGCTGCGGCAGCATGTCATCCGCAGTGCAACGGTCCAGACCTGGATGCGGCGTGGCTTTGGCGCAGCCTTTGCCATTCTGGCTGTGCAACTGGCGGCGACACAACGATGATGAACGAACGCGCCTTTGACACAGGATAACCGGAAAAATGACCGTGGAAATGTTTCAATCATCGATTTCATCGGCACCCGCGACAGGATTGACAAGTTTTCCTGATGCCGGTCGCGAACGGCCCCTCATCGCCCCCGTGCTTTTTGCAATGGTGGCCGTCGTGGCGCTGAACTGAACATTATGGGCGGCTGTCAGCGTCATGCCGCGACGTTTCGGCGGCATGCGCGCCAGTGCTATGGCTTCGGCGCCATTTTCCAGAGCCTTATTTGCTGACCAAGACAACTGGTTGACGAATGGCGAATCTGCCATTAATTAATTATACATTGTATAATTAATGAGGCTGAAATGATCAGTGGGCATGTGTTCATCGCGACCAGTCTGGACGGTTTCATCGCACGCAAAAACGGCGATATCGGATGGTTGCTGGAGAGGGACGACCCGTCCGAAGATCATGGATATGATGCCTTTATCAAGGACATCGATATGATCGTCATGGGGCGCGGCAGCTACGAATGCATGCGGGATGTCAGGCCATGGCCCTATACGCGCCCGGTTCTTGTCCTGTTCTCCTCATTGAAAGATGAGCAGATACCTGAGGAGCTTGCAAGCAAGGTGCGGTTCTCGGACAAGTCACCGGAAGTGACGATGGCCATGCTTGACGCCCAGGGAATTCGCCGCGTCTATGTCGATGGCGGGCGCGTGATCCAGTCATTTCTGCGCGCCGGGCTGATTGCCGACATGGTGATCACCCGCGTGCCGGTGCTGCTTGGGCAGGGCCGCCGCCTGTTCGGCACGCTTGCTGCGGATATTCCGCTTGTTCATGAGAACACCTGTGCCTTCGGGTCCGGCCTTGTCCAGTCACGCTACCGGATCGCCGCATGAACCGCCCGAGAGGACGCCCGCCACGCGACAGTCCGACCGTATCACGCGACGATATGCTGACCGCTGCGCTGCATCTGTTGGATACAAAGGGCGTCGCGGCCTTCACCATGCGTGCGCTGGCGACGCGGCTGCAGGTCAATCCGATGACGATCTACCATCATTTCGGGGATCGGGACGCTTTGGTCGCGGCGATGGCGGAACGTGTCTATTCCAGCGTGTCCGCGCCTGATTCAGGGGGAAGCCTTCGTCGGATCGAAGCCCTTATGCGCGCCTATCATGGTCAGGTTCTCCGGCATCCCGGCCTTACATTGCTTGTTTTCAGCCTTCCAGAGGTCTTTCCGCAGCAGGCACGACGGATCACCGACGATATTGCCCAACTGCTTATTGATGCTGGCCTGACGGCGCAAAAGGCGCGGCTTTGGGTCAACATCCTTGTAGATTTCACCCATGGGGCCGCAATTGCCACCGCGATGGGTGCGCATGCAGAACCAAAAGACCGCGACGCATTCTGCGACGATGACTATGCCGATGCGCTTCGTGCGTTGTTGACCGGGTTGCAGGGCGGATCATGACATATCTGCAGCGATGGGCTACCGCGCGGAAACCAATGTCACCGATCGGTCAGCCCCCGGCCTTTGATGATATTATCCCGCCATTTGTCGATCCGGCGGATGCGTGTTTCTGACTGTCTGGCATCCGCGATATGCAGCACATAGCCGCGCTGGCGACCCGGTGTCAGTTGCCAGAACGCTTCCGCCAGTTCCGGGTCGTGGTCCAGCGCATCCTGGAACTCGTCGGGGTAATGAAGATTGTGTTTCGCGCTGAAATCAACCTGCAGCCCGTCTTTCTCTGCCTGAATGGCTTTTTCGATGAATGCCGTGACGGAATGCGCGTGTTCCCTGATCTGATCAAGGTTTTTGAACCGAAGCTGCCGCATTGCCTGCGAATGTTGTCCCGGCGCCACCAGATGGCCCGCAGTGTCTTCCAGCAGCGAACCCTTGAAAAACCCAAGGGCGCAGAAGTCCTTCATCCCGAAGATGATGGCAACATTGCTGCCCGTATGGGAATAACAAAGCTTGCCCCATTTCACATGTTCTTCCAGACCACTGTCAAGGGCGAGGGAACGCAGCATCCTGCGTTCATCGTGCCAGTCCGGCTTGGCCAGCAATGTGGCGACTGTTGAAATATTCGACATCTCGTTACGCTTCTGGTCGCTTCATAACGGGGCGAGGAACCACCGGCCAGCCGCTATGATTGCACAGATCACCACGACTCCCAGCCAATAGTATACCGGGCCATACCCTTCAGTGCCTGACCGAAGATGAAGACCCGCAAACATCAGCATTTCGCCGACGATCACTGTTGCAGCCAGCGGAACGACATAGCCGATGGCGGGCGCGATAGCAGGCGCAAGCAGCCCGAGCGCGCAAATCAGTTCGATGGGGATCAGGAGCAGCCAGACACTATGCGGCAATGCGCTGAGTGACGGGACAGTCTGCTCTGAGTTGAAGAACTTCCAGCCTGCGCCAATGGCCGTGTGTGCCGCCAGCAGCGCCTGCAATGTCCAGAGAAGTATATTCATTTGCGCCTCTTGTTACATCCTGTCAGCGAAGGTTTGAAACCACCTGTTCAAGCTTGTCGAGAAACCGCGTCCAGCCAGCGGTTGCGCCGCGATACGCCTGTTCCTGATCGGGGCCAAAGCCCGTCTGCACCATCCGGAGATGCGTGCCGGAACCCGCCTTGGTGAGTGTCCAGGTCACGACACTTTCCAGCCCCTGTGCCTGCCACGAATAGGACAGCGTCTTATGTGGTTCAATTTCCAGAACTTCGCAGGTGATGGTTCCCCATGGCGCATTCAACGCAAAACCATGTCCGACCTGTGGTTCAAAATCACATGCCATCAGCCATTCCCGGATAAGGTGTTCCTGCGTCAATGCGCGCCACACTTTTTCCGGGGGGTGCTCAAGGATGCGTTCCTTGATCACGCTGCGCACATTCATATCCGTGGCGGTCATTGATCCATTCTCCGCAGCAGGTCTTCCATGTCGTCAAGCCGTTTGTCCCAGAACCCGCCCATGCGTCTGGTCCAGTCGACAAGTGGCGCAAGGGCTTCTTGCTGTGCGACATAATGAGTCTGGCGCCCCGCCTGACGACCGCTGACAAGCCCCGCACGCCTGAGGACGCCAAGATGTTTGGAAACTGCGGGTTGCGATATGCCTGCGGCATCCGTCAGCGCGGAAACGGTCTGTTCACCTTCAAGGCACAACTTTTCAAACAGGCGTCGCCGTGTGGGGTCGGACAGTGACCGGAATACGTCATCATGCAATTGGCCCATTGTTTCATAACTCCCTGGCTATTGATGAATAGATAGCTGTTTAGTTATGAGTCGTCAAGGACGTCATGCCGGCCGTGAAACAGGGCATTCGCCAGCACATAAGGAAACCCGGCGCCTGCATCATGAGAGCCGAAGCCGGTTTCCTGAACATCGCATCCTGTATCCAGTACCCGGAGAAGCCGCAGAAGGGGGGCAGGGAACCTGCCATTCGTTCCCGCGCAGCGGTCCGAACCGGATAATCGCGAATGTGGGATTCAGTGAATTCTGGCGAGGCTTGCGCGGCGAAACATTGCTACTGGTCAAAATCTGCGATTGCGCGGCGCGTTGCCGAACTGCGCCACCGCCGCTCCAGAATGCGTTCCAGGACTTCGGCGGGGATATGTGCAAGCCGTGCCAGAACGATATCATATCCCGCATAATGCGGCTCGCAGAAGAACGCTTCCGGCATCAGTTCGATAAGGTGCTCGCGCTCCGCAACAGGCACCCCCAAAAGGACGATACTGTCATCATGTAGCCGAAGCCGCGCCAGCAAGCGCTTTCGCACCTTCAGCGATGGTTCGCCATAGGACGTGGCTTCGGCAACCTCTGGCCACCGCAATGCCATGGTAACCACATCGTTCCAATGCATGGGATACCGCCTTTCTTGCCTTGTGTTCCGAACCCGTGGGCCTTTGGTGCCTGACGCTTCGCCAATACCTTCATGCGGGGATGAATGTCAGTTTCCGGGTTCTTGTCCGGCTGTTCCGCCCTCTCTGGTTGCCATCGCCCGTGCGGTCGCATCAAGTGCGGCGTGAAGCGCGGCTGCAGTTTCAGCCCCAAGTGCGGCGACAATGTCGCCATGCGCCTGCGTCCAGTAAGGAAGCGCCGCGACCAGCCGTGCCTTGCCAGCTTCAGTCAACTGAATGACCCGCACGCGCCGGTCCGTGTCGCTGCGGCCCACTTGAACCAGCCCTGCGTTTTCCAGCGCGCGCAGATTGCGCGTAAGCGTCGAGATGTCCAGCGCCAGAATTTCCGCAAGCTTGCCCATCGGTTGCGCCCCGTCCGGCCCCAGTGCGACCGCGTTCATCAGCGTGACCTGCGTGGCTTGCAACCCGGTCGGGCGCAATGCGTCATCATAGGCGTGCGTGATCGCCCGTGCCGCGCGCCTTACGCGAAAGAACAGGCATTCCGCAGACATGGTCCTCGCCGCATCAAGATGATCTGTCATTTTGTCCCAGGGCTGGTTGATCGGCGATGCGTTGCTCATTGCCCAATATAAACTTGTATATACAAGTTATTATTGCTAAGCAACGCGAAAAGACACCTGCTAGGAGAACACGAAGTGACCTCTGTTACCGACCTGTCCAACACGCGCCGCAGAATCCTTCAGGGGGCATTGGCGTTAGGAGCCTTAGCTGTTGGCCCGCGGGCTTCAGCATCTGGCCCCACGCCCGCGCTGACATTCGTGTTGGTCCATGGTGCATGGCATGGCGGGTGGTGCTGGGGGCCGATGGCCAGCATTCTGCGCAGCCACGGCCACCAGGTGTACACGCCCACGCTTACCGGGCTGGGCGAACGCGCGCATCTGTCAGCTGACACTACCGATCTGGATACCCACATCACCGATATCGTTTCAACCATCCGCTATGAAGACCTGAACGACGTTGTGCTGGTGGGGCACAGCTATGCGGGAATGGTCATCACCGGCGTGGCCGACCAGATGGCCGACAAGCTGCGTGCGTTGGTTTATCTGGACGCCTTTCTGCCGGATTCCGGGCAGTCATTCGTCAACCTGATCGGGGATATGGACCTTGCGGCCCTTGCGGTGGACCAGCATGTGCCGCCCATGCTTACAGTTGCGGAACTCGGCATCACCGATGCGGCCCTTGCTGCATTTGTCGGGGACCGTCTGACGGATCATCCCATCGGCACCTTGCAGCAGGAATTGCAGTTTGACCCTGACAGGGTGGCGCAACTCCGGCGGATATTCATTCAGACATCCGACCTGTTCGGGGATGAAGCCGGGAAGGCCGCATCCGCCGGGTTTGAAATGCGCAATATGGGCGGCGGGCACAATGCCATGCTGACGCAGCCGCAACAATTGGCGGAACTCTTGCTGGATGTCGCAACGGAATAAATCCGCAAACCAGTCCGGGCGGGTCATCATCCGGGGCGCAATGGCCCGAAAAGATGTTGCACAACGCGGGCAGCCCCCGGATGATGGCGGACACATGTTTTTCAGGGCTGACGATGCCCTTTCACGGCCAGCGCGTGGTCCCCGGTGGCTTTGTCCCGATGGTGGAGGTATGACATGCAGAAAATAATCCCGCATCTTTGGTTTGACGGCGCGGCAGAGGACGCGGCGAAACTTTACACAGCGCTTGTGCCAGACTCCCGCATCGGCAAAATCAGTCGCTATGGCAAGGCAGGGTTCGAGGTGCATGGCCAGCCAGAGGGCACGGCCATGAATGTGGACATCACGCTGGGTGGTCAACGCATGCTGGCGCTGAATGCCGGCCCCCGCTTCCGCCCGACGCCTGCGGTGTCATATTACCTGATGTTTGAGGACCGCGCTGCGCTTGATCATGCGTGGAAGGCATTGGCCGAAGGCGGGCAGGTCCATATGCCGCTTGACGCCTATCCATGGAGCGATCGTTACGGTTGGCTTGATGACCGCTGGGGCGTTTCGTGGCAGCTGTCGCTGGGAACACTGGCACAGACCGGGGGGCAGGCCATGACGCCCATGTTGCTGTTCACCGGGGACAAGGCAGGTCAGGCTGAGGCGGCGCTGACGCATTACACGGCGCTGTTCCCCGATTCCGGCGTCGAAGGCATCCTTCGGCATGATGGCTCTGGTGCTGACGCGGCAGGCAGTGTCATGCATGCGCAGTTCCAGCTTGCTGGCCAGACCTTCATGGCCGGTGACAGCGCACTGGCGCATGCGTTCACCTTCACCGAAGCAAATTCCTTCGTTGTGTTCTGCGACGATCAGGCCGAAATCGACCACTATTGGAATGCCCTGTCAGCGGTCCCTGAAGCGGAACGTTGCGGCTGGCTGAAAGACCGCTTCGGCGTGTCATGGCAGATCATCCCAAGGCAATTGCCTGCGCTTCTGTCAGCGCCGGGGGCCGGGGTGATGGAGGCCTTTCTGGGAATGGGCAAGATCGACATTGCGGAACTGGAACGCGCTGCGCGATAGACGGAATGCGCGCGGGGCGGGGCTGTCGGAACCCGCTGGCGATAAAGTTAGCCGAAAGGGTAAGTTTTGCTTGACCTTGGGGCAGGGGAGTCGATAACTTAGCTATATGGCTAAGCATGATTCCACACTTGACCTTCTGTTCACCGCGCTTGGCGATCCGACGCGCCGCGCAATCCTGATGCGCCTTGCGCAGGGGGATGCCAGCGTCAGTGAACTGGCCGCGCCGCATGACATGGCGCTGCCGTCCTTTGTTAAACATCTGGGCAAGCTGGAACAGGCCGGGTTGATCACCACCACCAAGGCAGGGCGCGTGCGGTCCTGCGCCCTGTCGCCGGACGCCTTCGCCCCGATGGATGACTGGCTGAGTGCGCAGCGTGCCATCTGGAACAGCCGCCTTGACCGTTTCGACGATTATGTCAGCAATCTCAAAAGGATGAGAGAGAATGAAACTGGACCCGAAAACTGACCTGAAACTGGAACGCACCCTGGCCGCACCCCGCGCCCTGTTATGGGAATGCTGGACAACGCCCGAACACATCAAACAGTTTTTCGTGCCGCATCCGCATCTGGTGAAAGACTGCGAGATCAATCTGCGCATTGGCGGGCGGTTCAACACTGTTTTTGATGTAGAAGGCAATGAGATGAAGAACGAGGGCGTGTATCTGGAAATCGTGCCAGAAGAAAAGCTTGTCTTCACCGATACCTATAGCGAAGGGTGGAAGCCCAGCGAAAACCCGTTCATGACCGCGATCATCCTGTTGGAGGATGCACCGGACGGCGGCACGAAATACACCGCCATCGCCCGGCACCGGACACCAGAGTCCCGCCAATCGCATGAAGACATGGGCTTTTTCGGCGGCTGGGGAACGGTGCTTGACCAGTTGGAAGCCTATGCAAAAACAATGATGCGCTGATACCTGCGACCACGTGCGGCCCCCGGATTTGACGGGGCCGCAGCGCGGCAATCGTGTCATCCGGGCAGGGTATCTGCGGCGTATTGGGCGATGAATTCCGCGCTGGGTTCAATTGGTGTGATCACGTCGATCAGAACGCCGTTCGGGTCTTGCGTGATGAAATGCCGCTGGCCGAAGGGTTCATCGCGCAGCGACAGCAGGACCGGCAGGCCCTTCGTCACCAGCGCGTCATGCACTGCATCCACGTCCGGCACTTCGAAATTGAGCAGAACACCTGATGCCGGGCGGTGCCGCGCGCATTCGGGAATGGTGTCATGGCTGGCGTCCAGAATTGCCAGATTGACGTTTTCATCCGTCTGCGATTGCAGATGCGCATACCAGTCGGCCGCAAACAGCGCGCGAAAGCCGAAATGCGCCTGATAGAAGGCGCTGGTTGCAGTGACATCGGCCACCATGAGCACGGGGTAATACTGGGTGATTTTCATTGCTTGCGCTCCTGTGCGAAAAGCATACAGTGTGTATGTATCTGTGAATTAACATACAGGCTGCATGTATGCAAGAGAGACGTTCCAATCAGGACCGCCGCCAGGAAACCCGCCGCGCATTGATCAGTGCCGCGCGCGCGCTGTTTCTGGAAAAAGGCTATGCCGCCACCGGCACGCCCGAAGTGGTCGCGCGCGCGGGCCTGACCCGCGGGGCGCTGTACCATCATTTCAAGGACAAACAGGCGCTGTTTCTGGCCGTGGTGGAGGCCGAGGCCGCGCAGATCGCAGCCGGGATCGCGGCAGGGTCCGCCGATGCGCAAACCCCGTTGGCGGCGCTGAATGCTGGTGCGCAGGCCTATTTTGCCGCGATGCGCGTGCCGGGCCGGGTGCGGCTGATGCTGCTGGAAGGGCCTGCCGTGCTCAGCCCGGAAACAATGCGCCGGATTGACCTTGAAACCGGCGGGCGCGAATTGCGGCTGGGCATCGCGGCAGCACTGGGGCAGGCCGCGACGGTCGGGCAGGTTGATACGCTTGCAGACCTTATATCGGCAATGTTCGACCGCGCCGCGCTGGCCGTTGACGGCGGGGCGGAGCGACTGCTTTATGAGGAAACAATGCGTGATCTGCTGGCGCGCCTTGTCGGGCCGGAACCGTGAAACCGACACCGCGCCACGGGATCAGAGATGTGAGGGAGAGAGAGAGCATGCGAATGGTCAGCGCAGGTGATGTAAGGATCGCCACGCAATCTTTTGGAACTGCAAGTGATCCGGCAATACTTCTCATCATGGGGGCAACGGCGTCGATGCTGGGCTGGCCGGAAACGCTTTGCGAAGACCTTGCCGGTCGCGGGTTCTTCGTGCTCCGGTTTGACCACCGCGATACCGGGCAATCCACCACGCTGCCGCCCGGGCAGGCCAGCTATACTGTTGAGGATCTGGCCGCCGATGTGATCGCCATTCTGGACGCCTATGGCGTGGAAAACGCGACGCTGATGGGCATGTCGCTGGGCGGCTATATCGCGCAGATGGTCGCCCTGCAGCACCCGCAGCGGGTCCGGTCGCTTGTCCTTGTCGCGGCGGAACCGCTGGGCTGGGACGGTCCGGCGCTGCCGAATATTCCGCAGGAATTCTTCGATCACCTTTCCGGACTGCAAACGCTGGACTGGTCGGACCGGGACGCGGTGATCAGCTTTCTGGCGCGGATTGACGAGCTATGCGCAGGGCCGGGCCAGCCTTTTGATGCCGTGCAGGCGCGCGCGCGGATTGAACGGGTGCTTGCGCGGACCGACAGTCCGGCAAGCATGTTCAATCACGCAAGCATGACAGTGCGCGAAGACTGGACAGGGCGTTTCCGCGAGATCGCACATCCGGTTCTTGTGATCCATGGTGAAGATGATCCGCTTCTGCCTGTCGGGAACGGGCGGGCCATTGCAGAAGGGATCGATGGCGCAGAGATTCTGGTGATTGCGGGCATGGGGCATGAATTTCCCGACCCAATGCTGGCCAGAATTGCAGAGCGTGCGGCCACGCATGCGCAACTGCGGCAGCGGTGAGTTTGGCAAGACAGCTCTGCTGTCGAGGCTGAGCGTTCCGATTTGGCACCTTTCGTGTTCTGCATCGCATTTGGTTGATCCGGTCCTGTCACAAAACGCCCCCATACCTCGTCATGTTTTCTGTCAGACCGGAGAGCGGAGAACCACAGATGACTGAGCGACTGAACTACCACCAGGCTTCACCCAAGGCGGTGAAGGCGATGCTGGCGCTTGCAGCCGAAACGCAGGCACTTTCAATACCCCTTGCGTTGCGCGAACTGGTCAATATGCGGGTTTCGCAGATCAACGGATGCGCCTTTTGCCTGAACATGCACGCCCCCGCGGCCCGGGACGCGGGTGTATCCCAGCAAAAGCTGGATGTGCTGGCCGCATGGCGCGAAAGCCCGGCATTCGACACCCGAGAGCGCGCAGCCCTTGGCTGGGCAGAGGCCCTGACCCGGATCGAGGCCACCGGCGCGCCGGATGCGGATTACACCACACTGACCGACGCCTTCATGCCGCAGGAATGTGTGGACCTGACGCTGGTGATCAACGCGATCAACGCCTGGAACCGGTTTGCCGTCGGCTTTCGTGCGACCCATCCCATGCGCCCTGATGCAGACTGACCCGCATCTGACCCTGTTCCAGCGAGAGCGCCGCCGCTTGGCGGGGCTCGCCTATCGCATGACGGGGTCGGTGGCGGATACCGAAGATATCCTGCAACAGGCGTGGATACGCTTTGCTGCGCAACCGCTTGCCGGGATCCTTGATCCTGCGCGCTATCTGGGCACGGTTGTCGCCCGGCTGTGCCTTGATCACCTCAAATCCGCCCGGCTGCGGCGTGAACGCTATGTCGGCGCGTGGCTGCCTGATCCGCTGGTTCAGGACAGCGCGCCGGACACTGAGCAAAATTGGGTCGTGGCCGAGGATGTGGGGATCGCGCTGATCCTGACCCTTGACCGGCTGACACCGGAAATGCGTGCGGCGTTTCTGTTGCGCGATGCGTTTGACTATTCCTTTGACGAGATTGCAGCCGTGGTCGGGCGCACGCCCGCAACCTGCCGCCAACTGGTATCACGCGCCCGCAAGCGGATGGCCGGGGCCGACCCCGGCCCGGTGCTGCCGCCGGAACAGTCCGCACCGATTGTGGCCGCCTTCTGGCACGCTGCCCGCACCGGCGACATGCAGGCGCTGACGGATATCTTTGCCGAAGAGATCGAGGTTCACACCGATGGCGGCGGCAAGGTGCCAGCGGCGATAAACGTGCTGCGCGGGCGCAGGCGGGCGGCTGGGTTGTTCGTTGGCCTTGCGCGCAAACGCCTTCTTCCGCCGCCGCCTGTGCCGCCCCTCCGATTGATCAACGGTGTGCCAGGATTCGTGACGCGAGAGCCGGGGAATGTGCTGCAAACCACGGCGATTGGCATCCGCGCAGGCAAAATTGTCGCTGTCTGGATTGTCCGCAACCCCGACAAGCTGCGGCATCTCGCTGCGAGCGGCAGGTATTATGTGCAGGGATGAAGGTCACATCCGGCCCCGGAACGCCGCAAGCTGACGCATTTCAGCGTGTGCTCTGCGTCCAATTGCCGTCAGCCAGCGTTTTCATCATAGTATCGGATATCAAGCCAGCCGCAAAGCTCCCTGAGGCAATCTTCAAAAAGGGGCGCAGCATCGCTGATTGCAAACTCGATCTGGTGCAGCACTTCAATGCACAAATGGCCATAGAGCCTGATCCAGCAGTTCAGGAAAACATAAACCGCCTCGGGCGGCATCCTGTTGCCACTTTCGACGGTATAGCGCTCCAGCTGGTGGCGGAGTGCTGGCGCCACTGAGGCAGGTTTGGGGGTCGGAAAGCCCTTCTGATCCCAAATTTCTGCAACCTCGTCAAAGAACAGCGCGCCAAAAGCGATTGCCGCCTTACGATCTTCGCGTGTGGCCGGGCCGGGGGGCTGAGGCAGTGGGGGGCTTGCGAAGATCATGCGGAAGCCGGCGCGGTTGGTGGTTGCCCAGCGACGCAAAGCGCGGCTCATGGGGACAAGGTTCACGGCACCGGGCACGCGCGCGTCGGCCACTGCCGCCGTCACCTCATGATAGAATTCAGCCGTCAGCCCGGCGATAAGGTCATCATGGCTGTCATAATAGCGATAGATTGCGGGCCCGCTCATGCCCATGCGGCGCGCCACGGCGTTGATGGTGACGGCCTGAACCCCCTCAGCAACAAGCAGGTCGCGCGCGGCCTGCCGGATCTCCTGATATGTCCGCGCGCGGACCTGGCTACGTCTGTCGGCCATGATGTTCACTCCGAATTTGTTATTGACTCTAACAAAAGTGACTATATTTCACAATCGAAAACCGGAGCCTCTCATGACCCTTCTTATCCTCGGCCTGATCCTGTTTCTCGGGGTCCATTCCGTCCGGATCGTTGTGCCCGATATCCGTGCCCGGATCATCGCGCGCGGTGGGGGCAGGGGGGCGTGGATGTGGCCCTACACGGGCGTCGCGGGCGCGGGTTTTGTGCTGATCATCCTTGGCTATGCGCTGGCGCGTTATGAAACCCCAATCCTTTACACCCCGCTGCCCGCGCTGCGGCATCTGGCGCTGGTCGTGATGCTTCCGGTCTTTCCGCTGTTGCTGGCTGCCTATCTGAAAGGGCGCATCGGGCAGATTGTCAGCCATCCGATGCTTGTTGCGACCATGCTGTGGGGCGTGGCGCATCTTATGGCGAACGGAACGCTGGCCGATCTGTTGCTTTTCGGCGGATTTCTGGTCTGGGCCATTCTGAACCGGCAATCGCTTATCCGGCGCGAAGGCGGTGCGGCGGTGGCGGGAAAAACGTGGCGCCGCAAGGACGCCATCGCCCTTGTTGGCGGTCTTGCGCTTTATCTCGCCTTCATCGGTGGCCTGCATGCGCTGCTGTTCGGTGTCTCGCCGATCTGAAAGCGATGGGCCGTATCGCCGCCTCTCAGGACGCCTTTCACGCCGTTGCCGATCCGGGGCGGCGCAGGATGCTGGACGCCATGCTGGCCATCGTGGCCAGCAGCAAACGCACCCACAGAAAGCCACACGGTAACGCGTTGCTGTTTGTGTCGTCACGGTGCCGCGAGGATCATCCAGAGGTGACCATCCGGATCGGCGAATACGCCGTTGAAGCCCCATGGCTTCTGCGACGGTTCGCTCAGAACGCTGCCTCCCGCCGCGACCCATTTATCTTTCAGGGTGCGGACATCGGCGGGCGTCGGCACGCTGAGTGACAGCAGGCATTCAACCGGCCCACCGAGGGCAGGTTTTCTGGGTGCGACCACGAAGCCAAAGCCGTCGTCGGGAACGAGCATCAGGCGCAGACCGGGATTGACGGAAAACTGCAACGGCTCCGGCAGGCCATCTTCCGTCAATTCGCCGATGGTTTGAAGATCAAGGGCGCTGCGATAGAAATCATGCGATCTGCGGCGGTCGGCGACCGGCAGGCTGATCGTCACAAGGTCTGTCATCTGGTTTCCAGTTCTGGCTTTTTTGAGTGAAAAGTCGGTCGCGGTCACTGGGGCGCCGCGTATTCATCATGGCGGCGGATCCAGTCCATGATCGTGTGCTCATTCCGGCCTTTCGGCGTGATGTCGAGATACATATAGGCCCCCATGACTTCTTCGTTGCCGCGCGCATAGCTTGAATAGGTATGATAGACAGCGCCGTCGGCATCCTTGAAAAAGACGCTCATGCCGGGCAATTCGTCATATCCTTCGTCATGGCGGTAATTGTAGAACACATGCCCCTTGGCCAGGTCTTCCGGCGTGAAGGAAACGTGATAGTCATAGTTGAAATCGGACCCGAAAGACGACACCCATCTGGCCCGCCAGCCCATGCGCTTTTTATAGGCCATGATCTTTTCAAGTGGCGCGCGGGAGATGCGCACATATGAAACGTCGTGGTTTTCCAGATGCACCAGCGCGCCTTCGGCGTGGTCCGCGTCGAACGAGCAGCTTTTGCAACCCGCATCCCAGTCGGGATGGAACATGAAATGATGGATGATAAGCTGGCTGCGGCCATCGAACAGGTCTGGCAGACCCCTCTCACCCTGTGGCGTATCAAAAACATAGGGTTTTTCGACCCTGACCCACGGCAGCGCCCTGCGTTCCTGCGCCAGCCGGTCGCGCATGCGGGTCATTTCCTTTTCATGCTCCAGATGGCGCTTGCGGGCCTCAAGCCATTCTTCGCGCGATACGATCATCGGTGCGGTCATGGTGTTCCTCTCTGATTTGCAATCAAGGCGGGCCTGAAGGTGTTCAGTCTGCTGCCGCGAAATGCGCCATCTGGTCTGCATAGGCCTTGGCAAAGGCGGGGCGGGCGGTTGCACGGGCGACATAGGCGCGGCAGGCAGGGGCCTCGGCCAGACCGTCAAAACGATGCACAAGGCGCAGGACATCGGCCATCAGGATATCCGCGATCGAGAAATCCCCTGCCAGCCATTCGCGCCCGGCCAGAACCTGCTCAGTATACTCTATCCGCGCTTGCAGGAAGGCATCGAGATGCTTGCGCCCTGGCGTCTGTTCGATGTCATTCGCGAACTGATAGATCGACCACGGCAGACTGGCCGCCTCGACCGAGTTGAGCGCGGAAATGACCCAGTTGAGTGCCTGTTGGCGTGTGTACGGATCGGTCGGCAGCAGGGCGGTGCTGCGCTCGCCCAGATAAATCAGAATCGCGCCCGATTCAAAGATCGTCTGGTCGCCATCGCTAAGCCATGGCACCTGCGCGAAAGGCTGATGCGCGATCTGGTCGGCGCCAAGCGCGCGGAACGGCACGCTGGGTATGAAGGGCACGCTTTGCACGCGATAGGGCAACCCGGCTTCTTCCAGCGCCCAACGCACCCGCAGATCACGCACATAGCCGCGCGGCAGCTTTGGCACCCATGCAAGGGTTGTCAGGGTCAGTTCAGGCATGCAGCAAACTCCCGCATTGTCATGTCGCATCAAAGGCCGCGTTGATGAAGGCTTCGGCGAATGCTGCATCGTCCGGGGCGGTCATCATGCGTTGGGTGAACAGCGTGGCAACCGTGTCAGTGGCCGGATCGCACCAGAAGGCGGTGCCGAACCCGCCCCACCAGCCAAACCGCCCGCGCGCGTTTTCAGGCGCGGTCCGCAGCGCCACGCCCAGACCCCAGCCATGCGTGTCCCAGAAATCCGGCGGAAACCACGGGGACGCCGCTTTCTGCGCCGGTGTGATCTGGTCGCGCAGCATTTCATTCACCAGTTCCGCTGACAGCACCTGCTGATCTCCCGCCATGCCGCCCGCCAGCAGAAACCGCCCGAAGGCAAGATAGTCATCAACTGTCGAAACCTGCCCGCCGCCACCTGCCTCGAACGCGGGCGGTTGCGCAAAACCTTCGCCAGAGGCAGAGTTCCAGTGCTCCAGCGCGCCGGTTTCTGCGTTGGGCGAATACTGGGTTGCCAGTCGATCGGCAGGCCCGGAAAACCCGGTATCGGCCATGCCCAGCGGGGCAAAGATACGCCGACGCTGGAATTCCCCCAGCGACATGCCACTGGCCCGCGCCACCAGCACGCCCGCCACATCCATCCCGGTATGATAGAGCCATGCTTCGCCCGGTTGATGGGCCAGCGGCAATGACCCCAGCCGTGCCATATAGGTGTCGGCATCCTCGCCGAATATCATTGGCCCCGGAGCCACGCCAAGCGCCTGCATCTGTCTGGTCAACGGCATATCGGCGAACACGATACCCAGCCCCATGCGCTGGCTCAGCAGGTCGCGCAGGGTAATGGCGCGGGTGGCGGGCAGGGTGTCGTCCAGTGCCCCGTCCATCTGGCGCAGCACCTGCGGTTCGGCCAGTTCGGGCAACCAGCGATCAACCGGTTCATCCAGGTCCAGCACCCCGTCCTGCACCAGCATCAATGCCGCAACCGCAGTCAACGGTTTACCGATAGAGGCCACGGCGAACAGCGTGTCGCGCTGCATGGCTGCGCCGCTGTCCAGATCGCGCACACCTGCAACATGGGTCCAGACATCCGGCCCGCGCGCAACCAGCGCCACAAGCCCCGGCACCCGCCCGGTGGTGACGGCCTGATCCAGCGCACTGCGCAGATTATCAAAGGGCGACGCCGACACCGGATTACCCATGCCAAGTACCAGTGGCAATGCTGCAGCCCCGGCCAATGCGCCGCGCCGTGTCAGACCTTGTGGTTTTATTTCGCACATCGCGCCCCTCCTGTCGTGGAATCACTATGGGTTTTGTGTAACTGAATAAACTTGTATATACAAGTTTATGTTGGCATGACCAGAATCCCGACCCATGGTGGCGCGGTGTTCTGCGGTCTTATGATTTGGCGGGTGCGTAGCTGGCAGGGGGTTGCGCAACGGGATCTGGTTCATCTTCCACCGTGCGTTTGAGCTGCGCCAGCATGCTGACGGCATGATCAGCATAGGGCCCGATCCAGCGTTGCTGGATGTCGTGAATGGGCAGCGCATCAAGGTGGTTCCAGCGTTCGCGCCCACGCCGTTCAACGACAAGCAGCCCGGCTTTTTCCAGAACCGTCAGGTGTTGCATCACAGTGCAGCGGTCGCACGCTGGCAGCGCGTCACACAGCGCGCCCGTGGTCTGCGGCCCGTCTTTCAACAGATCCAGCATCTGCCTGCGGACCCTGTGGCCAAGCGCCTTGAAAAGCGCATCATATTTATCTTCGGTTGACATGTTATATTTTTATAACATAATCGGAGAAAAGCAAAGAGGATTCGGAACATGGAACTGAAATTCACCGTGGCCGGGCGCATCGCGAAGCCCGTTGAGCAGGTGTTCGAGGCGGTTGTGAACCCCGACCAGTTGTCGCAGTATTTCACCACCGGCGGCGCGAAGGGGCGGCTGGTCTCCGGCGCGGAAGTGACGTGGGATTTCCACGATTTTCCGGGTGCCTTTCCGGTGCTGGTGCAGGACGTCGTGGCGAATGACCGGATCGTCCTGCAATGGGAAGCCGATGGCGATCTGGCAACCTGGACCACTGTCACCATGACATTTCAGGCGCTGGATGATGGCCGCACGCTGGTGCGCATCAACGAATATGGCTGGCCCGAAACCGAGGCCGGACTGCGGTCATGTTTTGGCAATTGCGAAGGCTGGACCGGGATGCTGTGCGCGATGAAGGCATGGCTGGAGCATGGCATCAATCTGCGTGCAGGATTCTACAAGTAAACCACCCCCCAAACGGAGAACCACAATGAAACCCGGAAAGAATATCGCAATCAAAGTGCCGCTGCACCGCTGGGAAGACACCGTTACGTTTTACCGCGATCAGGTCGGCCTGAAGGTGGCGCGTGAACTTGACGAAAGCACCGGCTTTGAATTTGGCGGGATGACCCTCTGGATCGACAAGGTGCGCCATCAAAGCCAGACCGACGTGTGGATTGAACTGTTCGATGATAACCCCGATGCCGCACTTGCGGCGCTTGGCAGCCCACAGCGCGATGAGCTGGAGCCGCTGAACGGTGTCACCGGCCACTGGACATCCGACCCGGCCGGAACAGTCATACTGTTGCGCAAGGAAACCGCTGCGTGATCACGCGGCCGCAACGCGCCAGCGCATGCGCCATGCCGGACGGGGATTGTCAGGGCGGGCTATTGCAGTCTGGCGCGTAACGCGCTGGAACTGCCGAAATGGTCCAGTACGGCACGGATACGGGCGGTGTTGCGCAGGTCCGGGTCCGTAAGAAGCCACAGATCGGTATCCAGGGCCGCGATCGGATCACCGATTTGCAACAGGTCAGGGTCATTGCCACCCAGATAGACTGGCAGAATCCCCGCGCCACCCCAGTGACGGACTGTCTGGTGCATCGACAGGATGGAGTTCACCTGAACGGTGCAGTTCCGTAGCAATCCGGTGCTGCGCATCGCCACATGTAGGGCAGGGTAGGGGAAGTCATCGGCGGGGCCGACAGCAGGCAGCGCGTCCAGCGGTTGTTCAGCAAGCGAGCGGTGCACGAAGATCGCCTGACGGATGACGCCCAGCTTACGGCCGACAAGCCTGTCTTCCGGCGAACTGGCGGGGCGCAATGCCACATCAGCTTCGCGGTGGGTCAGGTTCTGGACCAGATTGGACACATGCACATCCAGAACGATTCCGGGGAATGCCGCGTAAAAGCCGCTCAACTCCGGTGCGACAAGTGCTGTGAAAAGCGTGTCTGTGGTGGTCAGCACCACCTTGCCCGCAGGCCGTTTGTCCCGGTCCCCGACGCGCCGCTCCGCCTCGGTGGCCAGCGACTGCATTTCGCGCCCGGCGTCGATCAGTTCCCGCCCCGCCGCTGTCGGTACATAGCCGGTGCGCAGCCGCTCAAAAACACGCGCGCCCAGCCGCTGTTCAATCTGGTTGAGCCGGCGCATCAGGGTCGGGCGGCTTTGGGTGGTGCGGCGCGCGGCGGCGGCAAGTGTCCTTGCATCCGCAATCAGAAGCAGGGTGGCGAAATCGCCCCAATCAAGCCGAGCGTTCATTTCTGGTCATCCATTGCGCAATTCTGGACCTTTAGCGACCATATTTGAACCTGTATTTGTGCTGTTGACCAGAAAGAAAGGACAGCACATGCATTTTCACATCCTCCACGCCCACCCCGAGCCGAAGTCATTCAATGGGGCACTGACCGAACGGGCCCGGACGGATTTGCCTGCGAAAGGGCACAAGGTTACGGTCACTGACCTTTACGCGGCAGGTTTTGACCCGGTGGAACGCGGCGCGCATTACACCCGGCGCCTGAACACGGACACCTTCTCACCGCTTGCCGAACAGCGCCATGCTTTCGGAACAGGCGCGGTTCCTTGTGATGTCCGCCAGGAAATCGCCGCGCTGGAGCGCGCCGACACGCTTGTCCTGCAATTCCCGCTGTGGTGGCACGGGCCGCCGGCCATTCTGAAAGGATGGTTTGACCGGGTATTCCTGAGTGGCGGGATATATACCAGCTGCAAGCGCTATGACACTGGCCATTTCAAGAGGCGGCGGGCGCTTGTCTCGGTGACCAGCGGTGCGCCGGAATCGGCGTTCGGTCCGGGTGCGCGCGGGGGGGATCCGGCGGCAATGCTCTGGCCGATCCACTATTCACTGCACTATCTTGGCTTCACGGTTCTGCCGCCCTTCTGGACCTTCGGCGTTCAGGGCCATGGCTATGCCTATGAGGATGCAGGAAAAACTTCGCAGCGCCTGCAGCAACAACTGGACGCTTGGGCAGAACGGCTGCATGCGCTGCGCACGGACCAACCACTTGCGTTCCCCGGATGGAACGACTGGGACGCAGAAGGACGTGCGACAGGCCAGTAGATCAGACCGGTGATCTTCAGGCCGGTTTGGCACGGTTTCATTGGCACGCAAAAGTTTCATTTTCCTACTTGAGTTGAAGTGTACTTGAACTTTTATACAGTTGTGGCACATCGTAAAAAGGACTTGAAAATGACTGGCCATGAAACCCTCAGCCGCGCGCCACATGCTTCGCCGCGGCGTGCCACAAAGCGCGAATGGATCGGGCTTGCCGTTCTTGCGCTGCCGACGCTGCTGCTTGCCATGGACATGACCGTCCTGCATCTGGCCGTACCCAGCCTGAGTGCGGCGCTGGAGCCGTCGAGCTCTCAACTGCTGTGGATTGTCGACATCTATGGCTTCATGATTGCCGGGTTTCTGATTGTCATGGGCAATATCGGCGACTGGATCGGGCGGCGGAAACTGTTGCTGACCGGCGCTGCGGCATTCGGCTTTGCCTCTGTGCTTGCTGCCTTTGCCCCGACGACGGAAATGCTGATCGCGGCGCGCGCGCTTCTGGGGATCGCCGGGGCAACGCTGATGCCGTCAACACTTTCGCTAATCCGCAACATGTTTGACGATCCGGCACAACGGACCACCGCTGTAGCTGTCTGGATGACCAGTTTCATGGTCGGCGCGATCATCGGCCCATTGGTGGGCGGGGTCATGCTGGTCTGGTTCTGGTGGGGGTCGGTGTTCCTGCTTGCTGTGCCGGTCATGCTGCTGCTTCTGATTGCCGGGCCGATCCTGCTGCCGGAATTCCGCAACGAAGGAAAGTCGCGGCTTGACCCCCCTTCGGTCATCATGGCCATCGCGGCCATTCTTCTGCTGGTCTTTGCACTTAAGGAAGCGGCCAAATACGGCAGCATCTGGCAAATCGGTGCGGCGGTGCTGGCCGGGCTGGCCATCGGTACGCTGTTCGTGCGCCGACAGATCCGGCTTGAAGACCCGCTGCTTGATCTGAAGCTGTTCAGGAATAGCGGATTCACCGCCTCACTGGCGTCAATTTCGCTTGCCGTCTTTACGATATCGGGCGCCATGTTCCTGATCTATCAGTATCTGCAAGGCGTTCTTGGGCTTTCCCCGCTGGAAGCAGGGCTGTGGTTGCTGCCTTCAAGCCTTGCCGGGCCGATCGTTGCCTTCGCTGTACCGGCGCTGTCCCAGCGCATCGCCCCCAACCGCCTGATTGCAGCCGGGCTGGCGACGGGTGCGGTCAGCCTTGGGGTGTTTGCGCTGCTTGGTCAGGTCAACGGATTGGCAATGGTTGTCGGGGGCATGACCCTGCTGAGCATCGGGCTGACGCCGGTCGGCATTCTTGGGACTGACCTGATCATCAGTTCGGCACCGGCGGAACAGGCGGGGGCGGCCTCGGCCATTTCGGAAACCGGCACTGAACTTGGCATGGCACTTGGCATTGCCCTGTTCGGTAGCCTTGCGACCGCGATCTATAAATTCGGTTTTGCCAGTGGCATTGGCGCAGATATTCCCGCGTCGCTGACGGATCGCGCGTCAGAAACACTGGGCGCGGCCATCGCCGTCGCTATGGAGGCAGAGCCGGGCGTGGGCACTGCCATTCTGTTGGCCGCGCGTGATGCCTTCACGTCCGGGTTGCAGGCCGCAGCACTGGTTGCAGCCATCGTCTCTGCTGGTACGGCGCTGATGGCATTGCGCTATCTGCCGAAGACCATTCGCGCAGGGGCGGGCAATGAGCCCGCAGTGGACAGCACCTGCCCTGTCGAAACCGCGCAGGGCTGTATCTGACGGGGTGGCCCGGGCGGACCCTAGCCACCCTGTGTCCGGGCATGCCGCAAGGCCACAACTGAAAGCAGCGCAAGCGAGGCCGCGATGAGTGTTGCAACCATCGCGGCCCCGTTCAGACCCGCGACAAAGGCACTCTGGGCTTGCGTGAATACCCCTTCGGGCAGTGTATCCTGAACCGCATAGGCCTGAGCGAGGCTGTCTGTAACCGCTTCAGACTCTGCGCCCCGAAGGCCGGATGGCAGGGCATCGAATATCTCTCGGCGGTAGATGAAGGTTGTCAGGCTGCCCAGAATGGCCACGCCAAGTGCGACCCCCAGTTCCTGCACCATCTCCGACATGGCAGAGGCAGCGCCCGCCTTGGTAGGTGGCGCGGTGCTGACCACAAGGTCTGTTCCCAGCGCGGCGATGGTCCCCAATCCCAGATAGGCAAGCGAGAATCCGGCAATCAGAAGGGCGATGCCACTGCTCGGCACAATGACGGTCAGCATCAGGTAGCCGATGGCCGACAGGGCAAGGGCACCGCCGACCACGATACCCGGCCGCACTTTTCGTGCCATTAACGGGGCCGCAATACCAGCCACAAACATCATCAGTGCCGGTGGCCCCATCCACGCACCGGCAACCAATGGCGAGAACCCCGCCACCAGTTGCAGATACTGCGTGACCAGCAGCATCGTCCCGCCAACACTGACCAGACCGAACAGCAGGATAATCAACGCCACCGTGAACGCCCGGTTCGCGAACAGCCGGACATCCAGCAACGGATGGCGCAATGTCAGCTGCCGCCGCACAAAGACCATTGCCAACACCACACTTGCCGCAAAGGCGAGCACTGAAGGAAAATCGATCCCATATTTTGCCACCTCCTTGAGCGCATAGATCCCCGGCAGGATTGCCAGAAGCGAGAGGAACGCGCTGATCAGATCCAGCCTGCCGCCAGCGGGGTCGCGGTATTCGGGCAACAGGAACGGGCCGGCGACAAGCAGGATGGCCACGATAGGCAACGCCACGAGGAATGCCGACCCCCACCAGAATTGTTCCAGCAACACCCCGCCGACCAGCGGGCCAGCCGCCATTCCCAGTGCAAACATGGTGGCCCACACGCCGATTGCCAGGGCGCGCTGTGCGGGCACATTGAACATGTTGCTGATCAGGGCCAGTGTGCTGGGCATCAGCGTCGCGCCTGCGACACCAAGTGCCGCCCGCGCAAAGATCAGCATCCCGGCGCTGGTGGAGAACGCCGCCAGAACTGAGGCAGCAGCGAAAGCGACAGCCCCGATCATCAGCAGTTTGCGCCGACCGATGCGGTCGCCCAGAGATCCCATTGTGATCAGAAACCCCGCGATCATGAAGCCATAAGCATCCATGATCCACAGCGCCTGCGTGCTGGTCGGTTGCAGATCCGCCGCCAGCGCGGGAAGTGCGAGATACAGTAATGTCACATCCAGCCCCAGCAAGGCGGTGGGCAGCGCCAGCACAGCCAGCCCCAACCATGTTCGGGTGCTGGCGGGCGCATGTGCCTGCTCGGGGGGCGCGTCCGGGTGAAAAGTAACGTCAATGGTCATGCTTGCCTCCTTGATCTGAGGCCAGACATGTGTGAATTTAATCCTGTTACAATGGAACTTTTTATCCTGTTGTCAAAGGTAATAGCCATGAATGCCCGATCCCTTGACCGCAGCCGCACAGAGCTGTCACATTTCCTGCGTCAGCACCGCGAACGCCTGTCGCCCGCCGATGTCGGCCTGCCCGAAACCGGGCGTCGCCGCACGCCGGGACTGCGACGCGAGGAGGTGGCAGCGCTCGCTGGGGTGGGCCTGACATGGTACACATGGTTCGAACAGGGGCGCGATATCGGCGTGTCCGAGGCGTTCCTTCTCAACATTTCCCGTGCGCTGAAACTTGGTGATGCCGAATGCTGCCATCTGTTTCTGCTCGCGCACCGGCGGCCCCCACCGGCTGATATCTATGACTGGCCATCGGTGAATCCTCGTATCCAGCAGATCATGGATGCGCTGGATATGATGCCTGCCTATGTCCTCAGTCTTGGCTGGGATGTGGTGGCCTGGAATGCTGCGGCTGAGCGCCTGTTCGGGCTCGCAGCGCGTGAGCGTGTCGAGCGTAACTTCCTCAGGATGGTCTTTGCCGATCCGGAGTTTCGCCGCCATCACCCGTCCTTCCACGACGATGGCCCGCGTCTGATCGCGAACTTCCGCTGTGATCTGGCCATCGCGCCCGACAATCCGGCACTGCTGGCGCTGGTTGATGACCTGAAGAAGCTGTCGGCGGATTTCAGGCGTTGGTGGGGCCAGCCCGCACGGGGCGAATACATCCGGGGGATCAGCCAGTTCCTTGACCACAACATCGTGACTGATTTCCAGCATGAGATGATGACAGTCGACGAGCATCGGTATCTGCGCATGATCGTCTGCTTTCCAGCCACAACTTAGCCATGATCGCGGCGTCTACAAAAGTTTTAGGCGTTGCGTTAAGGGTCGCGATGAAACGCTACGGTGGATTCGCCATACTGGCCGCTGACAGCCAAGGTCTCCGTGTTTGTGTTTGCTCTCCATCCTGAAGTAGTTCAACCTTCGGTTGTGAAATCGGCCCATTCGATCAAAAAAAATAGCCAGCCGACCTGTTTGAGTGTGAAAGTGACGAGTTTTATCGAAGAAGCCCGGCGCAGGCAGATCGTAGATGCAGCGATCCGTGTTCTGGCCCGTGAAGGTTACGCCAAGGCGCCATTTTCGTGCATCAAAGCAGAGGCACAGATATCAAAAAGCACCATCATGTATCACTTTTGCGGGGGGGGACATTCATGCGCGGGCAGGTCGATCTGCTTGATAGACTTCTGGTCGAGGGGCAACAAAAAGAGTTGATTTGGGAATTTGACACGCATGTGATGGCTACTGCCATCACCAAAAGCATCGAAAGCGCGCTGGCAGAGTGGGTGTTGCACATTGAAACCGATCTTTTCTTCTACGCCGGAAAGTTGGTGACGTTGTGCGTCCGCGGCACCGAAAAGCGGCGCGATGACTGACCGCCAGGCCTTTGCTGAATTGCGCTGGCGGTATCTGCTGCCGCCACTGGCGGTGCTCAGTTTGGCATTGCCTGTTGTCGGAGTATTGGTTGGGTTTGAGACTGTCGCCGCACGCTATTCAGGATGGTTTCTGGCCGCAGCGGTCTGCCTGTCAGCATTTGCACCGGTTGCGGCGTTGGCGCTGGCCAGCCACAGCTGGCGTGGCTGTTCGGCGTTGGCGCTTGTTGTTGTGCTGTGGTTCTTCAATATAGCGATTGCAACGCTACCCCAAGTGGGACCGTTCAGGGAACTGGACTGGAACTGGCAGGGCAAGACACTGGATCTGGCCTGGATGCTTGGCATCATTGTCATGCTGCCAGTGGCGCTCCGGCGTGAGATTGGCTGGACATGGCGAACCAATGCAGGCTCGTTGCCGGTTGCGTTCATAAATATCGCCATAATGGTGGCCGTGGGGTTCTTTGTGTTTGGAGAAGTGGGGCCAATATTCGTGGGACAAGGGCTTTCTCTGGAACGCGTCCTGTTCGATACGACCTATCCCAACCTCGTTGAGGAGATCATTTATCGTGGTTTCATGCTGGCGCTTCTAGACCGGGCATTCCCGCCAAGATGGCACTTTTCCGGGGCGAAAATGGGGTGGGGCGTCGTTCTCACTGCATGGTTGTTTGGGCTGGTTCATGGGATCACCCCCGACGCAAACGGTACCATCGTGTTTGATCCGCTCTGGCTTGTTGCGACATTCGTTGCCGGGCTTATGTTCGGCTGGATACGAGCGCTGACTGGAAGTCTTTGGCCTGCATTTCTCGCTCATTGTGCGCCGGAAGTCGGTATTCTTTTTGCGTTGGCAGTTAGGTAGCAGCGGACACATGTGCGTCATCCTCATGCGTCGCAAAAGTATTGGCACAGGCATTTTTGCAGGTCAGTGCTTGACGCCTTGATGTTCAAGGTATACACCGCTCGCCATGAACACACCCCGCACCACACAACGACGACCCGCCCGCCAGTCACCTGATTATGCTGACCCGGCCTATTGGCAGGGGACGATCAAGATGTCGCTGTCCAAGTTCTTCGTGCTGTGTGTGCTTCAGCAAAAAGCTATGCACGGCTATGAGGTGGTGCAGGCGGTGGAACGCACGACAGGCGGCTGCTGCAGCCCGACCGAAGGGACAGTCTACCCGATGCTGAACGAATTTGAAGCGGGCGGCTACCTTACATCGCATACCGACACTGTTCAGGGCCGCGCGCGCAAGGTCTATGCCATCACGCAAAAGGGGCGCGACGCATTCCAGACCGCTGTTGGTGCCTGGATGGAAGCGACAGACTGCATCATCGCCGGTAAAGCCGCAGCAGATGCGACTGCGCGACCGCAGGGAACAGCGAAATGCTGTTCCGAGTGACATTTTTTTACCCACATACATTGATGATCGATGGATTGATCATCAATGTATTTACCGGAAAGAACGCCCCATGACCGCGCAACGCACACAGACGGGTGTCGTCATCGCCCTTGGCAGCGCACAGACGCTGGCATGGGGGTCAACCTATTACCTGCCCGCGATTCTGGCGGTGCCGATGGCGCGCGATACCGGTGTCTCCACCGGTACGGTTTTTGGCGCGTTCTCCGCAGCGCTTGTCATTGCGGCATGCCTCGGGCCGCTGGTCGGCCGCCGGATCGATCTGTTCGGCGGGCGCGATGTGCTGGCGGTTTCCAGCGTGGTGTTCGCGGCGGGGCTGGCAATGCTTGGCATGGCGCAGGGGGCGGGCATGCTGTTCGCCAGCTGGCTGCTGATCGGTACCGGCATGGCGATGGGCCTCTATGAAGCCGCGTTTTCCACCCTTGCGGGCATTTATGGACGCCGCGCGCGCGGCGCGATCACCGGCATCACGTTGCTGGCGGGGTTTGCCAGCACCATCTGCTGGCCCATCTCGGCCTATCTGGAAGCTGAGGTCGGCTGGCGGATGGTGTGTTTCTTCTGGGCTGCGGCGCATCTGGTCATCGGGTTGCCGGTCAACCGGTTCCTTGTCCCACGGGGCACGCAGCCGATACCGGTGGCGGAAAGCGCGCCTTCGGGTGAAGCGCCAGCAGACCCCCGAACATTCCTGATGATCCTGCTTGCGCTGGTCTTTGCGGTGACATGGTTCACCAGCACCGCGATGGCGGCACATCTGCCGCGCTTGTTGCAGGAAGCAGGCGCAACCCCTGCGGCAGCGATTGCGGCGGCGGCACTGGTGGGGCCTGCGCAGGTTGCCGGGCGGCTGCTGGAATTCGGTGTGTTGCAACGGTTTCACCCGCTGCTGTCGGCGCGGCTGGCTGCCATGGCACACCCGATCGGCGCGCTGGCACTCATGGTGTTCGGCGCGCCCGCCGCAATCATCTTCACTGTCCTGCACGGGGCGGGAAACGGCATTCTGACCATCGCCAAAGGCACATTGCCGCTGTCGATCTTCGGCCCTGCCAATTACGGGTTCCGCCAAGGCGTTCTTATGGTGCCCGCCCGTTTTGCACAGGCTGGCGCGCCGTTTCTGTTTGCCCTGCTGATGGAACGCTACGGGGCAGGGGCGCTGCTTTTATCCATCGCATTGGGGCTTTCCGGTCTGGCGGCCCTGCTTGCTATCCACCCTTCATCCACGAAAGAACACGCATGAGACTCCGCACCCTGACCGACCCTGATTATCTGCCCGCGCTGGATACCCGCTTTGCGTATGACAGGCCCGCGAATGTGCTGGCCACCGGGCCATCGCACCCACCGCGCATTCTGCTGCTCTATGGATCATTGCGCGCGCACTCCTATTCGCGGCTGGTCGTGGAAGAGGCCGCGCGCCTGCTGCGTGTCTTCGGCGCTGAACCGCGCATTTTCGACCCGTCAGACCTGCCATTGCCCGATCAGGTAAAAGGCGACGATCACCCGGCAGTGCAGGAGTTGCGCGAATTGTCGATGTGGTCTGAAGGGCAGATCTGGTGCAGCCCTGAACGCCACGGCCAGATTACCGGCGTCATGAAAACCCAGATCGACCACCTGCCGCTCAGCATGGGTGGAATGCGCCCGACACAGGGGCGCACGCTGGCGGTCATGCAAGTTTCCGGTGGGTCGCAATCGTTCAATGCGGTCAACACGCTGCGCCTGCTGGGCCGCTGGATGCGGATGGTGACCATTCCCAACCAGTCAAGCGTTGCCAAGGCGTTTATGGAATTTGACAAGGACGGGCGGATGAAGCCGTCATCCTATTATGACCGGATCGTTGATGTGGTGGAAGAACTGGTCCGCTTTACCGTGCTTACCCGCCCCCATACTGCCACGCTGACCGACCGTTATTCGGAACGCAAAGCGGCAGGTGGCCCGCTGCCGGATGCCGCCAATGACCTGTCTGCCATCGCAACAGCGCATCAGATGAAAGGCGCGCGGGCGTGAAAAGCCGACCTGACTGATCGATCTGCATCCTGTGGCGTCCGGTCTGGACGCAGGGAGTTGATCCATTGGTACGGCTGCGCAAGCCGGGGCGTGCCCCATCATGCGCGCGGTGATGGGGGGTATTCCCCGGTCAGATGAATATGCGCTGCTGAGAATGGCTGCCCGACACGTCAGGCTGATGTTCCGGCATCATTGGCAAGATCTTCAACCCATCCCCGCGGACCGGGGCCTCTCTGCCCCAATGCGTCACCCGCGTTGAGCATCTTGCAGCTTCTGAGCGAAAGGCAACCACAGCCGATGCAATCAGACAGGCCATCCCGCAAGCGCTGAAGCTGTGCAATCTGTTCATCCACCCGGGCGGTCCATTTTTCCGACAGTGCGGTCCAGTCATCGCCGGTTGGCACATGCCCGGTCGGCAGCTTATCCAACTCCACCTTTATCTCATCCAGCTTCATGCCAAGTTTTTGTGCAAAGGTGATGAAGGCCAGACGTCGCAGTACATGGCGCGGGAAGCGCCTGTGCCCCGATCCGGCCCGTTCGGAAACTATAAGACCGCGTTCTTCATAGTAGCGTAGCGCCGAGGAGGCGACACCGCTGCGCCGTGATATCTGGTTGATGGTAAGGGTGGTTTCCATGCCCGGAACTTTCTCGTGAGTGGTGATTGACTTCAAGTTAACTTTAACTTGTAGAAATGAATCACCCAAAAGTCAATGGAGATGACCCATGCAACAGATTCGCCCCGATCTCTGGATCACTGCGCCTTACTTTCCGGAACCAGAGGGTTTTCCCGACCTGAAATTCCACGGCTATTTTCTGACGCGCCCAGAAGGCAATCTGCTTATCCACACCAGCGAGCACGCCGCCGACCATGATATAATTGCGCAGTTGGGCGGTGTTTCACGGCAATACCTGGCCCATGGCCACGAAGCGGAGCCGGGCATTGCAAGAATCCGCCAGCGTTTCGGGTCCACATTGCTGGCCCATCGCGCCGCCAGCGCAGATGTTGCAGTGCATGCCGAACTCGACCATCCCCTCGACGGCGGGGAGGTGTTTGACGACGGTGTGACGGTGATTGCAACACCCGGACATACTGCAAGCAATGTCGCGTTCAAGGTGCGGAGCAAAACCGGAGAGACTTATCTGTTTGTCGGCGACACGATTTTTCCGCGGCGGGGCGAATGGCATGGCGCGGTCTTTCCCGATGAAGGCGGCGACACTGCGACTTTGCAAGACAGTCTTGCCAGACTCGCCGACCACCACGCCGATCTTATTTTGTTTGGCGTTACTATTTCCGATGAACCGGCCCGGCAGTTTACCGCCAGTTCCTGGCGTGCGGCACTGGATGAGGCGTCCCGGTCCCTTCAGCCGATATAGCCGCTTGTTTCGCGCGTGCGCCAACCTTCAATAGCATACCAGCCGGTCGCGGTGGGCGAGCCGCAGGCTTCCGTCGCGACCGGCCAGGACAGCATGCAGACATTGCCGATCCTGCGCCGCACCCTTAGATACGTGGGCACAGCATCTACTTTGGAAATTCCTCGATGAATACCGATTTCGACCTGCCGATCGTCACCGACCGCCTTTTGCTTCGCCCGTTTGAGCCATCAGATCGCCCCGCCTATGACGCATACCACAGCCGCCCGGACGTATACCGCTTTCTGTATATGCCTGTTCCAACCGGTCAGGCCCTCGACGCGCAGTTTTTATCCGTGCTGCCCGGGCGCTTCACCGAGGATGGGGACACATTCAGGCTAGCCGTCACGCGGAAGGATGATGCGGTCGTGCTGGGGGAGGTGTTGTTGAAAATTGCCAACAAGGCGGCCCTTCAGGGGGAAGTGGGTTACATCTTTAATCCGGACTATGCGGGCAAGGGCTATGCGACAGAGGCAGTGCAGGCCATGGTTGATACCGGCTTCCGGAAATGCGGGTTTCATCGCATTTTTGCCCGCCTTGACCCGTTGAACACGGGGTCTGTGGGCGTGATGGAACGGCTGAAGTTCCGCCGTGAAGCGCATTTGATTCACAATGACCGCTTCGAGGGTAGCTGGGGCGATGAATTCATTTACGCCTTGGTCAGGTCAGAATGGGAGAAGATCGCTTCGTAGCGGGCTGGCCCTTAAAACGGCGGGGGCCGCCGCAACACAGGTTGTGACTTCACGATAGAGGTTCTGGTCTCTGCCTTTTCGACAATCTTGTTCAGGATCGTATCAAGTTCTTCGATCGAACGAATGTAAAGGCGGGCAAAATAGCAATCGTCACCTGTAACCTTGTCGCACTCGCCGAACGCCGCTAATTCTTCAATAAGCTGCTGAACAGCGTGCAGTTTTCCCGGTAGTGGCCGGATATGGACGATGGCTTGCAGCGGGAACCCCAGTGCCTTCGGGTCGATGTCCAGCGTGTAGCCGCGAATGATTCCACGCTCTTCCAGCCGTCGTATCCGGTCTGAAATGCTTGGCGACGACAAACCGACCTGTTGCGCAATCTCCTTGATCGACATCCGCGCGTTTTCCACCAGATGCCTCAGGATACTCTGGTCAACCTGATCAAGCATTTTCACCTCGAAGATCATATTCTAAGTTTACCTTATAATATCAGGTATTTTCTGACAATCGCCTTTGTAGATCCATGGATTTTCCTGCGATTCTACGCGATCCTGCTGTCAACACTTGGTTTCCTCACAGGCGCATTCATGACCGAAACAACCCGCGGCTCCATTGAAATGACAATCGCTATGACGCTGATGGGCACAATCGGCTGGTTCGTGGTCATGTCCGGCCAACCTGCAATTGATGTCGTTTTCTGGCGTTGCCTTTTCGGCGCTTTGGCCTTGACGGTAATCTGCGCAGGGATGGGGTTGTTCAAAGGTCAGGTGACAAAAGGGCAGATCGGTCTTGCAGCGCTTGGCGGGGTTGCAATCGTGCTTAACTGGTTGCTGCTGTTCAGCGCATTTCCGCGGGCTTCAATATCGATTTCAACTGTTGTCTACAACACACAGCCCTTCATGCTGTTGGTATTCGGCGCGATATTCTTTGGCGAGAAGCTGACGATCAGGAAAATCGGATTGCTTGGTGTTGCCTTTGTCGGTGTTATTGCAATTACGCAAAACCGGCCCGACGCTGTCTATGTCGGCACCGATTATCTGACTGGCATCCTGTTGGCGCTTGGCGCGGCATTCTTGTGGGCGGTTGCTGCAGTGATTACCAAGAAACTTACGGGGATGCGCCCGCATCTCATCACATTGATTCAGGTTTCGGTTGGTGTCGTGATGCTGGCGCCCTTCGTCGGTTTCACTGATTTGCCGACAGATTATCAAAGCTGGCTCATGCTGGCTGGCATGGGCGTCATCCATACTGGTCTGCTTTATATCCTGATGTATGGTGCAATCCAGAAACTGCCGACACATTTGCAAGGCGCCCTTTCCTTTGTCTATCCGGTGTCAGCCATCACGATCGACGCAATTGCATTCGGGGTCACATTGGCGCCGATTCAGCTGTCCGGCATGGCGGCCGTTCTTTTCGCCGCTATGGGCATGACGCTGGGATGGGGGGCACCCGGCCTGACGCGGGCAAATGTGGAAAGATGACTCAGGCGGGCATGGCCACCGGGGCATTCCGTATCTTGCTGAAGCGCGGAAACTGCAAGTGTCGCTAATTCATGCGAAGGCCGCGCCGTGCTGCCTCTCTCATAAGGATGTCCTGCGCCGGATGTCCCGCAATCGGCACACCGGGATCGGCAGAGATTTCGCCATCGGCGATCAGCGCGTGGTAGCGCGCGCAGCATACCCGCAGGAATGAAGTGAAATTGCCAAGATCATGATCGGCATCCATCGCCTCATGCCAGAGGCGGGTGATCAGCTGCGCAACGCTCATCCCGTCGCGCGCACCGATCTCCGTCAGCGTGTCCCAGAAATGGTTCTCAATCCGGATAGAGGTGGCGACCCCGTCGATGCGCAAACTGTGGGTGCGGCTTTGCCATTGCGCGGCATCCGCCTTGATGAAAAGTTCGCACATCGCAGGGCCTCCTGTTTCCGTTGGCGTTCAGAGAAGCGCCATGAACTGCTGCAGCCACGCGGGATGCGCGGGCCATGCGGGCGCAGTGACCAGATTGCCATCGGTTACCGCCTCTGTCACCGCAATATCGGCGAATGTCCCGCCAGAGGCCGTAACTTCATAGGCGCAGGCCGGATAGGCCGAGCAGGTCCGCCCCTTGAGCACCCCAGCGGCGGCAAGCAACTGCGCCCCGTGGCAGATCGCGGCGACTGGCTTGTCGGCCTCGAAGAAATGGCGCACTTTGGCCAGAACTTCGGGATTCATCCGCAGATATTCCGGTGCCCGGCCACCCGGCACAACCAGCGCGTCATAGCTGGCTGCATCGACGGCATCAAAATCCGCGTTCAGCGCGAAATTATGGCCCGGCTTCTCGGAATAGGTCTGGTCGCCCTCGAAATCATGAATGGCTGTCTTGACCGTATCCCCGGCTTTCTTGTCAGGGCAAACGGCATCAACGCTGTGGCCGCATGCCAGAAGTGTCTGGAACGGAACCATGGTTTCATAGTCTTCGGTGAAATCGCCGGTGATCATCAGGATCTTCGCCATCTTGCATCCTCCCTTGCTGACGGTAACCGGAAGGGTAGGGCGGATGCATGGATGCCGGGTGTTAACCGGATACTACTTCTTAAATTTAGCGGGCAGGGGCATTGCACTTGCCCTGCTTGTATAACCGCCGCGGTCCTGCGGGGTAATTTGATGATTTGCAGGCAGGTTGCGGTACGGCGGTTTGCCCAGGTCGCACATATCGACTATGTGGGGGCCGAAGACGTCACCAAAGGTCTTGAGGCGGGAAAGGCACGCGCTTGCAGGCACCACGTCTAGTCCGGGCCAAGGGCCGGCACGGGATGGGGATACTTGGTGAGAGAGGTCATTTTCGGTTTGCGGCTCATGTATGCAAAGAGTCGTTGTAGCGGGGGCAAATTCGGGGCGTATTCCTGCGTCGCATGGCCCAGAGCCAACAGTTTGAAGATACACAAAAAATGCAAATGAATCAAAACGCCAGACTATCTATTGTGCCGATGGTGGACTAGATGGATACTTTATGAAAATCAATATGTTATGAGATGCCGTGTGCAGTGTGTGTTCATGTTCTGATCGCGAAATATCGCGTTCTGGCGGGTTCTTGCGAGTTCGCGTTTGTCAGGTGAAGTGACAGGATCGCACGTCCCGCGAAGGCGGCGTTCGCAGTTGCGTCTATGACGACACCACCAACAAGACCATCAGCGCTGAAGCAGGCGTCATTTGTCCGGCACGAGGGCATTTCTCCCAGTGCGTTTGCAAGCAAGGACATCAGGAACGAAGCTGCAAAGGTCATGGTCGTAGGAGAGTGACCGTGATGCACCGTTTAACCACGCAGGTCGATCAATGTCGCTTCTGGACTCCTCGCGCCCGGTGGCGGCGCGGCAAATTCACTCCCGATGATGCCAAGATGGAATAGCCGCTCAGCCGTATACCGCGAGCAGGCTGCCGTTCACCTGTATCAGTTCACGATTTGCCCCAAGCGCATATCCCGGCCAGTTCGACGTGTCCGGCCCTTTGCGGACTGTCAGGCAGTCGGCGGTATGATCTGAAGCGGCCACCTACGCGCCACGCAGCATCAAGGAACAGCCAGCGTATTGCCCGACGGTTGTTCTGGTGCCATATGAAGATGTCCGTCTGTCCTGGAATGGCAATTTGCAAAAATCGCTGCATGATCTCGAAAGGAATTCGCTTGGTTATGCCGATACTGCGTTCATTGTCGGCACAGCGGCATCTCTGATTCATAGAAACATCATTGCTTCAGAACAATAAGCCTCGCGGCAGCGGTATGTTGATCAACTGAACAAACAGCAACCAGATCACTGCCGTGGCGATGATGGGGACGACTATCGTGCTTGGCCAGTGCCGCAGTGGGTCACGCGTCAGCAGGAAACTTGACCCGATCAGCGTTGCGGCGACACTTACGATCAGCCCTAGTTTTCCGATCAGCCAGAACATGCCCATTCCGATCGCGACCAGTCCCACACCAGTGATGAGGATGGCACGCAGATTCTCTGGATGTTCGTCAGATTTGCCGCGTATCACATCAACCCAGATTGCCAGTCCTGCGATGATAAGTGTGATATAGGCCAGCTGAGGGAAGGCATGCGGCCCCAGCCCAGGCCCCGGTCGCCAACTGCCATAAGCGATGTCCAGCAGACCAATGGCGCCTACCAGAATAGTGACCAGACCTGTATAGAAATCCAGACGGGTAAATGCAGTGGATATGGCACTTCTCATCTTTGGCACCCTTTCGGAACTGGGGTTATTTACGCTCGCGCATGACAATCGTGAAGGTAAAGATCATGATGG
Source organism: Roseinatronobacter alkalisoli (assembly GCF_028745735.1). Classification (GTDB taxonomy): domain Bacteria; phylum Pseudomonadota; class Alphaproteobacteria; order Rhodobacterales; family Rhodobacteraceae; genus Roseinatronobacter; species Roseinatronobacter alkalisoli. The sequence goes on from NZ_JAQZSM010000004.1 coordinate 255,186, forward strand.
CCGCGACCGCATACAGACCAAGCGCGATGGGGCTCGAGAGCAGATGAGTCCATTCGCCGCGCCCGATCAGCAAGGACTGGCGCAACGCTCGCTCGGCACCCGGTGCCACGATAAAGCCAAGGATCAGCGGGGCCAGCGGAAAGTTATAGATCCGCAGCACAACGCCCAACAATCCGGCAAACAGCAACACCCAGACATCAATCACCGAATTTCCAGCGGCAAATGTACCCAGAATGGCCAGCACACAAACAATCGGCAACAAGATCCGTGACTTGATCATCGCAATCTTGGAATACAGCGGCAGCAGGAAATGAGACAAACCAAGATTGATAATATTGGCATAGATCAGGATCAGGAACAGCGCATAGATCACCTCGGTATGATCATTGATCAGGCTTGGGCCAGGTGTCATCCCCATGAGGATAAATGCAGCGCCAAATAGTGCAGCGGTGGCACTGCCTGGAATACCAAAGGCAAACAGCGGAATTAATGTGGAGCCCGATGTTGCGCTGTTGCCTGCCTCGGCTGCGGCGACCCCTTCCAGGGAGCCTTTACCGAACTCATCTGGTTTGCGCGAAAAGCGCTGCGCCAGACCATAGCTGATGAAGGCGGCCAGAGATGAGCCCGCGCCCGGCAAGGCCCCGATCAGCGTGCCCATTGTCGTGCCGATCCACGTCGCCCTCATCGTGGCGCGAAACTCTGCAAAGGACAGCTTGTCCTTGCTCGCATCGTAATCTCCGAGTAGCGACTGCGCCTGCTGTTTGGTATCGTCAACAATGCGACGTGCCCGTTCCATCCATGCTTTCGCAAGCTGGATGATCAGTTCGGAAACTGCAAAAATACCCACCAGCACAGGGATCAGAGCCAACCCGCCTGCAAGCTCGGGAATGCCGAAAGTCAGCCGCAGGGACCCGCCAATGGGATCGCGCCCGATCATGGCCAGCAAGATACCCAGTGCCGCCATTGCGACACCTTTGGCAACCTTGCCCTTGGTCAGCGCCGAGATCAGCAAAAGCGAAAAGGCGTAAAGCGCGAAGAATTCCACCGGTCCGAATGTCAGCGCCACAATCGCGAGCGGAAGCGCCAGAAAGATCAGTACGAAATCGCTCGTGGTATCGCCGATGACTGACGAATAAAGCGCCGTGTTCAGGGCCTTGTTCGGGTATCCTTTCAGTTTCGCCTGATAGCCGTCAATGGCCGTCGCGGCAGATCCGGGCGTGCCCGGCACGCCGAAGGATATGGCCGAGATGGAGCCGCCAAACATCCCCCCCTTGTAGATGCCCGTGAGCAGGCCAAGTGCGGCAGCCGGTTCAAGAAAGAAAACAATCGGCAGCAAGATCGCAATCGCCATGTCGCCGCTCAGGCCGGGGATTGCGCCAAGCGTGACCCCCATGAACACCCCGATTGCTACATACAGGATGACTTCGGGACTGAAAGCGAGGTGGAGCGCGTCAACAAAGGCTTCCAGCATCATGAGGGACCGCCTTAATCCTGTTATTGTGATATACTGGACACGCCGGTGTACAAGGCGCCGGGATCCTGTGTTGAAATTGGCCCCCGCGAGTTGTCACTGCGGGAGCCTGAGGGCGGATCAGTCGATCTCGCCGATATTGCGGAGGATGCCTTCGATCGAGGTCACCGTCGCTTGATAAAGCGCGGTAGAATCCTCCGAATTCATGGGCTCGATCCCGGCATTGACGCGGTCACTCATTGCCACTGCGGTGGGGGAGGCCAGTGCCTCCATGAAGCAATCTTGCAAGAACTCGACAGTCTCTGCGGGAACGTCAGAGGTCGCAATCACCATGAGCCACGCCGGCAATACCACATCATATCCAGCTTCGCGGAACGTCGGCGTGTCAGGCAATACGGCCGAGCGTTCTTCCGAGAAAACACCAAGTGCTGTCAACTCACCAGACGCAACTTCGGACGCAATGCTGGCGGGCAATGTCATGCCCAGATCGATGTGGCCGCCCATAATCAGGCTGCGGGTTTCACCGCCGCCAGACGTGGGTACATGGATGTTTTCAAGTCCTGTCTCCATTTCAAACAGGATCAACGGAAGGTGGACCAGGCCGAGGGGGTTTGCGTGACCAAACGTGATGCTGCCGGGGTCAGATTCAGCAGCGGCGACCCAATCTTCGATCGTCTGGATATCATGGTCTGGGCGTGTGTAGACAGTCGGCAGCCACTCGGTGAAGTTCATGACAGGCTGCCAGTCATCATGGGACCAATCAACTTCATCGACAAAGCCCGATGTCACGACAGGGCCATAATCCGACACCAGCAGCGTGTGGCCATTGGCGGGAGCGCTTCGTACGAAATTTACCGCCTCAAGGCCAGCAGCTCCGGACATGCTGACCACGTCAATCCGCGGGCCACAAAACTCTGGCGCAGTGGCTGACAGGACGCGCGCGGTGATGTCGCTGCCGCCGCCCGGACCGAATGGTATGACCAGTCGGATCGGGTCACTCCCCAATGGGCTTGCACTCGCAAATACAGGGGCCAGCACCATTGTGGCAGTCGCAATGACTGCGGTAGAGCCTTTGAGCTTGGATGTGATATGGAACATGTCTTTCTTCCTTGTTGGGTTGCGCTGCAGCAAGCAGCATCAGTCGCTATCCGGCATCAGGTTGGCCCCGATCTCTCTGTGTGATTATTTTCGTGACGTCGTGCTGTTAATCTCAGACTTGTCTGTGCCCGAAGCGGTTCGGAGCGTGAGTGCGTCATTTTCAAGGTCAGACTACGGTAACAGCATCAAGAAAGTCGTTCTCTCCGAAAGGCTGTGAACTTGAAGCCCAATTAACTTACTTTTATCTGAATTCTGGTCTTTAGTTCTGTAATTGAGGCTGGGTGCGGAATCACGTGGGTTTTGGATGGTGCAACCGATCTGATGCGATTACCTTCGGCGACACTCTGATCACAAGGCACGTTCGCCATGTCTGTTTCACCGATTGGCCCTCAGCAGGCTTGGCCGCACTTTGGTTTGCTCGTCGGCGCGCATTGTCTTGGCGCGATGAATTTGCTGGTGGTTCTGGCGTGCGCCCCATTGATCTCTGCGGAATTTGGCTACTCCGCCGTCGAGATCGGGCTCATCGCAAGCGCCTACGCCTTGGGCATCACCTTGCTGTCAATTCCGGCCGGACGTTGCAGCGACATGGTCGGGGTGCGCGGATCGCTGTTTCTGGCCGGATGGATCATGGCGGCGGGTGTCATGGTATTCGCATCTGCTCAGAGTATCGGCCCTGCACTTGGGGGTATGTTACTGATCGGTTGCGGGTATAGCCTTGTGAATCCCGCAGCGGGTCGGGCCGTCATGCTCTGGTATCCGGCCTCGATACGCGCCACATTGATGGGAATTAAACAGACTGGTGTGCCGCTAGGGGGCGCACTGGGTACAAGCGCTGCATTACTGGCCCCGATACTGGGATGGCAAGTCGTTGTCGTCGCCACCGGCGCGGTGACAGCGGCATGCGGCCTGGCTTTTCTGTTTTTACCACGCGAGCATGTCGCCTATCAGGTTCCGCGTGTGACTGTGCGCAGCGAGCTGTCTGCCATCTGGGTGCTGCTGCGCAATCCGGTTCTGGGCCGTAACAATCTGGCCAGCGGGTTGAATAACGGGGCACAGTTCATCCTATGGACTCACCTGATAGAATTCCTGCGCCTTGGGGCGGGGTTTGGACTGCCCTTGGCGAATGCCTGCCTTAGTCTGTCGCATATTTGCAGCATCGGTGGGCGGGTGTTCTGGGGCTGGGCCACGGACTGGTTCTTTCGCGCAGAGGCCCGCCAATGGGATCGCGCCCGATTATGGCCAGCAAGATACCCAGTGCCGCCATTCGGCTGGTGCCGCAGCGAAATCCGGGCGAATATGATAGGGGTGCGGACTTTGCTGCCGTTTACTGAAAGGCAGCTTTCTGTAAATCCTTTAGCCAGCTATGATTGTCGAATGCAACGATCAGGCCGTCTTCTTCTGCTTCTTCAGACCCTCCGCGAGCGGCGCAGAGCCGTAACGGCGAGATCTCTGGCACAACAGTTTGGTGTCTCCGAGCGCACCATCTATCGGGATATGAAAACGCTTTTGGTGCTGGGCGTTCCGGTCGAAGGCGAGCCAGGCACGGGCTTCATCTTGCGTCCGGGCTTCTTTCTGCCGTCGATGGCGTTCACGCGCGACGAGGCGGATGCCCTTCTGTTGGGTCTGCGATTCGTGCGTGCGCGTGGCGATAGCGAGATCGCGAAGGCGGCGGACACCGCATTGCTTAAGGTCACGGACGGGATGGGAGACCATGCCGAAGCGCAGATGATGCAGAACGGACTTACTGTAGGTCCGCCTGAGATAGTCCGACAGGACGCACTCAGGACGATCAGACGCGCCATGCGGGATCACTGGAAGCTGAAAATCGCCTACAGGACCGATGGTCGGGCCCCGAATTGCCGTGTTGTCTGGCCTGTGGCCTTGGGTTTTTTCGATAAGGTAGAAATGCTCGCGGCATGGTGCGAACTGCGCACGGCTTTCCGCCATTTTCGCATTGACCGCCTCGACAGCCTGACCGTGCTCAAAGTGAATACCCCTCGATCGCGCAACAGCCTTCTTGCGGACTATCGCAAGCGCGAACCCGACGCGAACCTCTGACCAATCATTCCTGACATTTTCTGTCAAACTTGGCTGCTAGACTCTGGCCACGATTCTATAAGGAGATCGGGATGTACATAATACTTGGTGGAACGGGACAGGTCGGATCGGCAACCGCGCGCGCGCTTCTGGACGAAGGCGAAGCAGTGACAATCGTAACGCGCGACGAAAGCCACGGGAAAGACCTGTACGACGCCGGAGCGAAAATTGTCGTTGCGGATGTTCGCAACGTAGAGGCCCTGAAAGGAGTTTTTCGATTAGGCAAGCGTGCCTTTTTGCTCAATCCGCCAGCCCCCCCGTCAAGCGCCACCGACAAGGAAGAACGCGCAAATGTGGCTGCAATAATGTCGGCACTCGATGGGTCGGGTCTGGAAAAAGTCGTCGCCGCATCGACCTATGGTGCCTTCGATGGTGAATGCTGCGGCGATCTTACCATCTTGCACGCGTTCGAACTGGCGCTGAAAAGACAAACCATTCCTGCCGCGATCAATCGTGCTGGATACTATATGAGCAACTGGGCCGGTATGGCTGAGCTGGTTCAGCAGAACGGCGCACTACCCAGCTTCTTTCCTGCCGCTCTCACCATACCGATGGTGGCACCTGCCGATCTCGGAATTGCCGCCGCACGCCGGCTGATGTCAGGCACAGACGATGTTGGGATCGAGCATATCGAGGGGCCGGAGCGCTATACTGCCAACGATGTCGCGGCTGCCTTTGCAGACATGATAGGCCGCAAGGTGGAGGTTCAGGAAGTACCGCGAGATGCGCTTGAAAATACGTTTCGCGAATTCGGATTCTCGGAAGAAGCCGCCGCCTCCTATGCCTGTATGACCCGCCGTTTGATCGACGGAAAAACGATGCCGTTGGATGAGCCTACCTTCGGGAGCACCTCCCTGAAAAGCTACATCGCTTCTGTTTTGAGTTAGGCAAGCACTACTAAGAACAGACGTTCGCTGCACACAGACAAAGGATCGGTTTGGGCTGATGCTGTTGAAAATGCCTTTGTTGCAGCGCGGCAGGTCTTTTGATTCATTCGATTATGAAGGGATTGGAGGATTTCGTCATGATGGGCACCCAAACGGCACCGGCACAATTGTTCTATGACTTCGATCTGGAGCCGGAAGCTGCCATGTCCCCTGGGGTGGGTTAAGGCGCCGAGGGGCTCGGGCCGCCATGATCCGCGCCACCGTCACCCCTTGCCTGCAGGGGCGCGAACCCGGCCACCCAATGCGCGACGGTGCGAGGAACCTCGTCCAGCACGGGCTCATCGCTCTGGGCCTTGTAGTTGAGCATCGTTGGTTCTTCCTGCTGGTTTCGCAGCATGTGGTTCATGTCCGGCATGATCCTGGTGATGACCGGTCCCTGGCTCAGTTCGGCGATCTCAAGAGTGTCTTCCGGCAGGCATTGGAAATCCTTGCCGCCCCCGATCGCCAGAATCGGCTTTCGAAAGGTCACAAGGTGCTGCCTGACATTGTAATTGAAGGTGTCGCGGTAGAACTTGGTGCTGACCCGTTGAAAGGAAACCCACATCCGCCTGCGACGGGTGTTTTCGACCCGTTGGCGCAGGGACGCCACCACCGCCTGCGGATCCTTGGTGTAGAACAGCCAGCGCGCCAGGCGTCCCTTCAGCCCTTTCAGCGTTTTCAGGTCGCGGTTGAGCACTTCGGCGTTCTTGATCAGATCCTCCTCCAGGCTGCGCAGGCTTGCACAGAGCATGATGGCACCGCGGGTGAACGCGCCGCCCGCGCAGATATCGGGGCAGAGAACAGCCCCCTCGCTATGTCCCAGAACAAAGATCCGGTCTGGGCAGATGCCGGGTTGCCGTGCCGCGCAGGCAACCGCCGCTTGCGCATCGCCGACCATTTCCAGCAGACCGGCGGTACCAAAGTGCCCCTCGCTCTGACCGCAGCCGCGCTTGTCATAGCGCAGCGAGGCGATACCCTGCGCAGCCAGATGTTCCGCGATGTACCTGAGGATGTCGGTGCGAAAGCCCTTTATGTTGCCATCGCGATCTTGCGGCCCGCTGCCATGCACCATCACGACACAGGGTGCCGGTGTTGCGATCCTCGGCATGGTCAGTGTGCCCGAAAGTGCCAGTCCGTCAGAGCGAAAGGAAATGGGCTGAAGGTTCAATTTTTCGGTATTCATTTCACCTCGCCGTTACGTTTGCGCGCTGCCGTAAGCCGCGACCAGAGTGGCGAGCGAAGGCGCATAAGCCGCATGCCGCGCAGAAAGCCCAGTGCGAAAGCGCCGAACCAGACCCAGATCACACCTTGCAGCAGAGGTGCCAGAGGGGGAAGAAACGGCAGCGCGAGCGATGTCAAAACAACCCCGGCGACACCCTTTAGCGGGTGCAGCGCCACGATGTCGGCCAGCACGAAGGGGCTGCGCGGCAAATATCGTGAGGGTTGGCGAATGCTGAAGCGCCATGGGCGCAGGCGACGCAGGAGGGCGAAATGAGGTCTTGCAGGGTTGCGGATCACCGTCCAGGGCATCTGAAGAAACGGCACCACAGGCTTTCCCCGCCAATGGGGCGCCTCGTGCCAGAAGGTGACAGGCCCGAGCCCGTCCAGTGTGAGGCTCAGACCTTCGACCTTGTCGGAGGAGATCTGTCGCACAGCACCCGGCCACGGCAGCCCCGTATGCCGCGACAGCACCATGCGGTAGGGGTCGAGCGCGCCGACATGGTTTCGCGTTGCTGCGCCGGTGTCCAGAATGGGCCCGAGATATCCGCCCTCACGCACGAGGTTGGGATCGACGGGCAGCCATCCGTCGCCGTCCCAGGCTTCGGCCCAGGCATGGGGCGTGGCCATCCAGGGTGCCGTGATCAGCCCGAACACAGGTCGCGCCGGAATACCGGCAGCGCGGCAAAGCGCCACGAATACAAAGGCGTATTCACCGCAATCGCCCGAGCCGCGCCGAAGCGATGTGGCGGCTCCGCGCGCGTCGCGCGGATACTGGTAGCGCAGCGCATCCGCCGTAGCCCGGGCCAGCGCAGAGATGCGCTCTGAATGGTTTGCGATCCCGGCCAGGCTGCGGAGTGCAAGATCATACAATGCGGGATGTGAAACGGTCATCGGACCTTCGTCGAGGTCGGCAGAACCTGGCGGTGGCAAATCCAGATAGCTGCCAAGTGCCAACCGCTGTGTTTCGATCCTTGCGGTGACAGTGGCGACTTGACCATGTTCCAGCCGTATCAGCCGACGGTGGCCATGCACATCCATGAACTCCTGGCCCTTTGGCGCATCAAGGTTGAGGATGCGTTGATACCCGTCATCCGAGGGCAGCGGCAACAGCACTTCCAGCGCGTCATCGCCCGCATATCCCCAAGGGTCGAACCGGATTGTTACTGTGCAGGCAAAGCTGTCAGCGACGGTCATGGCGCGTCCTGCCCGGTTTGTGGCCCTCCTGCCGCAGCGACGATCACCAAGAGTGGAACAACCCGATCTGGCGGGATCGAGTAGCGGCCACGCCGCTCGTTGCGTAACCATCCTGTGGCAGTCAGTTCGCGCAAATGGTGATGAAGCTGCCCTGTGGTGCCCTCACACAGCGTCTCGGCGAGTGAAGCGGTCTCGGATGTACCGTTCAGCACCGTTTGCAGCAAAGACAGTCGGATCGGATGTCCCAGAGCGGAAAGGACATGCGCGATCTCGGTCCAGTCGCAGTGCAGAAGTCCGTGCGCCGGATGGCCCATCTGCCAGTCCACCCGCGATGGCCCCGGCATATCGACGGTGCCTCCAAACTGCACTGAGCCACCGGCAGGGGCCTCGTTGCGCAAGCGCTCAAGCGGCAGGCGAGATCCAGCTTTCTGCAACAGACCCACGGCTTCTTCCAGTGCCGCAACACGTGCAGCGAGATCGGGTTTGTCGTCCATCGGAAACGCCCACATAGTACGTTAATACGATTAAACGTACTATGTGTCCGAAGTCTGTGTCAATGTCGGTTGCCGGTGCCAAGCGTGACCGGGCTACTGTCCTAACAGGGGTGGGCGATTCCAATCACCGTAGTCGGTTGGGGGAGCAATAGCATTGGACAATTGGCAGCATTTGCAGGACCATACCGCCTCGCATTACAGCCCGCGGCACTCGTTGGCAAAGGCCCTGCGCAGATGCGCTTCAGCCTTTTCGGGGTGCATTTCTTCCGCTGGTGACAAGAGCATTCCTGCCAGGCCGTCATACATTGCACTGAGGCGGATAGCCGTTTCCTCCGGGTTCTCCAGGTTCCAGATACCCTTTGCGCAACCTGCACGAAGCAGATCGCAAAGGCCACCGCGTGAATGCACACTCATCTTGGCGAATACGGTCTTCATGGGCTCATCCGTCGCAGCGAGTTCCGCCGCCTCCATCCAAAGGTGCCAGTAACGGCGTGAATCCATTGTGAAGGCTGTTGTGAAATATCTTTCCAGATCTTCCCTTGGGTCTCCCGAACTGGCGAACTGGCTCTGTGTCACCTCTTCAAACAGTCGCGCCCAAGCCAGCGCCCTGAGTTCCGGCCAGCGGAAATAGTGGTTCAAAAGCCCGGTGCCAACGCCAGCCCTCTCGGTCACGTCACGGGTTTTGACGGCGCGCAGACCAACTTCGAGAACAAGCGCGATGGTGGCCTCGACGAGTTGTTCCCGGCGGCTCGGGGCACTTTTATCACTGACGGGCACTAAACAACCTCCTTGACGGCGTTGAGCGATTGCTCAATATGGCTTGAGCAACCGCTCAACCGGAGAATACCATGCCGATACCCAATCGCAATACCTCCGTCGATTTGATCCGATTACTGGCACTGATCGGCATTTGCATCGTGAACGTCGTCTTCCTTGGCTTGCCGGTCGACGTTGCCCTGTCCCCGGCTTTGAGCGGTGCCGACCAGATCGCGGCATTCCTTATCGAAGCCTTGCTTCAGTCTAAGTTTTTTGTGCTGTTCTCATTTCTCTTTGGCTGGGGAATTCACGTTCAGGAACAGTCCGCGCGTCGTGCTGGCGTGTCATTCGCAGGCCGGTTTGGGCGCCGCATGTTCGGCCTTGCGGCTCTGGGCTGCCTTCATGCGGTGCTCGTGTTCACTGGCGACATCTTGCTCATCTACGCGCTTCTGGGCGTCTTGATCTGGCCACTCCATGCGCGGTCGCCCCGGACCCTCATGCGCGTTGCCTATTGCATGGTTCCGCTTGCCGCTGTTTTCCTCGTCACCCTCGCCGTGATGCTTCCCCAGGAGTTCGCGCCAGTCACCGGCCCCGGACTCGGCGGTAGCTATTTCCAGGCGACACAGGCACGGCTGGCCGACTGGCCTGGAACTCTGGGCTTTCTCCTCCTGTTTCAGGGACCTTTGGCCTTTGGGGCTTTCGCCATGGGACTCGCCGCCGCCAAGACGCAGTTTTTTTCCACGGGCAGCCCCGGCAGGGCAGCGCTGCGACGCTCACTCCCATGGCTCCTGTTGGCGGGGGTTCCGCTCAACATTGCCTATGCTGCCTCGATGGGGGGATTGTTCCCGGCAGAACAAGAAGTCCCGCAACTCTTGGGGTTTGTCTGCATCGCGGTCGGAGGGCCGATGCTTGCAGCCGTCTATCTGCACCTGATGCTGACGTTGAACGATCGGATTGCCCTGCCGTCTGTGTTGGTGGCAGCGGGCCAGAATTCGCTATCAGTCTATGTTCTGCAGGGTATTCTTGCGGGTTTTGTGTTTGGCGGCTATGGCCTAGGACTGTTCGGCCGGATAGGATTTGCTGGTTTGGCTCCGGTTGGCCTGCTCATTTCGGTTCTGGCTGTTCTCACGATAGGACTCGTCACCAAATCCGGGAAAAGGGGCCCGTTGGAAGCCCTGTTACGGGCGGGAACATATCGTTGATGTATATACGTTGATCTCTTCTTCGAGAAGTCGTCACGTTAAGGCGCATGGTTCAGGATAGTCTCAAGGACCGTTATTCTGACATCGTCACGACTTCGCAAATTCCGTTTCTTGCGCACTGCCCCCCGTCGAGTTCAACGCAACAACCGGCCGCTTTAGCAAAATCCTGCGGATGCAATGCCGCAACATCACAGTCAGCAGTCCGCCCTCCACGACGATGATGCCACAACATTGATATATTTTTGCGTGAATGCAGCTGACAGCAGAAAAATCCCGTGAAGTGGCGTTGCTTACGAGGAGGCTGAGTGGCAGTTTTGGCCCGCGAGATATCGCCGACGTATGTCGGTCTTTTCGAACCACCACGACATGTCCCGGGCTGCAGGGGGTGTCGTACGCTCCGGGCTTCCTTGGAAAATCCCTGGTTAGAGTGCCTGGAGCGCTGGATTTGGGAGTTTCTTAAAGAGATATATGGCATGCGCTTTGGAAAAGTGCCATTATAGGCGTCATGATGGCCGAAAGAGCGCAAAACCTGAAGAAGGTCCTTGATGCAGTGCCCTCCGGGTATCTGGTCGATGCGGCGTGGCTCACCGCCCATGGCATCGCCTATGAGAGCTTTCGCGACTATGTCAAGCGCGGCTGGCTTGAGCGTCTGACCCGCGGCGTTTTCCGTCGCCCGACTCCGGGCGCTTCTGCGTCGGATATGATCGACTGGAAGATCTGCCTGCTCTCCGTCCAGCATATCATGCGCTACGATGTCCATGTCGGCGGCATGACGGCGCTCGCCCAGCAGGGGCACGGCCACTACCTGCGTCTGGGCGGCAACGCCCCGGTATGGGTCTATGGCGAAGCCATACCGAACTGGCTTTCGAAGCTGCCGCTGAACGCGCCGATTGAGACGCGCAACAGGTCCCTCTTTGACGATCCGCAGCTTGGTCTTCCCGATGATAGCGAGGATGCAGGGCAAATCCATCCCTGGGACTGGCAACTCAGGATGTCGTCTCCCGAGCGGGCGCTCCTGGAAGCCATGGACGAGTTGCCCGACCGCGAGAGCTTCCACAACCTCGACATGGTGTTCGAGAGCCTGACGACGCTGCGGCCGAAGTTGCTGTCGGCGCTGCTGCACAGTTGCAGGAAGATCAAGGTGAAGCGGCTGTTCTTCGTTTTTGCCGATCGCCACGATCATCCCTGGCGCAAACGTCTTGATGCCGGGGAATTCAATCTCGGCAGTGGTGACCGCGCTCTGGTCAAGGGAGGCCGGATACACCCGCGCTACCGTATCATGGTGCCGGAGAATTTCGTAGCGACCGGGGCTGGCGATGGCGCGTAAGGAGTATGAAGCCCAGGTCGCGCTGCTCGTGCGCCTGCTTCCACATGTTGCCAAGGAAAAGGCATTTGCGCTCAAAGGCGGCACAGCGATCAACCTGTTCTATCGTGATCTGCCTCGCCTGTCGGTCGATATCGATTTGACATACCTGCCGATCAGGGATCGCCGCGAAAGCCTGGCCGAAATCAACAAGGCGATGGATCGTATGGCCGCTGCCATCGATGGCAGCATAGCCGGGTCACAGACGCAACGCATTCAGGGTGGGGGAGGGGGCGCCACCCGCGTTCTCGTTCGTCTGGGCGGCGCCGAGATCAAGATCGAAACCTCGCCTGTCATGCGTGGCGTTGTCCACGATCCTGAGATGCGCCCGGTGTCAGATGCGGTGGAGGATGAATTCGGCTATGCCGAGATGCAGGTCGTTTCCTTCGAAGACCTGTTCGGTGGCAAGTTGCATGCCGCAGTGGACCGGCAGCATCCGCGTGATCTTTATGACATCAGGCTGCTCTATGAAAATGAGGGTCTGACGGAAGATCTGTTCCGGACCTTCCTGATCTACATCGCCTGTTCATCGCGCCCGGCGCATGAACTTCTGACCCCGAATTTTATCGACCTGGACCAGCCTTATTTGAAAGAGTTCGAAGGCATGACGAAGACACGTATCAGCCTTGATGATCTGCTCGAAACCCGCAGACGGCTGGTCGCGGACATCCGGTCTCGTCTTGACGAAAAGGCCAGGGCGTTTCTTCTGAGCCTGCATGACGGTGCGCCCGACTTTGACGCTATCGAGCGGTCGCGGGCGGCTGACCTGCCTGCGGTTCGTTGGAAGCTGATCAATCTGGAGAAACTGAAGAGCGACAACCTGGCCAAGCATGCGGCGCACCGATCAGCGCTGGAAGCGCTGTTCAACTAGTCACCAGTACGGCTGTCACTCCGTTCGGAAACTGACCGGCCTCTGCAGTTGATGCGAGCTGTGCGAGCTTCGAAAACAGGATTTTCCAAACGACGACAAAGAGTTACACTATGCTGCGAGTTTTGGAGTTTGGCGCTCAACCAATCGCAAGTAGCGTTGGCTACACGTCCCCGCAACCAACGATACTTGCGAAACCTCCGCTGGCCCCGCCGCGGAGGTTTTTGCATGCCCAGCTCGCGCTTCAAAGACGCAAGCGTTGTCGCCTTGCTTCGACGAGGTGGTTTCCCTACAGCGCACATATCGGCTATATGAAGGTCAACCAGGTCGCCGAATGTGTGCAGACGGGCAATAGACGATCTGTTGGGCGGCAGCCCCTGATCGACCAGAGTCTCGGCCTGACGCGCCCATTTCCGGGCGTCGTCGCGACGCAAAAATGTCTCGCTCGCGTGAGTCGCCTTTTCGACTGATCTGGACCCGGTAGGCACCGGAAGGTAACTTGGTGATAGAGGCTATTTTCGTGTGCGGCTCATGTGTGCAATGAGTCGTCGTAGAGGGGCAAATATCGGTGATATTGGGGCGTATTCCAGCGTAGCAGCATCCGCCGCCAACAGTTTGAAGATACACAAAAAATGCAAATAAACCAACACGCTAGATTATCCTGCGCGCCGATGATGGACTGGACCGACAGGCATTGCCGGTTTTTCCATCGGCTGTTGTCGCGGCACAGTCTGCTTTATACTGAAATGGTGACCGCGCCGGCGCTGGTGCGTGGGGGGGCGTTGCATTTGCTGGAACATGCGCCCGCTGAACATCCGGTTGCGTTGCAGCTTGGCGGGTCCGACCCGCGCGAGTTGGCGCAGGCCGCGCATCTGGGGTGGCAGGCGGGGTACCGGGAAATCAACCTGAATTGCGGCTGCCCGTCTGACAGGGTGCAATCGGGCAGTTTTGGCGCAGTGCTGATGGAAAATCCCACCCTTGTTGCCGAAATTTGCGCGGCGATGATCGCGGCCTCCCCCGCAGAAGTGACAGTGAAATGCCGCATCGGCGTGGATGAACAGAACCCCGCAACAGTGTTGCCCGCCTTTCTGGACACCCTGTCGCAAGCCGGGGTGACGCGCGTCATCATTCATGCCCGCAAGGCGTGGCTGCAAGGGCTGTCGCCCAAGGATAACCGCGAAGTGCCACCACTGGATTACCCGCTTGTGCTGGCAATGAAGGCGCAATTCCCGCATCTGCATATCTCCGTCAACGGGGGGATCACATCGCTGGCGCAGGCGCGCGCGCTGCTGGATCAGGGGCTGGACGGGGTGATGATCGGGCGGGCGGCCTATCAGCGGCCCGCAGATATATTGCAAGATGCCGATCGCCTGATCTTCGGGGACAGTGCGCCGGGCAGGGATGTCTTTGCCGTGGTGGACGCGATGCGCCCCTATATCCGGCAGGAACTGGCCAAAGGTGTGCGTCTGGCCAGCGTGACGCGCCATATGCTGGGGTTGTTTTCTGGCCAGCCGGGCGCGCGCGCATGGCGCCGTGCGCTGTCGGAAAATGCCCATCGCAAGGGCGCAGGGACTGAAGTTCTGGATATGGCGCTTGATGCGCTGCGTGCGGCGGCCCTGCCGGAATCCGCCGGGTAGCGCGTAGCGACGGGCGGCGAAAATACCCTGCGCGGTCAGCGGCATGCGGCTTGCGGGGGCATGTCATGTGCTTCATGCAACGCATGGTGGGGCCGGGCCTGTGACCCTTGCAGATACAGGGTTTCCGACATCAGCGCCGCCATTACCAGAACGTGCTCGGACGGGCGCCATCCTGCATCATGGTGCCGCCGCGCCTGTTCCATCATGGCTTCGCTCAGGGTCAGGCGCTCCAGCACGTCCTGCAAGGGGGGCAGGGCGCTGGCCAGTGGCAGACCCAGCAGCTTCGGCAGCATCCTGTCGCGGTGGTAGTCAGTCATGGCGTGTCGCGCTGCCACAACCAAAAGGCGAGGGCGGATTGTTGTTTCCAGCGTGGTGCGCAATGGTTTCATTCTTCAACTCCTGAATCGTCGGTAGCGATCATTCTGACATGAAATTCGCGGTGTTGCGCCAGCATGCCGAGGACCGCGCGATGCGTTCAGCAGGGTTTATTGTTTCTGTTTCATGATCAATGAGCCTCGATTGTTTAGAAATCGGTAACCAATGCAATTTTAGGTGGTGGGGTTATGAAGGAGGAGCCTGATCCCGATGAGAGCAAAGCCTTGTCTGTCTGCACCAAGCGACCCGTCCCCCGCCAATATGTTCCCGGACTGGGTGCCCGAAGGGGTCAGGGTGTATCTGTCGCATACGGCAGGTGGCATGTCCCTGCGTGCCCTTGCGCGCAGTCGCGGCTGCCACGCATCCACGATCATGCGACAGGTGCGCAGATTTGAAAACCGTAGGGACGATCCGCTTGTCGATGAAGCCCTCAGCCGGTTGGACGCGGCAATGCGCCGGTCGTCCACCAGCCAATATGCAAGGGAAGCTGCCATGACCATTGCCCGCCCCGTGACCGTACCCGTTGATCAGGCGGACGCGGGGAATGATGACCAGACCATAGATGTGCTGCGTCATCTGACAACGCCGGGCGCGGTGCTTGTGGTTGCGCCGGATATGCCCAAGGCAGTGGTGATGCTGGAAACCGCCACCGGACAGACAGCCCGCATTGCGGTACTGGACCGCAATATTGCTGAAATCATGGCGCTGCGGGACTGGATTGCCTGTTCGCGCCCCGGCCGGGTGTCCTGCTACAGCATTACCGCAACCGGCGAAGCAGCGCTTCTGACGCATGGGGCCAATGACCGGTGCGCGCCGTCATCCGGCGGGCAATATCCCAGCCGCCGTGCGCGCTACGGGCAGGCCGAAAGCCCTGTCAGCATTCTTGCACGCAGGCGCGAAAAATCCGGCGAGATGTTCCTGCATCCCGCACTTGTCAGCGCGGCAGAACGCCTGCGCGAGGATTTCGCGATGGCGCAACTGGACGGGATGGCGCTGCAACCGTCCGAGCAGTTCGTCAAGGCGCTGGAGGATCGCAGATTGCACGGGGCCAATATTGCCAAACCCGGCACACGCGCCGCCCGGCTGCGGGTACAGGACGTGCTGCGCGAGCTTGGACCGGGGCTGGCGGATATTGCCTTGCGCTGCTGCTGCCACCTGGAAGGCGTGGAATCCGCTGAGAATGCATTGGGATGGTCCGCGCGATCCGGCAAGATTGTGCTGCGTATCGCCCTGCAACGGCTGAAACGGCATTATGACCTGATCGGCAAGGAACATATGATGATCGGCTGAACAGCCGCCATGATGGTGGTTTCCGGCCTTTGAACGTGTAAATATTCCACTTGCGTAACGTGACCACCGTGGGCGCAGGTTGCAAAACATGGCTGGAACCGGTTTGTCTGCGTCCCGACTATGCGAAATCAACAGGCGGGCTGCGCGCGCTGGTCCTGTCGCAGACGGCCAGCTTGCCCATGATCAAGCGGAAGTGACAGGCGTGCAACCGGCCTGGTCATTTGCCCGATTGCATATCCGTCATTGCAGGGCGTAATTAGCCAGAGAAAATGCGTCCGATGTGTCGCACCCCAAAGGGGCCTGTCCTTGAAAAACGCTCTGGTCCGGTTCATCAGGATTATCGTGCTCTGCACCCTCGTTCCGGGGGTGCTCCCCAATGCAGACATGGTCGCAGCACTGGCGGCCCATGACACCACGCTCAAGGCCTTCCAGACCGAGTCCTGCGCGCGCCAGTCCTTGCGCTCTGAACGCCCTGATACACCTGACATCACATCCGGGCATGATGGCGGATCGCGCGTGCTGCTTGATTGGCCCTGCCGGTACTGGCAGATGCGGTCGGCTCCGGACCTGCTGCGCGGCGCAAAACCCGTGTTCCGGCATTCCGCATGGACGCGCGCGCCACCTGTTCCATCCGGCTGAAGCCCGCGAATTTCAGAATCATTCAGGAGTCCGGATATGGATACGCTGCGCCTGTGGCTGATAGCCGCATTTTTTGCTGGGGTGCTGGTTTACACCCTTGTGGTCATGATCGTGAACCCGATCTGACCGATATGCCCGGAAGGCTTTGTTATTGCGGACCCTTCCGGGTATATTTTTTGCGCGTCATTCAGGATGACCACTGCGCATACCGGCTGCCTGCCAGCGCTGCGGCTTGTGCGCAAACCTTCATCCCCCCTTGCATGCCCCCCGGAACGACAAGGGTGTCACGACCACGCATTTCACGTTCGAGGTATCTTGCACTTCACCTGATCAGTATATACGAAGCCGCACAAGGATGGGTGGCCGAGTGGTTTAAGGCTCTGGTCTTGAAAACCAGCGTACGGGAAACCGTACCGTGGGTTCGAATCCCACCCCATCCGCCACATTCAGACGCTGAATCCGTCCAAGGGCCCCGAGTGGGGCCTTTTTTCCTTTTGTTTCAAAGGGCGTTGGCAGGGCCGTCCGCCCTTCGGAGACTGGGAGCTTGACGCAGAATGGGTCTCTGAATGGCCTGCGTCTCTCTTCGAGCGCCCCTCGACGGCCACGGGACGGCGTGAAACACCCATGCAATGCCAATGGGTTACCGAATTCGTGGGGTCGTCCTGTTCGCGAGATAATCCGGTGACGGAGACCGACACGAAGGCGCAGGACGGTCGGGAGGACGGCTCCGTGGTCGCCGATCCCCAAGTCAGGCGGCAGCGTTCGAGGTGAGCAAGCGCCCTGCCGGAAGTCTCTGATGACAAACACACTTCGTGCCCATAGCCTGGCGCAATGTCGAACGGACCCTGGACGGATGAAGAGAATGACCTGATCGTCGCGGATTACTTCGCGATGCTCGCCGACGACATCTCCGCGCGCCGCTACAGCAAGGCCGAACACCGCCGCGCGCTGCTACCGCTGCTGAATAACCGGTCCGAAGGGTCCGTCGAGTTCAAGCACCAGAACATCAGCGCGGTGCTGAAGGGGCTCGGCGAGGACTGGATCCCCGGCTACAAGCCCGCGTTCAACTTCCAGATGACCTTGGTGGATGCCGTGGCGCGGTGGCTGGCGCTGAACCCTGCCTGGCTCGGGCGCCAACCGGGTTTGCGTCCTGCGGGTGGCCTACGCGAGGCGGCGCAGATCTGGATCGGACCGCCGCCGACGCTGTCGAACCAGCTGCCGCCGCAGGAGCTGGACCAGATGCTGCACATCGCCCGCAAGTTCGACGTGGCGGGCCGGGACGAGCGCAACCGCGCCATTGGCCGCGCGGGCGAGGAACGTGTGCTGGCGCATGAGCGGGCGGCGTTGCGGACGGCGGGACGGGACGATCTGGCGCGCAAGGTGCGCTGGGTGTCGGAGGAGGATGGCGACGGCGCGGGCTACGACATCGCGAGCTTCAGTCCGGACGGTCTGCCGCGGCTGATCGAGGTCAAGACAACGAACGGATGGGAGCGCACGCCCTTCCACATCACGCGCAACGAGCTGGCCGTGGCCGAGGAGCGCCGGTCGGAATGGCGCCTGTTCCGGCTGTGGAATTTCTCGCGCGAGCCGAAGGCGTTCGAACTGCACCCGCCACTGGACGCGCATGTCTCGCTGACTGCGACGACGTTTCAGGCGAGCTTTCACTGAGACTCAGTCGAACACCCGTTCCGGCGGCTCACCCCACGGCAAGGCCGCAACGTCGGTCAGTTTCCGCAGGGTCACAGCGGGCACCTCGCGCTTGTAGACCAAGCGCTTGCGGACCCCCGGCGCGAGGTAGGCGAGCCGCAGTTGTCGGCTGACATGGCGTTCGGCAAGCCCCACGGCTTTCGCCAGATCGGTGACCATATTGAATTCGCCAGCTTCCATGCGCGGCCCTATACCTTCTTTCCGGCCCTGATCGCTGTCTGTACGGACGGCTCTAACCGGCGGCTGGGCCACTGGCTGACCGGACGGCTAGGGGCCGTGTCGCTCGCAGCCCTCGTCCGGCATCTCTTCCTGGGCGCTGGGATGCCTGAAACGCGCATCGATGTCTCCGGTCTCTGGGGCGCAGTCGAGGGCTATGTCATCGCCGCTCTGGAAAGCCGACGCAGTTCCATCGCGACGCTCGCGCAGCATTTCGACTTCGATGCGGTCGAGACCAGTGGCGTCATCCGCTTTGTCATACGCGGGCGCGATGCAGTCACCATGATCCGCACCGAGGATATGGTGGCGGCTGGTGCAGGCGGGGGCGGGTCTGGAAATGAAGTCCTTGAACTCACCCGCGCGCAGGAGGCCGAACTGTCACAGGGGCTCAAATCGCAGGTCGCGCGCGCGGATGAGGGGGAAGGTTTCAACGAGCTGCGGTTTGAGGATGAAAAGGGCGGCGAAGAGATATTCATGTACACGCAGAAAGACATGAACTCCAAGATCGAGCACCACCGCACCGAACGGGTCAATGTCAACAAGGTCGAGAGTGTTGGCGATTCGAAATCAAGCGAAACCGGGAACATTCTGGAACAGGTCGTTGGGGGCGATATGCGCATATATGTCGGGCCTGCGCAACGCGGCAAGATCACCCCTAGCGGCGCGTCTGAAGCCCTCGAAGGGATTGGCGGGGCGGCCTATGGCATCGGTGCGTGGTTGGGGACACTGGCGATGGAAACATGGAGATCACTGTCGGCAAGGATATTCTGGAGAACATCGAGCGCAATGCTGCACAGGTTCTTGGTAAGGTGAAGTCTACTTCGGTCGGGGATAGCTACTATATTGATGTCCGAAAGAATTTCATCCTGGAGGTCGGCGAAAAGATCACGTTCAAATGTGGGCAGAGTGTGATCACGATGGACAAGGCTGGGAATATTTCCGTGAACTGCAAGGTAGGAAAAGTGACGATGGATCAATTACTCAAACTCTTTGCCGATCTGGGAAAGGTCAATTGACATGCGCATAGCCCTTTTCAGCGTAGCAGGGCTGGTGCTGGTGACGCTCCTTATCTGGCTGTCACCGCCACATGCAATCAGAGAGGCATTCTTGAACGATCCTGCTTACCGTGCAGACCGGCTGTTTAAGCGCGAAACTCCGGACTACAACCGCAATATTCACCGGCTGGCACAGCGCATAGAATGGGGTGACAACTTCACCGCGTCCGATTTCACAGCGCTTGGCGACCGTATCGACCAGCGCCATGGGCAGGACATCACGCTGCTGTTCCATGCCGTCGCAGCAGGGAACCTGTCGGCCATCGACGCTCTTCTCGCTGCGGGTGCGGACACTTCCATGCTGGACAAGACCACGGGATCGGACCGCAATTTCGTTTATTTCCTAACCTTGCCGGGCGGGCTGTTGCTGGACATGGACGGGATTAACGCGATGCTGGCCTCTTACTTGCGTCATGGAGGCGACCCGAATGCAACATGGGGCGATCCGGCAAGAAATCAGGGCAATCTGCCCGCAGGGCTGGCACTTTCGCAGAACATCGACGGGTTGCGCATGGTCATCGA
Organism: Roseinatronobacter alkalisoli; assembly: GCF_028745735.1. Taxonomy (GTDB): domain Bacteria; phylum Pseudomonadota; class Alphaproteobacteria; order Rhodobacterales; family Rhodobacteraceae; genus Roseinatronobacter; species Roseinatronobacter alkalisoli. Next base: position 275,317 of record NZ_JAQZSM010000004.1, read on the forward strand.
TGCGGGCGGCGATCTGTGGAAAGATACCATCAATAATGGCGAGCGCTATATCAACGCGATGGAACTGCTCGCCAGTAAGATGCAATTCGAAATGCTGGACGAATTGATCGACGAAGGCTGGTTCGACGAACGTGGGCAAGCAGAACTTCATACCTTCATGAGATCCCTTGGTGGGTACGCACAGCGCGGCGATGAACGCAGTCGCGGAATTCAGCGCATCGCCATGCGCGTGCTCAAGTGCAATCCGCATTATGTGGAAACCACCACCCAAAACGCCGCAACCCGCAGGATTTTCAAGGATCACTGGCAGGATACCGCACCCGGCGTAATTCCGTGGGACCGCATCCTTTCTGACGAAGTGAATTGACCCGATCTGTGCATTCCGGGTGTGTCGCTGCCTCCCCCGGGGGGGCAGTCGGCCCGTGCTGCACTGGCCCAGGTTTCAACAACTCTTTATTGACCAATGCCGCGATAGGATCGAAGGTCAGCTTCGGAAGCCTCATCGCGGCAAGCTGCTGTAGGGGCAGACGTCCTCGTCAAACGGCACATGGCGTTGCCGGAACTTTGTACCATCGACGATATTCGGCTTGCTGATGCGGTCCATGCGAAAATGCCGGAAATCCGCGCGTGCGGGATCCCATGCCACCAGATACCACAGCGGTGGCAGGATCAGCATGGCCTGCGGTTCAACCTCGCGGCGCGTCTGTCGACCTTTGGCATCGTGGTAGTGAAACCTCAGGTGCAGGCGATCCAGAAAAGCGGCCTCGAAGGTGGGCAATAGATCGGGGTCGATCGACCCTATGTCCGACAAGTCCTGAGCCGGCGAAAGCTTCCCCACATGCAGGCAGTCCAGAAACCGACGCAGATCGCGTACTTTTTCCGGTGGCAGAGTCTTTTCGATCTTTGCCAGTCCGGCATCCGCAAGGCCCGAGAATGGCAGGTGTCCGGCTGCGCGCATTGCGGCCACGCTGATCAGCAGGGCAAAAACCTCAGCCACGGCGAGCCGCGCGGTTGTTTGCATCGACTGTGGATCGAGTTGCAGGCCGCCGCCACGTCCTGGCTCTGAGTGAATGACAAACCCTTGGTCGCGCAGGGCGACGATGTCGCGCAACACCGTGCGCCGCGACGCGCCGACCTCTGCCGCAAGCGCATCGATGGTCGCCGTCCCTGAGCGGCGGAGGTGACGGACGATGGCATCATGGCGGGTGCGAATGTTCATCTGGTCAGCATAGCATGAAAAGTGCCAAATTTTGGCACCATTTAGTTCTACGAGTGCAGCGTGGACATCAACAAGGAGAATTTGCCATGCAACGCACCGCCGTCAATCCGTGGGACTGGTCCCTGAAACTGGGTTACAATCAGGGCGAAATCATCGAAGGCGCAACGCGCCAGGTCATTTGCGCCGGTCAGACTGCCGTTGATGCGGACGGCAACCCGCAGCATCCGGGCGATATGCGCGGCCAGATCGGTCTGGCGCTGGACAATTTGACAGCGGTACTTGAGGGCGCGGGCATGGACCTGCGCCACGTCACCCGGCTTGGAATTTATGCGACGGATGTGGATGAGGCGCTGAAGAATTTCGATTTGCTGGGAATGCGGTTTGGGGCGGTGCAAAACACCCCGCCGATGACCCTGCTCGGGGTGACACGTCTGGCCATTCCGGGGCTGCTGTTCGAAATCGAAGCCACCGCCTGCGCCTGACGCGATTTGAAAGCTATAGCCGCCGTTCAGCCCACAATGCCGAACGGCGGCTTCGTCCCGCATCAGAGATATTCAACAGAAAAAATTACTGCGCGATGCCCGAGTGGCCGCAACAGCCCCAGACCCAGACGCCCCCTGTACATGACGTCTATTCCCTGACCCGCGGCGGCACGCTTGCCCAGATCCTGCTGGATGGCAAAACCTATCAGCTACGGATTACCCGCGCTGGCAAACTGATCCTGACCAAATAGAAACGGGGGCCGCCTGGCCCCCGTTTCTTTTGCTGTTTA
>NZ_JAQZSM010000040.1 GCF_028745735.1 Roseinatronobacter alkalisoli
GCACCATCAGACCCCATGGCAGGAAATCTACCGCTCCCATGTCGGCCAACTCGCCGAAGGCGGCTGCCTCGAACTCGCCACCGCCTATCAACGCATCCGCCAAAACCTGCCCCGCGATAATCATTGAACCAGAAAGACCTGAATATGACACTGCACCAGAATCTGGATGAAAATGGCGTGTATGTCGGTCGCATCTGGCGTCCTGATACCGGCCCCTGCCTTGTGACCCTGCGCAAGGGCCGGATTATTGACATCACGACCAAAGCCGCGCCCACCATGCGCGATCTGCTGGAACTGCCCGACCCGCTGGCACATGTGCAAAACACCACTGGAACGCCAGTTTGCACCCTGGAGGAGCTGGACAATATCAGCCGCCCTGACGCAGGCGAAAATGACCTGCGCCATCTTGCCCCGTCGGACCTGCAGGCAATCAAAGCCTGCGGCGTGACCTTCGCACGGTCCATGCTGGAGCGGGTGATCGAAGAACGCGCAGGCGGCGACCCCGCGCGCGCCGATGCGATCCGCGCCAAAGTATCGGGCGTGATCGGCGACAGCCTGCGCGAGCTTGTGCCCGGATCGGTGGAAGCCGCGCGCGTGAAATCCGTGCTGCAGGCCGAAAACCTGTGGTCGCAATATCTGGAAGTGGGCATTGGCCCCGATGCCGAAGTTTTCACCAAGGCGCAGCCCATGTCTGCTGTGGGCCACGGCGCGGCTGTGGGCCTGCACCCGTCCAGCAGCTGGAACAACCCCGAACCCGAAATCGTGCTGGCCTGCGCGTCAGACGGGCGCATTCTGGGCGCTTGCCTTGGCAATGACGTCAATCTGCGGGACATCGAGGGGCGCTCGGCGCTGCTGCTGGGCAAGGCCAAGGATAATAACGCATCTGCCGCACTTGGCCCCTTCATCCGGCTGTTCGATGACCGTTTCGGGCTGGATGACATCCGCAAGGCCGATCTGGACATGACCATTGACGGCGCAGACGGCTTCCAGCTGACGGGCCATTCCTCGATGCGTGAAATCAGCCGTGATCCGGCGGATCTGGTGGCGCAAACCTGCGGGGCGCATCACCAATATCCTGACGGGTTCATGCTGTATCTGGGTACGATGTTCGCCCCTGTTGCGGACCGCGACGCCAAGGGGGCTGGATTCACACATCACGCACAGGACCGCGTGACAATTTCCACTGCGGGTCTGGGTCAACTGGTCAACACTGTTATGTGCTCCACCAAGGCCCCCCGTTGGAATTTTGGCACCAGCGCATTGATGCGCAATCTTGTCGGGCGTGGCTTGCTATAGGGCAATCGCCCCGGCTCGCACCTGTCTGCGGCCACCTGCCTCAGGCTTTCGTCGTTCAGGGGGGGAGGCATGAAGGCGTCGGCGCCTATGCCCCACCTGAAAGGTTTTCACTACCCCTGTGAAATTATCGCCTGTGCGGTATGGGCCAAGTTGATCAATTCTATTGGCAATCAGAACATTAGCCTTTCACACCCGACGAAATCATCACTGCCTCTGTTACACGGCGTTGAAACAGAAGATAGGCCACAGCGACCGGCATCGCACCCAGCAAGGCGACTGACATGACACGCGCGTATTGCACACCGAATGTGTCCTGCACTTGCGTGATGCCGACAGGAATGGTCATCGTGGATTCACTTGTTGCAACCAGAAACGGCCAGAAAAATGCATTCCATGCACCTATGAAAGTAATGATCGACAACGCGGCTGTGATACCCCAGTTCAACGGCAGATAGACCTTGAACAAAAGTGTATACTCTCCACCACCATCCAGCAGAACCGCCTCACGTAGCTCCTTTGGAACCGCGTCGAAGAACTGTTTGTAGACGATAATCACAACTGGAACGATCAGCTGTGGAAGGATAATAGCGCCCCAGGTGTTGATCAGCCCCATATCGTTCATCAAGATGAACTGCGACACGACCAGCGCCTGGGCGGGTATCATGAAGCTGGCCAGCACGACCAGATACAGCAGTCTGCGGCCCGGAAACCGCATCTGTGATATCGCATAGGCGCACATCATACTGGTAACCACCGTGACGACCGTGATGATCAACGAGGTTCCGATAGAATTCCAATACCAGGTTAGCAGGCGCGTATTGAGGATGGCATCAATATAACTAGTCAGATTGAATTCGTCAGGTATCAGCCCGGCGGAATCACTGACCACCCGCGACTCTCGTCGCAATGATGTGACCATCGCCCAGTACAGGGGAAAAACCCAGATCGCAGCGGCACAAAGTGTAATGACCGACAGGATGATATTTTCTATTTTGCGGGTTTGGATCATTTACGTCCTCCGATCCGGAGCAGTTGGAATTGCAGGACCGATACCACCATGATCATTACAAACAGGACCAGCGCGACCGCAGAGGCATAGCCACCCTGATTCAGTTGGAAGGCTTCGCGGTAAACCATCAGCAGCAAGACATAAGATTGGTTAAACGGTCCACCCTGGCTAAGCAGATAAACCTGATCAAACAGTTTCAGCTGAAGGATCAGCTGTAGCGTCAATACCAGTGTCGTGACCGGCCAGAGCAATGGCCATGTGACACGCATGAACTGTTGGCGCGATGTGGCGCCATCCAGTGCAGCGGCCTCGTACAGCTCGCTTGGAATGTTGCGCAGACCGGCAATGAACAACAGCACGTTGAATCCGTTTGTCCACCAGATCGTTACAACCGCTATTGTTGGCATCACCCATTGCGGATTGCGGAATACCGGCATCGACCTGCCGATTACGGCCTCGATTGCGGGTTGGACCACGCCGAACTGCACGTCCAGCATCCAGGCCCAGATTTCTGTCACGACCGAAACGGGCAGGATATATGGCAAAAAGAACGTGGCCAGGATCAGCGCCTGAAGCCGACCTTTCAAACGGTTGACCATCAGCGCAATTCCCAGCGCGATAGCCGTCGTTGGCACCACCGTCAAAACAACGAAATAGATGTTGTTGTAAAGCGAGGTATAAAACAACCTGTCTGCGAACAACCGCCTGAAATTGTCCAGCCCGACCCATTCGCCATCACCGATAAGCGGCGAATTGGTAAAGCTGAGTTGGATAACCTTGAAGGTCGGGTACAAAAACACCAGCAGAAAGATCGCCAGGAACGGCGCGATCAAGCTATAGGCGATCAGATTATGCCTGAGGCGTTTTTTGTTACGCAGTGCCACGGCCACTATCCTTGTTTTCAGTGTTCCCCGCGCCCCTGAAAACGGGCGCGGGGAACCGGTGTTGAAGGGATCAGCGTATCAGTGCTTGCAGTTCCGCGCGCATTTGCGCGACGGCGTCCTCTGGCGACATGAAGCCGTGCATTGCCGGTCCGATAACATTGACACCAGCGTCATAGACGGGCGAAGCCACCCCCGCTATTTGGGAGCGGGGATCGAAATAGGCAGTGTCAGCCAAAGACGCATAGGTGGCATTCGGCTCCATCGCCAGATACGCGTCACTTTCAGCCACAGGACGATAGGCCGGGATATGCCCGGCATCGGCCCAGGCGATCGCATGGCGCTGCATCCAGCCGATGACCGTCATCACTGCTGCGCGACGTTCCGGGTCCATCTCCTGATTACCCTGAATAGGCAGGGCAAAGGCGTGGCTGTCTGCCCAGGTTGCTTCCTGATCCAGCAATTGTGGCACTTGGACAGCGCCCCATTCAAAACCAAGCGAACCATCATTCTGCAGATCGTTCAGGGTCGGAACCTCCCAGACGCCGTTCAGGTGGAACGCCGACTGCCCGGATGTAAACAAGGCAACAGATGCCGGATATTCTGCCTGCTCTGGCTGCCAACCCTGCGCGCCCCAGTTTGCCATGATCTCGATAGCACGCTGGGCCTTTTGCGCGTTATCTCCGGGCAAGACCTCTCCGTCGACAATAAGTTCGCCGCCTTGCTGGCCCATCAGCGTATAAAAAACGCGCCAGATGCCGCCTGCTCCGCCAGTCTGATACGACAGCGGCGTGCGTGAACCGGCTTCGGCCGCATGTGCAAGCGCCCGCTCGAAATCTTCAAGACTGTTTATGCCGGTCAGTGTCCCGTCATCGTCAAGGAACTCGCTCCCTTCAAAATAACTGCGGTTGTAGTACAGCACAATAGAATGAATATCGAATGGCACTGCATAAAGTGTGCCATCGCTGTCGGACGCAGCATCCACTGCCGTTTCAAAGAAATCGCCAATCGCCAGGTCGGCGGCTTGCAGATCAGCGTCAGTTATCGGCGTCAGAATGCCTTCTTGCAACGCAAGCGGAATGCGCGACAGGTGGTAGGTCATGATATCAGGCCCCTGACCTACCGCAGCCGATGTACGCACACGCGTATAGAACGGCACACCCCATTCCGAAGTTGTCGGTGTGATATTGATATCCGGATGTTCGGCGTTGAACTGGTCGATCATTGCCCGCATACGAACACCATCGCCGCCGGCCAAAAAGTCCCACCAAGTAATTTCGTGTTGCGCCATTGCCGGCAAGCCGATCAGCGAGACCGCGCAAGCGGCTGCCAGTGAAGTAAATCTGTTCATGTCTTCCTCCCTGTGAATCCAAAATGTCTGCGCACGGCAAATGCCGTAAACAGACTGGTTTAGCGCAAGCGTCGTCCATCAGGATCGAACACTAATATATCCGCGGGATCAGCTGTCAGGTGGATGGTCCGCCCTTCCAGCATTTCGCGAATGCCGCGACGTTCAACGACCAGCGGACGATCACCCGCAAGCCGTGCATGCAAATAGGAAACTCCGCCCAGTTCTTCGGACATCTCGATCTTGGCCGACAGGCCGGTTTCGGCGGGCCGCAAACATTCCGGCCGGATGCCAAGTGTGACAATGGTTCCGTCCGACAGCCCTTCGCCGGTGCTTTTGGCTTCTAACGTGATCGCGCCAGCACCATCTGGCTGGGCCATGATCAGGCCATCCGAACGCCCCGTGACGCGCGCGGGGATAAAGTTCATTGCAGGTGATCCGATAAACCCCGCGACGAACTGATTGTCCGGATCGTCATACAAATGCAACGGCGCACCCGCCTGTTGAACAAAGCCGTCCTTCAACACGAAAATCTTGTCGGCAAGGGTCATGGCCTCGACCTGATCATGGGTAACATAGATCATTGTCGCACCGATTTCGCGATGCAGGCGTGCCAACTCCAGCCGCATCTGCACACGCAGTTCCGCGTCAAGGTTCGACAATGGTTCGTCGAACAAGAACACTTTCGGTTCACGCACGATAGCCCGACCGATAGCAACTCGCTGGCGCTGGCCGCCTGAAAGCTGCGAAGGCTTTTTGTCCAACTGATCCACCATTTTCAGGATCTCGGCGGCAGCATGCACTTTCTGCTTGATCACAGATTGCTTTGCGCGGGCAAGGCGTAGACTGAAAGCCATATTCTCGAACACGCTAAGATGCGGATAAAGCGCATAGTTCTGGAACACCATCGCCACACCACGACGTGCGGGTTCCTGATCGGTTACGTCCTGACCTTCGATCTCGATTTTGCCGCCAGTCGTTTCCTCCAGCCCTGCGATCATCCGAAGCAACGTGGATTTTCCGCAGCCCGAAGGCCCGACAAAAACAGAAAATGCACCCTTCGGTATGTCCAATGACACGTCATGTATCACCTTCGCAGCACCGAATGATTTTTCGACATTCCGCAGTATCACGCCGGTCATTTGCTTTCCCTCCTCAGGACACATCAAGCCGGACAAGATGATATGACAGTGGGGCGAGCTTCCCTTTCAGGGCACCGTCTTCGACGCCCAGCCCGCTGCCCGGCTGAGGCGATACCGCGTCAGGCCGGTCAGGCCCGTTGACTGCCCGCAGGTCATGGCCTTGCATTACGCGGTGATCTATCAGGCGCGCCCCGGCGAAACCTGTCAGCGTCATATCGATATCGGCGGTATCAGTCAGATGCCGGTTCAGAATAAACAGGCTGACCGTCCCTGCGGCGCTGTCATGGGTCGCGGCAATATCCATGAACGATACATCATCCGCGACGCGGCAATCATAAGTCGGCCCATCCACAGCGACGCGCAGCGCCTCGCCCCGGCCATAAAGTGACGCAAACTGATATGGATAATAGATTGTCTGGCGCCAGGCAGGGCCGCCCCTTTCCGCGCGGATCGGGGCAATGACGTTCACAAGCTGCGCGATGCAGGCAATCTTGACCCGGTCCGAACGACGAATGAATTCGTTGATCAGACCCGCAACAAACAGCGCATCCTCGAAGTTGTAATCTTCTTCAAGCAGGGCGGGCGCTTCTGGCCAGTCCCATTTGCGGACATTTTCCATGTCCTTTTCGCGGATGTGATACCAGACGTTCCATTCATCAAAACAGATATGGACATCGTTCTTTGCACGTTTTTTGGCTTTGACATAATCGATGACGCCGCCAATCGCCTGAATATAGCGCCCGGTTTCCTCGATCTTGCCAAAGTAGTTCAGCGTATCACGGCTGGAATTACCGAAATACTTGTGCAGTGAAATGAAATCAACGTTTTCGTAGCATTCCTCCAGAACCTGCCGTTCCCATTCCGGATAGGTCGGCATCTGGTCGTTAGAACTGCCGCAAACAATGGTTTCCAGTGTCTTGTCCATGCCCTTGACCGCTTTTGCGGCCTGATTGGCAAGGCGTCCATATTCGGATGCCGGTTTCTGGCCGGTCTGCCAAGGGCCGTCCATCTCGTTTCCGAGGCACCACATCCTAACATTGTAAGGTTCTTCAACCCCGTGGCTGCGGCGCAAATCCGACCAGGCGGTGCCGCCCGGATGATTGACATATTCCACAAATTCCCGCGCTTCCTGCAATCCGCGGGTTCCCAGATTGATCGCCAGCATCATGTCGATGCCCGCTTTTTCCGCCCAGATCGCGAATTCGTTGATCCCGACCTGGTTGCTTTCCTTCGATCGCCAGGCGAGATCCAGCCTGACGGGACGTGCGTCTTTGGGGCCGATTCCGTCCTGCCAGTCATAGGCGGACACAAAGTTGCCCCCGGGGTAACGCACCGCCGGTATCTTCAGGTCACGCACCAGTTCCAGCACATCGCGGCGAAATCCGTGTTCATCGGCTTGGCTATGACCCGGTTCGTAGATGCCGGAATAGATTGCACGGCCCATATGCTCAAGGAAAGCGGAGTACAGGCGCGGGTCGATCGATCCAATGCGGAATTCGCGGTGCAGGTTAGCACGAATCTTCATTTGAAAGTGGTCCTTTTGACAGAGAGTTTTCTGGTAAGGTGCATGGTCGCGTTTGGTTTCATTGCACGACTATGTCAGAGCACACGAACATGAACGGGCCTTTCGGACAGGCTGGGCGCGACAGGACACAGCCTGGCATGTGCAAAGCAAGCTTGCGCTGTCATGAATAGTTCAGAGAGCTTACTGGTTATAGAGACGCCAATGCGGAACAAAGTGCCGTTATCGTTGATGACACAGGCCCCCGCACCGTCACGGGCCACAACCTGAGGGGTGCCACCTTGCACGCTGATCCGGGACAACAACATCTTAGTCATTTCGCCCAATGGAAAGGGCATTTCGCAGCACGACGCATGGCATTTGACCTCCCCCCAAGGAATACGACCAGCATTTGCGACACTCAAACCATTGATCAGCCAGACGCTCCTCAAGGCGGGCTGATCGAAAAGACCGGTTAACACCTCCTTCGTAGGAAATGGTGGCTATCGCAGTCAAATAATAGTTTCAGGCTTATGTATATCGTGTTTGGTATATCTGGACAGTCAGCTGTTTGACTGCAACGGATTTGTTGACTGAATGGATGACGCTGCCGACGGCACCGCTATGCCCCACGTGATGTTTGTTGAAGGCATCGCAGAACAGCATCCATGCCCCGCGCCGTCTTGAATCGCGCCCGAAAATCACGCGACGTCAGCGATTGGTGTCGCAGAAAGACCTTGCGCATCTGCTCGCCGGAGTTGAACTCCGCGCGAAAAGCCACAGTCTTCATCGGCAGATCAGTGTCAGGAAGCGGCACCTTGACACGTTCGCAGCAAAATTGGTCAAGATAGTTCATCGGAGAAACCACCGGCTCGGCCGTTCTGTGATCTCTACTCCCTTTGCGCGACCGTTTTTTGCCAGCACTCGCCGCGCCACGGTGGTGTAGCGCACGGTCAGATTGCCGGTGGCCAGCGCGTCCTGCAACGGTGGAAACACACGATTGGTGGTTGACAAGACAGAGCACCAGAGGCCCCGGCCCGGAAGGCCATCACGCCGTTTCTGTTCCGCAGTATGGCGCGAGGATCCCAAACTGCTCAATGTTACGACGTGAACAAATGGCTGCTAAAGCCTCACCTCGCCCTCAACAACCATGTGAACGTCTCCGCCTATCCAAATGGTGCCGTCTTTGTCAGCCCGGATCGTTACCCTGCCATCCCGTTCTATACACCTCCCTTGAGCGACGACGATGTCTTCGTTCAGTCGATCAATCGATAGCAGCCATTTTGCAATCGCCGCATTCAGTGATCCGGTTATCGGATCCTCGCTCATTCCGCTTGATGGCGCGAGCATCCGAACTTCATAGTCGATGCCAGGGCTGTCACTGGCTTTCCCGAGCAAGCCAATTGCACGGAACTCCGGCCATTTTACTTTGCTGGAGTCGACTTCGAGAACTTCCGCTGCGGAGCGCAACTCGAAGAGCTGCCAGATGGGACCATTGTCAAGTTCGACGGTGTTTATGATCTGGTCCTGCCGCAATCCAAGTTGCTCGCGAATCCTTTTGTTCTCCGCAGGCTCCATCGGAGAGACCTTCGTCGGTGGCGCGGCAAAAGCTGGCGTTCCGGTACTCAGGTCGATCTCGATAATGCCGACCTCGCATTGCTGGCGAACAAGCTTCGCGTTACGAGGCGTTCCACCCGCCTCAAGCCAGGCCATGCAGCTTCCCAATGTCGGGTGCCCCGCGAATGGCATTTCCCGTGCAGGCGTGAAAATACGAACCTTGTAATCGGCACCGGCCACATCCGGTTTCATCAAAAAGGTGGTTTCGGCAAGATTTGTCCATCGCGCGAAACGCTGCATCGCCTCGTCGGACAAACCATTGCCGTCGACGACAACCGCCAACGCATTGCCTTTGGTGGGGGTGGCCGAAAAAACGTCACACTGGATGAAACGGCGTGGCATGGTCATGGTAGAATTCCTATAGGTTTTGATTTAGCTCAGCACACTTCCCGACGAAGCACCACATGTTTGTTGGAAAAGCGAACCTTTCCAATGGAGTGGCGAACGGCGCGCGCCTTTGAGAGCGGTTCAGGGCGGCCGCAATGGGCCGCTTGACCAAATCAAATTGCAACATACAAAGTAGCCGCCCCGCGAAGCGAAAGCGATTTCGCCATTTTGCTTTTCGTCATAACCATCACCCTTACTTAAGTTGATGGTCTTCGGCAAATCCGAAGCGATTCAGAAAGCCTTCCTGCGCAAGGCCATTCAATTGCCCATAAGTTGACCGCAGAATGATCTGCCCGTGTCGCCGTAGAATTGCCGCTCAGTAGGTTATCGTGACAACAATTGTGTCATTATAAATGCCGCTTGGCGGGGTATTTTGTGAAAAAACGCGGCCATATACGGTAAAGTTCTGCGTAGCACCTGACCCGGTGCCGGAACGTGCTGCACCTTCCGCAAGGGTCCCCCATGATATGCTGCGCGCAGCGTCCTGATACAGACCATAACGAATAGTGTCGGTCGCGATACTGCGCATGTATCGATCCAGCGGTCCAGTTCCATACAGTCCGTGATCAAGGCCGACATGATAGTCAGTCTGCGCGGTGCAGGTTACACTGATTGTGCTGGTCGCATCAACCGGGCTGTTCAGAAGTCCGACAGTTCCAAAGTTCAGATCAGTTGCCGAGACAAGACAATTGTCTTCTACTTCGGCCAGAACATCAAATGAAAACGTTGCGGTACGGTTGGTACATAATAAAAGCAAGTTGCATGTCCGGTAGTTGACGCGCACGTCGATCGGATCGCGGAAAAAGTTTGACTGATAGCTTCCTGGTGCAACGCTTTGTTGAGCACCAAAAACGCGCCCGTAAAAGGGTATATCGACAGTGCCACTGCTACCTATAAGCAAAACACTAAATGCTGAAAGGTCAATGCTTTCACCATTGACCCAGTTACTGCCCCCCAGCACAACAGTTCGCGCACTATCCTTGTATAGCTGATAGTTCAGACTGGTGGGCGTTGAAGGGCTAGTCATCTGACGCGCGCTGCTGTTTCCGCCGCCACTACCTTCACCGATATTGATGCTGCCGCTTATCGATGACAGCAACCCCAACAAAGCAGAGCAATTGACAGTAATGGTGCCGGAAATGTCAGTATCTGCGCTGCCCAATGTATCGGTTGTTCCAAAATTCACATCCGTGGCGCTGAACGAACAGGTTTGCGCATGTGCCGCTGTAGAAGCGAAGATCAGCGATGCCACAGCGCATATAAACCCGCAGAACCATCTGGTAATCATTGGCAGACCACCCCGCTGATCTGGCTAATGGTGCCCGGTTCGCGCGTGAAATCAAATTCGGCGCGGCAAGTACTCATATTGGGGAAATGCACAATAAGCTCATTGTGTTTTTGAAGATCGCGAAGATAGACCTGACCGTCATATCCCACAATGTAGCTTTCCCCGCTTTCGGTGTGCATCGCAGCCAAACCAACTTCGATCGGTTCGCCTTCGGCAGTAACCAGACTGACAAGTGCTGTCGCAGGATTTGTATTGATGCCGAAGTCCAGAACCACACCGCTACGTTGCGCGGGGCGCACAACCTGCCGGGTATGAGGGACATCAGCATCGAGCGGCAGCGATGCCGGATCGATGGACAACGCATTGCGCTGATAGGAGCGTAATCCAGAAACAAGCATGCGTCCTGACGGTCCGGTGACTCCGATCGAACGGTTCTCGTACTGTACTTCAACGCCCGGCGCACCAGCGTTCACCACCACAAATGCGTCTTCGATACGGTCGGACAAAAAGAAACCACCACCGGCAAACACAACTGCACCACGCGCGCGAACCCCGGCCGCTTGTCGTGAGGTTGAATGTCTGGTTGCAAATTCAATGCCGCCATATTGGGACCGGCGCCGGGCGGAAGCGGCAATCTCCGGCTGGGTATTTTGCTCTGCCTGTGCCTGCCAATGCCAACCTCTGTCACGATCTTTTGGTGTTCCCGAAATAAATGATGAGGCCCGCAATCGCCCGTCCCGGCTGCTAACGCGTGTCCCTGCATTTCTACGGCTGCCCAGCGGAACATGCATGCTAATGCCAAATACTGTATTTGATGTCGTGCCGCGACTTGCCATCGCCGACAGGCTGAGGGTCCCTTGATCAAACACCTTGGTTGAATAAGAGGCACCTATACTACGTTCCTGCAAACCGTCAGCACGCCGTGTGTCCGCATAGAAAATACTGCCGCCATCATTCCTGTCAGAAAGCACCGGCATGGTTGCTGAAAACTGGTTCAGGGACGTAATTTGCGCGGGAGGATCGAACCCCTGAGACGATTCAACAGATGTGTTTCGGGCAATATCAGAAAATTCGCCCCATTTGCGCATTGCGCGGGCTGACAACCGGAACGAATTTAGCGTCAGAGATGTAGAAAACTCTCCCATCATCCCAGTCCCAAAACCCGAGCGGCTGTGGGCTACACTTGCGCTGGCCGTACCGATCTTCCCAATCCGCACCGTTCCACCAAGCCCTGCCATACGCAAGTTCTCACCGAACTCTGTATGGGCCATGAGTGTTATATCAGGCGTCAGTCCAAAGCGTAGAGTCCCAACACCATGGACACCGCCAGTATAGCGATCGCTTGCCGTACCAATACCAAGACGCGGGACGCCAAGAGCAAGTGAATAATCAAACACTCCGGGTCGCATCAACTCTGACGAAACAAAAAACGGCTGGTTCACCCGCGTTTCGCGGCCAGTCACATCACGAACTACAATTTCGGCGTCAGTCGTCCCCGTTGAAAAGGGAAGATCTGCCAGTAAAAACGGTCCGAAGGGCACATCGGTCGAAAACCGGCGAATTGAATCAGCATACACATCAACAGTTGAGGGAACCTCTGCACTGCCCTCGTAGCTGGGCAATGCAATGGTCACAAGATCAGGGCGCAGTTCGAAGTTTCGTTCTAAGATTATCCCCCCCATCCGAACAGAGCGCGCCCAAGCTGGTCCGCGCGTCGATATGTCGCCAAGCTGGACCTGTGTTGTCCGACCAGGGATTGGCGTCCGCCAGTACGTAGTCAACCGGCGGTAACGGCGGCTCTCGCCCTGCCTGTATGCAAGCGTGAAGCTGTGGTTCAGGGTGCCAAAGGGCGTGAACAAACGCGCATCAAATTCACCGGCGACGCTGTATGAAAATGCAGATGCGCGTGTCAATTCAGTGTTGAGAGAGTAGTTCAGAACCAATCCGGTACCGGTGTCGACTTCGTCTGGCGATGGTTCAGTAGGACTTGCCGTGGCATTGATTTCACGTGGCGCATAGTTTTCCATCGGCGCGGTAAAATACAATATCTGAGCGGCCTCATCGAGTTCAAAAGACAGGTTCTCGATCAGGTCTACGCGAATATCACCCCTTACCCGTCGCCCCGCTATAATAGGTTTGATGCCAGTTCGTTCAAGCTCCTCCGCATCGGCCAGTAAGCGCCCGCCATCAAGATCCACGAACCGCGTGATCAAATCGGAAGACCATCCGTTCACGAAGACTTCCAAGTGCAATACCCGACCTTCTTCAACGATCATATCTTCGGCATTTAATCCGCTTGCAGCCGACTGCAGAAACAAGGAAACGCCAAGGAAATATAGTACTTGTCTTGCCCGGTTATCGCGATGAGACTGGGGCATTTAATGTCCCTAGACTTGTAGCCGCAGCCAGATTTGCACTTGCATTTCCAATTCGCGAGGCCGCGCCTATAGGCCAACGCATCGTCGAGTTGCCCAATGCATAGCCAAGAAGGCCGTCTCGCCTAACAACGGTAGAGTTCCCTCTCGTCAGGCGGACATTTGCCAGGCGCAACCGCACATCCCCTTGGTTGCGTGCTTCAAGAAAAGTCGCGCCGCCGCTTTGAACCAGTGTAAAGCTGACCTGCGGCGGCCGCGCGCGCGGATCAGCGAAAAACGCCGGTATCCGGAGTCTGGTGACAAATGCTACTTGACCCGCCTGAAGCCGCGTTCGGTCAGGCACCTCGTCTATATAAATCCGATAGGCTTCCTCACCCCGCACCGAAGCTGAACTTGTTCGTACAATGCGCAATGTTTGTTCCGCCCCCGGGCGAAGCTGTGTCATCGGTGGGCTGACGACGACATCATTGGTACTCTCCATGCGGTCTTGACCGTTCCGCTCTGTCCAGCGAAAAACCCTTGCCTGCACGGTCTTAATTTCGCGCCCGTCGTTTCGTATGGTCAGCGTTGTTGCAGCGCCCGGCGCAGTTACTTCCACCGTCACCGGAGATACGCGCAGACCACCAGCACGGGCTACGGCTGGAATCAACAAGGCCACACACATAATCGAGCACAGAACTGCGTTGACACGTTTCATGTCGTGACCTCCGCCTAATAGGATACTGTTACGGTAACCGTATCAGTGTAGGTTCCTGCGGTTGGGGTCGCCTGTGGCGGCACCCGCCCATATACTGTATGAGTCTGGGCGGTTCCGGTCCCCGTAGCCCCCACAGTATCAGTCGGCGGTGAATTGCCCCAGTTTACGCTGCGCGCTGCATCCTGGAAAAGCCCATAATCAACTGTCTCGGCCCCCCCCCCGCTCATCTTTCGCTCGGTTATGGTTGCGTCAATGCCAGTTCCTTCATTCAACCCAATCGTATAGGCGACGTCCGGGGTGCAAGTGACCTCAATGTTAGATGTTGCGTCGACATCTGTGCTCAGCACACCAGAGCTGCCGAAATCTAGCGTCTGGGTCGACGTGACCTCACAATCCGCCTGGATTGTAATTGTAACGTCGAATGTTGCCGTTGATGTTTGTGAAAGTGCCGCGTTCGGGCCAAGTATCAAAACAGTGGCCGAAACGACAATAAAGCGCGATAGAGGCCTTCGTTTCATTTCGCATGCCTTCTCATTTTCCGCATAAGACTTGTTATTTCTTATTCTTTTACTCGCGTACTCATGTGCCTGTACTGCTATACAACCTACACGGTATCTGCACTCCGTGCAAGAGTCTGCATGCGACAGGGGTTTACGTCGCACTTTCGTTGGATAGAGAAAACTTATGCCTCGGATTCGCCGTTGGACGGATGCGTTTCGGACCACCTGCCCGCTTTCTGCTTGCAGACTGTGCGGGGTCAATTAAATTCGCCTTAAGGTTTAGTATCGGGCGTATTTGATGAATAAAGCGTTTTCTCAAGTCTTTCGTATGGGTCAGTTAACGACCTCTCTTGGTCCGGATGTGCTGGCGCTGATGCGTTTTGAGGGTGTCGAGCGGTTGAATGATCTGTTCGACTGGCAGGTCGAGTGTCTGGCCGCCAATGATGACATCGATTTCGACGCGCTGATCGGCATCTGAAGCCGTTGGGTTGCAGCAAGTCCCATGCTGGCATCTGACGCTTCTTCTCAGGCACTTCGTGGCCCGTTCCGACATAGTTCGCCTCTTTTTTGTGCCGGATAGCAAGTAGCGGCATTTGTCTGGCGAAGGAAATCAAGCGACTGTTGCGGTTCTGGATGTATGCACGCTAGAGTTGTGCATGCCGCATCCATGTAGTGATGTTGACAATTTGTCGCACCCGGCGGACAGTGGTGATCGAACTGAAAAAGTGGAGGCCATTTTGGTTGATAAATTAACACCTAACCCGTCACGACGCGAATTCCTGACGATGGTCGGTGCTGTCGGTGGTGCCGCTGCAATGTATCAGGCGATGGGCATGATGGGGGTCGCGCATGCGTCGCCCTATGAGGGAAAAATTCAACTTGAACGTGCGCCAGAAGGGACGAAAGTTCTCATACTCGGGGCGGGAATTGCCGGGATGATCGCGGCGATGGAACTGCGCGATGCTGGCTATGAAGTCGAGGTGCTGGAATTCCGCGATATCGCGGGTGGGCGCTGCTGGACCATGCGTGCGGGCGACACATACGAAGAACTGGGCGGCTTTACCCAGACCGTTGATTTTGCGGAAGGCAATTATTTCAACCCCGGCCCATGGCGTGTGCCATACAACCATTACGGCATTCTTGACTATTGCCGCAGGTTGGGCGTCGAACTGGAACCACTGATCCAGATCAACAACAATGCCTATGTACATTCGGTCGACGCGTTCGACGGAAAGCCCGTGCGTTACCGCGAAATCAACACCGATTTCCGTGGTCATATTTCCGACCTGCTGTCTAAAGTCACTGATCAGGGTGCCCTGGATGCGGTACTGTCGGATGAAGACAAGGAAAACCTGTTGGCCGGTCTGCGCACCTTTGGCGCGCTTAACGATGACAACGCCTATGTTTCCGGGGATAACGCCAGTTCACGCCGCGGTTATGCCCGCCCACCTGGTGGCGGGGTGGATGGTGCCCCCATTGCCAATGAAATTCTGGACCTGTCCACCTTGCTGGATTCCGGATTATGGTCACGCCTTGCAACCAGCGAGGCGCTGAATGGTTCCATGCCGATCTTCCAGCCCAAAGGCGGCATGGACATGATTGCGCGCGCCATGGCCGACAACCTTGGTGATCTGGTCAGATATCGCAAACGCGTCACCCAGATCCGTCAGGATGAGGACGGCGTGATTGTCACCTATGACGATCTGGAAAACGATGGCGCAGAAGGAACGGCCAGCGCAGATTACTGCGTCTGCACCATTCCCTTCTCCATCCTAAGTCAGATTGATCACGATTTCTCCGGTCCGTTGGCGAATGTGATCCAGACCATGCACTATGCAGCCTCAATCAAGGTAGGGCTGGAATTCAAACGCCGCTTCTGGGAAGAGGATGAGCATATCTACGGCGGGACCACTTACACTGACCTGCCCATCTCGCAAATTTCCTACCCGTCGAATGACTATCTGTCGGACAAACCCGGAGTTGTTCTGGGGGCGTATTCATGGGGGGCGCTGGCGTATCAGTATTCCTCGATCGAACCTGAAGACCGTGTGCGCCGCACAGTTGAATGGGGCAGTCAGATTCACCCGCAAATGCCCGAAGAATTCAAGGCAGGGGTTTCTGTGGCATGGCATCGCGTGCCGTGGACTTTGGGCTGCTACGGGATATGGCAGGACAAGGCCGCCCAATATGACGACGCTGTGGCGATGGACCGGCGCATTGTCTGCGCGGGCGAGCATCTGTCCTATCTTCCGGCGTGGATGGAAGGGGCGGTCCTGTCGTCGCTGGACGCCATCCGCCGACTGAGCCAGACCGCAATCACCGCAGCAGGAGAATAACCGATGCGCATGCACCAACTATTCACCCCCGTCCTGTTCGCAACAAGCGTCGTAGCTGCCCCGGCCTTTGCGGATGACAGCGCGGCGTGGTTTGAAAACCGCAATGTCCTGACACAGGAAACCGGCGAAGGCATCTACAATGCCGTCTGCGCAGGCTGCCATATGCCTGATGGACAAGGGGCGACCGGCGCGGCCAGTTATCCTGCACTGGCAGACAATCCTACGCTGGAATATCCGGAGTATGCGGTCATGCTGACTTTGCACGGGCAGGCAGCCATGCCACCGCTGCGTGGCGTTCTGAACGACGAACAGGTTGCGGCAGTGGTGAACTATATCCGCACCAGTTTCGGGAATAACTATCCCGACGATCCGGCAACTGCCGAAATGGTCGCGCAAACCCGCTGAGAGGAGGCGCGAACTACCCCTGAAGCCGGGCATGGCAAGGCCCTATATGCCCAGTGCAACGACATCCCGACAGCGGAACAACACAATAGCCATACTCCACGGCGCTGATGTGAAGTGCTGTCTGTTGCGATCCACAACCCAAAACTACTGAAATCACTAAGGACGACAAAATGTTAAAAAAACCTCTCCTCTCCGCAGCTGCCGCGACCTTTGTGTTGTGCGGTTTTGCGCAGGCTGACGTTGTGCGCCACACCAACCCCGGCTCTACCTTCCCTATCCTGCGTGCGGTGGAAATCCCGGCAGACGCGACATTGGTATACCTGAGCGGCGTGGTGCCCGGTGTGACCAATACCGACGTGGAACCCAACACCGCCGAAGCTTTTGGCAACACCGAGGCGCAAACCATTTCAGTGCTGAACCGCATCAACAGCACGCTCACCGATCTGGATCTGACCATGTCAGATGTAGTCAAGATGCAGGTCTATCTGGTTGCCGACGACAGCGGGCGTATGGACTTCAGCGGGTTCATGGACGGCTATGTTCAGTTCTTCGGAACCGAAGATCAGCCTGAACTGCCAACCCGTTCAGTTTTTGAAGTTGCCGGGCTGGCCAATCCGCACTGGCTGGTGGAAATCGAAGTCGTTGCCGTACGCCCCTGAGGCGCAATCCACGATTATGTGGGGGAGGGTTGTCATGCTGCAGCAGCTTGCGCCCTCCTACACGCTGCATCTTCTGCACTATGGCGTAGCGCACCAGCACCACGAACAAGATTTCCGTCAGGGCGTGCAGTAAGTTCGACATGGGCGCGACCGCTAGCCGCAAACTGTCCTGCGGCGGCAGGTTCGCTGGAATCTGCATCACCCGGCCCCTGCCATCATCATCGGGATGAAGGCGGCGAAAGCCAGACGAAGGACAAGCGGCATCTGCCGCGCAAACAGGCGGACCATAGCAGGGTCTCTTTCAATTCGACGATCAGTCGTCGTGGTAGATGAACACGTCCTCGACGCCGACGCCGAAATGGTGCGCGATACGGAACGCAAGCTCCAGCGAGGGCGCGTATTTCCCGTTCTCGATCGCAAGGATCGTTTGTCGCGTCACGCCCACATGCGCGGCAAGGTCTTTCTGCGTCATCTCGCTTGCGTCGAACCGCAAGCGGCGGATGGTGTTCTCGATCCGCGCCATTTAGACACCCCGGCGATAGGCATAAAGCTTGGCCAGATTGCCGCAGGTATCGCCAAAGGCGCAGGCGGCAAGGATAAGGCTCATTGCCGTGATGACCTCCTGCCCCAGCGCAAGTTTTCCGATAGCACCGACGACCCCGATGACCGTGGCGATCCCTTGCACCTTCCAGCCGATGCCGGAAATCGCGCGGTCACGCTCGTCACGTGTCAGATCCGGCTTTTCACCAGTGACCACCTGCCAGATGATGCCCATGACAATGGTCAGCATGATCCCGATCACGATGCTTGCCACGATCAGCTTGAGCACCAGCACCGCCCAGACCTGTAAGCCCTCCGGCCCGTCGAACCGCCCTGCGGCATGACCGGTCACCAGGAACCACAGGAAGAGGCCGATGATGATGGCATTGGCTAGAATTTCGGTCAGGACATTGCGCTCTTCGTGGGACATGGGGTGATCCGGTCATTTGCTGGTAGGTATAAAATATTATACCTTATGTATGATATTTTGAACATAAAGTAAAGTGAATCATGCCATACCAGTGATCCCTCGACCCGCAAGCCACCCCTCAATGCCTTTTACCGAATACCTGCTTCTCGGCTTTGGCGTGGCTGGTGACGATCGGGATTGGTGAATGGGTTATCTGGCCCCTGCGCGCAGCATCAAGCCCGGACTCCGACAAACTCGGGGCGATTCAGGGTGCTTGAAAGGCGCCGATACACCCTAATAGTTTTCGGCTTGCAGCAGACCTTTCACGGCATTCTCGACATGCTGGGCGCGCATGGAGATGTGCCACCAGTCGAGATCGAAGGCGGCCACGGCCCGACCCGAAGGAGCGGACTACGAACAAATTGCAAAAGCGGGGGGGTGATTAAGGTAGATTTTTCTGTAGTATAAACTGAAAACTGAAGGACACTAGTACTAAGAATGCAGGAGCATAATTTCGAATATGATAAGATTACTGTCGTTTAGTCTGTTGATACTCTTGGCAGCCCAC
This sequence comes from Roseinatronobacter alkalisoli, assembly GCF_028745735.1. Classification (GTDB taxonomy): domain Bacteria; phylum Pseudomonadota; class Alphaproteobacteria; order Rhodobacterales; family Rhodobacteraceae; genus Roseinatronobacter; species Roseinatronobacter alkalisoli. The sequence continues at coordinate 18,959 of NZ_JAQZSM010000040.1, forward strand.
CCGCTTGCCGCCAGCGAGCCGGTTCTGACCGTGACAGGAGCAATCACGAACGACAAGATCAAGCTCACCCACGACAATCTTCTGGAATTGCCACAGAAACAATTGATCACGGCCACGACCGTTAC
>NZ_JAQZSM010000041.1 GCF_028745735.1 Roseinatronobacter alkalisoli
GCCCAGACCTGACTCTATGAAACCTGTTGGCCAGCCTGCCCGAGGGCGTGAAATGGCTGCCCGCGATGCCGTGAAACGCGTGCCCGAGATCACGCGAAATCACTGCCCAAATTCCGCGAAATGCGCAGAAAGCGAGGGCCGCATGAGCAGCAAATATGGATTTGGGGGAGGCATTGAGCTTCCCAAGGTCGAAACCCGAAATCCACGCATGGTGCCGGATCAAGGCGTGCTCAATGACGCCGTCACGGCCGGATCAGCGCTTGGCTTTGTCAGCCGTGAGCCCGCCGCCAAGCGCAAGCCCGGACCGAAGCGCCGCGAGCCCCAGGACAAGGTTTCAATCCCAGGGCCAAAGCGCGTCATCGACGAGTTCCGCGCCTTCTGCACAGAGCAAAACGTAACCCTCTGGGAAGGTCTCAACATGCTGTTGCAGGGCAGGGGGCATTAAGGTCGCCCGCGACGTTCAAACCATTTCTCGCAAAATCCCAGGAATGCCTTGTCTGGGTTCTTGGGGGCAGCCAGAATACGTTGCGCAAGAGCCGTCAGAAATGGGCGCCTTCGGCGCCATGACAGATTCAGTTGCTGATGCAACAGTTCATCTTGGATGAGTTAGGAATCGTCAGAGACTGGCGGTGATACCACCATCGACGTAAATGACATGGCCATTCACAAAAGAAGACGCCTCAGACGCCAGAAAGATGCAGGCCCCAACCAGTTCTTCGACCCGCCCCCAACGGCCGGCCGGCGTTCGTCTTTCCAACCATCCGCAGAAGGTGTTATCCGCCAAAAGCGCTGCGTTCAGTTCTGTCTGGAAGTAGCCAGGCGCAATCGCGTTGCATTGCAGGCCAAAGGGTGCCCAGTCCGTAGCCATCCCCTTCGTCAGGTTGCCGACAGCCCCCTTTGTCGCGGTATAGGGCGCGATCCCAGGTCGCGCCAGCGCCGTCTGCACGCTGGCGATGTTTATGATCTTGCCGCTTGCACGGCGGATCATGTGCCGCGCCACCGCCTGTCCGACATGAAAGACCGAAGCAACATTGGTCTGCAACAGCAGGTCGAACTTATCAGGCGGAAAGTTGGCCAACGGTGAACGGTATTGAAGACCGGCATTGTTCACCAGAATGTCGATAGGGCCGACTTCTGCCTCGAATTCATCGACAGCTTGCCGCACGGCTAGGTGATCTGTCACATCGAATGTTCGGTACCTCGCACCACCAAGACTGTCCGAAGCCGCCCTCAAGCGCTCCGCGCAACGTCCGTTCAGCACAACCTCTGCCCCTGCACTGCAAAGCCCGCGAGCAAGAGCGAGTCCGATTCCCTGTGACGAGCCCGTGATCAGAGCCCGACGTCCTGTCAGGTTGAACAAATTTAGGGACATGCCATTTTCCTATCCTGTAGCTCCGGTTTCTGTCACAGCATGGCGTGTGTCGGCCGAAGCGGCATTTCCCGCCAACAGCATGAGCAATCCCAACAAAATGGCCAATCCCAGATAGACTGACCCCAGTCCGAAATGACCTCCCAGAAATCCGATGATGGACGGGGCCAGCAAGATTCCAGAATGGCCCATTGTCGTCACCACACTAATGGCCACACCGGCATCAACATCCGGCTGATTACCTGCTGAGGAAAACAGGATCGGGACCATGTTGGCAATGCCCACACCAGTTGCGGAAAAAGCGATGATGGCGATCCAAGGACTCTCGACCAGACCTGCCACTGCCAGGGCCACACCCGCAATCACCCCCGAAATACGGAAGGTTTTGACCGCGCCTAGCCAGTTGCGCACCCTATCTCCCAGAAAGCGGGTAATCGCCATGGCCCCGGAAAACCCCGCAAAGGCAAATCCTGCAGTCGCCGTATCGGCCAGCATTGCCTTTTGCAGATAAAGCGCTGACCAGCTGAGGATAGCGCCTTCCGCACACAGGCAAAGCAGGGCCATTGCCCCTATCACATAGATAGTCACATGCCGCGGCAAACGTCCCCGCGTATGAACCACTTCGGTGGGAAGACCCGATCTCACGGGACCACGATCATCGGCGAGGATCGAATAGGTCGAACTTACAATCAACACAGCAATGAGGGTGACGCCCCAAGCGTGTGGTAGCACGCCCACACGCTCTATCAAAATCCCACCTAGCGCGCCGCCGACAAAGCCGCCCAAACTCCAGAACCCGTGAGAAGAGGACATGATTGCCCGCTCCAAACGCTTTTCCAACAGCACGACATTGGCGTTCATGGCCACGTCCATCCCACCAACTGCCCCGCCAAACACTGTCAGGGCAAGCGCCGCAGACCAGAAACCGGGCATTGAAAGAACCACCGGCAAGGCACCAATCACCGGCAGGGCAAACACCAGCAATGTCCGGCGCGAGCCGATCCGTGCGATCATCTGACCCGAAACCGACATAGCCACAATCGCCCCTAAGCCGAAGGAAAGGATCAGCAGGCCAAGAGCGAATTCGTCCAGCGCCAGCCTTTTGGCGACGCCAGGGATATGTGGCGACCAGCTGCCCACCACGAATCCGTTGACCAGAAACATGCTGGCGCAGGCCCAACGTCCGGCCTGAGCCGCAGATATGCTCTTACGCGCGCGTGTCACGTTAGTATTACTTTCCATCGGATGTCCTTCAAGCAGCCTGCCCCTGCCGGAGCGGGTCTTCCGGCCCTCTCGCCATTCCCGCCGCATTCAGGGCTGGCCCTGGGCATGCGTGATCCAAGCATCGACCTCGGCGAGGCTCATGCCCAACTGTTCGTCGATCGTCAGCTTTTGTCCGTTTCGGAAAACGCCATTTTCTGAAACACTCAGCACTTTGCGAATCTGTTCTGCTGTCCACAACTTTTCGCGTACCAGCCGTACAGCCTCGGGGTTGTGCGGAAGCGCATATTTCTGGATGACGTAAAGGAATCCCTGTAACTTCTGCAACCAGACACGCACATTTGTCAGCGAGATCCATGTCGTTTCGAAATCGGAATCGACCGAAACGACAGGAACTATGGCGACAGGGGCACCGCTGGTCTTGACATAACCCAAAATGTCGAAATCTATTGTAAAATCAAAGACATTCATAACCGGCAGCATGTCCAGAAGGTATTCCCGTTCAAACATCTTGAAGGGGCAGGTCACATCCCCCAGCAGCAGGTCAAAATCCAGAAGCGCCTGGACACGCTTGATCACGTAATTGCCATAGGATTCACTTTCACGGCTTGTTTGCCATTCCAGAACCCGAGTGGAGCGCCGATCTCCGAGGGCCACTTTCTTACCATGATCGGCCAGTTCATGCAGCAACAGTCCCGCCTGACCCATGTGGTTGCTGTTGTCGCAATCGGTGTACATGACATAGTCATGTCCATCGCAAGCGGCCTGTAGCATTCCCAGATGGATAGCACCGCCCTTGGTCGAAAGCGCTGCACTTTTCAGCCGCGACATGGGCAGGTCAGGCGCAGGCAACGCATCGGCCAGACGCAAAAAGTATACGTCTGACAGCGCTTCGGCTTCAGCAATGGCACGAGCCACCCTAAGGCTGTCTTCAGGGCAGTCGTCATCGACAATGTAAAGACCCCAGCGGTGAGGCGTATCGCGGAACAGCCAGTTCAGTTCGGCCACCTTGGCGCGTAACGCATCTTCGCCGGTGGGGTTCGTGTCAGAATTGGGCTGCAGTCGCCGCACCTCTTTCCAGACGGCAAAGACGACGCCCAGGCTGAGCGGTTTTTCTAGCGCCAGCACATGCCGACGCGCGCGCGCCAGATAGCTGATTAGTTCCACGAGGATTTCATCCTGCGGGCAAAGGGCCCGGATAGCGTCAAGGTCGACAATGTTCCTAGCCACTACAAGATCGGTAATCCGGAAGACTTCGGCACGATAGTCCCACGAACTCAGGAAGCGCAGGACGTCCTTTGGCTGCGGGATAATCTTTGGCTGAGCAACCTGGTTCATGAGCGGTCTTTTCCTTTCAAGTTGTCCGCAACCTTCGCGGATTTTGTCGTATGTGGGATGAAGCCGGGGCGCGCGGGCCAGGCCTGCACATGGTCTGGCGGCAAGGGCAGTTTGCGTCCTTGCAAAATGGCCAGTACGTGCGGAGGCGTTAGTGGCAATTGCTGCACCCGCAAGCCAGCGGCTTGCGACACGGCACAGGCAATGGTGGCACCAACATTCAGGATCGGCACCTCACCTGCACCTTTGGTCCCCCAAGGTCCGATCGACGGTGCGCCTTCATGCAGCTCGATCACTACGGGTATCACGTCTTGGGCCAGCGGCACGCGATAACTGCCAAATCCATTCTGGCAGATGGCACCGTCCGATGTGAACGTCACCTCTTCGTGCAGCGCATAGCCCAGGCCCTGAACCACCCCGCCCTGGATCTGGCCTTCGATGGCCGAAGGATTCAGAGCATAACCCACATCCTGCACAACGTGATAGCGCAACACCTCGACATGGCCTGTCGCGGGATCGACAGCGACCTCGCAATCATGGACGGCAAAGACAGGTATATCCACCGCTTCCAGAAAATGCCCCGAAGTGCAGCCTTCCAATGCGGCAACGCCGGGGCGCGTAAAGGAGCCGTTGCCTGAGATCGGACCGGTGATCTGCAGCGCCTCTTGCGCCAGGCTGGCCAAGGTCATGCCGCTACCGGGATGCCCCTGCCTTTCGACACGTCCTTGTGTCAGGATCAGTTTGGATGATGGAACCTGCATTAGTCGCGAAGCCAGGTCCGTTACCTTCTGGCGTATCTCAGCACAAGCTGCCACGGCAGCGGCCCCCAGCGACACTGTCGTCCGCCCGCCGCCAACGCCCACGTCAAAGCCGACTGCATCAGTGTCGGCCTGATGCACCACCACTTCCGCAGGCGCGATCCCCAGTTCCGCCGCCACAATCTGCGGCAGAGATTGCATCATCGTGCCTTGGCCAATCTCCACACCGGCCGTGACCAGCGTTGCACTGCCGTCCGGGTTCAGGTTTACTGTCGCGGCCGATGGCCCCACGAAGACAAACCAGGTACCTACCGTCGTCGCGCGGCCTCTGAGCCAGCCCTCGTGCCGCGCATCCGCAGAGCTTTTCCCCGATAGCGGGCTGTCGTCCTTTGCGCGTAGTAGGGCCATCTTATCTAACATCGGTCCCAGAACATCACCCTGAAACACTTGGCCCGTTGACCCGAGGTCGCCATCCCCAAGTACATTGCGCCGACGAAATTCGAAGGAATCCATGCCAATGGCCTGGCAGATTTCGTCTGTATGACTTTCCAGCGCAAAGATGTTGTAGACGCCATTGCAGGCACGGAAGGCCCCATTCGGGGCCGTGTTGGTATAGACTGCACGTGAGACCAGCCGTACCGACCCCAGCCGATAGGCCGAACCCAGCGTATGAGCCGTCATCGTTGTCAAATATATCTGTTCCCCACCATAGGCACCGCAATCCATCAAAACAACAGCTTCGCGACCGACGATATGCCCATCGGCCGTAACGGCAGACCGGATTTGGATGTCCGCATTCTCACGGCAGGGACACGACAGCATTTCTTCGGCCCGGCTGGGCACAATAGCCACGCTTTTTCCGCAGGCCATGGCAAGCGCCGCAGCATAGGGTTCGATCGTGCAGCCATACTTGGCACCAAAACCACCCCCCACGGCGGGAGCAGTGACCCGCACTCGTGACGCTGGCAGGCCCAACGCCCGCGCAGTGACGTTCTTGACCGTCCAAGGAGCTTGCGTCGACGCTACCAAGTGCAGCCGACCGTCAATATAGCTGGCAATTGCCGAGCGCGGTTCCAGTTGCATGTGTATCTGTCGGCCCACCGCAAATGAGCTTTCAACGATCGTCACATCCGGGCGCGCAAAGGCTGCGTCCACATCCCCCCTCCGCACGAGCGATTCCCAGGCCAGATTACCCCCCCTGCGCGCGCCCCGAGCTTCCAGCACCACTTCGTGCCCGTCCCAGTCGGGATGCACCAGCGGCGCGCCCTCGGTCAGGGCGGCGGCCATGTCGATGACCGCCGGTAGCGGACGAATGTCGATCTCAACCGCGCCGGCCGCAGCCTTTGCCTGCTCCAGCGTGTCGGCTGCAATGGCGACCAAAGGTTCGCCTTTGTAACGCACCCTTCCGGTCGCAAAAAGCCGCTGGTCCGCTACCCCAATCCCGAACTGATACGGTGCATCTGCTGCCGTTACGATGGCGCGCACACCCGGCATTTGCCGCGCAGCGCTGACATTCAGCCGCAGAATTTCGCCGGACGCTACGTCGGCACGCAGCAGATAGGCTTGCAGATGCCCTTGGTAGGCCTGATCGACAGTAAAGCAGGTCCGCCCTCGCAATTTGTCGGAGGCATCTCGGCGGGCAAAAGCTGTGCTGGCAAGGGACGGTCGCAGGTTCATGCCGTTTCCTCCCTGACATCCGCCTCGGCCATGGCCTTTGCTGCACGACAGGCCGTCGACACGATCCGTTCATATCCTGTGCAGCGGCAAATGTTCCCGACCAACGCGTGCTTCACCTTTTCGCGATCGGTAGTGGGATCTGTTTTGAGCAAGTGGGTCAGTGTCATAACCATCCCCGGAAAGCACATCCCGCATTGCACGGCATCTTCCGCCTCAAGAGCGGCCATGACCCGTCGACCCACCGGATCGTGATAGAGTCCTTCAATAGTCACGATCTGGGTGCACTCTGCCAGGGCCACGGGCAATAGGCAGGCAGCCACGGGTTCACCTTCCACTTCGACCAGGCAGGCCCCGCAGAAGCCTTCGCCACAAACGTCCTTCGCCCCGGTCAGACCAATCTGTTCCCGCAAGACACGGTGTAGTGGCGTTGCCGGATCCGCATGAAAGGAGTGCCATTCGCCATTGATATGAAGTTTTCCCCTCATGCCGCTCTTCCCCCATTTGCCAAGCGTTCCTGCAACTGCGCCATCGCCCGCCCTAAAAGCTCGGGCAGCACGTGTAGCCGGTACCAATCCGGCACCTCGGGCCCTTCGCGGCCACGGAAATCAGCCACAAGCTCTTGCGCCATTTTGACTGCAAACGCCTTGTCGGCTGTTGCACCTGTCAGACGTTGCTCCAGCCCCGGCCATCGCCGGGCCTGATCTTCTACCGCGCCGACAGCGACCACCACATCTGCCAGCTGGTTCTTCGCGTCGGGGCGCGCCGACAGACTGATCAGCGCTACCGGATAGTCGCCCGCCCGCCGCAGTGTCAGACGCGCATGGGCCAAAAGGCGGCCCGCCCTTTGCGGCACCTCGACGCTGACAAGCAGATGGTTCTGTGCTGCTGCTTCCCGCCGCCAGTCCAGATAGGCCAGAAGGCTTTGGTTCGCTTGTCCTTCAGGTGTGACCACTTTCACCATCGCCTCTGCCGCAAGCAGAGCTGGGACCAGATCGGCGGCGGGAAACTCCTTGGTACAAAGATTACCCCCCACAGTGGCCCGGCGGCGAATAGCCGGATTGGCCGCCCGTTTCGCGGCAACCGCCAATCCTTCCAGACCCGGAAGCCCCTGAAGCTCTGCCGCCAGCTTGTCATGAGTGACCGCCGCCCCGATGCGTACAGTTTCTGGCGTGATCACTAGTTGCCGCAACGCCGCAACCCGGCCCAGCGAAACATAGTGTCGCGACGGCGCAGGCGCGCGCATCAGCCAGGTCCCACCCGCAAAGACAATTGCATTTGTCCCAAGCTTCGCCAACAGCCTGACCGCCTCTTGCACGGTAACCGGATGGTGAAAATCTGTCTGTTGTTCCAACGCCTCTGCGGGTATCATGGCACTGTCTTCTTAAAGGCGTTCAAGCTGCGCGCGGTCTCCCCCGGATTTTCTGCAAGGCCGGGCAATGCCTTGCGGTCAATTTCCAGAAGATAGCCGATCATTTCGGCTGCCCATGGCGCCGCTGCGAGGATCGCCCCCCTTTCGGCCCCGCTGGCTGTGAAATCTTCTATCGTTCCGCCGGCTTCGCGCACCAGAACAAGACCCGCCAAAACATCCCAGATGCAGGTCAGCCCGTCGGCATAGCCGTCCAAACGCCCATCAGCGACATGCGCCAACATCATTGCCGAGGAACCGAACCGCCGATATTCGCATCCGTTATTTAGGATGTGGCTGATCTGCTGGGCATGGGCTTCCACGCTTTTGCCCGAAGTGAAGCCCACCCCGAACACGGCCTTACCCAATGTTGCCTCGCGATTGACAAAGATCGGCTCACCATTTCGCGTGGCCCCCATGCCCGTCACAGCACTGTAAAGTTCATCCTTCACCGGGTCGTAGATGACGCCGAGTACCGGCTGCTGATCGACCATCGCACCGACCGACACACACCAACCCGGACGGTCCCTCATGAAATTCGACGTACCATCGATCGGGTCCAGAACCCAGACGACGCTGGCCCCTTCCCGGTCCAGGCCGAATTCCTCGCCCAGAATTGCGTGATCAGAGAAAGAGTCTTGCAGTCGCCTACGTAAAAGCCACTCGACCTCCTTGTCCACCGCCGTCACAAAATCCTGCGGCCCCTTCACTTCGATCTGCAGTGGCTTGCTTTGCCGCAGGTAGGAAAGGGCCGACTGCCCGGCAGCCTGCGCGCCCGTCTCAGCCACGACGCGCATCTGCTGCAGTTCAACTTCAGAAAGTAGCATTCCGGATCTCCCTCATGGCCCTTGAGCAGGGTCGCGTTCTGATTGGCAAACAGCCAGAAGGCTGAAATTAAGTTACTTTTTGTCATCCCTGCTGCCGACAAACCTTGTCGTGTCCTGATCAGTGAGACAGTGCGTTGAACCGATATTCCGTCACCTGTTGGTACACGCGCCCGGCGCGCAGAACAGCATCAGAGAAATGGCTACGATTGGGGCTGTCGGGATAGCGCTGGGGTTCAAGGCAAATGCCACAGTGGGGACCAAACTCCAGCCCGTCGCGACCCTGCCGCACACTGTCATAGGCCCCACCATCGTATAGCTGCAGGTGCGGTTCCGTCGTATGAACTTCCATTTGCATGCCCGTTCCAGCTCCCTTCAGCGTCGCCGCGTGGATAAGCCCATTTGTCACTTGTGCCCGCTGCCGCAAGACAAAGCCTAGGTCAAAGGTCACGCCATCGGCATTGCGCAGCTTGCGAGCCTTACGGAAATCGAAGGGTGTTCCGGCAACCTGGCGCACCTCGCCCGTCGGGATAAGGTCAGCATCTACCGGTGTGTAGAAATCAGCCTGCACCTCAAAACTATGATCCAGCGCAGAAGGCACGGGGCCAGGTCGGTACCCCGCCGGAATATCGAGATTGAAATAGCTGTGATGCGCCAGATTGCATAGTGTCGGAGCATCGCAGGAGGCTTGCATCTCAATCCGCAGGGTTCCAGGCGGCAGAAGCCTATAGGTGCAACGCACATCCATTGCCCCGGGAAATCCGGCCTCGCCATCCGGCGAATGCAGGGTCATCGTCACCGCGTTGTCCTTTTGTGCCGCAAGCATCCAGGGCCTGCGACTGAAACCTTCGCCATCCGCCCCGCCGTGGAGCATGTGGCGGCCGTCTTGGTTCCGCGTCACCTGATAGTTTTGTCCTTCCAGACAGAAACGTCCCTCGGCAATCCGGTTGGCAAAGCGGCCCACCGTCGCCCCGGCATGCGCGCTGTCGGCCAGGTAATCAGCCAAATTGGCGAACCCTACGACCACATGCTGCGGACCCGTCTCTGTGGGTATCACCAGATCTGAAACTGTCGCGCCCCAGGTCAGCACCCGCGCCTCGGCCCCGCTGGCCACACGCAACGTGATCTCGTGGATATCGCGTCCCTGAGCTGTTCCTATCCTGCGGGTTGTCACCATCTCATTCCCACCTATTGTTATTTCCGCACCGTGACGCAGGGCACCGGCCGGCACCGCCCTCACGTCAGATATTTCGCCAGCGGCACAGGCTGCTCGCTATCCAAGGGCTGCGGGTCTGTATCGGGTGCCAGCACCCCCTCTGTCAGCGTTGTGGCAACACTGACCGCATCGTCCAGAAATTCGTCCCAAAGCCCCGGTTCAATCAGCCCTACATGCAGGAACCACCGAGTGGATTCTGTAGGAATGCCCAGAACATGCACTCGTTCGCTGATGGCTCCCGCGCGCGACACAGGATGAAACGGCTTGGAGGTAACCTCCGCCCCGCCTGTCCCCATGAAGCTGCGCAGAATACCCTCGTTCGTCAGACTGCGGATAACCGGATTGGGGTCGCCTTCCATATCCGCTGACAGGACAAAAGCGTCGATCAGCACGTCCAGTTCCTGCCGGAAGCCTACCACCTGATCCGAGGACGCCCACAGCTTTCCGCCGTCTTCCCCGGCGTCAAAGCGAACCGAAGGCCCTAGGATTTCCACCAGTCCGGCATTCATCAGGGCTTCCAGTTGCCGTGCCCGCCAGGGAGAAGGTCCGGTCGAAAGAAAGGCGATCATCGGGCCGATAGTCCGGATGAATTCCACGTGGGACTCCGGGTTCAGCCCCCCCAGATCAACCGCTTGCCGGATGATCGGCCGGATATGGCGCAAGACGTCCAGCGCCGCTTTTACCGGATCAGTGAATTCACCCTGCGCGGCCCGCTTAATGTCCAGGGCCAGTTCGCTCATCGCCGCCTGCCGGAATTCCGATTGGCTTGCGAACTGCCGGTTACCGTAGGGGCGCGCCAACCTCTCTAAGCGCAATAATCCAGATGAACCGCACTTCGCCGCCAGCCGCTCCAAATCCGTAAGGATAGTCTGCGGCGTGCAGGAAACTTCGTCCAGTCCTTTACACAACGCGGTCCACGCATGATTGCTTAACGTCCGCTGCAGATAGACTAGGTTCACCTCGGCCTCGACCCAAGGTAAATAGCTTGTTCGGAAACAATTCGCCCCGCCGGCCCGAAGCGCCGCAACCCTGTCCCGCGTGAACAGACGGGGCGTGTAACACACCCCGGTGGGGCGGTCATCCCGGCCGCGCACCGGCAAGGGCAGGCCACTGCGCGACCCGGCCAGAATGCGTGCTGGTTCCCGACCGCTGGGAACGTAGCGCAGTTCATCGCCGTTATGTTCATAACGCCCCCCCCTCCCGATCGTCAGATCCGACAAAACGTCATAAAATGTCAGGCCCAGCCCTTTCAGGGCTACCACCTGCCCGGAAAGATCGGCGGGTAAGCCAAAGCCGCTGTGCAGCGTATCCAGCAGATCAAAGGCGGTGATGTGCCGTGTGCCTTCGCTTTGGCTTGCAGTTGCACAACGCACTCCCCGAGCATAGCCCGTGCTGACAACAAGCCGGTCCGCCACAATGCACCCACCGCCTGAAGCCAGTTGCAAGACGAACCCCTCGCCTTGCGGCCGGACATCCACCACCTCGTCCTGGATGCGCTGCAGGGTCACATTGGGCGGCAGGTTCAGTTCAATCAGATCCAGCACATATCTCAGATACTTGCCGTAAAGCCCCCTGGGTGCAAAGCCGGACGGTCCTGGAAAGTTCTGATCAACCCGCTGCCACCATTCCATGAACGTCGGTCTCTCCGAGTGTAGAAGGCTTTCCTCCTCCATCTGATGCGGAAACATAGTGGCATTCCGGCAGCGCGTGTTCATGATCAGCCAGTCCGGTTGATCCGTCCGCCATATTTTGCCGCAGCCCACTTCGACATCGTCAATCGCATAGATCAGCAAGGGACGTCGGAGCTTGCGGCCATGCATTCGCGCGGCAATCCGTTCGATCACGGAGATTCCCCTTGGGCCTGTCCCAAGTATGGCAATCCGCTCAGGTGAGCGGCCCGACGTATTTCCCGGCCCGCTACCGCTGCTGCTGGAGCAAGTGTCTCATGTGCCATTCTGTTCATGATAAATTTCCTTTCCTCCGGGACATCTGCTCAGAACCGGTCAAAGAGACGATCATCGGGGCTCGCTTCCCCCGGCCGCTTGAACGTGCGGCTTATTCGTGGCGATGGAAGTGCCACCCTAGATATTGCTTGGCCGCATCCATGATAGCGTCGCTGACGGAGGCAAAGTTGGCGGCAACATGGTGCTCGAAACCGTTTTCACAGATGTAGTGCAGCAGCTTCTGCATATCCGAAATTTCCACGACGCCTGCCCCACCAAATGTCTCCAACGGATCGTCGGTGAAGCTGCCTTCCCCCACATAGCCGCAAATCCTACCCGTGGTGTCATCCGTGCTGACGCGCATATAGGTCATGTGACCGGCCCGGATCGATCCGTCGATTGTCCCATAGGTATTGTCCTTACCGACCGTTCCCGCGATGATCTCTTGGAAGCCCATCTTGTAATCCTTGAAGAACTCTTTGGGCAGGTTGCTGCAATGGAAGCAGACGGCCTTGTTCGCGTGACCACCATAGTTGTTGTTCCAGTCAAGCAGCGCACTGGGTGAACCTGAAGCCAGAGCCAGCATGTGCATCCCGATCAGCCCGCAGACATCAACTTCGCACGCGCTCGACATCAGGTTCGAGCTCATCATGCTCATCATTGTGCAGGGCACGACGCCGTAGTTTTCCTCCAGAGAGGTCCAGCACTGGATCGCGCTGATCGAAACTTCAGCCTCCTTCATCCAGTCTTCCGTCACCGCTGCCAGTTTGGCCTGACGCAAAATGGCCGGATGGGGTACGCCGTCGATGGCAATATAACTGCGGATTGCGTCGATCTTGTCCTTTACCACTTGCGCATCATCTGCAAGCCGCGACACACGCCCCAGGATTTCCGACAGGTCCAGAGTCACCACTGAAATCCCTGCCGCCTCCAGCAGCTTTTCACTGTAGCGCACGGTGTTGAACGCCTGTGGCCGCGCCCCGATGGCCCCGATGCGCAAGCCTTTAAGGCCGCCGACAATCCGGCACGTCGCGCCAAATCGCTCCAGATCAGCCTGAAATTCATCGCTAGCCGGATCAACGCAATGGGATTTTGTCAGCGAATAACGAAAACCATATTGCTTCAGATTATTGCAAGCCGACATCTTTCCGCACAAGCTGTCACGACGCCAGTTCAGCGACATTTTGGTTGGATCATCCGGCGTTGCCTGAACCAGAATAGGAACTCTCAGTCCGCTGAGACGCAGCGCGTCGGCAATTGCGCGCTCTTCTCCAAAGTTCGGCAACGTTACGATGATGCCGTCGATAGCGTCCGAATGTGTTTTGAAAAGTGCGGCACACTTCTTGGCGTCCTCAAAAGACTGGACCGCCCCGTGCTGCGTTGCTTCAGTGTCGAGCACCACGCATTTGTGACCAGCCTTCTGAATGGCCATCATCATGTCAACGCGGCCTGTTGCTGCAAGATGATGTGGAAAGAAACCACGGCTGCCGACTATGACACCAAACGTCATCTGTTTCACTTTGTAAGTCCCTTTGCGTTTCTCGGCTGCAAGCATTGCAGACGTCCGTATATTTCCGGCCATCGCACATTGCGCGACGGCCAGCTCCATTCTGGAAGGCTTCTGAAAAAGCCCGTCAGGCCCGTCGCCATGAATTGTAGGGCGGTAAGCCCCTTCACGAATTTGCCGGTCGCAAGCTGGTACGGTTCGGCTTTGGCCCAAAGTTTGCTTTCAGAATCCGACCAACCTCAATCAGCAACGCTCAAAACAGCGTCCAACACCGAAATCTGCTCGGGCCAGTCCAGCCCTTTGCCAAAGGCTTCGTCGAACAGAGCCGAACCGATGGTGAACGCCCAAGGCCGCAGCACGCGGACCTGTTTCAACCGTTCAAACGTGTTGATGCTACCGGAGATGATCGTCGAACGCTGGCCTACGGCATGCAGCACGCGCTTCCCCAGTTCCACAGGATCACCATCCTTGTAGCGATACATTGAGAGACAGATGCCATCCGCCCCCTGTTCCATCACGAATTGCCCCGCCTGAACGACCTCATCCATCGTTCCGTAAAGATATCGTGGGATATTGGCTCTACGTCCGATCGTCGGACGGTAGTTCACGCTCGCCCCGTGCAAGAGCTCCACTACCGACGGATAGAATTCGCAACCGATCAGATACCTGCACTGATTTCGAATGGCGAATTCGGCTGCCCGCAGGCAATCGTCCTCTGTCTCGGCAAAAGACTCGAAGACTACGGTCTTGCCCCGGTCGCGAATAAAACGCGCCAGTTCCCCTGCTGTCTGTGTTGAAATACCCGTGTCTTTGAAGCCCCAGTACTGGGTTGGTGCGCGATGTGACGCCTCGAACAGCTTGTGCGCATTCTTGATCGTCAGATCGTCCTTTGTCAGCATCGCAAGAATCTTGACCACACTACATTCCTCCCTCGCAGTCTGATTGACAGCACGTTTCAGCCCGCCAGCGACGACCTGATTTTAGGTGTATGGAGATAAAAATCCTCCCCCTTAGGTAGATTCGAAAATAATAGAACTCATTATATGATGTTCGTACCTCAATTATAAATTTCCTGTCAAGCTTGCAGATTCAGCTTAGCAAAGAGGTGCTCAAACGTTCGTATTCCTGTTTTTAAGTTATAATTTCGCACTTCCGAAGTGCGCGCTCACATATGAAAGCGTCCGAAACCCTATGACCCTCTTGCGCTGAAGGGGCAAGCTCAGGAGAGAATTACTTTAAGCATCAGATTATGAGGTTAAACACCTCATTTATATGAGAGCTCATCAGTTGTGGCTTGATAACACTACAAAATCCGGTTTAGATGAGCCATCCTGATACAAACCGGAGCCGCCCTTGCGCCCCACTTTGAAAGATGTCGCCCGGCATTCGGGCCTCAGCATTGCAACAATCGATAGAGTGGTAAATCAGCGCCCGGGCGTCCGCCAGAAAACGGTGGAACGGGTCCAGTCCGCGATGGCGACGTTGGGTTATATCCGGGATGTCACGGCTGCGGACCTTGCCCGCCGCGAGGTATATCGGTTTGTCTTCGTTATTCATGACGGGCCTAACAGCTTCATGCAGCAATTGGCGGTCGAAATCGAGACGTTGCGCCAGTTCTCTGCCAACAACCGCTTGGAAATTGACTTATACAGGGTCCCGCCCTTTGACGGAGCGGCGTTGGCACGGCTGTTGAACCGATTGGATCCGGCAACCTGCTCGGGGGTGGCCGTAATTGCGGCCGATGGGGTCGCCGTCCGCGATGCCTTGGTTCGCTTGAAGGCACTGGGGCTGCCCGTCGTAACACTGGTATCCGATGTCCCTGCCTTTCCCCGTGACGCCTATGTGGGCATCGACAATGTTGCCGCCGGCCGCACCGCGGGGCGGCTGATGGGGCGCTTTCTGGGCGGGAGGAATGGCAAGATCGCCCTCGTTGCCGGGTCGATGCTTGTGCGTGACCACGTTGAACGCCGGATGGGGTTCGAGCAGGTTATCGCCGAAACCCGCGGCCTGGATTGCCTGCCTGTTCTGGAAAGCCGGGATGACAGCCGTATTGTACAAAGAATGCTGCGGGATTGCCTTTCGTCTCACCCCGATATCGTCGGGATCTACAATATGGGTGCGGGCAACCGCGGGCTGATCGAAACGTTGTCAGCAGTACCCCCCACGGAGCGACCTCAGGTCATTGTTCACGAGCTGTCGGAACACAGCCGCCATGCATTGAGCGAGGGGATTGTGGACGCTATCATCCACCAGGATGCCGGACACGAAGTGCGGAGCGCCCTGCGTGTTCTTAAAGCGAAGATTGACAAGATCCCCCTCTTGCAAGGGCAAGAACAAATCCGAATTGAAATCTATCTGAACGAAAACCTGCCCGCCGCACCGGCCTGAACCTTGCAAGGCCCTTTCAGGTCTGATCGCGCATCAGCAAGGATTCACCATCCGGGCTCGCCGCAACTGTCGCATTCGAATAAATCATGATGAGTATTCTTGGATTAAGCGCAGCGTGGATCAGCGGTACTCAGGCCATGATCTGGGCGGCTGTCGCGTTGCCATCAAATCGGTTCTGCCTTAATCTGTGTGGCGCAACGATACTCTGAGACAAGAAATCAGGGGGATCGGCAAGAATACTTATTTGCGGAAGCCTTGTTGCCGAGGGTGTGGGCATTGCATTGATGGACCCGTTCTCCGCCCGCGCGAGTCGTAGCAACGCCGTGGTGATCCGGCGCTTCGTGCCGCAGGTAGAACTGCTATATTCCATGATTACGCCACTGCACACAAAACTGGGCGATCCAATCGCATTTGCAACCCGCATTGTCCGCGAGGAAATAGAGCCGTCTTTGCCCAACTGGGCCTTCCACAACTTCCGGGAAATGTAGCGCCAAGCCGATTTGATGGTAGCGCTACATCTGCCGGACTCTCTGGTTGATTTTCCCAAACAGAGGGCCGTCTGGCAGCGTTGCCTCCATTGTGACGCGATCACCAAAACGCAGAAAAGGTGTCTGTGGCGCGCCAAAATCTATTTTTCAATCACACGAACCTCTGCCAGACAGGCAGATCCGGCCCCGCGCGCTGCGTTCGACACAGTGCCGGAGCCGATGACACCGCCCACGCCCAGTTTGCGTGTGCGCGCAGCGTGCGCAATGATCTGTCCGAAATGGAAATCCATCTCGCCACCATGCGGGGCGCCAACCTGTCTGCCATTCACCGCAACCTGCAATGGAAGACATACTCGCCCGGCCTGCAAATACTCCCCCAGTTCATCGTGCGTCACCGCACAAGGCGCAAAACCCGTGGATGGCTTGGCCTGCACGAATCCGAATCCACGCTTCATTTCCCAAGGACCGGGCACACGCAAAGACCAGTCATCAATCTGCACAATTAACCGCACAAGACCGAGCGCGTCCTGCGGGCTGGTGCCCATTGGCACCTCATCCACGACAACGCCAAATTCGCCTTCGCAGTCAAAGCCCTGTGTCGCGTAGCCCTTAATTGGGTTCTGCGTCACTCTCTGTGTGGCGCCACTATCCTGAAACTGGGAAATTCAGAAGGGATAGTCATGATTTCGAAGAAGCATTGGTCGCCCGGGAGCGATGTGTCGGTTCAAAGCGTTGAGCGACGTGATTCCGGCGGGTGGATTGTATCGGGCAGTCTGACACCAAACGGCATCTGCCCAGACTCTGGATTGCAGTCTCGACGACGTCACGGATGGCGGCATCGGCGACTGCAGGATTTCCCTGCACATGGCGACAGGGTCACAATCGCACTCCAGGTTTGCCGGTGGCGATGTTTGGCTTCGGCTTGCCCTCGCCGGACGTTTTCAGACCATGTCCTCTCGATAGCACGTCCATTCGCACGTGGCACCTCCCGTGTCGGGAGATTGTCAGGCATCTGGGGCATGCGACAGGCGGGCGGCCTGCCGAACGGCTCTTGCGCCGTTTGGGCGTCGGCGTCGGCGATGACACGGTGCTTCGGCAACTCAAGCAGGTTGCGGACAACACCGCCCCGCCGCCAAGAGTCATCGGCATAGATGATTGGAGCTGGAAAAAGTCGCAAACATACGGAACCATTATCGTTGATCTCGAACGGCATGTCGTGATCGATATCCTCGAGGATCGCACTGTGCAGAATCTGCGGCAGGCCATCGAAGAACAGATGAACATGCATGGTCGCGCGACTGGC
>NZ_JAQZSM010000042.1 GCF_028745735.1 Roseinatronobacter alkalisoli
TCACTTCGCTCGACGCTTTGAACCGAAACTTCGCCCCCGGGCGACCAGCGCTTCTTCGAACTCACAACTATCCCTCCTGAATTTTCCAGTTTCAGGATAGTTGCGCCACACAGAGTGAGGCAGAGCCGAACTATGGGCAACGCGACATCATCCTTGGACATCTTTGAGCAGACGCAAGCACAAAGGAAGCAAGGCACATTATGCCGTGCCTTGCGGTAACCGTATCAGCATCTTGGGATTATCAGCTCTCCGCTAGGGCATCCTTGATCGCTTTCAGCGGCGTTGCTGCCACTCGACGATCTGCGGGTTTTTCAATGGACTCGCCAGTCGCCGGATTGCGCACTGTACGCGCACCGCGGTGCTTTGCCACGATCTTGACAATGCCAGGGATTGTCACACCACCGCCATTGACAACTTCAGACTGAATTGTGTCAGCCAGGGCATCCAGCACGCTGGACGCGGTTTTCTTATCAACACCAGCGCTGTCGGCAAGAACAGCGACCAGCTGGGTTTTCGTGAGCGGTTTCGTCATTTGGCATCCCTTCGTTGCTTTGTAATCACCATAACTTTATTGACGGATGGCAGGGCTATGTCCAGACGCCACCTATTCAATGCAAAGTCCGGTTCGGATACTGCATCACAAAATGGTCTGTATGGCCAATAGAGACGATGCAGTGGCTATGGCTCTGTCGCAAAGATTTTTGGTTTCCGGTTGGCTTTGTATGAAGCATCGGCGTAGGCGGTGACTTCACAGCAAGGGTCAGATGAGTGCAATGGTTGATTTCAAGGGCGCGCATTATCCAAAATCAGTTATCCTGTTCGCGGTACTTTTCTACCTGCGCTACCCTGTTTCCTATCGTGACCGGCTTTGTTGATGGCATGGATGCCCCCTCCCGACGGCATCGTAATGTGCCGCGCAATTGTCGTAAAGGCAACCTCGACACGGTTAGAGAATAACTGGCGGGGCATTGCCCCGCCGACGACGGCATCAATGTGT
This sequence comes from Roseinatronobacter alkalisoli, assembly GCF_028745735.1. Lineage (GTDB taxonomy): Bacteria > Pseudomonadota > Alphaproteobacteria > Rhodobacterales > Rhodobacteraceae > Roseinatronobacter > Roseinatronobacter alkalisoli. Next base: position 998 of record NZ_JAQZSM010000042.1, read on the forward strand.
GCAGGTGGGTCTGTAAGCCGCACTAGGTCGAGTTGCGAATTTTCAGCTCACCGCGCAATGCAATCGATCCTTGCGGCATACTGCCGGAAATCATGCCAATCACAGCTTCTACCATTTCGTCGATTGGCTGGCGATAACTGGTGATGTCGAAGCATGGGTTTGACACAAGCTCGATATCATCGAAGCCGACTATCGCAAATTCACCTGGAACGCTCAGCCCAAGTTCATCTCTTGCAATGCCGAGCGCACCCATTGCGAGCGCATCGTTCTCACACATAAGCACATCCACTCGCTCTTCCGGGCCTACCGTCGACAGGTAAGTTCGCAAGACAGTCGCCGCGGCAGTACTTTCATAGCTGCCGGCACTCAAAACCGGAACGTTTTCAATACCACGATCAGCCCAGCATTTGATAAAATTGCAACGTCTTCCAAGTGCTGTAGAGAGAGTCTTTGGACCGGTCATAAACCCTGGGCGACGATACCCTTTTTGCCAAAGGTAGTCGCAAATTTCAGACATGGCGACTTCCGAGTCACAACTGACCGACGGAATGGAAACCACGTTACTGTGGCGCGCCAAAACATAGAGTGGCATTTGTGACTTCAACCGCTCTCCATTCTGCAATTGCAAATCTTTGAAGTCTGTTCCAAACAAGATCGCAGCATCGACCTGACGTTGGTCAATATCCATAATTGCATCAATGTGATCATGCCGCTTGTTGATGTTGATCAAAACCATGACCATGCCTTCACCCTGAAGCCTTTCAGAGAGTCTCTCCAAAAAAGGCAATTTCGCGGGATTCTTGAAGTCATCCACCAAGACTGCGACTTGCATGGTTCGGTTGGTCGCTAGGCTTCTTGCCAGAAGATTTGGCCGATACCCAAGCTCTGCGGCCGCCGCAAGAACGCGTTCACGACTCTCAGGTTTGATTGAAGCCCCCGGTGTGAACGCTCGGTTAACCGTCCACTTTGAAACGCCGGCGGCGCGCGCAACGTCAGCACCGGTGACCCTTTTCATCGCGCTTTCTGAATCGTCCATCCGCTGTTCCTTTGAAGGGGTAAGGTACAAAAACTTTAAGGCGGCAAGAGTAGTTTTGCAACCGGGTGCAGAAATATCTTGCACCCGGGTGCACAGAGATGCTACGTCGTAAGCGCAAGATGTCGAAGCGCAGAATCGCGTAGATTTGCACCCGCGTGCAAAATCGAGGAAGTGTCTCGGAATTTTGCGGCAGGGGGAGTACGAGACCTTCTCTAGCCATTCGTTCAGAAACAAGAACACCGAGGGAGGATGTTCAATGACCACCAAATCCATACTTACCCGTTCCATAGGTAAGCTCGCCGCAGCCGCAGTGGTTGCGGCATCGACAATCGCAGGGTCTGCCGCCTTTGCTAAGGACGACATCTTCATCATCGCCGTGACACATGGTCAGGCGTCCGACCCGTTCTGGTCCATCGTTACGAATGGCATCACCAAAGCAGGCGAAGATCAGGGGATCACTGTCGCCTACCGTGCGCCGGAAACCTTCGACATGGTGCAGATGAGCCAGCTGATCGACGCAGCAGTCAACCAAGAGCCTGATGGCATCATCGTCTCGAACCCTGATCCGGATGCACTCGGGCCGTCGATCGAGCGCGCCGTTGCCGCCGGTATCCCGGTCATTTCGATGAACTCCGGGATCAGCGCCGCAGTGGGCCTTGGCATCGCGCTGCATGTGGGGCAGGACGAACTGCCCGCTGGTCGCATCGTTGGCGCAAAGCTCGGTGAAATCGGAGCGACTCACGTTCTCTGCGTCATCCAAGAAGTTGGCAACGTCGCGCTCGATCAGCGCTGCCAGGGTGTGACAGAAGGCATGGAAGGCTTCGGAACGGTTACGATCCTGCCGACCTCGTCGGATCCGAGCGAAGTCGAGTCCAGGATCCGCGCCGCGCTGATGTCCGACGACACGCTCGACGCCGTCATGGGTCTGAGCGCCCCAACCGTTGGCGAGCCCGCCGTGGCCGCCGTCCAGGGTCTGGGTATGCAGGACGAAGTGATCGTTGCGAGCTATGACCTGTCCGCCAATTTCCTTCAAGCGATCGTCGACGGCAAAGCCACCTTCGCTGTCGACCAGCAGCCCTACCTGCAAGGGTACCTGCCGGTTACCTTCCTCGCACAGCACGCACGCTATGGCGTGATGCCGGCAGGCAACGTGCCCTCGGGTCCGAGCTTCGTGACGCAGGACACCGCGCAGCAAGTGATTGATCTGTCGGCGCAGGGTCTTCGGTAATCCTCCCTGGTCGGGCAGGTTTATGCCATATTGGCCCGACCCGACCTAGCGACCCGCCAGTCTCTGGCGGGTCACCCTCGAAGAGCCGGGAAACTGCGTTCTTCGAGGCAGTCCCAAATTTAAAAAATCATGCGCTCTCGCCGCCCGCTTATGCGGAAAGAAGCGCTGTGCCTGGAGAGAAACATGAAAACCAAGAATATCAGTCTGGGCCTAATCGGGGCAGGGCGTATCGGCACTTTCCATGCGGAAACAATCGTGTACCGCGTCCCAAATGCGACACTGGTGAGCATCGCCGATCCAGCTGAAGGAGTCGCAGCGGCCCTCGCTGCGCGCCTTGGGGTGGAAAAGTCCACGTCAAATATATCCACCCTTATTAACGATCCCGATTTGCAGGGCGTGATTATTGCCTCGCCCGCCCGGTTCCACACCGATCTCGTTATTCAGGCGTGCGAGGCGGGAAAGCACGTTTTCGTCGAAAAGCCGATGGCGCTGACCATCGAAAATGCCAAGCGCGCGATCGACGCTGCCGAGAATGCAGGCGTTACTCTGCAGGTGGGATTCAATCGTCGTTGGGACCAAGCCTTCGCCGAGGGACGCTCGGCAATCGCTGCGGGCAAAATCGGCGCTCCCCAATTGCTTCGGTCCCTGACACGAGATCCTGGTCCATTTTGCGCTGATCCAGCAAAGATCCCGCAGTGGACCATCTTCTATGAAACACTGATCCACGATTTTGACACGCTGAACTGGCTCAACAATGGGTCCAAACCGGTCGAGGTCTATGCAACTGCAGATGCGCTGGTCGCGCCGGAGGCAAAGTCCAGCGGCTATCTGGACACGGCGGTAGTCACGATCAAATATGACAATGGCGCGATTGCGGTTGCCGAGGCCAATTTTAGTGCACTCTACGGCTATGACATCCGTGGCGAGGTTTTCGGCTCCGAAGGCATGGTGACCATGGGCGAAATGGCCCGGTCCAGCATGTCCTTGTACTCGGCCAGCGGCGTCGCTCAAGACACGCTACGCAAGGATACCGAGCGTTTCATGTGGCCATACGCCGCAGAATTCCAAGGGTTTGTCGACGCGATCGCTGGGGAGAGAATCGAAGCTCCGACTGGCGAGGATGCAAAAATGGCGCTGGCAATCGCGCTGGCCGCAATCGAGTCGGTTAAATCAAATGCACCGGTGAGCATCGCTTCCGTAGCTCAAACCTAACAGTAGACTACTTCGGTGCCGCACTTTGCGTCAAAATGTCAGACAGTGCGGACAATTGTGAGAAGGGAGGAATACAATGTCTTCGACATCAAGCGATGAACGCCTCAGGGCAGAATCTGCATTCTCGCGGCTTCTGAAAAAGCCAGAACTGGGTGCCTTGGCCGGACTCATTCTCGTGACCGTGTTTTTCGCGATCACCGCAGATAGCTCCATGTTCACCTTGGCCGGTTTCATGAATTTCATGAAACCGGCTGCCCAACTGGGAATTTTGGCCATTGGCGCATCCCTCCTCATGATTGGCGGAGAGTTCGACCTTTCTATTGGGTCCATGGTGGCCTTCGCTGGTTTGTTCTTCGGTGTTTGCGTGGTGACGTGGAACGTTCCGCTTCTGCTGGCAATTCCAGCGACATTGATCTTCGCGGCGTTTGTTGGGAGCATCAATGGATCGATCGTGATGCGCTCTGGGTTGCCGTCTTTCATTGTAACGCTTGCTTTTCTCTTTATCCTACGCGGTCTGTCTCTCGTCGGCCTGAAATGGGCCACTGGCGGGAACACACAGCTTCGCGGTGTCCGTGAAGCTGTGGAGGGGGACATACTGGCACCATTTTTCTCAGGAAATGCGTTTCCGGGTCTGTTCGAATGGCTAGCACATATTGGCCTGATCGAAACCTTCAGGAACGGGGCGCCGAAAGTTCCCGGGATCCCTGTCGAAATCATATGGTTTGTCGCGATTGCGTTGATAGCCACCTATGTCCTTCTTAGAACTCCGGTCGGCAACTGGATCTTTGCCGCGGGCGGAGACAAAACTGCGGCTTCGAACTCTGGTGTGCCTGTCGCCAAGATCAAGATGGCTCTCTTCATGCTCACGGCATGCTGTGCAGCCCTCGTCGCGATTATCACTGTGCTCGACGCTGGCTCCACTGATGCCCGCAGAGGGTTCCAAAAAGAGTTCGAAGCCATTATCGCGGCTGTGATCGGCGGATGTCTTCTGACGGGTGGATACGGCTCTGCAATTGGTGCCTTCTTCGGATCGATCATCTTTGGGATGGTGGTGATCGGACTGGCCTACACAAGCTTTGATCAGGATTGGTTCCAAGTTTTCCTTGGGGGGATGCTTTTGATCGCGGTCTTGTTCAACAACGCTATTCGCAAGCGTGTAACGGGGGAGCGCTGATATGACCGACGACACCATATTCCATCATGGCGATCCGGTGGCAAAACTGGCGCCCATCGTCGAAATGAAGAACATCGAAAAGCACTTTGGCAATATCATTGCTCTTGCGGGTGTGAGCTTTGATGTAAGGCCCGGGGAATGCCACTGCCTCTTGGGTGACAACGGAGCAGGCAAGTCAACCTTCATTAAGATTATGTCCGGAGTGCACAAGCCGACGAAAGGGGAGATCCTCTTCAACGGAGCGCCCATGTCTTTCAACAGTCCGCGCGATGCAATGGAGGCCGGGATTGCCACGGTTTTCCAGGATCTCGCGATGATCCCGCTGATGAGCGTGGCGCGAAATTTCTTCATGGGGCGTGAGCCCACGAAGGGATCATATCTGACGAAGCGTCTGGATGTCGACAAAATGAACCAAGTCGTCATGGATGAGATGCGAGGCATGGGTATTAATCTTCGCGCACCGGATCAAGCTGTGGGAACCCTCTCCGGCGGTGAACGGCAAACAGTCGCTATCGCCAGGGCGGTCTATTTCGGGGCAAAGGTCTTGATCCTGGACGAACCGACTTCGGCACTGGGTGTTCGACAAACGTCGAATGTTTTGGCCACAATCGACAAGGTCCGGAAGCAGGGCGTTGGCGTGGTGTTCATCTCGCACAACGTCCGACATGCCCTAGCCGTTGGTGACAGATTCACGGTCTTGAACCGCGGCAAGACATTGGGGACAGCCCAACGTGGTGAGATTTCACAGGGAGAGCTTCAAGATCTCATGGCAGGTGGTCAGGAACTGGCGCTACTTGAAGGCTCTTTGGGCGGCACAGTCTGAGAAAAGCTAAGTGTTGCTTGAACGGCGACACAATAAACTAGAACCTCCGTCGTTTCAGTAGTTTGCACGGCAGATGCCCTGCGACTCCAGAAGCGAAGCTAACTTGATAGGGTGGGAGCGGCAGATGGAACATCGCAATCTTGATGTAGTGACGATTGGCCGCTCGTCTGTCGACCTTTATGGGTCGCAAGTCGGCGGTCGGCTGGAAGATATGGGCACATTTGCCAAATATATCGGTGGCAGCCCTACCAATATTGCCTGCGGCACGGCACGGTTGGGGCTGCGGTCCGCAGTGATTACGCGGGTGGGTGATGAGCATATGGGGCGGTTCATTCGTGAACAGCTCGCCCGCGAGGGGGTTTGCACTGATGGTGTCGTGACCGACCCAGAGCGCCTGACAGCGCTGGTATTGCTGGGTATTCGCGACGAGGACCAGTTTCCGCTGATTTTCTACCGTGAGAATTGCGCGGATATGGCACTGTCGGAAGAGGATATTGACGAGGATTTCATCGCCGCGGCCCGCGCATTGTTGCCGACAGGCACTCATTTGTCCCACCTGCGAACAGAGGCAGCGGTGCTTAAAGCGCTGCGGCTGGCGCGCAAACATGGTGTCAAGACGGCGCTTGATATCGATTACCGCCCGAACCTGTGGGGCGTGGCTGGACATGGCGATGGTGAAAGCCGCTTTGTGGAATCGGCGGCAGTCACGGCAAAGCTGCAATCGCATCTGCATTTTTTCGATTTGATCGTGGGCACGGAAGAAGAGTTCCATATTGCGGGCGGGAGCACGGACACGATTACCGCGCTGCGCGCAGTACGGGCCGTGTCAGACGCTGTGCTGGTGTGCAAACGCGGTGCGGCAGGTGCGGTCGCGTTCGAGGGGCCGATCCCCGACAGCCTTGACGATGGGCAAACCGGCCCCGGCTTCCCGATTGAGGTCTTCAATGTGCTGGGTGCGGGGGACGGGTTCTTTTCCGGGCTCATGAAGGGCTGGCTGGACGGGGCGGACTGGCCGACCGCGCTCAAATATGCCAATGCCTGCGGGGCCTTTGCTGTGTCGCGCCATGGCTGCACACCAGCCTACCCCTCGCTGGCGGAGCTGGACTTCTTTCTTGAACGCGGCGTGGTCCAGCCCGACTTACGCAATGACGCAGCGCTGGAGCAGATACACTGGTCCACGAACCGCGCGCGCAATCATGGGGCTGATTGGGCGGATTACCGTATCTTCGCCTTTGACCACAGGTTGCAACTGGAAGAGATGGCAGGCTACAGCCCTGAGCAAGGCGCGGCCTTCAAGGAATTGTGCCTGCAGGCCGCGCTTGCGGTGCAGGACGGGCGCGACGGTTATGGTATCCTGTGCGATGACAGGATCGGGCGACGTGCGCTGCATGCGGCATCGGGCACCGGCCTGTGGGTCGGGCGGCCCTGCGAATGGCCGGGATCGCGGCCCTTGGCGCTGGAACCAGCGTTGGGCATTGATTGCGGTGGGTTGCAGGCATGGACGCGCGGCAATGTGGTCAAGGTGCTGTGCTTTTGCCATCCAAGCGATGCCGAAAGCCTGTGGGCCGACCAGATCGCAACGGTGGGGCGGTTGTTCACCGCCGCGCGCCGCAACGGGTTGGAATTTTTGCTGGAAGTGATCCCGTCGAAGGTGGCTTCGGTGGATGACCAGACCACGGCGCAGGTTATCGACCGTTTCTACCGCGAGGGCATCTTTCCCGACTGGTGGAAGCTGGAGCCGCTGACCACGCGTGCCGCCTGGTCCAATGCCATTGCCGCGATCGAGGCGCATGACCGCCATACGCGCGGCATCGTGGTGCTCGGGTTGGATGCGCCGGAAGATGAACTTGCGGCCAGCTTTGCCACTGCGGCGCAGTTTCCGCTGGTCAAGGGTTTCGCAGTGGGACGCACAATATTCGGCGATGTGGCGCGGCGTTGGTTCGCGCGGAATTGCGATGATGTGCAGGCTGTGGAGGAGATGCGCGCGGGTTATGCACGGCTCTGCACGCACTGGGACAATGCCCGGCAGCAGGCGCGGGAAGCCGCCTGACAGGCGGTTTTGGCGCCGCTGCCCCAGAGTATTTTTTGGCAAGATGAAGACTGGAAAGAGGAACAGCATGAGCGGGACAGTCAGATTGACAGCGGCGCAGGCAATGGTGCACTGGCTGGGTGCGCAGATGACTGCCGAGGGCGACCGCTTTATCCCCGGCATCTGGGCGATCTTTGGGCATGGCAATGTCGCCGGGCTGGGCGAGGCGCTGCATCGCGCGCAATATGGTGACCTGTGCGAAACACCCTTCCCGACATGGCGGGGCCAGAATGAACAGACCATGGCCCATGCTGCCCTTGCCTTTGCCAAGGGGCGGGCGCGGCGCCAGGCCATGGCCGTGACAACAAGCATCGGGCCAGGAGCGACGAATGTGGTGACGGCAGCGGCGCTTGCGCATGTGAACCGCCTGCCATTGCTGATCATTGCAGGCGATGTGTTTGCCAATCGCCGCCCCGACCCCGTTTTGCAGCAGATTGAGGATTTCGATGACGGCACTGTCAGTGCCAATGACTGTTTCCGCCCCGTGGTGCGGTATTTCGACCGGATCACCCGGCCCGAGCAGTTACTGAGCGCCTTGCCGCGGGCGCTGCGGGTGATGACGGATCCCGCCAATTGTGGCCCCGTTTGCCTGAGCTTCTGTCAGGATGTCCAGGCAGAAGCATTTGACTGGCCAGAGGCTTTCTTCAGCCCCCGCACCTGGCATATCCGCCGCCCCGCGCCCGATGCGCGGGAGTTGGAGGAGGTGGCCGGAATGATCGCGGGGGCTGCGCGCCCTGTGATCATCTGCGGGGGCGGCGTGATCTATTCAGGGGCCGAGGCCGCGCTGGATGGTTTTGCAACCCGCCACCAGATCCCAGTCACGGAAACACAGGCCGGCAAATCCGCCCTGTCGCAGGCACATGAGCTGAATTTCGGTGCAGCAGGCGTAGACGGATCGGCAGCGGCCAATACAGCGCTGGCAGCGGCCGATCTGGTCATCGGTATTGGCACCCGGTTGCAGGATTTCACGACCGGATCGCGGTCACTCTTTGCCCAAGATGCGAAATTGCTCTCAATCAATATCCAAGGCTATGACGCGGCCAAGCATCAGGCGGTCAGCCTTGTTGCAGATGCAAAAGTCGCGCTGGAGTTGCTTTCCGGGAAATTGGGCGACTATCGTGCCAGCCCTGATATGGCATCGCGCACGACCTGGCTGGCAGCGGTCGAAGCGAAGTGTCAGGCCACCGTAATACCGGATGATCTGCCAAACGATGCGCAGGTGATCGGTGCGGTCCAGGCGGTGGCAACGGATGCCAGCGTGGCGCTATGTGCCGCGGGCACGACGCCCGGTGCGCTGAAACTTCTGTGGCAACCCAGCGCCGGGGGCTATCACATGGAATATGGCTTCAGTTGCATGGGATACGAGATCGCAGGCGCGATGGGGCTGAAGCTGGCAAAGCCTGAACGCGAAGTGCTGTGTTTCGTGGGCGATGGCAGTTATATGATGGCCAATTCCGAACTGGCCACAGCCGTGATGCGGCGCATCCCCTTCACAGTGATCCTGACAGACAATCGCGGCTATGGCTGCATCAACCGGCTACAGCAGGGTACAGGGGGCGTGCCCTTCAACAATATGTATGTTGACTGCATGATCGAAGACCAGCCGCAGATTGATTATGTGGCCCATGCCGCCAGCATGGGCGCGCATGCGGTGAAAGCGGGTGATTTGGCCGCGCTGCAGGCCGAGATCATGGCCGCGCGAGGACGCCCTATCCCTACGGTCATCGTCGTCGAGACAACAGCCGCAGATGGCCCTGGCGAAGGGCTGGAGGGTACAGGCCAGTGGTGGGATGTCGCCGTCCCGGAGGTGGGCGGGCCAGAGCGGTTGCGCGCAGCTTATGAAAATTACATCACCAACGCCGCCCGCGTGCGGCTGAGCAGTTGAAGGACATGCCCATGATCCGCTTCGGCACCAACCCCATTGCCTGGGCCAATGATGACGACCATACCCTTGGCGCAGATATTCCGACCGAGCGTATCCTGCATGAAGCAGGTACGCTGATCGGTTTTGACGGGATCGAGAACGGGCACCGTTGGCCCAATGATCCCGAAGCCCTTCGCGTTCTTCTCGCCAGCCATGGACTAGCTTTCATCTCGGGGTGGCATTCGCTGAATCTGCTGGCGCATTCGGTCGAGGATGAAATCCGCGCGATCGCTCCGCATCTGGACAAGCTGGTTCATAACGGGTGCAAGGTCGTGATCGTCTGCGAGACATCGAATTCGGTGCAGCGGCTGACCCGCCCCCTGTCCAGCCGTCCTGTACTGGACGCCGCCGCCATGCGCGATTTCGGGGCAAAGGTCGAGGCCGTCGCGGCTCATTGCGCGGGGCGCGGGATCGATCTGGTCTATCATCATCACATGGGAACAGTGGTCCAAAGTCCCGAGGATATTGACGCGTTCATGGCCGCAACCGGTCCGCATACGAAACTCTTGTTTGACGCAGGGCATTGCTGGTTCGGCGGCGGCGATCCACAGGCGGTGCTTGCCCGCCATATCGGACGCGTAAAGCATTTCCACGCCAAGAATGTGCGCCCGGCCATCAAGGCACGTGTCGAGGCCGGGAACCTGTCCTTTATGGACGGCGTGCGGGCTGGTGTCTTTACCGTGCCTGGCGATCAAGACGGCGCGGTAGATTTCGAGCCGCTTCTGGCCCTGCTGGCCGCGCATGCGTATGACGGCTGGATCGTGATCGAGGCCGAGCAGGACCCTGCCATCCGCAACCCGCTTCTCTATCAGACCCTTGGCCTGCACACGCTGAAGCGGTTGGCGGGCAAGACAGGACTGACACCAGCGCCATGAAACTGATCGACGTTCAGCACAGCTTTTTCCGACCGCTTTGGCGCCGCATCGCAGTCGTTGCTGTCTGCCTCGGCTGGGCCATTTACGAGATCGCAACAGGCAGCCCGTTTTTTGCAATCCTTTTCGGGGCCGTCGGGATCTACTGTGTCTATCAGTTCTTAATCGTCTTCGCCCCCAATGACCCTGACTAAAGGAAAATCCAATGTCGCATTTGTTGCGCAAGCCCTTCGGAACCCACGGCAAAGTGCATGAAATCACGCCCCAATCCGCTGGTTGGCGTTATGTCGGCTTCGCACTCTACCGCCTGCGCGCAGGCGAGGAGGTGGCCGAGGCAACGGGCACACGCGAAGTGATATTGGTCATGGTCGAAGGAAAGGCTGCCTTTCATGCCGCAGGTCAGGATTGGGGCACGCTTGGCGACAGGATGGATGTCTTTGAAAAGACGCCACCGCATTGCCTCTATGTGCCGAACGATTGCGACTGGCGAGCTGTGGCGCAAACCGATTGCACCATCGCGGTCTGTTCCGCACCGGGCCTGGGCGGGCATGAGGCGCGGCGCATTGGCCCGGACGGGATCACCTTGACCCAACGCGGCGACGGGCCGAATACTCGCTGGATCAACAATATTGCAATGGAGACTGAAGATTACTGTGACAGCCTGCTGGTGACCGAAGTGTTCACCCCTGCGGGCAATTGGTCGAGCTATCCGAGCCACCGCCATGACGAGGATGATTTCCCTCGTATCACCTATCTGGAAGAAACCTATTACCACCGCCTGAACCCCGCCAATGGCTGGGCCATCCAGCGCGTCTATACCGATGATGGCAGTCTTGATGAGTGTATCGCAGTCAAGGATGGCGAGGTTGTGCTGGTTCCCCGTGGCCACCACCCCTGCGGCGCACCCCACGGGTTCGAACTTTACTATCTGAACGTCATGGCAGGCCCGCGCCGCAACTGGCGGTTCATCCCCGCGCCAGAGATCGAACACCTGATGTAGTGGCCTTGCGCCCCTCTGGAGAAAACGAAATGTCTAACCCTTTTCAACTCGCCGTATGTGCGGAAATGGTCTGGCGCGATAAGCCCATCGAGTGGCGCGCCTCACGGCTGGCTGAACGTGGACTTGGTGTAGGTCTGTGGAATTATCCCGACCACGATCTCGCGAAGCTGGAGGCGACTGGCGCCAACTTCACGATCATGAACGGATACCTGCAAGGACGGCTTGCTGACACCGTCGGTGCCGAAATGCTCCTGAAGTCTGCGCGGGAAACCGCGCAAGTTGGCAAACGGCTTGGTGTCGATCGGCTGAACCTGCATGGCACAGGATTGGGTGACGGTGGTATTCCGATCCCTCAGCATGGTACCTATTCGCCGGGAATGTTGCTGCGCGCGCGTGACACGCTCCACCGTATCTGTGACATCGCCGAGGAAGAGGGCGTGATGTTCACGCTCGAGAACCTCAACCCGCTGGATCATCCCGGATGCCCCTTCGGCTCGACCGCCGATGTTCTGTCGCTGGTCTCGGCCGTGAATCGCCCACAACTGCGTATCAACCTCGATCTCTACCACACGCAAATCGGCGAAGGCGATCTGGTGCGCTGGTGCGAAGCCTGCCTTCCGTGGATCGGTGAAGTGCAGGTCGCCGACAACCCCGGGCGCTGCGAGCCGGGTACAGGCGAGATCAATTATCCCGGTGTTGCAAAAGCGCTCGCCTCGATGGGCTACCGGGGGCCTTTGGGCATGGAAGCCTGGGCGGCAGGTGATAGCGACGCCGCCGTCGACGCCTTCGTTCAAGCCTTCTCATGAACCTGACAACACGTGCAGTGTCGACGCTTCAAACCGTCGGCAGTCGTTATTGAACCTTGGAGCTCCTATATGAAGGCGACATCTTTCCGCGTGGGCGTAAGTCCTTTGTCCTGGGTTAATGAAGTTCTGGAAGATCTCGGCGCGGGTACAGCTCCGGATCAGTGCCTTCGTGAAGCCCGATCGGCGGGATTCAGTGGCGTGGAACTCAGCCGAATTTTCCCCAAAGATACCGTCGAGCTGAAAGATCTACTCGATCAGCACGAGCTTGCATTGGTTTCCGGCTGGCACAGTGGTTTCCTTGCCGAGCGAAGCGCGGACGAAGAATTCCTGGCGGTTCAATCCCATGCAGCGCTGCTTCGAGACTGCGGAGCGCAGGTCATGGTCTATGGCGAGTGCGCGCATATGGCTGACAGCGCGCTTGACGTCCCGCTCAGTAAACGTCTGAAGTTGGGGCAGGAAGACTTCAAAGCCTATGGGGAACGACTTACGGAATTTGCTGATCGGCTGGCTGAGGATTTCGGGCTTGCGCTGGCGTATCACCATCACCTGATGATGGTGGCGGAAACCTTCGAAGAGGTCGCCGCAGTCATGGATCACAGCGGACTGTCCGTCGGCCTTCTGATGGATACAGGGCATGCCTTCGCGGGCGGCTTCAACTACGCCAAGCTGATCGACAGCTATGCGGATCGTATCAACCACATACACCTGAAGGACGTACGAGCCGACACCATGGCCCGGGTCCGCAACGATGAGCTGAGTTTCAACGAAGGGGTCCGCGCAGGGATGTTCACAGTCCCCGGCGATGGTGCGGTAGATTTCACACCGATGGCCAAGTTCTTGCGGAGCAGTGGCTATTCAGGCTGGCTTGTGGTCGAAGCTGAGCAAGATCCAAGCATCGCTGCCCCATTCGAAACAGTGAAACGGGCAAGAGACTATTTGCTCGGACTCGGTATATGACCAGGCTGGTTGGCTCGCACGGAGCTAAAGCGATTTTTTTCCAAAGCGCGTACCACTCTCTGGTGGGAGTGGGCAAAACCTTGCGCTCGACGTGGTAGGGTATTCCCGCTTTGTGTAGTATAACATCAACCAATGCTCCCGCCAGAGCAGAAATATGTGTAGAGATAGCCATCAATGCATAGCAATCTTGCAAAGCAGCGCGACTTTTTCCGGTGGGCGTACTTCCCGCATGGCTGCAATGGCTCCCTCCGTGCCGTCCCCCCCGCAACATAAATACCACGCAGGTCGGAAGGAGTGCCGAGCTGCCCCGTTGAGTCACCTAGTCTTCCGTCAAGATCAGCGGCCCGGTGACGGCAACCCGATTTGAGCCCTGCGGTGACCATCGTATGCGCCGCCGCTTGCCAATGCGGGCGTTGTCGATTTCATCAACACAGCCTCATAGCCAAGGTACGCCGTCAGTTTGCCCCGAGCATCGTAAGCCTGCGCCGAGGGCCGTCTTTTTGCGCTGAAGATTTCCGCTTAGGTCCGACGTTATGTCCGACCATAGATACAGACCCGAAGTCGAGATCCTTTCTGTCACCGATACCGGTCGCCGTCGGCGCTGGACGGATGCGCAGAAGGTTCGCATTGTAGAGGAGAGTTTCGGCCCGCGCGGGAGCATGGCCGAGACAGCGCGTCGCCATGATATTGGTCGAACGCTGCTGGTGCGCTGGCGGCGTCAGTATCGCAACGGCGAACTTGCGGGCGGTGCATCACCGTTGCGGTTCATGCCGGTGACACTCGCGTCCCCTGAGGTGCCAACGGAACCAGCTGCGCCGAAGCCGGCGGCTGCGTCGACCTCGGTCGAGCGGGCAGAGATCACGCTTCTGAACGGCAGGCGTCTTTCGGTTGCAGCGACAATCGATCCGGTGGCGTTGACGCGCCTTGTGCAGGCGCTGGATCCGTCATGATCGCGTTTCCGGCAGGCACCAAGGTTTGGATCGCGGGCGGGGTAACGGACATGCGGCGTTATGCGGCGGCCACGATTATGTGGAGTCCCGAACGACCCAGTCAAATTTATGCATTAATTGCAGAATAATAAAAGATCTCTGCCGGGCGACAGCACAGCATAATCTAGACTTCCCAAGCGCCATCCTGGCGCATGGGAGATTTGATATGAACGTCATCAAAAGACCGGTCGCGGCACCAAGGACGATGGATGCGGGCGAACTGACGCCGTGGGTTAATCAGTTCGCTGAAGAACTCGCTTTGCTGAGGTACTCGCCCCTGACCATCCAAGGTTATACCGATAGCGCTCGCCATTTTGCCGCATGGCTTGCAATTGAGATGATTGAGCTCAGGCGCGTTAACGACGACAGTCTTGGCCAGTTTGCCAAACATCGTTGTCGTTGCGGGGGGGCACGGCGAGCTATGCCCTGCTCGAGGGGCTATCTTAACCGTGTTCATCGTTTTATCTCGTTTCTCGCAAGACGTGGCATCATCGCTCCTCTGGCTGAAGCGGTCGCAGACTCTGTTGATCCTCTGGTTGGCGATTTTCAGGAATGGCTCCTGCGACATAGAGGCATTCGCGAACAGACGGCCGTATGGCACGGGAGAATGGTCATGCGGCTTCTCCCGTCACTGGGATCGGATCCGTGCGCATACGGCCCGGCTGGCATCCGAACAGCTGTTCTAAATGAAGCCCAACACTGCTCCGCAGCTTACACAAAGACAATGATGACCGCGCTGCGTGGATATTTACGCTTTCTGGCAGCGTCCGATCTCTGTCGCACTGGTCTTGAACACGCCGTGCCACGCATTCCGCAATGGCGACTATCATCATTACCGCGCTATCTGTCACCCGATCAGGTCGAACGTGTCGTGGGGTCCTGCGATCTTCAAACCAGGCGGGGTGTTCGAGATCGCGCGATTCTAATCCTCCTTGCCCGTCTCGGATTGCGGGCAGGCGACATTTTAGAGATGCGACTCCAGGACATCGATTGGCGTTCGGGAACCCTGCGGGTCAAGGGCAAGGGACGATCCGAGTCTCTTTTGCCTCTACCGCAGGATGCTGGCGATGCTGTTCTATGCTATCTGAATGACGCTCGGCCAGCTGTTGATGACGACCGCATGTTCCTGACAGCAACCGCGCCATTTCGGCCGTTTTGTGGTTCTCCGTCTATTTCTCAGATCGTTTCTCATGCTTTGACGCGTGCTGGCATTGAGGATCCGCCATCACGCGGTGCGAACTTGCTACGCCATTCAGCAGCCACGCACCTGCTCCGAAGCGGTGCCACTTTACAG
>NZ_JAQZSM010000043.1 GCF_028745735.1 Roseinatronobacter alkalisoli
CCTGTCCTGCCCGCGCTGCTGACCGCCGCCGATGACCGAGCCCGCATGCGCTACATCGAGTTTTTCGCGGCGACGCTCCGCAACCCCAACACCCGCCGCGCCTATATCCGCGCTACAGGCGACTTCTTCCGCTGGTGCGAGCTGCATGGCATCCCATCACTGACAGCGGTGCAGCCGGTGCATGTCGCCACCTATATCGAGCAAATGACCGCGACGCTTTCCACGCCGACTGTCAAGCAGCGCCTGGCTGCGATCCGCCACCTGTTCGACTGGCTGGTGACGGGGCAGATCGTGCCCGTCAATCCGGCGGCATCAGTACGCGGTCCGTCGCACAAGGTGCGCCGTGGCAGGACGCCCGTGCTGGAGCCTGCCGAGGCGCGCAAGCTGCTCGACGCTATCGACATCACCACCGTAGGAGGCTTGCGCGACCGTGCGCTGATCGGGCTGATGGTCTATTCTTTCGCCCGCATCGGTGCGGCGCTCAGCATGAAGGTCGAAGACATCTATACGCAGCAGCGCCGCCTCTGGGTGCGGCTGCATGAGAAGGGCGGAGGCTGTGTGAAAACTCTGGGATCGGAACCGCGACGGGCACGATATTGGTCAGCGATTGAATTTCAGCTCGGATTGGTCGCAAACGGGGTTGTGGACGTGTCTGGGGGCTCGAAAAGTCGCCTTGAACCGCGCCGAACGGTCGATGGAAGCCGGTGCTGGCCCGATCTACCCCGGGATTGCCGCCATCAGCCCCTTGAGCCCGACTAGGGCGATCATGCGCTTGATGTTGTAGGCCAGCACATTCAGCGCCATTTCGGTGCCAACGCCCTCAAGCCGTCTTGTCAGGAAATGGCAGGGCCCTGTCCAGGACTTGATTGTGCCGAACGGGTGCTCGACCGTCGAGCGGCGCACACTCATCGGGGCGGCCGGGCTGCGGCGGCGGGCATTGGAGGCTTCGACCAGATGTTCATGTTCCCATCTTGAGACCCGCCGCTCATATCCTGTGGTGCAACGTTTCTTGATCTCGCAACTCTTGCATGCGTTTGTCCAGTAGCGCCGCATCTGCAGCCCCTGCTGTTCGGTTGTGGTGCGATGCGTCAGCGCCTGCCCTGCAGGGCAGCGGTAGACATCATTCTCATGCTCATAGGCGAAATCAGCCTTCACAAAACGCCCCTTTGACCGGGCACCGGATGTGTCCGATCTTGGCACGGTCGCGGTGATGCCGGCATTCTGGCAAGCAAGGATTTCAACGCCGCTGAAATATCCCTTGTCCGCAATGATGTGCAGATCCTCGCGCTGCAATGCGGCCTTCGCCTGTGTGGCCATCTTTGTCAGCAGGTCCCGGTCATGCCCCTGGTTTGTGACCTCATGCGCGACAATCAGATGGGTTTCGGCATCAACCACGCTCTGAACATTGTAGCCGACATGCCCGCTATGCTGCGCGCGTGTTGCCATAGCGCGGGCATCGGGATCGGTGAGCGATATCTGCCCGTCAGGAGCGTCGGCCAGTTTCTCTTCCATCGCCAGCAGGCGCTCGATCTCTTTGCGGATGCGGTGGTACCGACCGGTCAGATGCGCGGCCCGCTCTGCGCGCGCAGCACCGGTTTCCTGACGGTCAATCCGGTCGGCCTCCTCGATATAGCGGCCCACCTCGGCTTCCAGATGGGCAAGGCGGCTGGCGATCTTGCCCTTGGTGAAGTTCCGATCGCGATTGTTCACGGCCTTGAACTTGCTCCCGTCGACGGCCACAATATCACCCTTCAGAACACCGATCCGGCGGCACAGCTCAACGAATTTCGCGCAGATCTTGCGGATCGCTGGACCATTGACGCGCCGGAACTCCGCGATGGTCTTGTGATCTGGCACCAGCCGACCGGTCAGCCACATCAGCTCGACATTGCGCCCTGCCTCGCATTCCAACCGACGGCTGGACGGGATACGGTTCAGATAGCCGTAGATGAACAGCTTCAGCAACACAGACGGATGATACCCCGGCCGCCCCGTGCGCGCGGCGGCATGGCGTTGAAACCCAAGCGCACCCAGATCAAGCTGGCCGACGAACATATCCACCACGCGAACAAGATGATCTTCCCCGATCCAGTCATCCAAGCGCTCCGGAAAAAGCGTCGTCTGATCACGGCTGACACCCTCAATGAAACCTACCATCCGAACCCTCCAGGCCATGGGTAAGCATAGCATAAATCTGGGTTTTTACACAGCCTCGGCGGCAAGCGGCATGAGATGCCCTGCCACCATAACCTGGAAAGCTACCTGCACGCCTACACTGAAATGGCAGGCATCGTCGACGACCCCAAGGGACCGCTGTTTCGCACCATCGGGCGCGGCACGCAGATGCTTACCCGCACACCGCTGCCCCAAGCAAATGCCTATCAGATGATCCGTCGTCGCGCAGCTGCCGCCGACATCGCCACCAGGGTAAGCAACCACACTTTCCGCGCCACTGGTATCACCGCCTACCTGAAGAACGGCGGGACGCTGGAGAAGGCGGCGCAGATGGCAAATCATGCCTCGACCAGAACAACGCAGCTCTATGACCGGCGCTCGGACGAGGTGACGCTCGATGAAGTTGAAAGGGTGCTGATCTAGAATGACACAAACGTGCCAGAACCACGACAGTATAGCGCGGGGTTTCTGTCCTTCCTAAGCGCTTGATCTCAAACAGGCCAAGGTGTGCCGGACAAAAATGACCGGGGGATGTCTGGACAAGTGTTCATTTTTTGAACAATGACAGGATCGGCGGTTCGCGCCTTCATCCGCAGATTGGCTGCTTCTATGAGGCCCTCTTCAAGCTACGTCGAACTCCCGGCTGGGGCAGATCCGCTCCTCGGGATCGAAGCTGTCTGGTTGTCACTGGCAAATCAGCCCAGTAATCATCGCGTCTTACCAGATGGGCGTTGCGATATCATTCTGCGGTTCTGTGCCAGCACGGTCCCGATCAGTCGAATATCGGTGGTGGTGACCGGGCCGACGACCGCGTATTATGACGTTGCTGTTGAACCGGGCATGGGTTTCGCGGGTATCCGCCTGCGTCCGGGCTTTTTTCAATGCATTCTGGGTTTCAAGCCGATTTCCTTGCGGGAACAAACCTTGGTTGACGATGTCGCGATTTCGGCCTGTCCTCCTCTTGCAACACTTTGCGCCGAAACGGACACGCCTGAGGCGCTGCATGATCGGCTGATCGGCTTTGTGCGAAGCCGTGTCGGTCAGGATCATGCGCCGCTATCTAGGCAAACCCGCCGCATCCTGAGTGCATTCCACGCCTCCAGCGGTCGGCTGCCGGTTCAGGATATCGCTCGGATGCATGGCCTGAGTGCGCGCACAGTGCAACGCATCGTGCTGGATGCAACCGGCTTGCCGCCCAAATCCTATGCCCGGATCCTGCAGTTTCATCGGGCCATGCGCCTGCTGCGCGACCATCGGCTGAGCCCGTCCGAGGCGGCGGTAGAGGCGGGCTATGCGGATCAGGCCCACATGACCCACGCGTTGCGGCGCTTTGGTGGTCTTTCGCCAGCCAGACTGGCAGATGCGACGCTGGTGACGCTCAGGGACTGATGTCCGGTTTTTACAAGACCGGGAAAAGCGGCGCTGTCAATATCGGGCGAAACTAAAAGGGACGGCCGCCAATGACTGTCAGATTCGGCTACACCATTCTCTATGTTCCCGATGTGCGGGAAACCGTTGCTTTCTATGAGGCCGCCTTCGGCATGACTTTGCGGTTCCTGCATGAGAGCGGCCTTTATGCCGAACTGGAAACAGGCGCCGTCACCCTTGCCTTTGCAGGTGAAGAGATGGCCGAGATGAACGGGCTGGGCATTCGCCCGCAGCGCAAGAATGACCCGGCGCAGGCTGTTGAAATCGCCCTGATCTGCGATGATCCGAAATCGGCGTGGGACCGTGCCGTTGCGGCGGGCGCGCTGCCGCTTTCGCCCCCGCAAACCAAACCGTGGAACCAGATTGTTGGCTATGTCCGCGATCTGAACGGCTGCCTTGTCGAACTTTGCTCTGACATGACCAACCCCAACTGACGGAAAGCGACCTTCATGCGACCCACCACTGCCTCCCCCGCCATTGTCACGCCCCATGTCGCCGCATCGCGCGATTTTTATGTCAGATATCTGGGGGCCAGACTGGTCTTTGATTGCGGCTGGTTCATCAGCGTGGAATTCGGCCCCGGCCTTTCACTGCAATTCATGGAGCCACAGGCGGACCAGCCAGCCTGCGCGACCACTGGCCTGACCTATAATTTCTGCGTGGCAAACGTGGATGAGACCTATCGGGAGTTGCTGGCCTCCGGCCTGACTCCTGATGCCCTGCCAGAAGACCATCCCTGGGGTGACCGGGGTTTTGCCCTGCGCGATCCGAATGGCGTCACACTCTACATCTATTCCGACCGCGAACCCGCACCGGAGTTCCGGTCAGCTTATCTGACCGGAACAGCGCAATGAGCGCAGTGGAGGGGTTGCTTGAGGATCTGCGTCAGCATCGCGGCGCACTTTTCCCTATCGTTGTACGCCTTCGCGCCTTGGCGCTGGCGTCCGGCCCCCAAATCACTGAAGAGGTCAAATACGGTGGCATCCTCTTTGCCTCGCGCACGGGTTTCTGTGGCGTTTTCGCCTATCGGAACCATGTGACGCTTGAGTTCAGCGAGGGTCACACGCTACCCGATCCGCATGGAGTTCTGGCGGGCCAAGGAAAGGTCCGGCGACATATTCGTATTGATTCAGAGCATGACATCGAGACTAAACACGTCGATGATTATGTGAAGGTCGCGCGGGCGCACAGCGATGGCAGCTCCTGACAGCTTTCACGGACCCGTGCGACCTCGGCTACATCATCGGTGATGATCTGCCCCTCCGATCTGTCCGCAAGGGGATCGTTCACCGGACGCCGGATCATTGACGAACTACTCCCAGTGTTTGCGGCAGAAAACGATTCTCATTTGACTGGTCCGACTATAATATCATTGAAGGGGTGTCTTGTGTTACACACGACGGCGGCCGGAACGAAACTCGGCCGATTTCGGCGCAAGGATCACCCATGTCAAAAACCCGCATCGGCTATGCCCGCTGTTCGACCGACAAACAGGACCTCGCCGCACAGCGGGCAGCGCTCCTTGATCTCGATGTGACGGAAGATCGGATCTACACCGATCATGGATTGACTGGCACAAACCGGGAGCGGCCAGGTCTGGCTCAGGCACTGGCAGCAGTCCGTGAAGGGGACACGCTTGTCGTGCCGAAGCTGGACCGCCTGGCGCGGTCGGTCCCGGACGCCCGGGCCATCGCGGATGAACTGGAGAAGCGCGGGGTCAAGTTGGCATTGGGCGCATCGGTCCATGACCCGACCGATCCAATGGGCAGGATGTTCTTCAATATCCTCGCCACCTTCGCTGAATTCGAGGCCGACCTGATCAGGATGCGCACGAGGGAAGGCATGGCCATCGCCCGCGCCAAGGGAAAGCTGAAGGGCAAGAAACCAAAGCTATCGGATCGCCGTCAGACAGAATTGCGCCGCATGTATGACACGGGTGATTACTCGATCAGCGATCTGGCAGAGCTGTTCGACGTATCGAGGCCCACCGTCTATCGGGTCTTGCAACGGACTCCGAGCGCCAATGCGTCTTCGGCTACGACGTAGCTGCCCTTCGCTGCGCGGTGCATGAACTTACACAACGCGGGACATTGCGGTCGTTCGGTTCTGTCACGGCGATGTCATTCGAGCTGAATAAGTCTCGGCAATGCGGCACCGTATTCTTGTTTTACTCATCCTCGCGTTGACCCAGATCACCGGCTGGGGTGCGGTAAGCGTGCTACCCGTCCTCGCGAGGCATATTTCGAGCGAGTTCGAGACATCCCTACCCTCCATTTTCGTTGGAACATCGGTGATGTTCGTGGCCATGGCTCTTGCCGCACCCTTGGCTGGCTGTGCCTTTCGCCGGTTCACAACGCGAAAGGTCATGGCCGCAGGTGCGGGACTGATCGGCTTGTGTCTCTGCCTTCTTTCAACGGTGTCGAGCCTGTTAGGCTTTTGGATCGTGTGGGCGCTGATCGGGGGAGCTGGTGCGATGTTTCTCACGACCGCCGCTTATTCTTGGTTGGCAGAATATGCTGATAACCGCGCCCGCAGTCTTATCGGCACGCTGATGCTGGTGACGGGACTCGCAGGCAGCGTATTCTGGCCAATCACTGCCTTTCTTGAACATCTCGTGGGATGGCGCGGCGCGGTGCTGATTTTCGGCTGGGTTATGCTTCTTATCTGCCCTTTGGTTCGGTTCGGGCTGCCTGCGACCAGTTCCTTGCCCCCTGCACCTGTGGTGCAAGGATCAACCCGCAAGGGGCCGGTCCTTGCACTGCTTGTCACAGCCATTGCGCTCAACAGCTTCGTCACCTTCGGCATTGAGGCGGTAGGGATCGAGCTTCTGCACGCGATGGGAGCAGAGCTTTCCAGTGCCGTCGCGGTCGCATCACTTCTTGGCGTGTTTAAGGTCGGCGGCAGGGTGATCGATCTGCTGGGCGGACGGCGTTGGGATGGGATGTCCACCGGCCTGGTGTCAGGAGCGATGATTCCAATGGGTCTTGCCGCGATCTGGGCGGGTGGCGCAAGCTTGGTTGGCCTTGGCGGCTACCTTGTGTTGTTTGGCATTGGCAGCGGAGCCTTCGCCGTCGCACGCGCGACAATGCCGCTTACCTTCTACGCAAAGGCCGATTATGCGGCGACGATGTCGATCATCGCGCTACCGATGAATCTTATCAACGCTTTGGCGCCGCCGTTGCTTGCGGCCCTTCTGACAGGGATCGGGGTTCAGGCCGTCTTCACCCTCATGGGGATGCTGAGCCTGTTGGCATTCGGTGTGCTGCTTTTGTTGAACATGATGAAAGGCTGATCGCCCGACGCCGTGTGATCGCAATGGCTCCGACCTGCCTATCGCGGGATCACGCAAGAACGTTCGCTCTACTGTTTTGGCCAAGCTGCAAGCCCAAATACGCCACCTAACGCTGTCAGAAAGATGCCAAATAGCGGTGACAGTCACAGCTAGGGTGTCACGACGGGCCAGAAACGACCGTTTTTGTCACGCTCCACTGCTATCGCGCACAATCCCGATCAGACGGCGAAACTCGTCGTCCGGCGTTGCCTGTTTCCAGAAGTTGATAAAGCGGCAGACCAGCTGAAGGTTTGCCGCCTCATAGTGCCCGCCGCTATCGATCCGGTCCGCTGACGGCAGCATGTTCCTGTCTCCCTCATACTGAAAGGGCAGTCCGGTGATCGCGCAGCGCTCCTTCTGCTGCTCCAGAAGACGCGGCAACAGTGCATCAAGCTCGCTTGCTAGCATCTTCAGGTCTTTGTTTTTGACCGTCACCTCCGCCTTCTGCCCGTTGGAATTCTGCACGGTGTTCAGGATCGAGTATTTCATATTCGCAAGGGCTTTGGCCTTGCCGTCGCCGATACGCACCTTGCCCGCCCCGTTCGCGGGTTTTGGGGCAGCCCCGTCAACGTCAATCCCCCACCAGATGGCGTCCAACGTCCACAAGTCGATTTCAAGCTTCCGGGCCAGATCGAGCAGTACCTGATTGACCGCGACATATCGCTCCCCTGTTGTCGCGCCGCGCCTGAAAGCAGGCCACAGCCGGAGAGAGCGGAGGGACTTCTCCGAAGTCCCGTTCCACACCCCGTATTTTTCCGGGTAGGCAACCAGCAGGATGGCAGAGAGTTTCGCCACGCCCATGCCTGGCGCCTCGATCACGGCATCAACCCGTTCACGGATCGGGCGCGCCTCGTCCACCAGCACGCTGAGCACCTGCCGCAATCCGTCCATGTCCGCATAGAGTTGCGGCTGACGCTCCAGGCCCGTCCAGTGCTTATTGTGCTCGATACTCAGGAAATCCCGGAAAACACCCTCGTCCAGGTCAGTCACCGAGCCGGGTTGAAAGAACGGAGAAAACCGCCCCAAAACCTCGTCGCGGTTACCGATAATCTTCCGGACTTCCAGCTCGTTCTTAGCAGAGATCAGTTTCTCAATGGCTCCCGGGTTCACAATACCGCTCCGTAAAAATTAGCACGGAAGATCAATACCCGCCGAAACGGGAACGGCATAGAAAATTGTCCGGAACAGGAGATGACGCCTTACTCTCTCAGAAGTCCGAAGATCTCCTGCGCGATTTCATCGACCGTGTGCATGGCTGTGCTCCGCGCAACCTTGTCGGCAAGGGAAGGGCTGAAATCCATGACCTGCTGCTTCGTGATCTCGTGCCAGATCGGCAGCAGAATCTGTTCGCCGGAAACAGACCGCGTGACGATCCCGTCCAGCTCATAGTTCGTCCAGCCCTTGCTGATGAAGGAAGGGGAAATAACCACGAGACCGACGCGGCTTCTGGCCAGACCGGCGTCAATCTTGCGGCGCAGGCTGTCGCCGATGCGAAGGGTGAATTCATCGTACCAGACCGCCAGCCCTTTCCCCTGAAGGGCTTCCGCCAGGGAGCGGACAATCGAATCCTTGTCTTCGGAGGCGTGCGAAATGAAGACATCATAGGCTTCCGCGTCGTCCGACACCGCCGGAGGCACGTCTCGGACTAGACCGGGAACGGAGTTCAGGGGGGCCTCGCGGATTTCGGGCAACGGACTCGGCAGAACACGGACGGACGCACGTGTCGAACCGCGCAGTCCCTGCATGTCAATCGCGACGTGCCAATGGCCGCTACTCGGTATCTGTAAACGAACCGGAGATTTTTTAGCTAATCCGCCGACATACTGGTGCCGCCGCCCATTCTTATAGTTGGAAAAGTTGGAGTTCGTCATAAGGCGAACGTTGGCACCGCTGGTAAGTGTAACTTCGACAATCTCACCACGCTGTCGGGAGCCTAGGTCATTGTGAATAAACTGCACGTTTCCTGCCTTTCTCGCGGATCAGAACTCCTTGCCCGCCACTTTTGAATAGATATTCCCGTAACGCCACGACACAAAGCGGCTCATCTCCCCCTTGCAGTCACTGCTTCGACAAGAATTATTGATGGCTCTTGATGCGCGTCCAGTTCGGCCGTAGCTAAAGCATATAGGTTTACCCCGATCCCCAATGCGAAAACCAACACTCCATTTCGGATCGAAACGACAGCCGCGGTGGTTTCGTTCGACCGAATGAGATTGTCGCGTTCAAATGTTCTGCACCGTCCGGCATCAGACCCCTACCTGCTGGGAATGCAATCATGATGGATCCAATACTTGCACAAGGCGCGCCAGCGCAGTCGGGTCGATTGAGGCAACAACTGAAAGGCACCGGCCATTCGTCAGAGTGATCTCCACCCTGTCACCTGTACTCGCAATAGTCTCAGGTTCCGGCGCAGGAGGCTCCGGGGCAGCAAGCGTCACCGGCATGAAAGTCGGAGGTGCGGGCCCATCCAAAACGACGCCGCTACGATATTGTCGTCGCCAGCGCACCAATAGTGTGCGGCCAATATCATGACGTCGGGCAGTCTCGGCCACACTCCCGCGCGGCCCGAAACTTTCTTCTACAATGCGAACCTTCTCTGCATCCGTCCAGCGCCGACGGCGGCCGGTATCGGTGACAGAGAGGATCTCGATTTCGGGTCTGTATCTATGCTCGGACATAGCGTCGGATTTAAACGCAAGACCTCAGACCACAAAGACGGCCCACGCCGGATGAATACCTTCTATGAGGCCCTCTTCAAGCTACGTCGAACTCCCGGCTGGGGCAGATCCGCTCCTCGGGATCGAAGCCTCCGGCATTAGACTCCTCATCCTGCCCCCTACCGGGATCTACCCCAGCTTGCACCAGCGGGCCTTGGGCAAGGCAAAGCATAGCGTGTCGCGGTCAACACCCTTCACGACCATCTGTTTCAGGATGGTCTGAGTATGCGCGAACCCAAGCTTTTCCGCCAATCTGGCCGAGGCGATGTTGCGTGCGTCGCAGCGCCACTTCAGCACGTCACAGCCAAACTGGGTAAAGGCGGCTGCGATCAGCAGCGCAACGGCGGCTTTGCCAATCCCGCCACCTTTGGCCGGGGCCGCAAAGACGACATAGCCGATTTCGAGGCCCCGACAGGCCGGTTCCGGGTGCAGCAGGCTCATCTTGCCCAGAATGCCGCCGGTTGCAGGGTCCGTGATCACATAGGCGGCAAAGGCGGTATGGTGCAGAAAATCGTGCAGATGGGCGGTATACAGCGCTGCCGTGGCAAAGGGGCCATCCCGCAGATATTGCCAGGTTGCGTCATCCGCGAACAGGTCGTGTAACGTCGCGCCATGCAAGGCCGATTGCAGCGGGACCAGATCAAACCCGGTCCCGCGCAGGGTTTCTGACGCGTGGTCGCGATCAGGCCACAAGGGCAGCGACAGTCTGGCGATACTGTGTCTGCAACTGGAACCGGGTGAAGCGGGCCGGCTGATAGTCATAATGCATCTGATGCGGACGGCCGTCAAAGGCAGATAGAATAGCCGCCGCGATCACCGGGGATTGCGCAAAACCGCCCGTATTATGCCCGCCGGTCACGATACATTTGTTGCCATCTGCGGTCTCTTGCATCTCAAACACCCCGAGGCTGGTCGATGTCCATGGCCGCACGCAATATTTCAGGCTGTCGCGCAGCGTGCCCTTGTCGACATGCGCCTGATACAGATCCGGAAAATAGGTTCTGGCCGTGTCGATCAGGCCGTCATACATCTTTTCCAGCAAAGCCGGATCAATATTATCCGGGTCAAACCCTGTAAAGCCATAGCCAGAGCCGATGATAAGCGCGGGGTTTCCGCTGGCATCGGTTGAGATGGTCACGTTGGAATCTTCGACGATATGGCCTTTCCGGGCCAGTTTTAGCGAGTTTTCAAGGCTATTTTCTAAGCAGGGCAGTGTCAGCCAAGCCCCCAGCACGCCACAGATTTTCCCGGCTGTTTCCGTGCTGTCCAGCAAACCATTCGCATAGACCCCCGGCGAGATCACCAGATTGTCGACTGCAATCTGCTCTCCCCCGGCAGCGATCAGATGCGAAACCTGCCCTTGCGCCGTGTGCCGCAGCACCGAAATCGGGCTGTTCCATGTGATCGGCACACCCATGGCGTCCAGCCGTGCAAGTATACCCAGCACAAAAGCATGCACCTTGACGGTGAAGCCGTGAACATAAACACCCCCGGCAATCTTGCCATTGGCGACGGCCTCCTTCAGACTGGGCTGCGCTTCGGCGACTTCGGCGGCGCTGACCACTTCAATCGTTGCGCCAATCCGGTTCTGGCGGGCCAGAGCGGCCTGATACTGCGTCGGGTCTGCGTAAATCCGCAAGATCCGGTCCTTGTAGCAACTGTTTTCAAACAGCGCCGGGTCTTTCTGGATCCATGCCTGCCAGTAATACCAGCTTTCGCGGTTATGTGCTAAAATATCGTCGTTGAACTGATCTGCCAGCCAGACAGGCACCGATTGGAATTCGTCAACCCAGCTCTGTTCCTGCGCGTTCAGTCCTGTGTCGCCAAAGATGTTCCAGCCCAAAGCCGTGATGGGTTTGGAGAAATAGTTGTTCATATCGTTATGGACGGAACGGCAGTTGTAATTATCCATTTCCGACAAGGTGAACATCCGCGCATTTCCACCGCCATGGCTGCACCCCAGCGCATCCCAGGACGGATTGCTGCGCGGGTCGGCTTTTGCGTCGATCATGCTGACCTGATAGCCTTGGCTTGCAAGGAAATAAGCCGAGATCAGATTGACAAGACCACATCCGACAAAGGTCACATTCCGGCTGTTGACGGGGCGGTAAAGCTCCATTGCAACAAGGTCTTGCTTGATTGCGTTTTCAAGCGCCTTCATCCCCGCGATATAGCAGGATGCGCCGTCCTGCGGTGCGGTGCAGATAACCTTTACCCCCGCGCGCGTTGCCATGGCTTGCTGGGCATTGGTCAGCCCGCGTTTGTTCACCAGAATGATTGTCAGCGACCAGTTCCGCGCCTTGCACTCGTTGAAAAAGGCATCGTTGAACAGCCATTCCTTTACTACGATCCCTTCCACGTCATTGCCAAACACGGCCCGCGACAAATCGCGGTTTCCTTTTTGGGCTACGTCGGGGCGATACAGAACATTCCCATCCAGAATGCTCGCCGCAGTTTGATCGTTCAGAGGTTCAAAAATCGCAATACGCATGAAAGTCTCCTGAAACCTATCACTAGTTAGGGTTGGCCTTTGGCGGCATTGGCGGCAGGGGGGTGATGTCAGACAGCGACAACATAACCCGCCGTGCCGATCAGAAGGGCCGCCATGGAATAGTTGAAAATCATCAAGCCACGGGAGTTTGACAAAAAGCGGCCAATGCCGACGCCAAAGGTGGCCCAGGTTGAAGCCGACACCACATTCACCGCAAGGCAAACTGTGAAAATCGCGATGCCCGCGCCAATAGGCGATGTGCCAGCGGGCAGGAAAATGGTCGCGGTTGTGGTGGCCTTGACCCATGCTTTGGGGTTGATGAACTGAAACAGCGCCGCTTCCATCATGGTCAGCGGTTTTTGCGGGACGGTGGCGTTTTTCACCTTTGCCCCGATCAGCTTGACCGAAAGGTAAATCAGATAGGCCGCGCCGACCCATTTCAGCACCTCCTGGATCACCGGATACAGGGTAAAGATAGCGCCCAGACCAAGGCACAACAAAAACGTCTGCACCGAACAGCCAAGCCCGATGCCTGTGATATGCGGGATGGTGCGGTTAAAGCCGAAATTGGCACCTGACACCGTCAACATCACATTGTTGGGGCCTGGAGTGATGGACATCGTCCAGTAGTAAATCGCGAGAGCGACGAATGAGATGCCGAAAAGTACCATGATATAGTCCTGCAAAAAGGGGGAAAGGCGCGGGCTTAGGTCAGCGCCGCGCAAAAGGCGTGAATCCGATCGCAGGCCGTCTCGATCGCGGCGGTAGAGGTGGCATAGGAAATCCGGAAATTCCCGGCCTGCCCAAAGGCGCTGCCATGAACGACGGCGACATGATGTTCTTCCAGCAAGGCTGAGACAAAGCTTTCGTCATCCGTGATCAGCCGCCCGTTGGCCGTGGTCTTGCCAATCGCGCCTGCACAGGACGGGAAAACATAAAAGGCCCCTTCCGGCATCGGGCAGGACAAGTGCGGGATCTGGTTCAAGCGGGAAACGACCAGCTTGCGGCGGGCGTCGAAACTGGCGCGGAAGGCAATCAGGTGGTCTTGTGGCTCGTCCAGCGCCGCAACCGAGGCCCATTGCGCAATCGAACAGGTGCCCGAGGTTTGCTGCCCCTGCAAAAGCACCATGGCATCAATCAGCTCTTTCGGGCCCCCGGCGTAACCGATCCGCCAGCCCGTCATCGCATAGGCCTTGGAAACACCATTCAGCGTCAGCGTGCGGTCGTAAAGCCGCGGCTCGATCTGCGCCGGAGAGGTGAAAACGAAATTGCCATAAACCAGATGCTCATACATGTCATCGGTCAGGATCATGACATCCGGGAAATCCAGCAAGACATCTGTGAGGGCCTGCAACTCTTTGCGGGTATAGGCCGCACCCGAAGGGTTGGAGGGCGAGTTCAGGAAAATCCAGCGGGTCTTGGGTGTAATGGCGGCGCGCAGGTCATCCGGCTGCACCTTGAAATCCTTTTCCATCACCGTGGGCAAGGTAACGGGCACACCGCCACACAGCCCGACCATCTCGGGATAGGAAACCCAATAGGGGCTTGGGATGATGACCTCATCCCCGGCGTTCAAACTGGCCCGCAGCGCGTGGTAAATCACATGCTTGGCCCCGGTCGACACGATGATCTGATTCGGCGCATAGGTCAGATCATTCTCGCGCTTGAACTTGCGGCAGATCGCCTCGCGCAGCTCAGGGATTCCGGCGACCGTGGTGTATTTGGTTTCACCGCGGGCAATGGCCTCGATCGCGGCGGCCTTGATATGGTCGGGCGTATCGAAATCAGGCTCGCCCGTCGACAAAGAGATCACATCCAGCCCCGCCGCTTTCAACTCTCTGGCTTTTTGCGTGATGGCAATGGTTTCCGACGGACGCAGATTGGAAATCGCATCTGAGATTTGTATCATGGTCTTACCTTTGGGTGTTTGGCGCGGCTATTCGGCGGGTTCAGGGCAAAGCGGAACGGACTTAAGCTGCGCAATGTAATCTGCGGGCAGCATGTCATGACCTTCCAGCAAAAAGGCCATGTAGCCGCTGCGCGGCCGCAGATCGGCCCCAAGATTGTTGAAGGCGATATAGGTGACAGCATCGACGAAGCAGTCGTTTGCTACGTCAAAGACGGGCACTGTCAGCCTTTCATACTGGCCGCTGGCCACATTCTCATATTTATCAAGGATCTTCAGCCCGGCCTCGGGCATCTCGTTCAAGGTGCCGTAAATAGAGGCTTCCGGGTTCCTTTGAATATTGCCCGCCCCGGCCCCGATGAAATAGGCCGATGGCTTGTTGAACACCAACTCAAAGCCATCCAGACGCCCCAACCGGCGCGACGACAAGCTGACCCCTTCGGGTTTCAATCGATCGGTTTCAAGCCGTGTCAGGCTGAGGTTAGAGCCATAGGCAAAATAATAGGGCATTACAGACAATTCCTTGGAAAAACGAGGGGCGGCGTCACTGTGCCAGCGCGAACCATGTCGCTTGCGCACCCTTGCGCATGGCCAAATCACCAAGCGCGGCCAGATTTTCCAGGCCCGAGGTCAGGGTGATGAAATGGTTGCCCGCAAGGGGGCCGACCTTGCTGAGGAAATGCGCCGCGCCATAAGCCAGCATCAGTTCCGTTTCACTCAACCCGCCGGGATAGAGAATAAGCTGTCCAGGGGTGGGGTGGCTGGTCGGATTTTCATAACCGACGCCAAAGTCCATATCGCCAAGCGGTGCCCAAACGCATTCGCCGCTCCACTTCACATGCATCAACTCGGTCACGAAGGGCAACACCTTGACAAAGGCCGCACAGGTTAACGGGGCCAAAGCGGTTTCCAGCCGGGCCTCAAACACAAAGGGCCCTGTGGTGATCATGATTTTGGTCATTTGACATGCTCCGACGAGGCAGATGAACACTGATGATGTGCGGCCCGCCTCACACGTCATGATGGTTAACAGTTTGCGCCGCACACTTATTGGATATATTGATTCCGGGATATCGATTTTAGTTAGGGTTTTATGTGACCAAAAGGAGAGTAACAAAGCGCTCTAATCTACCTTTGAATGCGCTGCGTTCCTTTGAGGCAGCCGCCCGCTTGGGGCGTCAGCATGCCGCCGCCGAGGAATTGCTGGTTACACATGGCGCCATCAGCCGCCAGATTTGTAAGCTGGAAGAATACCTTGGGCTTGACCTTTTTTCCGGCGCAAAGCGCACCCCCGAGCTGACCCCCGAAGGCCAGCGCCTGCTGGAAGAACTGACCCCGGCCTTTGACCAACTGGATGCCGCCGTGCGCCGAGTGTTGGATGAAAAGGAACGCGTGTTGCGGGTATCTTGTTACAGCACCTTTGCTATGCTTTGGCTGATCCCCCGGTTGTCCCGCTTTCGAGAAATCCACCCCGATATCGTTGTCCAACTCAGCACCGACAGCGCGGATATGGGGGCCGCGCGCATGGCGCATGATCTGAAAGTGCTTTTGCTGGACAGCAAAACCGATCTTGGCCCGCATGACAGCATTCTTGTGAATGAAAAGCTGGGGTATATCCTGTCGCCACGACACCTGACCGAAGGTGTGGCGGCAAAGCCTGACCTGCTGTGCCAGATTCCCCAGATTGCAACCTCGACCCGGCTGGATGCATGGCTTGTCTGGGTGGGACTGACAGGGATGGATCAGGCGTTTCAGCCG
This sequence comes from Roseinatronobacter alkalisoli, assembly GCF_028745735.1. Taxonomy (GTDB): domain Bacteria; phylum Pseudomonadota; class Alphaproteobacteria; order Rhodobacterales; family Rhodobacteraceae; genus Roseinatronobacter; species Roseinatronobacter alkalisoli. The sequence goes on from NZ_JAQZSM010000043.1 coordinate 15,807, forward strand.
CAATCCGCAGCCATGATCTATGAGCATTATTCCTTTGCGATTGAGGCCGTCACCAATGGGCTGGGCGGCTGTGTCGCCCCCTATCATCTGATCGTCGACCGGCTGGACGAAGGCAGGCTGGTGGCACCTTTCGGCTTTGTCGAAAGCAAGCGGACCTATGTCGCCCGCTCTGTCTGCGCGCCCAACCGGCGCAGCAAGGCCTTTATTACCTGGCTTCAGAATGAGCTGACCTGAGCCGCGCGCGCCCCCCTTGGTCTGTGGCGGTAATCCCCCCATTTTTAACGGGGTGCATTCGTAGTTCTTATGCGGCCGTTTTCAGTTTCTGGGAGGGCGTCTCTGTCCGGCAGCGGACATTCGTGGAGAGCGCGGCGAAATCTCGGATTGAGCCCACTCTGCCAAATGCTGCAACGCCAACGGATGTCCGCTTACAAAGATCTAAGGATTGCCAATCACGGCCTCCAAATAAGCGTTCTGTGCGTGAAGTAGAAACGCTTTTGCAGGGGTCGCGAC
>NZ_JAQZSM010000044.1 GCF_028745735.1 Roseinatronobacter alkalisoli
AATGCCAAGGGCCTCCTAGAGGGCGGCATCGATCTGTTCGTGGCCTGCGGGATCCTCGCCATGGAACGTGGTGAGCCCACCATTGGCGAAATCTACCGCCTCGCCTCCTCAGGCGGTGACAAGTCCAGGCAATATGCGGGCTATGCAGAGGAAGTACGCAGCGCACCTGCAAAGCTGATCTTCGAGCGGCTGGCCTCGACCAATGACCGCACACTGACTTCCTATCTCTCGCTTCTGATGACGTCGGGGCTCAGCGCTTGGGACAACCCGACCATCGACCGCGCGACATCTGTGTCGGATTTCGACTTCGCAAGCTTCCGGCGCAATCCGCAGACAGTTTATCTGGTCGTTTCACCGGACAATATCAAACCGCTGGCCCCGCTGATCAGGCCCTTCTTTTCGGATATGATCGCTTGTCTGCAGGACCATGAGCCGGGCGAGGAAGAACCCTGGCCCGTGATGATCCTGCTCGATGAATTTGATCGCCTTGGCAAAATGCCGATCGTCGCCGAGAGCATCAAGACCCTGCGTTCCTATGGGGGCCATCTGGCGATCATCACTCAGACCATCCCAGCCCTCGACGAAATCTATGGAGAGAACACCCGCCTCTCTCTTCAAGGAGGTGCCGGGGTCAAGCTTTACATGACCCCATCCGAGAAGCGCACGGTCACCGAGGTCAGTGAATCCGCGGGCATGACCACCAAGCGTGTGGTGTCGAAGTCCCGCTCCATGGGGCGGGGCATGTTCGACACCAATGTCAGCGAGCGGACCGAGGAACGCCCGCTGCTGACCGAGGATGAGGCCGCGCGGCTCGATCTTGATGACATCATCCTCGTGATCGACGGTCAGCACCCGGCGCGCGCCAAGAGGATCAAATACTATGAGGACACGAAGCTGCGCCATCTCTTCGAGGGGCAGACAGGGGATTATCCCTTGCCGCTTGGAGGCAAGCTGAACGCACAGGACGCGGCCGAAATCGATGACCGGGTGGTGGCCATCGTCCAGCGGCAGACCGAAGGTATCATCGCCGTGCAGAGGGTTGGAGCGGGAAGCGGTGCCGCGTCAGAAAACGCCATGGCAGAGCCAGTGCTGCGCAGACGGCCACGCGCGAGCGTGTCGCTTCTGACAGGTCTGCTCGATACATCAGACTTCGACGCTGCAAAGGCACCAAGGCGCCTGCCTCTCTCTGTTCAGAGAATGGTCAACGCCAGGCATACCCCTGAGATCCAGATATCGCATCGCCGACGCATGAGCAGTTCTGTCATGGCCAAAGCGCAGCTTATCGCCCCGACGCTCGAGAACTGCATGGCCGTTGAAAGTATAACTGCGGAAATCGAGATGATCCGGAAGCAGGGCAAGGCCGCGTGAAGGAGGCGATCCGAGACGAAGTCTTGGTTATCAATCGTGGCGGCTTAGCGCTTTGCGATCAGGGTTTCCTATCCTATCAAAGGGCACACCCAAATACGCTTCTGCGCGCAAGACCACTTGCGCGGCGGCGCGGGCGTCTTCGCCTGCGTCGTGGTGGTGGAAATCCAGTTTCAGGACTTTCTTGAGGTTCCCTAAACCGTGCCCACCATTGCCCTTAAGCTCGGGCCAGGCGCGGCGCGCGATGGTCACGCTGTCGATCCAGTGGAAGTCGGGCGCATCAAACCCATAAGTGCGGCTGGCAGCATTCACGGCCTGTTTGTCGAAATTGCTGTGTTGAACCAGATGGTGCCGCGACAGGACGGGGAAGAGAAGGACAAGCACTTCATCAAATCTGGGGGCATTCCTGACGTGATCAGGACCAATCCCGTGAAGACGGATGTTGAAGGCATCGAAAGCGGTGCCGGGGTTTACCAGCGTTGAAAAGGTGTAGATCCTGTTGTCAGGCCAAACACAGGCGAGACCGATTTGGCAGATGCTGGCCGGATCGCCGCAGGCAGTTTCTACGTCAAGTGCGATGAAGCGGAAATTGTCATTGGGGATCATGGAGTGCATTCCTGTGCATCCTCGAGTGTCCGGGCAAGGATCAGGCACCCCTCGATGTCATCCAAATCGCGCTGCAACTGTCGAGTGATCTCAAGGTTCCGGCGGTGCTGGTCCATGAGTTCACTAGGGACTGTTGCATTAATCGCAGTGTCTTGCCAACTTTTGCTTTTGAGGTCCAGCGGTAATCTCCCCCTTTTTGACGGGGTGCATCCGTAGAATTCACGCAGCCATTTTGTCGCTTCGCGCCCCCTTCGGGAACAGTTTCATGGCGGGAGTGATGCCGCCGATGCCCATGTTGGGGCGGTCGTTGTTGTAAGTCCAGAGCCATTGCGTGGCTTGATCCTGAGCCTCCTCGATGCTTTCGATGATGTATTGGTCCAGCCATTCATGCCGAACCGTCCGGTTGTAGCGCTCGACATATGCGTTCTGCTGGGGCTGTCCGGGTTGGATGTGCTGGATCGTGACCTTGTGCTTCTCAGCCCATTTTCTCAGCGTTTCACTGATGTATTCGGGGCCATTGTCGACCCTGATCGTGCCCGGCTTGCCCCGCCATTCGATGATCCGGTCGAGGCTGAGTATCACCCGCTCGGCGGGCAGCGAGAAATCAACCTTGATCCCCAGCCCTTCGCGGTTGAAGTCATCCAGCACGTTCAGCAGCCGAAAAGCCCGCCCATCGCCGAGGCGATCTGCCATGAAGTCCATGGACCAGGTCACATTCGGTTTGCCCGGGACCGCCAGAACGTCAGGCTTCTCCCGTTTCAACCGCTTGCGGGGCTTGATGCGTAGGTTCAGCTCCAGCTGGCAGTATATCCGGTAGACCCGCTTGTGGTTCCATGGATGCCCCTTCACGTTGCGTAGGTGCAGGAAGCATAGGCCAAACCCCCAGGTTTTGCGGGCATCCGTCAGCCCTGTCAGCAGATCGGCGATCACCTCATTCTCGTCCTTGAGCTTCGGGCTATAGCGATAGCAGGTCTCGCTGACGCCGAAAGCCCGACATGCCAGTGCAATTCTGACACAGCGTCGTTCTACCGCCGCTTCGGCCATCTCGCGGCGCTGAGATGGCCCTGTCACTTTTTTCCAAGGGCCTGCTCAGGTTCCCTCGGACCAGTGGCGTTCACCTTCGCAGTTCAGCAAATCGTTTTGCATGCTCAGGTCCGCATACATGCGCTTCAGGCGGCGGTTCTCGTCTTCAATGGCCTTCATCTGGCTGACCATCGAAGCGTCCATCCCGCCGTATTTTGCACGCCATTTGTAAAACGACGCGTCGCTCATGCCATGCTCGCGGCACAGCTGCGCCACCGGCACGCCGCCTTCGGCTTGATGCAGGATCGCGATGATCTGCGCTTCTGTGTATCTGCTTGTCTTCATTCGAATTCTCCTCACGCATCTTGCCGAGAAAATTCGTATGCGGCGTCTCTACCCCATTGATTTCGCCGGTTCTCCAGCGCTGACTTGGAGGCGAGTCTCGCTCCGAGGTTTCAGAAGGAGACGTCGATGCCGGATGGTGGGGATGCCCACGGAGCCAAATTGTCCTCAATCAAGCCGCCCTGAGTAAACGAAGAGCGCTTCGTGTTGTGCGTCAAACACTTGATTGATCTAAAGAATCGGGTGATTTTGGTCTCACTGGGCATGTTGGTTGGGAGAATCGGATGATAGTCACATGACTTGGTGGATGAGATACCGGAACCTGATCGTTGCACATTGGCACGAAACTACGAATCAAAGTTCAAGACGCTTGGGCGCTCTAGCCGTTCTTGCAACTCTTTTTCTTTCGTTCCCGCAAGCGGCTGTCTCTCAGGCTGCACTGCCACTTGAGGTGCAGATAGATCTTGCCACACTGGAGCTGGAACGCGCCGTACGTCAGGAAGACCATGCGGCCGTTCTGCAGCAAATCGACCGAATGCGCGATCTGTCGGCTTCCGCTGGAGAGGGCGAAATTCTTTTTTTCGAGGCTGAGGCGGCATTGGCGCTCATTGACTTTGATCGTGCCGAGGCGGCGTTGATCCGCTTTGCGGCAACGGTCGGGCGTGGATCGGAGCTGTATCCTGCGGCGTTGGAACTGATACTCGATATTCCGCGATTGCGCGACGAGCAGGCGGCCCGCGTTGCTGCCGAGGCTGAAGCAGAGCGCCGCCGACAGGCCGCCCTTGAACGCGAACAGGCCAGACTCGCTGCAGCCCGGGCTGCTCAGCGGCGCGACGCGGTCTTAGCTGCCCGACGGGCGGAAGAAAGGCGCGTATTGGCGTCTCGTGAAACGGTCAGGACTGTTCGTTTCATCCTGCACGGTCGGTACTCGGGCAATCTGTATGCCCTTCCCCCGGTCACAACCTTGCAAGAACCCCTGACCAATCAAGAACGGGATTGGGTTTCGCGCCTGCTTGGACAGCGCGAACAAAGGTATATTGATGCGGCGGCCCTTCAAAGGATCCTTAGCCCCCCCTTCAGACCTGCACGGTATGGTGTGCCCACCGGCGCCGGTGTCGAAGTCCACGGTGATTGGGTAAGTTCTCGAATTTCCAACGGGCATTGCCGAATTGAAACGCAAGCGCGGAGCTTCCCTGAGGGCAGCCAGTACGTGCACCCACGGATGTTTTTCGATTTGGGCCCATCAATTGCGGACGGATCTTTGGTCTTCGCGTTGTTGACGCCGGTTCAGTTTCGCGGCGACCGGCCGATTTCAGTACGGGTCGATGACACCTCGTTTCCCGCTGTTTTGCACGACAACGGAAATGTGACTCCGGCGCAGGGGTCTGACTGGTCTGCTGTGACCCGCTCAATCCGCGCCGGCCAACAGATCGAAATCTCAGGCACAGATCGATACACGGATTCAGCGGTGCGGATCGGGTTTTCAGCGATCGGATTCACGCGGGCATTCCTGCATATGGCGGCCGCGTGCAACCGGAGCGATCAGACAGCGCGATATCTGGGCGATGGCAGCGCCCCTGCAATTGGGACCACGACACTCCCCCGTACCGGAGCATTGCGCGAAGGGCCGCCCACCTTGCTCCCTGACACCTGCCTGCTGGTCGTTGCCGCCCGGCGTTCTATGGAAGAGGTCAACAGCTATATCCGTGGCATGCAAGCCCGCGACAGGCAAAACGCCCGCGCCTTCGGCAGTCCGAACGGCTGGATCGCCATAGCGATTGGCACGCTGACACGCAGCACGGCGCTTGACGAGGTGGCGCGCATGGTCCGATCCGGTCGCGTTCCTGACGATGCATATTGCACCTTGGGCGCGCATTTCCTGCGCGAATTTTCGGTACCGCGATGAAGGTCGTCGTACGGCACGAAAACTGACCTTCCTGGTCGCGTGGTCTGGGGGCGGGGTAACTCCACGACTCCTGGTTGGGAGTTGGGAGTTGACAGAGCTACGAATTACTACAAGGCTTGGGAGCATCTCAAAATTGGAGGCTGCGCGATGATGATGCTGGTCAGATGAGTTCCGAATCGAAAGATAGATCCGGAGCGCTATGGCGTTGGTCGTGGCGCGCGCTGCGCTCAAGATTTTCTTTTCCCATGATTGCCTGTGTCGCTGTGTGCGCTCTTGGGGCAAGCCCTGTTCAGGCCCAACAGGCCCTGCCCCTGGAGGTTCAGGTCGATCTTACCCTGATCGAGCTTGAAAGGGCGGTTGGCAGTGGGGATCATGACTCTGTGATTGACCTGATCGATCATCTTCGCAGCCTGTCCCCTGCATTAGGGGCGGGTGAGGTGCTTTTTATCGAAGCCGAGGCGGCTTTGGGGATTGGGAATCTAGACCGCGCAGAGGCTGCCTTGACCCAGTTCGTGTCGTCGGTGGGTCCCGGCTCGGAGCTGTATACGGCGGCGCTCGAGATGCTGCTGGATATGCCCGACCTGCGCGACGGTGCCATGACAGACGGTGCCCGCCCCTCTGGCGAAATCGTGGTGCAGGACTGGAGCGCTCATATCCACGAGACGGCGGATGAGCCTGAAAACCGCATTTGCTCGGCCTCGCCGCGATTTGAACCGCGCGCGTCAATGATGATCAGCCGGGGCAGCGGGTGGATCGCGTTCCATGCGATGGTGGCCGGGTATCATGAGGAACTTGACGGCTATCGCCTGCGCATCGACGGACCCGAAGGCAGGACAGGGATCGCGCATTTCACGTTGGAGCCGTCGTCCTATATGGAGCCGGGCATCGGCGAGCTTCCCTTGAACACGCCGCGCGAGCAGGAGGACTTTCTCGCCGTGCTTGAGCATGCCGAAAGCGCCTCCCTCCTTTGGCCGCAGGGTGACGGCGCGCAGGTGTTGGGAACCTTCAGCCTGCGCGGTGCGGCGCAGGCGATCAGACTGATGCTAGACTGTGAGCTGTGAACACCGCGGCTGGGGCCAATCCCTGCGCCCTTTCTCGCGTGACTCTCCTGGTGCTGGCAGGGGTGGCAAATCGACAGATCACCCTACAAACTGCAATTCACAGAAGTGCGGCGGACTGCGCCCGCACGGGCTAGCTTCATAGGTGATTGAGGTGGCAGCAATGACAATGGCCCGTATTCTCGCCGCGTCTGTGGCCTTCTGGGCGCTTCTGGGCACAGTCGCCGCAGCGCAACTTGATATGGACCACACTGGAACTCTGTCGAATGTCAGAGTCTCCAAGCTAAACCTTGCTTTCGGCGCAAGCGCGGACCTGACCTTTGATCTGGAGTATTTGGTGCGTATCTCGGCATTGATGGGCGCACCGATCGTCAATTGCGGCCTGCGGGTGCGTAGCCTTTCGGGCAGTGTTAGCGTGATGCTACTGGACGAGAGGCGGCAGATCCCCATTACTTCAGAGAATTCCGACGATGTAGCGGTCTTGTATCTGGGTTTTGTGTTGCACCGGTTTAACATCGGCCTGTCTCATGGCTGGATCAGAACACTGACTGTCAATTGTCAGCCCGGCGTCATCGCCCGCGAAGACAGTCAACCGTTCAATGTTGCATCGAACCCCGGTCTTGACAGGTTTTTCTGTGCGAACGCTGAAGTGCCTGCGGTAGACATCCGCAACGAACTGCCGGACATGATGGGCCCCGACTGGTGCTCGGATCACGGCGGCACATTCGTGTCCGCCGATGTCGCGCGGGAACTGTTTCGAGACGGTGCCATGGACGATATTGGCGGATGGGGAGGCTTCAGTCCTCGGGTTACGGCGCTGGGGATAGGGATTGCCGAACTGGTCGGGAATGAGCGGCAGCGCCTGACGGAGCTGTCGCGCGAGCAGGATCAAGCCGATAGAGAAGCGGACGCCACTGCGCGACCAGACCCGTCAACAACCATTGCTCGATTGGCGGCAGAGCGCGCACGGGTTGCCCAAGATGAGGCAGCGAATAGCGAACAGCCCGACGAGGCCACAACAACGCCAGACCCGGTATCGATAATCGCGCGCATGGCCCGTGCGCGGGCCCGTGCGGCCGATCTCAACACACAGGAACCTGTTATTGAAGACATTGTCGCGATGATTTCGCCTGCCTTATCCGCGATGACGGCCCCTGCAGTCACGTTTCGGGAGGAGGGGCCATTTGAAGTTGTTAGAGAGTCTGGCCGGCTGCCCGAGATTATGGAACGCGAGAGTGGCCGTCGTATAGGAAGATTGCCCTTGCACCATGTTCTGGTTCAGGGTCGGTATCTCGTACGGACAGCGCGCTATGACTGTGAGGCGGGTCAGATTCGCATTCCTGGTGTTGATCCCGAAAGCGGACAGGAGAGGACCGCGTTCCAATACTCCTGCAGGCAAGGTTTTGCCGATTTCTTCCTCCACTTTGAAACAGATGAAGACAGGGACAATGATCGCGCAACACATTTTACTCTCAACATTGCAGACGGTGCACGTCAGACGTTCAATCCAGAGCCACCGCCGCCGTGTACTGGCTTGAGGTGGCTGGAAACCGCACGGACCGAAGCGCGGTCATTCAGGTTAGACTTCAACATGGATATCGAGATTGACTTTGGGGTAATTCAGCTGTCCGAGGGGCATCATGCAGGTAGCGTCCTGTGTCTCCAAAGAATCTAGGCCAAGGCAATGTGTGAGGTCTCAACGGGGTAAACCCCAAGGCGACGCCATTCCCCCTTGCCGCAAGCGGCAACATGGGGCGGCGCTTCGCCCGCCCCAAACCCCACCAGACCAGGGCATCGCCCTGGACCAACCGCACAGGCTCACCCGCTCCGATGGCGATCTATCATTTCTCCGCAAAGATGATCTCCCGCAGCACGGGGCGGAGTGCCGTTGCCGCCGCCGCCTACCGGACAGCCGAGCGCATCGAGGACCACCGCCAAGGCTTGGAGCATGATTACTCCAACCGCACCGGCGTCCTGCACACCGAGATCCTCGCCCCTGACGGCACACCGGAAGCCCTGATGGACCGGGCAACCTTGTGGAACGCCGTCGAGCAGGTGGAGCGGCGCAAGGACGCCCAGCTTGCCCGCGAGGTGACGGTTGCCCTGCCCCACGAGCTGACGGACGCACAACGGACCTCTCTGGTGCGGTCCTTCGTGCAATCCGCCTTTGTCGATCGGGGCATGATTGCGGATGTGGCTTTGCATGCCCCCGGAAGGGAGGGGGACGAGCGCAACCATCACGCCCACATCATGCTGACCACCCGTTCCATCGGTGCAGACGGATTTGAGGGCAAAGACCGCTCATGGAACAGCAAGGAGCTGCTGGCGGACTGGCGCGAGAGTTGGGCCGATCATGCCAACACCTATCTGCGCGAGATCGAGGTCGGGCGTGAAATCGACCATCGCAGCCTTGAGGCACAGCGCGAAGAAAAGCTGGACCTCAAGGAGCGGGCGCTTGAGCGCGGTGACGACAGGGCCGCCCACGAATTTGAGATCGAGGCCGTGGAGCTGGACCGCGATCCCCTGCCGGACATTGGCTGGAAGGCGTGGGGCATGGAGCGGCGCGGCATCCAGACGACCGCAGGCGATCTATGGCGCGATGCTTACGGGCGGCTGGAACAGGTTCGTGAGGTTGTGTCCGGCCTGCGCGAGCGTTTTGCCGAGACCTACGCCCGTGTGCGGGAGGTGGCCGAGCATTCCCTGAACGGGTTGGCCGAGGCGTTGCGTGGCGCGGACTTCTCAACGCTTGAGGCCGCGCATGAGCAGGTCAGGGAACGCGACAGGGAGGCAGTACGCAGCATCGAGCAGGAACGCGATATCAGCCGGGACAGGGATGATGGGTTCAGCTTGTGAACATCATGCCTGCTTGCGCGGCCTGCCACCCTTGCGGCCATTTTCACGGGCGGCGGCGGCTTTCGCAGGTGATTTGGTCTGCCCTGCCCGCCGAGCCATATAGGCCTTGGTTCCGAACAGTCCCGCCAACAAGCCGGGGATGGACAGGTCCACATCGAGGGCTTCCCAATGCAGGCCGTAACCAGCACCGAGGATTTCAACCGCGGCGAGGTCTTCGTCCGTTGCAGTCTCCAACCCCTGCGCCACACGGGGTGGAAAGGCGAAGGTGCAACCGTTCGTCAGATCTACGACGATACGGCTGTTCCGCTTGTCATAGCGCACCGCATCCGCGCGCGGTTCAGTCTGCTGCGCGATGTGGCCACGCTCAATGGCGGCATTAATTTCAGAATCTGTCAGTTCAGCCATGGATTTCCCTCCATCTGGCAAGAAACGCCTCTTGCTGGTCCTGGACGATCTGCACGGCCCGGCGCACATCGTTCCCCTTCATGCCCTGGGCCCAAACAAGAGCTGGAGCCCCGTCAGGCCCGATCAGATTGATCTTGACTTGCCCATCACCGAACACATGCACATGGGCCGGCTCATGATCGTCTGTGAAGATGATGACGCGCAGACCATGCGCTCGGTATATGGTGACCATAACTGTATTTAACCTATCATGATAGGTTTTTCAAGAGATGTGCAAACCGCCTATTGGCGGGTGTTTCCGGTGTGTGTATCCTGAACGGTAAGAAAACCAAGGGTAACCCCCGTGTAATACAGGCGGAAACACTATGAAACTGACACTTGGACAGGCGGCAAAGACCGCGAAGCGTTCAAAGGGAACGCTTTCAAAAGCCCTTAATTCAGGGGGTATCTCTGCTGAGAAGGACGACAAGGGTCGCTGGCAGATTGATCCGTCAGAGCTTACTCGGTGGATGTCCGCGAACCCGTTTCCGAACAGTCTTAAAAACCAATCGGAAACCCCAGGGGAAACGCATGAAAGCAGCGCCTTGGGCGTCGAAGTTAAGATGCTGAGGGAGCGGATTGACGCCATGACTGCCGAGCGAGATCGAGAGCGCGGCCAGCTCGTCGATCAGATCGAGGACTTGCGCGCTCGCCTGGACGGAGCGGACGCTGAGCGGGTGCGGTTAAACGCGCTTTTGACAGATCAGCGTGATAAAGAGAAAACGTCAGCGCGGCGGGGATTTTGGGGCCGTGTGTTGGGAGGGTAGGCGAATTTTGATATGGCGCACGACGCGGCAATCCTGCTCCCATACAGAAGGCGTTGCAAAATCGCTCCGTTTTAAGACAAGGGGACTAATTCAGAGATGTGGCGGAAAGATCATCTTTCCAGACATGGCTCGTGCCATTCATTTCAATGTTAAACATCCATCCAATGGGAAGACCAAGAAAACGTAATATATTTAGGTTGTATTGTTGAAGAACTTCCCCAAGAGAAGCGCTCTGAAATGCAAGATTATTTTCTCGATCTGCCGCCGTATAAACGAACCACCCAGATGAAGATTCAGTATCAGGCTTATCGCGTACACCTTCTGTCGTACTTAACATTGGCGATCTAAAAGCGTTTGGTGTGAAAAAAATTTGCTCGTCCAGTTTAACGGAAAACCAAGAGAGGTCTTGTGAGGCACAGACATTGCTTTGCTCTCTCCAAAGCGCAATCGCTTGATCAATATATTTGGTATATTCTTGTCTTACGAAATCATACGCTAGCAACGTTACTCGGTTGTTTTGCGAGACTAGTTTTACAGGCCACATGCCCCAAAAAAAACTTTGACCAACATCAAGTTCTGGAACGGCGTCTATGAAACGCTGTATTCCTTGAATTACATCGTCTTCATAGGCATCTTTGAAATTTAGGGTGATTTCTTCGTTCCCTATATAGATTGAGGGAGGAGTGTTCATTGAGAAAACCACCTTAGAAGGCCCCCTTGGCGAGCTGAACACGAAGCACAATGTGGGTAGTATTGTTGTGGTTCGCGAACTTGATTTAGGCTTGAAGGAGGTTGATGATCTGTAATGGGGTTTCCTGATCGCGTTCCAGCAATCCTTGTTCCGCAATTATGGCATCCATGTTGGTCAAATTGCTGTTGAACTTGACGGCGTTCGGCAGCTGCAGGTGGCCTATTGATACGAGATGCAGGAACGCCACCATTAGGTGAAGCATACTGGCCAACGCCGATACCCGGTGGTAGAGCCGCTGGCTGACTAGCCGCTTCTCTCGGGGTGGCTGCTGCTCTTGGAGTTGAAACCGTGGCAATGCCAGCTGTGGCGGGTGACTGTGCTCCAGTAGCAGCAGCGTGGGCATTCTGTAGCTTGTGCATAACTTCGGCCAAGTTGCCAAAGCCAATTGCTTGATTGTCAAAAAAAGATTGTCTTGAATTGTAGTCGTTGACACGACGTTGCAGCTCTATTGCATATTCGACACGGTCATCGACCGATATATCGGAATTATTGAAATAGTCACGAGCTTGTTCGAGTTCATGTTCAATCCTGTCGCCTTCACTGGCATTGGGATCATTGTGAGGATCGTAGGCTTCGTTGCCATTTGGATCAATTTTGTTAATGGGGTCGTTAAAGCTGTAGGAATATCGGTTTGTGCCAACACCTGGTTGCGTTGGGTCGAACCAATCAGGTTGAATGAACATCGCCGACGCTTGCGAAGCAAAAAACGCAAAGAGCGTGGTCAGAATGAGCTGTTTCAAATTGCGGAACATGGCCATTCCCCTGAAATGTGTAGTTGCAAGCGGACGTTACCCTATCTTTGCAACGCTCGCCAACCCAAAAATTCTGCCCTGTCAAACATGCTTTGGTTGACCCGCTGAAGGTAGGCGAGATAGGGGCGCTGATCTTCTGGAACGTCTTGTGCCGTGGGGTATTTCTCGTGAAATTCCGTGCGCAGCAGGTGGTAGGATGCCGTTGCTTTCTTGACCATGATGTAAGCGAACATCGGATAGTGTTCGATCAGGATATCGGCCACAGCCATGGCGTCGTGATAGCGATCTTGTGCAATCAGCTCCTCCACCACCACAGCGGCGATGACAGCGATGGATTGTTCGTTGCTCAGTGGTGCCAGGAAAACGCCATTGGCGATGGCTTCGTCCGTGATCGGCAGAAGGTCGCGGTAATGCTGATCCCTCGCCGCCCCGGCCCCACTGGTGGCTTCCAGGTTCCAGGTCTTGCCCGCATCATCGGTGAATTTCACGAAAACATGCAGCGGGGCCATGGCGGGCACAACATCCAACCCGAGCCGTTGGCCGAGGATGATGAACAGGAACGGCATGGTGATGCAGTTCCCGCGCCGGTCCTGGATGTAATCTGACAGCAGCTTGTTGCGCACATCGAGGCCGTAGGGATCGTCATGGTCATAGCTGAAGGCGTTGCCATCGTTCCAGGGGCCGGGCTGGTAGATGTAACGCCGGATTGTTTCGACCTTTGCCCAGCTGTCGGCATCGGGCGGCAGCATGGTTTCGATGGTGGTGACCATCTGGTCGATCTGGGCGAGCTGTGCATCCACATCGATGCTGGGATCAATCATGCGATCCACCTCGGTTTTCACGCGGGCAAAATCGAGAGTCTCCAAGTCGGAGGCAAATAGATCGCGCACATCGGTGCGGATGTCGGCGAACGCAGCAGTGGCCGACCACAGGGCGAACACCAGAGAAACGAATATACGGATCAAAATAACCTCAACGTGTGGGGAGAGCTTCTTATCTAAGGGATTTCTGTTTATTGCAGTACGCCAAGAAAGCCGCGCCGCTGTTCTTTGGTGGGTTGCCTTTGGCCGCCTCGCTCTTGGCGAACGCCAGCCAGTCAGAGCGCAGGGCGTAGTAGGGGACTGTTGCGTTAACTTGTAGCGCGCATAGTTTTACTTCGCTGCGTTGATTTCAGGCCGCCAAGCCAAAGAGCTCGTGGACGAAGCTGATCTCGCCCCGGACGCCTGGCTGCTTCGGTTGTATGTGCCCATTCTTGATTGTTCTGATTGCCTCCATCCCCAGCAGTGTCGCCTTTGCACATCGCAAAGATCGGAAGCTTTGGCAGTATCCGAGCAGCCTCTTCAGAGCGGCATGGTCGCTTTCCACACGGTTGTTCAGATACTTGCGGTCGATATGGGTGATATAGTCAAAGTGTGGATCGTAGCGATGGTTGATCTCGCGAATTACCTTTCGATATGTCGGAGCCTTATCTGTGCAAATCGACAAGGGGCGGTGTAGCCGTACACGTTCAATAGCCTTGTTCAGAAAGGCTTTTGCAGCTTTTGCATCGCGTCTGGCAGTGAGCCTGAAATCGACCAATTGGCCGTTGGCATCAATCGCGCGCCAGAGGTAACGCCATTTTCCACCAACGCGGATGTAGGTCTCACCCACGTGCCAATTCAGGCTTGCACGGCTGAGATGACGCTCGGCCCGCCTGGACAGTTCCGGCCCAAACTTTTGCACCCATCGAAAGACCGTCGCGCGATCAACATCCAGCCCTCGCTCGGCCAGCAGGTCAGTCACATCCTGATAGGACAAAGGGTAGCGAAGATACATCCGAACCGCACACAGGATGATCTCCGCGGGAAACCGGTGGCGCTTGAACGGCTGTTTGCTCGACATGTAGAAGTCCCTTCATCAACAACTTCACGACAAGATGGCCGTTAATGCAACAGTCCCGTTTTCTCCATTCGGTCCTGTACCACGCAGGTTGCCATTGGGCAGTGTCGTGTATTGACCTCCAACGGCACTCTCGAAATCAACCTTTGCCCGATCTAGCCCGCCGTCAGCTCGATACTGTGGCTTCCTACCTCCAGCGGCTGGACCATCCTGGTGTGGTCGAACGCCATTGATGCCACCGATATCACGCGGGTCAACTCCCCCCTTTGTGGCAAGTTTATCGCTAGGCTATCTGTCCTCTCCCTTCACGTTTTTCCATTCTTTTTGGGCTTGTCTTAGACTCAACTTATTAGCCCCGCCCGCAAAATCAGGATCTCTTGACTGAATCGGATCGTCTTCCCACCCACAGACAGAACAAATTTCGTATACTCCGGATTCAGACAAGACGCCCGTTTCACAGCAGGGACACTTTATCTCTTCACTCATTGCCTATTCCAATAGTCAATTCCGACAGACGGGCGGAACATTGTTCTCGGAACGCCGTCTGATGTTTTTACAGCGAACGTATTTGTCGGAGGATCATAGATTAGTGTATCCGCGCCCCTTGTCTTTGTGAGAGCTGTGGCAGGTGGGCTCCTCACGAATGTTTGTGCGCCCTCAACATATTGCGCGGCATTGCTATACTCAGGGAATTCCGTGCGATGCTTGTTCCAATGCCCAAGTGCGTTTTCTGGCGATGTCAGTCTTCTTGTTGAAGACCAGCCTCCAACAATCGCGTTGCCCTTACTGTCCACATAGATTGCAGGACTGCCTGCATTATTTGGGGCAATACAACACTCCGGCGCGATCTTGGCGAAGTAGTCAAAATTCCCCAATGTGGCCAATGAGATATCGGCCTGATGGTCCGACGCGGCCCCGCCAAAAAGCTGATATCCCCCCGACGCGGGTTTTGCGCCCACAGGCGCAAGCGCCAGAAGCGCCGCCAGCAGCAGCGCGAGACAGCCTGTCAAGAAAGTGCGAAGCCGTAAGGTCATGGAGCAATATTCTTACGAGCGAGACTCGCGGATTGACGAGAGCTGCCTTTTTAGGTTCTCGACTTGCACGGACAGCAACGTCAAATCGTCCTTGGTAAGCTGTTCATCGCCCATTCCTAAAGCAATGCCGGCAATTGTTTCGATCTCCACGGCAATAGGATCGAGTTGCAAATAGTCCTCGCCAAGAAGGGCGAGTAGAGCCCGCACATCGGATATTCGATTATGAACGGAGATGCTGCTCGCGCCCCACTTGCCATGAACCAAATCTTGCAATTCTTGACTTTGAAAGCGACGATCCATGCTACTGCCTCGGAGCTGTTATAACGGTCACAACATCACCACCGTCATTGGTAATCACGCGAACGCCGTTTGTGGAGCTGTAATATACACTTGTGTTAGGTCGATTTCCGGGGCCGACATAATTTGACGGCGAGATAGCATCTTCTACAACGCTTGGAGGAATACCCCGGTTCTGCATTTGATCCAGCGCATGACCGGAGAATGTCCTGTCCCCAATCGTCGTTGGAGTGTTTCTGCCCGGCTGATAGTTGGGTTGTTCAAGTGGGTTTCCACGGCTCCCGGAGAACCCCGTCTGTCCCCCTGCTCCCGTATTTGTTCCATTCACCCCTATATTGCTACCGCTCCGTGCTGTCTGCCGCACGACCGCGCGGGTGCCAGCGCCGAAACCACCCCCGGGCTCACCCATGCTGTCTATGGCAAGTGCCGTCGCTGCCGCTTCCGTGAAACGAGGATATTTGGCGGCCGCACGGCGCGCCAGTTCGGACCCTGCGCGCAAAATCCCGCGCGCCGCCGCGCCGCCAACCATGGTGCTGGCTATATCGAGGCTCGAGCGTGAATAGGTGTCAGACCCGCCATCGCTGCCATCCCAGCCAGAGCTGGATGTTGGCGCATTTGCATAATCCCCGCTTCCAAGCAAGGCTATGGCAGCACCAATTGCAATGGCTGCGATGGGCACAACATTCCCGTTGGGGTCGAGCAGATTCACCGGGTCGTTGAAGGAGTAGGAGTACCGGTTGGTTCCGACGCCAGCCTGAGTGACCTCGAACCAGTCGGGCTGAAGGAACAGGCCGAGTTTGGGGTCGTAATAACGGGCGTTGAGATACTGCAGCCCCGCATCCTCGTCAAACCGCTCGCCGATCCAGCCTTTGGTCTCAGGCAGGGTCTGGCTGGGCGCAAGGCCTGCGGTCTTTTCTCCCCAGGGATTGAAGCTGTGGTTCTCCACGCG
>NZ_JAQZSM010000045.1 GCF_028745735.1 Roseinatronobacter alkalisoli
CCATCGAGGAGCAGATGAACCTTCACGGCCGTGCGACCGGCAGGGCGCTGTTGTTCGACGCCGACAACGTCACCGCTGCCGGAAGCCTTCTGAAGTCCCGCCTTGCGCACAGGACGTCTCGGGAAGAGATTTTCGCCACCATTCATACGCTGCGAAATCAGGGGCTTACCTGCAGTGAGATTGGGCGGCGGACAGGGTTCCCGCGTCGCAGCATCGCGAAATGGCTGCAGTTCGAAACACCACCGGACCGCAGGCGGGCCGCTTTGAAGCCGACTTCGCCGTGGTACTTTGAAGAGGTCCTGAGCCAAAGTTGGAAGGACGGCATTCGAACTGGACGCGCCCTGTTCCGTCTGATCCGAGATTGTGGTTACGAGGGGAGTCAGTCACATTTGCAGCGGCTGCTGGCGGGTTGGCGCAGAGCCGAACAGCAAGCGAAGGCCCCCGCCGTAGAGCACAAAATCCTGGAGCCAGTCCGGGACCCGGAAACGGGGCACGTGATTTCCCCGGTCATCGCGGCCGCGCTGTGTATCAAACCGCGCGGCAAGCTCACCCCGGATCAGGCGCGTAAAGTCGACGCTCTCAAGACCGGCTCTCCCGCCTTCGCAACGATGCGCTGTCTCGCCATGCGGTTCAACGGTATCCTGCGCGGCCGCGAAGCAGACCCGCTCCCTGCATGGACCGACGACGCGATCGAAACCGACCTGGCGCCCATCGTGCGCTTTGCCCGCACATTGAACCGGGACTTCGATGCGGTCAAAAACGCCATCGAGATGCCCTGGAGCAACGGCCAAGCAGAAGGTCAGATCAATCGCCTGAAGACCCTCAAGCGCGCCATGTACGGCCGAGCCGGTCCAGAATTGTTGCGGGCGAGAATGCTACCGTTCCGCCACACAGATTGAGGCAGAGCCGATTTAAAGGCAAAGCGACAGCCGAGGAAATCATCGCGATGGCAGGTTCAGCCCGAAAATCGCTGGTGTGGCTCGACAAATCCTATCATGCGGCTCGGCTTGATCGAGATCGTATCGTCAAACTCGCCGCTGCCATGGTCGATCGTACCGGTTAGGGCCACGATACCGGCTTGTATGAATATGTGGCAGGAACATTGGGGGTCTCAGGCCGGGAGAGGATCCAGTCCATCACATTGGACAGGGTCACGGATCTGCCGTCTTGCACTGACAGTGTTGCCGCTTGGGCCATTGACCGCATCGCGGAAAACCACCCATTTTTTGCTACCGCACGGCACGGAACAGATTAGTTTCAGCGAAGTGCGCTTCAAGCATCAACTGCAAGTTGGCCTCAACGTTGCGGATAGCGGTCAGGAGAGCTCTTCCTAAAGGCTGCAATTGTATCGCGTATGGATCATGACTTGCGACGGCTGCGGATCAGAAGCAGCGCCTGTCCTCGCCTGAAGAATCCACCGCACCGCCTGCGCCATTTCTCCTGCGAAGTCATGTGAAATGACAAAGTCCATTACTCCGCTTTCAAGAAGCGTACGTGAATGCGGCGTCAACTCATGCCCGACAAAGATGGTTTCACCTGCGTCGCATTCCGCCAGCGCCATAGCCACACCGCGGTTTGCACCGGCCGTATTGTAGATGGCGTCAGGCAGACCATGTACCTTGAAATGCGCCACCAGACGAGAGCGGGTTGTTTCCGGCTGGTCGTCGGAAATGAGCCTTTCTTCGACCTTCAAAAGCGGAAAGCTCGTGCGCAGAACGCGCCGAAAACCCATCTCGCGCTCTTGCTGGCTGCGAAATGTTTCACTCATAACCAGCAAAATGCGACCGGAGGTTTTTGGCAGGACTTGACCGATCAGATGCCCGGCCACACTGCCGGCGGCATACTGGTCATTGCCCACGTAGGTTGCCCGCCTGGAGGATGGCAAGTCAGTCGTGAGACAAACCACCGGCACGCCTTGCGACATCAATTTGCGGGCTGCGCCATTGATCGCCGGGTGCTCGCGGGCGATTAGGATTACGCCATGCGCATCTGCGCCATCCTCGATTATGCGACGGGCGAACCGCATCGGATCCAACACACTTGTTGTTTCGAAATACGTATTGATCAAGGCGCCCGCCACGGTGCGGTTGACGTGGGTCGCCGCTTGCAACATGGCGCTGTTGAAACCCTCGCCGGATTCGCAGAACAGCCTCAGGTCGAGGGTGCCACCGACACCGCGCTCTAGCATGAGCTTGTCATATGCTGCCATGACACGCGCGCGGGTTTTCTCTTTAACTCCGGGCCGATTGTTCATGACCCTGTCCACAGAGGCAGTGCCCACGCCGGCCAACGCGGCAATTTCGGCGATAGTAGGGCCGGTCCAGCGTGAAAGGTCAGATTCGTTGGGCATGTTTGGACTCCAATTTGATTTGTACGGCATCAAACTAGACTCTAGCCACACTTACGACATAACTTACAAAATATCCACAGTTTGGCGACTGCTACCGCAATAATGATGTAAATCACATCATTATTTTCGACCGTCAGTACTATGCGGCGGAACGTGTATCGTCGATACTCTGTCCCAGGGAGTAGGAGAGAGAGATGCGCGATTTCGGCGGCGTCTGCCATTTGACCTGAATCGCGGTCAACTCAGCCAGATCACAAGCTTACCAGACGAAACCCATTGGGAAACATGTCGTTTCCCAAAGACTGTTCGTCTGTCTACCCGGCTCGCAAGAGCCATCAAATGTCGATCCGTCGGGAGGCGGGTAAATCAGAGGAGGTAATCGACGTGACTTTTAATAAATTTCTTGCCACAGCGGCGACAGCAGCATTGATGGCGTCCGGCGCAGCCGCACAGGACGTCGCCGTTATCGTTGGTTCGGCGCAAGACGGTTTCTGGAACATGGTCAAGAAGGGTGTCGATGATGCGACGCTCATGGTCGAAGCGAACGGTGGTACCGTGAACTTCCTGCAGACCCAGAACTATGACAACTTTGGTCCCGACCTCGCGTCGTTAATCGAGCAGGCTGTGGCGCAGGGTGCCGAAGGCATCGCGATCCCGAACTGGATCCCAGCATCCGAGACACCTGCGTTGCAAGCTGCCCGCGACGCTGGCGTAAAAATCATGTCGTTCAATGCTGGCCAGTCCGAGATGGCCGACTACGATGCGCTGAATTACTTTGGTTCCGACGAGTACCTCGCTGGTGTTGCCGGCGGTGAATACCTTGCTGGGCAAGGTGCAACGAAAATACTTTGCCACATCCAGAACCCGGGTGCGGTCAACCTTGAAACCCGCTGCCAGGGTGTTGAGGACGGCGCCACGAAAGCGGGTGCAGAGGTCTACATTCTGCGTGTTCCCTCCAACCTCGACCAAGACATGGTGGGCACGTCTGAGGCAATCAAATCCGAGTTGATTGCTGATCCTTCGATCGACGCGGTGATCAACCTCGCGGCATGGGCCGCAGACGCGTCCGCATCTGCAATCGATCAACTTGGCAAAACTGACGAGATCCAACTCGGGACGTTTGACATGTCTGCTTCGGTTCTCGAACGCATCTCGAACGGCACTCAGGCCATGGCGATTGACCAGCAGCCCTATTTGCAAGGTTTCCTCGCGACATCCATGCTGTTCGCGAACCTCAAATTTGGAACCGAGCTTGCCACGAAACCAGTTCTGACTGGCCCGGCAATCGTTGATGCCTCGAACGTCGCCACAGCCATCGAAGGTGTGAAGCTCGGCGCACGCTGAGTTCAGACCATCAGTTCGCAGGATCCGGCCAGTATGGGCCGGATCCAAGAAATGCGCGTCGCTTTTGGCGCTTGCCGTTGAATTAGCGGAGTCTCAGCTTTTGACCGATCCAACTACATCCAACATTTCACCCGACGCATCTGCATCGACGGGAATTTCGATCGGCGGCCTGTTGCGCAGCCCGGCATCTGGTGCCTTCATGGGCTTCGCGGTCGTTTTTATCATTTTTTCGGTCTTCGGGTTTGGCCGGAACTTCCTGTCAGTGCCTGGCGTGACAACTTGGGTAAACTACGCCTCATTGGTTGGTATTATCGCCATTCCAGTCGGCTTCCTGATGATTGCCGGTGAACTCGATATCTCGACCGGCGCGGTACTGCCGGCCTCAACCATGACAGTCGCCATCGTAAGCGGTCACTATGAAATGCCAGTTCTGGTTGGCGTCATCGCCGCACTCTCAGTTGGTGCTGCAATCGGATTTGTGAACGGTTTCATCGTAACCCGCACACAGGTGCCGTCATTCATCGTAACGCTGGCCACGCTCTTTGCGGTTGCAGGCTTGACGCTGTATCTGTCGATCCTCTTCATCAACACGACCAACTCGTTCTATCATGCACCGGACTGGGCCAAGTCGCTGTTTGGCGGAAAGTTTTACGGCTTCAACTCTTCGGTATTCTGGTGGTTCGGACTGATCTGCGGCTTCGTCTTTTTCCTGCATTATTCGCCTAAAGGCAGTTGGGTCTTCGCACTTGGCGGTGATCAGGGAAGCGCGCACAACGCTGGTATTCCCGTGAAGCGTCTCAAGATTGGTCTCTTCATGTTGTGCTCGATGTCCACGGCCTTCGCTGGAGTATTGCAGGTCATCACGTTCAATTCTGCAACCTCGCAGGCGAATTTTGGATTAATCTTCAACACAATCATCTCGGTTGTGGTCGGAGGGGTGTTGCTGACGGGTGGCTTCGGCACCGTCATCGGCATTGTTTTTGGTGCTTTGACGCTTGCGATTGTGACCCAAGCGATCGGTTTTACCAACATTGATCGGAACCTGTCCTTCCTCATCATCGGCGTCATGCTTTTGATCGCGGTCCTGATGAATGACACTTTCCGGAAAGTGGCTACCAACTGGTCGGCATCAAAGAAAAAGTAAGGAGAGCGACAATGTCGAGCAAAAAGCCAATTTTGGAGCTGCGCAACGTTGACAAGTCCTTTGGACCAATCGATGTCCTCGACAACATCAGCCTTAATGTAAGTGAAGGCGAAGTGTTGTGCCTTCTGGGCGACAACGGGGCCGGCAAGTCAACCTTGATCAAGACGCTCGCGGGTGTTCACCAGCCCTCCAGCGGTGAGATCCTGATGGACGGTCAACCCACATCCTTTGCCAGCCCACGCGATGCACAGGAACGCGGGATCGCGACGGTTCACCAGTTCGGCGGCACCTATCCGTTGATGTCGATTG
Organism: Roseinatronobacter alkalisoli; assembly: GCF_028745735.1. Taxonomy (GTDB): domain Bacteria; phylum Pseudomonadota; class Alphaproteobacteria; order Rhodobacterales; family Rhodobacteraceae; genus Roseinatronobacter; species Roseinatronobacter alkalisoli. The sequence goes on from NZ_JAQZSM010000045.1 coordinate 5,148, forward strand.
GGCGCAATTTCTTCATGGGTTCCGAGCCGACCAAGGGTTTTGGTCCATTCAAGATCTTTGATCGCGCCAAGGCCAACCGGATCGCCGTCGATGAAGTCCAAAAGATGGGTATCACCCGGATTACAGATGGCGACCGCCTGGTCGGTGGTCTGTCCGGAGGTGAGCGGCAATCGCTGGCGATCGCCCGCGCAGTCTTCTTTGGTGCCCGGGTTCTTATCCTCGACGAACCGACCGCTGCGCTTGGTGTGAAGCAGGCAGCCCATGTTCTGCGCATTGTGAACGAGGCCAAGAAGCGGGGTCTCGCTGTGATCTTTACCACGCACCAGGTGATGCATGCCATGGCTGTGGGTGATCACTTTGCGGTGCTGATCCGCGGTGCCATCGCGGCAGATTTCCGGAAAGGTGACAAATCCCGGGAAGAAATCGCGGATCTCATGGCGGGCGGGGAATCCATGGCGGATCTCGAAGCCAATATCGAAAACCGCACGGAAAGCCACAGCGGCCACGCCCCACAATCCAACGCTTGACGGGCTGGCGGGCCGTCCGCTCGCAAGTTCCATTCACCTAGAAGTCAAAAAGACATCGGCCGGCCGAGAGTTCGGACCGCACACAAGGAGTTTGCTGTGACGCGACTTGCCATCATCGGCGCAGGGCTAATGGGAGAGGACCATGCGCGCATCGTTGCGAATGACCTTCCCGGCGCGACGCTTCAAGTCGTCTGCGATATGGATATCGCTCGTGCCAGACGCGTAGCGGATGCCTGCGGGTCCAAGGACGTATCAAGTGATCCCGAAGCGACCCTTGCGCGCGCGGATGTCGATGCTGTGATTGTGGCCTCGCCCGACTTCACCCACGCGCCGCTGTCAAAGGCCTGCATCGCGCTTCGCAAACCCGTTCTAAGTGAAAAGCCGCTGTCGCAGTCCCCGGCCGAGTGTCTCGAAGTCATGGCCGCCGAACAGGAGGCAGGCCGCCGGTTCGTCCAACTGGGCTTCATGCGCCGTTTCGATAAATCCTATGCGGAAATGCGTGAGGCGCTGACCTCCGGGAAAATCGGCCGGGCGCTGATGATGCACAACTTCCACCGCAACGTAGAGACCCCGGCGGCGGATTTTACTGGTGCCATGGCGATCACCAACTCCGCCCCCCATGAGTTTGATGTTGTGCGTTACGTCCTGGCGACTGAATTCACCGCCATCAGCGCGCAGCAACCCAAGCGCTCGGACGCGCGTGTGGCCCCCGTGTTCATGGTTCTGGAAACCGCTGACAACCAGTTGGTGACGATCGAGGTGAACAACAACGCCGCCTATGGCTACGACGTTCGCGCCGAGCTGGTCGGCGAGGCTGGGTCCATCGCGCTGAACAATGTCGCCTATACCAGGACCGATATGAAACTGGCTTCGTCAACCCGCTATGACAGTGATTGGCGTGGCCGCTACCACGAGGCATATGTCCAGCAAAACCGGACGTTCCTGCGCTTTGTTGAAACCGGGAAATTCCCGCTGATCGGGTCTGATTGCTGGGATGGGTACTGCGCCGCCATTGTCGCGGAAGCAGGAGCGAAAGCGCTGGCCACCGGGCTGAAGCAGCCTGTCACTACAATAGCCAAACCGGCGCTCTATGCCGCGAAAGAGGAGTTGGCAGCATGAAACTTGGTTTTGTATCCGACAGCCTTGGCGGAATGAAATTCGAGACGATGCTTGACCATGCGGTGCGCATGGGGGTGAGCGGCGTCGAAGTAAATACCTGTGGATGGTCAAGTGCGCCGCACTTCGATCTTGCGGAAATGCTTGCGCATCCGGACAAGCGCAAGGCCTTCGCGAACGCCTTCGCGGAACGCGGGCTCGACATCATCGCGCTGAATGCCAACGGCAATCCGCTGCACCCAACAGATGCGGTGCAGGGGCAGGGCCTCGCAGATACGATCCGCGTTGCAGGCAGCATGGGGATCAAGACCGTCTGCACCATGTCCGGTCTTCCCGCTGGCAGCGCCGATGACGTCATGCCGAACTGGGTGGTGTCTTCCTGGCCGCCAGAGACGCAGGCGATCCTACGCTACCAGTGGGAAGACAAGCTGATCCCCTATTGGACGGGGATCGCCGATCTGGCGCGTGAGAACGGTGTAGAGCGTATCGCGATTGAGCTGCATGGCAACCAATGCGTCTATAACGTGCCGTCGCTGCTGAAGCTGCGCAGCGCGATCGGCCCGGTGATCGGGGCAAACCTCGATCCGTCGCATCTTTTCTGGATGGGCGCCGATCCCCTGCTTGCAGCAGAGGCTCTGGGCGAGGCGATTTACCACGTCCACGCCAAAGACACGATGCTCAATGCCCCGGTGCAAGCGACCACCAGCCTGCTAGAGAACGGCTCGCTGATGGATATACCCGCAAGGAGCTGGTCCTACATCACACTCGGCTTCGGCCACGGCGAGGAGTGGTGGCGCCAGTTCTGCTATCGGCTGAAAATGGCGGGCTATGACGGCTGGCTGTCGATTGAACACGAAGACGTTCTTCTGAACTCCATCGAAGGGCTCGAAAAATCCGTGGCCCTGCTGAAGGGCGTGATGCCTGCCGCTCGGGCCGATTACAAACCGCAGGATATCTGAGATGACATTTCAACTCGCGGCCTGTGCCGAAATGCTCTGGCAAGACAGGCCCATGGAGTGGCGCGCGTCGCGCCTCAAGGAAATGGGCTTCGGCGTTGGCCTGTGGAACTGGCCTACATGGGATATCGATGCGCTTGCCAGGACCGGGGCCGATTTCATCATCATGAACGGCTACCTTCAGGGCCGTCTGACCGACCCGGACGGCACCAAGATGCTGGTCGCCTCGGCGCGCGAGACAGTAGAGATCGGCAAGCGTCTTGGGGTGTCCCGTCTTAATCTGCATGGCACTGGGCTGGGTGACGGCGGCATTCCGATCCCGCAACACGGCACGTTTTCGCCGGAGATGGAGCTTCGGGCACGCGACACTCTGCACCGGCTTTGCGATCTGGCCGAGGCGGAGGGTGTGGTATTCACGCTCGAAAACCTCAACCCGCTCGATCACCCCGGCTGCCCCTTCGGATCGACCGCGCAAGTGCTATCGCTTGTCTCGGCGGTGAACCGTCCGCAGCTGCGCATCAACCTCGACCTGTATCACACGCAGATTGGCGAGGGAGACCTCATCCGCTGGTGTGAGGCCTGCCTGCCGTGGGTGGGCGAGATTCAGGTTGCCGACAATCCGGGCCGCTGCGAGCCGGGGACGGGCGAGATCAACTATTCCGGCGTCGCCAAAGCCCTCGCGGCTATGGGCTACCATGGCCCCATTGGCATGGAGGCCTTCGCCAGAGGCGACGAGGACGCGGCCCTTGAGGCCTTCCGCGCCGCCTTCACTCTTTGATTTTTGAAACAGGACAATACAGATGTTAAAAGTTGGACTTCTTGGTGCAGGACGGATCGCGGGGGTACATGCCAAAGCGATCACCTCGCACCCCGGCAGCACGCTGGTCGCCGTCTCGGACTATCTCCCGGAGAACGCGCAGAAGCTTGCGGCAGAATATGGCTGCGCGACGCGTTCCACGGATGAGATCATCGCCGATCCGGCCATCGACGCCGTGCTGATCGCAACCTCGACCGATACGCATTCGGATCTGATCGAGGCGGCGACGGCGGCGGGCAAGGCTGTACTCTGCGAAAAGCCCGTAGACCTGAGCCTGGCGCGCGCGCGGGCTTGCCTGGACGCGGTCAGCGGTTCGGGAAAGCCGGTCATGATCGGCTTCAATCGCCGTTTTGACCCGAACTTCGGCGCGCTGAAGGCAGCACTCGACGCTGGCGAGATCGGCAAGGCCGAACTGCTCTCCATCACCTCCTATGATCCGGCCCCGCCGCCGGTCACCTATATCAAGGTCTCGGGCGGCATCTTCCGTGACATGATGATCCATGACTTTGACATGGTCAACTTCCTCATGGGCGACGCACCGGTCACGGTTTCTGCCATCGGCACCTCAATCGTTGACCCGGAGATCGGTGCCGCGGGGGACTTCGACACAGCAGTTGTGACGCTGACCTATGCGGATGGGCGCATCGCGGTGATCAAGAACTCGCGCCGCGCCGTCTACGGTTACGATCAGCGTGTCGAGCTTTTGGGCTCCGAAGGGCTCTTGCAGGCGCAGAACATGCTGGAAAACACGGTGATTAAGTCGACCACTGCCGGTGTGACTGGCGCCAAGCCAACCTATTTTTTCCTTGAACGCTACATGCCGGCCTATGCCGCCGAGTGGGCCGCTTTCGTGGACGCGGTGAACGGCGACACGGCCCTGCCGGTCACCTTGATCGACGGGGTGAACGCTCTTGCCATGGCCGAAGCTTCGACGCTTTCCGCTCACAATAGCAAGCCGGTCGCCCTCGCCGACGTGTTGGCCTGATCGCATACCGGCCAGGCCCGCCCCGCGTGGCCTGGCCATCCTGAACCAGAGGACCACTCCAATGAAGACCCTCGATGTAATAACGATTGGCCGATCCGGCGTGGATCTTTACGGCACGCAGATTGGCGGACGGCTCGAGGACATGGGGTCGTTCGACAAATACATTGGCGGGTCTCCCACCAATATTGCCTGCGGAACCGCGCGACTGGGCCTGAAGTCCGGGCTGATCAGCCGTGTCGGTGACGAACACATGGGCCGTTTCATCCGCGAGGAGCTGGAGCGCCACGGCGTGAATACCGATGGTGTCAAGACGGACCCGGACCGGCTGACCGCGCTGGTGATCCTCGGTATCCGCGACGAGGAACAGTTTCCGCTGATCTTCTATCGCGAGAATTGCGCCGATATGGCGCTCTGCGAGGAGGACATCGATGAGGCGCTGATCGCCTTCACCCGCTCAATCGTCCCGACCGGCACGCATCTCAGCCATCCGCGCACCAAGGCCGCCGTGCTCAAGGCGCTTCAATTGGCGCGCAAGCATGGAGTGAAAACTGCGCTTGACATCGACTATCGTCCCAACCTCTGGGGCGTCGCGGGGCATGGCGATGGCGAAAGCCGCTTTGTCGAAAGCGCCGAAGTCACCGCCAAACTGATGGAAACCCTGCATTACTTCGACCTGATCGTGGGCACCGAGGAAGAGTTCCACATCGCGGGCGGATCGACAAACACGCTTGAGGCGCTGCGCGCGGTGCGCGAAGTCTCAGGCGCGACGCTGGTCTGTAAACGCGGGGCGGCGGGGGCGGTCGCCTTCGAAGGCAAGATTCCAGACAGCCTGGACGACGGTCAGACCGGCCCTGGCTTCCCGATCGAGATTTTCAACGTTCTGGGCGCGGGAGACGGGTTCTTCTCTGGGCTGCTAAAGGGGTGGCTGGATGGCGAAAACTGGCCGACAACGCTCAAATACGCCAACGCCTGCGGTGCCTTTGCCGTCAGTCGCCATGGCTGCACCCCGGCCTATCCCAGCTGGGAAGAGCTGCAATTCTTCTTCAAGCGCGGCATCAAACGGCCCGACCTGCGCAATGACACGGAGTTGGAGCAGGTGCACTGGGCCACCAACCGCCATGGCGACTGGTCGACAGTGCGTACCTTCGCCTTTGATCACCGGATGCAACTGGAGGAAATGTCGGGCTACACCGAACAAAAGGGCAGTGCCTTCAAAAAACTGTGCCTCGAGGCTGCGTTGAGGGTCCAGAACGGTCAGCGAGGCTATGGCATCCTCTGCGACAACCGCATTGGTCGCGCCGCTCTGCACGCGGCCAGCGGGTCTGGCCTATGGATCGGACGTCCAGCGGAATTGCCGGGCTCGCGCCCGATTGCTTTCGAGCCCGAATTGGGGTGCGACCTGGGACAGTTCCGCGAATGGGCACGCGAAAACGTGGTGAAGCTCCTCGTGTTCTGCCATCCCGACGACACGCCCGAGATCCGCGCCTTGCAGGAAGAACGTGTGAAACGCCTGTTTGCCGCCGCGCGCCGCAACAACCTAGAATTCCTGCTCGAGGTCATCCCTTCGAAAGTCGCCTCAGTAGACGACATAACGACTGCGGTCCTGATCCAGCAGTTCTATGACGCGGACATCTATCCCGATTGGTGGAAGCTTGAGCCTTTCAAGACCGAGGCCGCCTGGGCCAATGCGGTTTCGGCGATCGAGCGCAACGACCCTCATACGCGCGGCATCGTTGTGCTCGGTCTGGATGCCCCCGAGGCGGAGCTGGCTGCGTCGTTCGAGCTCGCTGCGAAGCAACCGCTGGTCAAGGGCTTCGCTGTCGGTCGCACGATCTTTGCCGATGCGGCCCGGGCCTGGCTGAAAGGCGAAATGGGCGACGATGCCGCCGTGGCCCAGATGGCCGAACGTTTTGCCCGCCTGAGCGAGGTCTGGGACACGGCCCGCGCCAAGGCGACTAACCCAAGCAATCAGGGGTGATACAGATGACGAACACAATCCGACTGACGGCCGCGCAGGCCATGGTAAAATGGCTAAGCGCGCAGCTGACCGAAGAGGGCGACCGGTTCATCGACGGGATCTGGGGCATCTTCGGTCACGGCAACGTGGCAGGCTTGGGCGAGGCGCTGCATGGCGCGGGCGACAGTTTTCCGACATGGCGCGGCCAGAACGAACAAACCATGGCACATGCGGCAATTGCCTATGCCAAGGGGCACAAGCGCCGTCGGGCACAGGCTGTAACCTCGTCCATCGGGCCGGGCGCCACCAACATGGTGACTGCGGCGGCGCTGGCCCATGTGAACCGCTTGCCGGTGTTGTTCATTCCCGGCGATGTCTTCGCAAACCGCCGCCCCGACCCGGTGCTGCAACAGGTCGAGGCTTTCGAGGATGGCACCGTGTCGGCCAATGACTGCTTCCGCCCGGTCGTGCGCTACTTCGACCGGATCACCCGGCCCGAGCACCTGCTGACCTGCCTGCCGCGGGCGCTCGCTGTGATGACCAATCCGGCCAATTGCGGACCGGTCTGCCTGTCCTTCTGCCAGGATGTACAGGCCGAGGCCTACGACTATCCGGTTGCCTTCTTTGAACCCAAGGTCTGGCGCGTGCGCCGTCCGGAACCGGATGCGGACGAATTGGCCGATGTGGTTGGGCTGATCAAAGCCGCGTCGAACCCGGTCATCGTCTGCGGCGGCGGCGTGATCTATTCCGATGCGGAACAGACCCTTGGCACCTTCGCCACAAAGCACCAGATCCCCGTGGTCGAAACGCAGGCTGGCAAGTCGGCGCTGGCGCAGGCCCACCCGATGAATTTCGGTGCCAGCGGCGTGGATGGTTCGGCGGCAGCCAACCTCCTGTCAAGAAACGCCGATCTGGTGATCGGGGTCGGCACGCGCTTTCAGGATTTCACCACCGGGTCGTGGTCGCTGTTCCAGAACCCAGACCGCAAGCTGGTGTCGATAAACGTCGCCGCCCATGACGCGGTCAAGCACGGGGCGGTCCCCATGGTGGCCGATGCGCGGGTCGCGCTTGAGAAGATCAGCGTAGCATTGGGCGATCACAGGCCGGTGGCCGTCGATGCGGATATCCGCGCCGAATGGCTGGAGGCCGTCACCGCCCATTGCCAGCCGCGCAACGGCGGCGAGGGCTATCGCCCGCTGGACGCCGAGGTCATCGGCGCGGTCCAGCGCGCCACCAGCGAGGATGCCATCGCCATGTGCGCTGCGGGCACCATGCCCGGCGCGCTGAAACTGCTGTGGCAACCAAGTCAGGGCGGCTATCACATTGAATACGGCTATAGCTGCATGGGCTATGAGATCGCCGGCGCCATGGGCCTGAAACTCGCCCGGCCCGAGCGCGAGGTGATCTGCTTCGTGGGCGACGGATCGTACATGATGGCGAATTCGGAACTGGCGACGGCGGTGATGCGCCGCGTGCCCTTCACAGTCGTTCTGACCGACAATCGGGGATACGGCTGCATCAACCGCTTGCAGACCCTCGGCTGCGGCGGCGCGCCTTTCAACAACATGTATGTCGATTGCAATGTCGAGGCCCAGCCCGAGATCGACTATGTCGCCCATGCCGCCGCGATGGGTGCGCATGCGATCAAGGCGCGCGATATCGCCGATCTGGAAGCGCAGGTCGCGCTTGCGCGGGGCCGCGACATTCCGACCGTTATCGTGATCGAAACCAGCGCCGAAGAAGGACCCGGCTTCGGCGACGCGGGCCATTGGTGGGACGTCGCCGTCCCGGCGGCAAGTAAGACCGAACGATCACGTGCCGCCTATGCCACCTATCTGGAGAACATGACCCGCCAACGACTGGTCAACTGACGCCCCGGCGGGCACCCCACGCCACAGGAGAGACTAAAATGATCCAATTTGGGACCAACCCGATTGCCTGGGCCAATGACGACGACCAGACGCTGGGCGCCGACATTCCCACCGAACGTATTCTGGACGAGGCCGGCCGCCAGATCGGCTTTGACGGCATCGAGAACGGCCACCGCTGGCCGCAGGACGACCCCGAGGCGCCGCGCGCGCTGCTGGCAGAATATGTGCTGAGGTTCATCTCTGGCCGGCACTCGCTCAACCGGCATTGCCAAGTTGTTGTCCGCTGGGTGCAGTGATCTGCACCTCGTGCATTCATGCGGTCATTTCACGGGTATACTCGGCCCACAGCCCGAAGGCATCGGCACGGGCGTGGCGATAGGACGTGGCT
>NZ_JAQZSM010000046.1 GCF_028745735.1 Roseinatronobacter alkalisoli
TCAAACCGGGCGGACTGCCTCAGACCCTCCGTAATGCCAGCATCTACGAGTACCTTGCGGACACGCTGATAACGAACATCGAGCAGCCTGGCGACTTCCGTACGGAGGTAACCGGCGCGGATCAGCGTACGGATTTTGTCGGATGTTGTCCGGCAATCGCGGATCACCTGGTCAGCTGGCTGTCGCTCCATATCGCCTCCCTCTACATATGATAAAGGACATTATCATATATAGCGAAGTATCCGAAGCGCGGATCGCGCAGGCCCTGATCACCAGCTGGCTTCCGGCCAGGCCGGAAGCCATTGAGACGGAAACCGCTCTTTCTTTCACGCTCCGCTCAAGGTGCAGGCTTCCAGGTCATTTTCATCAAAGACGGTTTCACAGACTGCGTAAGGCGGGCCGTTAAACCATGATGTGTCATCATAATCCGAAATCCTGATGGCGATAATTGTCCGGGTCCCGATATCGGTGCAGCGCCAGACCCCACCATCAGTTCTGAATTCACATCCGATAGAAAAATCCGCGTGTTTCATCCGGCCAGCCCCAGAAACAGTGCCAGTGAGCGGTTCACGCTGACCATGGCGGTGTCATCGACATGCCCGAAAGCGGGGCCCGCTTTGTCAGCTTTTACGGTCATGGGCTTGTCCAGCATGACCTGGGAGGGCCTGCGCAGGCCGTTCTCCGCAGAAGGCTCCAGGGTCAGGCGCAGTAGGGGTGCATCGATGATGGTTGAGGTAAGCGGCAGGATCACGACCGATCCCAGCCCGGTAAACTGATCCGCCTGGATGACGAGGGCGGGCCGTGGTTTGCCATAGTCTCCCTGCAGGGAGACAGTCACCAGATCCCCGCGCCTCAAGTCCAGTCGTCCAGGTCAGACAGGGCGGCGTCCATGAAATCCGACAGGTCAGTATCGTTCTGGTCGGCTGCCGCGACAAGTGCTGCCTGGCGGCGGCATTCAGCGGCAAAGCCGGGGCGGCGTGTGTCCGGCACCCAGATCTGCACGGGCCGCAGTCCGGCGGCGCGCAAGGCATCGCGGCGCTTCTGAACACGTTCTGAAGTCGGTGTTGCCATGATTACGTCCTTTCGCGTTACATGTAACATGACTGGCGGAAGATTTCAATCTGTCGATCGTACAAAATAGTCGTCTGAATGGCAGAATGAGCACCATCCCGGCACCCATGTCCTAAGGACATGGGTGCCGGGATGGTGGGTTGTCAAGAAAAGGATGTTGCCAGAGACGCGCAGGAACACCGGGGGACTGTTGCATTAATCGCAGTGTCTTGCCAATTTTTGCTTTTGAGGTCCAGCATGCCGCGCAAATCGCCATTCAGATACCACCGCTTTCCGCGCGGGATCATCCTTTGTGCGGTACGTTGGTATTTGCGCTATCCGCTGTCATATCAGGACGTGGTCGATCTTCTTGCTGAGCGCGATATCACTGTCGATAGATCGACAGTTTTCCGTTGGGTGCAGAAGTTTGGGCCTGAAATCACCAAACGCACTGAGAAGCACCTGCGCCGTGCCAGCCTCGATTGGCATGTAGACGAGACCTACATCCGCGTTAGCGGAAAATGGCGTTATTTGTGGCGTGCGATTGATGCGAACGGCCAGATGGTGGGCTTCCGCTTGACCGTGCGGCGAGACGCAAAGGCCGCTAAAGCATTTCTAAACAAGGCAATCGAGCGTGTGCGGCTGCACCGGCCGGTCACGATCTGCACGGACAAAGCGCAGGCATACCGGCGTGTCATCCGTGAGATCATTCACCGATATGACCCGCATTTTGACAGCATCCGGCATATCGACCGGAAGTGGCAGAACAACCGGATCGGGAGCGACCACGCCGCCATGAAGCGGCTACTCGGATACCGGCAGAGCTTCCGTTCCTTGCCAACAGCAAAGGCAACGTTGAGCGGCATTGAGACGATCCGAACCATCAAGCGCAACCATCTGGACCACAAACAGCCAGGAGTCAGAGGCGAGATCGCGTTCATCGATCGCTTGTTCGAAACCGTTGCGTAACCTCAGCATATTTGACGTCACACGGCTCAACGAGATTAATGCAACAGTCCCGCGTGCATCGATGTGGCAGGGGCGGTTGACCCGACCTAGGCACCAGCCACTGGTAACGGATCTGTCTTGTCGCGGACCTTCAGGAATCGGGAATAAGCATGGCGCAGGAAGATCAGGCCCATGACGGGAATGAAGTATTTGTTGTTGGCGAAGTTCGAATTGGCGCGAGGGGTGTCTGCCGAACCCCAGAGGCGTTTTTAGGTATTGCTGATCTGCTCGGCGTTGATGATGTGACCGCCCCAACAGGGCGAATCCGGACCCTAGCAGGCCGCTGAAATAGTCCCATCTCGACAGCGATTTGAGAACATGATTCACCCATAGGTCGGTAGAATCGCGGCGGACATGCCTGCGCTGTTTGTCCGTCTCTGCCAGTTGCGTTCTATGGTGTTTTGTATCAGAACTTAGACGACAGGCATGCGCCGCAAAGCCGGGGAGCGTTGTGACGGATATTGACAGGATCAGTTTTACCGATATCGGGGCACGACTGCGTGCGCACCGGATCGGGCGCGGATTGGGGCCGGAAGAACTGGCGCTGCGTATAGGCATTTCCCGCGCAGCGCTGTATCGTGCCGAAAAGGGCGAAATCACCAAAATTGAAACACTGGCTTCGATTTCGCGGGAATTGAAGGTTTCGTTGCCCACGCTTCTGGGGGTGGGGGTTGAGTATATTCCGAACGCGCTGGCGTATTTTGAACGGATGCGGCAGGTTGAAGATGATGCCGAGCAGATCATCGGGTTATTCAGTCCGATATCCTATCTGGTGACAACGCAGCGCTATGATGCGATCTTGCGGGATGTTTTCGCGGAATCCGTCCCCGCCGCAAGGCAAATCGAAGCGCAACGGATTCTTGATACTCTTTTGCTAAGAAAACAGAAGTTTGCACTGCGCAGGCCTTTGCTGGTTTCGGTTATCTCCACCACTGAAATCGAGGGTTTTCTGCGCGATGGGCTGGAAGGGCGGCATGGCCTGCCGGACGAATGTTGAATTCCAAGAGGAATTGACCCATTTTTCCAGAACGTCGTGACCCACTGGTATCAAAGATTCCGCTGACTTTTCATGAGTTTATCATAGTTCAGAGGGGTCAGCGCCAAATGGAAAAATGGGTCAATCCGAGACGAAAATCAACAAACAGGGAAGTGTGACACTTCTACTTTGCAGATGTGGGACATTTTAACTTTGCGGCTACACAGGTCACAGCCAATAACCAGCATTATGTTAAGTAGTGGCTTTAATCATTTCTGAAACTTAGAATAATTTGTCCTGAAAGCAGCGAAAAAATGGGCAAGAGCGGCGGCGTTCGCTCAGATTGGCACGTCGCGGGCTGTGCGTGCAGTCAACCAGTTAATTGCCAGCACAAACATGATTGCGATTGCGCCTACAACCTCGATGATGAAGTCAGGCCAGAACAGCGCTGCGATGGCGGGCAGTGAAACCAGACGCGAGATCACATCCATCCGCCCGAACAGCCAGCCCTCAATTGTAGCCGCAAAGGCCACCAGCCCCAGAATGGCGGTGAACCCCGTCCAGAGGACGACAGGCATCGGCCCGCCATAGATAATCTCGGGGTTGAACACCATGAACAGCGGAATCAGATACAGCCCCTTGGCGAATTTCCACGCCTGGATGCTGGTTTCCATCGGCTTTGATCCTGCAATAGCCGCCCCCGCAAACCCCGCGAGCGCCACTGGCGGTGTCACATTGCTATCTTGCGAATACCAGAACACCACCAGATGTGCGATCAGAAGCGGGATACCGAAATCATTGTGCAGTGCAGGCCCCACCAGCACGATCAGCACAATATAGCTCGCTGTTACTGGCAACCCCAGCCCGAGGATGAGCGAAGCGATCAACACCAGCCCAAGCGCAATTACGATATTGCCACCTGAAAGTGAGACCATCATTGACGAGAATTTCAGCCCCAGCCCGGTCATTCCTACAACGCCTACAACGATTCCGGCAACTGCACAGGCGATAGACACGGCAACCGCATTGCGTGCGCCAAGCTGCAGGGACTCGAACACCATTCGCCCTCCGCGCGCCAGCGATGCATATACCCGCGTGCGGGTTAGCGGACCATCGGTGTAAACCGACCAGGCCCCACGCAATCCTGCCACCCCGATTACAGCAAAAATTGCCCAAAAGCCCACGCGCATGGGTGATATGTTGTTTACCAACAGCCACACCATCAGCACCAGTGGCACGATGAATTGCCAACCTGCCTTCAGTACCTGCCGGACAATCGGCAATTCGGTCGCCGACAGACCGCGCATTCCCTGCTTCATAGCAACGATATGCACGAACAGATAGACAGTTCCCAGATACAGGATGGCCGGAAAGATCGATACCAGCACTATCTCGATATAGGGCACACGCGTGTATTCCGATATTAAGAATGCGCCTGCGCCCATTAAAGGCGGGGTGATCTGTCCACCAGTCGAGGCTGCAGCTTCTATGCCCCCTGCCTGTTTGGGCTTGTAGCCCAGCCGCTTCATCAGGGGGATGGTCAAGGCCCCGGTGGTGACAACATTCGCCACGGTTGAACCCGAAATCGACCCCATTCCCGCCGAAGCGAGCACCGCCGCTTTCGCAGGCCCCCCGGGCTTTCGCCCCGTTGCGGCGAGAGCAAGATCAATGAAGAACTTACCCGCCCCGGTCTTTTCCAAAAATGCCCCGAAAAGGACGAACATAAACACGAATGTCGCGGCCACGCCCAATGGTAGGCCGAAAATGCCTTCCTGCCCAAGGTAAAGCTGCCCCACCAGTCGTTCCACGCTTGCGCCTCGGTGCGCCAGCAGATCGGGCATCCATTCCCCCAGTGCAGGTAGCGCTCCGCGGGATCCCGCCAGTGCGTAGAGGATCGCCACCACGCCAACCGCCGTCAATCCCAGACCCACCGCGCGTCGGCTCGCCTCAAGCAAAGCGAGTGTGCAGATTATTCCTACAGTTATATCAGTGGCTGTCCACCAGCCGGCCCGGGCAATGATCTCATCCAGATTCCAGATGATATAGAAACTACTCAGGAAACCCGCGACGATGAAGGCCGCGTCGATCAACCAGCCCAGCATACCACGAGGGCGAGTCTGACCAAAGACAGGATAAATCATAAACGCCAGTACCAGCACGAAACCCAGATGTGCCGATCTCTGATAAAACAGTCCCAGCGGTTGCACGCCAGCCGCATAAAGTTGGAACAGTGACATGGAAATTGCAATTGCAGTAATCAACCACAGCACCGGCCTCGGCTGATGGGCATCGGCAGATCGAAGGTTCTCAGGGATCACTCCGCCTTCTAGCGGCCCGGAAGACAGGGAAGGTGGCGTGGGCAAGGTCTGCGAATTTGGCTGCGTCATCGGATCCTACTGTCATTATTCCAAAGGCATAAGTGTCAGCGTCAGCCGCGTGCGTAGCGGCAAGTTTATTTAAGCACCTTCATGCGGGACCAGTCGGTGACGAACGGCCAAGCCACCTGTGCGCAGCACGAGCCGGTTTCCGTGCAGTGCCATGTCCAGCCCTTCTATCCAGTAACCGCCCCGGGCGCGGCAACTAATGTACCGCGTTGCGGATGCATGCCCAGACCAGCAGAGAAATCATGCAGGAAGCTGCGCGTCAGAACCAGTTGCGCATCACGATTCTCAAAACAGTCAGTTACAAGACCACCAGTCACTGAATGCGCCCAATGAAGGCAGGTTTCGCTACCTTTCGGCAAGGGTGCCAGGGCCACTGCGGCCTCGGGCGTTGATACAAGTAACACGCCTGCCCGCAATGGGACGGGCAGGAACGTGATCAGGGCGACGAGGACGAGATGAGAAGCGTGTCTGCTCGTCTGCCCTGGAATGCCTTTTTCACGGCCGTTGATGGTGCCTTAGTTCGATGCCCAAACCCTCAAAGTAGCGGGCGGCGCCTGCATGGAATGGGATCGGAGCCGCGTCCATCGTGAACTCTATTGTGGTGTCAATGGCCGCGGGGTGAACAGCGATCAGTTCGTCCAGATTCTCAAACAGTGCCTTAACGATGTTGAACGCCATATCCTCATCCATGTCAGCGTGCGTTATGAGCACATTGGGCTGGGAGATGGTCAATACACCCTCATCTACGCCTTCATACAAGCCCGCACGCAGGGTGTAGGGCGCAAGCGTAGGCTCGATCGAAACCGCTGCTTCGATCTGTTCCTCACTAAACGGAATCATCCGGATGGATCTGGTAAAGGCAAGGTTCATGATGGCTGGAGTCGGCGGGCCTGCGAGCATGAACGCAGCTACGATGTCGCCGTCACGCAATGCATCACCGGCCTCGTTCAGATTTAACCTTTGGGGCGAAAAATCATCGAAAGCTATTCCATTTGCGTCAAGGATCACGCGCGTCAAAAGCTCTGTGCCCGATCCCGGCGGTCCGACTGCAACGCGTTCTCCTGCTAGATCGTTGATGCTTTCGATCCCGCTATCGGCCAGGGTGACGAGCTGCATTGCACTTGGATAAATTGCGGCGAGTATGCGCATCTCCGGGATTTGGCGGCCTTCAAATGCGCCTTCGCCATGGAACGCCTGATAGACAGTGTCGCCTTGCGTGAGCCCCATGTCACTGTCGCCGCGCGAAATCAGTGCGATGTTCTCCACCGATGCGCCGGTGACTTCGGCACTGGCTGTCGCACCCTCGATATGGCGGTTAATGATCTCGGCCAAGCCTCCGCCGATTGGGAAATAGACGCCACCGGTTCCACCGGTGACAATAGACAATTCCTGTGCCTGAACTGGCGCCGTTAGCAGGGTTGCCGTTGTAGCAATTGCAGCAAGTCTGTAAATCATGGTTCTCTCCTGTTGGGGTGGATTTCGACAATCACGAAGCGGCTTTCCGCTTTATGACAAGTTCATCTTGTTCGTTCGGCTGGTTCAGTTTTTAGTCTCCGGCCTTTTTCCGCGTGCGGAAACGCCCAGCTTCAGGCAGGTCGCGCTGTTGCGCGCCAATACCTTGTTTCGCTATAATTTTATCAGGGAGGATACCCATTTCAGGCGCATTGCGTGAGGATTGGCAAAAAGCGCGTAATTCGGTCCTTGGTGCAGAGGTGCTATCACTGATATTCATGAAGTACCAGAACCCGCCAGAGGGCAGCGCCGGGACAGGTTAGGAAACACTGGCTTACGCGTGCCCGTCATTTGCTGTCACCTCCCAGTTCGTCGAACAGGAACCGGCCGATGCGAGGGAAGGCGTCGGGCACCTCTTCGGCAAGCCGCTTGCCCTGGGTCATGAGTACAAAGATCAGTGGCTTCTGCCCCGGTGCTTTCAGTCGTATCATGTCATGTTTGAACCAGGAGCTATCTGGATCGCCGGTCCAAAGGTTATGCCCTGCCTTGGACCAGATCCTGACGCCCCCCGGCATTTGTCCACCCAGAAACTCAGACAATTGAAAATTTGGATTCGCCGCATCGGAGCCAGAGGGATCGCGAAGCAGAGTCTTCTGCGCCCGGGCCAAAGCCGCTGACGACAAGGGCAGTTCCCCGCTGAAGATTGCTGCCATAAGCCGCGCGGCAGCAATGGGTGTCAGTACGTTCAAGTAGCCGCCGTTCAGCGCGGCAAATTGCGCCTCGCGTCCATAGCGCATGTCATCCATCAGCTTTTGCGTCAGGTTAATGCCCGACATCTCGGGCCAGTCCAGCGCTTCGAACCAGCGGTTCAGCCTTTCGCGTGCCGCCACCCAGTCGGAAAAATTCCGGCCATTCAGTAGCGTGTCGCCCGTGGTGCCGGTCAGAAGATCGATGACGTAATTGGTTGCAGTGTTCGATGACCACACGATCATGTCGCGCATCGCCCGGTCAAGTTCGGCTTGGGGCATCAGCCGCCCGCTTTCCATTTCGGCGAGGGCATGGACTAGGTGAAAGGTCTTGACCAGTGAACAAGGATAACAGCGCCAATGCCCACGAAAGGCGTGACCACTGAACCTGCCGAGCTCCTCCTCACGCAGGATAATGATCGCGTGATTGTCAGCCGTCAGCCCATCGACCGCGAAGTGCGACGGCAGTTTCTCCGCCAAGCGTGCTGCAGCCATCGACCAACTATTGTTTCCTTCAAAGAACACTAAATCCGCCCCACCCATCTTCTGTGTCCCAGCACTCTAGATCAGACTGCAGAATTACGATAATGAGAAATCAGGCATTGTTAATCGGATAACTGATAATGGATCTGGCTGAGATAGAAGTTTTCGGCACCTTGATGCGTGTCGGCACCACCATCGAGACCGCACGCGTTCTGGGCTTGTCGCAACCAGCTGTCAGCGACCGTTTGAAACGGATGGAGAGCCGGCTCGGCTTTCTGCTGTTCCTGCGCCAGGGAAACCGACTGGTCCCGTCGGCAGAGGCGGAGGAATTGTTTTCTCAGACATCAGAGATTTTTGCCGCGCAGAAAGAGATCCGCGACCGGATTGAGGAGATCCGAGCCAATCAGGAGCGCCCGATTACGATTTCAGCTACGCCAGCACTTGTCGAAGGGTTTCTGGCACCTCGGCTGGCAAGGGTGGGCTATAGCGGCTGGGCAAGAACCCTGCGACTTTGGGTAGGCGAATCCGACGATGATGTGCGCCAGGGCCGCGCGGATATCGGCGTGCAAATGGCACTGCCGCCACGCGCGGATCTGGTCGTGGAAACGCTGTGTGATATAGCGCTGGTCGCGGTGATGCAGGCCGATCATCCGCTGGCCCGCAAATCTGAGCTGATAATTCCGGACTTCAGGGGTCAGCCGCTAGTCAGTTTCGACCCAGATTGGTCTCCAATGGGAGCTGCGATCCGGCGCGCGTTCGTCACAAATGGCCTAGAGCACCGTCTTGCTTGTCAGGTCCCATTTAGCTCCACTGTTTGTCACATGGTCAGCGCCTGTGGCGGCATCGGTATTATCGACGCCATAACTGCGCAAAGCGCCGCAACGGACAACCTTGCTGTGCGGCCAATCCAGTCGCTTCCGCCGCTGCCCCTGTGTGCATTCCATCGGCGCGACAAGCCTCTGACTGCGCGGACGCAGGAGGTACTTCTGGCATTAAAGAAGCTATAGTAGCTCGGCCGCCCTTGTCGTCCGAACGTGCAGGTGCAATGATGCTCTACTGCAAAGCGGCTCTCCGCACGCGGGGAAACTGGCAACCGCGTTGACGTGCCCGGCCTAGTTGCGGCTGGTTGGACTCGCGCTTTGCTGGAGGGCGGCCTTCACTGGAGTGGACGTTCATCCTCGTCGCATAAGTATCGAGCCTCCCATGCCGCTGATATAGGAGAAGCGGGCGTCCATCATGAGTGGCAGACCGATTTTCAGCGATTGCTGTTCTCGAAATTCGAAAGCTGTTGCTTCGTTGCGGCCATTCGCTAGGTTAATTTGGTCCGTGTGCGCAAGATAGCTTTGTCGATCTTTTCCCGCCGAATCAGAACGGTGGGATATCCGTTGTAGTGATCGGTCTCACGATAGGTGTCTGGCTATGCGTCTAGAAGCACGTCCCTGATTTCCAACGAGCAGTGGACAACAAGATTTCCACCGTCTTTTCGATCCGATGATCGACTTTCCTCGATGCCTAGGGCTCGGCCGGACCATGAAAGTGCTTTTTCTGACCCCGGGAAGGCGCGTCATCAGTACGGCCCCGGATAGTGGACTGCTTGAGCGATACCGCTTAAGGTAGACATCGTTACGATATGGAAGAAAAAAGATGGCGCGCATGGTAACAATCCGTGATGTCTCCAAACACGCTGGCGTCGGATTGGGCACAGTATCGCGATTCGTGTCTGGTCGCGGATACGTGAAGCGAGAGACCGGTGAGAAGATTCGGCAGTCAATCCAAGAGTTGGGCTTCGCCCCAAATTTTCATGCCATGGCTTTGCGTGGCGCAGTCGGAACAAGCGTTGGCGTCGTTGTCCCGGACATCTCAAATGCGCTTTCATCGTTCGTGGTTAAAACTTTGGGTGATTGTCGCGTAGCCTTTAAATGCGGCATACGAAAGTCAACGAAATCAATGGGGCTGCTTGAGACCGTTCAATTCCCTGGGGTGCATTGCTGGCCGAAGCGGGCTTAAACTCTGCCAGTCTTGGCAGAGGAGAGGCAGGATGCGCTGGAAAATCAGTATTGAGGGTTCGGACGAAATCACGCGGGGCCAACGTTTCGAATTTGAGATCGAGAAGAGCCTCGAAGATCTGGCCGCCGGTAGCCTCGGCTTGTCGATCGAAGAAGGCAAAGCAATAATGGCCTCGCTTCGGCGGCACATCGTCGAGCAGCAGTGCGCCCTGTATGCTCTGTTCCGACGTCATTGCCTGGGGTGTGGCGGAACGCGACCGATCAAGGACTATTCGACCAGAACGATCCAGACAGTTTACGGCGCAGTCACCGTGGAGAGCCCACGGCTGTACCCCTGCCGCCGTTGCATGCCCGGGGTTGATTTCACGATCACCCCGGTCTCCGAGCTCTGCCCCGACCGTGCGACCGCAGAACTGATGACGCTGACAGCCAAGCTTGGCGCACTTATGCCCTACCGGTTAGCGGCGGAAGTTCTGGCCGATTTTCTGCCAGGGCAGACACCAACTCGACACACGACCCTGCGACATCGCACGCTGGCGGTTGGCAAGCGACTGGAAGAAAAGGAAGAACAGCGCATGCTCTTTGAACTAGTTGATACGCAGGAGCGTCGTCAACGCGAGTTGCCGCTGCCTAGAGACCCAAAACGGGAATTTGTCCTTAGCATCGATACTGCTCACATCCCGCAGATACGAGGCCATGAAACGCGAAGTTTCGAAGCGGTCATCTGCCATGCAAGCCGTGGCGGGGTCGGATCCGACCGAGGAGTTCTGTTCGCCTTTTCTGGTACATCGCGACGGAGAATGAGGGCAGAAGGTCTGCTTGCCCTCAAACGTCTCGGATACGAAGGCAAGGGCGATATCACCGTGATCTCCGACGGTGAAGAATGTCTGAAGCGCTTGAAATCAGCACTTCCGCAGCCAACCACGCACATCCTCGACTGGTTTCACATTGCCATGAAGCTGCGCCCCATTGAGCAGACTTCCAAGTGGTTGGCGCGCCGAATGCTGCCGGACGAGCAGGAGGAATTTCTGGAGGATATTGCGGCGGTGAGATGGCGCCTTTGGAATGGTAAAACTGAAAGGGCAATTGACCTGATCGATCGCTTATTTCACGATCTAAAGGCAGACGAACATGGCAACTCTGTGGTAGTCCCGCTGCGAGGCGGTCTGTTGAACTTGCGCACTTACATCGAGCAGAACCGGGGTTCGATCGCCAACTACGGCGCAAGATATCGTGAAGGGAAACGGATCGCCTCCACAGCCGCTGAAGCGAGCGTTAACAATCTTGTCGCAAGGCGAATGGTCAAGAAGCAGCAGATGCGTTGGTCGGAAAGAGGAGCAAACCTGCTTCTTCAGGTTCGCGTCGCCCTTGCCAATGGCGATCTTGCGGTACGTCTCGCCTACCGTCCGCCCGTGCAACCGCGGCAGACCATCATTTCGCCATTCGTGCCGGTGCCGCTCTTTCAGCGTGCCGCTTGACCCCAGGTATTTGAACGGCCTCAATCAGGAAGAGGTAGAGGCAACTGTCATCGTTGAATTCGAGGGTAGCATCGCAACGCTTGAGCGCAAGGGCGTGGAACCGATCATGGAACTGGACACCCAGGATCGCTCTCGCCTTCGATCAGCTCAATGGGCCACACGCGCGAACCCGGCGGGGGTGCAACTGTTTCCCTGTAGGCGGGCATTGTCGAGAGCAGAGTCTGTGCCAGCGCCCTTCCAAGGCCATGAAGGTCGATGCGAAAGCAGGTAAGGGCGGGCGAAATATAGCGTGATTGAGGACTTTCCCGAAAGCCGATGATCCCCATGTCACGCCCGGGCTCAATACCACCATCGCGCAAGCCACGATAAAATCCGACCGAGGTCAGTTCGTTGACAAGAACCATGGCATCAGGCCTGTCGGGTCCGCTCAGGAGATGCTGCGCCAGTTGGTATCCACCTCGCTCGTTGGGCGGTGTCCGGAAGATATACCGGTCATCAAGTTCGATGCCTTTTGCAAGCAGGGCCATGCGCGCGGATTCGATGAAGATCTTTCCCAGATTGGTGTCGTCGGAAGCCGACGAGATGGCAATTTTCCGATAGCCGCGATCGAACAGACGTGTGACTGCGCTCTTGGCAAATCCCTCAAAGTCAAGATCGAACCAGGGTTGCCCGAGATCGGTCTCGCTGCGACCAAGGGCAATGAAGGGGATCTTGCGCTTGACCATGCGCATTTCGCGGAATTTGGGCAGTGATTTCGCGTGATCTCGGGCACGCGTTTCACGGCATCGCGGGCAGCCATTTCACGCCCTCGGGCAGGCTGGCCAACAGGTTTCATAGAGTCAGGTCTGGGC
>NZ_JAQZSM010000047.1 GCF_028745735.1 Roseinatronobacter alkalisoli
GATGCGCTGATCGCATTCTGGCTGGAGCATGGGCGCGGAGGCTGGCGGGATGGCCTCTACTGGCTCTGCGATCCGGCCCCCTTGATGCCGATCCTGCGCAGCCTGTTTCGCGATGACCCGGAAATCGACGCGGAGCTTCTGGTGCCGTTTTTTCGTGACGCTTTCGGAATGATCAAGGCCTGGCATCCATCCCTTAAAATCGTAACGATAGATGTCAATCTTGGGAGTGTCAGCAATACAAACATCACGACACAGAGGATAAACGGGATTCGCTACTATGATGACAATCATGCTGTATCTTCTGGCGCGACGTCCAGCCTGACCAGTATCGACGGCTGGGTAAGCGCCGTCACAGGTCAGCCTGTTTTCGCGGAGGTACTGCAACGCCTCGGCCCCATCCATGAACAGGAAGTCTATGTCATGGCGCCGCATTTCCGAATGGGCGGCATGGGGGAGCCTGCTGATTTTTCTGTCGGCGGGTTGATAGAATATCTGGGCTTCCTGATCCAGATTGGCCCTTTCGAGCGGTCGCAGTATTTCTCGCCGCAGGACGGTGGGCGCGGCGCTTTCGGACATACCGATGTGGTGCGAACCATCGGCTATGACAGGGTGATCGAGTAGATCGGGAGCAAACCGCAAACGCGCCTTGCGTCATCCGCCATCCCGACCGGTTCCGGATGAACAACCGCAACACAGTGGGCGAAGCGATCTTCGTGCGCGACACCGCGACCTACGCCCCGCCAGAGGATGACGACCCGCTGCCGGGGTCGCTGGTGATGTCGGATGCCATGCCAGAGCCGCTCATTTTGGGCGCTCAGCACGCGCCGGCACTTCCTGCACAGACGGTCCCTCAGCAGTCGCCGCCGCGCATCCCGCCGGTCAATCCCAACACCGGCGTACCTTCAAACCTGCCTCCTGCAGCCAATGACAACACCTATCGCCGTCCGCCGCCGACTTCGCCGACTGCCGGGATGAGCACCTGGGCGAAGCTTGTCCGTATCGGCAAGCTCGGCGGCCCATTATCGCTGCTCATTCTCGACATGCGCTCCACACCGACGATTCCCCACCTCAGCCGCGATGCCGATGGCTTTGAACAGGAACTCAACCGCCAAGCGCGCAGCTTGCTGGACCCTTTCGACGCCGCCCATAATGATGCTGTCCGCGACTGGTATCTCGAAGAACTGGAAGCCTATAGGCAGCATCGGCAAGAGCAGGAAGAGGCCCGCCCTCAGCCCGTCCCGGCCCCGGATACTGCCCGCGTCACCGAGAGCGAGGAATATCGCAAGAAGTGCGAGGTCGGGCCGTATAGCAGGATGAGCGGGATTTGCAGACGGTATGGCATGCAGGCCCATCATATTGTGCCGGATTGGACGTTGAGGTATGGGGCGCGAAATGATAGCAGTCGCCGCATTCCCAATATGCCCGGCCTCAATGAAGGCATGGCGATCTGCGTGATGGGGCAGGCACGCGTTGAAGGTGACGAACACAACAGCGCGCATTTTGCCGATGGCGCGATTGAGCAACTGGGTTTGGGCTCGACGCCGCAGTATACGGCGACTCTCGCAGAAGTCACGGATGCTTCGGAAATCGCCATGGTCGCTGTACGCCCGGATTGTGCCGCTCAGATTGCCGCAGGATTGGAAGCTCAGTTCGGGCCGCTGAACCAGAACCAGCTCCTCCGCGCCAAGCAGTATCCACCTCTGCCAGCGGAAACAGTGCGCGCCTTGAGAACAGGTGCCGTACGTTCGGGCAGCACAAGACCATGAGGGCACCATGAATGACATTTACACACCGTCCATCGTTTTCACCCGTGCCGTTGCGCGCTCCGAAACTACCCTCGCTGTTGCCGCGATACGCGATGACGCGGAACCGTTCACGCCAGACGGACGATTCTTCCGCTATGACCGGGGTCATGAGGAACCATGGGCGTATGATGATTTTCAGTTCCACATGCAAAATCTGCTAGTCTTCCAGAACCCCGCTATCGCGATGCCGGAAATGCAGGAGGGCTACTTTGTTCTCATGTCCTCTGAAGGCGATGTTTCTCATCTGTACTGGAAAAAGAACTTTGCAGAGAAGATCGCGCAAGCCGGAACATGGACGGCAACGGAAAAGGTCCTTGGTCGTTTGACGAAGCTGCGCCAGATCGGTCAGCGACTTTATGCTTGCGGCGCGGGCGGGCAGATCTATGTGCGGGACGGGCGCGACGACTGGCGGATGCTGACCGATGCGGTGCTGTTTGATCCGGAGGCCCATACCAGGGCAATCCGTAACACGCCGCCACGCGGTGATCCGCGACGGATCGAGTACATCATGAATCTCGCCCTCAATCCCCCCTCCCGCAACATCCTCTTCAACGACATGCAGGGCCTGTCCGAGGATGCGATCTATCTCTGCGGCGAGGTCGGCCCCGGATCCAAACCTGTCCTATGTTACTGGGATGGCGCGACGCTCGAGGAACTCAAGGTCCCGATGGAAGAGGCCGCGCTGACGGGGATCCATATCGAAAGCCCCGACAGCGTCTGGGTCTGCGGGCGCGAAGGCGTGCTGCTGCACGGCTCGCGCGCACGCGGCTTCAACCCGGTACCGGGCGACCGGCGGCTGAACCTGTTTCACCAGATCACGCCCTACCGCAGGAAACTGGTGATGCCCGCCAGCGTCCGCCCCGGCGGGCTGTGGGAATACGACCCCGCGACCGGCGCTTTCGGGCGCTTCGACCCGCCCCTGCCGCGCCTGACACCCCCGCCTGCGGACTCGGGCGAACCCCATGGCGGCCCCTTCTTCGCGCAGGCCGTGGGCGATGTGCTCTGGGTTGTCGCCCCGCGCGACATCTACCGCTTCGACGGGCAGCGCTGGGAGCGCATCCAACACCCCGACATGCCATAAAAGACACGCCCCCGACCAGTGGGTGGCATCTGCGAGCCCATCGGCCACGCGGCGCAGGTCAGGGCCGAGGGCAGCCCGGTCATCCGCCATCTCGACCGGTTCTGGATGAACAACCGCAACACAGTGGGCGAAGCGATCTTCGTGCGCGACACCGCGACCTATCCCGCGCCCGAGGATGACGACCCGGTGCCGGGATCGATCCGGCTGGCGGACGGATCGGGCAACTGGGCGCAATATGCCCAAAGCGCGTCAGGCGGCGGTGCTGCGGCGCGCCTGCAACAAGGCGCCGCGCCCCGCCAGGCGCCTGCCGCACCCCGCCCATCACCACAAGGTCCGCCCGCGCCACGCCCGCCGAGGCAGGTCATCCGACCCGACATCCCGCAATGGCGACGACCGCCGCCAACATCTTTGCCATCGCCCACCATCGGCGCACGCTTGGGACGTCTTGGCCGGTTCGGCGGGCGTATCCTCGGAACGGCAGGTGCATTGCTCTGGCCATCCCCCCTGGGCGATGGCACCTTGCCAAATTGGTTCCACGATCTGCAATCGCCCGACCCCTTTCGCCGCAGAACGGCCGAGGAAGCGCAACGGCTGTTCCAGGGTGCGCCCGCGCTCAGGCCCCATCTGGAAGAGTGGATCCGCAATGAGACGTTCGAACGTCCTCGTGTCGCGCCAGCTGAGGAGTCTGACAGTCGCCCCCTCGCCGCGCCACTATCCGACAATGTGCGTGTGGATGAGGACGAGGACAACGCCCGTTGCAAGGTCCAGCTGATCTGTTTCATGCCGGTCAGCCCAACGGTTGATCGCACCGAGTTCCGCCGACAGTTGAAGCTGCAAGAGCGCGCGCTGAACGCCATGACACCAAGCCAGATGCTGGGAAACCGAGGTGCGTATCTCGCGAACCCAGAAGGCATGCGAAAACTGTCAGAGCCACTGCAAGCGGCCACGCGCGAAGAATACTATAATTCAAAGCTTCCAGAGTTCCGTCGCACGTATGGCCCCCGCGCCAGAGTGGAGCTTGATGCGCATATGCAGACCGTTGCCGCCCTGCATAATCCAGATATGATCGCGGGTGGAGCATATGCCTCGGTGGCCTATCCATCGATCCCGTTGCAGGACCGCATCGGCGGTTTGAACGAGAACAGTTCCATGGGGTCGCAATGGCGCGGCGGGAGATCACAGCGACTGGAAAACCACGCCCGCGAACAGCAACGGAACGGCTGTCCCTCGGTGCAGGTCATTCTTGAGATTTGCGTCGACAGGGGCCGATGAAGGAGAATAAGCATGGTTCAGTATACTGATCAGGACTTTTACGACGATCTTGTACAAAGCTTCGGACCTCCCGCGCATCAACGATTTCCGACCGAAGAGCACCTCGCCCATTGGTCGCCACGCTTACCGGAGCTGTTGATGCGCTATTGGAAAGAAGAGGGCTGGGGGTCGCTCAGTAAAGGACAGTACTGGCCTTGCAATCCTGATTTCCTGCGCCCGGTGCTGGAAGAAGTCTTTGCTGGTGACCCGCAATATCGCGCGGATGATCTGATTCCCTTCGGTTACAACGCCCTTGGTGTAATAGATGCTGCGATGGGCGGGGGGAAATCGATGACAATTGATCTTGGCTTTGGCACAGTCACTTGGAGAGGCCCGCAAGAGGAATTTCCGGAATCAGAGTTTGTTGGCGTATATTATTCAAGGATATCAACTGGTGCCCATCGCCTAGATCGTAATGACGAGGATGGTAATCCGCTGTTTCCCTGGGCGCTTGAAAACCTCGGCAAGTTGTCCCCCGGTGAAATCTACGGCTTCGTTCCTGCCTATTCGGCATCCGGCGATTACCCTGTCCGGAATTTGCAGAAGGTACCGATCATCGAACATCTGGTCATGCTGGCTTCGCTCTCGCCGCCGACGCTTTACGATTATGTCAGAACTGAAGGCGAGGAAGGCGGCTTCGGCACGCTGGTGCCGATCAGAAAGGTCGGCCCGCAACCCTGATCGGTCAAGCAACGAAAAACAGCCATGCCCACGATCATGTTCATGGGTAATGTCCTACGGGCCGTCCGTGGGTCTATCGACTCGATCCCGGTACTGCCGCAGGAATGCAAGGAGCGCGCGAAGAATGCCGCAACTGGACAGGTCGCGTCGACGACCGGGCTGTCGGCGCCAGGCCGTACCAGAGAGTCACCCTTGCCGTCCGGCCGGGCCAGAGTCGTCTTGGAGAGAGGATATTACTGATGAAAACAGATGGGTGGGAGCCACGGATACAGGCTGCGGATGCAACGGCATATGACCGGTTCACCATCGCGATTGGCGAACTGGATTTAGGCAAGCAGTTCATGGCCATCCTCAGCTATGACGGGCGATTTCCCCAGCCTTGGAAACGGGTGGACGTAGATCGCGAAATCATCGCCATTCACCATATTGAAGGGCCAGAGCCAGTTCCGGTGGCGCTGACAAACGAAGGCGATGTCTACACCCTGACCGAAGCCGGCACGGATTGGTCGAAAATCCCGGGGGCCGGTCTGCTGAGCGAAGACGCCACGGGTCTGGGCTTGCTGAATGATCTGGCCCTGCACGGCGATATCCAGTTCGTGGCCGGGAACGCGCGGCAACTTTATCGTCGGATCGGCTTGGGGGCTTGGGAGACACTTTCCACCGATGCAACTGCGCCTGATGGATACAGGCCCGAGGACTTCATGCGCCTGCTCGCTCTCGCCGACGGCAGCCTGCTGATTGTCTCGGACCAGCAACCTCGCGCGCCGAACTACGACTTTTTGGACGATCCCCGCTATAGCGCAGACATGAGCGTCGAAGAGATCGGGGCGCTGATGGACCGTCAGAACGCCGAGGCCGCGGGCGGACCACCGATCAAACGCCTTTGTCACTATACCGACGCCAATTTCCGCCAGATCGAGCTCCCGCAGGAAGCGCACATTCTCGACATGTTCCTCGACCCTGCCGGACAGGTCTGGTTGTTTGGATACGACGGGCTGCTGATGCGGGGCACACCAGAAGACGGGTTCCAGCGCCTCGGCTTTCACGGCGATATGCAGACCCTGCTCTCGGCGACCATGTTCAGGAATGAGATGATCTTCGCGTCGGACTATACGCTCCACCGCTTTGACGGCCACCGCCTGACATCGCTCAAGCCCAAACTGAATGACCCGTTTCTCAACCGCAACACCCCCACGCCTCTGCGGATACAGACAGTCGGCGACGTCATGTTCTATTTCGACTACAAACACGGCGTCTGCCGCTGGGATGGCAAGACCTGGGACTGGATCGACATCCCGCCCGCGTTGCTGGAGCGCGATTTCAAAGGGCTTCCTACCCCCTGAGACCTGGAATTCCCGATGATTGCATTCACGCGCCCCCACTCCGGGACAGCCCTCACCGCACCTGCCTCGGGTTCTGTACAGGCATATTCCTGGGGAGGCGATTTAACAGATCATAGGGGGCGGACAGGGCGAAATTGAACAGCTATATAGCGGGTGCACGCGAAAATTCATCCATTGGCCCACAATGGCGCGCCAGACGTAGGTCCGGGCGTCACCGAACGAGAGAGGTGCGGACGGAGCGGCCGTTCACCGCCAAGGTGCTATCGTTCAGGTATGCCACGGGGCTTCTTCTGGACCGACGAAGGTCATAGGTCCGACGACGCCATCCACTTCGATGCGTTCGAATGGATCGACCTGAACCGCGCCGGGTTCGCTGGCGGCTTGATATTGCGCCCGCAGCGAACGGCTCGTTCCACGGGCCGCACCTCAGCATCGCAATCTCGTGCCGTATGTCTTTTATGGGCCGGGCACGTCGTCGCCCCGGCCACAAAAGGACTGGTGGCATGTCCTGCCCCGAGCCGCAGCGGTGTATCGCCTGCGATCAAACCGACCGGCTGCTTTGTGACGCGCATCCGAGACGGCGCGCGGCGTAAACATCACCGCGTGGATCCTGGCCAATCGTATTGGCCTGCCCTGTTTCGGCCGCGCCTTGGTGGCGCGACAGCGTCAGGCCCGGGGGCGTGATTCACGCCAGCCCGGGGCTTTCGTGAAATCCGTGGGGTTACTCCCACGGGTCGATCTCGGCCTTATGAGGACGTCCTCATAAGGCCGAGTATGACCCCTTTCCGATTATGGCCGGCTGAGGGTCATTTTCCCAGTAACCTGCTGTGGTGCCGGGATTTTCACCCGGCACCTCTCCCTTGGCGATGCGCATAATCACAGGCCTTTCAGAAAAGCCAGTAAGTCATCAGGTGCCTTGTACCTCCTTGCGTCGATGACGCTTGGCTGAAGTCGAAGCAAAGCCTCCTCCTTCATCTTCATATCCGCCGACAAGTACACGTAAGTGGTCGCAGGGCTTTCATGCCCGAGCCACAAGGCTATGACAGAGATGTCGACGCCAGAATGCAGCAGGTGCATGGCCGTGGTATGCCGAATGATGTGCGGTGACACGACACGGTTGATGAGCTTTGGCTCGACCCGACCGGCGTTAGTGACTGCAACAGCAAGACGGCGTGCGATGCTCGACCGCGTCATCGGTTTCCCAAAGGTGCTGGGGAACAATGCGCTGCTTGAGTCTGGATCGTCGAGCCGTCTGATCCACTGGCGCAGAGTTGCCGCCGTCTGTTGCCACAATGGAATGCTGCGTCGCTTGCGGCCCTTTCCACTGAGATGTGCAACAGAGGTTGGCCCGAGGACGATGTCGCCCAGCTTCAGGCCGGCAACTTCGGAAACGCGGGCTCCCGTATTGTACATCAACAACAGCATCGCGCGATCACGCTGGCCGACCCATGTTGCCGTATCCGGAGCCATAACTATGGCGTCAATTTCGGGCTTGGTCAGGAAGCCCAACACAGGTTTGTCGTACCGCTTCGCAGGAACCGCTAAGACCTGCTCAATTGAAGCCATCGCGGAAAAATCCTTGTGCGCAGCATACTTGAGGAATGCCCGTATGGCTGCAAGCCTGGCGTTTCGGCTGCGGACCGAGTTGCCGCGCTCCTTCTCCAGATGATCGAGAAAATCGAGTATCAGTGCAGCGCTAAGGTCTTCCAAGACCAGGTTGGTCGGGTTCTTGCCAAGCTCTCTTTGCGCAAATCTTAGGAGTAGCTGAAAGGTATCCCGATAGGCGGCAACCGTGTGCCGGCTGACGGCCTTCTGCTGGCCGAGATATTCGACGAAGAACTGCTGCAGCAGCCGTGGAAATGATGTGCGCATGGCGGGGTCACGCATGATCGGCACCCCCAACCTTTTGCGTGGCGCGTTCGAACCTTGCGCTGGTCAGCGCCATCAATTCTGGTATCGCTTCCATGTACCAGTAGGTGCTTTTAGGCTCGACGTGCCCGACATAGGTGGACAGCGCCATAATAGCATTGTCGATATTGATGCCTTGTTCCAGCCAGAGCATGAGCCTGTGGCAGACGAAGGTGTGTCGCAGATCGTGTATTCGCACCCGCGGGTGCCCACCCCGGGGCCTTATGTCTTTGTGGGCGGGCAGTCGGGTGAATGCATGACGCGCTGTGGTGTAGGGTATTGCTCGCCCGTCAGGATGACCTGTGAAAAAGCATTCGTCCTCGTTACTGCCGGCATAATGGTTGCGTCGCGCGAGATATCGACCCAGCGCCTGTACTGTTGTTGGGTGAAGCGGGACAAGTCTGCTGCCCCCAAATTTGCTCGTCCTTATCGTGAGCTGCCCCGTGCTGAGATCGGTATCGACAAGTCGCAACGCCAACGCCTCCGATATCCGTAAGCCTGTTGCCGCAAGGAGACCGAACATCGTCGTGAAGGTCGCAGGCCGCAGAGACATGGTTGGCCGCAGCATTGTGGCTTCATCAACAATCCTCTGGATCTCTGCGCTGGTGTAAATGTGCGGCGAGAGGCGTCTTGTCGACCGCCCGAATGGGCTCCCAGACGGAAACTGCGTCGCCGCGTCAATACCAGCTAGAAAATGAGAGAAGGTTCGGAGTTCATCGAGACGCCTAGCCCATGTGAAAGGGTCAGCAATCCGGGCCTCATCTCGGGCCCATTCGACGCAAAGCTCTGCGGTCATTGGCCAAGTATGCCCTCGGTTCGAAGCATATTGAGCAAAGGCTAATGCACGCTTGTTGGAACTCACAGATACGAAGCCCCGGCGAGATCGGTCTGCGAGAAAAGCAATGGCTGCGTCGTTCAAAGTATAGGGTGGGTTCATTGGATGTCCTCCGGCCATGGCATGGAAACTTCTGACAGCCAGGCAGTGTCTAATCTTGTGTAGATGACAGTTGTGCTGAGGCTTCGATGACGCATGACGTCAGCAATGGTTGGCATTGGTGTTCCAGCGGACAGCAACCGGGTTGCCAGCGTGTGTCTCAGCACATGGACCCGGCTGCGATTCCATCCAAGGCGACGATAGGCGGCTAACATCGTGGCTTGTACCGCCCGCCGCCCCACGGCCTGGCCAACTGGGGCAGATGCTCTGACGAAAATGTTGCGGCAGTTCGTTGGCGGCCGTTCTTTCTGGATATAGTCGGTGATTGCCTCTCCTGTAGTTACGAGCAGGGGCATGACATCTGCTCGTCGCCCCTTTCGATTATGGACACGGATAGTTCCACGTTCCCAATCGATGTCGTCGAGCGTTAAACCTGCAACCTCGCTTGAGCGAAGTCCGAGGTCGATCAGGCATCGGGCAATGGCAAATGCTCGACGTCGCCTTGGAAAATCGTCGCTAAAGGAGTTCAACAGCGCCGTGACCTCGGCATCGTTGAAAGCCTCCGGAAGCGCTGGCGGTTTGGCACGCGCAAGCGTGGGTATTGCCCTCATCAGATGAGAGACGTCATCACCGAGGAGTTGTCGGTATCGCAGGAAACATCGGATCGTCCCTGAAACCCAACGCGCGCTACCGCTGCCCCGATTACCGCCACCAACGATAAAGCTCTTGATATCATCCGATGAAATCATCGTTAAATCAATATCTTGACCACTGAACCGCTCGTTGAGGAACCGCTTGATAATAAGACATCGTGCGGCCCGAGTACTGTCGGCATAGCCCCAGACCTGCTTCATCCTAACGTCGAAGGCCAGCAATTCGGCGTCGATTGCAGTCGTCGGTTTTGGAACCGCGAAGCCTCGGGCCAACATCACCTTCTCAAGCAACAGCAGCGCTGACCTGTATTTTTTTGGATCGCTGCGCGTGTGGCGCTTAGAAGTGCATGCAGGCAAGTGATTATGTAAGAAGTCACAGATGTGCTCATGCCGGACGTCTTGGATGCATATGTTGGAAAATCGAAGCCAGTCTCCAAAATGGAAAATGGCTGCAAAGTAGCGGCCTTGGATATCCACCACATATTGCCCTTCAGTTAAGATTTCCCGGTAGGCGGGAAATACGGGGGCCAGAAGGTTATCCGGGTCATCCGTTAGCTTGCGCTTGCATAGTCTGGTTCGCATCTTCGATCTCCTTGGTTACGAAGATCGAAATGAAACCAGTGATTATGCGCATCGCCAAGGGAGAGGTGCCGGGTGAAAATCCCGGCACCACAGCAGGTTACTGGGAAAATGACCCTCAGCCGGCCATAATCGGAAAGGGGTCATACTCGGCCACGAGAGCGACTTCGTCGCCGTCGATGTCATCGGCGGGAACCGCGCCATAGGTGCCATCCCCTGCCTGGAAGACGACGATCGAGACCATCAGCGTTGCGGCGAGTGAGTGGCGAAGGCGTATGCATCTTTGCGGGACATCTGTTTGGCTCCTGTCTTTGGAGGCGAGGGACCATCCCCCGCGCGACAGGACTCCGAAGGGCTAAAGACTGGCTGACATCACCGGGTGCGTTCGGACTTGTTCCGAATCCGGCCGGCGACACGAGCTTGCCCGTAGTCCGACCCCTTGCGGGTTGATTTTGATGCCAGGATTTGGGCCAAGGAAGGGCATGGCGAGCGGGGGATGGTGCCTTGACGGCAGGAGCCGTTTGTCCCGAAGATGTGGGCGCCTTTGCCAGCATTTCTGACCGGATATGGTTGCGAGTGTCTTCCTTGGGGATGGACCCTCTGGCGCGCGCATCGCCCGGATCGTTTGCGACAGGTCATCTTGTGGGAGAGGCCCGCAGTATGCGGACCCCCTCCCGTTTTTTTCGAAAGCCTCAGGCAGCGCGATCCACGCCCCCTGCCCCATCGCTGTCCTCGCCGACAATCTCGAGGCGGGCATTGCGGTAGCCTTCCTTGGCAACCCACAGCTCAGCGGCGGTAACGGACTCGGCCAGATGCAAAAGCTCGGTATTGCCGCCAAAATCCAGCAGCACGCGCACCTGCCCCGGCTGCGGTTCCTCGGCCATTTCGAATGAAAGCTGACTATCCGCTGAATGGCTGCGCATGATGGTCACGAGGATCACCCCGTCCGAGGCAAAATTCCCCTCATGCAGTGTGAAACTCGCGGACGCAGTCCATGTCGGGTAGACGCGGGGCGGCTCTTTCTTGACCAGACGGCCGACGCCGTTCGAACGCTCCCAGGCAGCCAGCTTTTTGGTGAAGCGTGCCGGTGGCTTGGGACTGCCGTCAGTGTAGCGAATGAGCGCCCCGAGGGGGGCTGTGTCGATGATGATTGTTGCAGACATGATTCCTCATCCCGAATGCGAGAATTGCACCGCATCCTATTGATATTGTTATGTTATAGGGGGAATGAGGGCGGGTTTCCCCGCCCTCGGCTGGCTTTGCCTATTCTGCAGCCATCATGGCCGCAGCTGCATCCGGCAGATCCTCGGTCAGGAAGGCGGGAAGGTCAGTATCGCTGACACTTTCCAAGTCCTCGGAACCATTATCGGCCCCCTGCCCTTCCGCGATATCTGCGCCGTCACGCGCCACCAGATCAGCGCGACGCAGGACCTCGGGCAACCAGCAGGAGCCTTTGAGCAGCCGCTCGGCCTCGCTGGCCATCTCGCCCTTCTTGAGGTGATCGAGAAGCTGGGCCGTCCCCTCGCCTTTCGCCTCGCGCACGGCCTCGAGGATGCGGGCCTTGGGCACACGGTTGAGATAGGTGTCGACCGTTGGCTCCCAGCCTGCCGCAACCATGTCGAGATCAACAGCCTGGGCCAGCCGATCGGCCTGCGCCATGCGCCGGGTCAGCCCGCTGGCCGAGATGCCTGCGCCATAAGGATTGACCTTCTCATGGAGTGCATTGACACCGAAGCTGAGGCAATGCGCCAGCAAGGACAGACGGCTTACCTGGTCAAGCGCTGTAAGATAGCCCCAGAGCGCGGCCTCATCGTCCAGCGGCAGATCGGCTTCCCATGCGGCGTTGCGATCATTGACGGCAAGCGCTACGGCACTGTCCTTCAGATCAGGCGCTTGCGCAGGCAGATAGACCTGCCGGACAGAGGCCTCGAGGCAGCTGCCTGACGCCCCGGAGCTACGGAATGTGTCATTAACGAGCTTC
>NZ_JAQZSM010000048.1 GCF_028745735.1 Roseinatronobacter alkalisoli
ATCAACACCATCTTCCGCCCTCGACGCTACAAACTGACCGCCATCTCATATCGCCACGCCCGGGCAGATGCTTTCTGTCTCTGGACAGACTATGCCGCTCAGATGACTGCTTGATGTATCCAGCCAGGACCTTTCAAATCCAATGCTCAACAACTTGGTAATGCCCATCCGTCGCCTTCGAGCACCACCGCTATGCGTGACCGCGATCCGAATCCAAACTGAACGAAAGCCGAAAGACAGGTCCGCCGCAGAGATGAAGAACGAGCCCGCCGGACCACCCTGCTGCGGGTTCGCGGATGCAAACGCCCAATTCTGGGCGTTTGCACGACCGCAAAGGCCGCTCGGGGCGAAAAACGCTTGCTCAACTGGCACAATCAGGTGATCTTGCCGTCAAGCGGCAGGCCACATGGGGAGTTGGCTGAACCGCCGTCGCGCCACAGCGCGTGCAGAACTGCTGGCGCGGCCCCTTGCAAGGGAGCTGACGCATGGACCGGGACCCGCATAACCTTGGGCAAATTTTCAAACGGTTGCAGTTTTACCAGCCCGTGATCCTGCTGGTGCTGGCATTGGGCCTTGGCGTATTCGCACTGCGCGCGCATCTGCAATTCGCGGCGCTCGCCCGTGACGGTGTCGAGGCGCGGGCAGAAGTGTTGGCACGGCAATTCAGGCAACAACCTTCAAGATATTCGGGCTGGCGGGCACCGACTGTGCGCATCAGGTATCACCCGGAAGGGATGCCCGAGCCGCTGACGCAGCGAAAATCTGTCGGCCGACCGTTTTATGATCAGTTGCGTGTCGGCGGGCAGGTGCGTATCCGCTACAGCGCCTCTGCCCCACATGTAGTCAGCGTCGATCCCTACCGCGAAAGGCGCCTGCGCATGTTGCTGACAGGAGTGGCAGGTGCCGTGATGTTGGGTGCGTTGGGCTTTACCGCTTGGACTATGAAACGCAGGCTGCCGCATTTTCGCGCACTGCGCCATGGCGAACGGCGCTTGGCGCGGGTCAGCGCGCGGCGTTCATCCAATGTCTATCAGGGCAAGCAGCGCCTTCATGTGCTGGAGTGGCAAGACAGTGAAGGTCAGACCGGCACATCGCAGCCCGAGACGCGCAGACGCCTGGCCAAGGTTGCGGTTGGCAGCGAGATCATGGTCCGTATCGACCCGAAGACCGGGCGCGGCTGGTGGGATGCGCAGGTCTGACCAGCTAGCTGATCCTTCATGTTCAAATGTAGATCAATGGCATTGCCTGCATCCATCAATTCTCGCACAATGCGTATGACCGCCCCGTTCTCTGGCCAGCGGTCGATGAAGTCCCCCAGAATCGGGATAAGGTATTTTGCGCGTTGGCTTCAGTAGCAGCCGCCTTCACAAACCTAAGGGCGGGGATACCCCGCCCTTGGGTAGTTTCAGATCGCCCTTACTGCGCGTTGATGATCCAGAAGTCCTGCCAGTCTTGCAGACGTTCGAAATCCTGTGCAGCGGTCGTGGCGTCTGCAATATGCAGCTGGTCAACCAGATTGATCACACCCGAGCGTTCCATGTCCGGCATCGCCGCAGTAGTGTTCGACGAAATCTTGCCGTCTTCAAGCTGCGGGGCCATGCCTTCTTCGGTCATCATGAAGCGCGAAAACAATTTGGCCGCATTCGGGTGGCTGGTACCTGCCGCAATTGCTGCAACACGTGGGGCCAGTTGCCCGGCATAGGGCTGCAGACCGTCGCAGATCGCCAGCCGGTAGCCGTCACGCTCGGCATGCCGGAAGATGGCCGAGCTAAGGAAACCCACATACGCGTCGTTTTCGCTAGATGCCCCGATGATTGGCCCTACCTGGGAATCGCCCTGCGTGATGTTGGGATTGTTCTGCGCCAGTCGTTTAACCCATTCGGCGGTCGCGCTGGCTTCTTCCGTTTCCAGTGGTTCACCGAAATGCGCCTCATATGCATCGGCCATCAGGTTGTCGGAATGCATCTCGATCTGGTTGAACCAGAACAGGGTTTCGTTGCGCAGCAGCGGGTCGGGGATTGCGATGCGCGACCGCCATTCAGATTCGGTCATGGCCCAAACATTGTCGATCGGGCACCCATCGGCAAAGGCATCAGGGTTATACACCCACAGCCAGGGGTTGTTGCTGGTCAGCGCCGGATCTTGGAACTGTGCAGGGACCACATCGGCCAGATCCGGCGGCATCCAGCTGACAACCACGCCTTGCGGGATCAACTGCGTGGTGACTGCGGGCAGGTTGCTCATGTTGAACACATCGGTCTGCACATTGCTGGCCGCCGCTTCGCGCAGCAGGATTTGTTCCTGTTCTTGCGCATTCATGCGTACGCCCACCGCGTCAATGCCGTACTTCGCGGTGAAGGCTTCGGCCATGGCAACAATCTGGCCCGTAGCGTCGACAACCGTGATAGGGCCTTCTTGTTGAGCCAGTTCGACCAGCGCCTCGTAGGAATAATCCTCATCTGCGATGCCCAGCGCGGTCTGCGCGGTGGCCATCATCGGCAGTACAAAAGCTGACAGCGCCACGCTGATTGCGGTGGTCGTGTGCAGGGTTTTCCTGAACTTCATAGTGTCTTTCTCCTCCAGAGTTTCAACCAGGTGTTCAGACCTGCGTAAGCACAGGCTGAACGTCGTTAATCCGGGTGCCGTCCGCATCAAACAGATGCAGATCGCGGGCCTGAAGCCCCAGCCGGATCGTGTCACCGGACGCAAAGTCCGGCGCACTGCCGGTGATGGCGAAAATCTGTTCGCCATCGACCGAGAGCTCGATAATCCAATTTCCGCCCGTCGGCAGAATGTCGATAATGGTACCCAACCGATCAGGAAGGTCCTGACTGGACGCCGCGGCGTCGCAGTGCGACAGCTTCAGCGCCTCGGGGCGGAAGCCGACACACTCGACATTCACGGGTGATCCCAGTTCGACCAGCACAGATGCCATCCATGCCTGAAGGGGCGTGGCCTTTTCCGCGCCCGACAGGGCAATGACGTTGATCGGCAGGCTGCCGACAAATTCCGCCACGAAACGGTTGGCAGGGCGCTGATAGATGTCGTCCGGTGTGCCCAGTTGCTGCAATTCTCCCGCGCTCATCACCGCTATCTTTGATGCCAGCGTCATGGCTTCCCATTGATCATGGGTCACGAACACGATCGTCGCGCCGAATTCACGGTGAATGCGCTTCAGCTCGGCGCGCATTTCCAGCCGCAGTTTCGCATCTAGATTAGACAGCGGTTCATCCAGCAAGATGATGTCCGGCTTCAACGCCAGCATCCGCGCCAGCGCC
This sequence comes from Roseinatronobacter alkalisoli, assembly GCF_028745735.1. Classification (GTDB taxonomy): domain Bacteria; phylum Pseudomonadota; class Alphaproteobacteria; order Rhodobacterales; family Rhodobacteraceae; genus Roseinatronobacter; species Roseinatronobacter alkalisoli. Next base: position 3,279 of record NZ_JAQZSM010000048.1, read on the forward strand.
ACTCGCTGCTGCTGCCCGCCGGACAACTGGTTGGGGTATCGGTCAGCGTACTGGACGATCGCCAGTTTGCTCATCACCTCATCCGCGACGGCGTGGCGTTCATCACGCGGCATGTTGTGCAACTTCAGCCCGAATTCGACATTCTCGCGCACAGTCATATGCGGCCATAGCGCGTAGCTTTGAAACACCAGCCCCAGCCCGCGCTTTTCGGCGGGGACGCAGATGCCGCCGCTGACCGACACGATCATCCGATCCCCAATCTGGATGTCACCGGCGGTCGGATCTTCTAGCCCGGCCAGCATGCGCAGGGTCGTCGTCTTGCCACAGCCCGAAGGCCCCAGCAGGCATAGGAAATCACCATCTTCGATTTCCAGATTCAGATCCTCGACCGCCTTTGGCGCGCTGCGGGAATAGGATTTCTCGATGTGTAGCAGACGAATACTAGGCATTATTTCCCTCCAAGTCCGTCGGATAATTTGCTTTTTGTGAGGCGTTGCACCCCGATAGTGCCGAAGAACGCGATCAAACAGATCATCAACACCACAGCGTTTGACGCCTGCGTGTACCCGTTATCGACGAGTCGGATGGCATAGGTGGTCAGCAGATCCGTTCCGGGAACTGCCAGCACCACAACAAGGCTCAGGCCCTTGATGCCGGAAATGAACGGCAGCATGACGCCCGCAACTAGTGCGCCTTTCTGGATCGGGATGACGATAGCGGTAAGCCGCTTCCACCAGCCCGCGCCAACGATGCGGGCGGCTTCTTCGGGGTCTTTGCCCAGTTGCATCATCGCTGAAATACCCGCACGCGACGCAAACGGCATCTGATCCGCCAAGATGGCAAGGATCAAAATCATATAAGTGCCGTAGAGCGCGGGCAGTGGGCCGCGCGGCACGGCGAACATCGACAGGTAGGCTGCGGCAAAGGCAATTCCCGGCACCAGATAGGGCAGAAATGTGATCTGACGCAGCATCATGCCCGCACTGCGCATCGGAGCGCGAACCACGGCGATGCCGACTAAAAGCCCCAGAAAGCCAGCGCCCAGCGAAGCAGACCCGACGATCCACAGAGAATTCCACGTCGCGCGCCAGAATTCCGGCGTCAGCAAGATGCCCTGACGCAGGGCAGTCGTGCCCAGATCAGACCCGATCCAATAAGCCAGCGTGAAGTTATCCGGCGTGAACACGCCCGGACGTATCATTACCGTGGTTAATGCCAGCGCCATCAGAGGGATTGCCGCACTGACGATAAACACAAACATAGCCCATCCGCTGGCCGCCACGCCCCATTTACCCAGATCGGTGGTCCGGTCCATCGCGCCCTTGGAACCGATGGTCTGAAACCGTCCCGCTTCGCGCAACAACCGCATGTCGATCAGGATCGATAGGACACCGAACAGCACGATCGTTCCGGCCAGCACCGCCGTCATACCCGCCTGACTGGTGCTGATGGCTCGAAACAAGGATGTCGCAAGCACGTTGTAATTGATGGGGACACCCAGAATATAGGCCACGCCAAAATCGCCCAGCGCCTTGGCAAATATCAGCGTGCAGGCTGATACCAGCGACGGCAGCATCAGCGGCAGCACGATCTTGCGCGCAATGGTCAGCCGACCCGCCCCCATGATGCGCGCAGCATCTTCCAATTGGGCGTCAAACTGGCGAAGGGCATTGCCAAACAGCAAGATGACGAAGGGGGTATAGTGCAGCGCCAAAATCATCGTGATCGGAAACTGGCCGTAAGCCAGCCAGTCCGGCGGGGAAAAGCCGAAGCTTTCCATCCAGCTAGGCGTGCCGCCTGTGGTGCGGTTACTGAACAGCGTAGTCCATGCCAGCGCAAAGGTCCAACTTGGCAGCATGTACGGTACGATCAGCGCGGTCGAATACCACCGCTTGCCCGGCAGGTTCGTGCGGCTCAGCAGCCAACCGAGCGGCGCGCCCACAACCAGCGACACAACAATCGCGCCCACCGCAATTTGCGCGGTATTGGCAAGGGGCCGCCAGAACACTGCCTGCGAAATAGGCGAAAACATCGCCCGTTCCAGATAGTAGCTTGTAAATGCGCCCTGCGGCAGCCCAGTGCGACCCTGCTCGGGGAAATGAACCCGCAGCGCATCAGACAGCAGTAGAAAGATCGGCCCCGCGATCAGGTAAAGAAACAGCACCAGCAGGCCGAGGGCCAGCAGCGATGTCGGATCAGATGCCTTTGTCCTAAACCAATAGTGCAAAGTGCCGGACGACACGCGTGGGGACATTGCACGCACAGGCGCGCGCAATGGTTTTCCTGTTTTGGAAACCATGATGTTCTCTCATTTCAAGGACTGGAAACGGGTCGGATCGACCGTCGGATTAAGCCATCGTGCGCTAATCGAGCATGCCGTCCACCTGTTCCATAACGTCGCGGACCACGGCCCAGTCGGCTTTGTAATCCAGCGGCAAAAACCTATCGTCGCCGTTGAATTCATTGATCATCTGTGCAGGAAACGAGAATGAAAAGAAACAGTCCCGCAATGCCTGCGCCAATTCAGGGGTCAGATCATGGGCATGCACAAAGGATGACGTCGGGAACAGCGCACTTTCGTAGATGACGCGCAGGCTGTCAGCGGGCACAATCCCGCGTTCAGTCATCCGCTCCAACACGTCGGACGCCACTGCGGCCATGTGGTAGTCACCCCGCAATACGCCCAGCAGCGATCGGTCATGCCCGCCGGAAAGGATCGGCGTGTAGTCCACATCAGGGCGCAGGCCGTGATCCGGAAAAAGGGCGCGCGGAGCCAGATTGCCCGAATTCGACATGGCCGATGAATGCGCCACGCGCTGATCGCGCAAATCGCCGAGTTGCTGAAAACCGGAATTGGCGCGCACCACAGCGACCAACCGGTACCCGCGAATGCCGTCGCCCGCACCCTTGGCCGCGAATGGAACCGCGCCCGCTTGCTGGACGGCGATAACGGTTGGGCCGGTTGAGAAACCAGCAAAATGGATGCGCCCTGATCGCAGGGCTTCGACCTGACTGGCGTTCGACTGGACCGGGTAATACACAACCTGACGCCCCACGCAGGCCGCCAGATGGGTGGTGAAAGGCTTGAACAGTTCCGCGTAAATCGCGGGATCTTCAATAGGCGTATAGGCCCAGACCAGCGTGGGCGGATCGCGCCACATTGCCGGATCATCGGGCAGGCTCGCCAGAAGGTTGCCGTCGCGGTCACAATAGCCGGGCCCCAGCCCGCTTGCAGCATTGCAGTCGAGCTGCTTGGGGCCAGCGGCGCTCACCCCGGCGCCTACACCGAACAGGCCGGTCAGCAACGCAGCGCGCATCGCAGCAATTGACAAAATGCCAAGCATTGGTCCCCTCCCCCTACTGTTGTCAGGCGGCGGCAAGCGCGGCCTACATCCTCCGATAAACAAACTAGACCGGATTAGCTGTCAGAGTCCTGTCACCTTGCACATCATCTGCCCAGCACAGAACCACCCGGCATTTGCCCTTGAAATACATTTGTGAACAGGGCATGCTCAGCTTCGCTCGCGTCCGCAGACTATTCATCTCACGGAACGCGAAGCGCTCTCCATGCCCCGTAGGAACCTAATGCGCATTCTACTTGTAGAAGATTCCATCGACATTGCAGATGCGATCGAAACGCGACTGGCGCGCGATGGCCATGCGCTGACCGTGGTTAGCGATGGGCTGGAAGGCGGGGAGTACGCCCTTTCAGGGGATTTTGATGTCATCTTGTTGGATATCAACCTGCCCGGTCAGGATGGTTTTGCAGTGCTGCGCAGTTTGCGCAACACGGGGATTGCGACACCCGTTCTGGTCATGACCGCCCGCAATCAGGTGGCGGATAAAGTCAGCCTGCTGGATCTGGGTGCAGATGACTATATCGTCAAACCGTTTGAACTGGCCGAGCTTTCGGCACGCGTCAGGGCCTTGGCACGCCGTGGCATGGGAAAATCCAGCCCACAGCTTCAGATCGACGGGTTGCGCATGGATATCGGGATGCGCACCGCCTCGCTTGATGATCAGCCGCTGGATCTGGGCAAGCGCGAGTATGATCTGCTTGAATGTCTGGCCGTCAATGCGCCCAATACCGTCAATAAAGATCAGATCGTGGTCAAACTGTTCGGACTTGATGACACCGGAACCCCGAACGCCGTTGAACTGTTGGTGTCGCGCCTGCGCCGCAAACTGGAAGGCAGTTCAGTTGAAATCTACACCCAGCGCGGGGCGGGTTATTTGTTGCGAAGATGCCATACCTAAGTCCAAAAATTCCCGTCCGGCAACGGGCGCCCGCGTCCTTAGAGCGGCAGCTTGTGGGCGGCGCCTCGGTGCTGTTTGTCTGTCTGGGATTCGTGCTGTTTCTGATCATTCGACAGAACGCAATTGAAGCCGCAGAAGAGGCGTTTGACCGGGTACTGGGCGCTGCGGCGTTATCCATCGCCGATACGGTGCAATATGAAAACGGCAATGTCATCGTAGATATTCCGTATTCGTCCTTTGCTATTTTGGGCATGTCGCGGCTCAATCGCGTGTTCTACCGCGTGGTCGCCCCCAATGGTGAAATCATCACAGGCTCGCCGATCCTTGGGTTGGAAATCCCCCATGCAACCGGGCCAGAACTGCGCGTGGCATTGCCAAGTTGTTTGTGTGGCATGACTTGGGTAGATGGTGACCGATGCAAGTGCCACCGTCCATGCCGCGCCTGAAAGGCTTTCGTTTCCCACGTAAGATTGTCGCCTACGCAGTCTGGGCCTACCACAGGTTTGCCCTCAGCACGGCGGATGTCGAGGATCTCTTGGCGGAACGGGGTGTCATTGTCAGCCGAGAAGCGATACGTCTTTGGGTCAACCGGTTTGGCGCGCATTTCGCGGCGTGCATCCGCCGGGATCGTCCCCGACCAAATGACAAATGGCATCTGGACGAAGTCGTCATACCGATCAACGGTATAAAGCACTGGCTGTGGCGGGCCATCGATGCCAACGGAGACACGCTCGACATTCTCGTCCAGACACGCCGCAATGCCAAAGCTGCAAAGCGCTTCCTGACACGGTTGATCACTCAATATGGCCAGCCGAGAGTGGTCATCACCGACAAGCTGCGTAGCTATGCAAAGCCGATCGCACAGCTGGCATCCAATGCTGACCATCGCGCCCACAAGGGTCTCAACAACCGGATCGAGGGCAGCCACAGGCCGACCCGAAGGCGGGAGAAGATCATGGGCCGCTTCAAGTCTCCACGCCAGGCAAAGCGCTTTCTCGCCGCACATGACCAAATCAATACGATCTTCAAACCCCGCCGCTACCGACTGACCGCCACGTCCTATCGCCACGCCCGTGCTGATGCCTTCGGGTTGTGGGCCGGCTATGCCCACGAAATGACGGCATGAATGCACGAGGCACAGACCACCGCACCTAACGGACAACAACTTGGCAATGCCCTTGCAAGTCTGTAGGCGTTCCGCGTGACGGGGCACGCTTCCGGCCGATCCGCAGTTCCGGCTTAACCGGGTAGTTACCTGTCCCCACAGACAGACTTATCCCCAAAATCCGGGGATAAGTCTGTGGGTGGACAGCTGGTGGCAAAAAAAATCCTTTGCGGGACCGCGCTCCAGGCGTCAGCCGGTAAGACCGGCTGACGCTCCGAGCCTCTCCCGTCGGAATGGGCGTCGAAAGCGGCTTTTCGCTGCGCCATGAACGAGCGTCCGCATTGCGGGACTTTTCTGCCGTTAGGCGAATGGCAGCTTTCAGCGGCTGCGAAGTTCATTCTTGTTTTCTTGAGATAGATGCTTTGCCGCAGCGGTGATCGTTGTTTTCGGGAGACGCTCCTTGTTACTTGACAGGAACGCCATCAAGGCGGCCTCATCCAACTTTCCTGCTTCACGCACCCATGATCCGATGGCCTTTTGCACATAGTCGTCCGTGTCGGCAGCCAGTATTTCAGCAATTCTGAAGGTGTCGCCAACCTCGCCGCGTTTGATGAAAGCGTGTGTTGCGACAAGCGCCGTCCGCCGCTCATGGGGGTCCACCGAGCGTGCCAACCGGTGCAACACCGAACGATCCTTATCCACCAGATATTCACCAATAACATGGGGCGCTGCCCGGTCCACAAAGTCCCAGTTGTTCAGCCGGTCATGGCGGCGCAGGTACAGATCGAAGAGCGCCTCGCGATGGGCGACATCAAGCTTTTTCCTGCGCGCCTGAAAATCCATGATGGCGACAGCGGCCATCCTGACCTCGTATCGGTCGTCGTCCAGAAGTGCCGCAACATCGTCCAAATGCATAGTTGCGAATTGCTTGGCTATGGGAAAGACTTTGGGCATGCGCACGCCCATCACTTCAGTTGCCGGGTCGCCACCTTTGTAGAAGCGGGCGACATAATCGACGTCCTGAGGATCGGCCAAGTCCTCCAACGCGGCAACAAGCTCCGACGCAGTTCTCATCACATTGTCTCAGAAATCAAGGCATCAAGGCTGCAATAGCTTGCCTCAAGACCTTCATCCATCGGGCTTTGCAACACCCCATCCCGCGTTGCCTTGCTGTCGTAGTGCAGGTTCATTTCGACCGTGGTACGGCCACCAGACTCGGTGAAAACCTGCTCCACCAGCGTCTCGCTGTGTGGTAAAAAATCAAAGGTCTCGGTCAGTAGGAGACGGCGTTCAGGGACAATTTCCCGAAAAGTGCCAGTTGCCGACATGCGCCCCTCTGGCCATTCCCAGACATAGCGGTACGTGCCGCCGACGCGCAGGTCGATCTCGCATTCCGGCATGGTGTGGCCAGTCGGGCCAGTAAGCCAGCGTTTTACAAGTTCTGGTTCCGTGTGTGCGCGCCAGACCAGCGATCTCGGCGCTGCGAAGCTACGTATAATCTCAATAGTCGTGTCGGTCGGCGTCGTCATACGCAGGGGGTTCATGTCGCATCATCCTTTAGTTTGAGTTCCGTCAGCACCTCATCCAGCCGGGCGTAGTTCGCCTGCCAGATGGCGCGGTACTGCTCCAGCCAGTCTTCAATTACCGCGAAGGCTACCGGCTCGATGCGGCGGGGCCGGGACGTGCCTTCGATGCGTGCCGAAATCAGCCCCGCCTGTTCCAACACCTTGAGGTGGCGAGAAATGGAAGGTTGCGACATCGCGAAAGGTTCGCGGATTTCATCAACAGTGGCCTCGCCCTCGATCAGGCGCGCAAGAATGGCCCTGCGTGTGGGGTCAGCGAGAGCGTGGAAGACGGAATCGAGCTTAACCATAGCGTCATTATATATTACATCAGCTATATAGCAACAATAGAATAAATCGCGGATACCCAAGAGCGGTCATTTCTGCAACTCGATAAATGTCGCTGATGGGCTCTAAGCCGACTTGCGGCGGTGCAGCACGCCGATTCACAGCCGGATGGCGGGTGTGCGGGACGGTGCGGACGCTGGAACAGAGCCGAAAGTCCTCAATCAGCCGTCGCGTAACAGACAGCTTGCAGCTTGTTGCCGTCAGGATCGCGAACATATGCGGCATAGTAATTATCGCCGTATTGCGGTCTTGGACCCGGTTTTCCCGCACAGCTTCCACCCACGCGAAGTGCATTTTCGTGGAAGCTGTGAACAACCGCCTTGGTCTCCGCGACAAAGGCGATATGAGTGCCATTCCCCCATGTGGCAGGACGGCCATCTTCTGGCGGGTAAAGGTAAATCGTCGGCATTCCGTCCTTCTCATAGGCTGGCGGTTTGCCTGCAGGCTTGGGCAAACGCTCAAAACCAAGAACGCCAAGAACCTCGTCATAGAAGCGACCGGCACGCTCCACGTCGTTGGTCCCGAGCGTGATGTGACTGATGATGGACATAGTTACCCCTCTGTGTTTTGCGGTGAGATTGGAGCATGAACATGGGGCTGCCAACACTTTTCGAACCGGCAGCCCTGGTTACCGCTCAGGGCTCGAAGGGGACTTTCACCGCAATTTCCATGATGGTCCGGGAGTGGGACGAAGCACCAATTCGCTGCTATCGCACGAAAGGCAGCTTCGCTGCCGGAGCCCAGGCAGTTGAACTATCAGCGAAATACACCGAAGGTGGCTAAGCGCAGTTGCCAAAAGGTGCTTCGGAGACAACGAAAATTGAAACAGACTGACCTACTCTCTCTTGCAGAATTAGATGCCCAATTCATAGAAAATCTGGTGGCCAGAGCGGGTCAGCTTCAAGA
>NZ_JAQZSM010000049.1:0-843 GCF_028745735.1 Roseinatronobacter alkalisoli
TCTTGAAGGTAGATGCAGGAGTCACGCGCGTCGTGCAGTCGCCTTCCTCGATAACGATGGCCCTGGTATGCGCATCAGCGACCAAGGTGCAAACCACCTCTGCAGTCGCAGTTCGGCCGAGTGTTGCGATAAGAATGAGAACAAGGATTGGAAGAATTGGCTTCACGTTCAAGTCCCAGTGTTTCGATCAGTCGGCGCAACTGAAGGGCAGGAATGACCCCGCCATTCCTTCTGCCACTGCCATGAGCGACAGCATGTCAGCGATTTCCCGCTCGTGCGGGCTACGTGGACAGACGTGACCGCGATCAAGGCATCCAGACGCAAGGAACGCATCGTGATCGGTCACAAATCCCTCTGAAACGCCCTCGGGAACGCCATCACCGGCAAGGTGGTGCCATGCGGCGGTGTAAAGCTCGCACTTGCGCTCGGTCCAGCTGTCACTTTCTGGACTCTGCGCCAAAACAGGCTGAGTTGAAAGAGTTGCGAGGAGAATAAGAGCATTGGCTGCTCTCATCTTGAAATAACAAAGCATTGTGATCCCGTGATGTGATGGCCGCTTCATACCGAAGGGTGTAGGAAGTCGAAAGTCACAAATTCGCAGGTGGCGAATGGCTGCTAGTTCGGGCTGTTCGAATGATATCGCACGTCGTCTTGGGATCGCTTGCTGGCCTCCGCTTAGAACATAAGACGCGACGTAGAGACGGATCGGCAGATGCAGCGACCGGCAGCTTCGTCCCGCATAGCTGCCGCAAATACCTTGGTTGAGCATCAACGCGAAGAGTCCAGAGCGGAGGGTCGGTGGTGGAGTGCGCTACATCTCCAGTGTTTGGATCATTTCCACCC
>NZ_JAQZSM010000049.1:853-11236 GCF_028745735.1 Roseinatronobacter alkalisoli
GGTCCGCATAGCTGCCGCAAATACCTTGGTTGAGCATCAACGCGAAGAGTCCAGAGCGGAGGGTCGGTGGTGGAGTGCGCTACATCTCCAGTGTTTGGATCATTTCCACCCGCGCTGCATGTCTTCCGCCTTCAAACTGGGCGGTCAGGAAAGCATCGACGATATCCAGAGCAAGTCCTTCACCAACCACGCGGACACCGATCGAAAGCATGTTTGCATCGTTATGCTGACGGATCATGCGGGCCGAGAACGTATCCATGCAAACACCGCACCGGATGCCTTTGACCTTGTTTGCAGCCATCATGATGCCCTGTCCGGTGCCACAAAGTAAAATGCCAAAACGACAATCGCCTGAAGCGACGAGCCTCGCAGCACCTTCACCATGCTTAGGGTAGGGTGTGCTTTCCGCTGTCATAGGGCCGATGTCGATGGCTTGCCAGCCAAGTGCTTTGATATGAACGGCAATGACTTGGCGCATCTGAATGGCGGAATGGTCGCTAGAAAGAACAATTCGTTTATCGATTGTCATCGGCAGGGCTCCATGGTCGTGCATCTAGATCCTACCCGCATTTCAGCAATGGGAACCAGCAATATCACATATCCCTGACCGGCAGCTTCGTCCCGCAATGCGGACGGTCATCAGAGCGCCGATGAAGGCGCTGGTGTGCGCCTCAGGTGGTCAAAACTCAGACGTTTCTGTCCCGGTCGGAATCCACCGTTTTAACAGGACGTCGTGGCGGGTGATGTGGTCTTCTCTGGTCGACTTGCGCCTCAGCAGACTGCGTTGCCGACCTCGGGCCATAGGCGATCATTTGAGCCGCGGCAGGTCAGGGCGGTTCGGCTTCAGATTTCTTGAGTCGCCAGCGTTGAGGCTTCCAGAGCCACTCTATTCAGAACGCCATCAATTTCGCTCATGTCAAAAATACTATCCAGCACCAGAAGGGCAGCACCTAAGATGGCGGTATCTTCGTGCGCCTTGCTGACCACGATCTTCAGATCGCTGGTCGCAAGGGGTAGGCAGCGCTGATAGACTAGCTCGCGCACTCCGTCCAACAACGTATCGCCAGCTTGGGATATCGTCCCGCCGACAACGATCATCGCGGGGTTCAGCACGCTTACCAACTCGCAGACAACCTCGCCTACATTACGGCCGGCCTGACGCAACAACATCAAGGCCAGAGGGGTCTGCCGGTTAAACAGTTCGATCACATCGCGGGCTGTGGTGGCAGGCAATCCGGCGGTTGTCAGATCCCGCGCTAGCGCCCAGCCCCCGGCCAGTGCTTCAAGACATCCAAATTTTCCACAGCGACATAGGGGCGGATGTTTCGACTTGATCCCGATATGACCAATATCTCCCGCCGCGCCTTTGGCGCCCCGAAGAATCCGGCCATTCGACACAATCCCACTGCCGATACCAGTGCCAACTTTAATGAAGATCATATCATCGACGTCAGCGTAATTGTGACGGTGTTCAAAGATCGTCATAAGGTTCACGTCGTTTTCCACATAGACAGGCACACCATATCGCGCGCCGAGCCGGGTGCGGATTTCGAAGCCGTCCCATCCATATAGAACCGATGGCCCAACCACGACGCCAGCGGCGAAGTCCACCGGAGTTGGCAGACTCAGACCGATGCCGAACAGCGGCCCTGTGCCAGGCGGAAGGAGGGCTGCCAGAGCTGTGAAGCCTTCAGAGATCATGCCCAGCACTACATCGGGGCCATTGCCAATGTCGAATGGGATCGTGCGTTCAGCAAGCACAGACGCTGTTAGATCCGTGGCGGCCAAATGTAGGTGGGTTTCACCTATATTGGCCACGAGCAAATGCCCTGCAGCCGGGCTTAGGCGCAGTTGTCGCGTGGGCCTGCCACCGCTTGGCAGTGTTTGGGGTGTTTCTTCAACTAGGCCTGCGCCCATCAAAGCTGAAAGCCGCTGCGACATGGTCATGCGTGAGAGGCGAGTGGCCTCGATCAAATCAGACCGTGTTTTCGCGTTGCCACGCGCGATCAGGGTCAGCAGCTCTCCTGCGTTCAATAACGCTGTGCTGTCCCATGCAACCGGTGTCCGCTTCATTCGCTTCCCTCACTTGTTCAAGGTGATATTAGGCGTATCCAGTCAGATTAGGAAGGTGCTATGCAGCAAGTGAATAATCTTTTGACTAGTATTAGACAAAAGATAGTTGACTTACGTCCACTACACTGGCTACCTAGTTCATGTCAGAAGGGGGACTGGCGCAGGAAAGGCCGATACGCCGACTCAAGCACCTGTTTTCCCCAGCGAAATTAAGGAAGACAGCAGAATGTCCCAGATCTCTCATGCTTCAACGACCGACATGGCGAATGCGATCAGGGCGCTTTCGATGGATGCGGTGCAGCGGGCGAAATCAGGACATCCGGGGATGCCAATGGGTATGGCAGAGATCGGCGTTGCACTTTGGTCGCGCCATCTGCGGCATAATCCTGCAAATCCCGGATGGGCGAACCGCGACCGTTTCGTATTGAGTAATGGTCATGGATCGATGTTGATTTACAGCTTGCTGCACTTGACTGGCTATGATGTGACAATCGACGATTTGCGGCAGTTCCGCACTTTGCATAGTAAAACACCAGGTCATCCAGAGCGCGGCTACACCCCTGGGGTTGAAACCACTACCGGTCCTTTGGGCCAAGGTGTTGCTAATGCAGTAGGCATGGCAATCGCTGAAAAGGTCATGGCCCATCGCTTCAACCGATCCGGACATCAGCTTGTCGATCATTTTACCTATGCTTTCGTTGGTGACGGCTGTTTGATGGAAGGAATCTCGCACGAGGTCTGCTCATTGGCCGGGACGTTGAAGCTGGGCAAATTAATTGTGCTTTACGATGACAACGGCATTTCTATCGATGGCAAGGTTGACGGTTGGTTTACCGATGACACGCCGAAGCGGTTCGAATCCTATGGCTGGCAAGTCATCCCTGCTATCGACGGTCACGATGTGGAGGCAGTGGATCATGCACTCGCAGAGGCGAAGGCCGATGTGTCACGCCCCACACTGATATGCTGCCGAACCACTATCGGGAAGGGCGCTCCAACTAAGGCAGGTGGCCATGACTGCCACGGCAATCCTTTGGGTGACAGCGAAATCGAAGCTACGCGTAGTGCGTTGAACTGGCCATATGGTCCGTTCGAAGTTCCTGATGCGGTGGCAAAAGCTTGGGATGCCCGAGAGAAGGGGGCTAGGGACGAAGCGGATTGGGTAGAAAAACACGCTGCATGGGCCGCGCTCTATCCGGAACTCGCAGCGGAATTTGACCGCCGAATGTCTGGGTCACTGCCAGATGAGTTCGAGGCTTTCGCCGATGCTTTTGTTGCTGAAACTGTGCAAAACGGAGAAAGCATCGCCTCACGCAAGGCGAGCCAGAATACTATTTCGGCTTTTGCCAAGATCCTGCCTGAACTGACTGGCGGATCGGCCGATCTGGCGGGGTCCAACCTGACAACATGGAATGAGATGGAGCCGATCACTGCCGCATCGGGTGGGACGTATATTTATTATGGCGTGCGCGAGCTTGGCATGGCAGCAATCATGAACGGCCTTTTGGCGCATGGCGGAATAAGACCTTTCGGCGGGACTTATGTGGTGTTCTCCGAATATGCCCGCAACGCAATGCGGATGGCGGCGCTGATGAAACTCGGCGCGATCTACGTCTTGTCGCACGACTCAATCGCACTTGGGCAGGATGGGCCGACACATCAGCCGATTGAGCAGTTGGCGACCCTGCGGATGATACCAAACATGGATGTCTGGCGTCCCTGTGACAGCGTGGAAACTGCTGTCGCTTGGCGACTGGCCCTAGAACATGAACAGACACCTACTGTTTTGGCCGTCAGTCGGCAGGGATTGGATTTTCAGACCCGCGATGCTGAAACGGTCGGCCTGATCCGCAAAGGTGGATACATTCTGCAACGTGAAAAAAGCGATCTGCAAGCAGTCATCATTGCTACTGGCTCTGAGGTGCCGCTGGGCTTGGCGGCGGCTCGGCGATTGGGTGAAGACGGCATCGGGATTCGGGTCGTGTCTATGCCATCTACCTATCAGTTTGACCGGCAAAGCGCCAACTACAAGGCAGAGATTTTGCCTGCCGGTGTGCCTCGCCTCTCGGTCGAGGCGGGCTCTACTGATTACTGGCGCAAGTACGTGGGTTTGGAAGGCACCTGCATCGGCATCGACAGCTTTGGCGAATCTGCGGCGCCGGATGTTTTGTTCGAACATTTCGGACTGACCGAGCAAGCGGTGACTGAAGCTGCCCGTAAGTTGGTAGCAGCATGACTGGTGCTTGCATCATTGGGCTGGACTATGGCACGGAATCCGCGCGCGGCGTGCTGCTTGAAGTCGATACAGGTCTGCAGATAGCGAGCCATACCTACCCTTATCGGCATGGCGTGATGATGCGGACCACTCCCGGAGGCAAGGCATTGCCGCGGGGATGGGCGCTTCAGAACGCACCTGATTATGCTGAGGCAGCAGAGGCTATTTTGTCTGCTTTGGGCAGAGGGCGTGATATCGCCGCGATTGGCCTGGGCTTCACCGCATCGAGCCCAATGCCGGCGAAGCGCGACGGCACGCCACTTTCGGTACTGCACCCGGATGCGCCCCATGCCTATGTGAAGCTATGGAAACACGGGTCTGCGCAGCCATATGCTGATGAAATTAATGCCAAAGGCGGCGCGTTTCTGGACAATTTTGGTGGAAAACTGTCTGGCGAGTGGTTGGTAGCGAAGGCGGCTCAGATGCAGGCCGAGGCTCCGGATCTGTGGGCTGAAACCAATCGGTTCATTGAAGCAGGTGATTGGTTGGTCTGGCAATTAACGGGACGAGAAACCCGCAGCCTGGCATTCGCGGCTTTCAAGGCGCAGTATTCTGATCGATATCCAGAAGGGCTGGTGCCGGGGCTTGAGGAACGGCTCCGAGACCCAGTGAAGGTTGGTTCATCGGCGGGTGGCTTGTCCAAGGAGTGGCGTAAACGGACAGGGATTACCGGGAGAGCGATTGTTGCTGTCGCGGTCATTGACTCACACGTCGTTTTGCCGGCAATCAACGTGGTATCAGGAGGCAGTTTCGTAGGCGCCCTTGGCACGTCCGCTGCCTATATGTTTCTGAGTGACGACTTCCGACCTCTGCCGAAAGGTATCGAAGGCGTCGCATGGAATGGGTCTGTGCGCGACCTCTGGTGTTATGAGGCAGGGCAGGCCTGTTTTGGGGATATTCTGGCGTGGTTCGTCCGCACCTTTCCTAAAGGCGACACCTCTGCAAACAGCTTCGCCGCCTATGACGCCGCAGTAGATGGAATGCAGCCGGGCGACAGCCACCTGCTGGCTGTCGACTGGTGGAATGGAAACCGCGTGCCTTTGGCGGATTCCAACCTGTCGGGTATGCTTTTTGGGATGACACTGGAAACCACGGCGGTGGGCATTTATCGCGCATTGATGGAAGCGCTGTGCTTTGGCGCGAAATCGGTTTTGGATCTGTTCGAGGCCGACGGTTTTGCAATCAATCGCGTCGTTATGACCAGCGGGCTGGCTACGAAGAACCCCGTCCTTATCCAGATGATGGCTGATGTCATGCAGCGGGTCATAGAAGTACCCCAGATTGACAACGCAACTGCGGTCGGCGCTGCGATACATGGCGCTGTGGCAGGAGAAATCGTGCCGGATTACCCGGAGGGCGCCCGCAAATTCGGCGCAAAGGCGGTGACAATCTTCGATCCTGACCCGTCCAGAGCATCGGCCTACGGTGCGCTTTATGATCAATACCAAGTGCTTTGCAGACAGGCACCGATCCGCCAGAGCCTGAGAGAACTCAATAGCATTCCCAGTCCCACAAAGGCCGGGCGGCCTGATGGGCAGGAGATCAAGGAATCCGTTGCCTGACGGTTGCGGAGGGAGTGGGCGGGAGATCGCCCGATGCAAGGGAGGAACAGGAATGACCCTTACCAACATGCACGTCGCGACCACCGTAACGGTTGAGGATGTGCAGAACACTGAATCGACAATTGGGAGGACCAAGAGATGAAACATTACAGAAAATTCGGCATCGCGAGCACCGCAACAGCCCTTGTATGTGCAACGTTCCTGTCCGGAACCGCCATCCTTGGCGTCACATCCGCAGCTTATGCACAGGACGTCACAGAGATCACCGTCTGGTTCGGTCGTGAAAACTTCATTCCGGCGGATGCGTTTGAAACCTTCCACGCAGAAAATCCCGGCATCAGAGTGCGAACTGATGTGATCCCGCTTGAACAGGCTGTGGCTGATACGCTTCGTGCTGCACGCGCCAACAGAGCTCCAGACATCGTACAGGTCCCTGCTGATGGCCTTGCGCCACTGGTTGCCCAGAACGCTGTGCGCGATGTTAGCGGGATGATGGAACAATGGCGCTCCGAGGATGCCGCATCGATCGATGACATCTCGTCGATCGGTCTTGATATGGCGTCCATTGACGACACTCCCTATGGCTTGACCTTGTATGCTGGCCCGTTCTGGTACACTTATCGCAAGGATTGGCTGGAAGACGCAGGGCTGGACGTTCCACAGACATGGGATGACGTACTTGATGTTGCGCGGGCGATGAAAGCCGAAGGCCGGATCGGTTATTCGGTGATCGGAAGTCGTGCGCATGATCCCGTGTGGTTTCTCTCCACCTTCATGGCTATGGGCGGACAGTGGGAAAACGGCGTTCCTCAGATCGATTCTGATGCCGGGCGTTATTTGCTAAACTTCTATCAAACATTGGTCGCAGAAGGTCTGACGTCGCAGGACGTTTTGGCATGGGATTCGGGGGCTATGCGCAGCGCCTTCATCGGCGGTGATGCCGCGCAGGCGATGATCGGTGACAATGTTTATCCCACGGTGAACGAATCTCTGTCCTGGGGTCAGGAATGGGATGGCAGCCGTCCGCCATCGCGTCCGGGTGCCGAGAGTGAAGGGCGAACGATGACACTAGGCTGGCCCTTCCTGGTTACCACTGGTGCTGCTGAAGACGAGTCAGTTTTGAAAGTCCTGCAATACATGGCGCGCGCGGAAAACGTGGGTGAGGTCTCGGCGCGGTACCAACCGGGGACGGTGCTTTCAGTATTTGAATCAGAAGAGTACAACGCCGTGAAACC
Source organism: Roseinatronobacter alkalisoli (assembly GCF_028745735.1). GTDB lineage: Bacteria > Pseudomonadota > Alphaproteobacteria > Rhodobacterales > Rhodobacteraceae > Roseinatronobacter > Roseinatronobacter alkalisoli. The sequence continues at coordinate 7,999 of NZ_JAQZSM010000049.1, forward strand.
TTGGGCGGCGCAGTTCGCACCAGAGTTTGCCAATCTGACTCCACTTCCGAGCCATCCTCGGCAGACACAGATCTATCAGATCCTGTTGGACGCAATGCAAGCAGCGCTGCAAAATCCCGAGCAGGATGCGGCCGAAATCGCTGCGACCCATCAAGCGGCTATTTCTGCTTTGGTTGGCAATTAAGACGCAACCTGACCAATTGGTGACGGGGGTGCCAACTTACCCCCGTTTCCGGAACGAGATCACCTGAGGAGATCAAGTGTGGCGACGATCGTAGAAGGCAGTTTGCGCGACAAGATCACAATGCGCATGACGCCGTATGTCCTGCTTTTCCCAGCTATAGCGATAGTTGCCGGCGTACTGGGCTATGCTGTCGTGCGGGGTATCATTATGTCGTTCTTTCAGATTGAGGTCTGGGAAGCGGAAGAACCCTTCGTTGGGCTTGCCAATTATCGCACCTTGTTTCGATCACCAGGATTTCAGAATTCGCTGTTGATCTCGCTCATATTCGTCGGTGCGACGATTGTGATCGGTTTGCTGATGTCTCTGGTCCATGCGCTGGTTCTTAATCAGATTGCTTTTGCGCGCAGCGTCTTTCGGGCCATCGCGCTGATCCCCTATCTGGTTTCAGGAGTTGCAGCCGCAGTGATGTGGCGGTTTCTCTTCACTGGCGACGCCGCCATCGCCACACAGATTTCAGCGGCTCTCGGTGGGTCAACCGTGTCTTGGCTGGCGGACCCGGACAAGGCACTTATGGTGATTACTATGGCGAATGTCTGGTTCATCGCGCCCTTCGCCACCCTAATTCTGTTGGGTGGACTGCAAACAATCGACCCCGAAATGTATGCCGCCGCAGAAATAGATGGCGCGGGAAGCTGGCAGAAGTTCGTACATATCACGATCCCGTCGATCGTTCCCATGCTCTCACTGGCGCTCATGTGGCTCAGCTTTGCCAGTTTCAATATGTTCGACATCATCTTGCCACTGACAGGCGGCGGGCCAGGGCGATCAACAGAGGTGCTGGCGGTCTATATGTACCAACTGGCCTTCCGTGATCTGAACTATTCCACGGGTGCTGCTGTGATGATTGTGATCTTGATCATCAATATAGCGCTCAGCGCCATTTTTCTTCGTGCAGCCGGAAGATCCCGTGATGACAGATAATAGCAGCATAAACCGTCCATTGGGAACTCGCGTTGTGGCTTGGGGCGTGCTTCTCCTGATCACGCTCTGGGCAGTGCTGCCCATCCTTTGGTCTTTGTCCGCGTCGTTCAAGACGCCACTGACTCTCTATACAGGTGGGTTCCTGCCCGATGACCCGACGTTCGACAACTACAGGCGCGTGCTGACGTCGGACGGGTTTCCGAACTACATGATGAACAGTTTGTTTCTTGCCTTGGTCTCGACCGCGATCACACTGTTCGTATCCGTTTTGGCGGCATACGGCTTTGCACGCTACGCCTTTCGCTGGCGGCACATCCTGCTCCTGTTCATACTTATCCCGCGCATCCTTCCAAGGGCCAGTTTGATCATTCCATTGTATGATCTTGTCGAGTCTTTAAACCTTCTGGACACTTACACAGTTCTGATTATCACCTACACAGCCACTGCCGTTCCGATGGCAACCTGGATCCTGATCGGATTCTTTCAGGCTGTACCGAAAGAGCTTGAGGAGGCGGCCGCCATTGATGGCGCCTCGATCTGGCAGCGGATCTGGAAAGTGGTTGTGCCGATCTCTCTTCCGGGGATGGTTACCGCAGGCATTCTTTCGCTGCGGGAGGCGTGGAACGAATTTCCCTTTGTGCTGGCGTTCACCACCTCTAGCGACATGCGCACCTTGCCATATCAGCTGTTTCTGATGCGTGACAGCATGGGCATCACCGATTGGCCGCTGATCAACGCATTCACTATAACCACAATTGTGCCAATCCTGTTTCTTTACCTTCTGTTCGAACGGCAGATCGTGAACGGACTGACCAGTGGCGCGGTGAAATAACGCCCGGCCCAGTAGATTAAAGAAAGGACTGAATAATGGCATCGGTCACATTGTCCGGGGTGCAAAAACACTTCGGTGCGTTGGAAATCATCGCTGGAATCGATCTGACAATCGAAGACGGAGAATTCGTTGTTCTGGTTGGTCCGTCGGGCTGTGGTAAATCCACTCTGCTAAGAATGATAGCCGGTTTGGAAAGCATTTCGGCGGGCGAAGCTCGTATCGGCGGCAAGGTGGTGAACAACGTTCCTGCCAAGGATCGTGACATCGCAATGGTGTTTCAGAACTACGCGCTCTACCCGCATAAGACTGTGCGTCAGAACATCGAGTTCAGCTTGCGCATGCGTAAGACACCCAAGGCGGAGATGGATCGCCGGGTGAATGAGGCGGCAGAGCTGCTCGCACTCACCCCGCTACTTGATCGCACACCTCGGGCGTTGTCCGGCGGACAGCGGCAGCGGGTCGCAATGGGACGCGCCATCGTACGTGACCCGTCGGTATTCTTGTTTGATGAACCACTGTCCAATCTCGACGCCAAGCTGCGGGTAGAAATGCGCGCTCAGATCAAGGCGTTGCACCGGCGGCTTAGGGCCACTTCCGTCTATGTCACGCATGATCAGGTCGAGGCAATGACCATGGGCGATAAAATCGTCGTCATGCGCGGTGGTGTAATTCAGCAGGTCGGCCGCCCGATCGATGTATACGATGCACCTCAAAACCTCTTTGTTGCGGGCTTCATAGGCTCACCGTCGATGAACTTGATGCCCGCCAATGTCGATGGCGACGGCTTCATGATTTCAGGTGCCCGCTTCGGCTGGAGGGGAGGCGGTCGGCCAGGGGATCTGCCGAAGAATTTCATCGGCGGAGTGCGGCCTGAGAATTTACGTCTGGTCGCTCCGGGTGAAGGGATTGCTGCCATTGTTGAAGTTGTCGAACCCATGGGCGGCGAAACGGTTGCGTCGGTAGCGGTCGGAAATACCAAGTATACGATTCTCTTTCGAGACCGCAGGCCGCTGGAGATAGGAGATGAGGTTTTTATCGCTCCCGAGGTTGAAACAATGCATCTGTTCGATCCCGAAACCGAGAGTCGGATCGACAGGAAACCACGACTCTGATGGGCGTTGTTGCGCAACTCATGCCTGAGGCATGATGGCCCCTCTCCCCGTCGGCGTCAGGCCACGCGAACGATCTCAGCGGTGCCGAGCGCATTGAAGCGGTTGATGAGGGCAATGCGGATCTGGATT